>CATOPL010000004.1 GCA_951802115.1 uncultured Lachnospiraceae bacterium | reverse complement strand
ATGTATGGAGCTGACTGTCACTAATCGGTCGAGGGCTTATCCAGAAGGGAAGAGGTTGGAAAGAAGCTTGTAGGAAGTGAAGAAGATAAGTATCTTTTAGTGCTGTATGTGATTTTGAAGGTATATACCAGAAAAGTCGAGACTTTTGTCTTGGCTTTTTTATTTTGGAAAAATATAAGAAGTTATTTTTAATACGGAGAGATAGCATGTAAAGGAAAAGGAGTAAGAGTAAATAGACACTGGACATTGCCAGACAAGATTTTCAATAGTATAATAAATACAAATATTGTAAGTAAGATAAGCAAGGAGGCCAGAAGATATGGAGATTTCATTTTTGAAAGAGCAGAAAACGAAAACATATGAGTACGATTATGAAGATTATGAAGATGGAGGCAAAAGCTCCGAAACCATGGTGGAAGACATTCTTGCCGATCCGGAATTTGCGCTCCTGACAGAAGTTATTATCGGGGACTGGGGAGACGCGTGGGAAGAGGACTGCCAGGCGATTATTGACGGAGTTGTGAAAAATGCAGATCGGTTTTCTCATATTGAGAGATTGTTTATCGGAAACATGGATTTTGAGTCCTGCGAAGTTTCATGGATTATGCAGGGGGATTACAGCCGTCTGTGGGGTGCGATGCCACAGCTGAAAGCATTGACAATTAAAGGAAGTACGGAACTTAGTCTGGGGAAGATTGAGCATGAAAATCTGGAAGAACTGACAATCATCTGCGGAGGACTTCCGGAGGAGGTTCTGATGTCAATTCAGGAAGCGCATCTTCCGAATTTAAGAAAGCTTTTGCTTTATCTGGGAGTTGAAGATTACGGTTTTGAAGGCGATGCAGGCCGGATCCGCACGTTTCTGGAAAAGGCAGATTTTCCCAAACTTACTTATCTGGGGCTTACGGACAGCGAGATTCAGGATGAGCTGGTGGAAGTGGTGCTGGAAAGTAAATTCATAGATCAGATCGTAACGTTGGATCTGTCCATGGGTTCTCTGACTGACAAAGGCGGAGAGTTGCTCTTTGCAAAGCTTCCAACCTATCCGAATATTGAAGTTCTGGATGTTCATTATCACTATATGAGCGATGAAATGGTCAGAAAACTGGAAAAATTAAATGAGCATCATATTGAAGTGGATGCGTCTGAACGAGAGGAAGCCTATACATCCTCCTATGATGGTACGGTTTACTATACCCCCATGCTGACAGAATGAGAAGGGCGGTTCTTCTGGGAAATGCTGATACAAAGAGGACTCTCTTTCTGAAACAGGCGGCTGAGCAGGAAGGTTTGTCGGTTCTTTTTCTGGGCTGGAAAGACTGGGCAGAGCATCTGCCGGATGGAGAACTGTTTCTTAAAATTGATCCGCCTTTATGGCGCAGCTGCAGGCTGGAAGAGCTGGGACAGCTGACGGAGGCGTACAGAAAGGAACTGGCATCGATTTCCAGTGTGGCAAAAGAAAAGCCGCTTACATTTCTTAATCCGCCGTCTGTGATTACAGAGCTTCTGAATAAGCGTGAGTGTAAAGAAAGGTTGATCCGGGCCGGGCTTCCGGTGACGGAATTTCTGGACGGAAACTGTGGTTCTCGGGCGAGCGATGCAGTAATACGCAAAAACAAAGATATTTCCGGTCGGGTCCGCATACAGAACACAGAGCATCTTCTAGAAATAATGAAAGAAAACAGAGTCTGTCAGGTATTTATAAAACCGGTTTGGGGTTCCGGCGCGGCAGGGGTGTCTGCGTTTCGTCTGCATCCGGGAAAGGGAAAAATGTCTTTGTATACATGTGCGCTGTTCAAACCGGAACAGGGACTGATAAATACAAAAAGACTTCGCTGTTCTGCAGATGCGGAAGAAATCCGGCAGTTTCTGGACAGGCTTCTAAGCCTGGACTGTGTGGTAGAGCGCTGGTATGCCAAGGCAGTGTATGGTAATTGTGCATATGATCTGCGCGTTGTATTTCAGGAAGGAAGAGTCGATTATCTTCTTGCCAGGCTGTCGAAAGGGCCGATTACAAACCTGCAGCTGAATAATCTTCCGCTGGCATCGGCAGAACTTGGTCTTTCTCTTAAAGTGCGGGAACAGATAGAAGAGTTATGTCAAAAAGCGGCCGCGGAATTTCCGGGCCTGGAAAGTGCGGGAATCGATATCCTTTTGGAGAAAAAAAATCTGAAGCCCAGAATTATAGAAATGAATGCGCAGGGAGATTTGATTTATCAGGATATTTATCATGAAAACAGCATTTATCGACGTCAGGCGGCGCGGATCAAAAAGTGGTTATCTGAGCCGGACGGGTAGATAGCAGACAGGAGAGTGAAAAAATGAATGAGTATACGGAAGGCTCTGCCAAAAGAGATGTTCCCTTGCGGCTTTTGGCGTCTTCAAAAGAGAAAAGGACATCTTCTGTAAATATGGACAATGTGGTGGGAACAAACGATATTTTGTTTGTCTGTTTGGACACGCTTCGCTATGACGCGGCAGTGGAGGAAGAGTCGGCAGGAGGAACGCCGGTACTGAATCAGTATGGTGCGTGGGAGAAATGTCAGGCGCCTGGTAATTTTACCTGGCCTTCGCATCACGCCATGTTTGCAGGTTTTCTGCCCTGCCGTTTTGACGCAAAAAATGTGGCGGACCGGGAGTTATTATTCTTTCCCCGGTCTGTCGGGCTTGGTAACCGGGTTCCGGAAGGTGCATATGGATTTTCCGGGAGTACGATTATGGAAGGACTGAAGAAGGATGGCTATGACACCTGGTGTGTGGGAGGAGTGGCATTTTTTGACAAGCGTTCGGATATCGGAAAGGTATTTCCGGGATATTTTGAGAAGAGTTACTGGAATCCTTCTTTTGCCTGTCCTGTAAAAGACAGTACAAAAAATCAGGTTGATTTTCTTTTAAAGAAAATGGAAGAGGCAGATCCGGATAAACGGATTTTTGTTTATCTGAATGTAGATGCGATCCATTACCCGAACTATTTTTATCTTGAGAATGCCAGAGAAGACAGTTATGACAGTCATAAAGCGGCGCTTCGGTACGTGGATCGGGAGCTGGGGCGCTTGTTCGAAGGATGGAAAAGACAGAGGGGATCTGCATTTGTAATCTGCTGTTCGGATCATGGAACCTGTTATGGAGAGGATGGATGTCAGTTCCATGGCATCAATCATCCAGTTATCAATACGATTCCCTATAAACATTTCTTTCTTTGAGCAGCTTTTTGGAAACAGACTGTGCGGATCATAAAATTATTTGCAGAACAGGAACAGACGCCATGAACCCATATCGACAGTATATGTACAGTTATCCTCATAAAACTGCTTACCGGACTCTGACAGGAGTGCGTCTGGAGATGTATGCGTCCTGTCTGTCAGGTGCAGGACATGGACTTTATCTGCATCTTCCGTTTTGCCGGACGAAATGCGGGTATTGTAATCTCTTTTCTGTTACCGGGCAGGACCATACGCAGATCGACCGTTATCTGGAGGCAGCGGAGCGTCAGAGCGGACAATATGAGCAGATTTTAGCGCCATATGGAAGCCGGTTTTCAGAAGTGGTTATCGGCGGCGGAACGCCGCTGCTTCTGGAAGAAGAGCAGCTTGAACGGATGTTCCGGATGCTGGAGCGTCATTTTTCGTACACGGATGAGCGGGAGCTGGTCATAGAAACATCACCCGGAGAGACCAGCCGGACAAAACTTGAAATCCTGAAACAGGCGGGTGTTACCAGGGTGAGTATGGGAATTCAGAGTTTTTCGGATGAGGAACTTCATACTCTGAAGAGAAAGCACAGTGCACAGAAAGCAAGAAAAGCGCTGGCACTGATGAAAGAATATGCGTTTCCATGTGTGAATGTAGATTTCATTTACGGAATTCCGGGTCAGACTGCAGACAGTGTTTTAAATTCTCTAAAAGAAGCAGTGGCGTTTGAACCGGAGGAAATATTCTTGTATCCGCTGTACATAAAACATGGAGCAGGACTGCAGAAGGAAATGAAAAAAGGTATGGTGCTCCAGCCCGGGGAAGCGTTGCTGCAGTATCGGGAAGCAAGTGCATATTTACGGGCAGAAGGATTTCGTCAGGATTCTATGCGGCGTTTTGTACGCAGCACACAGGGAAGAAAGTATACAGAGTGCAGTCTTGGTACTTCTCTGGCTCTGGGGTGCGGAGGGAGAAGCTATCTTGGCAATCTTCATTACTGCAGTCCCTATACGATTACCAGAGAAGGGTGCCTGGCGCAGTTGGATCGATTTATACATATGGAGGACTTTGCACAGATTACTCACGGGATCGTTCTGTCAGAGGAGGAGTTAAAGAGAAGATATGTGATCCGTCATCTTCTGATCCGTCCGGGATTATGCTTATCCGGATACAGAGAACTGTTTGGAACCTGCGTTGAGGAAGATTTTCCGATTTTAAAAGACTGGAAGATAAAAGGGTATGTCTGTACAGACGATACATTTCTGACACTGACAGAGACCGGACTGGAGCTCTCAGATGATCTGGGTCCGCGGCTGATTTCCCGGGAGATCAGTGAAAAGATGGAGGAATGGGAGCATAGGAATGGACAGATTTGAACTTTTATACAGGGGCAGTCTGAAGAGCTGTAATTATCGCTGTTCTTACTGTCCCTTTTCCAAACATCGAATATCGGAAAAAGAGCTTTTAAAGGATCGGGAACAGTGGGTACATTTTGTGCAGACAACAGAACAATATGCGGCTGCGCACAGGATTCGTACACTGATGGTGGCGCCTTATGGAGAAGCGTTGATTCATCCCTGGTACTGGGAAGGACTGGGGCGTCTTAGCACGGTTGCAGAGCTGGAGGCTGTGGGAGCGCAGACCAATCTGAGTTTTCCGTTTCAGGAATCTATGGAGCTTTTCCAAAAGGCCGGCGGAAACTGTGATAAGCTGTATCTCTGGGCTACGTTCCATCCGGAAATGGTCTCTGTGCGATCCTTTGCAGCAATGTGCAGACAGCTTTTGCAGGAAGGGATCCATCTTTGTGCCGGTGCAGTGGGAGTGCCGCAGAATATAGAAGTGCTGCAGAAGCTGCGAGACAGTCTGCCGGAGGAGCTTTATCTGTGGATCAACAGCATGGACGGTCTGGGGCGTGCGTATACGAAACAGGAGACGGAAGCGTTTTTGAAAATTGATCCTTATTTTTTCACGGAACTGTCAACGATCCCGGCGGATTTTACACAATGCCGAGGTCGTCTGTTTGTGGAAGCAGACAAAGGGGTGAGGCTTTGCAATATCAGCCGCTGCACCGGTATGGGTCAGGAAGAATTCTGGAACATTCAGCAGCAAATGACCAGTTCGGAAACCCCTGCAGACCTGCCTTTGCTTTCCTGCGGACGGAAACACTGTTCCTGCTATCTGGCATATGGCGGGAGAAAGAATTTTATGAATGATATTCTTTTTGGTCCGTATCCCATTTTCCGTATCCCAAGGCGTGCGCGGGCGGTTTTCCTGGATATTGACGGGACTTTGTTGCCGAAAAGATCCTCAGGACAGGAACGGGTGGACTCCTGGATCAGAGCCGGGCTGGAAGGACTCTGCAGAGATAAAATTCCGCTTTTTTTTGCCACTTCTCTGCCATATCAGGAGGTGAGGAAACGATGTCGGGAAGTATGGCATCTGTTTTCAGGAGGTATTTTTGCTGCCGGAGCGCATATGGTGGTGTGGGATATTCAAAGAGGATCGGAGGAAAAATGGGAAGATGTGCTGGAACTGAAGGAAGCCTGTCTGTCTGTTCTGAAGGAAATTGAAAAAAATATAAGATGCCGGCTTTTATCTTACCGGACTGAGGGTAAGCTTTATAAGATTACGATGCTGCGTCCGGATTCCATGCAGTGGAAAGAGGAAGAGAGAGAAGCAACAGCAAAGACGCTTCAGCGGGCCGGAATCTGCAAAGTTCGCGTCTTTACAGAAGATAACTGCCTGCAGATTGTGTCAAACCGGGCTACCAAGGCAGAAGGAGTCCGCCGGATCTGTCGGCGACTGCATATTTCTCCGGAAGAGACCGCAGCGGCGGGAGATTCTGCAGAGGATGTGGAAATGCTGAAAATATCGGGACAGCAAAGCATTGCGTTTGAAGTAAATAATACTCAAATTGCTTGCAGTATCCGGAAAAATTGAGTATACTTGACATAACGCGGAGGACATGGAATATGACTTACAGGGAATTAAGAGAAGAGGTCCAAAAGGCGAATCTGGTGTTGGTCGGGCTGGGAGAGAACCTGTCCGGCAATAGATATTTTTTATACCAGAATCTGGCACAGCTGCTGGAAAATAAAGATTATTTTGTGGTTAGTCTGCAAGATGACAGAACCAATCTGGAGTCGGCAGGACTCGTTTCAGAGCGGCTTACAGTTCCTCTGGCAGAAAAAGGAGAGCAACAGAGCTGGGAAAAATATTTGCACTGGCTGTCTTTTACCCTGAATCAGAAGCTTTGTATTCTGGAGCTGGGAGTGGGATTTGAGCATCCCGAATTGATCCGTTTCCCATTTGAGAAGACTTGTTATTTTAATCAGAAGTCCAGATATATCCGGGTTCATGAAAAATTTCCTCAGTTGTCGGCAGAGGTTGCTGATCGGGGGATTTCCATACAGAAAGATCCGACCGTATTTCTGGCGGCAGAATCAGTCTGAATCAACACTTTTAAGGCAGGATGTAAGTTAAATAAAGAGGACAGAGAATGATAGCATTAATAGACTATGATGCCGGTAATATTCGGAGTGTAGAAAAGGCACTTATAAAACTTGGGCAGGAAGTATGCGTCACTCGTGACAGAGATATGCTTCTGCAGGCAGACAAGGTAATTCTGCCTGGTGTGGGAGCGTTCGGCGATGCCATGTTTCATCTGCAAAATTATGGACTGGTGGATGTGATTCAAGAAATTGTACAAAAGAAGACGCCGTTTCTGGGCATCTGTTTGGGACTGCAGCTGTTGTTTGACTGCAGCGACGAGGCTCCGGGTGTGGCGGGGCTCGGGATTCTGAAAGGAAAAATTCTCCGGCTTCCGGACGGAGAAGGCCTGAAGATTCCGCATATGGGATGGAATTCTCTGTCTCTCCAGAACAATGGCAGACTATTTTGCCGGCTTCCGGCGGAACCGTATGTCTATTTTGTCCATTCTTATTATCTGAAAGCGGAGGATGAGTCCATTGTAAAGGCGATCACTCAATATGGTGTCAGAATCCATGCAGCTGTGGAGCTGGATAACGTGTTTGGCTGTCAGTTTCATCCGGAGAAAAGCAGTGAGACAGGACTTCAGATACTGAAAAATTTTGCCGAACTTGCATAGGAGAGAAAAAATGTTTACAAAACGAATTATCCCCTGTCTGGATGTACATGACGGACGGGTGGTAAAAGGAGTAAATTTTGTAAATCTCAGAGATGCCGGAGATCCGGTGGAGATCGCGGCTGCATATGACCGTGCAGGAGCGGATGAGCTGGTATTTTTGGATATCACGGCTTCTTCCGATGCCAGGAATACGGTCGTGGATATGGTGCGCCGGGTGGCGCAGACCGTGTTCATACCCTTTACGGTGGGCGGAGGGATTCGTACAGTGGAAGATTTCCGGGCGTTGCTGCGGGAGGGAGCAGATAAAATTTCTGTGAATTCGGCAGCGATCATGCGTCCGGAACTGATTAAAGAGGCGGCAGACAAGTTCGGGAGCCAGTGCGTAGTGGTTGCCATTGACGCGCGCAGGAGAGAGGACGGGAGCGGTTGGAATATTTACAAGAACGGCGGCCGTGTGGATATGGGAATTGATGCTGTGGAATGGGCCCAGAAGGTATGTGCGCTGGGGGCAGGTGAGATTCTTCTTACCAGTATGGACTGTGACGGGACAAAAGGAGGCTATGATATTGAGCTGACTCGAACGATTGCAGAGCGTGTGCCCGTTCCGGTTATCGCTTCCGGCGGCGCAGGTACGATGGAGCATTTTAAAGTGGCGCTTACGGACGGCAAGGCGGATGCGGCGCTTGCAGCTTCTCTGTTCCATTATAAAGAACTGGAAATCCTTGAAGTGAAACAATATCTGAACCGATATAAGGTTCCGGTACGTTTGTAAAAGCCTGTAAGACAGGATGAAATTGTTTTCGATAAGTTGTCCGTCAAAAGTTTAACAGTCAAAGAACTCGCAAAAAGTCAGGGGAGCTTTGTCTCCGTGACAGTCATGCCGGCACAGCTGTCCGGATCGTTGTCCACGGGAATAAAACAGATTAAAAGATGCAAAGGAGAAACAGGATATGGGAATGATTCAAAATGACTGGCTGGAACCGTTAAAACCGGAATTTTCCAAACCATATTACAAGGAGCTGTATCAAACAGTGAAGGAGGAGTATAGTAGCAAACTGATTTTTCCGCCGGCGGACGATATTTTCAACGCGTTTGATTTTACACCGCTGTCGGAAGTGAAGGTTGTTATTCTCGGGCAGGATCCCTATCATGGAGACGGACAGGCGCACGGCCTTTGCTTTTCCGTTAAACCGGAGGTGAAAACACCGCCTTCTCTGGTTAATATTTATAAAGAACTTCAAAGTGATGTAGGGTGTTATATTCCCAATCATGGTTATTTGGAAAAATGGGCCAGACAGGGAGTACTGCTTTTGAATACAGTGCTGACTGTATGTGCACATAAAGCGAATTCCCACAGAGGCATCGGCTGGGAAAAATTTACAGACGCTGCAATCCGTATTCTGAATGAGCAGGACCGACCGATTGTTTATCTGCTCTGGGGCAGACCTGCACAGACAAAAAAATCCATGCTGAACAATCCGAAGCATCTGATTCTGACAGCAGCGCATCCAAGCCCTCTGTCAGCGCATAATGGTTTTTTCGGCTGCAGACATTTCAGCCAGACCAATGCATTTCTGGAGCAGCACGGTCTTACGCCCGTTGACTGGCAAATTGAAAACCGCTAAGAGCGTATTTAAAAAACTGCCTTCTGGCAAATGTGTGTCCCACCTCTTGCAAACAGCAGTATATAAATGGCATAAAACAATTAAAACAATTTACAGACACGCTTCAGGCGTGTCTGTAAATTTGCATTGGATCTGTTTTATAATCAGTTCCGTTTTTTGGTTACGGGAATCCATACTTCGTAGCGGGCATTGTGCGGATCGGGATTCAGATATACCTCAATGTCCGGTGCATTGTCGTATTCATATCCGGAAGTGGGAAGCCATTCCGTTACGATGCGTCGTTCCAGCTCCTGGATGGACTGGCCAGTTCCTTCCCCGGGAAAGATTGCCCAGGTTGCTGCCGGTACCGTATATTCTTCAAAATCCTCTGTATCCAGTGAAGTGGAGACTGCGATGTAGTATCGCCAATGGTCGTCTCCGCTGCAGGTACTGACACCAAGTACCCCCATGGGCTCACGGTTCATCATTGGTACAAGCTTTGCCAGTGTGCCGTTTTCAGAGGCTTCCTGCCATTTTGAGGGAATGACTGCGAAATTCTTTTCAATTTCTTTGTCCAGAGCTACCGATACGCCGACGATGCGAAAAGCCTTTTTTGTCTCAATTCGATAATTCATTTCTTCCACTCCTTGAACTGTTATTTTAAATGTGATTGGCGGAAAAGATCGCAGAGATACTCCCTCCTGCCGGACTGCTGAGGGAGCGATTCCGTGTACGGACTGAAAAGCCCTGTTGAATGCGGTGGGAGAACGATAACCGTATTTTTCCGCTACGTTGATGATCCGGATATCGCTGGTCTGGAGGTCTGCAGCCGCCAGGGACATTTTCCGTCTTCGAATATATTCGGATAGCGGAATTCCTGCCATATAAGAAAACATTCGCTGAAAATGAAAGGAAGAACAGCAGGCGATCCGTCCCAGTTGCTCATAATCGATTTCGTCGGTAAAGTGTTCCTCCATATAATCAATAGCACTGTTCAGTCTGTCGATCCATTCCATTTTGATATTCTCTCCTTTCCACTATACTGATTATAACAGAATTTTTCCTGGCTGTACTCTCTTTATCTGCACGAAAAAGAGAGGCCTTTGTTTTTGGTACGTCTGTTTCTGCTTGGCCTGCTGTCCGCGGGAATAGAGCATCGCCGATAGAATGATGTATCTGCAACCATATATGGTCTTAAGAACAGAGGGATCGTTCCAGACGACCCCTCGTTTTTCACAGGATGATTTTACAAGAAAAGTGAATGGTCTGTGTTAAAGCATATCTGTCAGAAAGCGATGTTCAGACACGCTTTAGAACCGCCAATCTGTCCGGAATACCGGAAACATTATTTCACAACAAAAGTCATAACCTGCGCCTGGATGTCATAGTTTTCTATCGTGCCGGTGACTTCATAGTACCAGGTTATGTCGTCTGTTTCAAGGGTTCCTTTGCAGGTCCCGTCCTGAAAATCTTCCGTGATATCGACGCGGCTCTGTTCATCCAGGATCAGCCAGATCCGGCCCCCTGCTTCCTCCAGGCGGCGGGCAGAGTCTTCTTCGGATGCTTCCAGCGTGATGTCTGTTTCCGTGCTGACCATACTTTCTGACACAGCAGAGGTATCGGTGTCTTCATAGATGAAATACTGCCCGTTTTCGGGTCCCTGTTCTATCTCAATTTTCTGGGTTTCCCCATCTGGAAGCGTGATGGTCAGGAACCAGGCGCGCCCGGACGCCGCGTAGGAGATCACATTGCTGAGCATCAGAAGAGCAAAGGCCGCAGCTGCGACAGCTCCTTTGGACAGCGTCTTTTTTGTCTTATTCATTCCATTTTCATTTTTCATTTCGTTCACCTTTCTCCGTAGATTCTCAGAAGCATGTACTTCGTCGAACGTGTGCCGATACCAGGTCTTATTGTCTTTTTCCGTGTTCATTTCCATGCCTCCTAATTTAAGTTCCGCATCGGACCCCTCACCCCCTATAGTCTGGAAGGATTTCCGCCAGCGTCCGCAGCCGGAAAACCTTCCGTAGGTTGAGAGGTTCGCTACTGATAAAAGTTCCGCTGCTGTTTAATTCCAGTTTTGTAGCAGGAGCTTTAGTTTTCGGCGTGCGCGCATGAGCCGGGTCTGGACGGCGGTTTCTGAGAGATGGAGAAGAGCGGAGATCTCCCGGATGCTGTATTCTTCATAATAATACAGATGTACGACTTCCCGGTACCGGACCGGAAGGCCCTGTACGGCATAGAACAGATCGCTGTGTTCCGGCAGGGAAAAGGTCGGTTCCGCCGTCTGTCCGTCCAGAGAGGATACGTTGCGCCGCCAGAAGGAACGCCACAGAGAATGGGATTCATTGACTGCCACCCGGATGAGCCATTTGCGAATATGGATTTCATCCTGAAAGGGAGTGTCGCATTCCAACAGCTTTAAGAAGGTTGTCTGCACCACATCCTCTGCGTCCTGCCGGTTCCTGCAACAGTTCAGGGCTGTCCGGTATACAGCGTCCAGACAATGGGCTACCGCCTGGTCATAGTCCGCTTTCTCCAAAAAGATCACCTCCGTCCCACGAACTTGCTTTGCACTGTTTTTTCTGAAAAGCTTTTCAATAGATAAACGCCTGACAGATTGAAAATATCACAAAAAGAGAAAAAAGAAAATCCGGGAACCTCTATTTTTTCATAGGATTCTCAGGGACTCTGTGGTAAAATGAGATGGATAAATAACAGAAATTTGATCTTACCATAAAAACTTTAACATCGCACACAAGAAGAATAAATGTTTTGCCTGTTGAGCAGACAGAACGAAGAGGATACAAAAGAGAAAATGGGATTGTTCAACAATATATTCAGAAAAAAGAAAGTGCAGGCTGAGGCGCCGCCGGAAGTAACAGGCAAATGCCTGGAACTGCTGGAATGGGAACGGTTTCTGGAAGGACTGGGTCATATCGGCCATTATATTTCAAGAAAGGAATACCTTCCAAAGATTCAGAAATTTTCCGACACGATGCAGACATTTCGAACATTTGATGAGAATGAACTTCTGGAGGATTACTGCTGGAAAAATGGATTTGAGGCGGAGCGGGCCAGGGCTTTGTACAGGGACTATGAGCGTATCACAGAACTGGTGGACGGATTCAATGACCGTTATATCAAAGCGAAGCTGACCGAGGAGCAGGACTATCTGGATCACATTCTGGAAAAGGTGGACCCGGCGATCCGGCTGGATGAGGATCAGAGAACCGTGGTCCTGTCTGATGAGGATTACAGTCTGGTGGTAGCCGGAGCAGGGGCGGGGAAGACGACGACGATTGCTGCAAAGGTAAAATATCTGGTGGAAAAGCAGCAGATTGACCCACCCCGGATTCTGATCATCTCTTTTACGAATAAAGCCGTCAATGAACTGAAAGAAAAGATCAACCGGGACTTGAATATTCCGTGTCCCATTGCGACCTTTCATTCTACGGGAAACGCGATTCTGCACAAAAACAATCCCGAAAAATTAAATATTGTGGACGGAAGCAAGCTGTATTACTGCGTACAGGAATATTTCAGAGGGACGATCCTGCGAAATCCCGGGGTGGTCAACAGTCTGATTCTTTTTTTTGCTTCCTATTTTGATGCGCCCTATGAGGGGGACGACATCAACCATTTTTTCAACCATATGGCCAGTGCCAATTATGCGACCATGCGCAGTGAGCTGAATGATTTTAAAGAGGAGATCATTGATCGAAACAGCAGAAAGAAGGTTACGATTCAAAATGAGATTGTCAGGTCCATGCAGGAAGTGGAGATTGCCAATTTTCTCTATCTGAATGGAATTGATTATACGTACGAGCCGGTTTATCCCTATCATATCCTGATGGCTTCCAAACCCTATACGCCGGATTTTCAGATTACACAGGATGGTCACACAGCCTACATTGAACATTTTGGCATCACGGAGGACGGGAAGAATTTCCTGTATGATGAGGAAGAACTGACTGCCTATAAAAAGGCGGTTCATGACAAGATCCTTCTGCACAGACAGCATGGGACGAAGCTGATCTACACCTTTTCTTCTTATGATGACAAAAGAAGTATTTCTGCCCATTTGGAGGAAAGCCTGGCAAAGCATGGCTTCCAGCTGAGACGCCGTTCCAATGAAGAGATTATCCATAAACTCATTGCCATGGAAGAGAATAAATACATCCGTCGGCTGGTGTTTCTGGTAATCAATTTTATCCGGAATTTCAAGGTCAACGGATATAGAGAACAGGAGTTTGATGAGCTGGCACGGAAGAGTTCCAACGTACGGACCAGACTGTTTCTTGATATCTGCCGCGGCTGTTACCTGGAATATAAAAAACACCTGATTGAAAACCACGCGGTGGATTTCGAAGACATGATCAATGAATCAGCCAGAGTCCTGAATGAAGTGAAGGAGATGAAAGAGAAGCTGGATTTCCGGTATTTGATTGTGGACGAGTATCAGGATATTTCCAGACAGCGGTTTGATCTGGTCCAGTCCTTTTCCGAGGTGACAGATGCGAAGATCGTGGCGGTGGGGGATGACTGGCAGTCGATCTACGCGTTCAGCGGTTCGGATATTACTCTGTTTACGAAGTTTGCGGAAAAGATGGGATATGCAAAACTGATGAAAATCATACGTACCTATCGAAATTCTCAGGAAGTCATTGATATTGCCGGCAATTTTATCCAGAAAAACGCTTCCCAGATCCGCAAATCTCTGCTTTCGTCCAAACATCTGGAAGATCCGGTTATCATCTATACCTATGACGGCGCTGCCAGGGCTTCGCAGAAAGACCGGAGAAGCGGCAGGGATTACGCCCTAGCCTGTGCGGTTTTGACAGCTCTGGAACAGATCATAAAGTATGACCAGATGGCTGGAGTTTCTGCAGAAGCGTCCAGAATCCTTTTGCTGGGCAGATTCGGATTTGACGGAGAGCGGCTGGCCAGAACCGGTCTTTTCGAGTATACCAATCGGGGTGCAAAACTTCGGGCGGTCAAATATCCGAAGCTTGATATTACCTTTATGACAGCCCATGCTTCCAAAGGTCTTGGGTATGACAATGTGATTGTGGTCAACGGTCGCAATGAAACCTATGGATTCCCCTCCAAGATTGAAGATGATCCGGTCTTGTCCCTGGTGGTGAAGGAGGACCGGTCCATGCAGTATGCGGAAGAGCGCAGACTTTTTTATGTGGCCATGACGCGAACCAGGAACAGGGTGTATTTTATTGCGCCGGAGAAAAATCCGTCGGAATTTCTGCTGGAAATCAAACGGGAGTATAAAAATGTCTGCCTGCGCGGAAATTGGTCGGAGAAAGAGCCGGAAGAGCCCGGAAAGAAAAAATGTCCGGTCTGTGGATTCCCTCTGCAGCTGAGATATAAGGCGGCCTATGGCCTGAAGCTGTATCTGTGTACCAATGAACCAGAAATATGCAGTTTTATGTCCAATGACCTGGCGGGGAGAAAGTTGTCGATTATGAAATGTACGAACTGTCGGGATGGGTATCTGATTGTCAAACGTTCCAAAAACGGGGGGCGTTTGCTGGGCTGCTCGAACTACAAGGCGGACGGCACCGGATGCGGCAATATGATGTCTAAAAGGGATTATTACAAAAAAATGGAGTATGAATATCCGGACCCGGCAGATCTGGCGGTATCGGATGAGTCGCGGCCGGAACGTCCTGTCAGCCGCGATGCTGTGAAAGAGTCAGCAGTCCGGTCGACGGAAGAAGATGCGGTCAGAAAGGGAGAAAAAGGCCAGGAAACTTCACAGACAGCCAGAGCAGAGGAAAAAGATTCGGCGGACCAGAACAGGAGAGAAAACTGGGAACAGGAGATGTTGGACCGTTCCAGAGAAGGGAAAGAGGCAGCAGGTCATTTTCCGGAATACAAGGGTCACAGCGTATTTGTCATAGCGGAGACGGTTTTGCATGCGCTGGTATACGTCAGCGACCGGCATTACTTTGGCGTCTTTGTACTGGCTGGTGTTCTGCGAGGACTGCAGTCGGAGATGATTGTAAAATACCATCTGGACGCCATCGCGGAATACGGTTCCATGGCTTATCTGAACTGGGAAGAGGCAGCGGCTGTGATCGGCTGGCTCATTGACAGGAATTATATTTTGCAGACCAAAGGAAAATATCCTGTTCTGCATATCACGAATTTGGGGCTCACCTACAAAGAACACCTGACGCCCCGGAACATGAAAAGTCTGGCAGAGCGTCTGCAGGAATTTGGGGGTGATGCGCACTGACCGGCTGCTACATCTGCACGTCCCAGGAAGAATACAGGACAGTTTCGCTCCGGAAAGTCTGCGGAGGTTTATAATACCAGGCCTCCTGTTTCGCTGAAAGCAGATCCGCGTATTATAATGGGACTGCAGCATCATTTTGTGAAAGCAGATGAAAAGAAGAGAGGACAGGCAGGAACACGCGTTACAACAGCTCCTGCCTGTCTTTGTTTATGACTATAGAAAGTCTGCGCAGTATGTTTTCCGCTGGATTACTGGCGGATATCCACGTAGCCGATGGCAAGGGAAGAATCGGTGAATTCATAAGCGCCGCCGGAGGGATCAAGTGTCAGAAACAGGGTTCCAAGCTCTTCTTCCGTTACGATCCACGCCATATGCACTGTTATGGTCTCGCCGGGCTTTATACTTTCGATATAGTTGTTTCCCTGCTCTCCGCCGCGTACATCATAGAAGACCATTTCCCGGGAGGCGGACAGCCCATGATGAACAGCCATGTCCCATGCATCGCTTTCAGAGGGTGTTTCATTTTCCAGGATCTGCATCTGTCCGCCAGTCTCCTGAATTCGCGCCAGTTCTCCGAAGAACAGAACGTCGGTCATTTCTTCTGAACTGGTATTCTGGTATTCGATAGAAGCGTAGACCAGTTTTTGCGGAACTTCTCTGGCTTTGATTTCCTGGCTGAGGGTGTCAGTATCTCCTGTTTTCACATACTGGATCTGGGCCGGGAGCAGTTGCCCGTTTTCGTCTGTTTCTTTTTTCAGATCTTCGTCCACGAAAGAAGCATCCAGTAGACGGAGATCATCCGAGATTTTCACGTCCGCTACTCTGGCGGTCAGCCCCTGATCGTCAAGCGGAAAACTGTCCCCTGTCTTATGGATGTTTTCCATCTGCTCTTTGGCGATGGAAGTTATGATCTCACAGCCTTCTCCCTCCTGGGAGGGTTCCAGAGCTTTCAGATAGTCGCTCCAGTTCTGGGCTACGACAAAGTTCTCATCCCTTGTGTCTTCCGTGGGGACCAGCTGTACATGTTCTGCGATTTTGATAGCCTCCTCCTTGCTGACATCCGATGCCGCGTACATCTCCATCACATAGTGGAGATCGGTGTACGCCACATAGATCCGCTGGCTGAAGCTGATCTCATCCTGGAACAGTCGGGGATATTCCAGATAAATCCCCTGGTTGCCGCCAGCTGCAAATTCTTCGCTGGAAAGCACATCTTCATGCTGTACTTTAAACTGCTCGTCGCCGGTGTCCATCCGGTAGAAAATCATAGACACGCCGCCCTGATACAGGCTGTCTTCAAAGCTGTATTTTCCCCGTTCGGTCCGGACCATGCCTTCCGGCAGATAACCGGTTTCCAATCGTACATTCGGGATGTCGACGGGTGCCGTATCCGGGTTTTCAGCGGCATTCTCGCCGGCTTCAATCCCGATGCTGACGCCGTGTTCCCCGGTCTTCTGAAGCTGCAGCCGATAAAGACTGACTCCGGCAAATACGGTGAGTCCGCACAGCATGACGGCTGCCAGGGATGCGGCGAAGGTTTTGCCAACACTCCTTCTACGGCGGAATTTCGGTTGCTCTGTCTTTATCTGTTTGGTTATTTCTTTTCGGATCATGGTTCTTATTTCCTCCGGCATCTCTGGAAAATCATGTTTTAAATTTTCAAATCCCATAGTTCCTCCTCCTTCTTTAAGTGGCTGCCTGTCTCAGGTCTTTTCGCATCCTGGTCCTTGCCCGTGCAAGGCGGTTTTTGACGGCGCTTTCCGAGATCTTCAGGATCTTTGCGGTCTCTTTTACGCTGTATCCTTCCAAATAATAGAGGACGATACAGATCCGGATATCAGGAGGAAGCTTCTGGACTGCCTCGTACAGATCCGAGTAGTCCGCAGGCTCGCTGGCAGTCTCCTGACACGGATATTCTTCCAGGGATACCAGACGCTTTTCTCTTCGCATCAGGGTATAGCATTCGTTGATCAGGATTCGGACCAGCCAGGTCTTGGCGTAGGAATCCTGCTGCAGAGTGTGCAGACCGGTAAATGCTTTTACGATGGTTTCCTGTATGGCATCCGCACAGTCTGCATCACTGTGCAGCAGTGTCTTTGCCACATGGTACAGGGTATCTTCAGATGTAAGGATGAGTTGCCCCAACTGTTCTTTTTTCATAATTTCCTTTCTGCCGGCCGGCTTTTTGTGTTTACATAGATTAGATGCATGGGCCGGACAAATGGTCTCTGGAAAATTTATAAAACTTGACACAAAATTTTTAATGAATTATGCTTTTTTCAGAGTTACCGGTGGCTCTCAGTCAAAAAGAAATGGAGAGCAAAAAACATGTATCAGGAAGAAAATTACGGAACCCACTATGAGATCGGATGTTCTTTTGGAGAACAATTATTCTTTAAGAAAAGAAATCTGCTGCAAGAAGTACCTTTTCCGGTCACAGAGGAACGGATCCGGTTCGCCGAAGGCTGCAGACCTTCTTATGAAAAATGGTATCCAGAAGTGTTGGAGGAGATTCGGGGAATTGCAGAAGGACAGCGGGCAGATCCGAAGCGTCTGGAGGCAGTGCTGCTTGGCATGTATGCTATAGTACCGGAAATCCGGTGTTCCTGTCTGGCGTTCCGGGAAGGGGCGCATGTAATCCTTGGCAGAAACAGTGATTTTCTGGCTGTGACCAAGGAGAAGAACCGGAATGTAATCAATCGGCTGGAGGGAGGTTTTTATGCTTTCCAGGGCAACACCACGGCTTTTGTGGAGATGGAGGACGGGGTCAATGAACATGGATTTGCAGTGGGACTGACTTCGGTGTATCCTGTGTGCCAGGGATATGGGCTGAATGCGGGGATGCTGCTTAGGTACGGCCTGGAGCGATGCAGGACCGTGGAGGAGTTTGTAAGGACTCTTAAAAAGCTGCCAGTAGGTTCCAGCCAGACCTTCACGGCAGCAGACCGGACCGGGGCAGCAGCGGTTATTGAATGCAATCCGGAGAGGATGGAAGTGTACCGGCTGGATGAGGAGCACCCGTTCGTGTCCGCAGTGAACGCTTTTCATCTGGATACCATGAAGCCATATCGGGTGGAAAGTTTTGACGACTGGAACGCGGAGGAACGATATGAGACGATACAGTCCGCCTTCAGTCAGGAGAGGACGACGGATGCAGTCTCTTTTGCCATGAATGTTCTGAGGGGGAAATATGGGTTTCTCTGTCAGTATGATAGTATGACGGGAAAAGACACCGTGTGGTCTGTGGTCTACGACGTGGGGGAAGGAAAGATCTGGCAGTGTGGAGGAAATCCGTCCCGGGAGGACTATGTGGAAGACGGACGGTTTGTATTCTGAGCAGGCAGACGGACAAAGGACCGGGACATGTTCCCGGTCCATGCCAGGGATTATTTTTTCTTCTTTTTGATGTTTGAGTAAATGGTGTATGCAACGATGGCTACAAATGCAATCTCTATCACAATTTTTACGATCTCATACATGGCCGACTACCTCCTCCTTTGTTTTGAAACATACAGCGTAATTTGCTGCTATCCAGTCTGTTTTCTCACAAAATCTACCGGTTGTCAATAGAAAATTTAAGTGGATTCCATGGGCGTTCTCACTTCGATCAGATTTCCGTCCGGATCATAGAAGCGGACAACTTTCTGGCCCCAGCTGTGAGTCATGAGCCGGTTTACGTACCGGACGGAGGGATACAAAGTTTCCAGCTTTCGGATAAAAGCATCCAGATCCCGTTCTTCAAAATACAGTTCGCAGGCATTGTTTTCCAGAATAATATCTCTGCCGAGAAATTTTTTCCAGATCTTTTCATCCTGCAGCACAAGACCTTCGGTCAGGATCAGATTTCCGTCCTGGTCAAGGAGCAGCTCCAGACCGAACAGGTCGTGGTAAAATTTTCTGGATCGTTCCAGATCCCTGACAACGATCAGTATATTTTTCAGTTTCATGAATACACATCTCCTTTAGAATGGATGCTGACTGACCCACCGCATGATGGAAATTTCATAGGGAGGTTTCTGTTGCTCCCAATTCATGTTACAGCTTTTATCTTTGATTCTTTGAAATAAGCAAAGAGTGCTTGTGCAACGGTTAATCCCACTCAATCTCATCCCCTTTTTCCCGTACGATCTGATATAGTTCCTCTTCATTCTCGATCAGGGAAACGATAATTTGGGCAAAGCGCTCTGCCTTTTTTTCATTTTCTTCTGTGGAGGGATAGTAAGCGGCATAGGAGCCGGCTTCCGGGTCGCTTTCCAGGTCTTCCAAGAGTTCGGGGGCATGCCGGGCAAGGTAATAATTGAAAAAGGCGTCCCAGTTGTATCCGTTCATGTAGGCATTTTCGTTGACCTCATACATCTTTTCACCGATGGTAAAGGGCTTGTTGTTTTCATTGTTAAAGCTTACGGTGATCCATTTGTCATTTTTGTACACTGCTACGTAGTCTGTCATAAATCGAATTCCTCCTAATACAGTTTGGCTTCAGCCCATCCACCACCTGTAAGGGAGATGGATGGGCTTTGTATAGGCGTTGGCTGTTTTATAGATTCAGTGTCTGCCAGAAGATATTCTGGTTCAGGAACAGCGTTTCCTCTGTGAATTCCAGAAAGAGCCGGCAGACCTGTTCCCTGGACAGGACCTGTGATTCGGGAACCTGGATCTGAAAATTGTTGATAGATACCAGTGTGTCTGCCATTGAATTTTCTGCTTTTTGATCCGCTCGCAGCTGCTTCCAGGTTGCAGGGTCAGTGTAGTTGCGGATTTCGATGATGAAGGTGTCCTGAAATCCGCCGGCCTGTATATAATTACCCTGACGGTCTGTGAGACAGAGGCTGCTTCGTTCCACTTTTTTCATCTGTTTCAGAACCTTCTGAACTTCCTCAAAATGATAGACAAACTGTCTGCCATGAGGGACCCATCCGGCTTCCAGAATCATGGGCCACCGGTCCGTAGGGAGGGTGAAAGGAAAGGTGCGGTCAAAGGACTGGCTGACGTCCCAGAAGCCTAGATTTTCAACTTTTGCCAGACGTTTGACGATGCCGTGGGCTTTCTCAGCGGCGGAAAAGGAAAAACACATATAAATAAAATCTTCATGGATTTCATAATCGCAGGCGTCGTGTAACCGGTTTTCGGGACACTGGTCCATAGGCGGGAACCATTTCCAGACTTTGTCTAAAAAGGAGCAGAAGATGGCCGGTAACTTTTCCGGGAGTACATCTTCTTCCATATGGGTGTGAAACCATGGACGCAGCTGCCTGAATTCGCAGGGAACTTTTAGCTGGTTGAATACCATCAGATCGTAACTCATAGATATTCTCCTTATTTTCTATAATAGAGCACCAGGCCGCCTGTAACTTCAGACGGAGTATTTTTATTGTTTTATCATATCACAGATCCGGGGATGTGAAAACAGGCAGTTTTGCCTTGAACACAATCCCATCCACTGTTGGCACAGTTATCCAGACTCCGATAATCTCAAAAAGCGAGGCAGTAGCAGGATACCGGCGAAGAGCAGGTCGAAGGTCCGGAGAAAGGACACTATGAATAAACAGATAAATATGTTATAATACAAAAAGGAAATATTTTACAGATGAATATGGGGAAAAATATGAAATTTATAGCTCACGTGGAACCGGAAACAGGCCGGGTACAGAGTATAGAAGAACACCTGAAAAACGTTTGTTGTCTGGCAGAGAAAAACTGTCCGCTGGATATCCTGAACAATCTGGTCTGTGTCGCTGCACTCCTGCATGATGCAGGCAAATTTGGCGAAGCATTTCAGGAATATATGCAGGAAGTACAAAGAAAGGGAAAGGATGTGAAACGCCGGAGCATCGATCACGCATCTGCAGGAGGACGGCTGCTGGAAGCTATGGCGGGGGAGTATTTTGTATCCAGAATGGTGGGGACTGCCATCTATTCCCATCATGGCCTGCAGGACTGCATTGATCTGGAGACCGGAAAAGAGCTGACGGAAAAGCGCAGAGAAAAAGAGATTGATTTCACAACTGTGAAAAAGAGATATGCGCAGACCCTTGGCACGGCAGAGCTGAAACAGTATGTATTAAATGCACATCATGATATACAGGTACTTTGTAAAAATATTGATGACGTACTCGCCCGGGTGGAAAAAGGAAAATATGGAGACAGCGAGTTTTTTCTGGGAATGTACGAACGTCTTCTGCTGTCCGTATTGATCGACAGCGACTGGAGCGATGCCGCCGGTTTTTCTGAAAGGAGGCCGCTTCCGGAAAGGCTTTCCGAAAAAAATACGCTTGAGATCTGGAACCGGTCGATTTCTCATTTTGAAGCTTATATGAAAAAGGTGGGGTGTTCTGCCCCGGCCGGCAGACTGAATCAGTGTCGAAGTGAAATTTCAGAATCTTGTTATGAAGCATCTCAGAGCGACAAACGATTATACCGGCTGACAGTGCCAACCGGAGCGGGCAAGACATTCAGCAGTCTGCGGTTTGCACTGTACCATGCAAAAAAATTTAAGAAAAGGCGTATCCTGTATATTGCGCCGTTCAATTCCATACTGGAACAGAATGCAGCCAGTATCCGGGAAGCAGTTGGGGAAGAAAGTTACGTTCTGGAACATCACTGCAATGTCTGCCATGACGACACGGAGAAGGAAGAGACCTACAAAAAACTTACAGAAAACTGGGACAGTCCGATCATTGTTACTACAGCGGTCCAGATGCTGAACACTTTATTTTCCGGACAGAAAAGCAGTATAAGGAGAATGTACAGCTTGTGCAACAGCGTCATCATTTTTGATGAAGTACAGGCATTTCCGGTCCGGTGCACAGAACTGTTTCACCTGGCTGTCAATTTTCTGGTGCAGTTCTGCAATACGACGGTGGTGCTCTGTTCGGCGACACAGCCTTCCGTAGCGCAGCTTATAGAAAACAATCTTCTGAAATGTGAAGAAATGGTGAAAGATACAGACCGTTATACAGAAGAATTTCGCAGGACCAGGATAAAAGATCAGACAGACCGTGTACCGGGAGGAATGGGTGTGGAAGATCTCAGAGATTTTATCCTGGATGTGGCAGGAAGATCTGGCAGTGTACTGGCGATTGTAAATACCAAAGCGGCGGCTAGAGAAGTCTATCAGGCGTTGAAAAATTCCGGAAGGGATGAGTATGAATGGTATCATTTAAGTACCAATATGTGTCCGGAGAACAGGAGAAAGGAACTGGAAGCGATAAAGGCCGCATTGAAGGAAAAAAGAAAGATCATCTGTGTCAGTACACAGCTGGTGGAGGCCGGCGTTGATTTTTCCTTTGGCTGTGTGATCCGCTCGCTTGCGGGCATGGATAGTATCATTCAGGCGGCAGGACGCTGCAACCGGCATAAGGAAAAAGAGACAGAGGGGGAAGTTTATATTGTAAAAATGGCCTCTGAAGTGGAGCGGACTGACCGGTTCTATGAGATGAAAGCGGCGCAGAGAAGCTGTGAAAGGCTGTTATATGAGTTCAGACAGGAACCGGAAGCTTTTGATCGTGCGCTGGATTCAGAGAAAGCAATCAGAAGATATTATCGCCTGTATTATCATGAGCTGGGAAATGAACTGACAAAGTATCCGGTGGCCTCCGAAGGGACATGTCTGACAGAGCTGCTGGGAAAAAATGCTCCGGGCAGGAACCAGTATGCCCGTCAGCACGGGGGAAAATATCCTAAGTTTCCGCTGAATCAGGCATTTCAGACTGCAGGAAATGCATTTGAAGTCATACCGGAGGATGAGAAAATACCGGTTGTCGTTCCATATGAAAAAAACGCAGATACACTGATCGAAGAACTGGAACGGCCGGAGCTGACAGCATCCGGGAAGAAAAAGATTTTGCGGAAACTGCAGCGCTACACAGTAGGAATCTCAAAATACCTGAGAGACCAGCTGAATGATGCCGTTTATAGTGCCGGTGACACGGGCGTACTGATACTGAGTAAAGACTACTATGATGAGAAGACAGGAGTTCTGGAATCGCCGGCAATCCGGTTTCTGGAATATTAAGACAGGGAGGTGCATAAGTGAAAAAATATCGAAACACCATTGAATTTGAAGTATATGGGAGCTATGCGTTATTTTCGGATCCGGTCACTCGGGCAGGAGGCGAGAAGACAAGCTACCATATACCAACCTACGAAGCTCTGAAAGGGATCGTGGAAAGCGTCTACTGGAAACCTACGATCATATGGTATGTAGATGCGGTCCGTATCATGAAGCCCATTCAGACAGAGACAAAAGGGGTACGTCCGATCAGTTATAACGGCGGCAACGAACTTGCATATTATACTTATCTCAAAGATGTATGTTATCAGATACGCGCTCATTTTGAGTTTAATCCCAATCATCCGGAGCTGAAAGAAGACTGGAATGAGCATAAACATCATAATATTGCGAGACGTATGGTGCAGCGGGGCGGAAGAAGAGATGTGTTCCTGGGGACGAGGGAATGTCAGGCGTTTGTGGAACCCTGCGTGTTTGATGAGGGAGAAGGATATTACGATACCATGCAGGGGGAGCTTTCCTACGGCTTTATGTATCATGGGATCACCTATGCGGATGAGGCCCTGCTGCCGGAAGAGAAAAACCGGATGACGGTTCATTTCTGGCGCCCTGTGATGAAGCAGAGAGGATTGATTGAATTCATCCGACCGGAAGAATGTCAGGACAGGCGTTTTATCAAAGAGATGAGCGTCAGAACGTTTGGCGAAGGAAAGTTTTCCGGTCTGCAGGAATTTACAGATGAGGAGGTGGCTGATTGAACTGGGAGGAAGAACTGCTGGATCTGTACGAGAAAAACAACAGGGAGGCAGGAATTATACGATATAAAGAATATCAGAAAAAGAATGGGACAGAGAAAGTTCCATATGTCCTGCTTCCACCGTTTCACACTACAATGTTGTCTCAAATCGAGGTTGTGATTGATGAAGACGGCAATTTTCTGGACGCTTCCAAAGTTGTAAATGAGGATAGGATGACGATGGTACCATCTACGGAAGAGTCTGAAAGTCGTACGAATAATCTGGCACCATATCCATTATGCGATTATTTGAAGTATTTGGCAGGAGATTATAAAAATTATATTCAAGGAAAAAAGGATAAAGAAGAAGCTTATAAATTATATATTCAAGCTTTAGAAAGATGGCAACATTCTGAATATTCGCATAAAAAGGTAGATGCTATTTATAACTATTTATTAAAACAGGAACTAGTGAAGGATCTTATAAAAACAGGGGTTGTGACCATAACAGAAAGTGGATTTTTGGATGAAACGGCTAAAATCCAAGGTGAAAGATATGATAAATGCTTTGTGCGGTTTCTTGTCAGGGAGAAAATATCTGAACAGATCACGGAAGAAGCGTGTTGGAAAGATTCGTCTTTGCAGGCATGTTTTCTTGCATATTATCGTTCCTGCCAGAAGGAAACAGAACTGGATTATGTGACCGGCCATCGGGAGACTCCGACCTATCTCCATTCCAAGAAGATACGAAATGAAGGAGATGGAGCCAAGCTGATCTCTTCCAATGATGAGACCAATTATACCTTTCGGGGACGTTTTCTAAGTAAAGAACAGGCCTTTGTGATCGGAAGTGAGACTTCACAGAAGATCCATAATGCGTTGAAATGGATCATACGGAAACAGGGACACTATTATGATACATTAACGATGGTGACCTGGGAATCCAATATGCTGCAGATGCCTGTATGGGACGCAGACACAGACACGATTATGGAGGAAGCACAGCAGGTACAACAGGATATAGCCGGACAAGGTGCGGACAGTGAAATGCTCGATTCTGATTTTACAATAGACGAGAGCCTGCTTTCGGAAGACTATGTTAAGAAGAGCGGGGAAGAGAAGGAATCGGAGAAAATTTCTGACGGAAATCTGAGCACGGCCAAACAATTCTACCGGGCTTTGAACGGATATCGAAAGTATATCGACCATTCGTCCAGAATGGTGCTGATGGCATTTGACGCAGCGACTAGGGGAAGGCTGGCGCTGGCAGAATATAAAGCACTGGAAACCGGCAGGTATCTGGAAAATATAGAAAAGTGGCACAATCAGTGCGCGTGGTTACACACAAAATATAAAAATGGAAAAAGGCAGTTGTACGTGGGAATTCCAGGAATAAAAGAGATTGCAGATATTTTATATGGCTCAGACTCGAAAGGAATACTGACCATTAGCGACAAAAATGGGAAACGGCTTTATGCAGAGACGGGAAAACGTCTGATGCCATGCATATGGGACGGACGGAACATTCCGTATGATCTGGTAAGAACTGCCGTAAACAAGGCGTCTGCTCCGCAGTCTTATAAGGAACGTTATAACTGGGAAAAAGTTCTGGCACTGGCGTGCTCTTTTGTAAAAAAACACAGATTTGAAACGGATAAGGAGGAATGGGAAGTGGCACTGGATGAAAATTGCAGGGACAAAAATTATCTGTACGGGAGGCTTTTGGCGGTGGCGGACCGGATTGAGTATCGGACTTTTGACACAGAGAAAGATTCCGGGCGTGTAACCAACGCGAAAAGATATATGAGCGCTTTTGCACAGCGGCCGTTTAGTACCTGGAAAGTTATTGAAGAAAACCTGCAGCCCTATTTGGGTAAGCTGAAACTGACGGAGAGAAAATATTATGAAAATCTGATCGATCAGATCTGCCAGCTTTTTGAAGTCGAAGGTTTTCGGGAAAATACAAAGCTGGACGGGCTGTATCTCCTGGGATTTCACAGCCAGTCTTTTCAACTGAAGAACTATAAGAAAGAAGAAACGGATGGAGGAAGTAAGGATGAGTGAACTGAAAGGAAAAATTGATTTTACATTATTTGTCAGCGTACATAATGCGAATCCAAATGGAGATCCGCTGAACGGAAACCGTCCCAGAATCGATCTGGACGGTTATGGGGAGATATCGGATGTGTGCATCAAGAGAAAGCTCCGCAATCGTTTTCAGGATCTGGGCCAGAAAGTATTTGTACAGTCGGATGATCGTTCGGATGATGGGTTCAAAAGTCTGAAAGACCGGGCAGAAGGATGTCCGAGACTAAAAGATGAGTTTGGGACAGGAAAGAAGAAAAAGGATGCAAACAGAGATGCCTGCGCCCGGATTGCCTGTGAAGAATGGCTGGATGTAAGGGCTTTTGGGCAGGTATTCGCCTTTAAAGGAGAAGAGATTTCTTTTGGTGTAAGAGGACCAGTCTCGATTCATCAGGCAGTGAGTTTGTCTCCGGTGGATGTGATCAGCATGCAGATCACAAAAAGTGTAAACAGTGAAGCCGGAAAAGAGAGTAAAGCATCGGACACCATGGGAACAAAGCATCGTATTGGATTCGCCGTATATAAAGTTATGGGGAGCGTCAATGTGCAGCTGGCGGAGAAGACCGGATTTTCCCAGGAGGACGCAGAAATACTTAAAGAATCCTTAAAAACACTTTTTGAAAATGACGCGTCCTCCGCAAGACCGGAAGGAAGCATGGAGCTGTGCCGGATGTACTGGTGGCAGCATGAAGAGAAGATTCCGCCGGTATCCAGCGGGAGAATCCAGCGGGGATTTTATATCAGGCAGATTGACCGTCCCAAAAGTTTTGAAGAATATGAGATTGACTGGAATCTGGACGGCTGTATAGCTCCGGAGGTATTTGACGGTGTATGAGGAAGAAGATTTTCTTCAGTTGTCAGGGATTCAGCATTTTGCTTTCTGCAGAAGACAGTGGGCGTTGGCTTATATTGAACTGCAGTGGCAGGAAAATGTAAGAACCGTGGAAGGAAAACTGCTCCATGAAAAAGCACATGACGCATCTGTAAAAGAAAAGCGGGGAGACCGGATCATTGTCAGAGCATTGCCGGTCCATTCCCGCGAGATTGGGATCAGCGGAGAATGCGATGTAGTAGAATTTTACAGATCGGAGAAGGGAGTCTCCCTTTCCGGAAAGGAGGGGAGATACCAGCCGGTTCCCGTTGAATATAAGAGAGGAAGTCCCAAAGCGACAGATGTGGACGCGCTGCAGCTTACTGCTCAGGCACTGTGTCTGGAAGAAATGCTCTGCTGCGATATATCATATGGATATATTTATTATGGAGAGACAAGACACAGAGAGAAGATGGAATTTCAGCCTGTCCTGCGGACAAAAGTCAAAGACATGTTTTTGGAAATGCACAAATATTATGATCGGAGATATACTCCGAAGGTGAAATGGAGTAAGAGCTGCAACGCATGTTCTCTGAAAGACCTGTGTATGCCGGTGTTAAACAAAAATCTTTCAGTAACCAGTTATATAGAGAACAGACTTCTGGAAAGAGGGGATCCCGGATGAAAAGATTGTTAAACACATTGTATATCACAGGAAAAAACAGATATCTTTCTCTGGAGGGGGAAAATGTCGTTGTATCTGAAAAGCAGGAGGAAATCGGACGTGTGCCGCTGCATAATCTTCAGGGGATCGTGACGTTCGGTTATACTGGAGCGAGTCCTGCTTTGATGGGAGCCTGCGCAGAGCGGAATATAGAACTTACATTTATGTCCGGAAACGGCCGTTTTCTGGCCCGGGTGACCGGAAAAGTAAAAGGGAATGTCACTCTGAGAAAAGAACAGTACAGAGTCAGCGAGAATGCGGAAGAAAGTCTGAAACTGGCACGAAATTTTATTCTGGGGAAAGTGTATAATTCCAGATGGATTCTTGAAAGAGCTGTAAGGGATTATTCTCTGAGGCTGGATGCGGAGAATATAAAGGCAAAATCAGAAATTTTATATCAAAGCCTGAAGAACATAAGAACATGTGAAACAAGTGGCCGGCTTCTTGGACTGGAAGGAGAAGCGGCATCCGTATATTTTTCTGTTTTTGACGATTTAATCTTACAGCAGAAAGAAGAATTTTATTTTCGTGGTCGGAACAAACGGCCTCCGCTGGACCCGGTGAACGCCATGCTTTCCTTCTCATACAGTTTACTGGCAGGAATGTGCGGAGCAGCGTTGGAAGCAGTTGGACTGGATGCGTATGTAGGGTTTTATCACACAGACCGTCCGGGACGGATTTCACTTGCACTGGATCTGATGGAAGAGCTCAGAGGGGTGATGGCTGATCGATTTGTTTTAACAATGATCAATAAACGGATCATAAAAGAGAAACATTTTGTCAGGAAAGAAAGCGACGCAGTTATTCTGGATGATGCAGGCAGAAAAATATTTTTGAAATCATGGCAGGAACGAAAACAGGAAGTTATCCGACATCCCTTTCTGAATGAAAAAATAGAATGGGGTATGGTTCCTCATGTGCAGGCAATGCTTCTGGCCAGATATCTGCGGGGTGATCTGGATGAATATCCTCCGTTTTTCTGGAAGTAGGTGAGCGATGCTTGTTTTAATTACATATGATGTAAATACAGAAGACGCTGCCGGACGAACACGGCTGAGGAAAGTGGCAAAGCAATGCGTAAATTATGGCCAGAGAGTCCAAAATTCTGTTTTTGAATGTCAGGTGGATTCTGTACAGTATCGGCAGATAAAAGCGATTCTGGAAGGTATCATAGACAAGAAAAAAGACAGTTTACGGTTCTATAATCTGGGCGATAAGTACAAGAACAAAGTAGAACACATGGGGGCCAAACCGGGTTTTGATGTGACAGAGCCGCTGATCTTTTAGTGCGAATGTGAAGTGCACATGAAATGCCAGGAGATTCGCACCTTTTTTAGCAGTTTATTTTAGTAAAAATGAAGTAACATTAATATTTTTGAACTTTATTTAAAGTGGTTTTTGTGAAAAATATAAGAAATAAGATCAAAATTTTGCATAAAATATGTGAAATATTGATGTCGACCTCTGCGTGAGGTCGTGAATTGAAAGATCTGATACACGAAAACCGGGAATATCTGGTTGAGTCGACCTCTGCGTGAGGTCGTGAATTGAAAGATGATTCCGTTCACGATCGCCCCGATATATGTCGTCGACCTCTGCGTGAGGTCGTGAATTGAAAGATTAAACTTGCGCCGGGCGAAATTCGCGCCGTTTGTCGACCTCTGCGTGAGGTCGTGAATTGAAAGACTGTTCCGGCGGCGATATATATATCCGCCAGTTGTCGACCTCTGCGTGAGGTCGTGAATTGAAAGTTCAACATCGAGACGACGGAAAGCGTCGCGGAAATGTCGACCTCTGCGTGAGGTCGTGAATTGAAAGATCTATGACGCGGATCAGGGCGTCGATTACCTGGTCGACCTCTGCGTGAGGTCGTGAATTGAAAGGCGTTCCCTCCCTTTTCGATCACTAAATGGATCGTCGACCTCTGCGTGAGGTCGTGAATTGAAAGTCCCTGATATGTTTCAAATATAATCTTCCGCCGCTGTCGACCTCTGCGTGAGGTCGTGAATTGAAAGATTTCAATATGCGGATCCGGCGGCGTCCGGGGAAGTCGACCTCTGCGTGAGGTCGTGAATTGAAAGGAGAAAACGCCTATTATTACAAGCAAACAAAGCCGGTCGACCTCTGCGTGAGGTCGTGAATTGAAAGGATCCTGCTTTCGATCAGTTCCGGGATCATCATGTCGACCTCTGCGTGAGGTCGTGAATTGAAAGTATACAGATAAACGAACCCCGCCGCCAGTGCTGCGGTCGACCTCTGCGTGAGGTCGTGAATTGAAAGACTGAAAGGGGCAGGATTTAACAAGAGTAAAGCCGTCGACCTCTGCGTGAGGTCGTGAATTGAAAGAATTCCGCTTAATAACAGTGTAGTGTGATCTTCGGTCGACCTCTGCGTGAGGTCGTGAATTGAAAGATTCAGATCGGAAACAGAATTCGACGTCAAGGCGTGTCGACCTCTGCGTGAGGTCGTGAATTGAAAGACGAAATGATGATGATCCCGGAACTGATCGAAAGGTCGACCTCTGCGTGAGGTCGTGAATTGAAAGATCAGTCGCAAGCGTGGAAGAATACGCGGGCGGGTCGACCTCTGCGTGAGGTCGTGAATTGAAAGTATTCCATTCAAATTATTAGACAGGCAGTCCGCCAGTCGACCTCTGCGTGAGGTCGTGAATTGAAAGAACACGTCCGTGAAAAAGATCGCGTTCAATTCCAGTCGACCTCTGCGTGAGGTCGTGAATTGAAAGATTCAGGATCAGCGTTGCCACGCCCTCGACTTCCGTCGACCTCTGCGTGAGGTCGTGAATTGAAAGCCCCCTCTCCTGCTGTCGTGGTATAATTGCAATGTGTCGACCTCTGCGTGAGGTCGTGAATTGAAAGATAATATGGTTAAACGTGCTTTTGTAGAGGTGGATGTCGACCTCTGCGTGAGGTCGTGAATTGAAAGTCATATGGGCGGAGGAATACGACGAACAGCCGGAAGTCGACCTCTGCGTGAGGTCGTGAATTGAAAGATCGCCCGTGAAAGACTGGACGCCGGGGCAGCAGGGTCGACCTCTGCGTGAGGTCGTGAATTGAAAGGAAAAGGAATCAAACCATGAATGAACAGAAAATAGGTCGACCTCTGCGTGAGGTCGTGAATTGAAAGGATTCATACCGCACAATGCGGAATATGGATAAATTGTCGACCTCTGCGTGAGGTCGTGAATTGAAAGATGACTGGCAGGACAGCGGAACCGGAGATAATACCGTCGACCTCTGCGTGAGGTCGTGAATTGAAAGATTCCGGTTCCGGTGGGACTATGACAAAAAAGATGTCGACCTCTGCGTGAGGTCGTGAATTGAAAGACTTTCTTTTGGTCGAAGAAAAATATCACGGACGGTCGACCTCTGCGTGAGGTCGTGAATTGAAAGTTAGAACAGAAGGGAGAATGAAAGCATGGAAAAAGTCGACCTCTGCGTGAGGTCGTGAATTGAAAGACCGAAGCGGAATGGAATTCGTTTTATGAAAATGTGTCGACCTCTGCGTGAGGTCGTGAATTGAAAGGAACCGTGTTCCCGGTAGTATTTCCACAAGTGAGTCGACCTCTGCGTGAGGTCGTGAATTGAAAGAAGAATATCGGTTCATGGTTCCAGACAAACGTAAGTCGACCTCTGCGTGAGGTCGTGAATTGAAAGGTATTTTTACGGCGATATCGTGTCCGACTGGTGGTCGACCTCTGCGTGAGGTCGTGAATTGAAAGGTTTCGCTATTCTTCGGATCTGGTTTCCAACATTGTCGACCTCTGCGTGAGGTCGTGAATTGAAAGATGTGATCCAAACGCGCTAATGGACGCCGCAAAGGTCGACCTCTGCGTGAGGTCGTGAATTGAAAGTCTGTATAAGTCATTCAAACCAAAGTCGCCGGGGGTCGACCTCTGCGTGAGGTCGTGAATTGAAAGATCTGATACACGAAAACCGGGAATATCTGGTTGAAGTCGACCTCTGCGTGAGGTCGTGAATTGAAAGTGATTATCCTTTTCCTGTTCGCTTTCTGCGGATGGTCGACCTCTGCGTGAGGTCGTGAATTGAAAGGTGACATTTGCGGATGTGTTCTCCGTATTTTCGTGTCGACCTCTGCGTGAGGTCGTGAATTGAAAGACCCCTGTCATAAAGGCAATCAATACATTTCTGGCGTCGACCTCTGCGTGAGGTCGTGAATTGAAAGATGATTATGGAAGATGTAAAAGAAGATTATGCAATCGTCGACCTCTGCGTGAGGTCGTGAATTGAAAGATAGCTGTGAAACCATCAAGGAGCTGATAAGATGGTCGACCTCTGCGTGAGGTCGTGAATTGAAAGGTTCCAGACGTTGTCATTGTGACAAACGCTATTGTCGACCTCTGCGTGAGGTCGTGAATTGAAAGCACTTTCCGTTTCTTCTTCCAGTGTTGCCAGTTCGTCGACCTCTGCGTGAGGTCGTGAATTGAAAGACATCCAAGGACCCGTCCGCAAAAGGCCGGCGGGGTCGACCTCTGCGTGAGGTCGTGAATTGAAAGAAACTTATTCATAAGTTTTTTGTATGCACTAGTCGGTCGACCTCTGCGTGAGGTCGTGAATTGAAAGATACGTCCATCATATCCTCTAAGAGGTAATTCCTTGTCGACCTCTGCGTGAGGTCGTGAATTGAAAGAAAAACCTATTGACAAATGCTCAAAATGGGGCTAGTCGACCTCTGCGTGAGGTCGTGAATTGAAAGGACCTGCTCTCTAAGAGGTTTCGCCATCCGCATGTCGACCTCTGCGTGAGGTCGTGAATTGAAAGATGGATGGTTTATGGAAATTGATGATGGTCTATTGTCGACCTCTGCGTGAGGTCGTGAATTGAAAGTTTTTCAAATTTGTTCGCCATTAGACAACCCCTGTCGACCTCTGCGTGAGGTCGTGAATTGAAAGACCATCATTCCACGTACCAATCGGTAAACGATATAGTCGACCTCTGCGTGAGGTCGTGAATTGAAAGGCACTACCAGAACCCGCAGAACTTCCAAGAACAGGTCGACCTCTGCGTGAGGTCGTGAATTGAAAGTAATCCAGAGGGTATCATGGTCTTTTGTGGTCCGGTCGACCTCTGCGTGAGGTCGTGAATTGAAAGATTCTGCTCTTTCTTTTGCGGATGCGACTACTTGTCGACCTCTGCGTGAGGTCGTGAATTGAAAGTAACAGATACTATCTCACCACAATCACATTTACAGTCGACCTCTGCGTGAGGTCGTGAATTGAAAGCTTTATAGGCTTGTAGTACCAGCCTATGCCACATGGTCGACCTCTGCGTGAGGTCGTGAATTGAAAGAAAATAGAGGATATGCACCAGTTTACAGAAATTCGTCGACCTCTGCGTGAGGTCGTGAATTGAAAGCCCGCAGGGATGCGGATGTGGCAGCGGATACGCAGTCGACCTCTGCGTGAGGTCGTGAATTGAAAGGCATGTGTTATTATGATCCGGGAGGTGATCAAATGGTCGACCTCTGCGTGAGGTCGTGAATTGAAAGATAGCATCAAAAGCGTCTCCCGGTACAGCGACATGTCGACCTCTGCGTGAGGTCGTGAATTGAAAGTCAAGAAGTGCGTAAACGAAAAACTGAATCAGCGTCGACCTCTGCGTGAGGTCGTGAATTGAAAGAGAACCATCCACCGAACACCGCCCCGTTGCCTGGTCGACCTCTGCGTGAGGTCGTGAATTGAAAGATACTCCGCAAGCTGCATCTGCACCTGCGCCGGGGTCGACCTCTGCGTGAGGTCGTGAATTGAAAGATTCGTTGCCGCCGCATCCCCTGCCGCCGCATACAGTCGACCTCTGCGTGAGGTCGTGAATTGAAAGGATTTGTTTCAAATGGCATATAATCCCACCTTTTGTCGACCTCTGCGTGAGGTCGTGAATTGAAAGGATTCTGAGCGAGCCCTTGAGATGGGTCTGGACTGGTCGACCTCTGCGTGAGGTCGTGAATTGAAAGACAGTTTCGTCGTACACTTCAATGCTGTAACTCTGTCGACCTCTGCGTGAGGTCGTGAATTGAAAGTTGTATCATTTTGAACCGGGAAACTGCCCCAGAAGGTCGACCTCTGCGTGAGGTCGTGAATTGAAAGATATTGTTACAAGGTATCATGTCACGCCATCCTAGTCGACCTCTGCGTGAGGTCGTGAATTGAAAGATCATGGGCGGGGCGGGGAAGTGGTGACACATTGTCGACCTCTGCGTGAGGTCGTGAATTGAAAGTTTTGCCCACTTTTCGCAAGGCTGCTCTTTCATGTCGACCTCTGCGTGAGGTCGTGAATTGAAAGGACATTTCGCGGCAAACTAACTTTGTGCTGGTCTGTCGACCTCTGCGTGAGGTCGTGAATTGAAAGCTTATATAACCCCTGCCAAATCCTAAAGCTTCCTGTCGACCTCTGCGTGAGGTCGTGAATTGAAAGCCTCCAGACGGAGCCGGTGATCATAGACATTATCGTCGACCTCTGCGTGAGGTCGTGAATTGAAAGTTCTTGGGCATCTTCGTAAGTTGCAAGTTTTTTTGTCGACCTCTGCGTGAGGTCGTGAATTGAAAGCAATACGCCGTGGTCAACGCTCTCGAAAAAGTGCCGTCGACCTCTGCGTGAGGTCGTGAATTGAAAGACCCATCTTTCTTATCACCTCAAGGACTTTCTGTCGTCGACCTCTGCGTGAGGTCGTGAATTGAAAGATGATTGGGGTGAACAGGTTAATGAGTCCCTGTCGTCGACCTCTGCGTGAGGTCGTGAATTGAAAGACGGCAGGCAGAAGAGGAAAAGACTGCTGCGGTAGTCGACCTCTGCGTGAGGTCGTGAATTGAAAGTTGCTCTTCCTATCATTTCTTCAGCAGCAAGGAACAAGTCGACCTCTGCGTGAGGTCGTGAATTGAAAGGCTTTCGCCGGATACATTCAGCGGATCGACACTGTCGACCTCTGCGTGAGGTCGTGAATTGAAAGATGACGACTGCGTGGAAGAGATCAGGCGGATGGAGTCGACCTCTGCGTGAGGTCGTGAATTGAAAGGGGTTGATTATCTGCCAGAGAATTACAAACGCCCGGTCGACCTCTGCGTGAGGTCGTGAATTGAAAGTCCTTTCTTCCGTACTCGGCATGGTGGTGCCTGGTCGACCTCTGCGTGAGGTCGTGAATTGAAAGTTCCTTCTGCTCCACGGCAGCGACCATCTGCACCGGTCGACCTCTGCGTGAGGTCGTGAATTGAAAGGCTCTTCTGTTGCAATTACACCCTCCGTTATTCGTCGACCTCTGCGTGAGGTCGTGAATTGAAAGGACGATAATAGCCAGTTGGAAAGTATACAGGGAGTGTCGACCTCTGCGTGAGGTCGTGAATTGAAAGCTTTTACTGCATCGTCAAGATCGGGTTGGATAAGGTCGACCTCTGCGTGAGGTCGTGAATTGAAAGTATGATTGGTACTGCTTCGGATGTATATGGCGGGTCGACCTCTGCGTGAGGTCGTGAATTGAAAGACAATTTCTAGAGTTTCTAGTACGCATTCATCTTGTCGACCTCTGCGTGAGGTCGTGAATTGAAAGGGTGTATATTGTATTTTTTATGTTTGTCATGTTGTCGACCTCTGCGTGAGGTCGTGAATTGAAAGCTCATGGAACAATTTCATCGTCTTTTCCTGATGCGTCGACCTCTGCGTGAGGTCGTGAATTGAAAGATCCGTTTCAGCCTCCGATATGCTCACCAGCTTCGTCGACCTCTGCGTGAGGTCGTGAATTGAAAGACAATCTCTCTTGCCCGTATCTCCTGCCGAGACTGGTCGACCTCTGCGTGAGGTCGTGAATTGAAAGTTGCTCTTCCTATCATTTCTTCAGCAGCAAGGAACGTCGACCTCTGCGTGAGGTCGTGAATTGAAAGATCATTGTTGACCCGTCCGCCGCATCATTTATCGGTCGACCTCTGCGTGAGGTCGTGAATTGAAAGATATGCGGATGGCGAAACCTCTTAGAGAGCAGGTGTCGACCTCTGCGTGAGGTCGTGAATTGAAAGGGAAATGCCACGGGTACCGGGATGCCGACGGTGGTCGACCTCTGCGTGAGGTCGTGAATTGAAAGAATTCGTCCCGTTTTCCTTTTGGCACTCTTATTGTCGACCTCTGCGTGAGGTCGTGAATTGAAAGTGTTAGCGGGTTATTTTATCATGTACCTTCAAAACGTCGACCTCTGCGTGAGGTCGTGAATTGAAAGGATTGATGTGTTATATCCAGTCAAGTCTCGTTCTGGTCGACCTCTGCGTGAGGTCGTGAATTGAAAGGATAAGCTCTATACGGTTGTGATGTGGGTGCTTCGTCGACCTCTGCGTGAGGTCGTGAATTGAAAGCCTCTCAATGGTCAAAGGATATTGTCTGATTCACAGTCGACCTCTGCGTGAGGTCGTGAATTGAAAGACTTTCGTCGATAATCTGACCGGAGGGAAACTGACGTCGACCTCTGCGTGAGGTCGTGAATTGAAAGGTCATTAAAAGCGTGTGTGTCGCTGCCCTGTCCTGTCGACCTCTGCGTGAGGTCGTGAATTGAAAGATCTTTTCGACGGCTAGGTTGTCACTGACCTTTTGTCGACCTCTGCGTGAGGTCGTGAATTGAAAGATTCCGGACAGGTTGCACACCTTTTCGTGCATATGTCGACCTCTGCGTGAGGTCGTGAATTGAAAGGTGACTGCAAACAATGTCACGACAAAGGATATTTGTCGACCTCTGCGTGAGGTCGTGAATTGAAAGATACATGGGATTGCGATAGTATTCTGGTTATGAGTCGACCTCTGCGTGAGGTCGTGAATTGAAAGTCAACCCTGAATATTTTTCTACTCCGCGCGGAGAAGTCGACCTCTGCGTGAGGTCGTGAATTGAAAGATTTTTGCGCTGCTGATTTTGCGCACGCCTGATAGTCGACCTCTGCGTGAGGTCGTGAATTGAAAGTTCTTTTCTCCTGTCTAATATTCTTCCGGGAAAAGGTCGACCTCTGCGTGAGGTCGTGAATTGAAAGTGCAAGATCGGCGGCAGATGCCTTTGGCCTATCGGAGGTCGACCTCTGCGTGAGGTCGTGAATTGAAAGGCTTTCCGCATCTTTCTTTCCTGCATTTTCTGTAGTCGACCTCTGCGTGAGGTCGTGAATTGAAAGGGAAAACAAACCAACCAAAGAAGCTGAGGTATTTGTCGACCTCTGCGTGAGGTCGTGAATTGAAAGTTATTGATCCGATGATATTTATAATCGAAGAAACAAGTCGACCTCTGCGTGAGGTCGTGAATTGAAAGAAAAGCACAGGGATTAACCGACGAGCAGATCAGTGTCGACCTCTGCGTGAGGTCGTGAATTGAAAGATATTGCATGATGATTTCCTCCGTTTTCTTCTAGTCGACCTCTGCGTGAGGTCGTGAATTGAAAGAGATAGATATACCGAAAAATGGTACACCAATGATATAGTCGACCTCTGCGTGAGGTCGTGAATTGAAAGGGTATTCAGCGCCCAGAATATTAACCGATTCCTGGTCGACCTCTGCGTGAGGTCGTGAATTGAAAGAAAAATCTTCGGGGACTGCACTGCCAGCCAGTCGGTCGACCTCTGCGTGAGGTCGTGAATTGAAAGTCTGTATCTCGTTTCCTTCCAGACTGCTTGCAGAGTCGACCTCTGCGTGAGGTCGTGAATTGAAAGTCTGTATCTCGTTTCCTTCCAGACTGCTTGCAGAGTCGACCTCTGCGTGAGGTCGTGAATTGAAAGATCAACGAGTGCGACTTTGCATACCACAAAGTCAGTCGACCTCTGCGTGAGGTCGTGAATTGAAAGGCTTTCGCCGGATACATTCAGCGGATCAACACTCAGTCGACCTCTGCGTGAGGTCGTGAATTGAAAGAGAAAAAATAAATATGTTTATCTACATGGCGCATAGTCGACCTCTGCGTGAGGTCGTGAATTGAAAGGAAATCAGGGCAGGCATGGACATGTGGACATAATGTCGACCTCTGCGTGAGGTCGTGAATTGAAAGAATCTAACGGTATTTCTATCAGGTTTAAAAAGAAGTCGACCTCTGCGTGAGGTCGTGAATTGAAAGAACTCATTATTCTTTTGATTGATTGACTGATTGAGTCGACCTCTGCGTGAGGTCGTGAATTGAAAGACCAGAGTGCAGGCCATAGAGACAGCCATCTGGGTCGACCTCTGCGTGAGGTCGTGAATTGAAAGTCCAGAGGACAAGCAGGCATGGCAGGCGGCGGCAGTCGACCTCTGCGTGAGGTCGTGAATTGAAAGTTTCTTTCAGTTCTACCATTGCTTCTGTGTTATTGTCGACCTCTGCGTGAGGTCGTGAATTGAAAGGTTGTTGAATAAAACTAACTGCAAGTTAAAATTCGGTCGACCTCTGCGTGAGGTCGTGAATTGAAAGGGCCCGGTGACGGCTCCGAGAGGGCAGCAGACACGTCGACCTCCGTGTGAGGTCGTGAATTGAAAGCATTTTGATGTATCGGATATCATCCACAAAAGAGGTCGACCTCCGTGTGAGGTCGTGAATTGAAAGATCTTCCGGCATCCACTTAAGCAGACGTTTGTTGTCGACCTCCGTGTGAGGTCGTGAATTGAAAGGTATTGTAAAATAAGAAAAGGACGGTGACACTATGGTCGACCTCCGTGTGAGGTCGTGAATTGAAAGCTCTCCAGACCTGACGCATTTCCTACTTCTACCAGGTCGACCTCCGTGTGAGGTCGTGAATTGAAAGCATCTGATACAGAAAAATCGTTACAACACACCAGGTCGACCTCCGTGTGAGGTCGTGAATTGAAAGACTTTTGCCGATCCAAGTGCCCGCTGCCTGCTCCAGTCGACCTCCGTGTGAGGTCGTGAATTGAAAGAAAAAATTAAGGTATCGCAGACGCCCCCAAACCAGTCGACCTCCGTGTGAGGTCGTGAATTGAAAGATATTCCACAAGAGACAGATCGCCTTGTGTTAAGGTCGACCTCCGTGTGAGGTCGTGAATTGAAAGCTTATAGTTTTCAAACAGATCCGCCCAGAATCCAGTCGACCTCCGTGTGAGGTCGTGAATTGAAAGATAGTTACTTTCATCCTCCGCGTATTCCTGCGTGGTCGACCTCCGTGTGAGGTCGTGAATTGAAAGATGACATTATCAGAAATCATACACGAAGAGTTCAGGTCGACCTCCGTGTGAGGTCGTGAATTGAAAGCTCTCCAGACCTGACGCATTTCCTACTTCTACCAGGTCGACCTCCGTGTGAGGTCGTGAATTGAAAGGTGGTTGACCAGGACATCACACCGGACTGGTTTGGTCGACCTCCGTGTGAGGTCGTGAATTGAAAGATGATGGAATATGGCCCATATTACACGAAAACTTGTCGACCTCCGTGTGAGGTCGTGAATTGAAAGATCAGAGTCCGATCCTATAGAAGTGCCTTCTGCCGTCGACCTCTGCGTGAGGTCGTGAGTTGAAATGAATTGATTGTGGCGGACGATTCGGACCGATTTGGTCGACCTCTGCGTGAGGTCGTGAGTTGAAATGGAATTGAAAGGGAATATTATAGGCTTGGAAAGCGTCGACCTCTGCGTGAGGTCGTGAGTTGAAATGCTTCAATGTGGCAGAAATCACACCCCCTCGGACAGTCGACCTCTGCGTGAGGTCGTGAGTTGAAATTTTCCATTCAGGGCAGGCGATAAGGTTCGGATCGCGTCGACCTCTGCGTGAGGTCGTGAGTTGAAATTTGTCATTAATAAGGGGAGTGATTGATATGGCAGAGTCGACCTCTGCGTGAGGTCGTGAGTTGAAATGAGACGTTCAAAATTAAAAAATTATTGCTGAAAAGTCGACCTCTGCGTGAGGTCGTGAGTTGAAATTCTCCGGTGCAGCATCCTCTCCGAAAAGAACGGAAAGTCGACCTCTGCGTGAGGTCGTGAGTTGAAAGAACTTGATATGAGTATAGCATAAGGTTTACCTTAGTCGATCTCCGTGTGAGGTCGTGAATTGAAAGGCTTTCAGCCAGTTTTTTCATCCGCGAGATTCTCATCGACCTCCATATGAGGTCGAGAATTGGAGGATTGATCTGGCACCGCAGGTATGGATTAAACGAGAGTCGACCTTTTATATTGACGTGATGGGGGGCTTATGGTATTATGACACAGACTTTTCAGATTTTTTTGGCGAAACTAAGGGATTAAAGCGGAAAGAAACCAATTTTCCCCGACGGAGTTTTTCAGTGAGGAACTTCTCTGCACTGAAATTCGTTGTGGTGACTATGGCCGGAAATCGGTCTATATGGAGGGCAGACGTATGGATTATTCAGGAGGACTTTTGGAACGGGCTGGCGAAGGAGTTCCAATCATAGAGGGCCATGAGCAGTACAGTAGTATGAAGAGTGTTCAGAATCTGGAGACTGTTATTAATGAGGGACTTCGCGTTGCCCTGTTGGAAGAGACTCCGGACCAGTCTCTTCAGGTGCTGCTTAAATATCTGGGAAAGGCGCTGAACGGGGAACGTACCTATATCTTTGAACAGAATGAGTCCGGCAGCGATGACAATACTTATGAATGGGTGGCAGACGGAGTAGAACCGGAAAAGGAGAATCTTCAAAATGTTCCCCCGGAGGTGTGCGAGAGCTGGTATCGGAAGTTCAGCATTGGCAGACATATTATCATCGGGAATTTGGAAGAGCTTCGGGAGGATGTCCCGCTTCAGTATGAGATTCTGAAAAGGCAGAGTATTCATTCTTTAGTGGTGGTTCCCCTTTATGACGGGAAAAGGCTTATCGGCTTTTACGGGGTGGATAATCCTCCTGTGAAGTCGCTGGAATATGCATCGAATATGCTTCAGACTGCGGCATATTTTATTGTATCTTCTCTGAAACGGCGCAACCTGGTCCGCGAGCTTCAAAAGCGGAGTTATAATGTACTTCATGCCCTCAGCGTGGACTACCTTGGTATTTATCAGGTGAACTTTGATACAGGTGAGTGTGAGATATACCGGGACAGTGAACGGATGGGTATGGATTGGGCCGCTCATTTTAAAGATGGCTATCAGACGGCTATGGAATGGTACATCTCCCGATATGTGGTTCCCAGAGATCAGGAACGGCTTCGTGCTGTGACAAAAAAAGAATATGTGCTCACTCAGCTTAAAACAAAGAAGAAGTTCTACGTCCGATATCAGGTGAAAGATAGTTTCTGTGGACTGAAGCATCTGGAGATTCATTTTTCCGCCACGGAGAAGACGGAAGAAGAGAACTGTGCGATTTTTGCCCAGCGGGATGTCAATGCTGTAGTAGAGCAGGAAGAGAAGTATAAGCTGGAGGCAAGGCGAAGTCTGGAGGATATTCTGGAGGGAGCCAGGACCGGTATCTGGACGATTGAGCTGGAGGAGGGCTGTCAGCCGAGGATGTATGCGGACCGAACTATGCGGATTCTTCTGGGAGTGTCGGATGAAATTGCTCCGGAGGAGTGTTATCGACACTGGTTTGCAAACATTCAACCGGACTATGTGGAGATGGTGCAGGAAGCGGTGCGGGGAATTCTGGAAACAGGACGCTGTGAGGTGATCTACCCGTGGGAGCATCCGACGCTTGGGAAAATTTATGTCCGCTGTGGCGGAGTACAAGACAAAACATTTAAAAAACCGGGTTCCTGTCTGAATGGCTACCATCAGGACATTACAGATACCATGGTGACGAGGAAAAAACAGGAACAGGATATTATGGAGCTGCTGGAGAAGGTCAGACAGGCAAATTCGGCAAAGAGTGAATTCCTTTCTCATATGTCCCATGATCTCCGTACGCCCATTAACGGGATTCTGGGAATGCTGGCCATTATGGAGAAAAGTCAGGGGGATCCAAAGCGGCAGAAAGACTGCTGGAAAAAGATTCGTGTGTCAACGGAACATCTCTTGTCTCTGGTGAACGACGTTCTTCAGGTCAGCAGGCTGGAAAGCGGAAGACCGGCGCTGGTGGAGGAACCGTTTGACCTATGTAATATACTGGAAAACTGTATCACGATTCTGTCCGTTCAGGCGGAAGAAAGAGGGATCCGGCTGCTGTTGAGAGAAGTGGAACTGCAGCATGACAGACTGATCGGAAATCCGATGCACCTGAAACAGATCCTGATGAATATTATCGACAACGCGCTCAAATATAACCGGCCTCATGGTTCGGTATATGTTCGGGTAAAGGAGATTGCCTGTCAGGGTAGAACGGCAGACTATCGGTTTGTGATCGAAGATACCGGAATCGGTATCGGAGAAGAATTCAAAAAACATATTTTTGAACCGTTTACGCAGGAACATCAAGGGGCAAGGACCAACTATAATGGAGTTGGACTTGGCATGTCCACCGTGAAAAGACTGGTGGAGCAGATGAAGGGAAGTATTAAGGTAGACAGCCAGGTCGGTAAAGGGAGCGTGGTTCAAATTACTCTGCCTATCCAAATTGATGAGATGAGAGACGGAAAGTCAGCGGATGAGGAGCGAAATGTGCAGGGCAATATTGCCGGGATGCGGGTTCTTCTGGTAGAGGACAATGAGATTAACTGCGAAATCGTAGAGTACATACTCAGGGAAGCGGGAGCAGAAGTCGTGACCGCCAACGATGGAAAAGCTGCTGTTGATGTGTTCGCGGCATCCGAATCGGGAATGATTGACTGTGTGCTCATGGATTTAATGATGCCGGTTATGAGCGGTTATGAGGCGGCGCGTGTAATTCGGAGTCTGGACCGGCCAGACGCAAAAGTTGTGCCAATTATAGCGTTGTCGGCAAATGCGTTTGAAGAGGACGTTGCAATGGCGAAGGATGCAGGGATGAATGAGCATCTGGCGAAACCGGTAGACATGCGAAAAATGTTCCAGGTTATGAGCAGACTGAGGCGCTGAGGAAGTCGGGCTGCCGATTTTCGGAGCAGCTACTGTGAAAATATACTTATTTGAACTGCCAATGTTCAAGCGAGTTTTATTGGACTTTAAAGTTCAATGATTTACAATGTTGTTTTTGAGATGAAAGCGGATAAAAATTTTTCCGTTTTTGTGTAAATTGAGGTTGACAGGCGATGCTTTACCGCAATATAGTTAAGACAGACAGACAGACAGACAGACAGACAGACAGACAGACAGACAGACAGACAGACAGACAGACAGACAGACTCTGTCCTTTTTTGTTGCCCTTTTAAGGGAAAATTCAACTTTATGAGTGCATTTTGTCTGCGGTTTTTCTGCAGGCGTGATACACTCTTCTGTTTTATATCCAACATAAAAATTAAAGAATGGAGATGGAAAAAAGCATGAAAAACATGGCTTTGCAGCGTTCCTTAAAAATTAGCATAGCAGTAATCATTTGTCTGAATATTTTCGTGTTTTACTTCCTTGGAGTATCCATTAATAATATGAGTCAAAACACGATTGAGACGATAGGCACTACATATATGGCAGGAATGAATGAGCAGGTATCGTTACACTTTGAAACGATCATTGATCTTCGCCTGACGATGGCAGAATCGATCGCTCACATTGCAACAAATGAAGGGAATTCCGGTTATGGATCGAAAGAAGAGATAGAATACGGCGCAAAGGCAAGGCATTTTTTATGTGCTGCTCTGTATTCGTCTGACGGAAGGATTGAAATGATCTACGGCGATTCTGTGGAACTCAACCACCCGGAATCGTTTTTGGAGAGCCTGAAAAACGGGGAGCGTAAAGCAGCTTCGGCTGTTGACAACAGTGGGGATGGTGTAATTTTATTTGGTGTTCCCTGTGAATATCCCATGGCAGACGGAAGCGACAGTCTTGCCATTGTAGTAGGACTTTCTTCCCAGTATATGGGAGAGGTTCTCTTTCTTGATTCAGACAGTTCGCTGATTCATTCTTTTGTCATACGTGAGGACGGCAGTTGTGTTGTTCAGGATGATGGAAATATTCATGAAAATTATTTTGACTGGCTTTACAGTATTTTCGAGGGTCAGAACGAGGAAGCGACCTCCTATATTGAGCAGCTGACTGCTGCCATGAATACAGACGAAGATTATTCTGTTATTCTAAAAGGCAGAGAATCACGTCTTCACCTGTATTGTACCAGTCTTCCTTACTGTGAATGGTATCTGGTGACAGTTCTTCCTTTTGATGAACTGGATCACGAGATATCAGGTATGGGCAGTCATTGGCTTACCATTGTTTATGCGGCCTCTCTCGCGGTAATTGCCATGCTTCTCTACATATTCTTTCAGTATTTTAAAGTATTTAAAAATCAGGTATCTGAATTGAAACGCATAAATACGGAAATGGACATGGCCCGGAGAGAAGCGGAACGCGCCAATGCGGCAAAACAGGAATTTCTTTCCAGCATGAGCCATGATATACGTACTCCCATGAACGCTATTATTGGTATGACATCTTTAGCTATTGCCAATACGCACAATCAGGAACAGGTTCAGGACTATCTGCGTAAAATCTCATTATCCAGTAAGCATTTGCTGGGCCTTATCAATGATGTGCTGGATATATCGAAGATTGAAAGCGGAAAAATGACGCTGAATATCGAGCCGGTGTCATTAAGAGAAGTTATGGACGGTATTGTCAATATCATGCAGCCGCAGGTCAGGGCGAAAAATCAACAGTTTAATGCGGTTGCCTATGAGATTCTTTCGGAAGATGTTTGCTGCGACAGTGTACGACTGAATCAGGTGTTGATTAATCTGTTGGGAAATGCTGTCAAATTTACGCCGGAAAATGGTTCCGTTCAAGTATCTATATATCAGGAAGTGTTGCCGGAGGATATTTCCTGTGTCCGAACTCATTTTCTGGTAAATGATACAGGCATCGGTATGTCAAAGGAGTATCAGAAGGAAATATTTGATTCTTTCAGCAGAGAGGACAACACACGTGTACAGAAAACAGAGGGGTCCGGATTGGGAATGGCAATCACCAAGTATATTGTAGATGCGATGGGCGGTACCATTTCTGTCCGGAGCGAGCAGGGTGCGGGCACTGAGTTCCACGTTATTCTTGACCTAGCAAAGGCGATTGAGCAGGAGACGGAAACGGTATTTCCTGACTGGAATGTGCTTGTTGTTGATGGGGATGAGCGGTTATGTATCAATACGGTTCGTTCTTTAAAATCAATGGGTGTGCGCTCTGAATGGTGTCTGAGCGCTGAACGGGCAATGGAACTGATTGCGAAACATCGTCGTCAGAGTGTCGATTATCAGATGATCCTTTTAGGTTGGAAACTGCCGGGGATGAGCGGGATTGAAGCGGCCCGTCAAATCCGGATGAGCTATGGGGAAGATGCCCCGGCTTTGCTGCTTTGTGCCTGTGAATGGAGCGGGATTGAAGAAGAAGCAAGAGAAGCAGGTATTTCCGGGTTCGTTTCCAAACCTCTGTTTAAATCCGTTTTGTTTGATACTCTGCAATCATTTTTCGGTACTGCCATTGAAGAAACTGCAGACGACGAAGAGGCAGTTGATCAGGCACTTCGCGGAAAACATATTTTGCTGGCGGAAGATAACGAACTTAACTGGGAAGTTGCCAGGGAACTGCTTTCTGTTCTTGAAATGGAATTGGACTGGGCTGAAAACGGGCAGATCTGTGTTGAGAAATTTAAAAAATCTCCCGTTGGATTTTATGATGCAATTATTATGGATGTGCGGATGCCGGTGATGGACGGCTATGAAGCGACCAGAGTCATCCGGGATATGGAACGGGAAGATGCGGACATTCCTATTATCGCCATGACTGCAGATGCTTTTTCGGAAGATATTCAAAAGTGTATAGAGTGCGGAATGAATAATCATCTGGCAAAGCCGATAGACATTCAGGTCGTTGCCCACAAATTAAAAAAGTATCTGAAGTAAGCGGCATTGCAGACAACAAAAACGGGATTCGAAAAGTTATTCACAGCTTTTCGAATCCCGTTTTGCCTGTGGAAAATCAGGATATAGCTTCATTTTTTCGGATCACCCGGCACGGATTTCCCAAGTGTTCCCCGAGGATCCGGCTCTTTGTGCGGGCATCTGCAGAATCTGTCTGGTTGTAATCCCGGATCAGGTCTTTTTCCTTATGCTACTGAGCCAGAAGCTCTGGATCGCTGTTTTGCGCTGCCTGCTCTCTGAAATCAGATGGGCAGAGCCATAAAAACGAAATGTTTGTTGAAATTTAGTATACGTGAAAACAATATAAGCGTCAATTGAGAAAAAATCAGCCTGTTATATCTTGAACGGAAACCGTATTCAGAGCAAGAGGAAACCGTTTGAAAAAATCATTGACACACTGGACACAATCTAGCGAAAAAGATAGTGAAACGAAGCTTTGAATCTGCTATAATATTATGAAAGAAAAAGGTAGGTGCTCAATAAAATCCCATATTTCAACAATCATAACCGTTCTTTTGCTGGATTTGCAAGGGACTTGGAAAGGAACCAGGAATTATGAAAAAATGGCCATACAGGATTTGGATTAGTCTGCTTGTTTTCTGCTTAATCGTGCTTACCGGTTGCTCGCGCGGTCAGACGTCAGTTGCCAAAGAGGAAAGTACGGTCAGTGAAAGGACAGAAGGGGAGGAAAGGGAAGCGGTTTTACTGCCGCCAAAAGAAGAGGAAGAGTCAGCCGCCACCAATGAGGCACAGGAGCCGGAAATCATCGAGGCGGACTGGTCCGGATATTTTGACGGTCTGAACGGGGCGGCGGTTGTGTATGATGCTTCGGAAAACCGGTATTTGATTTACAACGAAGCGCTTGCACAGACCAGACGTTCGCCGTGTTCTACTTTTAAGATTATCTCGTCCCTGGCTGCGCTGGAAGAAGGATTGCTTCATCCGGAACAGTCCACCCGCACATGGAGCGGGGAGAACTTCTGGAATGAAAAGTGGAATCAGGACATTGATTTTCCGGACGCGTTTCGGGCTTCCTGTGTCTGGTATTTCCGGGAAGTGATTGATGAGATCGGTCAGGAGCGGATGCAGGCGGTTCTTAAGGACCTTTCCTATGGAAACTGCGATATTTCTGACTGGGAAGGGCAGCTGAATACCAACAATAATAACCGTGCACTGACCGGATTCTGGCTTGAATCGTCTCTGCTGATTTCTCCAAAAGAACAGGCAGAAGTGATGGAACGCATTTTCGGAGAAAATTCTGTCTATTCAAAGGAAACCAGAAAAGAATTAAAACAGGTCATGCTGGTAGAAGATCAGGAACGGACAGGGCCTCTGATCTACGGGAAGACCGGAATGGGCAAAGCCCAGGGGATTGTCGTGGACGCCTGGTTTACCGGATTTGCAAAATATGAGGAAAAAGAGGTGTATTTCTGCGTCTATCTGGGGCAGAAAGAAGATCGGGATGTGTCCAGTGCGGCGGCAAGAGAAATCGCAGTTCAGATTCTTTCAGAAGAACCGGGTTTTACGGGGACAATGCCGGATGAAAACATGTAAAATCAGGTGTTGGAGGCGTCTGGTTTCCGGATTCCTGCAGCACTCTGGCATGTTTTACCGGAAGCTCCGCCAGAGGAAACAGAGGGTACCGGCGTTTGCAGAAACAGCCCATGATCAAGGGCAGGGCTTTACTTGAGAATGATGTGATGGGGAAGGAGAGACGCAGTTGAGGAAAGTGATCTTATTTATCGCCATGAGCCTGGACGGATATATTGCGGATGGGGAGGGCAGTGTTGACTGGCTGGGCGGCCATGGAAACGACAGCGAGATGCAAGATACGTATTCGGAGTTTATCGTTCAGGTGGATACGGTGGTCATGGGCAGAAATACGTATGACCAGATCGTGACGGAACTGTCTCCGGATGAATGGGTTTACCGTGATCTGACCAGCTACGTGATCACCCACAGAGAAGCTCCTTCTTCCTCAGAAAATATACGATTTTCCGCTGAGGAGCCCTGCCGGCTCATAAAGTCTCTGCGGGAAAAAGAAGGAAAAGCAATCTGGATCTGCGGCGGTGCTGATCTGGTACAGCAGCTATGGAGAGAGGACCTGATCGACGTCTATTATCTCTCTGTGATTCCTATGCTTCTGGGAAATGGAATCCGCCTTTTTGAAAAGTCCGAAAACCGGATTCCGCTGAGACTGATCAAGATACAGAGCTATAACGGGATCATGGACCTAGTATACGAAAGAAGAGGAAACATGAATTCACATAACCAATGAAGGAGGTTGAGGCAATGAAAAAACTATTTATGTACGCGGATCGCTATCTGCAGAAAAGCACCTGGCAGGATATGGCTCTGCTGAAATTCTGCCTGTTTTCCATAGGGATTCTGGCGGGCATGCAGATTCCCAAAAGGAACAAAAAAGCGGTGTCCGCCGTAGCTTCTGCAGTTTTTGTGCTTACGTATATTCCTTTGATGGGGAAATTTATCAAGGTAGTGCTGGACGGAACACACTGATACAGACGTTTCGTTCTGGATTTTGGCCTGCACAGGTCAGGAATACTTGGTGCAGGCCGCTGCACTTTTGTTTTTCAGATATGCTCGTATGAAAAAATATTCTCGAAAATCTGTACCACAGTTCTGGCACAGAGAAGAATGAAAGTCAGACTTTTCTCCCCACCGGGGCAGCGTACACCGTACAGATATAGTTTTTGTCCGCGGAGGGACCGGGCGGAAAGCCAAGAAGATCATCCATCCGGTCCTGGTCGTAGGCGCCGACGGCGCAGGTACCGCAGCCGATGGATTCGCAGGCCAGATACAGGTTTTCACACACATGTCCGGCGTCAATCAGGAGGTATTTGGCAGCTTTTTGTCCATAGCGCCATTCCATTCGGTAGGGGATGGAGGCCCAGACAAAGAGGACCGGGGCGGAGGCTGCGAAACGCTGTCCGCAGAGGGCATCTGTCAGTTCTTCTTCAAAATCAGAGCAGTCATCCCAGAACTCCAGTTCGTGTTCTTGGGGAAGATAATGATAGATGCCTTTTTTCAGCCCGTCCACTTGGTTGACGAACAGAAACGTCTCAAAAGTATGGCGGGAACCGGCGGATGGGACATTCCGGAAGGTGACCGGGTTTTTGTGTCCGGCGAAACGGCGGACGCCCTGGGTGCTCCACAGAAGGAAAGACAGCTCCAAAAGAGTCAGCGGCAGATCTGCATAGTTTCGCCTGCTTTCCCGTCTGCCGATCAGTTCCATAATATTTCCCGTAAAAGAAAGTGATGCATAATCGGCGGGAAGTTTGATAGTGTCGGTTCCTTTCCCTGGCAGAAGACAGGGGATGGAAGGGAGTTTTTGCTGCTGATCCGTCTCTTCAGCGCCGGCGTCCTCTGCATGGTATCCCTTCAAAAGTTCTCGGTTTTTCATAATCTCGTATCTGGTTTTGTCGTTCACTGCATCTCCCCCTTTTTGCTGATATGTAATCTTCCTGACATCATAGAATCCCAAAATTCTTTATCTCCTTTTGGATAAATGCCGTTCGGCAAAATATCAACTACTGCATTAAGAGCGGCAGCACATGGAGGTGCTCCTGCTTCTTCCAATGCCTGTACCGCTTCACGGCCATAAATCGCAAAAATCTCTTCAAAAAAATTGGGCAACGCATCCGCTCTGTTTGTTACGAAAGACCACAACATTTGTTCTAAACGTCCATGAAGAATCAACATTCTTGTCCATAGTGCTTTCTCTGCTTCAATTACCTGTATGAACTATTATAGCATGAAAGATCGCTGAGAAGAAGAGATAAGGAAAGAAATGTCATGATGTTGGGGTCAAAAGGTCTTTTGCCCCCTCTGATACCGGATTGCTCCGCACTTTGTGCTCCCGCAATCCTCAAAAACATTCAAAATCCGCCCTAATCGGACTACTTTTTCATGTTTTTGGCGGGTCCCAAGTTCAAAAATCCTCTTGCAAGCAAGTTTGCATCGGATTTTAGACCTTTTGACCCTGGTATCATGTCATAGATTTAAGGGAGAGCCGTTCGATTTTCGCTTTTTTGTTAAAATCACATTTTTCTTCGTTAATTTAAAGATGATTCAAATTTAGGGTTATACTACATGTGCACTATCTTGAAATATGTAAAAAATATGGTTGTAATTCTATATTGATGGATGGATACTATCAGATAGATGTGGATTTAGAAAAGCAAAAGGAAAAAATTTTGAAATGATTATAAGAGAATATCAATCATCAGACTGCAAAGAATTGACAGAGCTTTTTTATAATACGGTACATACTGTAAATGCAAGAGATTATACAAAGGAACAATTAGATGTATGGGCAACAGGCGAGGAGGATTTGAAGAAATGGAATCAGTCATTTCAAGAACATTTTAGTGTTGTTGCGGTTGATAATGATATAATTGTAGGGTTTGGGGATATAGATAAGACGGGCTATCTTGACCGTTTATTTGTCCATTCAGATTATCAAGGAAAAGGAATTGCCACTGCCGTATGCAGTCAGTTAGAGTCGGCAGTTCAAGAGAACATTATTGCTCATGTTTCCATTACGGCAAGACCTTTTTTTGAAAAAAGAGGATATAAAATAGTTAAAGGGCAGCAGGTAGAACGACAAGGAGTTTTTCTTACAAATTTTGTTATGACAAAGGAGCGATAAATGCAGGAAGCTCATCTTTCCAGACGGACAATCAGGACGTTTCTTGCACGCATAATCCCCTTCTTATTTACAGGTCTCATTCACGTCCGGCGCTGCGGACATGTGAAAAGTAACAGTTGTTGTTTTAGGAAGAAAAAGCTATAATAGTAGGGGAATCTGGCGTGCTGACGTTCTGGTTTTGCATCATTTAACTGAAAACAGACAGAACAGCACACCGAAAAAGAGGAGAGTTTGTGTGAAAAGTCAAAATACTTTTGTGATAAAGCAGGCATTTTATAAATCGCTTCCGGTACTGGCCGGATATATGATTCTTGGAATCGGGTTCGGGATTCTGCTTCGGAATGCAGGGTATGGAGTACTCTGGGCGCTGATGATGAGCAGTATTATTTATGCAGGCTCCATGCAGTATGTGGGTGTGGGCCTGATCGCCGGCGGCGCTTCGGTTGTCGCAACAATCCTTACGACGATTATGGTAAATGCCCGTCATCTGTTTTACAGTATTTCCATGATTGAGCGCTATAAGGATACCGGGAACTATAAGCCGTATCTGATCTTTTCGTTAACAGATGAAACCTATTCGCTGCTCTGTGACGGTCAGGTGCCGGATGAAAGAACAGGTAATCTTTATCGCTTTCTTGTGTCCTTCTTTAACCAGTGCTATTGGGTTGTAGGAAGCGTAATCGGAAGTCTCCTGGGGAGCGTGCTGCCTTTTTCCACCGATGGAATCGAATTTTCCATGACAGCGCTTTTTATGGCGTCTTTTACCGAGCAGTGGATCTTAGGGGAAAATCATATTCCGGCGCTGGCAGGCGCTGTCTGCTCCCTTTTGTGTCTGTTCTTATTCGGTCCGGAACAGTTTCTTATTCCGTCCATGCTTCTGATTACCTTTGTTTTGACGGCTGTTCGAAGCCGAATTCAATCCGGCAGGGAGGAAACCGAATGAATCTGGATGTACATATTGCAGTTTTAGTCCTGACCATGGCATGCGTGACATGTCTGCTTCGTTTTCTGCCGTTTCTGATTTTTTGGAAACATACGCCGCCTTATATCGTCTATCTGGGAAAAGTGCTTCCTCCGGCGATAATTGGAATGCTGGTTGTCTACTGCCTGAAGGATGTGGAGATCACGGCGGCTTCCTTTGGTCTGCCGGAACTGGCGGCCCTGGCAGCAGTGGCGGCGCTGCAGCGCTGGAAACGGAATTCTCTGTTCAGTATCCTTTTTGGAACCCTGTTTTATATGGTTCTGATCCGGATTGTATTTTGAATATATGTTCGATAGGCTGCATGATCCTCTGTAAGCGTGCATCCGGTATGCCTCGTTGTTCGCTCTGAAAATCAAAGAAATCGTGGCGGTCAGGGCTGAAAAGTCAAAAATGACGGCAGGGACAAAAAACATATAAGAGCGGAGGTATCCTTAATGAATAAACAGGAAATCTATGCATATCTGAAGAGTCGGAAAATCTGGCATGAGATCACAGAGCACAAGGCGGTCTACAACATGGAAGAGCTTTCGGACGTTGCTCTTCCCTATCCGGAGGCCGACGCCAAAAATCTCTTTGTGCGTGACGATAAAAAGCGAAATTATTATCTCATAACCGTGAAAGGGGACAAACGGGTGGACTTGAGTGAATTCCGGCAGAAACATCATACAAGGCGTCTGAGCTTTGCCTCAGAACAGGATCTTATGGATCTGCTGGGACTCATTCCCGGAGCGGTGACGCCTCTGGGCCTGCTCAATGATGAAGCGTGCAAGGTACAGTTTTTCCTGGATCAGGCGTTTGCGGATGCGCCGGGGCTGATCGGCGTACATCCCAATGACAATACGGCGACGGTCTGGATGAAGACCAAAGATCTGTTAAATATGATCGAACAGCATGGCAATGAGGTTCACATTGTAAAGATTTGAAAAATCTGCTGAAAAATAAAAAATGAAAGAAGAGAAAAAATGTTGACAAAACCCCAAAATGGATGGACCGATTTTAGTCTGGAAGGTACGTTTGCATACGGTTTAAGCTATCTGGACGATATCGCGTTTGAATGGCTGGATCAGGCAATACACGGTCTGGAAACTCTGAGCCCTTTCTGTGTAAAAGGCTTTCTGGAACCGAACCGGATGCTTTGTATGATCAGCTACTGGAACTGCCATATTATTGTGGAAGACGATGAACGGCGTCCTTTGAGACAGGAACAGATCAGAAGGGAGTATTCACATACCAGCATGATCGAATTCTGCAAATGTCTGTACAGTGATATCAGTGAGCATATAGATGCGTGGGTTTCTTTTGTGGACTATGTGGATGCCGATCCGGAGAAAAAAAGACAGCAGCTTTTCCAAAAGTTGGAAAAACTGAAAGAACTGATTGGACAAAGAGAAGAGTGTTTTGGAGAAAACCGGTGTTTTCTTTGAGAAAGCTGAAGCAGGAGGTGCATGGTGGAAAGACTGGCAACGACAGCACAGATGAAAGAACTGGATCGGACGGCCATAGAAGACTGGAAGATTCCGTCTCTGGATCTGATGGAGCGCGCGGCGGAAGCCGTTGCAAAACGGGTTCTGAAGATCGTAGCACAGTTGAAGGGAGACAGACGGATCACGATTTTCTGCGGTCCGGGTAACAACGGCGGAGACGGAATTGCAGCAGCACGGCTTCTGATGCAGAGTGGCTGTAAGGTCTGTATTTATCTGGTGGGCGACCGAGAAAAGATGACACCGGATGCCCGTTTTATGGAACAGAAACTGATAACTGCCGGCGGAGAACTGGAGGATTACGGGCCGGATTCTTCCACGCAGCAGAAGTGGATCGAAAGCAGTGTGTGCATGGTTGACGCACTGTTCGGCGTAGGGCTGAAGCGTCCCATAACGGGAGACTTTCTGGCTGCCGTCCGTCAGATGAACCGGGTATCCTGCCCGGTGATATCCTGTGATATCCCGTCGGGGATAGACGGAGATACCGGGGAGATTCTTGGAGAGGCAGTCCGCGCGGACCATACCGTGACCTTTACCTGTTCCAAGTATGGTCTGGAACAGGGAGAGGGGAAGAGATACGCAGGAACCGTGGAGGTGGCACAGATCGGGATTCCTGAAGAACTGATCCGTCAGGTTCTGGGGTAGATAAAACAGTCAGGGAAAGCCGGGAGAGTGCTGTACAAAATCCGAAGACAGACAAATAAGGGAAGGAGCCTGCATGAACCTGAAAAAAATACCTGGTACATTTTCGATCTGTAAAGTGACGGATTATTCACAGGTGAATCCGGACGCAGTCTACTGCTTTACCGGGCAGACGGAGGAAGAAAAATCTCTGGTCTGTCTCACGGAACATGTGCCTCAGAACACAACGGAGCGGGAGGATGGTTGGAAGGCGTTTCGGATTCAGGGAATTCTGGATTTTTCACTGATCGGAATACTGGCAAAAATCACATCGCTGCTGGCAGAGAATCAGATCGGTATTTTTGCCATATCCACTTATCACACGGACTATATTCTGACCAGACAGGAGCACTATGAAAGAGCACTGAAGATACTGGAAGCTGCCGGGTACAGGGTAGAAGCGTAGTTTCTGCTTAAACTGTGACGTACGGCTGACAAAAAGCAAGTTTCAAACATGCGCTGGAGCGAAGATAACAAAGAATGCTTGGCACGGAAAATGATTTCATAACGTTTTGTGCCCGGGCGAAGCGAAAGGAATGGATATAAAAATGAAATACATGCTGCGTACATGGAGCAGTGCAGTGCTGTTGGCCGGATGCATCGTATTTACAGTCGGAGTTTATTACGAAATGATAAAAGCCGGAATTCCATATCAGGATCCGCCGCTTGCATTACAGATTCAGTATGCCGTCAACAAGGGCATCGGAGAGGAACTTTGCAGGATCGGTTTTTTTACGATTCTGGCCGGTCTGGCTTTTCGTCTGGTGGTCTGGCTGCTTACAAGAAACAGATAAAGGCTCTGCTTTCAAATAACAGAAGCAGAGCCTGAGAGACAAAACAGAGTTGACGGATTTTGTTCATTGTGTGCAGGGCAGATAATAAAAATTTGCGGCAATCTGCATGAGCCATGCATGGAAATGGTCCGCTTCGCGCAGTGTATGCAGTTTCTCATATGCCCGCAGAAGCGTTTCACTGACAGCATCCTCGGTATCTGCCCGGTTGTGCAGGATGCCAAAGGCAAGCCGGTACAGATTCGGCAGTGATTTACAGGAAGGAAGACAGAAATGGAAAATATGGGTGCAAAACAGACAAAATGGGAAGAATTAAGCATATCCAATGACTTTCTGTTTGGGAAGGTCATGCAGGACGCAGAACTTTGTAAAGAACTGTTGCAGAGGATCCTGCCAGATCTGAAGATTGAACGCATTGAATACCGGAACTGCAAAAGACGATCAAAGAGGACTTTGATGCAAAAGGGGTCCGTTTGGATGTGTATGTAAATGATGGGAAAGGCACGGTATATGATATAGAAATGCAGGCAGTCACGTCCGGATGTCTGCCAAGGAGAAGCAGATATTATCAAAGCATGATAGATTTACAGCTGGTTGATAAAGGGCAGGACTATGATACACTGAACAATAGTTATATTATCTTTATCTGCCTGTCAGATTTATTTGAAAAAGGCCGGTATATGTACACCTTTGAAAATGTCTGCAAAGAAGATTCTGAAGTCATGCTGAATGATGGAGCAAAAAAGATTTTCCTGAATGCAGATGGAAAAAACGGAACAGTAAGTGCGGAATTAAAAGCATTTCTGGATTATGTGGCAGGTAAATCGTCGGAAGATATATTTGTGAAGAAACTGAAGTGTGCTGTGGAGAAGGCGAAGAAAAACCGGGAATGGAGGCATGAGTATATGACGTTGTTAATGCGTGACAGGGAAAATCAGAAAATTGGCAAGATTTTTGGAGTGGTTTCTGTTTACAGAGATTTACGTCTGGCAGATGAAGAAATTATAACAAGGCTGCGGACAAAATTTGATCTGACAGAGGAACAGGCAAGAGGATATTTAGATGAGGCAGAATAATCTGTATTTGCGATTCCTGGGCAGAGCGTACCATGGTTGTGCCTGTTTTTGAATACTGCTGCGTGATTTTTCACATTTGGGTACGTTATGGAGAACCCTGTCAGATAAAAGAGAAGTATTACGGGAAATAATTTCAGAATGAAGGAGGCTCTGCGTATGGAACTGACAAATGAACAGCGGGCCTGTTTGGGACTGGAGCTTATAGAACCGGGCTGGGAGCGTGTGGAGATTCCCAATAACAGTGTGAACCCTGAGCGCTCTACGGGTAAGGATATTCTGTTCTTTGACGGCGATGTTCTTCGTAAAGTCATCTGGCTTCATGACAGCGGCAGTTTTCTTGAGGATTCCTGGTATCTGAAAACCCAGGATAACCGTACAATGATCGCTCCAATTACTGCAAAAGGAAAGCCCAGGCGTTTAAACGGCGTCAATATTCAAAGATGCACGCCCCATGGGATGTATTTTAGTTTCAACGGCGGGCATGAACAAAAAGGCGGCGTTTATCTTGCGAATTATACGACACAGAGGACCTTTTATTCGTCAGAGTTCGCCGGGATTCCGTCCATGGACGAGGAAGGACTTCAGAAGTTTCTCAAGCAGTGGGCTGAGGACACAGGTGCTGACGATCTGGCAGAGATTCGGGCATTTGCAGGTGCAAAAAGGCGGCGCTGCAAATATCGGGAAGGTGATTTCTTTCGTTTTAAATATGACCGCAGGAGTTATGGTTACGGCAGGATTCTGTTTGACGTCCGTCAGTTTATAAAAAACGGCGGGAAATTCTGGAATATTCTTATGGGAAAACCGCTCTGTGTATCCATCTGTCATATCGTCACGGAAGATCCGGATGTGAGTATTGACAGGCTGCAGACATTAAGCAGCTGCCCGTCCGAATATATGATGGACAATCATTTTTATTATGGAGAATATGAGATCATCGGAAATGCACCGCTTCCAGAGGATCCGGATGCGATCGATTATCCGGTGATGTATGGCCGCTCCATCAGTGGGTGCGACCCGGATAAAATCTGTTATTGCAGAGGAAAAGATTACCGGGAAATTCCGCTGGACGCAAAGAAGCTTCTTCAGAAAGATTTCAAAAAGAACGGGATAGGCTATTGGCCTCACATAAACAAAACCCTTGTTCTGGAATGTATCAAAGCAGGGTCCAATGAACCGTTTTGGAATAAAGAACCGAAGAATTCTTGTACTTATGATCTTCGCAATCCTGCCTACAAAAAAGAGCTGGAATATGTACAGGAGCAGATGGGAATCTGTTAAAAAATAAATGGAAACGGAAGAACAGGAACGGAACAGAAAACAGAGGAAAGATTTGTATGGAATTATGGAAACAGGAAATAGAAAAGATGGAATCGAGCGCCATCCAACGGCGTACTTTGGCGATCCCGGAGCGATTGTTCATTTGAACACCGGCTGTTACAACAATCTGGATGCTGAACCGGTGTATGAACGCAGGGGAGTGTTTGAAAGAAGGAACGGGTCTTTTACAGGAAATTGCAAACAGGGCAGATGTGGATAAAAGTATCAGAGAACAGGCCCAGGAATATATAGGAGGACAACAGTGACATGGCGGAATTTACTTACCAGACCAGAAGAAAATTAAGCGAAGACTGGATCGCGCAGACCAAAAAGAATGCAGCCGGGGTTTCCGATGAGGCAAAAGCGCTGCTTCCTTCCATTCATTATCATGCAGTTCCCCGAGATACATGTATATGGATGCGAAAGCTTTTGGAGGAAGGTACATACCAAACGCTGAGGGAGCTTTACCAGAACCGGTTCCAGGACTTGATCTGCGCCTGCATTCCAAGGGATCAGCACGAAGAATTTTACTATGCGCTGGATCAGATGAATCAGTATCAGATGACGGCCGGATGGCAGAGAAGGAGCGTGCGTTCAGAAAGTTATGCGCCGTTTGTGGAAGCGAGCATCCGGCTGTTCCAGGCGTATACCCGTCTGAAATTTTACGGAGTACCTTTTTCTGACCTGCTGACAGGCAACGCCGAGCCGGAAATATATGACCATGCACGGACAGAATTTTTTGCCTATGGGGAGATTCTGGCGGCACAGATTGACCTTGGAAATGAAAAAACAATCCAGGCGGTAAAGGACATTCTGCTGGGAGACGGGAATACTTCCATGATCAGCCACCAGCTGATCCGCGGGATTGTCATGTGCAAAAATCAGGAGCTGTATGAAGTACTTGGAAAATTTCTGCTTGCGGCAAGATTGCAGGAGGGAGCCAGACAGGCCGTGTGCGAGACGATGGATGCCGGGCGGCCGGAGGCTTTTCTGCATCTGTTTTCCGTGATCGAAGAACATGATCTGATCCGTTATTCTTCCGTAAAACGTGCGGTCAGTACCTGGATTGGAATTTTCAATGAAAAAAGTGTGGACCGGATATCGGAAAAACTCATGCGCCTGATGGGGGGCTGCCTGCGGGAGGAAGCGTTTCGAAATGAGCAGCTTGCGTCCAGTGATTCCATAGCCATCAGCTGTGCGCTCTGGGCGCTGGGCTTTTACCGGGCCAAGGACGCCGTGGAAGCCGTACAGCATCTTATAAAGTGCGGCACGAAACATCAGAAGATGACCGCTTCTTATTTTATCTCTTCCCTTCAGGAGGAAAGTCTGAAAATGCAGGCGACAAAGGAAGTGATCCGGGAATATTCGGACGATCTGGAGCTGGCGGCATGTTTTATGCATGGCTTTATGGATCTGTCCGGCATGCATCTGATGTCCCTCGTAAAAGAAGAGAACAAAGGGTACTATTCGATGCGGGACGCTGCGGTTATAGAGCCGAAGAAGATGGAGCCCACAGAGCTTTTTGACAGCAGAGAAGAAGCGGTGCAGATGTATGAGATCTTAAAGGGCATTCTGAAAAAGCTTCCGAAAAAAGGGCTTGTGCTTTCCCCCTGCATTTTCCCCTGGCATGAGGTAAGCCTTACCCCGTCGCATCTTGCAGTGCGCATGTGTCTGATTGCCTGGATGCTGCAGGAGGATGCTCTGCTTGACGAAGCCGCGAAGCTGATTCCGACCATCGGGCAGGGCACGCAGTACGGGACTTATGACCGGCTGACGGCAGCGCGTGTGCTTCTCTGGCGTCCGGCATCAAAGGTACGGCGGGAGATTCTCTTTGACCTGATGCACAATCCGGAGGAATCGACTTGTCGGACGGCTTTTTGGCTGGCGGATGATTTGACGCTTGCGGCGGATGATTACCGGAAAATCGAACAGAATTTAAAATACAAAAAAGGACGCGCCGGAACGCTTACACTTCTGAGAAAACAGCCGCCTGCACAGCTTGCAGAGTCCATCGGAAGGCTGCTGACCGCCAAATCTGAAGAATGTCATCTGGGTGCGCTGGATCTTGCGCTGCAGATGAAAAAGGAAGATTCGTCTGATTTTGCGCTGGTAAAGCCGTATCTGTCGGCTTTTGCAGGAGAGACGGGGCCGGAGCAGGTGTTGTTAAGAGAGCTGTTGGGAGAGTCCAGCGAGGCCCAGGACATTCTGCAGACACCCGGCTACGGTTTTTATGATGTCGGGAAAGAATGGGTTCTGCCTCCTGTGGACGTGGACGAAAAAGAGGCGTCCTCCCTGTTTGTCTATGGAGAAGAGGCATGCATCCGCGTGCTGAAGGCTTTGAACAGCCTGATCGAAGAAAACCGGGAGAGGACTTATAAAACGGCATGGGAAGCGGACGAGATGCTGGGAAATAATCTGGAGAGATGCCGGTTTATCGGGAAGGATCCGGATGCCACGCCGCTGGATGCCTATCCGTTCCGGGAACTGTGGGAGGACTTTTATCAAAAGGAGATCAAAACACCAGAGCTTTTGCTGGAAATCGCGTTTTATCAGGAATGTCGGAGCAACCGGAGCGCTTATAAACAGAATCTGCCGCTGTATGAAAAAGTATTCGGCAGCCGGGAAGAAAAGAAACCGCTGTTTTCAGACCTGATTCAGGGGCTTCGCTACGGCGTGCAGGCCCGTACGGTTCTGGATACGCTGTTTTCGGAGTATGTTCCGGATGAGCTGAAGGTGCGTTTTGGACTGTGCGGTACAGCGGCTCTTCTGTCGGTGCTTGACAGTTCCAATGACTTTTATGTGGTCAGTGAGAAGCGCTACAGCGGAGAAAATGTGACTTATACCAAACGGGCGGCTGATCTGCCGATTTTCCGGAGCATGCGCGTATGGCTCTCACTGGCCGGCGAAAAAGACTGGGAAAGTGCGTTTGCCCTGCGTTTTCGCCTGCAGCAGTACTATTTTCAGCAGCGGGAGCGGGAACAGCTCCCACCCTATCAGAGCAGATATGATATTTACCTGTTTTTAGGAGACTACGTACAGTGCTATGTGCGGGGCATCTGGGATAAGGATCATTTATATAAAGCGGTGTTTGACTTTTCCAGTATGGGCGCTTTGTTGGAGCCGATCAGTGTTGTGGAGCAAAAGGGGTCCGTTTCCTCCAAAAATGCCAGAATCGGCGCTCTGAATGCCTTTTTCGGGACGGATGCCATCTCGCCGGTGGACGGAAAATTTCGGTTCGACCAGATTGGGAAAGAGATGCCGGCTATGGAGCTGGCCCATGAGCTTTACCGGGAAATTGTGCCGAAGGTTCTGAAAGTGGAGCTGAAACGGGGAGAGCAGCCGACGCCGTTTTCCGACTGGATTCGCAACATCAAAGTGATTTACGGCATTGATTATATGATACAGATTTTGACTGCTCTTGGAAAAGAGCCGCTTTCCAGGGGCTACAGCTACTATGCTTCTTCCACGGAAAAAAGAAGGGTACTAAGTCATCTTTTGAAAGTCAGCATGCCGAAGCAGGAAGAAACGGCCGCTGATCTTGCCAAAGCGCTGAAGGGAACGGATATTACAAAAAAACGGCTGGCGGAGCTGGCCATGTATGCGGAGCAGTGGATTCCCATGCTGGAGGAACATTTTGCAGTTCCGGGCTTTGCCGGTACCTGTTATTATTTTATGGCCCACACCAGCGAGCATTTTGATGACCATCTCACGTCGGTCATTGCCAGATATACGCCCCTTTCTCCGGAAGAGCTGCATGACGGCGCCTTTGATCTGAACTGGTTTTTTGAATCTTATGAAAAAGTAGGGGAGAAGATTTTCAAACTCCTTTATGATGCTGCCAAATATTCTTCCACCGGGGCCGCCCACGGAAGAGCAAGAAAATATGCTGATGCGGCGCTTGGCAAAAGGGACAAAGAAGAGTTAAAAGCGGAGATTTGTGCAAAACGCAACAAGGATCTTCTGATGAGCCTTGGCCTTCTTCCGCTGCCCTCTGAAAAAGAAGAGCGGGAAAATGAGCTGCTGGACCGCTATCAGTTTGTTCAGAAATATAAGAAGGAAAGCCGCCAGTTCGGCGCTCAGCGCCGCGCCAGCGAGGGCCGCGCCGCCGAGCTGGCCCTTCGGAACTTAAGTGTCAATGCCGGTTTTACGGATGTGACCCGTCTGGTGCTGCGCATGGAAAGCAAGCTGGTGGAAAATGCTTCTGCCTGCTTTACCTGGCAGCCCGTAGATGGTGCGGACGATGTGGAGCTGATGATCGCGGTGGACGAGAACGGCAAGAGTACCCTGCGGTGCCGCAAGGGCGGAAAAGCACTGAAATCCGTTCCTGCCAAACTGAAAAAGAATGATCAGGTACTGAACATGCAGGAAATGAACAAAGCACTGAAGGATCAGTACAGCAGGACAAAACTGATGATGGAACAGGCCATGGAGGACCGGACCGCCTTTGAGGCATGGGAGCTTCTGGAGCTTTTCAAAAATCCGGTGGCTGCTCCGATCCTGAAGCCGCTGCTTGTGATGCCGGAACCGGTCGATCAGACAAAGACATCCGGTCTGGGCTTTCTGACCGAAGAGGGCATTGTGGACTATCAGGGAAATCTTACAGATGTAAGTTCAGAGGAGAGACTTCTGATCGCGCATCCGTTTGATCTTTACCGCGAGGGTCACTGGAGCGAATACCAGAAGCTTTTGTTCCAAAAGCAGATTCGTCAGCCCTTTAAACAGGTATTCCGTGAACTGTATGTGAAGCTGTCAGAAGAACTGGAAAAGGGAGAATCCATGCTGTTTTCCGGCAATCAGATCCAGCCGCAGAAGACCGTTGGGGCCCTTCGCGGGCGCCGCTGGGTGGCGGATTATGACGACGGTCTGCAGAAAGTATATTATAAAGAAAATATCGTGGCGCGCATCTATGCCATGGCAGACTGGTTTTCTCCGGGAGATATCGAAGCACCCACACTGGAATGGGTGGTATTTCTGGACCGTAAGACGGGAATGACGATGAAAATCAAAGAGATACCGGATGTCATTTACAGTGAGGTCATGCGGGATGTGGACCTGGCGGTCAGCGTTGCCCATGCAGGCGGCGTGGATCCGGAAGCAAGCCATTCGACCATCGAGATGCGCCGTGCGCTTGTGGAATGCAATCTTGCATTGTTTGGCATCAGCAATGTGAAGGTCGAGGGCAATTTTGCACTCATCAAAGGAAAGCTGGGAGAATATACGGTTCATCTGGGAAGCGGTGTTGTACACCAGATGGGCAATGCCATGCTGTATGTCGTACCGGTGCATTCTCAGCACAGGGGAAGGATCTTCCTGCCCTTTGTGGATGAGGATCCCAAGACAGCGGAGATCATGTCGAAGATCCTTTTGTTTGCAGAGGATACGAAGATCAAGGACCCGGGGATACTGAGTCAGATTCGGTAGGGAAAGAGATCAAATGGATACTTATTGATAAATACAGCAGACAATCCGGACGCCCGCCATGGCTAACTATTTCTTCCAGCCAGGCAATCAGGACTCCTCCCACTTACGTGGGCCCCTCCTCATTACAAGGGACACAGCGGTACTAAGGGTGCAAAACACGCGCCCTAAGGACCGGCGCCCTTCAAATGAGGCTTAAAGAAATAGTTAGCCGTGACGGGCTGGATGTTGGCAAATTTACAAGGTCACTTACTTATAAATGAAAGTCAATGAGTATACTTATTGAACTACTAATGTTCAAATGGGCGAATATTTTTATCAAAACGTATGAATATTGATAAAACAGAATGAAAACAGAGAGGCACCAATGGATGAACTTTATTGAACTGACCCCCAAAAGTTAGACCAAAAATCTAACGATTGGAGGTCAGTTTATTTTATGGCTAAATATAGCTTTGAGTTCAAGAAACGGGTAGTAGATGCATATCTGCGGGGTGAGGGGGATAAAATCGTATTTGGGACTGTCTGGGCAGAATGATGCTATATTTACAGGTGGAAGACAAGGCCTTGAAATAGAAGATTTGCATAAAATCATGGTTGAAGAAATGACAGCATATTTGCAGAGGATACGAAAATCAAGGACCTGAGGATTTTGAATCAGATTCGGTAAAAAAGAATGGAAAAGATGCAGGTCAGTCCCTTTTTCCGGCAGGTCGCTCCCGGGGGGATTGCGTGTCCGGAAAAAGTCTTCTATACTGTGAGAAAAGAGTGGAAGCGGGGTGAGGTTCTCAGTGAAGATCAGAATAGAAGAAGATCCTTCGGCGGAAGATCTGGATATCACCATACGGTGCAGGCAGACCAGTGAATCCGTGATCCGGATTCTGGAGATGCTGCGCATGACGGACCAGAAGCTGACCGGGCACCGGGACGGAAGGACGTATATCCTGGATGTGGAGCAGATCTTGTATATTGACACGGTGGAGAAGCGGACTTTTCTGTATACGGAGCAGGAGGTGTATGAAACGCCTCTTCGGCTGTATGAACTGGAGGGCCGTCTGGAAAGCTGCGATTTTTTCCGGGCTTCCAAATCTTCCATCATTAACTTTAATCAGATCCAGTCTTTGAAGCCGGAGTTCGGCGGAACCATGCAGGTGATCATGAACAACGGGGAACGGCTCAATGTATCCCGCCAGTATGCAAAGCAGATTAAGGCAAAGCTCGGGTGTCTGTGAAAAGACAGATGCAGAGGCGGCTGCGTCGGAAATCCGGACAGGATTTGACGACGGGCTGCAACAGGAGGAGTAAAATGAAATTCATGCTGAAATTATACCGTCTGTTAAAGCCGGTGGCAATCTATACTTCATATTTGTTTACGATATTGACGCTTCTGTACCTGACCGGACAGATGATATTTCCACATATGCCGGTTCCTGAGGCCGGCATCTTGTGGGGAATCTTTTTCTTTTCTCTGGGAAATATCTTGGCGCAGAGAATGATACTGGGAAGCGGCCTTTTGAGCAGTATACCGTATAAGATCCGGCTGCTTTTGTATCTGTGCATGGCCGGTGTCTGGGGATATGGATGTCTTCGCTTTTTGGAAATGACAGGGATACCAAAGCAGACGGTCCGCACAGATACAGGGCTGTTGTTTCTGGTGCTTCTGGCAGGCGTTCTTGTCTGTGCCGGTTTTGAACTGTTCAACCGGTGCCGGGCACATATGTATAATGCTCTTCTGGAACAGTACAAAAAAAGGAGGCAGTCATGATACGAAAGCTGCGCGTGATATTTACAAGGAGACAGAAGATCAAGTTTTTGATCCTTTTTGTTCTGCTGTTTCTGGGATCCGTTCTGGAATTTCTCGGGGTTTCCCTGGTACTGCCCTTTGTGCAGCTGGTGATGGAACCAATAGGACAGAACAGCGGACTGCTTCTGCTGCTTAGCCGCTGGTTGCATATATCTTCCGGGCGCGAACTTTTGTTTTTGACAGGATTTCTTCTGGCCGGGGTCTATGTTCTGAAAAACGGATATCTTGTGGTCATGAAAGCGGCGGAACTTCGTTTTATTTTTAACAATCGGCTGATGCTGGCAGGACGTCTTATGAGAAGCTATATGGAAAAGCCCTACACCTTCCACCTGGAAAAAAATTCTTCAGAAGTGCTGGAAAGTGTGACCTTCGAGGTGAACAAGCTGTATGATTTGATCCTGTACGGGATGGAGCTGATCTCGGATCTTCTGATCATTGCCATGATCTTTCTTTATCTGCTCTGGAAGGATCCTGTGATCACCCTGGTGGTGGCAGCGCTTCTTGGGTTTTGTTCCCTTTGGTATTTTCGGCTTATGAAAAATCGGACGAAAGCATGCGGAAGGGAAAATCAACTCTATAACAGACGGATGATTCAGGCAGTTCATCAGGCCATGGGCGGGATCAAGGAGATCAAACTGATGGCCAGGGAGGACTATTTTGTCCGTGCCTATGAGGAAAATGGCAGACGGTACGCTTCCAGTCTGAAACAAAGTCAGTTTTTTCAGTATTTGCCGAAATATTTGATGGAGACCATCTGTGTGTGCGGGATTCTGGGAGTGGTGCTTTTACGGCTTTCTATGGGAACAGAGATGAAGACGCTGGTTCCGCAGCTTTCCGTTTTTGCGGTGGCGGCTTTCCGGCTTCTGCCTTCGGTCAATCAGGTGAACCGGCTGTTCCACAACATTCTGTTTTTGTCCCCCTCCATCAGCCGGATCTATGAGGATTTGCAAAAATCAGATGCCCGTCAGGAGGAAGGGGCCGACCAAAATGCAGGCCGGGAGCTTCTGCCGGCAGACCGGATCTGTTTTCGGGATGTATCCTTTGGCTATCCGGGAAGCAGCAAAGAGATTCTGTCTCATGTGGATCTGGAAATCCCGGTGGGGAGTTCCATCGGATTTGTGGGAAGCTCCGGAGCAGGAAAGACTACGTTCGTGGATTTGCTTCTGGGACTGCTTTGTCCGGACAGCGGCAGTGTCTTCTACGGGGAGCAGGATATCCGGGATTATCGGAATAGCTGGGGGCGAAAGCTTGGGTATATTCCTCAGACGATTTACCTGGCGGACGATACGATCCGCCGGAATATCGCTTTTGGCATTCCGGATTCCCTGATCAAGGAGGAAAAGGTGTGGAAAGCGCTTGAGGAGGCGCAGCTTTTGGATTTTGTACGGAGTCTGGAAAAGGGCCTGGACACCCGGATCGGAGAGGCGGGCATGCGCCTCTCCGGGGGACAGAGGCAGAGGATCGGTATTGCACGGGCGTTTTATCAGGAACCGGAGATCCTGGTGTTTGATGAGGCTACCTCCGCACTGGATACGGAGACAGAAGCAGCGGTGATGGAGGCGGTGGAGCATCTGCAGGGACGGTGCACCCTTCTGATGATCGCCCACAGGACCAGTACGCTTTCAGGTTGCGATCGAGTGTATCGGGTGAAAGATCACGGGCTGGAGTGTATTTCCCTTTCGGCACGGGATCTGCAGCCTATTATTTGAAATAGTTATAAAGAAAGATATCTTTCATCCGGTCAGAACGAAAGCACTTCTCCGTCATCCGGGATGTACAGATTTCCGTGGTAATGTGTTCGTCCCTCAGCGGTATAAGTTTCTTTCCGGTGAGCCAGATCCTTGTCTTCCGTATGCCAGAGTACCAGATTGGGGATCAGCAGTTCTTCTGCCAGCCTGCAGGCGTCCATGACGGTGCTGTGGTGCTTTTCATATGGTTTGAACCGCTCCCGCTGGCTGTACAGACAAAAAGCTTCGTGGAGCAGCCAGCAGGCGTTCTGCACATAGGGGAGCAGGGCTCCATGATATGGTTCGTCGCCTGGAAAAGCAAGTGTGATGCCGCTGTCCATCTGAATCTGATAGCCGAACTGCTTTTTCTTTGTAGAACCGATATCAAAGAATGTAAACTGATCTCCCAGGATGTCCCTCTGACTTTCATGCTCCACCACATGAAAGAGAATGCGTTCATCAAAATGGGCGGTGAATTTCTTTCCAACGGTCAGGCAGGTAAGCGTTTTGATGGTACTTTCCAGTTCCTGATGGCAGTAGATATGCAGACTTCCTTCATAATTTCCCTTGTTCATGCTGGTAGCGATCATCAGGATTATCCACACCATGCCCAGAATATGGTCATTGTGAGCATGGGTGACAAAGATATGGTGGATTCGTTCCAGCGGAATCTTCTGCTTCTCCAGAGCGAGCAGGATTCCGTTGCCGCCGCCTGCGTCTGTCAGGAAATATTCGTTCTTTTTTTTTCATGGCAAAACAGGTGTTGTAGCAGTGAATGGCCTGGGCATTTCCCGTGCCGAGAACAATCAGTTGTTCCATGTTCAGATACCTCTCAGTCAAAACTTGTTTCCGCAATACAGTCCCAGTGTGCGGGAGTGCGATTGAAAAGGGATTCCAGTTGTCTGCTGGTCCTGCTTTGCGGTATAATTGGATCCGATTTCCTGCAAATTGTGTCACACAGTCGGCAGATAGCGATTATCAAATACGCTCCAGGCGGACATGTCGCAGGTTCGTTTGGTTCGTATGTCTTATAGCATATACGAATCTGTGTCAGGATTCAAGCGGCAATATAATATATTTGCCGGCGTACTGATCGTGTTCCTGTTCTGTGAAATTTTAAACCTCTGCTTGTAAAAGCAGGCGCAATCGTATATAATCGGATTATTGCAGGAGAATAGCCGGTACATGAAAGCAGGATAGCTGTCGTTGTGCAATGCGGTACTGGTTTTTCGCAGTATTTACAGAGGGAAAAAGAGGAGAACAGGATTATGGGAAAGGTTCGTACAAGATTTGCGCCGAGTCCTACCGGACGGATGCACGTGGGAAACTTAAGGACGGCGCTGTATGCATATTTGATTGCCAAGCATGAGGGCGGAGAGTTTTTGCTCCGTATCGAAGACACAGATCAGGAACGGCTGGTGGAAGGAGCAGTGGATATCATCTACCGTACGCTTCAAAAGACTGGTCTTGTTCACGATGAAGGACCTGACAAGGACGGCGGCGTGGGTCCTTATGTGCAGAGTGAGCGGCAGGCGTCGGGTATCTATCTGGAATATGCCAGAAAGCTGGTCGATAAAGGGGAAGCTTATTACTGCTTCTGTGATAAGGAACGACTGGAAAGCTTAAAGCAGGAAGTGGCGGGCAAAGAAATCAGTATTTATGACAAACACTGCCTGCAGCTTTCGAAAGAGGAAGTAGAGGAAAAGCTTTCAGCAGGCGTGCCGTATGTGATCCGTCAGAATAATCCGCGGACCGGGACTACTACGTTTCATGATGAAATTTACGGCGATATTACAGTGGACAACGCGGAACTTGACGATATGATTCTGATCAAATCTGACGGGTATCCCACCTATAATTTCGCCAACGTAGTGGACGATCATCTGATGGGAATCACTCATGTGGTGCGCGGAAACGAATATTTATCCTCATCGCCAAAATATAACCGTCTCTATGAGGCTTTTGGCTGGGAGGTGCCAGTCTATGTACACTGTCCGCTGATCACGGATGAGACACATAAAAAGTTAAGTAAACGCTGCGGTCATTCTTCCTATGAAGATCTGATCGAACAGGGATTTCTGACAGAAGCGGTAGTAAACTTTGTGGCGCTTCTTGGCTGGTCACCGGAAGATAATCAGGAGATTGCTTCTTTAGATGAGCTGGTGGAAAAATTTGATTATCGTCATATGAGTAAATCTCCGGCAGTTTTTGACTACGGAAAATTAAAATGGATGAATGGCGAGTATATCAAAGCTATGGATTTTGAGATTTTTTATGAGAAAGCGTTTCCGATTATGAAAGAGGTCATCAAAAAAGACTATGATTTTCGGAAAATTGCCCAAATGGTGAAAACCAGGATAGAGGTGTTTCCGGATATCAGGGAGCATATCGACTTTTTTGAGTCGGTGCCGGAGTATGACGTGTCAATGTATACCCATAAGAAGATGAAGACCAATGCGCAGACCAGTGCAGCGGTACTGAAAGAAGTGCTGCCGCTTCTGGAAACTCAGGAGGATTACAGCAATGACGCTCTGTATGCGATGCTGAGCGCTTATGTGGCAGAGAAAGGATACAAAAACGGATATGTGATGTGGCCGATCCGTACGGCCGCTTCCGGTAAGCAGATGACGCCCTGCGGTGCGACGGAGATTCTTGAGATTATTGGGAAAGATGAGTCTGTAGCCCGTATCAAAAAAGCAATAGAAAAATTAAGCTGATCTGATCATATGAGTTCTTTTACAAAATCACAGAGTCTGGCGGTCCGTCATCAGCACGGACCGCTGATGGTTCTCGCAGGCCCGGGTTCGGGCAAGACTACCGTTGTTACAAAAAGAGTACAATATATGGTGCAGGAATACGGTATTCCGGCTTCCTCCATACTGGTGATCACGTTTACCAAAGCGGCGGCTACAGAGATGAAGGAACGTTTTCTGCGTTTGATAAAAGAGGATCATACCAATGTATCCTTTGGAACTTTTCACGCGGTTTTTTTTAGCATTCTCAAGCTTGCCTACGGATTTACGGCGGGAAATATTTTAAAGGAAGAGGTACGGTATCAGTATCTAAAAGAAGCAGTGGAACGGCTCCGGTTGGAAGTAGACGATGAAAGCGAGTTTCTGGCGGGGATTTCAGCGGAAATCAGTCTTCTGAAAAACGAACGTATTTCTCTGAATCATTACTTCTCTCAAAACTGTTCAGAAGAGATTTTCCGGGCAATTTATACAGAATATGAAGAAAAAAAACAGAGGGCAAGACAGATAGACTTTGATGATATGCTGCTGTATACCTGGGAGCTTCTTTGTAAACGTCCGGATATTCTGTCTGCCTGGCAGAAAAAGTTCCGTTATATTTTGGTGGACGAGTTTCAGGATATCAACCAGATCCAGTATGATATTCTGAGGCTTCTGGCTGCCCCTGAAGATAACTTGTTTATCGTGGGAGACGACGATCAGTCCATCTATCGTTTCCGGGGGGCGAAGCCGGAAATTATGCTGAATTTTCAAAAAGATTATCCGGCGGCAGATCAGGTTGTCTTAAATGATAATTTTCGCTCTACCGAACAGATTGTGGAGGCGGCGGGCAGAGTCATTCGCTGCAATCAGACGCGGTTTGCCAAAGAGATCAGAGCCCGTGGAGGGGAAGGGCCGCCGGTCCGGGTACTGGAATTTGCCGATCAGCAGCAGGAATGTATTTATATTCTGAAGGAACTCAAGCGATACCGGGAATGCGGAAAGTCCTGGTCTGACACGGCGGTGATCTACCGGACCAACACACAGCCGAGGATTTTGCTGCAAAAAATGATGGAGTTTAACATTCCTTTTCGGGTGCGGGATCAGGTGCCGAATCTTTTTGAACACTGGATTGCCAGAAACATATTCTGCTATATCCGGCTGGCAATGGGTTCGGGACAGAGGAAGGATCTGCTGCCGGTTCTCAATCGCCCCAAACGGTATCTGAACCGGGAATGCGTAGATGACGAGACGATTTCCTGGGAGCATATGCTGGCTTATTATCAGGATAAAGGATATGTGTGCGACCGGATTGAGAAGCTTCAGTATGATCTGAAGATGCTTGGGCGGATGGGGCCTTTTGCGGCGGTCAATTATATCCGTCACGTAATCGGTTATGATGATTATCTGCGGGAGTACGCTCAGTTTCGACGCATGAAAGATGAAGAACTGTTTGAACTGGTCGGGGAGCTGGAAGAGAGTGCCAGGTTGTGTAAAACCTACGAGGAATGGTTTGAATATGTAGAGCGGTACAGAGAAGAGATGGAACAAATGCGCCGCCGCCAGCAGGAAGTGAAAGACGGCGTACAGCTGACTACCATGCACAGCAGCAAAGGCCTGGAGTATGAACATGTGTTTATTCTGGATGCGGCAGAAGGAATTACTCCTTACAAAAAGGCGGTTCTGGATGCGGATCTGGAGGAAGAAAGAAGGATGTTCTATGTGGCCATGACGCGGGCAAAAAAAGAGCTGACGGTGTGCTGTGCAAGAAAGCAGGGCAGCCATGAACTGGCTCCGTCGAGATTTTTGCAGGAGCTGAGGGGGCTGGAGCAGCCGGAAGCCAAAAAAGCAAGACCGGCGGAAAAACAGGTGCAAATGACCGGCAGCAGGTCAGGTCAGTCAGGGATGACAGATGGCCGGCGGGAATATTACCGTAAAAGAAATCCGCTGGAAAAAGAAATGGAACGGATCCGAACCAGAAGAAAAGGGTTTTGAAACGAGATTGCAAAGTAGGAGAAAAGGGTTATGACAGATCAGTATCAGACTGTATATGAAGGCGGTACCGGAGAGATCGTGGAAAAAAAGTCCCGGTTTATTGCAACAGTCCGTCCGGTAATGACGGAGGAGGAAGCGCTTGCGTTTATCGAGGAGATGAAGAAAAAATACTGGGATGCCAGACATAACTGTTCTGCATACGTACTGGGAGAGCGTCAGGAGATTATGCGCTGCAGTGATGACGGGGAGCCGTCGCAGACGGCGGGAAAGCCGATGATGGATGTACTGACCGGAGCGGGACTCACGAATACGGCAGTGGTGGTAACCCGGTATTTCGGAGGTACGCTTTTAGGCACCGGAGGACTGGTGCGGGCATATTCGGCAGCGGTTCAGGAAGGTTTAAAAAACAGCCGAATTATTACCAAATGCCGTGGAACCCGTCTGAGGATCAGAACCGATTATAATGGAATCGGAAAGCTCCAGTATCTGTTTGGACAAAAACAGATCCCCATGATGGATACAGAATATACCGATAAAGTACAGTTTCTGGTAGTGGTGCAGCTAACCCGGGTGCAGGAAATGATTAAAGCTGTGACGGAAGCAACCAGCGGACAGGCAGGAATTATAGAAGAGGGAAACCTGTATTACGCAGTAGTGGATGGAGAATATTTGTGTTTTGATTCGTGATTAAAGAAAAGATGCCGCAGAACGGACTCTGATTCTGTGTTTGGCTGATCTGCTCGCAAAAGCCGGGCAGAGGCAAAACATGGAGAGGATCATGTATTCTGCGGCATTTTCTGGTCTTTTTTGGTCGTATTTATCATATGCATAGCTTATGAATAGGAGGATATCAGTATGCCGTTTCTGGAAACGATCGAAAAAGGAATTACAAAGGCAAAAGATCTGGGAGAACTAAGCCGACTGAGCGGAGAGATCGCGATACGGGAGGATCACAGAAAAGAATGTTTTGCGGTTATGGGGGAGAGATATTATCACGCATTGAAAAATGGTCTGACGCCTGACTGCTCGGTTCTTTATCAGGAATTGGAGGCAATGGACGAAGAGTTGGAGCAGCTCAGAAAAAGAGTACAGAAACTGAAAAGAGTCAGAATCTGTCCCGGTTGCGGGGCCAAACTTTCCTGTTCAGGCGCATTCTGCCCGGTGTGTGGAATGGAGCTTGTGAAAAAAAATATCTGCCCGTATTGTAAAGCAAAGCTGGATGAGGATGCCAGATACTGTGTAAATTGCGGAAAACAAATACCGGATACCGGCAGCGGGGGAGAATAGAATCATGTTTTGCAGACGGTGTGGAAGAGAGATTCCCGGTAATGCCAGATATTGTCCCGGCTGCGGCAGCAGACAGGAGATGGGAGTGGTGTCCGCAAAAAAAAGTACAGCGGAAACTTCAACTGATAAAAGAAAAAGACAGTATGCGTACAGACAGGGAAGCAGACTTGGCAATTTTCTGGTCAGTTTAATCGCGCTTGTAATTTTATTCTCGGGTGCGGGAGATTTTCCGGATACGCTGGAGCATACGTTTCGCCGGATGAGCGCTTCCTGCTTTACGGTTCAGAATCAGAAAGAGATGGCTATCTGCAGTGCAGAAGGAGAAATCTGTACAATAGATATTCCGGAGAAAGTGCTGTACAGTGAAAACAGGTGCCGAATGGCTTTTGTAGATCAGGACGGAGAATTATATGATATACAGAATATGACGCCGGTTTTCGTAGATGATCAGGTAACTGACGCAAAATTGTCATTTTACGGCGATACGCTGGTATATATAAAGAATTTGGATGACGGTGAAAATGAGGTCTGTATTTATGATACAGACAGGCAGACCTGTGAACGGACCGCTGTTTCAGAGTGCCGGGAGTTTACGGTGTCACCGGATGGAAAGACCGTCGCCTGTCTGGAAGCAGATGAAGACGGGACCATGTATCTCTGGCATTCGTATGGGCGGGATAAGATGGTGGAAATTGCTGAAAATGTGTCAGAAATTCTTGCCGTATCGGACCGGGGGAGAACGATCTTCTACCGAAAGAATGGAGACAGTCTTTTTTGTTACTCTCAAAATGAAGAAAAAAAGACGGTAGCCGCGGGCGGAGGCATGAGTTATATTTTAAATGAAACTCAGACAGAGATTCTTTATATGACAGAAGGAAATACCTGGTATTACAGTACAGAATTTAAAGAACCGGTGCGCCTGACCGGAGTAAAAGGAAGCCTGTTGATCTGTCGCATGGAAGATGATACCGTATACCGGCAGGGTCAGGGACTGATCCTGGACAGGAAAACACTGAAAAATCTGACTTTTGCCACCTGTGATACGGGAAAGGCCTGTTATAAAGTCTATCATCTGGACGGGGAGGGAAAAACTGCAGAACTGATCTTGAATTATGCAGAGCAGTTCCAGATCTCAGAAAATGGGCAGTCGGTCCTGTATCTGTCAGATCAAAAGCTGTATGAGATCAGGGATATTCATAACAGTCAGAATAAAATATGTCTGAGCAGTGAGATGGAGGTCAGTCAGTTTGCGGCGGACCGGAAACTTCAAAGGATCTGGTTTGCTGTCTCAGATCGGGAACTTTATTTTGTAAAAAATAAGGAATGTGTTAACCTGACATATGATTTGAACCGTATGCAGGGATTCTGTATGGATGGGGTGCTGTTTCAGGAAGGGCAGACTTTGTACTATACAGAAGGGACAAAAAAAGTTCTTTTAAAAGAGGATGTAGAAGAAACCTGGATTCAGGAGAAAGATTACGCAGTGATACGTATGGACGGAGGATTTTACTATTTGAAAGATCTGAAAGATCCGGTCAGTCTCAGTATCCACTGAAGGCACGTATATTTACTTTAGAAAATAAAAATGGTAGCTTCTTGAACATGAACAGTTCAAGAAAGTATACTCATTGACTTTCATTTATAAGTAAGTTACCTTGTAAATTTGCCAACATCCAGCCTGTCACGGCTAATTATTTCTTCCAGCCTCATTTGAAGGGCACCGGTCCTTAGGGCGCAAAAGTACGCGTCCTAAGGACCAGCGCCCTTCAAATAGGTCTGAAAGGAACAACTGTCCATGCTGGCTGTACATTGGTAATTTATATGATAATATTTTTAGTAAGTATAAATCAAAACCTATACTTCTTGAATTTGCAATGTTGGCTGCAGTACGAAAGGGATGTTTACAAACAGGGATAAAACAGATATAATCAAAAAAACGATACAGCGGCCGTTTGCTGTAATGCCGGCAGGAGCGGGAGTTGGAAAGTGACGGAAAAGGTATGTATAAAATCTTGATTATCGAGGATGACAGTACAATAGCGGATGCCGTGCGGCGTCATCTGGAAAAATGGGGCAGTGAAGTGGAATGTGTGACAGATTTTACAGAGGTGCTGGAGCATTTTGTCCGTTTTTCACCTCAGCTGGTACTGGTGGATATCGGACTGCCTTTTTATAACGGATATTACTGGTGTGCTCAGATTCGAAAGATTTCTCAGGTGCCGGTTATTTTTCTTTCTTCTGCTTCTGACAATATGAACGTTGTGATGGCGATGAACATGGGGGGCGATGATTTTATTGCCAAACCCTTTGATCTGGATGTGCTGTCCGCCAAGGTACAGGCGGTTCTGCGCAGGGCATATGCTTATCACGGGCAGGCGGCGTCTGTCATGGAATACAAAGGTGCGGTGTTAAATCTGTCGGATATGACGTTGATGTATGCCGGCAGACAGCTGGAGCTGTCCAAAAACGAGTTCCGTATTCTGCAGCTTCTGTATGAACATGCAGGACAGCCGGTGAGCCGGGAGCATATGATGAAAAGGCTGTGGGATAACGAATATTTTGTGGATGACAATACTTTGACCGTCAATATCAACCGGCTGCGCCGTAATCTGAAGGAAATAGGGCTGGAAGATTTTATCCACACAAAAAAGGGAGTAGGTTATCAGATCGGCGGAGGGCAGTATGAATAAAAGTTCTGTGAAAAAGATGATTTGGGCATATATTAAGGAACACAGGGCAGTCACGGCAGTCTATGGAGCGGCTGCCGTGTTGTTCTATCTGGTTGCAGGACTGTACGGTTATGGCGATTCTGTGAGAAACATGTCTTATGCGTTACTTCTTGTGCTTTTTTGGGGAATATTTGCCGGTTTCTGGGGCTGTATTCGCTATGTCCGGCATCTGTCCGCTGTATTGCATGCCGGGGAAAAAGCAGGAGAACGGGAAGGATATCTGCCTGTGTCTCATACCATGACGGAGGCGTGTTTTCATAAAATGATCTGTGACATGGAACAGGAAAGACGGGCGATTCTGTCGGAGTACGATGAGAAGAAAAAGGATATGGCGGATTATTATACGATGTGGATCCATCAGATCAAGACGCCTATCGCTGCCATGCGTCTGCTTTTGGAGGAGAACGCAGATGAACGGTCCGCGCAGGAGCTGGAGGAGCTTTTCAAGATTGAGCAGTACGCCGAAATGGCTCTGCATTATGCCAGACTGGATAGCCTGTCGGGCGATCTCCTTCTGAAAACCTGTGATGTCTGCGGGATTGTTCGTCAGACAGTGAGGAAATACTCGGTGCTCTTTATCGGCAGCGGGATTTCTCTTTCTCTGGAAACCTGTTTATGCCATGCAGTGACCGATGAGAAGTGGCTTTCCTTTGTGATCGGCCAGATTTTATCCAATGCGCTGAAGTATACGCCTCATGGACGAATCAGTATCTATGGGCTGGACAGAGAAAAACAAAGGACAGAAGGGCGGGCGTCTTATCTGATCATAGAGGATACGGGCATCGGCATCAGAAAAAGCGACCTGCCGCGGATCTTTGAGCGGGGCTTTACCGGATACAACGGACGGCTGGACAGAAGATCTACGGGAATTGGCCTGTATCTGTGCCGTCAGATTATGAACCGGCTGGGGCATACGATAGAAGTGCGGTCCGGTGCGGGGCAGGGAACCAGAGTGATGTTGGGATTTTTACAGGAATAAATTTTCCGTCATATTTTAAAGTGACAAAAATGTAAGATGAAAGAGGGGAAATGTAAGCTGCATGAATGGCAGGGCATTTCCTTTTTTTATATAATACAGGCAGATACTAAAAAACTGGATGATAAAAGAAAGGAATGACCGGACATGACACTTTTGGAAGTGAAGAATGTGAAAAAGGTATATACTGCCCGTTTTGGTGCGGCGAAGGTGCAGGCGCTGAATGATGTAAATTTCTCTGTAGAGGAAGGGGAATATGTGGCGATTATGGGGGAATCCGGATCAGGAAAGACAACGCTTCTGAATATTCTGGCGTCTCTGGACAGGGCGACAAGCGGTCAGGTGCTGCTTCAGGGTAAAGATCTGGCACAAATTCGACGGAAAGATCTGTGTAAGTTTCGCAGAGATCACCTGGGATTTATTTTTCAGGACTTTAACCTGTTAGATACGTTAAACATCAAAGACAATATTTTTCTGCCTCTGGTGCTGGCCGGTTTAGATTACCAGGAGATGGAAAAACGGATTCTGCCGCTGTCGGTGAAGCTGGAGATCAGTGATATTCTGGAGAAATATCCATATGAGGTGTCGGGAGGACAGAAGCAGAGAGCAGCGGCTTGCCGGGCGCTGATCACGAAACCGGATCTGATTCTGGCAGACGAGCCTACCGGAGCGCTGGACTCCAGAGCTTCTGGAAAACTTTTAGGGCTTTTGGAGGAGGTGAACCAGGAAGGGCAGACGATTCTTATGGTGACGCACAGCATTCAGGCAGCCAGTCATGCAGGTCGGGTACTGTTTATCAAAGACGGCAGTGTCTTTCATCAGATTTATAAAGGCGGGCAGGGATATGATACCATGTATCGGATGATTTCGGATACACTGACGGTGCTGCAGACAGAAGCGGCAAAAACGGCGGAGGTGAGAAAATGAGAAAATGGAAACTTTTACCCGGATTTGCTGTCAAAGGAGTGATGCTGAATGGAAGTATTTATTATCCGTATATTATTTCATGCATTTTTTCCGTATTCACTTATTATATATTTGCTTCTATCCTGGAAAATGATCTGATTGCAACACTGCCCCACAGTGAGTATGCCTGGGTCATGCTGCTGCTGGGAAAGATTCTGTTGATACCGATTTTGATTCCGTTTCTCTATTATGCCAACAGCTTTTTGGTCAAAAGAAGGAAAAAAGAGACGGGACTTTACACGCTTCTGGGTATGGAGCGAAAGCATTTAGTTATACTTTTACTGCTGGAGACCTTGCTTGTCTATATACTGTCTGTGTCCGGAGGAATTCTTTTCGGTGTGTTGCTGGCAAAACTGTTTTTTTTGCTGCTTTTAAAGCTCAGCTCTCTTCCGGTGGAGGCGGAATTTGTTTTTAGCTGGAAAGCTTTGGGCGAGTCGTTTCTGTTTTTTGCAGCAGTGAGTACGTTTACTTTTCTGCATGGTGCGGCGGGGATTTTCCTGGCGCGGCCTGTAGAGCTGCTTTCCGGAAACCGGAAAGGAGAAAAAGAACCTCGTTTTTTGCTGGCCGGGACTGCGGCAGGAGTACTGGTATTAATGTTGGCATACAATATTGTTTTTCACGCCAAACTGGATGGGAACATTTTTTTGGATTTTTTTAAATCTGTTTTTCTTGTCATTGCAGGAACTTATCTGCTTTTTATATTTGCAGGTGTGGCGGTGCTCAGACTGCTGCGCAGGAAAAAAAGATTTTATTATCGGCCGGAGAATTTTATCACTGTATCAGGCATGTATTATCGGATGAAAAAGAGCGCGGCGGGGCTGGCAAATATCTGTATTTTTTCCTCTATGGTAATGATTACGCTGACATGTACAGCGGCACTTTATGCCGGCCTGGACGGAATTATAGAATTTGCTTATCCGTATGAAACCATACTCACTTATGACGGCAGCAATTTGCCGCGCAGAGAAGCAGAGGAAAAACTGTCAGAGACTGCTGAAAAATATGGACTTTCAGTCAACAGGCTGGATACGTACGCCGATTTCTGGGTTATCTGCGGCCGGGAGGAAAGCCGGGTCGTAAAAGAACGGCCGGGTATTAAAAGCTGTCAGATTTATCTGCTTACGCTGGATGATTACAATCGCCTGACAGGTAAGAGCGAAACTCTGAAAGAGGAGGAGGTGCTTTTGTATTCCACCGGCGGAAAATATGGAAATAATTATCTGGAGTTTATGGGAACAGATCTGAACGTCAGAGAAGTTCAGGGGCCTTTGACTCCCTGGCCGTGTGCAGGAAGAGATTGTTTTGGGGAAGCATGGGTACTGACAGTAAAAGACGATCAGATGCTGCAAAATCTGGTGAAAGTCTGGGAAGCTGGTTCCGGTGAGGAAGCGATGATGGCAGATCAGGTAAAAAGCGGTATCCAGCTTACAGGTCCGGAGGATAAAAGAGCGGCTTTTCAGGAAGAACTGAAGGAATGGCAGGAAAGCTGGACCGGCGGTATGCTTTCTGTATCAGACGGACTGGAGGGGGGACAGATGATCTATGCTATGAACGGGGGACTTCTGTTTATCGGGATTCTGTTTGGTATGCTGTTTTTCATGTGCCTTCTGCTGATTATGTATTACAAACAGATTTCGGAAGGGTATGAAGACCAGGGAAGCTTTTCGATTATGCAGAAAGTAGGAATGTCAGATGCAGATATCCGCAGCACGGTCCGCAGGCAGATGATGATGGTATTTGCATTCCCTCTGCTGGCAGCGCTTATACATTCCGCGGTTGGGATGTATATGGTGAATCAGCTGATGGGTGCTTTGCGGATGTTTGACACAGCGCTGCTTGTAAAATGGGGCATTCTGGTTGCATTTGGCTTCACTGTGGTTTATGTATCCAGCTATTGGATCACATCAAGGGCATATTACAGGAGAGTGGTTTTATAAATCAGCTCAGCCGTCGAGCCGTCGACAGCTGCCGCGGATGATCAGAGAATGGGGAACGATAATCTTGGTGGCCAGCAGATTCGGATTTTCAATGTGATTGATAAGCTGAGAAGCGGCCTCAATGCCCAGCTGTAAGGAGTTAATGTCGATGGAAGTAAGCTGCGGTGATGTGATGCGGGCAAAGAGAGAGTTGTTAAAAGAGACGATGGACAGATCTTCGGGCACAGAAAGACCCTGCTGCATACAGACTCTTTTCAGGGCGACTGCCAGGATATCGTCACTGGCGACCACCGCGGTCGGACGGTCTTTTTGCCGGATCAGCTCATGAAAAGGAGCGTTGCTGTCCAGAGAAATCTGGTCTGCTTCGATACAGTAGTCCGCAATCAGAGGCAGATCATGTCTGGCCAGGGCAAGCTGATAGCCTGCCCTGCGTTCAGCGGAAAAAAGCATGCTATATTCACTGCCGACATAGGCAATTTTCCGGTGGCCGAGGCTGTAAAGATATTCGGTGGCCTCCTGCCCGGCCAGCAGGTTGTCGTTGTCAATGTAGATCGTCTGATTGGCGTATTGTTTGGCTTTACCGATCAGTACATAGAGCAGACCTTCGTTGTACAGATAATCGATAATGGGATCCTGTTCTCTGGAATACAGGACGACAAACCCTCCGGCATGCTCGTCTTTTGCCAGTGTACGGACAGCGCCGAGGAGTTCTTTGTCATCCTGTCCGGTGACAACGGTACTGACATATTCCCTGTTGTTGCAGAACTGGCTGACGCCCCGGATCGCTTCCAGATAAAAGGCGTTTTCATAGACATCTCTGGAAGATGGAGGAAGGATAATCCCGATGAGCTGGGACGCTTTTTCGGCGGAGGAAGGAACGTTCGGTTCATAACCAAGCTGCAGCATGGCGCGGCGCACTTTTTCTTTGGTCTCCCGGCTGATGGACGGGTGATTTTTACAGGTGCGGGATACAGTGGACGGGGATACTCCGGCAAGAGCGGCGACGTCCCGGATTGTGACTGCCATAAAAATTTCTCCTTGATTTAAAAAGGTGTTTCCGGTTTCTTTTTCGTTGTTCTGTGCGGATCTTTGGCGCTGCGGATCCGAATCAGACGTAATACGTCATCATAGAGCCGGTCGGGATCTTCTAGGTCGATCATTAGCCATTTTTGTCCGTTTCCTTCCTTAGTCTGAGCATAGATTTCCCGCAGTGAGGCGCTGCAGTCAGGCAGGATAGCAGATACGGCTTCCTTTTCTTTGGTTCCCACTACGACCAGCACGGTAAAAAAGGATTCCTGAGGATAGACAGTGCAGAGAGTTTTTCCTGATTTTCTGAATTTGACATTCCATCCGCGTTCCCAGCTGCAGGAACTGTATTCGATTTTTTCTTTGCACTGGTAATCGGACAGAATTCCGGAACAGAAATTCTGAAAAAGCGGATTTCCGACATAGGCGCCGATTTCTTCCAGCGTAGGGCAGACAGTCCGGTCCTGCAGATCGATCATAAGTGTTTCCTCCATGTCATGAGATGTTCTGTTTCTTCGGTGTCCGGATCTGTATTCTGGGATTGGATTGCAAATCCTTCCCGTAAATAGAACCGGACTGCGCGTTCATTTTTCTGATAGACGTTTAAACTCAGCGTTTTCCGGATCAGCTTTGCATGGTTCAGCAGCTGTTTTCCGATTCCTCTGGAACGGGCGTCTTCTGCTACAAAAATCCCTGCAATATAATCGCCGGACAGGCCAATGAAACCATTCAGGACGCCAGATGTATTTTCAGATACATACAGTTCTGCGGATGGAATCATTTTTTTCACATGTTCAAAGTGCTCCTGCCAGTAGAGTGCCGGTATGAAACGGTGTGCCTGGATATTTGCATTCAGCCAGATCTGCATAACGTCGGTTAGATCAGTAAATTGAAATGTGCGTATCATTGCCTGTCTGCTCCTGCTTTTCTGTAGAATTTCTCACGGTCTTTCATCTGTAGTTTTGTCTGAAGCTTCTGCCGTTAACCGGTATGAGACCGGTGATTCATTATTGACAACAGCATAACATTCAGACATGAGTAAAGCAACCTTTTTCTCTCTTTCGCTCCATGCAGAGCAGATGTTGTTTTCTGAATTTTATGCATTTTTTACAAAAACAAGAAGAGAAAATTGTGCAACACAATGAAAAAACAGAAATATATGAAAAACAGTTGTATTTCCTGCGCACAGGAATTATATTTAAGTTGCATGAAAATTGCGCAATAAAAGCGCAAAAATATGCAGATGTTGTCAATGATTTGCATTTGTTTTTTCGACATTTGAAAAAACAGATGGAATGTTTACCTGCAAGGATCAGGAAACGACGGTGCGGGAGGACCATCATGCTCTCTGTGTGGCACAGGGGTTTTAAAAGCCGGAGTATCCGGCTCCTGACTCTGGGAGCCGATCAAGATCGGATACGGCAGATACGATGAAGGGATGGCGCTGTTCTGTCTGTATGAGGAGATCATGTACGCCGATTTACATCAGCAGCTGCCGGGAATACGATAACTGGAAGGCCAGAAAGGCGTTCAGAATCCGCGCCGGCGGATGCAGCGACTGGTTTTATACGGTTATATGGGCTGGTGGCAGGATATTTATGAACTGGCAAAAACGCGACAGCGGCGTTAGCGTGGAAGGTGTGATCGACGGCTGGGAGAGCCGGGAAGAAAGCCGGACTCCGGGCATGAGGATTGATTATATCTTGTGCAGCGCCTCTGCGCCGTACCGTCTTCAAAAGTGATTTATAACGGAAAAAACGGTCCGAAAGTTTCCGACCATTTTGGATTTTTGTGGAAACCAAAGACTATGAATGAGAGGGGATATGGAAGATGAACAGAGCAGCAGGCATTTTGCTTTCCGTGTCAAGCCTGCCGGGACGATTCGGCATCGGGTGTTTTTCCCAAAGCGCCTATGATTTTGTTGACTGGCTGAAAGAGGCAGGGCAGACCTACTGGCAGATTTTACCGCTGGGTCCTACCAGCTATGGAGATTCTCCCTACCAGTCTTTTTCTACTTTTGCAGGAAATCCTTATTTTATCAGCCTGGAAGAGTTGATTGCTGAGGGTGTACTGACAGAAAAAGAGTGTAAACATGCAGATTTTGGAAAAAATGCGGATGATATTGATTACGAGAAAATATATAGAAGCCGGTATCCGCTTCTTAGAAAAGCTTATGAACGCAGTAAAATCAGTGAAAATCCGGAATATGTACAGTTTGTAGAAGAAAATCGCTGGTGGCTTGCCGATTATGCGCTGTTTATGGCGGTCAAGGACCGCTTTGAAGGCGTGCCGTGGACAGAGTGGGCGGAAGATATCCGTCTTCGGTGGGAAAATGCCATGGATTATTATCGAAGAGAACTGTATTATGATATTGAATTTCAACAGTACCTTCAATATAAATTTTTCAGCCAGTGGAGGCGGCTGAAAGCATATGCCAATCAACAGGGTATCCGGATTATCGGCGATATTCCGATCTATGTGGCGATGGACAGCGCTGATACCTGGGCGCACCCGGAACTGTTCCAGCTGGATGAGCAAAATGTTCCACTCGCCGTGGCCGGATGTCCGCCGGACGGTTTTTCTGCGGATGGACAGCTCTGGGGCAATCCTCTTTACCGCTGGGAATACCATAAAATGACCGGCTATGACTGGTGGATATCGCGGATGTGGTATTGCTTTCAGATGTATGACGTGGTAAGGATTGATCATTTCCGGGGATTTGACGAGTATTATTCGATTCCGTACGGGGCAGAGAATGCCAGAAAAGGGCACTGGGAGAAAGGGCCTGGCATTGATCTGTTCCGCTGCATGGAACAGCGTCTGGGCCGTCATCAGGTAATCGCTGAAGATCTGGGGTATGTGACGGATTCTGTCCGGAAACTGGTCCGTGAGAGCGGTTTTCCGGGGATGAAAGTGCTGGAGTTTGCTTTTGATTCGAGGGATACCGGTTCTGCCAATGACTATCTTCCTCATAATTATCCGGAAAACAGCGCCGCGTATACAGGAACACATGACAACGAGACGATTACCGGATGGTTTAAAAGTATTTCCAAAGAAGAACGGCAGATGGCGCGGGACTATCTTTGCGACCAGTATACACCGGCAAAACAGCTGTACCGGTCTTTTATTGCGCTGGTGATGCGCAGCAGATCCGACACCTGCATCATTCCCATGCAGGATTATATGGGGCGGGATAACAAGTGTCGGATGAATCAGCCATCCACTCTGGGGACCAACTGGAAATGGAGGCTTGTAAAAGGAGAGCTTTCACAGGAACTGAAAGAGGAGATCCTGTCCGTCACAAAACGGTATGGGAGGATAACTTCTTCCCACGAACGGTGACGAACGGACGCAAAGAAGCAGTGTTCAGATTTGTTTCGGTGTATGCGTTTTTAGCAGTATACTGGCATGATAAAAAATACAGATGGATCAGGAATCAGACAGGAAATTCATCCGGCGCCGTCTGGCTTAAAAGGAGAAATGAAAATGTTAGCAGATTCTCTGATACCGGATTGCTCCGCACTTTGTGCTCCCGCAATCCTCAAAAACATTCAAAATCCGCCTTAATCGGGCTACTTTTTCATGTTTTTGGCGGGTCCCAAGTTCAAAAATCCTCTTGCAAGCAAGCTTGCATCAGATTTTAGACCTTTTGACGCTGGTATCTTATCATGTACATACAGAATCCAGCGATGATTCTGTTTACCCGATGGAGGATGTGGTAAAAGATGCCATTCAGAGGGGATTGGATGAGATCTGTTTTACAGACCATGTGGATTATGGGGTGAAAGATCAGTCCATCAGGTGGAGGATCAGGAGTTCTGGACACAGGATTTTCAGAAAGGACGTACACAGCAGCAATATAATGAACGCTATTATGAGGAACTGATGAAGCTGGTGGATCACTATCAGGATTATAGTGTGCTCGGACATATGGACCTGATCGTGCGCTATGATGAGAAAGGCGTCTATCCATTTGAAAGGGTCGCGCCTTATGTGGAACAGATTTTGAAAAAGGTGATCAAAAACGGAAAAGGTATCGAAGTGAATTCATCTTCCCACAGATACGGGCTTTCTGACAGTACTCCATCCAGGGCAATTCTGCAGCTTTACCGGGAACTGGGAGGCGAAATCCTGACGATAGGAAGCGACAGTCATGAACGGGAACATCTGGGTGCATACATTCGGGAGACAAAAGAAATGCTGAAATCCATAGGATTCCGTGAATTCTGTGCTTATGAAAAGATGAAACCGATTTTTCATGCATTATAAAAAAACAAATACAAGGCTGTCATTTTCCGGACTTTCCGGTTTTGACAGCCTTTAAGTCTGTTTAATTTGCCCAGGCGATCTGCTGAGATACCGTCAGAGGAAAAATACGCAGCACGTCCGTATCCAGATTTTCGTGTCTGAGCGTGACGGCTGTGAACTGGCTGTTGGTATAGGTTTTATAATAGTAGACGCCTCTGGTGGCGTTGATACAGCAGGCATAAGTGGTCATATCACATGCATCTTGCTGGGACAGCACGCTTCCTTTTACGATCGACACAGAATCCAGCAGGTGAAAGAATTGCGAAAGGCTGCTGGAGTCGTCTTTGTCGCATACAGAATTCAGAAGCAGATATGCAACTTTTACAAAACGGGAAGATGGTGAATAGTCACCGGGCAGCCCAAAACTTCCAAGTCCCTGCCCGAAGGGAGCAATGCCTTCAAGACTGCTGAAACAGTTTTTGGGGTAACCGGAAACCAGATTCATATACTGGCAAAGATTGGTGAGCTGGAATTGAAAAGCAGGATTATTGGTCAGGACACCTACAGAATTATCATACACATTCAGACCATCCCGGGTATTTTCCAGTGTGATGGAGCATTCCCTGTCTGCGATATGCCAGTGCAGAGGCGTCAGAGGCAGATCGCTGCTGAATGGGATATGGACAAGGTGCGTAGTTTCAAGGAGGTGACGCGCTTCTTTTACAGAGTCACACTGTCCGAGTATCCAGTGGATCAGTTCAAAAGGAGAAATATTTGTTTTACGGGGATCTTCTTTTGCGGAATACCAGGCGTTGTCCGGGAAGTTCAGAGCTGCCATACAGAGCCCTTTTTCATTTGCAGCTTCTGCGTAAAGCGGATAGTTGTCAATAACCGCTGCCATACCGATGAAAGCGTTGTGTCGTCTTAGTACGCTGGAACGTCGGAACGCAACAGGATAATTTCTGGGAGTGATAACTACAGAAGTATGAAATTCCTGGTTGAGATCCATGGTGCGTCCAAAATAAAAGTCGTTGGTATTCATGGCGATGCTGGTGCACATAGTTGTTCCTCCATGTCTCTGTTCTGAAATGGTTTATTTTTACACACATTCTAGTGTATTCAGAAATTAAAAAATTATATGTCTGATTGTTGTGTGCAAAAGTCTGTCCGGTCCGGGCAATCTTGACTTTTTCAATTCCCATATGTAAAATAGATACATACAATAAGGTAAAAAATGAGAGGAGAAAAGGCCTTTATGTATGCAGGATTGAAACAAAAAGTTCTGTTGCTGTCTGTTGCTGCCGCCATATTGCTGCAGGCGTGTGCTCCTGACGGAGCAGGTGCAGAACAAAACAGCGATGCTCTGACCTGGGGGACCTGGGGAAGCTATGGCAGATATGAAAAATTTCTTGAATTGTTAAATGATACATATCCGGAAATGGAACTGGAATTTATCTCTTATACAGGAGGAAACATTACCGGTTACAGCTGGGCGCAGATGCGTGCGGATGATATTCCGGATATTTTTATTACTTCACAGATCCTGGATGAAGAATTGGCAAAGGAGCGACTGGCAGATTTGTCCGGTTATGATTTTATCAATGATTTTCCGGTTTCTGTTCTCGATCAGGTCTCTGTCGACGGTGGGATTTATCTTCTTCCCACCAGTTATTCGATGTATGGTATTTACTATAATAAAACGCTGATGGAGGAAAACGGATGGGAAATTCCCTCTGATTTTGCCGAACTGGAGACGCTGTGCGGGGAGATCCGGGAGCAGGGGCTGATACCTGGTGTGCTGGGTACACAGCTTACAGGCGGTCCGTTTTCCACTGTTTTCAATCTGGCCAAGACCGACTGGCTTACAACGCCCGAAGGGGTTGAGTGGGAGAGAGATTTCCTGTCAGGTGACGTTCTTGCGGAGGGAATGTGGGAACACACCATGGATTATGTAAAACGGTATATGGATATTGGAATGTTCGAGACGGATCCGGAGGACAGAAATAATCCTGATCTGATCCTTGATTATCTTGGACAGAGAAAGTCTGTATTCTGCACTGCAGTACAGACTGTGAACATTACAGAGCTTCCGGATACCGGCGATGAACTTGGTCTGATGCCATTTATCAGTGAAGACGGAAGTAAAAATATCTATATGTACAGTCCGACTTTTTATTTCGGAATCAGCAGCCGCCTGACGGAACCGGGCAATGAAAAAAAGCTGGAAAATGCCGTCAAACTCTTGTCGCTGATGTATTCGCCGGAAGGTCAGGCTACGTTCATTGATGAAACGACGCCGTGTGTCATGAGTCCTGTCAGAAGTATTGATGTCATGGAGGATTCCATGATCTATGACGCGCAGCAGGCGCTTCGGGACGGGCGGGCGTTTCAGATGACTTATGCCGGATGGGAGCATATCCTGGCGGATATCGGACAGGTCTATAAAGAATGGTTCCGCAGAGAGAATGGAGTGGACGGTTCGCAGTGTATTGTCCGGATGGATGAACTGCAGCAGAGTTATCTGCGCAGCTCAGGAGAACTTGATTTTTGTGAAAGTACGGAGGATTTTAGTCTGGAAGAAACCGGGAAGCTGGTTGGCAAGGCGCTGGGAAGCGCAGCCGGGACAGATGCGGTCATGATTCCTCTGGGTGGTTTTCATGAAGGCGCTGTGGAATTAAGACAGGGAATTACCGGAAAGCTGTATAAAGGCAAAATCAACACAGATGTTGTAAGTATGATTATGCCTTCTTATGACGGAGAATATGTGGTCATGACGATGACCGGGGCAGAGGCAAAGGAACTTGCAGGGGCTGGCTTTGATGTGGCAGGGGATGGAAATCCGTTTCCATATCTGCTGATAACAAAGGGAGATATGGAGCTTAAGGACGATGTGGTTTATCAGGTAGCGTTTCTCATGCAGGGATATACGGAAGAGACAGCAGAAAAATATTCTGCTCAGGTATGTCAGGGCTCTTTGCGCAGTTTTCTGCATACCTGGCTGGAAGAGCAGAAGTCTGTTTCTGCAAACGGCAATCCCTGGAAATAATAGAAAAGAGAGCAACATAACAGGATAAAGGGGGAACAGGCTATCATGCAGAAGAAAAAATGTCCGGTGTTCTTGCTTGCCGGTTTGATTTTGATTGCGGGACTGAACGGATGCGGCAAGAAGACGGTCGGTTCAGGGACAGCAGAGAAAAAAGAAACGGTTACGGTCGCTTTCTGGAGCGATCAGCTGACGGAAAATTATGGGCAGTATTTACAGAAAACCTTTCCGGAAGTGGATTTTGAGTTTTATGTTATCACAAATTCCACGGATTATTATCGTTTTCGGGCAGAAAGGAAAGCGCTGCCTGACATTCTGACCGTTCGGCGTTTTTCTCTGGGAGATGTGGCCTCCTTTAAAGACTCTTTGATGGATCTGAGTGATACAGAACTGGCAGGTACGTTTCATCAATCTTATCTGCGCAGCTATACTTACAGCGATGGCACGATGAACTGGCTTCCTGCTTGCGCGGAGATCGACAGCATACTTGTGAACCAGGCGCTGCTGGAAGAGCACAAGCTGGATATTCCGACAGACTATCAGGAATTTACAGAAGTCTGTGTTGCCTTGAAAGAAGCGGGAATAAGGCCTTTTCGTTCTGATTTTGCGGCGGACTATACCTGTATGGAAATTCTTCAGGGACTTTCGGTGCAGAGTCTGACATCCCAGGAAGGCAGGGAATGGAGGCAGCAGTATGAGAGCGGACAGACCAATCAGCTGAGCAGGGAAGTGTGGCTGCCGGTTTTTGAACGGATGCAGGAATTCATTGATCTTGCCGGGATTGGAGCGTCAGATCTGGAAAGCAGTATTGCGGATACTTATTACGGATTTCAGGAGAATGAGACAGCCATGATCCGTGGTACCAGTGCAGAGGCCGTCCGGTATAATGTGGAAGAAAAAGCAGTGATGATTCCGTATTGCGGGGAGACAAAGGAGGACAGCTGGTATCTGAGTTATCCGGCCTTTCAGATTGCTGCTAATGTTAAGGCGGAGGAAAGTCCAAAAAGGGAAAAGCTGATTCTTGATATCATGAGCGCCATGCTGGGGCAGGAAGGACTGGAGCATATCGCTACCGGACAGGATATGATCGCATATAATAAAGATGTGAAACTGGAATGCTCGTCTATACTGGAACGGATGCAGCCGTATATTGACAATAACCGGCTGTATATTCGGCTGGCTTCTGCTGATATGTTTTCTGCCTCCAGACGGGTGGTCCGGGGAATGATTCTGGGAGAATATCCGGACGCTGAAGCTGCGTTTGACGCCTTTAATGAGGCGATGAAAGAAGATGACGAAGGACCGTCTTTTGCTGCGCATATTGATACGGGCTACTCTTATCGGTTTGAGCCTGAGGGCGGCAGTCCGGCAGCATCTGCAGTTATGAATTCCCTGCGGGAGGAGCTGGGCACGCAGTTTCTGACCGGCCAGTCGATCAATGTTTCTGGTGATATTTTGTCTGGTGATTATACGGAAGAGGAGCTGAGATATCTGACCATGGGAGAAGCTGTAGAGATTTTGCTGTGCGAGATGACCGGCAGGCAGCTTACAGATTATTTAAACCAGGTCTTTGCGGCATCCGGAAAGAGGGGCTCTGTCATTAATGATTCGTCTCTTTATGTATCCAGCGGTTTTGAGATGGAGGTCAGAAAAACGGACAACGGTTATATGTTGGAAAAACTGACCATGGGAGGAGAAGAACTGGCCTTGGATGATATATATTCAGTAGCGGTGCTGGGTAATGAGTGGATGATGCAAAAAGAAGTTCTGGCGTCGGTCGGAGTTACAGAGTATACCCGGTCGGAAAATACATACAAACAGATCATCACAGATCGTCTGCTGACAGGAAAACAGCTTGCTGCACCGACGCCTTATATTACGCTGCGCCGCGAAGCAGACTGATTTGGTAATGAGGGCGAATGCGGAACTCAGGATAGAAAGGAGACTGTATGAAGACGGAAAGGAAAAAATATCATAAGGTGTTTCCGGCAGTACTGGCAGTCAGCCTGCTTCTGTTTCTGATGGTGGGCGGTATTTATTTTACAGAATATCTGCGGGCACGGATTTTTGAAGAGCGTACGACACAGTTAAACGAAATCACATCTCAGGTGCGGGTAAATCTGGATAATGTGCTGGATTCTCACTGGAATTATCTGACTGCTGCGGTCAATGTGCTGAAGCAGCAGGAGTTTGACACGGCGGAGGAAGGCGTCGGATTTGTTAAAGAACTGGAAAGTCTTCTGGAGATAGAGAATTACAGTTCAAGACTTGTTCTTCTTGACCGTCAGGGGAACTGTTATGATGCAGAAGGAAAACACGGAGTATGGTCCGACATCGACCGCATCTCCGGCGGAGAAAAGCGGTATACTTTTATCACAGATTCTCAAATTTATGAAAGCAGCTATTGGGCTTTTGTGCAGAAGCTGGACGTTCCGCTTGTGATCAGAGAAGAGCCGGATACCTGCTTTACACATGTGCTTCTTCTGAAAGATGTCTATACACTGGCGGAGTATTATGACAGCGCCGCCTATGGGAGTCAGAATGAAACTTATATCCTGAAAAGTAATGGAACGCGGATGCATGATGATATTTCAGAAGACAATACGATTCAGTCCTATAATGTTCTGAAAGTACTGGAAGAGATGGAAGGGCAGGCGTATCCCGATATTCGGGGAGCGTTAAAAGAGAACAATATTATCAGTACCAATTTTACATACAACGGAATTGAATATTTTTACTGTCTTACTTCTCTGGCAGAATATGATACGCTGCTGCTCTTTTTGATCCCGGCAGATTATGTGGCTTCCGGAACTGTGAAAATGGTGGGAGCTGTAATCCGGATGCTTTTATTTCTGTTGATGAGTCTTCTGTTTATGTTGATGCTGGTTGTGATATCGATTGTGAGACAGCAAAGCAGTATCCGGCTGTATCGTCAGGAACAGGAAAATCTGCGACGGCAGGAGGAGTTGAACGCAAAACTGGAAGAGTCCAATGCGCTGCTTGCCCGATCAAAGGAAACAGCGGAACAGGCTTTTCGGATTGCGGAAGAAGCAAACAGAGCCAAGAGCTCTTTCCTGTCCAATATGAGCCACGATATCCGTACGCCGATGAACGCTGTCGTGGGGTTTGCCGCCCTTCTGGCAAGAGATGCGGACAGGCCGGACAAAGTAAGAGAATATACCCGTAAGATTACTTCTTCCAGTCAGCATCTGCTGGGCCTGATCAATGATATTCTGGATATCAGCAAGATTGAGGCCGGCAAAACAGTATTGAATCTGTCAGATGAGAGTATGGTGGATCTGATTGAAAATATCGATTCCATTATTCGTCCACAGATGAAAGCAAAAGGTCATGTATTTGAAGTTCTGAACAGCGGCCTGAAGCATGAGCAGGTGGTGATGGATAAACTGCGGTTGAACCAGATTCTGCTGAACCTGCTGTCCAACGCGGTTAAATATACACCGGAGGGCGGCTGCGTTACGTTTACAATCCAGGAGCTGAAGCAGCACGCCAGGAAGCTGGCGCATTTCCGGTTTATTGTGCAGGATAACGGATATGGCATGAGCCGTGAATATGTGAAGAAGATATTCCAGGTATTCACCAGAGAAGAGGACAGCGTGACCAATAAGATTCAGGGAACGGGCCTGGGAATGGCCATTACCAAGAATCTGCTGGATCTGATGGGCGGAAAGATTCAGGTGGAAAGCGAGAAAGGAAAAGGGTCAACGTTTACTGTGGATCTGGAACTGCAGATCAGCGATCAGGCAGTGGATCAGGATTTCTGGCAGAAAAAAGGAATTACCAGACTGCTGACTGTGGATGACGAGGAAGTAATCTGTCAGAATATTCAGCTGACTATGGAAGGGACCGGCGTGCAGGTGGACTATGTGCTGGAAGGTGAAAAGGCAGTGGAACTGGTGAAGCAGTCAGAAGAAGAAGGACAGCCCTATCATGTGGTTCTTCTGGACTGGAAAATGCCGGGAATGGACGGTGTGGAGACAGCCAGACGTATCCGCAAGGAGGCGTCGGAATCTGTACCGATTCTTGTGCTGACCAGTTACGACTGGCCGGAAATTGAAGAGCAGGCAAAGGCCGCGGGTGTGGATGCCTTTTTGTCCAAGCCTTTTTTTCTTACCAGTTTTCGGCAGAAGATGGATGTGATACGGGGCGATGAACAGGAAGCAAAAACAGACAATGAACAGAGTGTGCTGGAGGGAATGCATATTCTTGTGGCGGAAGACAATGAGATCAACGCGGAGATACTTGGAGAACTGCTGGATATGTCGGGAGCGTCCTGTGAAATCTGTGAAAATGGCCGGCTGGCGGTGGAAGCTTTTGAAAAATCCGTTCATGGACAGTACGACCTGATCCTGATGGATGTGCAGATGCCGGTGATGAACGGCTATGAGGCAACAAGGACGATCCGCGATCTGGGACATCCGCTGGCTCTGACGATCCCTATTATCGCCATGACGGCAAATGCTTTTGCGGAGGATATCAGGGATGCACTGGAAGCCGGGATGAACGCTCATGTGGCCAAGCCTATTGATATGGCGGTGCTGGAACAGACCGTCAGAGCAGTGCTGGAAACACAGTCTGAACAGGAATATTAAACAGAAATTTAAGAAACCCCGTCGGTCTGCGGCGGGGCCTTTTTGTTATTATTGATTACGGTTAATCATGCAAAAATCAAATAAAATTAGCACTCGACTCTTGACAGTGCTAACAATTAGTGTTATAGTCATTGTAGAACAAATAAAACCGGAGAACATCCGACCGGAAGTTTTCACAGTATCCGGCGGATACGCAAATATAAGGAGGGCATATGAATTTTCAGAAATTTACGCAGAAATCTGTTCAGGCAGTGAATGATCTGGAGAAAACTGCTCTGGAATACGGGAACCAGGAAATTGAGCAGGAACATCTGCTGTACAGTCTTCTGACTCAGGACGAGAGCCTGATCTCCAGACTGATTACAAAAATGGACATAGACATCAGTTTGTTTAAAGAGAGAGTGGAAGAGTCTCTGAATAAAAGAGTGAAAGTTTCTGGGGGGAAACCCTATGTCGGGCAGTACCTGAACCGGGTATTGATCAGTGCAGAAGAGGAAGCGAAGCGAATGGGAGACGAATATGTTTCTGTAGAACATCTGTTTCTGTCGCTTCTGGATTATCCAAGTCCATCGCTGAAAACACTTTTTAAAGAAAACGGGATTACAAGAGACCGGTTTTTACAGGCGCTGTCCACGGTCCGGGGAAATCAGCGGGTAACCAGCGATAACCCGGAAGCAACTTATGATACGTTGAACAAATACGGATACGATCTGGTAGAACGGGCCAGAGAGCAGAAACTGGATCCGGTTATCGGCAGAGACGCGGAGATCCGCAATGTAATCCGGATTCTGTCGCGTAAGACAAAGAACAATCCGGTGCTGATCGGAGAACCCGGCGTCGGTAAGACGGCGGTTGTAGAAGGGCTTGCACAGCGGATTGTCCGCGGAGATGTGCCGGAAGGATTAAAAGAAAAGAAAGTTTTTGCGCTGGATATGGGAGCTTTGGTAGCGGGCGCCAAGTATCGAGGCGAGTTTGAAGAACGGCTGAAAGCGGTGCTGGAGGAAGTGCGTAAAAGCGAAGGGCGCATTATACTGTTTATTGATGAGCTGCATCTGATTGTGGGGGCCGGCAAAACCGACGGAGCCATGGATGCAGGCAATATGCTGAAACCGCTGCTGGCCCGGGGAGAACTGCACTGTATCGGCGCTACAACGCTGGATGAATACCGGCAGTATATTGAAAAGGATGCGGCGCTGGAGAGGCGTTTCCAGCAGGTGCTGGTGGATGAGCCGACGGTGGAGGATACGATTTCGATTCTGCGAGGCCTGAAAGAGCGCTATGAGGTGTTTCATGGGGTGAAGATTACGGACTCTGCTCTGGTATCGGCGGCGGCATTGTCGCATCGCTATATTTCAGAACGGTTTCTTCCGGACAAGGCAATCGATCTGGTGGACGAGGCATGTGCACTGATCAAAACCGAGCTGGACTCCATGCCCACCGAACTGGACGAGCTGCGCCGTAAAGTGCTGCAGCTGGAGATTGAAGAAGCGGCGCTGAAAAAAGAAACAGACCGTCTGAGTCGGGACCGTCTGGAATCTCTTCAGAAAGAACTGGCGGAGCTTCGGGATGAATTTAATAATAAGAAGGCACAATGGGATGATGAAAAGCGTTCCGTAGAGCGTCTGAGCAGGATTCGGGAAGAGATTGAATCTGTGAATAAACAGATCCAGGCCGCGCAGCAGGGATATGATCTGGAAAAAGCTGCCCAGCTGCAGTATGGGCAGCTGCCCCAGCTTCACAAGCAGCTTTCAGAGGAGGAAGAGAAAGTAAAGAAACAGGATCTGTCCCTTGTCCATGAGAGTGTGACGGATGAGGAGATCGCACGGATTATTTCCCGCTGGACCGGTATTCCGGTGTCGAAGCTGACGGAGAGCGAGCGGAATAAGACGCTGCATCTGGACGAGGAGCTTCACAAACGCGTGATCGGTCAGGATGAAGGAGTGCGGAAGGTATCGGATGCCATTATCCGTTCCAAGGCGGGGATTAAAGATCCGGGGAAGCCGATTGGTTCTTTTCTGTTTCTTGGCCCCACCGGAGTAGGAAAAACAGAACTGGCAAAGACGCTGGCGGCAAGTCTGTTCGACGATGAACAGAATATGGTCCGGATTGATATGAGCGAATATATGGAGAAATATTCGGTCTCCAGGCTGATCGGAGCGCCTCCCGGATATGTGGGATACGAGGAAGGAGGTCAGCTGACGGAAGCGGTCCGCAGACATCCGTATTCGGTTGTGCTTTTTGACGAAGTGGAAAAGGCTCATCCGGACGTATTTAATGTGCTCCTGCAGGTACTGGACGACGGACGGATCACTGACTCTCAGGGCCGGACTGTGGATTTCAAAAACACGATTCTGATCATGACATCCAACATCGGGTCTTCTTATCTTCTGGAAGGTATTGACGAAAAAGGAGAGATTCGTCCGGAGAGTGAAAAGCTGGTTATGGATGACCTGCGGAATCATTTCCGCCCGGAGTTTTTAAACCGTCTGGACGAGACGATTCTGTTTAAACCGCTGACCAAAGACAATATCGGACATATTGTGGATCTTCTGCTTGCAGATCTGAACCGCAGACTGGCGGAAAAGGAACTGACGCTGAAGCTGACGGATGAAGCGAAAGCATATATTGTGGAGAACGGTTATGATCCTGTGTACGGAGCCCGCCCGCTGAAGCGCTATCTTCAGAAATATGTGGAAACGATGGCGGCCAGATATATGCTGTCCGGTCAGGTACATGCGGGAAGCACAATGGTGGTGGAGCGGAATGATGACGGACTTGTGATCCGGGAAAGGTGATGCGATAAATATGATACCAAAAGATCCGGTCATGCTGTTAAGTTATGTAAATACCCAGCTTCGTGATTTCTATCCTGACCTTGCATGTTTTTGCAGGGATAAGGGGATAGAGACAGAAGAACTGGTAGAGAAACTTCGCAGCATTGATTATGAATACGATGAAAAAACCAATCGTTTTGTTTGAAAAAACAGTTGACACCGGACATTTCCTGTGTTATGGTATTTAAGGTTATGAAATGAAAGAAGAGTATCCACTCTCACCTTGGCACAGGAAGTGACCTGGGTTAATACGGTAAAGCAGTATGCGTCAGCATATTTCTTTTGTATGTTAAGTGGATAGTTTTCTATCCACTTTTTTATGCGCGGAGGTGTACAGTTATTAGCGAATTAATGATTAACGAGCAGATCAGAGATCGGGAGATCCGCCTGATCGGTCGGGATGGAGAGCAGTTGGGCATTATGTCTGCCAGTGAGGCAATGAAAATGGCGAGGGAGGCTGAGCTGGATCTTGTAAAGATTGCTCCTACTGCCAAGCCGCCGGTATGTAAGATCATTGATTACGGCAAATACCGTTATGAGCTGGCAAGAAAAGAGAAAGAAGCAAGAAAGAAGCAGAAAACCATCGAAATCAAAGAAGTTCGTCTGTCTCCGAATATTGATGACAACGATCTGAATACGAAGGTCAATGCGGCAAGAAAGTTCATTCAGAAGGGTGACAAGGTGAAAGTTACCCTGCGTTTTCGTGGACGTGAAATGGCGCATGTGCAGAGTAGTAAACGGATCCTGGATGTGTTTGCCGAAAAGCTGGCAGACATCGCGGTTATCGACAGAGCGCCGAAGATGGAAGGCCGCAGCATGACCATGTTTTTCAGTGAAAAGCGTAATTAACTTATCTAAAAAGCTGTAAAGGGCGGGTCTCTTACAGAGACCGGTAAGTTATGCCAGGTCTGTGATCTGGGCAATATAGAATATGTTTACAGGAGGAATCAACATATGCCAAAGGTAAAGACAAGCAGAGCAGCTGCAAAACGTTTTAAAAAGACCGGAACCGGACAGTTAAAAAGAATGAAAGCTTATAAGAGCCATATCTTAACGAAAAAATCTCAGAAGAGAAAAAGGAATCTCAGAAAATCCACGATTACGGATGCGACCAATGTAAAAAACATGAAGAAGATTTTACCTTATTTATAAGATTTTGGCAGTTAAGGAGGAAGAAAAATGGCAAGAGTGAAAGGCGGCTTAAACGCTAAAAAGAGACATAATAGAGTATTAAAGCTTGCAAAGGGCTACAGAGGAGCAAGAAGCAAGCAGTACAGAATCGCAAAACAGTCCGTGATGAGAGCGCTGACCAGCGCTTATGCCGGACGCAAGCAGAGAAAACGTCAGTTCAGACAGCTCTGGATTGCACGTATCAATGCGGCGGCACGTATGAACGGACTTTCCTACAGCAGATTTATGTATGGACTGAAGACTGCAGGCGTGGAGATGAACAGGAAAATTCTGGCAGATATGGCGGTAAATGATGCAGCGTCCTTTACTGCACTGGCAGAGACTGCAAAAAATGCACTGAATCAATAAAAGACTATGTTGCACAAAAGCCCTTGGGAGGACTGCTTGGACAGGCAGGTTTCCGAGGGCTTCGTTTTACAGAGATACGATTTAGCGGGATACAGAAAAGGAGCAGAATATGACGAAAATTGAAATTGTTTCCGGTTTTCTGGGAGCCGGAAAGACCACGTTGATCAAAAAAATGTTAAAGGAAGCGTTTGCAGGAGAAAAGATTGTCCTGATTGAAAATGAATTCGGAGAGATTGGTATCGACGGTGGATTTTTAAAGGAAGCGGGTATTCAGATCACAGAGATGAATTCGGGCTGTATCTGCTGTTCTCTGGTGGGAGATTTTGGAAGCGCGCTCAAGGAAGTGATCGAAACTTACGCTCCGGACCGTATTTTGATTGAACCGTCAGGTGTGGGGAAACTGTCGGATGTAACGAAAGCGGTACAGGGTGTGGCTGCGCATGAACCGGTGGAGCTGAACAGTTCGGTGACGGTGGTGGACGGACAGAAATGTCGGATGTATATGAAAAACTTTGGGGAATTTTTTAATAATCAGGTGGAGCATGCAGGGACGATTGTGATCAGCCGCACACAGAAGATGACAGAAGAAAAGCTGGAAGCCTGCGTGAAGATGCTGAGGGAGAAAAACGGGACGGCGACGATTATTACGACTCCCTGGGAGGAATTAAAAGGAGAGCAGATTCTGGCAGCGATGCAGCATCAGGACTTGCTGATGAAAGAAGAACTGGAAGCGCATGTGCATGACGGGGACTGTGGATGCCATGATCACAGGCATGATCATAATCATCACGACCATGAGGAACACAGTCATGAGCATCATGCGCATGGAGAGCATGAACACTGCCATGTGCATGGAGAAGACTGCGGCTGTCATGACCATCACCATCATCATGCAGATGAAGTATTTACAAGCTGGGGACAGGAGACACCGCATAAATACAGTGAGGAGAAACTTTGTGAAATACTGGAAAAGCTTTCAAATGACGACGATTGCGGGATTATTCTGCGTGCCAAAGGCATCGTCCCCTGTACAGACGGAGGATGGCTGCACTTTGACATGGTACCGGAAGAATATGAAGTGCGTCATGGAGAGGCGGATTATACCGGACGTCTCTGTGTGATCGGTTCTCATCTGAGTGAAGAAGAGCTGACAAAGCTTTTTGAGCTTTGAGGGTGCAATGGCAGTAAGATAGGAGAAGCTGATTATGAAAATTCCTGTATTTGTGATTCATGGATTTCTGGAGGGCGGTAAAACCAGATTTGCACTGGAAACTCTTGCAGACGAATATTTTTCCGGCGGAGAGCGCAATCTGGTGCTTGCCTGCGAAGAAGGAATCGAAGAATATGATGAAGAAATATTAAAACAGGCCAATGCCACTCTGGTAATGCTGGAAGACAAAAGTGAGTTTAACGAAATGTTTCTTGCAGAATGCCAGAAAAAATACAAGCCCACACAGATTGTTCTGGAATACAACTGTATGTGGGGGATGGATTTTCTGCGCGATATGTACATGCCAAAAGGGTGGTTTGTGGCGCAGGTGATTACCGTGGTGGATGCGTCTACCTTTGATGTGTATCTTAAAAACATGAAGTCGCTTTTTATGGAAATGGCAAAGGATTCAGATTTGATCATTTTCAATCGGAGCAGTGACGATATTCCGGCTGCTACTTATAAAAGGAATATGCGCGCTGTGAATCCGAAGGCGCAGGTGGTTTTTGAGAAAGAAGACGGCGCCATGCTGGAATTTGAGGAGGAGCTGCCGTTTGATCTGGAAGCAGATGTGATTGAGATTGCGGATGCGGACTATGGAATCTGGTATATTGACGCCATGGATCATCCGGAGAAATATGATGGGAAGCTTCTGCAGTTTACAGCCATGGTTTATAATGGAAAGCATCTGCCAGAGGGATATTTTGTGCCGGGCCGTATGGCTATGACGTGTTGTGCAGATGATACGGCTTTTATCGGGTTTCTCTGCAGTTCTGCGTATATAGACCGCTTAAAACAGCGGCAATGGATTACGGTGACGGCAAAAGCGCAGGTCGAAAAGCGTCCGGAATATAACGGCGAAGAAGGAATCGTGCTCCATTCTACCAATATAAAAAAGGCGGTAAAACCAGAAGAGGAGCTGGTATATTTTTAATGTCGGCTCAGTTTTTTTAAAACAGTTGGCTTTGTTTAAAGAGGGCATTCAGACCTCATGTTCGGGAGGAAATGCATTTGTGACTGTTGTACTGAAAGGAAGTATATGCCTGCTTCAGTTTCTGGCGGGTGCCTGGATATTCGGTTTTCTGGACAGGATGTCCTGGAGGTTGTCCCAGGAGAAATGTATGGTCGAAGAAAGCGGCGCCTGTGTTGAATGTGGGACGGTCAGATCCTGGCGTCGTTTAGGAATGGAATGCACAGGTGGTGTGATGTATATTGTCTGTATGTTCTTTTTTGGCTGTCAAAGTACGGGAATCCTGTCTTTAAAAGGACTGGTATCGTTTTTCTATCTGGGAATTCTGACCATTGTAGCATGGACAGACTGGGATTCGAAAACTATTTACAATCATTTTCACGTATGGATCCTGTTGCTGGGAGTTGCAGCTCTGTGGATTTTTCCGGAACATGGGGTGCAGGACCGGCTTTCGGGTATGGTTGCGGCGTCTCTGCCCATGCTGCTGATAGCGGTTCTGACTGTCGGAGCGTTTGGAAGCGGAGATATTAAACTGATGGCTTTCAGCGGATTTTTTCTGGGATGGCGGGCGATCATTTTTGCAATGTTCGCGGGCCTGACGACAGGAGGCGTTTACTGCGTCCTGATGATGATGTGTAAAAAGCTTGGCCGCAAAGACACAGTTGCCCTGGGCCCGTTTCTTGCCCTCGGTCTTGCGGCGGCGCTTTTCTGGGGAGATGAGGCGGCAGGCTGGTATCTGTCAGCGCCTTGCTGAAAATATTCTGCAAGCAGCAAAAGGGGCTGCCGGCAAATTTTTCCGACAACCCCTTTTTGCAAATGACCTATTTGCTTGCGAAAAGAACTTTCAGCAAATTAATCGCCAGTGCCTTCTCTTCGGTTGTACGATCGTGCATAAGCTGGATCAACAGATTCATGCTGGTGTCGTCTGTTGCTACGACATAATCAGCAAGCAGAAAGTCGATAGTAACGCCAAGACGATTTACGACCTTCACAAGCTTGTCCAAGGTCAGACTACGCTCTCCTCTCTCAATCTGACCGATATAGGCGGTGGATACTCCGACCTCTTCCGCTAACTTTTCCTGGGTCAGATTCAGCCTTAGACGTTCTTCCCGAATTCTTTTTCCTAATGCATGATAATCCATTTTTGACCTTCCTTTCAGACTGGGTTCTATTATTAAATAATACTTTAAAACAGGTCATAATTAGAACCTGCGGAGAGCATTTTTTAAGATACATTGTAAAAATATTTGACTTTTTTGTCAAGTTGTTGTATTATAACGTTTGTGATAGTTATATTTGAGATGCGGAAGTGTCGGAATTGGCAGACGAGCAAGATTCAGGTTCTTGTGAGCGCTACGCTCGTGAGGGTTCAAGTCCCTTCTTCCGCACTGCAGACGCGAAGCAGGCCCGGTGAGGTTTTATGCTTCGCGTTTTTTCTTTTTAAAGAGTATTTGCGTATTTATTTCTATCATCTGCACGCGGTATTTTGCGGTATAGTTGTCCCTTATTCGGCCAACATATCCGTTATGCCTGCCTCATTCGGAATCAATTTCCCGCAGACTGACGCACATCTGACGGAAAGCAATGTTCAAACACACTCAGAAATAATATAATAAAATAGCTTCAAATTATGTACAGAATTGTGGCCGGCAACAAAACTGTCAATTTTTCTACAAAATTTTGAAAAATAGTATTGACGGGAGTAATATCACGTGCTATAATATCTATCGTTGAGTCGCTTAGTGATTCAGCGGTTCGCGGAAGTGTCGGAATTGGCAGACGAGCAAGACTAAGGATCTTGTGACCGTTAGGTCGTGTGGGTTCAAGTCCCATCTTCCGCATACAGAGAGTATGGGCTCTGTTAAAAAAATTCATACGGTTTGCGGAAGTGTCGGAATTGGCAGACGAGCAAGATTCAGGTTCTTGTGAGCGCTACGCTCGTGAGGGTTCAAGTCCCTTCTTCCGCATTGCTGATTCCCGGAAGTATGGCTTCCGGGTTTTTTTGTTTCGTGTAGAAATGTATTCTGTGATATGAACATGCTATGGCTCGGTAGTCCGGCTCGCCGGACTCTTTTTCGTGTATCGAATATCAGCTGTCTGAAAAGCGTCGATCAGAGGTCAATACAGAGGCGCTTAAAAGGATATGTTCAGACGGATTTATTATATTAGGAGGGATTCTATGGCAAAATATGTAATGGCTCTTGACGCGGGGACCACAAGTAACCGGTGTATTCTTTTTAATGAAAAAGGAGAAATCTGCAGTCTGGCACAAAAGGAATTTACGCAGTATTTTCCCAGGCCCGGCTGGGTAGAACATGATGCGAACGAGATCTGGTCTACGCAGCTTGGAGTGGCGGTGGAAGCGATGACCAAGATTGCAGCGACGGCGGAGGATATCGTCGCCATTGGGATTACCAATCAGCGGGAGACGACAATCGTCTGGGATAAAGACAGCGGAGAGCCTGTCTGCCCTGCGATTGTCTGGCAGTGCCGCAGAACTTCGGAATATTGTGACTGTTTGAAAGAAAAGGGACTGGTAGATACTTTTCGTGAGAAGACAGGACTTGTAATTGACGCTTATTTTTCAGGAACGAAATTAAAATGGATTCTTGATCATGTGGAAGGAGCGCGTGAGCGGGCAGAACAGGGCAAACTTCTTTTTGGAACGGTAGAGACATGGCTGATCTGGAAGCTGAGCAGGGGAAAAGTTCATGTGACGGATTACTCCAATGCTTCCCGTACGCTGTTGTTTAATATCCGTACGCTCTGCTGGGACGAGGAGATTCTGAAAGAGCTCGATATTCCCAAATGTATCTTGCCGGAGGTAAAACCATCAAGCTGTATTTACGGAGAGACAGATCCGTCTCTTTTTGGAGCTTCGATTCCTATTGGCGGAGCGGCCGGAGATCAGCAGGCGGCACTGTTCGGACAGACTTGTCTGCGGCCCGGAGAGGCAAAGAATACCTATGGGACAGGCTGCTTTCTGCTTATGAATACCGGAGAGAAACCGGTATTTTCTGATAACGGACTGCTCACAACGATTGCGTGGGGACTGGACGGAAAAGTGAATTATGCGCTGGAAGGCTCGATCTTTGTGGCAGGAGCTGCGATACAGTGGCTCAGAGACGAGATACGCCTGATTGACTCGGCAGAGGATTCGGAATATATGGCGCAGAAGGTGGAGGATACAAATGGCTGCTATGTGGTGCCTGCGTTTACCGGTCTTGGAGCTCCGCACTGGGATCAGTATGCCAGAGGGACGATCGTAGGCATTACCAGGGGAGTGAATAAATATCATATTATCCGCGCTACGCTGGAATCGCTGGCATATCAGACCAATGATGTTTTAAAAGCGATGGAGGCTGATTCCGGAATCAGTCTGGCTGCCCTGAAGGTGGACGGTGGAGCCAGCGCCAATAATTTTCTCATGCAGACGCAGGCGGATATCATCGGAGCCCCGGTGGAACGTCCCCGGTGTGTGGAGACGACTGCCATGGGAGCTGCGTATCTGGCGGGGCTGGCAGTAGGATACTGGAAAAATACAGAAGAAATAGTAAAAAACTGGGCAATCGACCGGGTTTTTGAGCCGTCTGTCGATGAATGTACGAGGCAAAAGAAAACAGAAGGATGGAACAGAGCCGTAAAATACTCTTATGGCTGGGCGAAATAAATGTTTCATTTTTGCAGAGTATGTACAAAGGCTGCTTTTAGGAAAGAGGGATAAAATGGATATAAATATATTGCCTGCATATGATCGCCATGAGGAGATTGGTATGCTGTTTTCAGAATATACGGATATGCTGGCCAAAGGAGATCCTGCCATTTGGCAATATCTGCAAATACAGAATTATGAAAAAGAAATTAAAAATTTGGGGTTAAAGTACGGCCCGCCGGAAGGGAGGCTCTATCTGGCCTGTCAGGAAGACTCTCCTGCCGGGTGTATTGGACTTCGAAAAATAGACAGTGAAAACTGTGAGATGAAGCGTCTGTATGTACGGCCTGCGTACAGAGGCAGGCAGATCGGAAGCCGGCTTGTAAGGCGGGTTGTGGAAGATGCAAAGGAGATCGGTTATCGGCACATGCTTCTGGATACACTGCCTTTTTTGAATGATGCAGTCAGGATGTATAAACGCCTGGGGTTTTATGAGATTTCCAGATATAATGACAGTCCGATGAAGGGCAGCATTTATATGAAACTGGATCTGCAGTAATTGTTCTGAGACTGTATAATGTATGATCCTGCCTGTTTACACAGCGTTGCTGAGTAAACAGGCAGGATTGATTTCGCGACCGTGCTGTTTGTACACAACTGCATCCTGCGCCGTGATCAGTCTATATAGTTTTTCTGTTTCAGATAACACTTGATGATTTCGGCGCCTTCTTCAATCGACATATTGCCGGTGTTCAGACAGAGATCGTAATTGGCTGCCACATCCCAGGTCTTGCCTGTATAATAATTATAATACTTGCGGCGCTGCTTATCGGTATCTTTGATACGGTCAATGGCGGTATTGCGTTCCAGTGAGAACGTATTCATCATCCGGTGGATCTTGCTCTCGGAATCTCCGCATACAAATACTTTTACAACGTTGTCATGATCCCTCAGAATGTAATCAGAACAGCGTCCGATAATCATACAGGTTTCATTTTCTGCAAGCTCGCGGATCAGCTCGGACTGGAAACGGAACAGATTGTCCGGAGAGACAATATCTTTTCCCAGGGAAGGTTTCTGGTCTCTTGGGTTCAGTTCCTTGATGATTTTGTACAGAAGATTGTTGCCGGGCCGTTCGTTGTTCACATGAAAAAATTCTTCCAGTACGCCGCTTCTGTCGGAGACCATGCGGAAGATATCCTTGTCGTAATACGGGATACCCAGGTCTGCAGATAATGTCTGTGCGATCAGCGTTGCGCCTGCACCGCACTCACGTCCTAATGTAATCGTAAATTTTTTTGCCATATACACCACCCCTTTGTGGAAATATTATAAGTCGAGTATTATTGTAACACAGGATATGGGCGAAATCAACAAATGGACCAGGTGTTTTGGAATTTGTTTAAAATTTAAGGGAAAAACTATTAGCACTCACAAAGATTGAGTGCTAAAAATGTCTTGACTTTTGGAGCCGGTGGGATTATATTACTATTAAATCGTTGCAGTAAAGGACCGGAAAACATATGGCCGGGACTGCTGACACTATATCAGACAAAGAAAGGCAGTGGAAATATGAACGAGAAACATGGTAATCTTTCGATCAACAGCGACAATATTTTTCCGATTATTAAAAAATGGCTCTATTCCGACCACGATATTTTCTTCCGAGAGCTGGTTTCCAACGGATGCGATGCGATCACCAAGTTAAAAAAGCTGGATATGATGGGAGAATATACGCTTCCTGACAAATACAAACCGCAGGTACAGATCCTGGTGAATCCGGATGAGAAAACCTTGAAATTTATTGATAATGGTCTTGGTATGACAGCGGAGGAAGTGGAAGAGTATATCAATCAGATTGCTTTTTCCGGAGCTACGGATTTTCTGGCGCAGTATAAGGATAAGACGAATGAAGATCAGATTATCGGGCATTTCGGTCTGGGCTTCTATTCGGCGTTTATGGTAGCGGATGAAGTGCATATCGATACGCTTTCCTACAAAGAAGATGCAGAGGCAGTGCACTGGGAATGCGACGGCGGAACAGAATTTTCCATGGCGGCAGGTTCCAGAACAGAGGTAGGTACGGAGATTACGCTGTTCCTGAATGAGGAAAGCCTGGAGTTTGCCAATGAGTATCGTGCGCGGGAAGTGATTTCCAAATATTGTTCCTTCATGCCGGTGGAAATTTTCCTGGCAAAGGAGAATGCGGAGCAGGAATATGAAACGATTGATGAGAGTGAGCTGACAGAGGAAGACGTGGTTGTAGAGCGCATTCATGAGGAGGCCAAGACAGAAGAGATTGAGAATGAGGACGGTACCAAGGAGACAAAAGAGATTTCTCCGGCCAGGGATAAAGTAAAGATCAACAAGCGCCCAGTATCCTTAAGCGATACCCAGCCTCTCTGGACCAAACATCCAAATGAGTGTACAGAAGAAGAGTACAAAGAATTCTACCGTAAGGTCTTTATGGATTATAAAGAGCCATTGTTCTGGATTCATCTGAATATGGACTATCCGTTTAACCTGAAGGGAATCCTCTATTTTCCGAAAATCAACATGGAGTATGAGTCCATTGAAGGAACGATTAAGCTCTACAATAATCAGGTGTTTATTGCAGATAATATTAAGGAGGTTATTCCGGAATTTCTGCTTCTGTTAAAAGGTGTCATCGACTGTCCGGATCTTCCGCTGAACGTATCCAGAAGCGCTCTGCAAAATGACGGTTTTGTGAAGAAGATTTCTGACTACATTACCAAGAAGGTGGCAGACAAGCTGAGCGGTATGTGCAAAACCGACCGTGAAAACTATGAGAAATACTGGGATGATATTAATCCGTTTATAAAATTCGGCTGTATCAAAGACGAAAAGTTCTGTGAACGCATGATGGACTATGTTCTTTTTAAAGATATCGACAGTAACTATACGACGATGAAAGAATATCTGGAGCCAAAGGACAAAGGAGACAACGCGGCAGAAGGCGAAGAGCCGAAACCGGAAGACGCCGATGCAGCGGAAGAAAAGCCGGAGCAGACGGTGGAAACCGCAGACGGCGAGACGATTGACGAAGAAAAGGAAGAGCCGAAGACGACGATTTATTATGTGACCGATGAGATACAGCAGAGTCAGTACATCAATATGTTCCGTGAGCAGGGAATGAATGCAGTTGTCTTGAAACACAACATTGACAATCCGTTTATCAGTCATCTGGAGGCTAAAAATGAGACAGTGAAGTTCCAGCGTATCGATGCGGATGTGACAGATTCCATGAAGGAAGAGACTTCCGAGGAAGAACTCAAGGCGCAGACAGATGCTCTGACAGATTTATTCCGCAAGGCGCTGAAGAATGAGAAGCTTGAAGTTAAGGTGGAAAAGCTGAAGAATGAGAAAGTTTCTTCCATAATCACGCTTTCAGAGGAAAACCGCAGGATGCAGGAGATGATGAAGATGTATAATATGTACGGTATGGATCCAAATGCATTTGGCGCCTCCACCACTCTGATCCTGAATGCCAACAATGCTCTGGTGCAATATCTGTTCGAGCATCCGGAAAATGAAAATGCGAATATGATCTGCGAACAGCTTTATGATCTGGCGATGATCAGCCATCAGCCGCTGGCACCGGAAGCGATGACCAGATTCGTTACCAGAAGCAATGAGATCATGATGCTGCTTACAAAGTAAAAATCATACCGTTTCAAAAGGAATTTCCTGCTGGCGGAAATATTTCTGGACCATGTCATCCCAAGCATGGTCCAGTTTTTTATCCATGGTAAAGACTGCAAGGGATGTGCCGGTGGTGCAGGAAAGGATATGACCGTCGTATCTGATATTTATCAGGAGTCCCCGGATTTGTTCCGGTAAAATGGTGATCCCGGTCTGATCAAGCAGCTTTTCCGTATTGGATGCGGAGAGCTGAAAGGTAAAGCGGAAGGACAAAGGAGTACGTTTTCCTTTGATCAGTTCCAGACAGAAAGGACGGACTTCGCCCCAGAAAGACAGGCTGCGTTTTGCGAGTAGTTCCTGCTCTTCCCGGGTATAATAAGATTTTTGAAGGTTTCCGTCTATATGGAAGGTGTTAAAAGTGGTGACGGCGCCGTCTAAAAGAAGAAAGCGGTCGAAAGAATCCGTAAGCAGTAACTTTTTCATAAAAGATTTAATATCCGCGATTTGCAGTGCGATCATATCGGGTTCTCCTTTAAACATTGATGATGCCAGTGGAGTTGTTTGCAGCAGGCATCTGCTGTTTTTGGACGGGCGGTGAGGGTGTTTGTACCGGACGACTCATTTTTGCTGGTTTTATTATAGAAGAAAATGGAATACTTTGCTATACTGTTTTTAAAATATTCAGAAAATGACAGCACATATATTTTGATGGATACTGCGGTACAGTCTATACAGGAAGGATCTGTATAAAAGTCAAATAGAAAGGATACAGAAATATGACAGAAAACGGGGTAATGGAACAACTGACGGAACTGATCAAAGAGGGAACTTCTCCATATCATGTGGTTGCAAATGTGGAACGTCAGTTCCGGAACGCAGGTTATCAGCTGCTTCTTCTGAAAGAACCCTGGAATCTTAAATGCGGCGGCCGTTATTATACAATAGCATATGAGTCCGCATTGATCGCATTTTCGATTGGGGAACAAGCGGGGACGGGAGACTTTCGGATTGCAGCGGCCCATACGGATTTTCCGGGACTGCGCTTAAAGCAGAAGCCGGAACTGATCCGGAATGGCTATGCACAGCTGAATGTAGAAGTATATGGAGGAGCTGTTCTGAATACATGGCTGGACCGTCCGCTGTCCGCAGCAGGCAGAGTTTCTCTGCAAAGCGGGGACATCTTTCATCCATTGACAAGGCTGATTGATTTTAAACGTCCTCTGTTTGTGATTCCCAATCTGGCAATTCATCTGAACCGGGAAGTTAACAAGGGGGTAGAATTGAACAGGCAGAAAGAGATGCTGCCGATTGTGGGAATCACCGGAGAAGAAATGACGGAAAATTATTTCAGAAGGCTGTTGTCAGAAGAGCTGGGGGTAGAGGAAGAGGAGATTCTTGACTATGAGCTGGGAGTTTATAACCGGGATATGCCGGAATATATAGGAACCGGGAAAAAAGGACCATATTTGTCGGCGCCCAGGATTGATAACCTGTCCGGCGTACAGGCCATTGTTTCCGGAATTTTGGGCGGCAGGAGAGATGCCGGCGTTAATGTGGCGGCGTTTTTTGACCATGAAGAGATCGGGAGCAGGACGAAACAGGGGGCAGGTTCTCTGCTTCTGAATATGGTGCTGGAAAAAATTTCTGCCGGTCTGGGAAAAGAGCGGCTGGAGTTTCTGGGCGCGCTTCAGGACAGCATGCTTCTGTCTGTGGATGTAGGTCATGCATTTCATCCCAATTATCCGGAGAAAATGGATCTGACGAATCTGTGTCCTTTAAATCGGGGGCTTTGTATCAAAGAAGCCTGTGCACAGACGTATGTGACCGACAGCAGAGCGATTGCAGCGGTCCAGCAAATCTGTATGAAAGAAAACATTCCATATACAAAGTATTTTAACCGGTCAGATGGAACATCAGGAGGGACATTGGGTGCAGTTGCCACCGCCATGCTTCCGGTTCCGGCCGTAGATGTGGGAGTTCCGGTTCTCGCCATGCATTCAGCAAGAGAATTGATGGGGGCAGAGGACGAGTCTGCATTGACAGATTTGATCCGGGCATATTACACGTTCTCCTGAGTCACATTCTCTCGCATTCTCGCAGTGCGTGTGTGGAACGATACTGGACTGGACAGTGACGACAATGTAATGTTCTGGGAACAGGATTATAAGCGTATGAGCCCTTGCATATCCTGCAGTATTGTGATAAGATAATGTGGTAATAAAAACTATGTCACGAATACAGGAAGATGCGTGATAAAGTATATTTGTAAGGTGTTCGAAAGTCCTGCGCGGGCTTTGCTTCGGATGTGAAGCGGATTCTGAGAGTGGCCGGAATCCGATGTGTGCCGCAGAAGTTTCAAACAGATGAACAGCTTATAGAGAGATCATAGACAGGGATGGTAGGAGATATGAGTTACAGGGTTGTAGTGGACAGTTGTGGGGAGTTTACAGAGAAGATGGAGCGGGATCCGCATTTTGTACATGTGGCGCTTCGCCTGGACATTGACGGAGAAGAGTTTGTAGATGATGAGACGTTTGACAGACTGGATTTTCTAAAGAAGATGCAGGCCAGTCCCAACTGCCCAAAATCCAGCTGCCCTTCACCGGAGGCGTATCGGGAAGCATACGACTGTGGGGCGGCTCATCTGTATGCGGTTACGCTGTCGGCTGAACTGAGCGGTTCTTACAACAGCGCCGAGCTGGGTCGGAAACTGTATCTGGAGGAGCATCCGGAAGGGAAGGTTCATGTGTTTAATTCCTGTTCGGCATCTATCGGAGAGACGAGGATTGCGCAGAAAATACAGGAGTGTGAAGAGGAAGGTATGGATTTTGAAACGGTCGTTGAGACTGTGGAACAGTTTATTCTGGAGCTGCATACGTATTTTGTGCTTGAATCTCTGGATAACCTGAGGAAAAACGGCCGTCTCAGCGCAGTAAAAGCGTTTCTTGCCTCAGCGCTGAATATCAAGCCGGTTATGGGTGCAACCGATCAGGGTGTGATCATCCAGCTTGGACAGGCGAGAGGAATACAAAAGGCGCTGCGCAGTATGGTGGAAACGATGGTGGCGGAGGTAAAAGATCCGGCTGACAAGGTGCTGGGAATCGTTCACTGCAACAATCGGGAGCGGGCGGAATATGTAAAAGAAGAAGTGAAGAAGCTTCTGAAGGTAAAAGATATTATCATCACGGAGACCAACGGTGTCAGTACGCTGTACGCTTCTCAGGGCGGTATTATTATGGTGATATAAAAACTGGTCAGAAAGAGATATATGAAAGACTGTAAAAGGTGTTGTAAATGCGGAACCAAAAAGCCAGTCCGCGTTTTACAACACCTTTATTGTTATTCTTCCGTATTCAATGATGTGATGTAATCATCCAGGGCAGTAATATCCGCTGTTACGGGTCCGCTGTTCTGCTTTTTCGTATAGGAATCTGCAACGGAATATCCAAGCCATGCCACCAGCGCCAGCGCGATCAGAGATGCACACACTCTGGTGATCAGTGCATTTCTTTTTTTTCGGGCCTGAATCGCTTTACGGTTTTTTTTCTGCTCTTTGTAACGGTTTACTTTTTCCTGACTCATATATTCGATATCTCCTTTTTCGCTCCTGTATCCGTATGCATGTCCCGCTTTTCAGAAAGCAGAGGCTTCTGAAAATATTTTCTCAAGAGCGGATGGTTGCCGGTATCATGCCTGTCGACATTATAACATAATTCTGAAAGATTTCCACCATTATTTTAGAAGATTGAAGAATCGCTGCCAGAGCGTGTCTGAAAAAGCAGTCAGTTTTTTTCCTGGGATTCAGCCATCTTCATGGCGCGGACTTTTAAGGGCAGTCCGAACAGAGTGATGAATCCGCTGGCATCGTGGTGATCGTACAGGTCTCCGGTGGTAAAGGAGGCCAGAGATTCACTGTACAGGCTGTACGGGGAAGTGGTGCCGGCCTTGATGATATTGCCTTTATACAGTTTGAATTTTACTTCTCCGGTTACATATTCCTGTGTGCTGGTTACGAATGCCTGTACGGCTTCGCGCAGCGGTGTGAACCATTTACCTTCATATACAATCTGGGCCATTTTATTACCCATATCTTTTTTTGCTTCCATAGTGGCGCGGTCAAGAACCAGTTCTTCGAGCTGATCGTGTGCTTCCATCAGGATTGTTCCACCAGGGGTTTCGTAGACGCCGCGGGATTTCATGCCTACGACGCGGTTTTCCACGATGTCCACAATACCGATTCCGTGTTTTCCGCCCAGTTCGTTTAATTTGCGGATGACGTCGGCAACTTTCATTTTCTCGCCGTTGACAGAGGTTGGTACGCCTTTTTCGAAAGTCATGGTCACGTATTCCCCTTCGTCAGGAGCTTTTTCCGGAGTGACACCCAGAACCAGCATATGATCGTAGTTAGGCTCATTTGCCGGGTCCTCCAGCTCAAGTCCCTCGTGGCTGATATGCCACAGATTCCGGTCGCGGCTGTAGCTGTGACTGTGATCGAACGGGAGGTTGATTCCGTGCTGCCTGCAGTATTCAATTTCATCCTCCCGGGACTGCATGGTCCAGACATCGGTCATCCGCCAGGGAGCGATAATTTTCAGATCCGGGGCGAGCGCTTTGATAGAGAGTTCAAAACGGATCTGATCATTGCCTTTTCCGGTCGCGCCGTGGCAGATTGCAGAAGCTCCTTCTTTTCTTGCAATTTCCACCAGTCTTTTGGCGATGACCGGTCGTGCCATGGAAGTTCCAAGCAGATATTTGTTCTCGTAGACGGCGCCTGCCTGAACGCAGGGCATGATATATTCTTCTGAAAATTCGTCTACAATATCTTCAATATAGAGTTTTGCTGCACCGGACAGTCGGGAACGCTCTTCCAGCCCGTCCAGCTCGTTTCCCTGCCCGCAGTCGATGCAGCAGCAGATGACTTCATAATCAAAATGTTCCTTTAACCACGGGATGATGGCAGTCGTGTCCAGACCGCCGGAATAAGCCAGAATTACTTTTTCTTTCATACGTATTCTCCTCTGAATCAATGATAATCGTCTGTTTTTAACTGCATATTACTATACAACAAGTTTACACAGAATGCAAGTGAAAAAATATACATATTTCAATGGATTTTATAAAAAATACTTGCATAAATTTAATAAATAACGTATAATTATGCAATCAATTCAAAAAGTTTCTGGAATTATTCCTGAGGGGCGGCACAACAGACATTCGGGCTTCAGGGAAAAGCACTTGCATGGGTGCAGGTTTTATTATATGATAGTGAGCAGTATTTTTGGAAAGAGAATGAGGTGAAAAAGATGATCAGAGTGGGAATTGTCGGGGCGACAGGATATGCCGGTGCAGAGCTGGTGAGATTGCTTTTAGGACATAAAGAAGCAAAGATTGTATGGTATGGTTCCAGAAGCTATGTTGATCAGAAGTATGCGGATATTTATCAGAATATGTTTCAGCTGGTGGAGGACATCTGTCTGGATGATAATATGGAAGCAATGGCGGAGCAGGTAGACGTAATTTTCACAGCCACGCCTCAGGGTCTGTGCGCTTCCCTTGTAAATGATAATATATTGCATAAGGTAAAAATTATAGATCTGAGTGCCGATTTTCGAATCAAAGATGTGGCAGTCTATGAAAAATGGTATGGGATCCGGCATAAGTCGCCGCAGTATATAGAGGAAGCGGTATACGGGTTGTGCGAGCTTAACCGGGAGCAAGTAAAAAGAGCAAGGCTGATTGCCAATCCCGGATGCTATCCGACCTGCAGTTTTCTGTCCGTCTATCCTCTGGTCAAAGAAGGGCTGATTGATCCGGATACGATCATTATCGACGCCAAATCCGGGACATCCGGCGCTGGACGGGGCGCAAAGGTAGACAATCTGTTCTGTGAAGTCAATGAGAATATCAAGGCGTACGGAGTGGCCGGCCATCGTCATACGCCGGAGATTGAAGAACAGCTTGGCAGAGCGGCAGGAAAGCCGGTGCTTATCAGTTTTACGCCTCATCTGGTGCCTATGCAGCGGGGAATTCTGGTGACGGCATATGCTTCTTTGAAAAAAGATGTTTCTTATGAAGAAGTGAAAGCGGTTTATGACCGTTACTATGAAAAGGAATATTTTGTCCGTGTGCTGAAAAAGGACGTGTGCCCTCAGACCCGTTGGGTGGAAGGCAGTAATTTTGTGGACGTGAATTTTAAGATCGATCAGAGGACCAGGCGGATTATTATGATGGGAGCCATGGATAACCTGGTGAAAGGTGCGGCCGGACAGGCGGTGCAGAATATGAATCTGATGTTTGGGCTTAATGAGACGCAGGGACTGCAGATGGCGCCGGTGTTTCCATAAAGGTCCTCACAGGGTGCAACGGCTGGAAGAATATCCGATCTCAACCGGTGCACGATAACGGCAGAAAAACAGTGAACAGTTAGGAGTGAGACACGGATCATGGATATTCGGGTTATGACAATTAAGGATTATGATAAAGTGTATGGTCTCTGGAGGACGATCAGAGGCTTTGGCATCCGGAGCATGGATGATTCCAGAGATGGGATTGCACGTTTTCTGAAACGGAATCCGACAACCAGTATGACAGCCTGGGAGGGAGATATTCTGATCGGCGCCATACTCTGTGGTCATGACGGGAGACGGGGATGTCTGTATCATGTCTGTGTGCGTAAAAGCCACCGGCGTCAGGGTGTGGGAAAGGCAATGGTGGTTGCCTGCATGGAAGCTTTGAGAGCGCAAGAAATCAATAAAGTCAGTCTGATTGCATTTACGAAAAATGATATTGGAAACGCATTCTGGAATAAGATGGGATGGACAAAACGACAGGATCTGAATTATTATGATTTTACACTGAATGAAGCGAATATTACGGCATTTATTGAGGATGTTGATTAGTGTGAAACCAAAGCATTTTAAGCAGGAGGATAGAAGATGAAAATCATAAGCGGCGGAGTGACAGCAGCAAAGGGATTTGAAGCGGCGGCAGCAGCAGCGCAGATCAAATACAAGGACAGGAAGGATATGGCGCTGATCTACAGCCAGACTCCGTGTGTGGCGGCGGGAACATTTACTACCAATGTGGTCAAGGCGGCGCCGGTCAGATGGGATCAGGAGATTGTGAAAAAATCTACAAAAGTGCATGCGGTGGTCGTTAACTCCGGTATTGCCAATGCCTGTACAGGGACACAAGGATATGGATATTGTGAGCAGACAGCTCAGGCTGTAGAGCGGCTGCTTCGGATTCCGGTGTCTTCGGTACTGGTGGCGTCCACGGGCGTCATCGGGATGCAGCTTCCCATAGAGAAAATCCGGGATGGGGTGGCTCTTTTGACTGAAAACCGGAGAGATACGGAAGAAGCCGGGCTGGAAGCGGCAAAGGCGATCATGACTACGGATACGAAACCCAAATACGCAGCGGTACAGGTGGAGATCGGCGGCAGAACCGTTACGGTGGGCGGTATGTGCAAAGGGTCCGGCATGATTCATCCCAATATGTGTACAATGCTGGGATTTGTGACCACGGACGCGGCTATCACGAAGGAAATGCTGCAGAAGGCGCTGAGTGAGGACATTAAAGATACCTATAATATGGTTTCTGTGGACGGAGACACGTCAACCAATGATACCGTGCTGCTGCTTGCCAATGGTATGGCGGAAAATCCGCTGATTGCAAAAGAAGATGAGAATTATGCAGCTTTTAAAGCAGCGCTGAATTATGTCAATACAGAGCTGGCAAAGAAGATCGCGGGGGACGGGGAAGGAGCTACCTGTCTGTTCGAGGTAAAAATAATCGGAGCAGAAAGTAAAGAGCAGGCGGTGACGCTGAGTAAATCGGTCATTACCTCCAGCCTGACGAAAGCGGCAATATACGGACATGATGCCAACTGGGGACGGATTTTGTGCGCCATGGGATATTCCGGTGTGCAGTTTGATCCGGAAAAAGTAGATCTGTATTTTGAGAGTCCGGCAGGGAAACTGAAAATTATTGAAAATGGAGTGTCGACCGGATACAGCGAGGAACTGGCGACTAAAATTTTGTCAGAAGAGCATGTGACGGCGATCGCGGATGTAAAGATGGGGCAGGCATCCGCCACCGCCTGGGGATGTGATCTGACCCATGAATATGTCAACATTAACGCAGACTATCGGAGCTGATCATCAGATTGCGTATATCGCCAGACTTCGGGAAATATTTACACTGGACGATCTGCGAGTGGGCCGCTTTACCTGCGATATTCCGGATCTGTGCATTGATATCTGTATGATAGGCAGGAGAAATTGCTGGATCGTTTTGACATTGATATGCTGATTCCATTGAATTGCAGAAGAATCTCTGTTATACTTGGAGACAGCAGTGTATCCTGACAGAACTGTCACTGAGGGGGCTGTCAGGATAGATGTGAAAGAGAAAAAAGGAGAGACAGAGCATGAGTAAATATGCAGGAACACAGACAGAAAAAAATCTTGAGGCGGCATTTGCCGGTGAATCGCAGGCGAGAAACAAATATACATATTTTGCTTCTGTGGCTAAAAAAGAAGGATATGAGCAGATTTCTTCTTTATTTTTAAAAACAGCCGACAATGAAAAAGAACATGCGAAAATGTGGCTTAAAGAGCTGAGCGGGATCGGCGATACAAAAGCGAATCTGGCAGCAGCGGCTGACGGCGAGAATTTTGAATGGACGGATATGTATGAAGAATTTGCGAAAACTGCGGAGAGCGAAGGCTTTCCGGAGCTGGCGAAAAAGTTCCTTCTGGTAGCGGCTATTGAAAAGCATCATGAAGAGAGATATCGTGCGCTTCTGAATAACATCGAGACGGCACAGGTTTTTGCAAAAAGCGAAGTGAAAGTATGGGAATGCCGTAACTGCGGCCACATTGTGGTGGGCGCTGAGGCGCCGGAGGTATGTCCGACCTGTAACCATCCACAGAGTTACTTTGAGATCAGTGCGGAAAACTACTGATTTCTGAACGCAGGACGGTTCTGGCGGAACTACAGCGAACATTTGCTATTCAGTATTCCAGAGCGTGTCTGAAAATTCTTTCCTGCCGTCTGTGTGTCCTGCTTTGCAGTATATTTGGTTCGGATTTATGATACGCGCAGCCCTCTGCGCGTTGTTCATCAGGGTCAAATTTCCTGCAAAGTGCGACGCAGAGATACTGGAAAGTGATTTTCAGGCACGCTTTAAAGTGGACTGTATCATCAGTACCCTCATCCACTGAGGGTAGTAAGATTATTGGAAACACAGGCAGGCAGAGGAGCTGTGGAGCATAAAGAAGCTGAAAAATGACGGCTGTGTAAAATAAAAGGCACAGCAGCAGATGAGGAGCAGGAGATTATGAGAGAAGACACAGAGAAATATCTGGAGAAAGCAGCCGTCCTGGTGGAGGCGCTTCCATATATCCAGCGTTTTAACCGTAAGATCATCGTGGTAAAATACGGAGGCAGCGCGATGGTGGATGAGACTCTGAAAAAAAGCGTGATCAGTGACGTGACGCTTTTAAAGCTGGTCGGCTTTAAACCGATTATCGTACACGGAGGCGGCAGGGAGATCAGCAAGTGGGTCCAGAAAACAGGTATGGAGCCGCGTTTTGTGAACGGGCTTCGGGTGACAGATGCAGATACGATGGAGATAGCCGAGATGGTACTGGGCAGAGTAAACAAAGGACTTGTAACCATGGTGCAGGAACTGGGTGTCAAGGCAGTAGGCATCAGCGGCAAAGACGGCGGTCTTCTGAAAGTGGAAAAGAAATACGCAGATGGAGAAGACCTGGGGTATGTGGGAGAGATTACAGAAGTCAATCCGAAGATTCTGTACGATCTTCTGGAAAAAGATTTTCTGCCGATTGTCTGTCCGGTAGGACTGGATGAAAAATTTGAAACCTATAATATCAATGCAGATGATGCGGCGTGTGCCATTGCCAGAGCGGTGAAGGCGGAGAAACTGGCATTTTTAACAGATATTGAAGGTGTTTACCGGGATTTTGATGACAAGGATTCTTTGATTTCGGAGATTACCATCAGCGAAGCGAGAGAACTTCTGGAAAGCGGGACGATCGGCGGAGGGATGCTGCCGAAGCTTGGCAACTGTATTGATGCCATCGAAGCGGGGGTATCCAGAGTTCATATTATGGACGGAAGGATCATGCACAGTATTCTTTTGGAAGTGTTTTCCAACAAAGGCATCGGTACGGCAATTCTGGGAGATACGGAGGAGAAATTTTATCATGAGTAATCCATATATTGAGAAGGCTGAGGAGGCTATTTTACACACCTATAATCGATTCCCGATAGTCTTTGACCACGGAGAGGGTGTGCACCTGTATGATGTGGACGGAAAAAAATATCTGGATTTTGCAGCCGGAATTGCCGTACAGTCGCTTGGATACAATCATAAAGAATATACGCAGACATTAAAGGAGCAGATTGATAAGCTGACGCATGTTTCCAACCTTTTTTATACGAAGCCGATGATGGAAGCGGCAGAAAAGGTTATAAAAGCCAGCGGCATGTCCAAAGTGTTTTTTACAAACAGCGGGACAGAAGCGATCGAAGGCGCTTTAAAAGCGGCCAGGAAGTATGCGTATGAAAAAGATGGAGAAGCGGATCATGAAATCATTGCCATGAACCATTCTTTTCACGGAAGAAGTCTGGGTGCTCTGTCAGTCACCGGGAATGAGAAATATCAGATTCCGTTTCGCCCGCTGCTGCCGGGTGTCCGGTTTGCAGACTACAATGATCTGGAAAGTGTAAAGGCACAGATAACAGATAAAACCTGTGCCGTTATCCTGGAGACAGTTCAGGGAGAAGGCGGTATCTATGCTGCTACGGAGGAATTTCTGCGCGGAGTGAAAGCGTTGTGTGAGGAGCGCGATATTCTGCTGATTCTGGATGAGATTCAGTGCGGTATGGGCCGGACCGGATATATGTTCGCATGGCAGGAATATGGTGTGGAACCGGACATTATGACCTGTGCCAAAGCGATTGGATGCGGAGTTCCGGTGGGAGCTTTTGTGCTTGGAAAGAAGGCGGCGGAAAGCTCTTTGAAGGCGGGAGATCATGGTACGACTTACGGCGGCAATCCTTTTGTCTGCGCGGCTGTCAGCAAAGTATTTGATCTTTACGAAAAAGAGCAGATTGTGGAGCATGTACGCACCGTTGGTGCGTATCTGACAGAAAAGCTGGATGAACTGGCAGGAAAATATGATTTTCTGAAAGAGCGCCGTGGAAAAGGTATGCTGCAGGGGCTGGAAGTGACCGGCCGACCGGTAGGCGAGATTGTGAACCGCGCTCTTGAAAACGGTCTGGTCGTAATTACGGCGGGCAGCAATGTACTCCGTTTTACCCCGCCGCTGGTGATCACCAGGGAAGATGTAGACGATATGGTGAAGAGACTGGAAGCGTCGTTTTGATACACTGATTGTATGGGACAAAGCTGTTCTGCGGTGCGACTGTGCAGCAGGACAGTGATTTAAAAGACAGAAAGGAACATGATGACAATAAAATACCAGAGAATCGTCGCAGTGCTGATCGTGCTTCTGCTGGCAGCGGAGCTGGTGCATATGGGGCTGAAAGAAAAGCCTGAGGAAGAAGAGATCATTGTGGAACGTCCGCTTCTGATCTGGTATACAGATCCGGATATTCAGGACTATATGGAGGCGGCTGCGGCAGAGACGGCATCCAGATATCAGGTGGAAGTACGTGCAGAGCTGGTTTCTGAAGTGGATTATATTGAACATATCAGCGATAAATCTGTGGCGGAAGAAATGCAGGGACCGGATTTGTATGTTGCCTCCAGCGCGCTTCTTGAAAAAGCTGTTCTGGCCGGACTGGCCGTGCCGGTAAAGGATACCGGGCTGTCGGATATTTATTCTGAAAAGGCTGTGCAGGCGGTTACTTATGACGGAAATGTAGTGGCAAGGCCTTTTTTCATTGAGACCTGTTTTATGCTGTATAACCGGTATTATGTAAAACCGGAGGAGGTTCCTCAAAGTATAGAAGGGATTCTGGCTTATGCGGAAAATTTTGAAGCGGATGCACTGACTGAAAAAGTAGAACATATTTTTAAATGGAATGTGGCGGATGTAATCAATAATTATATGTTCCTGGGAGCATATACGAATCTGGGCGGGCCAGAAGGGGACGATAAGCAGATGGTTTCCATGGACCTGGAGCAGATTATCAGCTGTATGAATTATTACCAGAGTCTGAACGGATTTTTTGCCATAGATGCCGATACAGTAACTTCAGAAGAAGTAATTCAGGAATTTATTGACGGGAAATCGGTATTTACCATTGTCAATGTGCCCATGCTGGCGGAGCTGGACCGGGCAGTTGCGGCAGGCGAGATACCGGAATATGAAGAGGAGGAAGGTGCTCATTTTGATCCTTTTTATCAGGTGATCCAGCTTCCGCCGCTGACAGATACGCTCAGTTCCAGGGGATTGTCAGTAACAAACAGTGTGGTGGTGAATCCATATTCTTCCAATGTAAAAGCTGCAGAAGCCTGTGCGAGATATCTGACGCAGGAGCGGGCGGACAGACTTTATGAGGAGGCAAAGAAACTGACAGCCTGTAAAAATCTTCTCGGATCATCAGAACCGGAAGAAAAAGAGGGAATTTGGGGTTATCAGTCTCTGTATGATCGTCTTTTGGGGCAGTCCCAGACGTCCCCGGACGGGGAAAATGCCGATCAATATATGACCGTATATGAAGCATATGAGGCGGCTGCAGAAGTTCCGAAAATCATGGAACTGTCCAATATGTGGCTGCAGCTTGAGGTAGTCCTGGCAGATATCTGGCGCGGAGCGGATGCGGGAGAAAGAATGACTGGTTTTAAAGAACTTCTGGAAACACAGTTGAATTAAAAAGTATACCTTATTGAACATTAGTAGTTCAAAAAGTATAGAATTCCGGTTATATGGACACACTTGAAAAAAAGGAGGGGTCCCTATGACTGGAATTTTTATTGCATTGATATCAGGTGCGCTGATGAGCCTTCAGGGTGTTTTTAATACGGAAGTGACCAAGCAGAGCAGTATGTGGGTATCGGCGTCCTGGGTACAGTTTTCTGCACTGCTGACCTGTCTTGCCGTATGGGCAGTGTCTGACAGAAGCAGTTTTTCCGCACTGCTGAAAATAAATCCCAAATATGTACTGCTGGGCGGAGTTTTCGGCGCGTTTATCACCTATACGGTGATTCAGAGTATGTCTGTTCTGGGTCCGGCAAAATCAACTATGCTGATCGTGATTGCCCAGCTTTCCGTCTCGTGGGGAGTGGAGCTGCTTGGCCTGTTCGGAGTAGAAAAGGGAGACTTTTCTGTCCGGAAGCTGGCAGGGCTTTTGGTAGCAGTGGCAGGCGTAATATTATTTGAGTGGGAAAGTTAAGATTTTTCTTGTGTTTCTGATACAAGTCCGTTACAATGAAAACAGGCATGGATGACTTTTCTTCCGAAAGGAAGAAGAATATGAAGTATCAAAGAACATGGCGGACAGTAGTATATCTGGCCTGTGCAGGCATTCTTTTGTGTCTGGCCGGATGCAGCACTTCTTTCTGTGGCCTGCAGCTTAGAGGAAAGGAAGAACTGACATTTTTCTGCGAAGAAGAAAATTCGGATGAGACGGAAGAAATCAAAGAGAACAGGTCTGTTTGGCAGGGAACGCAGGAACAGACAGAGACTTCTGAGCAGCGAAACGGTCAGAAAGACAGGTTGGATTTGGAGCAGGCCGGAGGAAAGAAAGAACAGGAGTCCGGACTCTTTGCAAATGAAACGGCGGGATCCGACGGAAAAATCAACATCAATTCTGCAGGCGCGGAAGAACTTATGACTTTGAACGGCATTGGAGAAACCCGGGCGAAAGCGATCATTGAGTATCGCACACAGAACGGCTTATTTACAAAAGAAGAAGATATTATGCTGGTTCCGGGCATTAAGGAAGGCATTTTTTCTAAAATACAAAATCAGATAGCAGTTGATTGAGGTGGGAAATGGGACAGAAAGTATTGGTAGTGGACGATGAGAAGCTGATCGTTAAAGGAATCCGGTTCAGTCTTGAGCAGGACGGTATGGAGGTGGACTGTGCCTATGATGGAGAAGAAGCGCTGGAAATGATCAAAGACAATGAGTATGACATTGTTCTCCTGGATGTAATGCTTCCGAAACTGACAGGTTTTGAAGTATGTCAGCAGCTTAGAGAATTTTCCAGTGTTCCGGTGGTCATGCTGACTGCAAAAGGCGATGATATGGATAAGATTCTGGGCCTGGATTACGGTGCGGATGATTATATAACGAAACCGTTTAATATTCTGGAAGTAAAGGCCAGAATCAAAGCTATTATGCGCCGTACCAGAAAAAAGGCGCCGGAAAAAGAGAAGCGCAGGGTCGTTGACAAAGGAGAGTTTCATCTGGACTGTGAGAGCCGCAGACTGAATATAGCCGGAAGAGAGATCAATCTGACGGCCAAGGAATTTGATCTTCTGGAGCTTATGGCGCTGAACCCGAATAAGGTATACAGCCGGGATCATCTTCTCAATGCAGTTTGGGGATATGATTATCCAGGCGATGTGCGTACGGTGGATGTGCATATCCGGAGGCTTCGCGAAAAAATTGAGCAGAAACCAAGCGAACCGAAGTATGTACATACCAAGTGGGGAGTAGGGTATTATTTCAATGCTTAAACTGAATGTGGCGGAAAATTTTTTTCTGAACGGTAAATTTTTTAAAAGTCTTAATTTTCGCATTCTGGTGATTCTTTTTTTGATCGGAACGGTTCCGGCACTGATTCTTTCGTCGGTCTTTTTATCTGCATATACAGAGCAGTCGCTTACCAGGCTGGGAAATGATGTGAATAATCAGTGCCAGATTCTTGCTTCACAGCTTGGAAGCGCTAATTATCTGGATGATCCGAGCAATGAGACGCTCACAGGCGAACTTACACAGCTTGCCACGCTGTATGATGGAAGACTTCTTATTATTGACCGTAATTTTCAGATTATGGTGGATACATATGCGCTGGAAGAAGGCCGTACCATGCTGGCGGAAGAAGTGATCAAATGCTTCAAAGGTGAAAGTACGAGCCATTATGTCAGCGGCCGGTTTATCGAGATGACAGTTCCTATCATGAGCAGTTCGGAAGACAAAGCTGTGATTGGGGTGATTCTGGCCAGTGCGTCGACAGACAGTCTGAACGCCAGACGCGACAGTCTGCGGAATTTTATGGAGATCTGGCTGGTGGCAGGGAGTCTCTGCGTGCTGGCACTGGCAGTTTTCCTGTCCGGATGGCTGGTAAAACCATTGCGCTATATGAATAAATTTATCGGTGATCTGGTAGAAGGGGCGCTGGACGGAGATCTGGATATTCACGATTGTACGGAGACGGAGAATATTTCCAATACATTCAACAGCCTTCTGACCAAACTTCGTCTGATGGAGGAATCCAGACAGGAATTCGTCTCAAACGTCTCCCATGAACTGAAGACGCCGCTTGCTTCCATGAAAGTGCTGGCAGATTCTCTGCTTGTGCAGGAGGGTGCGCCCGTGGAACTGTATCAGGAATTTATGCAGGATATAGCAGAAGAAATCGACCGGGAAAATACGATCATCTCCGATCTGCTGACATTGGTAAAAACGGATCGCAAGGTGACGGAACTGAATGTGACGGTTACGAATGTCAATGAGTTTCTGGAACTGATTTTGAAGCGTCTGCGCCCGATTGCAGAACTGGCGAACATAGAGGTCGTGTTTGAAAGCAATCGCAAGGTAAGTGCGGAGATTGATACGACCAGACTGTCGCTGGCTTTTTCAAATCTGGTGGAAAATGCAATCAAATACAATCGCGAGAACGGTTGGGTCAGGGTCAGCCTGGATGCAGATCATAAGTTTTTTTATGTAAAGGTCAGTGATTCCGGTATGGGGATTCCTCAGGAGTCGCTGGATTATATATTTGAAAGGTTTTACCGGGTGGATAAGTCCCATTCCCGTGAGATTGGCGGCACAGGACTTGGGCTTGCGATTACGAAAAGCGCGGTCGTGGCACACAGAGGGGCAATCCGTGTACAGAGTGAGACGGGTCAGGGCACTACTTTTACCGTAAGAATTCCGCTTCGCTATATTATTTGAGACGCTTTGATGTGCGTCTGAAAATTTATCAGTTTTATAAAAAGGACATCGTCTGTCTGCAGAGGTTCAAAAGGATTGAAGAATATATATTCCTGCAAAACCTTTATGGCTACAAGCGTATATTTCGGGGCGGATGAAAAATTTTGATCAGAAGGAAAAAAGATGAGAAAATGGATGATTTTTTTTCTCCTTGGAGGATTATTCTGTCTGTTTGCGGCAGGATGCGGCAGACAGAGTGAGGTGGAAGAGAGCGGATATCGCATCTGGTATATAAACCAGGAGGAGACCCGGCTTGATTATGAATACAGGGAACTGCAGGCGGAAAATACAGAAGGACTGTTGAGCGAGATGCTGGGGCTTCTGCGTGAAAATCCGGAGAATGGAAGTTATAAGCCGCCGCTTCCGGAGAATGTGCGGATCGAAAGCTATGAGATTGAGCACAATCAGCTTTATCTGAACTTTTCTGTCGAGTACCTGGATATGCTCAAGGTTTATGAAGTTCTGTGTCGTGCAGCTCTGGTGAGAACCTTGTGTCAGATTCCGGAAATTGATTACATCGGATTTCGTGTTGTAGATCAGCCTCTTATGGATTTGAAAGGGAAGGCAGTGGGGCTGATGAATGAGGAACAGTTCATAGAAAATGCCGGGGAGGAGATCAATGCTTACCGGACGGCAGATCTGACACTGTATTATACAAATGAGGCGGGAGACAAACTGGTTACGCAGCGTGTGCCGATGGAATACAACAGTAATATATCTTTGGAAAAACTGATTGTAGAGCGGTTGATCGCCGGTCCGCCTTATGAAGGTGCATATCCGACAATCCCGGTGAATACCCGCTTGGTCAGTGTATCGGTCAGGGACGGAATCTGTTATGTCAATCTGGACGCGGGGTTTCTGGAAACAGGATACAATGTGACAGAGAGCATTCCGATTTACTCGATTGTCAATTCGCTGATAAAGAATACGGATGCGCAGAAAGTACAGATCAGCATCGACGGAGAGACGGACCGGATCTTTCGGGAAAGCATTAATTTTGATACGATATTTGAAAGAAATGAGGACTTAATTGAATGAAACAGCGGCCGATGGCGTGTCTGGCTTTGCTGGTATTCCTGATCCTGAGTCTGCTGCCGGCGGGGTTCTTTTATGAACCCCTTAAAATGGCAGAGAAATGCGAGGCGCAGGTTATCGGGAAGGTAAGCCGGCAGATGGAAAAAGATGATAAAATACAGATTTATTTGACAGACTGTCAGGTGGAGGGAAATGGATTTGATTTTGAAACCGGACAGATTCTTGTGTATCTGAAAAAATCCTGTGGATATCAGGCAGGAACATATCTATCCCTTTCGGGAACTATTTATCCAATCGAAGAAGCAACTAATCCGGGACAATTTAACAGCAGGCTATATTATCAGGGAAAAGGAATCTCCTATACATTTTATGCAGAACATGCAAAAGTTCTGGCGGTTTGCGCTTCCCCTGTGCGGCAGAGACTTCTGGATCTGCAAAAACAAATCGGCGAGGTGTATAAAAAAGTCCTGGATGAACAGGACAGTGGGCTGATGCAGGCGATGGTGTTGGGCAGAAAAGAGGAACTGGACAGAGAACTGAAAGAACTGTATCAGAAAAACGGCATCTCTCACCTGTTGGCAATATCAGGACTTCATATTTCTCTGGCAGGGATGGGACTGTATCGTCTTTTGCGGAGGATAACCGGTTCCTGCGCGGGATCAGGGATACCTGTGGCAGCATTCCTGTTTGCATACTGCTGGATGACAGGAGCTTCTATATCTACCGTAAGAGCAGTGCTGATGTGCGGTATGGCAATTCTGGCGGAACTGATCGGACGTACCTATGATATGCTGACAGGAATTGGCATTTCCGCATTGATTCTTATGTGTACAAATCCGATCTGTGTAAAGCAGAGCGCGTTTCTTTTATCTTATGGCGCAGTCACTGCGATCGCACTGTTTCTTCCGGTCTGGAAATTGTATAAAGAGAAACAGGGACGGATATGTCAGGCCCTGTCAGTCAGTCTGTCCGTCCTGCTCATGACGTTTCCTCTTCTGCTCGTCTTTTTTTATGAATATCCGTTATATTCCACGATTTTAAACTTGCTGGCAGTTCCTCTGATGAGCGTTTTGATGATATGCGGATTTGTATGCGGCATTACCGGACTGTTTTGCCTTCCGGCCGCCGCTGTGTGTGCGGTTCCCTGCCGCCTGATCCTTAAACTGTATGAGTGGGCGGGACGAAGCTGCCTGGCTTTGCCGGGTTCAGTCCTGACTGTCGGCTGTCCGCCTGTCTGGAAACTATTGTTTTACTATGGAGTTTTGTCAGCAGGACTATTGCTTTTATACAGAGAAAAACGAAGAAAAAAATACTGGAGAGAAAAAGAAAAGTTCTGTCCTCGAAGAAAAATTCTGGCTGCCGGGCTGGGTCCTTTGATGCTGTGTGCATGTCTTTTATGTCTGCGTATCTCCCATGGACTGGAGATTTGCATGCTGGATGTAGGACAGGGGGATTCTATATTTTTTCGGACACCGTCCGGATCAGCCTGTCTGTATGACGGCGGAAGTTCCAATGTGAAAAATGTAGGAAAATATCGAATTCTGCCCTTTCTTCAATGGTCAGGTATACGGACGCTGGACTACATATTTGTTTCTCATATGGATCAGGACCATATCAACGGACTTTTGGAACTGGCGGAGGAAAGCAGAAGCAGCGCCGGTCTGCGAATCGGTCATGTAGTGCTTCCCAGGCTGGCAGTAAAAGACGAAGCTTATGAGGAGGCGGAGAAAGTTTTTTTGGAGGCAGGAATTCCGGTTCTGTATATGGGAGCCGGCGATCGTCTGACAGAAGCTGATTTTTCTCTTTCCTGCCTCTGGCCGGATAAAAAAACAGCGTCGGAAGACAGAAACGATCTGTCGCTGGTTCTGATGGCTGAATATCAGGAATTTCAGATGCTTTTTACCGGAGATATCGGAAAGAAGACGGAGGAAAAGCTTGTATCCACTGGCATACTGAAAGAAATAGAGATTCTGAAAACGGCCCATCATGGTTCGAAGCATTCCTCTGCAGAACGGTTTCTTGCGCAGCTGCGTCCGGCGGTCAGCCTGATATCCTGCAGTTCCACGAATCGATACGGACATCCGGGAAAAGAGACGCTTGACAGACTAAGAGACGTCGGAAGCAAAGTCTGCGTCACGAAGGACTGCGGAGCCGTCCGGGTATGGACTGACGGGAAGCGCGTACGTATAAAAGGGATGAAAAAGCTTGACTTGCTTCCATGAGGGGTTCGTGATAGAATATTAAAACGGCAGCAGGGATGGAATGGAGAGAAAGACGTTATGAAATTGTTGATGGAAGATATAAAAAGCGGAAAATTTAAAAATGTGTATCTTCTGACCGGTGAGGAGACTTATCTGCGGAACCAGTACAGAAAACGGCTGCGCGACGCTTTGCTGGATCCGGAAGATACGATGAATGCTGCGTCTTTTGAGGGGAAAAATATCAATCCCAGGGAAATTATCGATCTGGCTGAGACGATGCCTTTCTTTGCGGAGCGGAGAGTCATAGAACTTCAGGACAGCGGATTTGCCAAAAATGCATGCCCGGAGCTGGCTGACTATCTTGCGGACATTCCGGCGAGCACCTTTCTGATCCTGACAGAAGCAGAAATAGATAAAAGAGGCAGGCTTTATAAGGCGATTAAAAAAGCCGGAAGAGTTGTGGAATTTAAACGCCAGGATGAACGTACGCTGACGCGGTGGGTATTGGGCACTTTGAAAAAAGAAGGCAGAAGTATTACAGAAGAAACCATGCATGTATTTCTGGAGCGTACCGGTGCGGACATGGAACATATTGACCATGAGCTGGAGAAGCTTCTGTGTTATACAGAGGGGAAAGACGTGATCACAACGGCTGACGTAGAAGCAGTCTGTACAGAACGGACAGAAAACCGCATCTTTGATATGATACAGGCGATTACAGAACAGGACCAGAGGCGGGCGCTGAATTTATATGCGGATCTTCTTTCTATGAAAGAGCCTCCTATGAGGATCCTTTATCTGATCACCCGGCAGTTTCATCAGCTTTTACAGCTGAAAGAACTGTCTGCTCAGGGAATGGAGCGGGGAGAGATGGCAAAAGCGGCAGGCGTTCCGCCTTTTGCCATGGGAAAATACATGGCGCAGTGCAGAAAATTTACGTCGGTACAGCTTCGCAGGGCAGTGGAAGACTGCGTGGATACCGAGGAAAAAGTCAAAACCGGCCGTCTGTCTGATCAGCTCAGCGTGGAGCTGCTGATTGTAAAATACAGTTCACCGGTTTCGGAGTGAACGCAGTAAACAGATGCAAAGTCAGAGAATATTTTTTGCAGATCATATAAAAAACCGGCTGGAATGACGGAACCAGCCGGTTTTATACATGTATCAAAGGCTTTAAGCCATGGCGTTTACAGCTTTCTGCAAACGGGAAATTTTTCTGGAAGTTGTGTTTTTATGATATACGCCTTTGGAAGTTGCCTTGTCCATTGTGGAGATGGCGTCTTTCAGAGCAGCTTTTGCAGACTCCTGATCTTTGGAATCAATGGCTGCGTATACCTTTTTGATCATTGTCTTTACTTCAGATTTGATTGCTTTGTTTCTTGCGGTTCTGGTCTGTGTAACCAGAATTCTTTTCTTAGCAGATTTGATATTAGCCAATTTGTGCACCTCCGGTTTATTTTCTGTGATTCAATTTCATGATGTTTATATGACGTGCTTCATGAAAGCGAGACACGGTATAGCTTTACATGGAAACACACGAATATATTCTAGTCGAAAGGAAGGCTGGTGTCAATACATAAATCTATATTTTTACGGAAATATTATAAACAATGTTACTGTTTGTACGTATGCTTTCCAGGACGGGCTGTCTTAGCCGGCCGGAATCAGAACAGTAACGACACAGAAGTTACAGTTTGCAGATGCAAATCGTGACGAACGATATTACGAGGAGTGAAGAACAGATGGAACGGATGAGGGTACGGACAGATCTGGCGCTGGAGGCAAGAGAAAGCTTTGAGGGCAGCGAAGAGGAAGTTCATGGGGTGATTGTGGAGGAGGATTACGACGAGTTTAAAGATATCCGCCTCACAAGAGTACAGATTGTTTCAGAACGCGGGGCGCGGGAAATGGGAAAGCCCATGGGCAATTATCTGACACTGGAGGCTCCCGGAATGGCATCTCCGGATGAAGACTATCATCGGGAAATATCCGAGACGCTTGCCTGTTATCTGAAAGAACTGATGGGGGAAGAAAGGGAACGTTCGATTCTGGTTGCAGGGCTTGGTAATCGGGATGTGACTCCGGATGCACTGGGACCTAAGACGGTTTCCAATCTTTTAATTACCAGACATCTGATTAAAGAATATGGAAAAGAGGTAATGGGTACGGAAAAATGCTGCCAGATCAGCGGAATTGTTCCCGGGGTCATGGCTCAGACAGGGATGGAGACATCGGAGATCATACGCGGAATTGTGGAACAGACAAAACCGGATCTTCTGATTGTCATTGACGCACTGGCAGCAAGAAGCACAAAGAGGCTGAGCCGTACGATTCAGCTTACGGATACAGGGATTCAGCCGGGGTCCGGCGTGGGTAATCACAGAAACTGTCTGACAGAGGAAAGTCTGGGAATTCCGGTCATTGCCATCGGAGTACCGACGGTGGTGGAGGCGGCCTCGATCATCTATGATGCGCAGGGAAACTGCGAGCAGATGCCTCCTCATCTGAACGGGATGTTTGTGACGCCGAAAAATATAGACGAGACAATCAAGCAGCTGAGCTTTACGCTTTCGGAGGCGCTGAATATAGCATTTCAGGTGTCAAACGAGGCATAGAAAGAATGCTTTTCCCATATAATAAATGGGTGAGGATTAAATGGAGAGATTATCACGACTTTGGAACTGGATACTGTGGATGATTTTTTTCATGGCAGGATTTTATATTGTGTTTACCGGTGGGAGAAGATTCTGGATGGGGGATCTGCAGGCCATGATTCATGAAGGAAAGGCGTCTGTGCAGCGTGTATGTCAAAGAGAATTTGCACGCTGCCTGTATCCTGGACTTTTCCTGGAATATGCAGAGGAGGATATACTTCCTTTCTCTGACTGGTACATAAAGCGAGTGATGGAGATGCATCCTCTGTATCGGCTGCAATATGGAGCAAAACAGACAGGAGGAATGGAAAATGCATCTACTTACGAAATGCTGGTGAGCGGTGGAGTTCATGACGAGAACGAACTGGACGAACACGGTGAAGAATATGACGTAGAAGCGCTGGCTCAGGCAGAAAACGAAAAAGCTCTGGAGAAACAGACAGAAAAGGAGCAGGAACAGCAGAAAGAAACAGAACAGACAGAGGAAGAACCGGTGAAAGAAGAGCCTGCTGCCATAACTGCGGGGACCATATATAATATGGAAGAGCTGTCAGATTTTGAATTTTTATTTGAAAACTTTTATACGATGGACAAAACAACCACCATTTCACCGGCAGATTTGAATGCGGAGACGCTTTTGTCCATGGATATGAGCATTGACAAAGAGGTGGAGGGACCGCAGATACTGATTTATCATACGCATTCGCAGGAGGGGTTCGTGGATTCGGTTCCCGGAGATAATTCGACGACGATTATTGGAGTGGGAGAATATCTGGCGCAGCTTCTCAGGGAGAAAGGATACGACGTGATGCATGTGACCAGCGTTTATGATCTGGTGGATGGGAAATTGGATCGAAACGAGGCATATACCAAGGCCCAGGCGGAAATCAGTGCAATACTGGAAGAATATGAAAGTATTCAGTCGGTGATTGACCTGCACCGGGACGGGGTGGCAGAAGGAACACGCCTGGTCACAGAGATTGATGGAAAAACAATGGCAAGGTTCATGTTTTTTAACGGTCTGAGCCGGACGAAAAAAAACGGACCCATCGAGTATTTATATAATCCTTACATACAGAATAATCTGGCGCTGACTTTGCAGTTAAAGCTGATGAGCGAACAGTATTATCCGGGACTGGCAAGAAATATCTATCTGAGGAGTCTGCGCTATAATCTGCATCTGTCGGATAAGGCTCTGTTAATTGAAGCAGGGGCGCAGACAAATACGCTTCAGGAAATGCTCAATACGATGGAACCCCTTTCAGACATACTTGATAAGGTATTTGATCCATGATATATTATAACCAGTGAACAGTGTAAATACCCGGCAGCGGGATGCAGTGATGAAAAAGCAGGCTGCTGCACTGAGAAGTGAGCGTAAGATTGTTCAGAAAACCTGACAGCAGAAGGAACGGAATCGGGCCTCACTTCGGGAGAGACTGAATAGATGGAGGACTTAAGATGGCATTCGTGGATCAAAGTAAAATCCGCAATTTTTGTATAGTGGCGCATATCGATCATGGAAAATCCACACTGGCAGACCGGATTATTGAGAAAACCGGTCTGCTTACTAGCAGAGAGATGCAGTCGCAGGTACTGGACAATATGGATCTGGAGAGGGAGCGCGGGATTACGATTAAGGCGCAGACGGTTCGTACTGTGTACAGGGCACAGGACGGAGAAGAATACATCTTTAATCTGATTGATACACCGGGACATGTAGACTTTAATTATGAGGTATCCAGGAGCCTTGCAGCGTGCGACGGGGCGATTCTCGTGGTGGACGCCGCCCAGGGGATTGAGGCTCAGACGCTGGCCAACGTATATCTGGCTCTGGATCACAACCTGGATGTGATGCCTGTGATCAATAAAATTGATCTGCCAAGTGCGGAGCCGCAGCGCGTGATGGATGAAATCGAGGATGTTATCGGAATCGAGGCCCAGGATGCGCCGCTGATCTCAGCGAAAACCGGCCAGAACGTGGATGAGGTTCTGGAACAGATCGTGAAAAGGATACCGGCGCCGGGCGGAAGTCCGGATGCTCCTCTTCAGGCTCTGATATTTGATTCGGTATATGATCCGTATAAGGGAGTTATCATTTTCTGCAGGATTAAAGAAGGAACTGTCAGGAAAGGGACTCCGATTCAGATGATGGCTACCAAAGCGGAAGCGGATGTGGTCGAAGTCGGATATTTTGGAGCCGGTCAGTTTATTCCCTGCGAAGAATTAAGCGCTGGTATGGTTGGGTATATTACCGGGAGTATTAAAAATGTAAAGGATACACGGGTGGGTGATACGGTGACAGACCGGTCGAATCCCTGCACAGAACCTCTTCCCGGATATAAGAAGGTGCAGTCTATGGTGTACTGCGGTCTCTATCCGGCAGACGGAGCGAAATACCCGGATCTGCGGGATGCTCTGGAGAAGCTTCAGCTCAATGACGCGGCGCTGCAGTTTGAGCCGGAGACGTCGATTGCTCTGGGGTTCGGATTTCGCTGCGGTTTCCTGGGGCTTCTGCATCTGGAGATCATTCAGGAGCGGCTGGAACGGGAATACAATCTGGACTTGGTGACAACGGCGCCAGGAGTTATTTATCGGGTGCACAAATCCAACGGAGAGATGATCGAGCTGACGAATCCGTCCAATCTGCCGGATCCGTCGGAGATTGAATATATGGAAGAACCGATTGTCAGCGCGGAAATTATGGTGACAACAGAGTTTATCGGTTCTATCATGGAGCTTTGCCAGGAGCGTCGGGGTATTTATCTGGGCATGGAATATATGGAAGAAACCCGTGCACTGTTAAAATACGACCTTCCGCTTAATGAGATTATTTATGACTTTTTTGACGCGTTGAAATCCCGTTCCAGAGGTTATGCTTCGTTTGACTACGATTTTAAAGGTTATGTGCAGTCGGAACTGGTAAAGCTGGATATTCTGATCAACCGGGAAGAAGTAGACGCACTGTCATTTATCGTGCATGGCGCTTCAGCCTACGACAGAGGAAGGAAAATGTGTGAAAAACTGAAGGATGAGATTCCCAGGCACCTGTTTGAGATTCCGATCCAGGCGGCAGTCGGCGGCAAGATCATAGCCAGAGAAACCGTTAAAGCCATGAGAAAAGACGTACTGGCAAAATGCTATGGCGGTGATATTACCCGAAAGAGAAAGCTTTTGGAAAAGCAGAAAGAGGGCAAGAAACGGATGCGGCAGATTGGAAATGTAGAGATTCCGCAGAAGGCGTTTATGAGTGTGCTGAAGCTGGATGATAAAAAATAGTGATAATATGAAAAAGCCGCTGGAAATCTATGTCCATATTCCTTTTTGCATCCGTAAGTGCGCATACTGCGATTTTCTGTCTGCTCCGGCGGAGCGGGAAGTGCAGGAGGCTTATGTTGAAAAACTTCTGGAAGAAATACGCAGGTCGGAGGAGTTGTCTGGCGAATATAATGTGCAGACCGTTTTTTTCGGGGGCGGTACTCCCAGCATTCTGAAAGGAGAACAGATTTGCCGTATTGTTGAAATATTACGGCAGCAGTTTGTGTTTTTAAACGATACGGAGATTACTGTGGAAGTAAACCCGGAGACTGCGGACGGGGAAAAATTTTTGCAGTATCATGAGGCCGGGGTGAACCGTATCAGCTTCGGGCTGCAGTCGGCGGATGACCGGGAACTGAAGCTGCTGGGAAGGATTCACACCTGGGAGCAGTTTCTTGAAAGCTATTCCATGGCAAGGGGGGCCGGATTTCAGAATATCAATATTGATCTGATGTCCGCCCTGCCCGGGCAGACGGCAGGGAATATGCGAAAGACGCTGGAACAGGTGTTGACTCTTTTACCGGAACATATATCGGCATACAGCCTGATGATAGAAGAGGGAACGCCTTTTTACGGGCGTTATGGAGAGCATCCGGAGCTTCTGCCGTCCGAGGATGAAGAACGACAGATGTATTATGATATCCGGGATCGGTTGTGTGCTGACGGATATGTACGCTATGAAATCTCTAATTATGCCAGGCCGGGATATGAATGCCGTCATAATCTGGGGTACTGGGAGCGAACGGACTACAGAGGATACGGGCTTGGCGCCGCTTCACTTCTGGACAACGTCAGGTATACAAATCAGACAGAGCTTTCAGAATATCTGAAGGGAAGTCTGAAGGGAACAGAGGAGCGGCTGGACAGCCGGGCAGTCAGAGAAGAGTACTTTTTCCTGGGGCTTCGCAAGACAGAAGGCGTAAGTCCGGGAATGTATCGGGAGTATTACAAAGAGTTGATAGAAAAGCTGCAGGTACAGCAGCTTTTAGAGGAAAAAAAAGGCAGGCTGTGTCTGACAGACAGAGGTGTTGATGTAAGCAACTATGTGCTGGCACAGTTTCTGAACTGATAAACCGGCTGCGGAGGGGATAAAAATGGAGGAAAAGTTACAGTTTTTAGATGAACAGAATGTGGATCATACTTTGATTTGTAAAGTAGAGGCGTTTTGCCGGGAATATCCGTTGACGGACAAGGTGAAGGACCGGGTGCTGAAGCCTTCTATTCCGTTTTACGGGAAAGAGATTCTGGAAATGGCGATTGCGGCTCTGCTGGAAGGTTCCAATCTGCTGCTCAGCGGAGCAAAAGCGACCGGAAAGAACATTCTGGCGGAAAATCTGGCCTGGATTTTTCAACGGCCGGTATATAATATTTCTTTTAATGTCAATACGGACAGCAGTTCTTTGATTGGAACGGATACCTTTCGTGACAATGAGGTGCAGCTTCGGAAGGGCAGTGTTTACCGCTGTGCGGAAGAAGGGGGCTTTGGTATTCTGGATGAAATCAACATGGCGAAAAACGATGCGGCTTCGGTGCTTCATGCGACGCTGGATCACAGAAGAATCATTGATGTTCCAGGTTATGAAAAGATCAATCTGCACCCGGCAGCCCGTTTTATCGGGACTATGAATTATGGATATGCGGGTACAAAAGAGCTGAATGAAGCGCTGGTTTCCCGCTTTCTGGTTATTGATATGCCGATGCTCTCGGAGAAAACATTGCACAGAATTATAAAACATGATTATCCTGAAATTCAAAAAGACGCTCTGCAGGCGTTTTCCGGACTGTTTCTGGATCTGCAGATCAAAGCGCAAAACGGTGAGATTTCCACCAAGGCTATGGATCTGAGAGGGCTTCTGGCGGCTCTTGGAGCAGTCAGAATCGGACTTCGACCCTGGCAGGCGGTGCAGATGGGAGTCACAAATAAAGCATTCGATATTTTTGAACGAGAGATCGTATCAGATCTGGTCATGACCAGGATACCAGAGGAATGGACGAAAGAGCAGGTGTTTTAATGCAGGAGCTGTCGGAAGGATATGCAGCCGAGGAATATCAGTACGAGATCGAAAACCGTATGAGAAATCTTCTGTGGGCTGTAAGCGGAGATTATGAGCTGGATGTGGAGCTGGATATCCGGTCTTTTCAGCGTTCCAAGTATATATCGCTCTATGATGCCGTCAAACAGGGGGCTTTTGCCCGTTATTTTTCAAAAGACGAGTTCGGGATATATTTGGTGAAAAAACTGTATCTGGGAGCGGATGAGGCTGCGCTTGCGAATCTGGCGCAGATGTGTGTGGATCAGGCAATATCGGAAAAGGTGATTCGTGAGCGCAGAGGCGTGGCCTCATTGCGCAAAAAAGCGTTTGAAGATATTCTGGAGAGGGATTTTCCGGGTATGTCAAAGCCCGGCAATCTGCCGGGCAGGATGAAAATTGCGATGCTTCAGGAAGGGATTGACGGCACATATTCGGCGGAAAAGCGTATTCAGCAGCAGGTTGAAGAGCTTTTTTCCATCAGAAGGGCAGAACAGACGATAGATGTGATTCGGAAAGTGGATATGTTTTATAACCGGTTGGTAGATCCGGATTTTGAAACCCGGATCGGAGATCTGGAAACAGTTCTGGCAGTGTCAGCGGAAGACTTGAAGAAATTTGACTGGCAGGATTTTCTTGACGAGGCTGCGTCTGAATCTGCGCTGGAAGAGATGATTCGTCAGGCGAACAGTAGCTTGCTTCCGGAAGATGAGGAGGACAGAAAAGCGCGTGCCGGACGGATTCTGGTCACAGAGGAAGCTGCGAAAAAAATGCATTCTTATATAGAACTGCATTTTGGGACATCTTATATGGATGAGCTGGAGCGCCAAAGGCTGGACCGCAGGGTTTGCCGGGGAGTCCATGCGGACTGCAGACTGTATTTTACGGATGGCATTATACACAATTATGTAAGAGAGAATAACACATATGTGATGGCAAAACGGACCTGGGAAATGAATCAGCGTTTTTACCGCCAGAATCAGCGTGTGGCACGTCACAATATTCAGGAGTTGGGCGATATTCTGAAGCGTTCCATGCAGGCACAGAATGAAGAGGAACGATATTTGTCATCCTGCGGAACAATTCTGTCGGCAAGACTCTGGAAAGTGGGAAGATCCGAAGACGCCCGTCTTTTTGTCAAGGAGATTCAGAGGCGCAGTTCAGATTTTGTGGTAGATGTACTGATTGATGCCAGCGGTTCCCAGCGGAGCCGACAGCATCTGGTGGCGCTGCAGGGATATATTCTGTCCGCAGCACTGTCAAGAGCGGGAATCCCTCATCGGGTGCTCAGTTTTTGTACCTTCTGGGACCATACGATCATGCGCAGATTTCGGGAGTATGAAGAGGGCAGAGAAGCAGACTGGAGGCTGATGGAATTCACATCTTCTTCCAATAACCGGGATGGGCTTGCGCTCCGGGCGGCAGCAGACGGGCTCCTTAACAGGCCGGAAGAAAACAAAGTATTGATTGTGCTGAGTGACGGACGTCCCAATGATCTGGTGGTTAACCGGCCGAATGTGAGAAATCCGGCTGTTTATACAGGAGAATATGCGGTCAAAGATACCGCGGCCGAGGTGCGAAGACTCAGAAGCCAGGGAATTGCGGTTCTGGGAGTTTTTGCGGGAGAGGAAAAAGATCTGATGGCGGAGAGACGGATCTTCGGAAAGGATTTTGCATATATCAGAGATATTTCCACGTTTGCACATATAGTGGGCAGATATTTAAAAAAACAGGTGGACGATCAGTAAAATTCACATCAGGAATAAAAAGGAGGACAAGATGAAAGAATATGAAGTAGTACATGAGATTTTTAATGAATGTGCCAATAATCAGATGCGGGATGTATTTTTTGAAGAGGTGATGATTGAAGACCTGGAAAGATATATCCGGGGAAAACACAAGGATCATGACCTTAAACTGGAGCGTGAAGAGCTGGCGGACGGTACGATCCTCTACCATGTAAATGCTTCGGGAATCCTGCAGCGTTATTCGTTCACTGAGATTTAGAAAGTATCTGCAGGAACAATGCTACAGGGGGGGGGTAACATTCCGGTGCGGTCAGAATCCGGGGATTGCAGGTAAATAAAGAACTTTCAGGAGGAATCTATGGCAAAGATAACGGTGGCAGACGGAAAGGTAAGATACAGAAAATACCTGACGGTCTGCGAACTTCGGATTGCAGATCTGGTATGGGCCTATCTTCAGCAGGAAGATGTGCCGGCGAAAATGTGCTGCGGAAGTTATCATGCAGAAATCGGCAGGGTGATTGTATTGGAAAGGAATGGGAAAAAAGAAATTTTTCAGTTTGAAAGTATGCAGGAAGCGAGAGAACTGCTGGCGAAACTTCAGAAAGAAAATCCAGATATGGCAGTGGGATATACAGAAGAGAACAGGAAGAGATTTGGGCAGTTCTGACGGCCCGGGTCTCTTTCTGTTCTTAGGGAGAGACTGTTTTTAAAACTGCAGGATGCCCGCAGTCAGTTCCAGAAACTTTGCGGGATCGAAAGGTTTTGCCATATGGGCATTCATACCGCTTTTCAGAGAATTTTGGCGGTCTTCTTCAAAACAATTAGCCGATAGGGCGATGATCGGGATCTGCGCCAGTGCCGGATCAGGGAGACGGCGGATTGCTCTGGTGGCTTCATGTCCATTCATAACCGGCATCTGGATATCCATGAGAATCAGAGCGTATTCTCCGGAAACAGAATTGACAATTTTATCAACGGCTGCGCGTCCATTAAATGCAAGATCCACGGAAAATCCGTAGTCCTCTAAAAGTGCGGCTTCTACTTCCAGGTTGATTTCGTTGTCGTCGACCAGCAGGATTTTTTTCCCTTTCAGATATTGAATCAGCGCTTCCTGACTTCTGACGGGCGGCAGAATATGCAGAGACCGAAGCGTAAGAGAGACGGTAAATCTGCTGCCGATGCCCAGAGCGCTCTGTACCTCAAGATGTCCGCCCATCATCTCTGCAAGGTATCTGGCGATGGTCAGCCCGAGTCCTGTGCCGGGAACACCGCAGAATGTAGTGTTGGAGATTCGTTCAAAGGGCTCAAAGATGCATTCCAGATTTTTTTCATCAATTCCGATCCCGTTATCTTTTACTGAAAAATAATAGAGAGAATATTCGCTGGCCGTTTCGGGCCGCTCGGTAACCGTTATACGCACCTGGCCTTCCTGTTCTGTATATTTAATGGCATTGCTGACGAGGTGAGACAGTATCTGAATCAGTTTTTTACAGTCGCAGCAGGCATGATCGTGCTCGATCCCGGAAAGATCCGTGGAAAAGATGATGGATTTTGAACGGGCGCGGGGAAGGAGAGCCTCATGGACTTCTTTGACCAGATCAGAAATCCGGCATTCAGATTCTTCCATCTGGATGGTGCCTGATTCCAGCCGTGAGATTTCCAGGATATCGTTGATAATATGCAGAAGATTTTCGCTGGAGGATTCAATTTTTTCCAGATAATCCAGAATTTTCTCCGGATCCGTCACATAATTTTTGGCAACTGCTGTGTAGCCAGAGATGGCATTGAGCGGGGTACGCATGTCATGAGACATATTGGAAAGAAAAGTGTCCTTGGTAATATTAGCCAGACGTGCATGGTTCCATGCATCTTCAAAAATTTTCTTCTGTTCAATCTCGTGCTGAATCTCCTCGTCAATCCGACGGCAGCCAAGGACAATTCGGGATGCCTGGCCTGCATTGCTGACGTCGACAATCCGCAGCTGGAGATACTGGAGTTCTTCATCCTTTAAAACCCGGTAATTTACATAGAAAGTCCGGGAGTCTGCCAGTTTGCTTCGGATGTAATCAGGATTCAGTGCCCGGAACATGAGAGGGCGATCTTCTTCATAAACCCACAGTTTCACATATTCAGAAACAAACCAGTCATATTCTTTTAACTGAAAGGTTTTTCCGAACTGCTTTTCGGTTCTGCCGCTGAGCCGGTAGGGCAGTACTTTGTTTATGTCCAGATTTATGTAAAGGATGGACTCGTAATTGATGCTGAGACCTTCAATAACTTCAAGGCGCTGCAGATGTTCGGCTTCCTGTCTCTGACGCTTTTCTGTGGCGTCTCCTGCAAATACATAAAAAATATCGCCTGCCGTTTCGCTGTGGATAAAGTGTCCGTAGTCTTCAATCCAGCGGATCGTTCCGCCTTTTTGTATGATCCGGTACTCTACATAGTCCAGATCATGCTGACTGTGAGCGATCTGTTCCTGTATGCTTTTTTCTACCTCTTCCAGATCGTCCGGATGTACGATTCCACGAAAAGAATTCCCGGTCAGCTCCCGGAATTCTTCCATTGTGTCACAGTTGAAGATACGGAGCATGGCTTTATTTGCATAGAGGAGTTCTTCCTTTCCGTCTGCCTGATAAATGAAAAAACCGCCGGGCATCTGATCCATAAAAGCTTTCACTTCAAGTGCTGTGTGAGTATAAGAAAATTCTGAGAGGGGGAACGCCTCTGAGGTTTTGACTTGACTAAGAGGATGATCGTCAGAATCAGAGCAGTGAGGAGGAAGATTTAATAGGGATAACATATATTCGATTAAGCCGTGGTTTGTTTTATGTGGTCTGTCCAAAATGATATCCCTCCTGACTTTTTCTGACATTATTTATTATAACATTATGAATTTAGTTTGTCATTATATTTTAGAAGAAGAAAAACAGGAGTAATTCCAAAAAGAAAAGGCTCTCACTTCCGTGAAAACCTTAATCTTTCGAGGGAGTGGAGGGCTTTTTACGGCCCCCCAAGTGTTATGAATGAAATACGGATATGTCTTCTTTACAATACTTATATTAGCAGGGAAATATGTCTAAAATGTGTAACTGTTCTAAAAGAATTCTAAAAAACGTAAAGAAAATTGGAAAAAAACAAAAAGAAATTATGCAGTCAGAGGAAGAAGACGGTGTTGACGATGAGAGCAGTCATATGAAACAAGCAGATGGTCATAAAGTATGTTAAGGAAATATATCAGCACTGAGCTAGTCAGATTACGGAGATCGAATATGCCGGAATGGAAAAAACGATGGTGGATGTGGGGAGTTTTGTGCATTTTGGGCTGTGGAGTTATTCTTCATCATACTGCGCAGAAAGCAGAAACAGAAGAGCAGACAAACCCGGTGTCCTCACTGGAACTGAATGAGGAAATGGATACTATGGAAAGTCCGGAGGAAAAAGAAGATCAGGAGATTAAGAAGATAGCCCTGACATTTGACGACGGTCCCCACCCGGTTTATACAGAACGAATGTTGGAAGTGCTGGAGGAAGCTGAGGTTCCTGCCACTTTTTTTCTTCTTGGACAGAATATTGAAGGACAGGAGAAGATTGTAAGAGAAATTGCCGAAAAAGGGCATCTGATCGGCAATCATACGTTCCATCATGTACAGATTACCGGACTGTCCAAAGAACAGGCGTGCGAAGAAATTGAAGAAACAAACAAATTGATTGAGGAACTGACCGGAACGGGAACAGAATATGTACGTCCGCCTTTCGGGACATGGAATGAAGGGCTGGAATCCAGTCTGGACCTGATACCGGTTATGTGGACGATAGATACCAAAGACTGGACTACGAAAAATGTGGATTCGATTGTAAACCATGTAGTGAAAAATGCCGGTGAAAATGATATAATATTAATGCACGACAGTTATCAGAGTACTGTACAGGCTACGGAAAGGATCATTCGTCTTCTGAAAGCGGACGGTTTCGAGTTTGTGACAGTGGATGAAGTACTGTTTGATTAACTGTTTTATGGGAGAAATTATGGATTTATTTGATTTTATGAGAAACAACACGATGAAATCTGAGGCGCCTCTGGCTTCCAGAATGCGGCCGGCGAAGCTGGAGGAGATTGTAGGGCAGCAGCATATACTGGGAAAAGACAGACTTTTGTACCGGGCGATTCGTGCGGACAAGCTGGGGTCTGTGATTTTTTACGGACCGCCGGGAAGCGGCAAGACAACGATCGCCAGGGTGATTGCCAACACAACCAGCGCGGAATTTACGCAGATCAATGCGACAGTGGCCGGAAAAAAAGATATGGAAGAGGTGGTTCGTCAGGCAAAAGACAGTCTGGGAATGTATGGAAAACGGACGATACTGTTTGTGGATGAGATTCATCGCTTTAACAAGGGACAACAGGATTATCTGTTGCCCTATGTGGAAGACGGCACCTTAATCCTGATTGGGGCAACGACGGAAAATCCTTATTTTGAAGTCAATGGAGCTCTTTTGTCCCGCTCTGTTATTTTCGAATTGAAGGCGCTGGAAAAAGAGGATATCAAAAGACTTCTCGTACGGGCGCTTACGGATGTGGAGAAAGGAATGGGTGCCTATGAGGCGGTGATTGAAGAAGACGCACTGGAGTTTCTGGCTGACATTGCGGGAGGGGATGCGAGAAATGCGCTGAATGCACTGGAGCTTGGAATCCTGACAACTGAACGCGATGCAGACGGAAAAATTCACATTACACTGGATACGGCATCCGAATGTATCCAGAAAAAAACAGTGCGTTATGATAAAGGCGGGGACAACCATTATGATACAATTTCTGCATTTATTAAAAGCATGAGAGGTTCAGACCCGGATGCGGCTGTATTTTATCTGGCAAAAATGCTGTATGCAGGAGAAGATATCAGATTTATAGCCAGAAGAATTATGATCTGCGCTTCTGAAGACGTGGGAAATGCAGATCCGCAGGCGCTTTTGGTGGCGGTAGCTGCAGCGCAGGCGGTGGAGCGCATCGGGATGCCGGAGGCACAGATCATTCTTTCTCATGCGGTATCCTATGTAGCATCTGCACCGAAGAGCAATGCTGCCTGCAATGCCATTTCTCTGGCGATGGATACAGTAAAGACTACCACCACTACAATTCCGGTTCATCTGCAGGACAAGCATTACAAAGGAGCGGAAAAGCTGGGACATGGAGTCGGATATCTCTATGCTCATGATTTTCCGGAACATTATGTAAAACAGCAATATCTGCCGGATGAAATTGAAGGGAAAACTTTTTATCATCCGACAGATATAGGATATGAAAAGGAGATTGCAAAACGGCTGGACCGGCTGCGAAACCGATAGGTTCATGCGGTCATACAGTTACAATCCAGGTATTGTATCCAAGACGTTTCAGCTCCTGCTCCAGTTCGATGGCATTTTGCATATTGTGAAAAGCGCCAACCTGTACGCGGTAGAGCGGCCGGTTGTCTGTGGAAGCTGTGGATGCCGTTTCCGTTCGAAATGCAGACCAGGGTACGGAAGATGCAGTCTGCATGGGGGGCAGAGGCGGCTGCACCGATGCAAAGGTTACAGGCTCTTCCGGATCGGCAGCTTCTGTGGTCAGGGTGTCCATGATGCCGTCAGCGATCGCCTGGGCGATTTCATAAAATCTGGAATCAAAAAGCCGGTTGTCTTCCTGGCTGTCCAGAAAGCCGGCTTCTACCAGCAGAGCCGGCATTTTTGTGCGGCGCAGAACTGCCAGATCCGGGCGTACGTCTACATTGATATTTCGAAAGCCGAGTCCTTCCAGATTTTGATTGATGTTTTCGGCCATCGGTACTTTGAATCCGGAACGGTCATAGACCAGAGTCTGTACACCGTTATACTGTTCCGGATAGGTTCCCATGTTCCGGTGGATGGAGACGAACAAATCGGCATCGGCATCATTTGCCAGTTCTGCTTTCTGCAGAACCGACTGGCTGATATCTCCGGTTCTGGTATAGATTACGTCATAGCCGTTTCGGGAGAGAATCTCTCCCACAGCATTTGCCAGGCGCAGTGTATCGTCGCTTTCCCTTCTGCCGTTGAAGACGGCGCCTGGATCGGTCAGACCATTGTGTCCGGCATCAATTACGATTCTGTTTACCATGTGATTTCCTGAAAGCTTTTTATAACAGTATATGTATGGAACAGATACATGTGACGGAACGGAAGGGTTCGCGCTGTACGGACGATTGCAGCATCGGAGAAACAGGGAATGATCCCTCGTACGCCCAATGAGCAGGGAATTAAAAAAACAGAGCGGGAAGGACTGGATTTTTTCTGCAGAATAGAGTATGATGGTTCCACCGAATCAGAGAAAAGAGAAACAGGAGACTGCAGGATGGATGAACAGACCAGATTTCGAACCGCTTTGGCAGCACTTGGCGCAAGCGCGGAGAACAGGGACAGAAAACTGAGAAAAGAAGAGGTGCAGGAATTTTTTCAGGATATGGGATTCAGCGAGGAGCAGTATCAGCTGGTATACGCATATCTTGCGTCCAAAAGGATCCAGGTGGAAGGGGTGGAGCTGCCGCCGGTTCCTCTGGAGGAACAGCCGTACACGGAGGAGGAAAAAGCATTTCTGCAGAGGTATAAAAAAGATGTACAAATGGCGGAAAAGCAATCGGAACACATATTACCGGCACTGATTGCTCAGGCGTCTGATGGAGACGGACAGGCAAAAAGGCTTCTGGCAGAACATTGCATGGACCGGGTTCTTCCGATTGCCGGTGAATATGCGCACAGGGGGCTGAGCATTCAGGATCTTGTGCAGGAGGGCCATCTGGGACTGATGACCGGGGTGGACACGCTTGGATTGCTGGAAGATGGATTGTCATGGGAAGTGCATCTGGAGCATGAAATCCGTCAGGCGATTCGTATGGCGCTGGATGAACAGGCAGGTTCCGACAGCACAGGAGAGCAGATTACGGAAAAACTGAATCGTCTGGCAGATTCTATTACGGAACTGACAGAAGATATGGGCAGACAGGTGACGCCGGAAGAACTGTCGCTCTATCTGGATATGCCAGTGGAAGAGATTGAAGACTTGCTGAGGGTTGCCGGGGAGAATATTGAGATGGCGGACAGAGATGCATGACCGGAAAAGATGATTCTGCCTCTGTGATCTGCACAGCACTGCGGATCACAGAGGCAGAATGTTTTGTTTAGTCAGTCCGGAACAACGATCTTTCCGGCGGCTGCGCAGGCGGCTGCAGTGGCGGGGGAAGCAAGGAAGATTTCAACTTTCGAAGTTCCCATACGCCCTAAAAAGTTTCGGTTATTAGTGGCGACTACCCGTTCTCCGTCTGAAAGGATGCCGCCTGCACGACCGCAGCAGAGACCGCAGCCAGGATGGGTGATGATGGCGCCGGCGCCGGCCAGAACTGCTAGGGTGCCGTCAGACAATGCCTGCTGATAGATCTTGCGGCTTGCCGGGGTGACAATCAGCTTTACAAACGGGGCAACTTTTTTCCCTTTTAAAATAGCAGCGGCGTTTTGCAGATCTTCCAGTCGGCCATTTGTGCAGGAACCGATAAATACCTGGTCAATGGAAATTCCTTCATATTCGCTGACCGGATGAATATTGTCTACCTGGGACGGACAGGCAAGAACCGGAACCAGTTCTTCTGCGTGATAACGGATGGTACGGACGTAAGAAGCATCCTCGTCGCCGCTCAGAGAGCGTTCTTTTTCGGTCAAACGGATCTGACAGTATTCCGCTGTTTTTTCATCCGGTGTAAACAGAGCGCATTTTGCTCCCGCTTCAATCGCCATATTCGCCATGGTCATACGGCTGGCAACACTCATGTTTTCTACGGTATCTCCGCTGAATTCCAGCGCCTGATAGGTTGCGCCGTCTGCGCGCAGATCGCCGATCAGACGCAGGATCACATCCTTGGAGGTGACATTTGAAGGCAGCTCTCCTTCAATTACAATTTTAATGGTTTCCGGAACTTTGATCCACATAGTTCCGGTTCCAAGAATACTTGCCATTTCGGTATATCCGATTCCGGAGGAAAATGCTCCTACGCATCCGTAGGTAGTCGTGTGGCTGTCTGTTCCGAAAACAATATCTCCTGGTTTTACATAGAGAGCTTCTGTCATAAGCTGGTGACAGATGCCATCGCTGCGATGTACATTTTTCATTCCGTACTTTTTTACAAATTCGTTGCCGATACGAAAGTGTCTGGTATCGTCCACCTGGCTTGCAGGAACCAGATGGTCATAGATCAGCACAACCTTGTCCGGATCCCAGAGTTTTTTGAATCCCATTTCTTCGAACTTTTCAGCCACAAAAGGGATAAAGATGTCATGAATCATAACCCGGTCAACCTGAACGGTTACAATATCTCCCGGTTTTACTTCATGTCCGACGTTGCGGCTTACGATCTTTTCGATAATTGTCTGTCCCATAGCTTAATCCCCCAGTCCGTTCAGACGACGCATGGCTTTTACCAGTCCGCCTGCATCAATAATATCCACCAGATTCTGCGGAAGAGATACGATCGGATAATCGTTTCCGCGGCAGATGATCTTTTTGTTCACCTGTACTTCTATGGTGTCGCCCTCGGATACCGCATCCTGAAGGTCCGCATTTTCAATCAAAAGCAAACCATTATTGATAGCGTTTCTGAAAAAAATACGTGCAAATGACTTTGCGACGACACATTTGATACCAAGCGCTTTGATGATCTCCGGCGCCTGTTCCCTTGAAGAACCGCAACCGAAATTTCTTCCCGCCACAATGATGTCTCCGGGCTGAATCCGGGCAGCCAGTTCCGGGCGAAGCGGGGAAAATGCATAGGGCGTCATGTCCTGTACCGTCTTTAATGCAAGGTATTCTGTAGGAATGATAATATCCGTGTCAATATCGTCTCCCAGAGTCCATACCCTGCCGGTAAATGTCTCATTCATAAATTTTACAATCCCTTTCTTAACAATCAAGCATATCGGCGACGGTGATCTCTCCTTTGATGGCTGACGCCGTTACCGTTGCTGCGCTGGCCAGATACACGAACGAATCTTTATGCCCGGCGCGTCCTTTAAAGTTTCTGGTTCCTGTGCTGATCAGAGTCTCGCCTTCTCCGATCACACCCTGGCAGCTTCCCCAGCAGACGCTGCAGTTGGGATTCATGACGATGGCTCCGGCGTCCATAAATGTCTGCAGGATTCCTTCCTTCAGTGCTTCCTGATAGACAGCCTGGCTTGCCGGAACGACCAGAAAACGGACCAGCGGATGAACTTTTCTTCCTTTGATGAGCGCTGCGCCTGCCCGGAGATCTTCAATACGTCCGTTGTTGCAGGAACCCAGAAAAGCTTCGTCAATATGGATGCCGGCTGCTTCTTTTGCCGGACATACATTGTCGACAAAATGCGGTTTTGCCACAATCGGTACAACTGTGGACAGATCAATCTCGTAAGATGCGGCAAAAACGGCGTCACTGTCACTGGTAAAGCATGCTTTTGGTTCTCTGCCGTGTTGATGTAAATATTCCATGGCGATATCATCGACTTCCATCAGGGCGGTTTTGGCTCCCGCTTCCACACACAGATTACAGATAGAGATGCGGTCGCTCATGGTCAGAGTCTTCAGCCCTTCTCCTGTGAATTCCATAGCCTTGTAATTGGCGCCGTTGGCTCCGATCATGCCGATAATGGTCAGAATCAGATCACGGGCGTAGACTCCTTCCGGAAGTTTTCCGTTCAGATGAAAACGAAGGGTTTCCGGAACGAGAACCCACGATTTGCCGGTTACCATGGCATAAAGATAGTCTGTGCAGCCTACGCCGGTTCCGAATGCTCCCAGAGCGCCGTAGGCGCAGGTGTGGCTGTCGGCGCCGAAGATCAGCTCTCCCGGACAGACATGATGTTCCATCATAATCTGATGACAGACGCCCTGGCCTTCATAAAACGTAATATTGTGTTCTCTGGCAAAATCCCGCATTTTTTTCTGGGAAGCGGCGGTTTTGGGGCTGTCTGCCGGTACATTGTGGTCCACGACCCATATAAGTTTTTTTACATCGGCGATATGTGGATGTTTGAGCTGGTTATTGTACATGTCGATGGTAAGATGAGTCGTGCCGTCATTGCTCAGAAGCTGGTCTACTTCCACTGTATGAATATCTCCGGCTTTTACGTTGTCCACGCCGGCGGCGCGGGCGATGATCTTTTCTGCGATTGTCATTCCCATATAACTGTCCTCCTCGTCTGCTCCTGTGTCTGTTATTCTGCTTCCGTATTCAGCGATGCGATCAGCCCGCCCTGATCCAGGATGTTCTGCATATAAGCCGGGAGCTTTGTACAGACATATTCCTGTCCGTTTGCTTTGGCAATTCCGTCTGTGAGAGACAGCTCCATCTCGTCTTCATCGGAAACATGGTCGTAGAGATCCCGGCAGACAATGACCGGAAGTCCGATATTGATGGCGTTGCGGTAAAAGATCCGGGCGAAAGATTTGGCGATGACAGCCTTGACTCCCAGTGCTTTTAAGACACTTGGTGCCTGTTCTCTGGACGAACCGCAGCCAAAATTTTCTGCGGCGACCACGAAATCCCCGGGCTTTACTCTGGAAGCAAAATCGGGATCAAGAGACTCAAAAGTATGTACTTTCATCTCGTCGATGGTTGGAAAGAGCAGATACTGAGATGCAATGATCTGGTCCGTATCTACATCTGTGTGGAATTTAAATATGTGTCCCATCTGACAGGGTCCTCCTTATGATTAAAAATGTTATTTTATTAATCCGCCAATATACAGTCGCCATGGACCATTATTTCTTTAAGACTCATCGTAAGGCGCCAATCCTTTATAATGAGGAGGGAGCCACGTAAGCGGGAGAAGTTCTGATTGTTTGACTGAAAGAAACAACGGTTCATGGCAGGCGTATGATACATATTACTGGTATCATACATAAAACGGGGGCTGCAGTGTTTGACAGCTCCCGTAAAATATTTGTTATAATGCTCGAAGAGCAGTTCAGGTATCTTCCGAGGGCTCTTCTTTTTCCGGTTCCGGAAGAATGATGTGAACTTCATTGATGCGGTTTTTTTCCACAGAATCCGCAATCAGACGGATTCCGTTTTCGGTGATGGTTTCCTCTCCGATTTCCGGAAGATGATCCAGAAGTCCGATAATGATTCCGCCTATGGAATTATAATCCTCCGATTCCAGATGAAGTCCTTTTTCATCCAGTTCCAGATATTCGTTCAGATCATCCAGACTCATTGCTCCGGCAACAACGAATTCCCGTTCCGAGAGTTGTGTGACAAGTGTCTCTTCATCTTCATCGTATTCGTCGCGGATGTCTCCGATAATCTCTTCCAGAAGATCCTCCATGGTTACCATACCGGAAGTAACTCCGTATTCATCCAGCACAATGGCAAGGTTGGTAGAACTCTGTTTCATCTCCAGCATAATGTCGGAAGTTTTTTTGTGCTCGTGCGTATAGAGGACCTCTCTCATAATGTTGCGGGCATCAAAGTGCTCTTTGTCTTCATAAATAAGCAGATCCTTGACATTGATCATACCGATGACGTTGTCTGTACTTTCCTCATATACCGGGTAGCGCGTATATTTGTTCTCTTTGTAGAGTTCCAGCATGTCGCTGTAGCCCGCAGTTACATTTAAAAAGCTCATGTCTACTTTGGGAACCATGACATCTTTGGCGGTGGCATCTCCGAAATCAAAGACATTGTTGATCATTTTGCGTTCTTCCGGTTCAATCACCCCGTCCTCATGGCTGACTTCTACGATGGTACGGATCTCCTCTTCTGTAAAAGATTCAGATTTGTCATTGGGATCCACACGCATGAGGAAAAGAATCCCCATGGAGAAATTATTCATGATATAGATCAGAGGGGTTGCAACAGTCATCCAGCAGTAGATGATTGGAGCATAGGAAAGGGCGATCTTCTCAGAATGGACAGTTGCGCATGTCTTTGGTGTGATCTCGCCGAAAACAAGCACAATCAGTGTCAGCACACCGGTGGAGATACCTGCCGCTAATGCTGCAAAACCGGTGCCGGACAGCCATCGGGTGACCATTATAGTTGAGAGAGAAGAGGCGGAAATATTTACGATGTTATTGCCGATTAAAATAGCACTCAGCATTTTTCCCTGATCTTCGATAACTTTTGAGAGCGTGACCGCACGCCGGTTGCCCTCTTCGATCAGATTTCTGATCCGGATTTTGTTAACAGTTACCAGTGCGGTCTCCGCAGATGAAAAAAAAGCGGAGAGACCAATCAGGGCCAGAAGTACCAGCACCTGTATGGCGTCACTTGGATCCAAAACAGTTCACTCCTTTTGAATTATGCAGCTTTGTTCCTGCCCGGACAGACAGGCTTTCTTCAGGCTGCTTTTATATGTGTTTTCATGCAGAAGCATCTTTGTAGCGGCAGATGTTCTGCATTGTTGGGTAGTTATTAAGTATACGGTATTTCAGGAGAAAATGCAATACCCAGACATAAATGAACAGCAGATGAATACAATAAAAACAGGAACAGAGAAGGGAGTCTCATTATGAAACAGCCGAATATGAATGCTTATACAGGTTCTGCAGTCCGAATCATGAAAGCGCTTCTGGTTTCCTATCTGGTAACCGGACTGCTGTTACTTTTAATTGCCGGACTTTTGTACCGGTTCCAGTTAGATGAAGGAAAGGTTCAGATCGGAATCATACTTACTTATATTTTGTCTTGCTTTACGGGAGGATTTCTTGCGGGAAAAATGATGAAGAGCAGGCAGTTTTTGTGGGGCGTACTTCTTGGACTTTTGTATTTTCTTATCATGATGCTGGTGTCCCTGGCAGTGAACCGGGAACTGCAGAGCAGTACCGCCGGTTTTATTACTTCTTTTCTTCTTTGTATGGGCGGAGGAATGCTGGGAGGAATGTTATCATAATTCTGTTTCTTCCTGCTATTGACGACATACATATTTTTCCGGTATAATCAATTCGATATAGAAAATAATACCACGAAAGAAAGGAGTGGCGCAGTGAGGCAGTTTTTTGGCACCAGCCGTCATGGAAATATCAAAGAGGCAGTGCAGGGTCTTAGCCATCCCCAGTTCATCATGCTCTTTTCCAATGATGGACAGTTTGACACGCATGTAAAAGAAGTGGAGGCTCTCTATCCTGGTGTACCAAGTATCGGTTGTATCGGGATGAGTTATGACACCCGGGTAGTGGAGAAAGGCGTCAGTGTCATTGCGTATCTGGATGGTGTCAGCGCAGCGGCCAATGTGCTGGAACAGGTATCTGTGATGCCGGTTAAGTATATCCGTCGGATGGAAGAAGATATCAAAAAGGTAGACGGTTCCAATAAAGATACTGTGTGTATCGATTTTTGCTCCGGAAATGATGCCTGTGTTCTGACGACAATTCATTCAGCGCTGAATAAAAGGAATATCTCTCTGGTGGGCGGGACCGGTGATGCCGGCAGAGTATCTGCCAACGGGAAGGTCTATGAAGATGCAGTGGCATATGCACTGGTTAAAAATCTGGGTGGCAGGGTGAAAACCTACAAAGAAAATATTTATCATCAGATGGGAGATCATCGTTTTATCGCATCGGGTACAGATAAAGCAAAATACATACTGGGGGCATTGAATGGACAGCCTGCCAGACAGGTATATCAGAATATCCTCCATGTGAGTGAGCAGCAGATTTCCACACAGACTTTTAAAAATCCTTTTGGAAAACTGAATGGGGATGATGTCTGTATTGTTTCAATTAAGGAAGTGGATGGAAATGCACTGGCCTGTTTCCGACAGGTCAATGATTCGGATGTGCTGGTCCTTTTGGAACTCGGAGACTATCGGGCGATTGTCAAAGAAACGATCAGCACTATCCGAAAAGATTTCCCCAGATTGTCAGCTGTATTTTCTGTGAACTGTCTGTTCCGGTACAAGTTGTTCAGTGAACATCGTTATATGGAAGAATATCTGAAAGAGATGCGGACACTGGGAAGCCATGCAGGATTTGTGGGATATGGAGAACATTACAATAACCGGTTTGTGAATCAGTCCATGACCTGTGTCGTATTTGAGTAAAGGGGGAGAGGGAAAGTGCTGTTTCAGAGAAAGAACCGGAGGACGGTGTCCGGAACGCCGCAGGAGGAAAAAGGCCTGTATCCGGTACTGTATGTGACAAACGTATTGAAAGGCTATCAGAAGGATCTGCTTCAAAAAGAGGTCCAGTCGCTGCAGGAACTGGGTCTGGTAGGAAGTTCCTTTAATGGGGTTTTGGATGAAGCAGAAAATTTTCAGCAGAAGCTGGAAGAGTTTGAAGAGACTTTTTCCAGCATCAGCGAGGTTTCCAGACAATTTGAAGATGTAAAAGAAGCGATTACAGCATCTGTGGTTCAGGCGCAGAAGGAAGTAGAGTGGCTGCAGGTCAATTCCAGACAGGTGGAAGGCTGTTTTGACAAGATGGAGGATACCTTTGAAGGGTTAAAAACTTCGGTGGATAAGATTAAACAGTGCATGAGCAGCATTGTATCGATTGCCGATCAGACCAATATCCTTGCCATCAATGCTTCTATAGAGGCAGCGCGGGCCGGAGAAAAAGGAAAAGGCTTTGCGGTTGTGGCAACAGAAGTGAAAAAGCTTGCCGATGAGATCAAATATCTGGCCAAGGATGTGGATTCGGGTATTCAGGATGTGGAAAGCGGTACGGAGGAGCTGAATGCCAGCATTCATACTTCGAGGCAGGCCCTGGGACAGAATATGGAGATGGTAAAAGAGACCAGCGCCATGTTTGACAGTATTACCGAGGCGGCGGACGGAGCAATACAGGTGCAGACGGAGATATCCGGGGTGATTGACGATTCCAGAAGGGCGCTCCAGATCCTGCGCGGTTTCTTTGACAAAATTCGATCACGGTATCAGGAAGTGGTAAAACATATTCGGAATGCAAGTCATCTTGGAACAACAAAGAGTGCGATGTTTGAGGATGTAGACAATCTGCTTTCTCAGATTCCGCCTGTGGTTAAAGAAGAAGTAAAAAGAGAACAATAAAAAACTCTTTTCATTTCCGGATACCTGTGCTATACTAGTACAGCGTTCAATAGATAAGCAGTTATTTGTTTTACGTTGTGCCGGAGCAATCCGTCAACATTATATAAAATGTATGTTCAGAATCTTTTATCAAAACTCTGTACGCATCTGATTAAAAATCATTTTTCGGGATCGAAAACAGGACGACTCTGGAGATATATTTGGAAATTAAGGAGGAAACGTGATGAAACACATTAAAACTTTAAATACTCAGACTTTGCAGAACACGATGAAAAAGGGTGGATGCGGAGAGTGTCAGACTTCCTGTCAGTCTGCATGCAAGACTTCCTGCACCGTGGGAAACCAGAGCTGCGAGCATAACAGATAAGGTTCGTATGCTGAAATATGTGGCAGATCAATAAGCAGCGGCGGCGTCGCTGCTTATTTTCATCATGCAGGAAACTTTTTTCTCTGCATGGCTAAAAGCCTGCGCAAGCTGACAGCGTATCAGACCTGCTTATATAGACAGATGATCAGAAAGGGGACATATGGTTCATCAGTATCAGAATAATGGTTATAATATTCTTTTGGATGTAAATAGCGGTTCAGTCCATGTGGTAGACGAATTGGTCTATGATATGATTCCTTATTATAAAGAAAAGGGGCTGGATGAAACAGTCAGACTTCTTGTGGACAAGTATCCGGAAAAGGATATCCGGGAGGCGGCGGAGGATCTGGAAGAGTTGATCACTGCCGGTAAACTGTATACAGAAGACATTTATGAGAATTATATTCAGGATATCGTGGAGGCGAAAAAGCCGGTAGTGAAAGCGCTCTGTCTGCATATTGCACACGACTGTAATCTGGCATGTCGCTACTGCTTTGCGGAAGAAGGAGAGTATCATGGACGCCGCGCCCTGATGAGTTTTGAAGTGGGAAAGAAGGCGCTGGATTTTCTGATTGCAAATTCCGGCAGCAGGAGGAATCTGGAGGTGGATTTTTTCGGCGGTGAGCCGCTTCTGAACTGGCAGGTGGTAAAAGATCTGGTCGTTTATGGGCGGGAACAGGAGAAAATCCATAATAAGAAATTTCGCTTTACTCTGACTACGAACGGAGTTTTGCTGAATGAAGAAGTACAGGAATTTGTAAACCGGGAAATGTCTAATGTTGTGCTTAGCATCGACGGACGCAGAGAGGTCCATGATTACATGCGTCCTTTTCGAAACGGAAAGGGAAGTTATGAGCTGATTCTTCCTAAATTTCAAAAACTGGCGGACAGCCGGAATCAGGAAAACTATTATGTGCGGGGGACTTTTACAAGAAATAACAAAGATTTTTCCAAAGATGTGCTTCATCTGGCAGATCTGGGCTTTAAGCAGATTTCCGTGGAACCGGTAGTGGGGACAGAGGATGAAGAGTACGCACTGCGTCGGGAGGATCTGCCGGAAATTTTTGAAGAGTACGATCGTCTGGCGGCAGAGATGGTTCGTCGTTGCTGTACGGACCAGGAATTTACTTTTTTTCATTTTATGCTCGATTTGACCGGCGGTCCGTGCGTGGCCAAACGCCTGTCCGGCTGCGGTTCGGGGACCGAATATCTGGCGGTGACGCCTTGGGGAGATCTGTATCCGTGTCATCAGTTTGTGGGAGAAGAAAAATACCGGATGGGAAATGTGGATGAAGGAATTACGCAGACTGACATTCGGGAAGAATTTAAAAATTGCAATGTATATTCAAAAGAAATGTGCAGAGACTGTTTTGCAAAGTTTTACTGCAGCGGCGGATGTGCGGCGAACGCATATAAATTTCATGGTTCTATCAATGAAGCATATGAGGTCAGCTGTGAGCTGGAGAGAAAACGTGTGGAGTGTGCAATCATGATCAAAGCGGCTGAGGCAGAAAAAGAAGAATGATAAAACGGTATCCGCCCGGAAAATGCTTCCAGAGAAAGGAGCATTAGGAGGGCGGATACGGAACGATAAGACAGCATCTGCCCGAGGGATGCGAGGAAGGATTTTCAGAGACGAAAGTATCGGAAAATGCTTCCAGAGAAAGGAGCATTAGGAGGGCGGATGCGGAACAATAATAGGAGGAAAGTCATGAAGAAAAATAAGGCAGTTATTTCTCTGCTTTTGACGGTAATTCTGACCGGAATTCTTCTGTTCACTGCAGCAGTAGGCTGGGGAGAACAAAAGACAGGAGCGGCAGAAAATATCAGGCTGGGACTGGATCTGGCGGGCGGCGTGAGTATCACCTATGAAGCGGTAGGAGAGGAGGCGCCTTCAGCAGAGGATATGTCCGACACGATCTATAAACTTCAGAAACGTGTGGAGGTATACAGTACAGAAGCAGAAGTTTATCAGGAAGGTTCGGACAGGATCAATATTGAAATCCCGGGCGTGACAGACGCCAACAGCATCCTGGCAGAACTTGGAAAGCCCGGTTCACTTCAGTTCCAGACGATGGACGGGGCTATTGTGCTGGAAGGTACGGATGTGGCGGATGCTCAGGCGGCATCAAGAACGGATGAGATGACCGGGAATCGCGAGTATGTGGTATCGCTGACGCTGACGGATGAAGGAGCTACTAAATTTGGCGTGGCGACAGCTACAAATATTGGCAGCCAGATTGCGATTGTATATGATGAAGAGGTAATCAGTGCACCTACAGTTAACGAGGCGATCAGCAGCGGACAGGCACAGATCAGCGGAAATTTTACTTTTGAAGAAGCGGATCAGCTGGCATCCACGATTCGTATAGGTACGCTGTCTCTGGAACTGCAGGAGCTGCGATCCAATGTAGTGGGGGCAAAACTGGGAGAAGAGGCGATTGCCACCAGTTTAAAAGCAGGCGTTATCGGATTTATTCTGGTAATCTTGTTTATGATTGCGGCTTACCGGATCATGGGACTGGCAGCAGGAATCGCACTGACTTCTTATGTAGGACTGGTGTTGGGGCTTTTAAACGGTTTTGATATGACGCTTACACTACCCGGTATTGCGGGTATTATTCTGTCTATTGGTATGGCAGTGGACGCGAATGTGATTATCTTTGCGCGTATCCGGGAGGAGCTGGCAACCGGAAAAACGGTGCGCTCTTCGATGAAGATCGGATTTCAGAAAGCGCTGTCTGCAATCGTGGATGGAAATATCACCACATTAATTGCAGCATTGGTACTGTCGCTGAAAGGTTCCGGCAGTGTGAAGGGATTTGCACAGACACTGGCGCTTGGTATTGTGGTATCGATGTTTACGGCGCTTGTGGTGACCAGACTGGTTTTGAACGCGCTGTATGCTCTTGGCATGCAGGATGTGAAGCTGTACGGCGTGGCAAAAGAACGGAGAGTAATCGATTTTCTTGGAAAGAAAAAGATATGCTTTCTGGTATCTTTCGTTGTGATCGTTGGCGGACTTGCACTGATGGGGGTTCATGCGGGCTCCGGCAAAGGTGCGCTGGAATACAGCCTTGAATTCCAGGGCGGTACTTCTACAACGGTAGAATTTAACGAAGATATGAGCATCGAAGAGATCGATGCACAGGTAGTTCCGGTTGTGTCGGAAGTGACAGGGGACAATGATATTCAGACTCAGAAAGTGGCGGGTACAAATCAGGTCATTATCAAGACCAAGGAGCTGGATCTTGCCGGACGTGAGGCTCTGAATGCAAAACTGGCAGAGAATTTTGCTGTGGATGAGGCGACAATTACGGCGGAAAATATCAGCGGTGCGATCAGTAAAGAAGTGAAGAATGATGCGATTATAGCGGTTATTATTGCGACAATCTGCATGCTGATCTATATTTGGATCAGGTTTAAAGATGTTCGTTTTGCTACCAGTGCAGTGGCTGCACTGATACACGACGTTCTGGTGGTGCTGGCATTTTATGCGGTGGCGCGGGTATCGGTAGGCAATACATTTATCGCATGCATGCTGACCATTGTAGGATATTCTATCAATGCGACGATTGTAATCTTTGACCGGATCAGAGAAAATCTGGCAGATATGAAAAAGAAAGATACACTGGAAGGGGTGGTCAATGCAAGTATCACACAGACATTGACCAGAAGTATTTATACGTCATTGACCACATTTGTTATGGTGGCTGTGCTCTATGTGCTGGGAGTAGCTTCCATCAAAGAGTTTGCTCTGCCATTGATGGTGGGAATCGTGTGCGGAGCATATTCCTCTGTCTGCATCACAGGGGCACTGTGGTATCTCATGAAGACGCGGATTGTGAAAAAAGAGGCGTAGGACGGACGAGACTGGCGCTGCGGTACGGAGGATTTCCGGAATATAAACTTTGCGTAGGCGCTGTTTATGGTTTGGGAGTTCGCTGTTTCGCGACGCCAGTTTTTGCACAGGCGCCGGATGCAGTAAAATAAATATGGGGAGCGCACGGTATGACTGCGTTTCTGATGCCGATAATAATAACGGCAGAGAAGAACAGAGTCTGGAATGAGGAGGATATAAAAATGGCGTTGCTACACGTAGATTTTTTTTCGGATGTGCTTGGAATGGGGATGAGTATGGATGTGATCCTTCCGCAGAAGACAAGCAAGCAGATCGGTATGGAAGGAATGGCTGCGGACGGGTCCTATAAGACGGTGTATTTGCTGCATGGTATGAGTGATGATCATACAGTATGGCAGAGACGGACGGCAATCGAAAGATATTTGAGCAGACTGGGAATCGCGGTGGTAATGCCTTCCACTCATCTTGGCTTTTATACGGATACCAAATATGGAATGAAGTACTGGACGTTTATTTCGGAAGAACTTCCACGGATCTGCAGGGAATTTTTCCCCCGTATGTCGGACAAAAGAGAAGACACACTGGCAGCAGGACTGTCCATGGGAGGCTATGGGGCCTGGAAGCTGGGGCTGGGAGCCTCCGATATATTCGGTGCAGCGGCTTCTTTGTCGGGGGCGCTGGATATGGCGGGCGGTTGTCACAGAGAAATGGTAGAGGAGAAACGGGCACTGTTTCAGGGAATCTTTGGCAGCGAAGAGGAGCTGGAAGGCTCAGAAAATGATCTTTTTGCTCTGGCAGAAAAACTGGCGTCAGAGAGAAAGAAGCTGCCCCGTCTCTATGCATGGTGCGGAACGGAAGATTTTCTGTATGAGGATAATAAAAAGGCATGGGAACATGTAAAAAGGCTCGGTTATGATCTGACCTGTGAAGAATCTGCGGGGGATCATCAGTGGAAATACTGGGATAACAAAATTCAGGATGTGCTGCGATGGTGGCTGGGCGTGAAGACAGATCTGAAATAAAGCCGTCTGTGTTTCAAAGGGAGGCATATTGTGGAGAAAGGGAATGAAAAGCGGACGGCAGAAAATGTGGAATGTCCATGCAGGTGGAAAAACTGTCGGCGTCATGGAGACTGTGCAGCCTGTAAAGAGCACCACCGCGGATTGAACAGAAAGCCTCTGACGGCCTGTGAAGAAATACAAAAGAAAAAGCTGGAAAGGTAAGAGCGGATGTTCAGAAAAGCGACAATGGAAGATGTAGAGAGAATTGCAGAGATTTATGATGAAATCCATCTGGAAAATGAAGCGGGGAGGATGACAACAGGCTGGATCCGGGGCGTCTATCCTTCTGAAGAGACAGCAGCGACTTCTGTCCGGTGCGGGGATATGTTTGTGGAAGAAGAAAACGGAAGGATCGTTGCCGCCGCCAGGATCAATCAAGAACAGGTTGTGGAATATGCAAAAGCGGACTGGCAGTATGATGCGCCACAGAACCAGGTGATGGTGCTGCATACGCTGGTAGTTTCGCCAAAAGAAAGAGGAAAAGGTTACGGAACCAGATTTGTGTCATATTATGAAAGCCATGCCAGGGATCAGGGATGCTGTTTTCTGCGTATGGATACAAACCTGCATAACAGCGGCGCAAGGGCGCTTTATAAAAAGCTCGGATATCAGGAAGTGTCCGTTGTACCCTGTGAATTTAACGGGATACCGGATGTACAGCTGGTATGTCTGGAAAAAAAGCTGTAATCGTATCATTTGAAAATAATCAATAAACGTCTTTGAAGAAAGGAAAGGCAGAAGTTATGAGGAGAAAAGACCGGGAGATCACGGATCCGGTAAAAATGCTGGAGATTATGGAACAGTGCGACTGCTGCCGTCTGGGGTTAAAAGACGGGGACGGTGTGTATATCGTTCCGCTGAATTTTGGTTTCCGGAAGGAACAGGAGAAACTGATTCTTTATTTTCACAGTTCCGGAAGCGGGAAAAAAATGGAGCTTTTGAAAACAAATTCTGAAATTGGTTTTGAGATGGATGCAGGACATGAGCTGTCAGAACATGAAAGTGCCTGCGGATATTCATATCATTACAGGAGCATTATTGGGACAGGAAAAGTATCGTTTGTGGAAGCGTCTGAGGAGAAAATGTCCGCACTTTGCTGTATCCTTTCTCATTACAGTGAAAAGACAGAATGGGATTTCAAGGATGAGATGATAAGAAGTACGGCGGTGCTGCGAATGGAAGTTACCTCATGGAGCTGCAAGGCACATGAATAACCGACTGTAAATATTCAGAACAATTTTAGTAAGAGAAAGCCGATAAATACAAGGTAGGCATAAAGATGATACAACAGGAGGATACCTATGGGAATCGTTTACAATGAAAAATGCAGAACACTGACACTACAGACCAGAAATACGTCTTATCAGATGAAGATTGGAAACCTTGATTATCTGCTTCATCTGTATTATGGTCCATCTGTTTGTGATGCGGATATGAGCTATCAGATCCGGCAGTATGACCGGGGCTTTTCAGGTAATCCCTATGAATCAAGAAATGAAAGGACTTTTTCTCTGGATGCGCAGCCACAGGAATTCAGCACTCAACAGCAGGGGGACTTCAGAACTTCCAGCATTGAAGTGGTAAACAGTGACGGAAGTTATTCGTTTCACGGAAAGGTGACGGATTATCAGATTCAAAAGGGAAAATACAGGCTGGATACTCTGCCGACGGTATTTGCACGGGAAAAAGATACGGTGGATACTCTGCAGATTACTCTGACAGATCAGATCAGTAAGGTTCAGGTGATTCTTCTGTACAGTGTATTTGAAGAGGCGGATATCATCACCCGCGCGGTCCGGGTAGTCAATGAAGGAACTGCGTCTATTCGTCTGAAAAAAATCATGTCTGTCTGCCTTGATTTTCTGAATGGATTACATATGGACCTGGTGAGTCTGCCGGGGCGTTACGGGCAGGAGCGGCAGGTAGAACGGCAGCACATGACCCATCATATTCATACAATCGGAAGTGTGCGCGGTTCTTCCAGTCACCAGCAGAATCCGTTTGTTATTCTCTGTGACCGGGATGCTACGGAGGATCATGGGAACTGCTATGGTTTTTCTCTCATGTACAGTGGCAACTTTCTGGCGGAAGCAGAGCTTGATCAGTATGATCAGCTTCGTCTGGTTATGGGGATCCATCCCAAGCAGTTTGACTACGAGCTGAAGCCTCAGGAAATTTTTGAAGGGCCGGAGGCCGTAATGGCATTTTCCAGAGACGGGTTTACCGGTCTGTCTCATCTGTATCATGATTTTTACCGAACAAATCTGTGTGCAAGCAAATATGTGACGGAGATACAAAGGCCGGTTCTGATTAACAGCTGGGAAGCTGCTTTCATGGATTTTGATGATGTGAAGCTTCTGGAGATTGCAAAAGCAGCCAGAAAAATGGGCGTGGACCTTCTGGTTATGGACGATGGGTGGTTCGGTAAAAGAGAAGACGACAACAGCAGCCTGGGAGACTGGGTGGTAAATAAAGATAAAATCCGGTGCGGGCTGGATCATTTAGTGGAAGAGATCAACAAACTGGGAATGAAGTTTGGGATTTGGTTCGAGCCGGAGATGGTCTCGGAAGACAGTGATCTCTATCGTGCTCACCCGGAATGGACCATGGAGATTCCGGGACGCCGCGCGGTCCGCAGCCGGAATCAGATGGCGCTGGATATGAGCAGAAAGGAAGTTCAGGATTATCTGATCACGAGTATTAATCAGATTCTGGATAACGCCAATATTTTCTATGTTAAATGGGATATTAACCGTTCTCTGGCGGATATCTGGTCCAATGTTTTGCCGGCAGAGAGACAGGGAGAGGTGTATCACCGTTATATCCTGGGACTTTACCGTGTAATGGATGGAATCATTAAAACTCACCCGGATATTCTGTTTGAGGGCTGCAGCGGCGGAGGCGGACGTTATGACCCGGCTATGCTGCATTATTATCCGCAGTATTGGGTGAGCGATAACAACCATCCGATTGACCGCCTGAAACTGCATTACGGAACCTCCTTTGTCTATCCGGTGTCCACGATGGGTGCGCACATATCGGACAGCGGAAAACTTGTTCCTCTTCGCACAAAAGCAGTGGTGGCAATGTGCGGGACTTTCGGATATGAACTGGATGCCACGCATCTGACGGAAGAAGAGCAAAAACTTTGCAAAGAACAAAGTGAATTGTTCCAAAAATATTATCCGCTGATTTTTAAAGGCGATTATTATCGGCTGACCAATCCTTTTGAACCGGGAAATATGACTGCATGGCAGCATGTGAGCAAGGACAGGAACGAGGCTCTTTTAAGTGTGGTAGTGACAAATCTGACCTGTAACGGTCCTCAGGAATATATTCGTGCCAAGGGGCTGATACCGGATGTTATGTACTCAGTTAATGGCAGCAAAGAAGCACATTCCGGCTCGGCACTGATGAATGCAGGTATTCCGATTGAGCGGGAAGTTCCGGAATATACGGCGTTCCAGTTCCACCTGAAAAAACAAGAGCAGACGGTAAACGCGTGAATGAGTTACTAAAGTGAAAAGGTCGATAGATGGCAAAGTGGATGGAGATTCGAAAAGGCGCCGATTTTCAGGCGATCAGTGAAAAATTTCAGATTACGCCCTATACTGCGCGCCTGATTCGTAATAAAGATATTGTTGAAGAAAACGAAATAGAGGAATATCTGCATGGAGGGCTGAAAGATCTGCATCCGGCGTCGCTGATGAAAGGAATTCCGGAAGCAGTGACCCTTTTGCGGGAAAAGATCCGACGAAAGGCTTTTATACGGATTATCGGAGATTATGATATTGACGGTGTCTGTGCTACATATATTTTATTGAAAGGACTGGAACAGGCAGGAGCCAGAGTAGATACGGATATTCCGGATCGAAAAAAAGACGGTTACGGACTGAATCTGGATCTGATCCGCAGGGCGCAGGAGGCGGGAGTAGATACGATCGTTACCTGCGACAACGGCATTGCCGCTCCTGCGGAAGTTGCCTATGCGAAAGAGATGGGAATGACAGTCATCGTGACGGATCATCATGAGCTTCAGGAGGAAATTCCAAAGGCGGACGTGATTGTCAATCCCAGACAGCCGGGGTGTTCTTATCCATATAAGAAACTCTGCGGGGCAGCCGTGGCGTGGAAGCTGGTACAGGAACTTTTTGCACAGCTTGGATTTCTGCAGGAGATGAGCTGTGGGGAACTGTTGATGTTTGCGGCGTTTGCTACGGTGGGAGATGTAATGGATCTGACAGGGGAGAACCGGATTCTGGTAAAAGAAGGCCTAAAACTTCTGCGCCATACGGCACATCCGGGGATGTCTGCATTGATTGAGGTTAACGAGCTGAACAGAGAGAGGCTCAGTGCTTACCATATCGGATTTGTGCTTGGCCCCTGCATCAATGCCAGCGGAAGACTGAACACGGCGAAACGGGCGCTGGAGCTTTTAAACACAGCAGACAAAGATCTGGCGCTGGAGCGCGCCGAAGAACTGAAAGCATTGAACGACGAGAGAAAAGCGCTGACCGAACAGGGTGTGAAAGACGCAGTGGAGCAGATTGAAGGAAGTTCGCTGAAAGAAGATCGGGTACTGGTCATCTATTTGCCGGACTGTCATGAAAGTCTGGCGGGAATTATTGCCGGGCGGATCCGAGAACGCTATTATCGTCCGACCTTTGTTCTGACCAGAGGAGAGGACGCAGTAAAAGGTTCCGGACGTTCGATTGAGGCATATTCCATGTTTGAAGAGATGAGCAGGTGTCGGGAACTGTTTCTGAAATACGGCGGCCATCCCATGGCAGCCGGTCTGTCCATGCCGGAGGATCGGGTGGAGGAATTTCGAAAGCGGATCAACGACATGTGTTTGCTTACAAAAACCGAACTTACAGAAGTCGTCCGCATTGATATGGCACTGCCGTTTGCTCATATATCGGAAAAGCTTACAGAGGAGCTGACGCTTCTGGAACCTTTTGGGAAAGGAAATACAAAGCCGGTTTTTGCAGCCCGGAATGTACATGTATTAGAATCCCGCGTATTGGGGAAAAATCAGAATGTACTCCGTATGAAACTTATGGATGAAAGCGGGAAAATACAGGAAGGGATTTATTTCAGCAGCTGTATGCAGGAAGTCCTGGCGGATTTTCAGAATAAGCTGTCGGTGCATATGCTGTATTATCCTGAGATTGATGAATTCAGGGGGCAGAGACGTCTGCAGCTTTGGATACAGAATTATTGTTGATTGATTGCGAAGTATCAGATTTTGTGATATAGTAAGCGGTATGAAGTTGTCGAAACGCGCAAAGATCTGTGGCTGCAGACGACTGGTATGCGAAGGAGTGGGTACAGATGAAAAAAGTAGAAGATTATGTAGTGAGTATTCCGGATTTTCCGGAGCCGGGGATCATATTTCGGGATGTAACATCGGTTCTGCAGGATGCAGAAGGACTGAAGCTTGCCATTGACGGGATTCAGGAAAAGCTGGAAGGACTGGATTTTGACGTCATTGCAGGGACGGAGTCGAGGGGCTTTATTTTTGGTATGCCGATTGCGTATAATCTGCACAAGCCATTTGTCCTGGTAAGAAAAAAGGGAAAACTTCCAAGAGAAACCGTGTCCATGGAGTATGAACTGGAATATGGAAATGCAGAGATCGAAATGCATAAAGATTCCATTAAGCCAGGCCAGAAAGTGGTGCTGGTTGATGACCTGATTGCGACAGGCGGTACTATTGAGGCAGCGGCGAAACTGGTGGAGCTGCTGGGCGGCGAAGTGGTGAAAATGGTATTTTTGATGGAATTGGCCGGACTGAAGGGAAGAGACCGGCTGAAAAAGTATGACGTGGAAAGTGTTATTTGCTACGAAGGAAAGTAAGATCTTAGAACAGGATCCAGATTGATAGAAACGGTGATGAGAGCATGACGACAGCGAAAGAGACTCGTAAGGATGAGAGAAATATCAAAGTGATGGAAGATTTTACCAGCCCGGAGGAACTGTATCAGGAGCTGATAAAAAGTGTGGTCAGATATCATCCGTCCACCGACATTTCCATGATTGAGAAGGCATTTCGGATTGCCATGGATGCCCATAAGGATCAGGTCCGTAAATCAGGGGAACCCTATATTATTCACCCGATTTGTGTTGCAATCATTCTGGCGGAGCTGGAGCTGGACAAGGAGAGCATTGTCTCCGGTCTTTTACATGACGTAGTGGAAGATACTCCAATGACTACGGAGGACGTGGCGGAGCTGTTCGGGGACGAAGTTGCGCTTTTAGTAGACGGCGTGACCAAACTGGGGCAGTTGAGTTACTCGGCGGATAAGGTGGACGAGCAGGCTGAAAATTTAAGAAAAATGTTTCTCGCCATGGCAAAAGATATCCGTGTGATTCTGATCAAACTGGCGGACCGGCTGCACAATATGAGGACGCTGAAATATATGCGTCCGGAGAAACAGCGGGAGAAGGCAAGGGAAACAATGGATATCTATGCGCCCATTGCACAGCGTCTGGGTATTTCCAAAGTAAAAATCGAACTGGATGATCTGGCGCTGAAGTATCTGGAGCCGGAAGTCTATTATGATCTGGTGTCGCAGATCTCTGATAAGAAGAGTGTGCGGGAGAAATACGTCCAGTCTGTAGTGGAGGAAGTGCGTCAGCATATGGAAAATGCCAGTATCGCGGCAGATGTGAAAGGCAGAGTCAAGCATTTCTTCAGTATTTATAAGAAAATGGTCAATCAGGACAAGACGCTGGATCAGATCTATGATCTGTTTGCAGTTCGAATTCTGGTGGATTCGGTAAAAGACTGCTATGCGGCGCTGGGGGTGATCCACGAGATGTATAAGCCCATACCAGGGCGGTTTAAGGACTATATTGCCATGCCAAAACCCAATATGTATCAGTCGCTGCACACAACTCTCATTGGTCCCAAAGGCACCCCTTTTGAGATTCAGATCAGAACCTTTGAGATGCACAAGACTGCAGAGTATGGGATTGCCGCTCACTGGAAATACAAGGAGAGCGGCGGCAGTAACGAGCAGAATGCGGAAGGAAAGGACAGTGCGGAGGCGAAGCTGACCTGGCTTCGGCAGATTCTGGAATGGCAGCAGGATGAGTCAGATAACCGGGAATTTATGAATCTGCTGAAAAGCGATCTGGATTTGTTTTCCGACAGCGTTTACTGCTTTACTCCTGGCGGAGATGTGAAAACTTTGCGTAGAGGGTCGAATCCGATTGATTTTGCGTACAGTATTCACAGTGCGGTGGGCAACAAGATGATCGGCGCCAGAGTGAACGGGAAGCTGGTTCCCATCGATTATATGATTCACAATGGCGATCGCGTTGAGATTATTACCTCTCAGAATTCCAAAGGTCCCAGCCGAGACTGGCTGAATGTGGTGAAAACCACACAGGCAAAGAACAAGATTAATCAGTGGTTCAAAACGGAGTTTAAAGAGAGCAATATTATCAAGGGCAAGGATCTGGTGACCCAGTACTGTAAGATGAAGGGAATCCAGATGCAGATGATCATGAAGCCCGAATATCAGGAAAGCGTACTGCGCAAATACGGATTCCGCGACTGGGATTCAGTGATGGCGGCTGTAGGGCATGGCGGCCTGAAAGAAGGGCAGGTTGTAAACCGTCTGGCGGAAGAGCATGAAAAAGCAAAAAAGAAGGCGGCTAACGATGCCCAAATCATAGAAAATATCAGTGATATCAGAGAGCAGAAGATACGCATTGCCAAATCAAAGAGCGGTATTATTGTCAAAGGGATTGATGATGTGGCAGTTCGTTTTTCCAGATGCTGCAATCCGGTACCAGGGGACGAGATTGTAGGATTTGTGACCAGAGGACGCGGGGTGACAATCCATCGGACCGACTGTGTGAATATGCTGTATCTGGCAGAATCGGAAAGAGAACGGCTGATTGATGCAGAATGGCAGGGCGGAGCTCATACGCGTACCGGAGAGAAATATACGACGGAGATTAAGATTTACGGCAATAACCGGACTGGTCTTCTGGTTGATATTTCCAGAATTCTGAGTGAAAAAGGAATTGATGTGATATCCATGAATGTGCGGACGAACAGACAGGGAACTGCAACAATCACCGTGAGCTTTGATATTTCAAGTGTGGAGGAGCTGAGCCAGATCGTGGAGAAACTCAGACAGGTAGAGAGCGTTCTGGACATCGAACGTTCCATGGGCTGACCGCAGTTCAGAATAAGTACGGCGCCGGTGCGGATGCCAAAGGAAGAAGGAGGTACGGACGATATGGCAGGGCTGAGCATTTCGTCATTGACAGTGGGGGAGCTGGCGGTCAACTGCTGGTTTTTGACAAATGAAAGATCAAAAGAAACACTGGTATTTGATCCCGGGGATGAAGCCGGACGAATCCAGGCGTTTGCAGATGAAAAAGGATGGAAAATTTCCTGCATTCTTCTGACCCACGGGCATGCGGACCATATGGCAGCGGCAGAGGAACTGAAGCGTCTGACGGGTGCGCCGGTCTATGCGCTTCGGGAAGAAGAACCGACGCTCCAAAATGCGAAAACCAATTTGTCCGTATTTATCAATCACAGGGTTATCACAGTAATGGCGGACGAATTGCTTAGTGATGGGCAGATGATTACATTGTCAGGGATTTGTCTGCAGGTATTTCATACGCCGGGGCATACACCCGGGGGCTGCTGCTTCTACTGTGAAGAAGCAGGCTGTGTGTTTGCCGGGGATACTTTATTTCAGGGGTCGGTAGGGCGCAGCGATTTTCCGGGCGGCAGCATGTCGCAGCTGGTCCGTTCAGTGAGGGAAAAGCTGTTCTTACTGCCGGATGATACAAAGGTTTATCCGGGACACGGAGAAGAGACTTCGATTGGATATGAGAAAAAATATAATCCGTTTGTACAGGAATGAGGATTTTTGACAGGCGGACGATTGTAACAGGACGACACCGTCCTGTTCTTTTTCTTTTCTTTTTTTAGAAATGATGATAAAATACATGGGAATTTTTAATACAAGGCGGATGGGAAGGATTGATGTAGAATAATGACAGAAGTGATCATGAATAAATCTGGTTTTGAATATGATGTTCATTCTCTGGTCAAGGCATTTTTTCCGCAGGAAGATGTGGCAGTCCGGGTACAGGAAGCGTTTGCAGAAACAGGTGGACTTGGTATAAAAGTCACGTTTTCAGAGGAAAGTGTGGAGATTGGAGTTCTGGAAGAGGGAAAGGAAAGAAAGCGACAGTCGTGCCAGATCGTCTCTGAAGATCGGAAGGAGACGAAGACCCGTCTGAAAAGACTGCTTTATCAGATTCTGGTTGCATATACGGAGCGGACGTTGCCCTGGGGAACGCTCACAGGGATCCGGCCTGTGAAACTTGCCATGCAGCTTCTGGAAGAAGGGAAAAACAATATGGAGACTGCGGCATATCTGCGGGATTATTATCTGACCAGCAGAGAAAAAGCAGCGCTCAGCGTTATGATTGCCAACAGAGAACGGTATATTTTGCGGGATGTTGATTATAAGGACGGTTACAGTCTGTACATAGGTATCCCATTCTGCCCGAGCACATGTCTGTACTGTTCTTTTACTTCTTATCCTTTGGCCCGATGGGAAAAACGGGTGGATGAGTATCTGGATGCTCTTTTTTGGGAGCTGGATGATGCGGCAAAGAGATTCTGCCACAGGAAGCTAAATACAGTCTATATTGGAGGAGGAACGCCGACTACGCTGAGTCCCAGACAGTTGGAGCGTCTGCTTCATAAAATTCAGACCGCTTTTGATGCGGGGCATCTGCAGGAGTTTACAGTGGAAGCCGGCAGACCGGACAGCATCACCAGAGACAAGTTACAAGTGCTTCTTGATCACGGAATCGACCGAATTTCAATCAATCCTCAGACGATGAAAGAAGAAACGCTTCAAATTATTGGACGGCATCACACTGTGGCGCAGACGAAAGAAGCGTTTGCGCTGGCAAGGGAGATGGGATTTTCCCATATTAATATGGATCTGATCGTCGGTCTACCGGGTGAAGGATACGAGGATGTGGAGCATACAATGCAGGAAATTGCAGCTTTGACACCGGACAGCGTGACCATTCATTCTCTGGCCATCAAGCGGGCGGCCAGGCTGAATCTTTTTAAAGAAAAATATGAAGAGATGGGCCTTGAAAACAACACACAGATTATGGATATGACCGCTGAGTACTGTGCAAAGATGGGCCTCTCTCCTTACTATCTCTATCGTCAGAAGAATATGGCGGGAAATTTTGAAAATGTCGGTTATGCAAAGCCTGATAAAGCCGGTATATACAACATTCTGATGATGGAGGAAAAACAGACCATAGTCGCCTGCGGAGCAGGTAGCGTGTCAAAGCGAGTTTATCCAGACGGGCGAATTGAGAGAAGCGAGAATGTGAAGGATGTTTCCCAATATATCGAGAGAATCGGGGAAATGATTGAGCGTAAAAAGCATCTTTTCGGCGGCTGCTGATGAAATGCTTTTTCAGACTGTAGATAAAGTCCAGCGAAAGCCGGACTTTTCTACATTTATAACTGTGATATATACAAGGTCTGTTTGTTCCATGCTGCTGTCAATACTGGTAATAGTATTTGACAAATATTATGTACTGATTTTTCAGGTGGAAGATGACGTAAGGCAGATGACAAGGTATGTGCTTGCAGCGTACGCCTTGATCGCACCTGTAAAAGTGCAGAATATGATTTTAGGAGGGATTTTAAGGAGCGGAGGAAAGACAAGCTTTGTAATGTTAATTGACATGGCTGGTACGTGGATATTTGGTGTGCCGCTTGGACTGTCAGCCGCTTTTGTTTTCCATTTTCCCATAGCGGTAGTCTATTTTATTCTGTCTGTGGAAGAGTGCGTACGTATGATAATATCATTGTTTGTCTTCAGAAAAAGAAATGGATGCAGATACTGTAAGGATAAAAGTAAAAAATACAGTTTGCCTTATAGGCAGCAGGAGGTTTTATCATGGATAAAAGTTATAATAAAACATTGTATGCCTGTTTTATCGGATATATTGTACAGGCGATTGTAAACAATTTTGTTCCGCTTCTTTTTCTGACTTTTCACAGCAGTTATGGAATACCGATGACCCAGATTACATTGCTTATTACTTTTAATTTTGTCTTGCAACTGCTGGTGGATATTCTGTCGGTTGCTTTTGTTGACAGGATAGGTTATCGTGCTTCAATGGTGGTTGCCCATCTCTGTGCAGCGGCAGGCTTCGTATTTCTGACGATCTTGCCGGATATGCTTGGAAATGCCTTTACAGGTCTGATGATAGCGGTTGCCATATATGCAGTGGGAGGCGGACTGCTGGAGGTGCTGGTGAGCCCTGTCGTGGAAGCCTGTCCTACAAAAAATAAAGAGAAGGCCATGAGCCTTTTGCATTCCTTTTACTGTTGGGGACATATGGCGGTTGTGCTTGTATCTACAGCTTATTTTCATCTGTTCGGCATAGAGAACTGGAAGATTATGGCGTGTATTTGGGCTGTTGTTCCTTTTGCCAATATGATTTTGTTTACAAGGGTTCCGATCGCTTCTTTAACGGATGAAGGGGAAAAGGGAATAACAATCGGGCAGCTTTTTCGCAAGAAGGTATTCTGGGTACTGATGATCATGATGATCTGTGCAGGGGCGAGCGAACAGGCGGTCAGCCAGTGGGCGTCTGCCTTTGCGGAAACGGGACTTCATGTAAGCAAGACAATAGGAGATTTGGCAGGACCGATGCTGTTTGCGTTTCTGATGGGCGGCGCCAGAGCTTTTTATGGAAAATACGGAGAGCGGATCGACCTGGATCAATTTATGATTGTCAGCAGTATTTTGTGTATCATGGCATATCTTTTCATTTCACTTGTGCCGGGTCCGGTGGTTGGCTTTATCGGTTGTGCATTGTGCGGTCTGTCAGTTGGCATTATGTGGCCGGGGGTGTTCAGTAAGGCGGCGGCTTCAGATGCCAGAGGCGGCACTGCAATGTTTGCGTTACTTGCATTGGCAGGAGATGTTGGATGTGCGGGAGGACCAACCGTAGTTGGAATGGTTTCAGGCGCTTTAAACAATAATCTCAAAATGGGTTTTCTGGCAGGGGTGTTATTTCCAATACTCTTATTAACAGGTATATATTTGTGCCAGATATGGGACAGAAAGCATGACCGGATGTCAGATTAAGATGTTGTTCCATGCAAGGAATGCTGAAAGAATTTTTAGAAAATAAAGGATGATTTTTGTAGGACCCTCTGTATCATCAGTTTATTCTTGACATTTCGTATTACGGAAAATATAATGGTATGCAGGTGCAGAGAGGGGGTGCCTATGGGAAAAAAGGGGCGTCCAAAATCAGATGTTACAAAAGAGCGTATGGTGACTGTAAGGATGTCTGATGCGGAATATCATGCGCTTAAGGAATACTCTGACAGGCATCAGCAGACGATAACAGAAACCATTAAAACGGGAATTGAGTTACTGTATAAAACCCATAAGTAAGATCCGGAGGTTTTGGCGGCCGGGTGCTGAATTGTGGTGGGGAATACGATTTTTCCCGCAGGAATAACGACAGAGAGGATTAAATTGGAGATGGCGTTAAAAAAGAAACCGGTAAAAGGTATGAAAGATATTCTGCCTGCAGAGATGCAGGTACGGGATTATGTGACGGGTCTTATTAAAGAGACCTATAAAAGTTTCGGCTTTTCGCCTATTGAAACGCCGTGTGTGGAGCATATTGAGAACCTTTGCAGTAAACAGGGCGGAGATAATGAAAAGCTGATTTTCAAGATTATGAAAAGGGGAGAAAAGCTGGATTTGAAAAGTGCAGAAACAGAAGCGGATCTGGCGGACAGCGGACTCCGGTATGATCTGACAGTGCCGCTTTCCAGATTCTATGCGAATCATGCGAACAGCCTTCCCAGCCCTTTTAAAGCACTGCAGATCGGAAGTGTATGGAGAGCGGATCAGCCTCAGAGAGGAAGGTTCCGCCAGTTTGTTCAGTGTGATATCGATATTCTCGGAGAGCCGGGATGTCTGGCGGAGATTGAATTGATTCTGGCGACGACGACACTGCTTGGAAAGCTGAATTTTTCTGACTTTAAAGTGCGGATTAATGAAAGACGAATATTAAAAGCCATGGCGTTATACAGCGGCTTTACAGAGGAACAGTTTGATACGGTGTTTATCATCCTGGATAAAATGGATAAGATCGGCTGGGAAGGTGTGAAGTCAGAGCTTTCGGAAGCGGGTTTTGCCCAGGATAAGGTGGAAAAGTATGTTGCCATGTTTGCGGAGATGGAGCAGGCGGCGGACGGACTTCACTATCTGGAGGAGAGGCTTTTTGGAATCCTGGAGGATGATGTGATCGGGAACCTGCGCACAATCAGAGAGAGCGTGGAGGCCACCAGAGCATGCCGTTTTGATCTGGTATTCGATCCTACGCTGGTTCGCGGGATGTCGTATTATACGGGGACAATTTTTGAGATCGAGATGGAACAGTTCGGAAGTTCAGTGGCAGGCGGCGGGCGCTATGATAAAATGATCGGCAAATTCACAGGCAATGATGTACCGGCCTGCGGTTTTTCCATCGGATTTGAGCGGATTATTACGATTCTGATGGAGCAGGAGTTTGAGATTCCGGGCGCATCTGTGAAAAAAGCATATTTGATTGAGAAGAAGATGCCCGCAGAAAAGCTCTGCGAAGTGCTGAAGGAGGCGAAGGCGGAGCGGGAAAACGGGACACAGGTGCTGGTGGCGCTTATGAATAAGAATAAGAAGTTCCAGAAAGAGCAGCTTATGAAGGAAGGCTATACAGAATTCCGGGAATTTTTCAATCGTTAAGGGCAAAAAAACGCCGGCAGAGATATGGTTGAACAGAGATATTTAGGAAAAGAGGATAAAGGGATTATGGCAGAATCGATGAAAGGACTGCACAGAAGTCACAGATGTGCTGAACTTGGAACCGTCAATATCGGAGAAAATATCACCGTTATGGGATGGGTACAGAAGAGCAGAAATAAAGGCGGAATTATTTTCGTGGATTTAAGAGACCGTTCCGGAATCCTGCAGCTGATATTTGAAGAAGCAGACTGCGGTGCGGAGAATTTTGCAAAAGCGGAGAAGTTAAGAAGTGAATTCGTGGTAGCAGCGGCAGGAAAGGTGGAGGCCCGGTCGGGTGCAGTCAATAAAAATCTGGCAACAGGAGAGATTGAGATACGGGTGACAGAAGTGCGCATCCTTTCGGAGGCACAGACTCCTCCGTTTCCTATTGAATCAGATTCCCGGACCAAGGAAGAGATGCGGCTGAAATACCGTTTTCTGGATCTTCGCCGGCCGGATATCCAGAGCAAGCTGATGCTCAGGAGCCAGGTAGCCACAAAAGTGCGTTCGGTGCTGGCAGAGGAAGGGTTTCTGGAGATTGAGACTCCGATACTGATTAAAAGTACGCCGGAGGGAGCGAGAGATTATCTGGTGCCCAGTCGGGTGCATCAGGGGAAGTTTTATGCTCTGCCACAGTCTCCGCAGCTGTTTAAACAGCTTTTGATGTGTTCTGGTTATGATCGTTATTTTCAGATTGCAAAGTGTTTTCGGGACGAGGATCTAAGAGCAGACCGGCAGCCGGAATTTACACAGATTGATATGGAAATGTCGTTTGCAGATGTGGATGATGTAATTGAGGTCAATGAAAAACTGCTTAAGAAAGTGTTCAAAGATGCTATTGGCCTGGATATTGAACTGCCGATTCCGCGGATGACCTGGCAGGAGGCTATGGACCGATACGGCTCGGACAAGCCGGATACCCGGTTCGGGATGGAGCTTAGAGATGTGTCAGAGGTTGTGAAGGGCTGTGGATTCGGCGTTTTTACCGGGGCGCTCGAAAACGGAGGAAGTGTGCGCGGCATCAACGCGAAAGGGCAGGGACAGATGCCCCGCAAGAAGATTGATGCACTGGTGGAGTTTGCCAAGGGTTTTGGGGCCAAGGGGCTGGCATATGCTGCCGTTCAGCCAGACGGGAGCTGCAAATCTTCTTTTGCAAAGTTTATGACAGAAGAGCAGATGAAGGCTCTGATGGAGGCTCTGGACGGACAGCCGGGTGATCTGCTTCTTTTTGCGGCGGATAAGAATAAAGTGGTATGGGATGTGCTTGGGAATCTTCGGCTGGAGATTGCGCGGAATCTGGAGTTATTTAATAAAGATCAGTTTCATTTTCTGTGGATCACGGAGTTTCCGCTCTTGGAATGGTCGGAGGAACAGAGCCGTTTTGTGGCCATGCACCATCCGTTTACGATGCCCATGGAAGAAGATCTCGATAAGATTGACACAGATCCGGGAGCGGTTCGTGCCAAAGCATATGATATTGTGTTAAACGGGACAGAGCTCGGCGGCGGTTCCGTGCGTATCTTTCAGGCGGATATACAGGAGAAAATGTTTGCAGTGCTGGGATTCACAAAGGAACAGGCTCAGGAACGTTTTGGATTTTTGCTGGATGCGTTTCAATACGGCGTACCGCCTCATGCAGGTCTGGCATACGGGTTTGACCGTCTGATGATGCTGATGACAGGAGCGGACAGTATTCGTGAAGTCATTGCGTTTCCGAAAGTGAAGGATGCTTCTGACATGATGACCAATGCGCCGGACGTGGTAGATAAGATACAGCTTGAGGAACTGGGAATTTTGGTGGCCGGTGAGGCAACAGAATAAGACTGACAGTGTAAAATATCACTGATTAGATGAAATTTACAAAAAAATACCTCATCAGACAGAATATTTTATAAAAAATGTTCTGTTTGGTGAGGTATTGTGTTATAATTAGAAAAATAAAAACCGTCTAAGAGTGGAATTTGATTATTACATCCGGGGAATGAACTGCTAAATCGTCCAGACAGGTTTCCCCGGGTGTTTTTTCAGGTTATCAGTGGTTGGAGAAACGTTTGATCTGCGACGGGATCATACCACAGATGCTCATGGATATGTTTGCAGTTCCGGCCTTTTGACTCATGGTTCGCGGGAATGGCTGTAATGAAATGAACTATGGTAGAAAGGAGGCAGTATGCCGGTATATAGATTAAGAAAAAACGAGGTGAGTTTCCCGGTTCCGGAGCTTGCGCAGGAGGATGGACTTCTGGCAGTCGGAGGGGATCTGAGTGTGGAACGTCTTTTGCTGGCATACAGCAACGGGATTTTTCCCTGGTATAATCCGGGAGAAGAGATTATGTGGTGGTGCCCGAAAGAACGGTTTCTGATCTTCCCGAGGGAAATTCATGTTTCCCGTTCCATGAAAAAATATATTAGAAAACATAAAATGGAGATTCGCCTGAATCGTGATTTTCAGGATACGGTACATCAGTGTCGGATGAAACGGGAAGACAAAGAAGGAACATGGATTGGGGATGATGTGGAAAAAGCATATCTGGCGCTCCATCGGGAAGGGTTTGCCATCAGCGTTGAGGCGTATGAAGATAAAAAACTTTCCGGAGGTCTCTATGGGGTTGCCATCGGAAGATGCTTTTTTGGAGAAAGTATGTTCTCTGAGAAAAAGAACGGCTCCAAAGCGGCGCTGATCGGACTGTCGGCAGTGCTTCGGGATAAAAATTTCTTTTTTATTGACTGTCAGTTTCATACAGATCATCTGGAAAGTATGGGAGGGAGATATGTAAGCTGGAAGGAATACAGACAGCTGCTGTCAGAAGGAACGAAAAGCCAGTAAAATGAGAGCAGGGTTTTTATAATAAGAAAGGCTTTACACCTATGAAATCATCAATTATACTTTAGAGAGTGTGAATATTACTTTTTTGTCACAGGAATTCTAATCTAAGGAGAAAAACAGACAATGGAACTTACATTTTCGAAAAGATCCCAAAAGCTTGGAGAAGGGATCTTTTCCCTGTTAAATACGAAAAAAGAAGAACTTCTGAAAGAGGGAAGGACTGTTTACAACTTTTCCGTGGGTACGCCGGATTTTCATCCTCCGGTACATATTATGGAAGCGATGCAGAAAGCCTGTGGCGTGCCGGAAAACTACCGGTATGCACTGACGGATCGTCCGGAGCTTTTGGAGGCAGTGAAAAATTTTTATCAAACAAGGTTCGGCGTAGATCTAAAGAGCGAACAGATAATGAGTCTTTATGGATCTCAGGAGGGGATGGCGCATATTGCTCTGCCGCTCTGTGATCCGGGAGATACGTTCCTGGCGCCGGATCCTGGTTATCCGGTTTTTGGCATCGGGCCGGAGCTCATGGGGGCGAAATGTGCGACCTATCCATTATACAGAAAAAATAATTTTCTCCCGGATTTTGACGATATTCCCGGGGAAACGGCCATGAGGGCAAAATTTATGCTGATCTCTTACCCGGCGAATCCGGTCTGTTCTGTGGCAGACGACCGGTTTTATGAAAAAGCGATTGCGTTTGCCAGACAGTATCAGCTTATTCTGCTCCATGATAATGCTTATGCAGATCTGGTTTATGGGGGAAAGACAGGTGGTTCGTTCCTGTCTTATCCGGGTGCTATGGATGTTGGAATTGAGTTTTTCTCTTTGTCCAAATCTTATAATATGACCGGTATGCGCATCTCTTTTGCCGTTGGCAATGAGAGAATTATTGAGGAATTTAAGAAGGTTCGTTCTCAGATTGACTACGGGACTTTCCTGCCGGTTCAATATGCGGCCATCGCAGCGCTGACCGGCCCTCAGGACAGTGTAAAAGAACAGTGCAAACTTTATGAAGAGCGGTGCAATACGCTCTGCCGGGGATTAAGCAGCATTGGCTGGGAAGTTCCGGACGGACAGGGAACGATGTTTGTGTGGGCGCCGATTCCCGAACATTATACAAGCAGTGAAAAGTTTGCTCTGGAACTGATGGAGAAAACAGGAGTGATTGTGGTTCCCGGTACAGCGTTTGGAAGTCTGGGTGAAGGCTATGTGCGTATGGCGCTGGTCTATCCGGTGGAAGAGATAAAAAAAGCGGTCCGGGCGATTGAAGAAAGCGGTATACTGAAAGTATGAGTTTTATTGACGAATATACGGAATTTATTTTTCTGGAACATAAACCGGAACGTGCAGACATTATTTTCCTTCCCGGCTCCAATGAAGGCGCCTTGGCGTATCGGGCGGCAGAACTGTGGAAAGAAGGATATGCGCCGGTGATTCTTCCCTCCGGAAGATACGCCAAACTGACAGGCAGATTTTCCGGGGATCCGACATATGAGACAGAGTGGTCATATTTTTATCATATACTGATAGGACAGGGAATTCCAAAGGAATGTATCTGGCGGGAAGATCAGGCTACTTTTACTTATGAAAATGCCCTTCGTTCCCGGGAAGTGACGGATGAAGCAGGACTTTGCGTGAAAAAAGCTCTGCTCTGCTGTCAGGCGTATCATGCCAGGCGAGCCAGATTATATTATCAGGTATGCTTTCCGGAGGCTGAAATTCTGGTTTGTCCGGTAGTGACAAAAGGTGTCAGCCGGGAGAACTGGTATCAGACAGAATACGGAATCGATCTGGTACTGACGGAGATGGAACACTGCGGAACACAGTTTGGACAGATTCTGCGGGAAACATCCGGTCTGGTGAAATGACGGGGAGCAGTCTGGCAGTCCGATTAAGTATAGTTTTTAATTTGTACTTATGAAAAATATTTATATATAAATATGCCAATGCACAGCCGTCATGAACAGTTGTTTCTTTAAAGACCCATTGAAGGGCGCTGGTCCTTAGGGCGCGTGTTTTGCGCCCTTAGTACCACTGCGGCCCTTCACTAAGCGCAAGCGGGGGCTGGAAGAAACAACTGTTCATGACAGGCGTCCAGATTGGCCGCTGTTTGTATCAAAAACTATATTTATTGATAAATACAGTAACCAACCCGGACACCCGCCATGGACCGTTGTTCTTTTAAGACCCATTGAAGGCTTTATTCATTTTGTCCTTGAAAAATATTTCATTTATGGTACTATGGAGTTGTATAAATCTGTCAAAGAAAGGGAGAGAAACATGCAGACTTTAGAGTTACAGAAAATAGCCAATGAAGTCCGTAAGGGCATCGTGACTGCTGTGCACAGTGCAAAAGCAGGACATCCCGGCGGTTCTTTGTCGGCTGCAGACATTTTTACTTATTTGTATTTTGAAGAGATGAATATTGACCCGAAGAATCCAAAAGATCCGGACAGAGATCGTTTTGTATTGTCAAAAGGACATACGGCTCCCGGATATTACAGTGCCATGGCACACAGAGGATATTTTCCGGTAGAAGATCTTGTGACGCTCCGTCATGTAGGCTCTCATCTTCAGGGACATCCGTGCATGCAGCATATTCCGGGTATCGACATGTCCTCTGGTTCGCTGGGTCAGGGAATCTCTGCAGCAGTTGGTATGGCGATTGCAGGAAAGCTGGATCACAAATCTTACAGAGTGTATACGCTGTTGGGAGACGGTGAGATTCAGGAAGGCCAAGTGTGGGAGGCTTCCATGCTGGCAGGTCACAGAAAGCTGGACAACCTGGTAGTGATTGTGGATAATAACGGATTGCAGATCGATGGAAAGATTGAAGATGTGTGCTCTCCGTATCCTATCGATAAAAAATTCGAGGCATTTAATTTCCATGTGATCAATGTGGCGGATGGTAATGATATGGATCAGCTTCGCGCAGCATTTGATGAGGCGAAGACGGTGACCGGTAAACCGGTGGCGATCGTTACCAAGACCGTAAAAGGAAAAGGAGTTTCCTTTATGGAGAATCAGGCGTCCTGGCATGGGGCGGCTCCCAATGATGAGCAGTATGCGACTGCAATGGCAGATTTAGAGAAAGTAGGTGAAGCATTATGTCAGAAGTAAAAAAGATTGCAACAAGAGAGAGCTACGGTAATGCTTTGGCGGAATTTGGAGCACAGTATCCGGATCTGGTGGTTTTGGATGCAGACCTTGCAGGCGCTACCAAGACAGGAGTATTTCAAAAGGCTTTTCCGGATCGTCATATTGACTGCGGGATCGCGGAAGGAAATATGATGACGGTAGCGGCAGGATTGGCAGCGGCAGGCAAGACGCCGTTTGCTTCCACTTTTGCGATGTTTGCGGCTGGCCGCGCTTTCGAGCAGGTCCGCAACTCTATCGGTTATCCGCATCTGAATGTGAAGATCGGCGCGACTCACGCAGGTATTTCGGTAGGCGAGGACGGCGCTTCACATCAGTGTAATGAGGATATCGCTCTGATGAGGACGATTCCGGGTATGACAGTTATCAGTCCGGCTGATGATGTGGAAGCAAGGGCGGCTGTAAAAGCGGCTATTGAGCATGAAGGTCCGGTATATCTGAGATTCGGCCGTCTGGCTGTTCCGGTTATCAATGATCCGGATTCTTATAAATTTGAGATCGGTAAAGGCATCGTGATGCGCGAGGGCAAAGATGTGACCATTATCGCTACTGGTCTGGAAGTATCCGAGAGCCTGGAAGCGGCGAAGATGCTGGAGGCGGACGGAATCTCTGCAGAGGTGATTAATATTCATACGATTAAGCCTCTGGATGCAGATCTCGTAGTCGCATCTGCCAAGAAAACCGGAAAGGTTGTGACGGTGGAAGAGCATTCTGTTATCGGAGGACTCGGCGGAGCGGTCGCAGAGGTTCTTTCCGAACAGGCACCGACGAAGATGCTGAGGATTGGTGTCAATGACACCTTTGGTGAGTCCGGCCCTGCAAAAGCTCTGATTGAGAAGTATGGTCTGGATGCTAAAAGTATCTATGAGAAAGTAAAAAGCTGGCTGTAAATTTCGAAGTAAAATCTGAAAAAAGAGAACTGCCCTGAAGTGCGTATATTTGGCAGCGCATTTCAGGGCGTTTTTTGTCTGATGTCGCAGGCGTTTTATAATATTAGAAAGTCTGAACGGGTTTACATGTTTTTGTACATCCGTTATAATTAATAAATAACAGATAATCATATGGCTGGAGACGGGGAGATGTTTTGGGCGAATCGGCCCGTTTTTGCTGTAGAAAACAACAGGAGTCAGAAAATGAAAAAAATTGTGATTGTAGTGGATTCTTTTAAAGGTAGTATGGATTCTCTGGAAGCCGGACATGCGGCAAGACGGGGAATTGAGCGGGTGTATGGCAAAGAGGTGGAAATTGTTGTAAAGCCGGTGGCTGACGGCGGAGAAGGAACCATGCGTGCAGTGACAGCCGGGCTTGGTGGAACATATGTCACGTTGAAAGTGACAGGACCGTTTGGTTCGGAAGTAGAAGCATCTTATGGAATCGTGGCGGAGAGGGGACTGGCAGTGATGGAGATGGCAGAGGCGTCGGGCATTACACTTGTCGGCCAGTCCGGACTGGATCCGGCATCAGCCACGACATATGGAGTGGGAGAGATGATTCTGGATGCCGTGAAAAGGGGATGCCGTGATTTTATCATGGGGATCGGAGGAAGCGCGACTACGGATGGCGGCGTCGGAATGCTGTCTGCGCTTGGCTATGAGTTTCTGGATGAGACCGGAGCTCCGATTTTGCCGGGAGCTGCTTTTCTGGACCGTATTGCCAGAATTCGGTCTGATAAAGTACCGGCGGTGTTGAGAGAATGCCGTTTTCGCATAGCCTGTGATGTAAAGAATCCTTTATTGGGAGAACAGGGAGCGGTCTACGTGTATGGACCGCAGAAAGGGGTGAAGGAGGAAGAACGGGAGCTTTATGACCGAAAGATGGCGCATTATGCAGAAAAAACAAGGGATTTTACAGGTAAAGATATGCGGACGAAGGAGGGAGCCGGAGCTGCAGGCGGCCTGGGATTTGCGTTGCTGAGTTATCTGGATGCTGTACTGGAACCGGGAATCTCGTTGGTGCTGGGAATTCTTGAAATGGAAGAAGAGTTTCGAACCGCAGATGTGGTGGTCACGGGAGAAGGGCGGATGGATGCGCAGACTGCCATGGGAAAGGTGCCGGTGGGCATTGCGAGACTTGCAAAAAAATATGACTGCGGCGTCCTGGCATTTGTCGGCGGGGCGACTCGGGATGCGGTAGAATGCAATGGAGCCGGAATTGACGCGTTTTTTCCGATTGTCCGTGGGATATCCACGCTTGAGGAGGCCATGTTAAAAGACAATGCAGAAGCAAATATGGAAGATACGGCGGAACAGGTGTTCCGACTGGTGCGGATGAAGAACACGTTATAAGTACGGCGGCAGACGTATTTGTCCGGTTTTTTACAGCTGTGAGGCGCACCGTTATTTTACATGGATTTTACAAAGCTTTGATAACGGATTTGATGTGGATTTGATATTTTTAATCATAGAAAGATCAAAAACGGGATCAAAGGAGAAAAAAATTTATGGATGTATTTCAGCTGTTGACGATGGTTGGAGGATTAAGCCTGTTTTTGTTTGGCATGAATATTATGGGGCAGTCGCTGGAGCGCAGAGCGGGCGGGCGGCTTAGAACCGTGATTGAAAAGCTTACTACAGGCAAAGCGGCAGGACTGGTAACAGGGCTGGGCGTAACGGCGGTGATTCAGAGTTCGTCTGCCACTACCGTAATGGTGGTCGGATTTGTCAATTCCGGACTGATGACGTTAAAACAGGCGATTCATGTGATCATGGGCGCGAATATCGGGACGACGGTTACGGCATGGATTTTAAGCCTGTCCGGAATCGAGAGCAGCAATGTATTTGTCAGGCTTTTGAAACCGTCTTCTTTTACGCCGATCCTGGCATTTGTAGGGATTATCTTTTATATATTCTGTAAAAACCCAAAGAAAAAAGATACCGGTATGATACTGCTTGGCTTTGCGACGCTGATGTTTGGAATAGAGACCATGTCAGATGCGGTCTCAGGACTGGGCAGTGTGCCGGCGTTTCAGAATCTTTTTATTTTATTTAAAAATCCGGTGTTAGGAGTTTTGGCCGGAGCAGTTCTTACGGCTGTTATTCAATCCAGCTCTGCTTCTGTGGGAATTCTGCAGGTGCTGGCGGTAACGGGACAGGTTTCTTACGGCGCAGCCATTCCGATTATTATGGGACAGAATATCGGCACATGTGTTACGGCGATGATATCTTCTGTGGGGGCAAATAAGAATGCAAAACGGGCGGCAATGGTACATTTGCTGTTTAATGTCATCGGATCTGTTGTGTGGCTGTCTGTATTCTGTATTTTTAAAGTGTTGTTTTCACCGCAGCTTCTGGATGACGCTGCCTCGCTGCCGGGTATTGCGGCGGCGCATTCGGTGTTTAATATCTTGTGTACCATACTGATTCTTCCAATGACAGGAACGCTTGAAAAGCTGGTTCATATTCTTATTCGTGACAGTCAGAAAACGGAGATCAGAGCAGAACTTGACGAAAGATTTTTTGCCGCACCGTCTATTGCACTGGAACGCTGTCATGAGGTCGCGGCAGAGATGGCAAAGACGGCTGTAGATGTGCTGAAAGGAAGCCTTGCGTTTTTGGAAAATAATTCTGAAGTTTCTGCAGAGTCTATCCGTGACAAGGAAGAATTAACAGATCACTATGAGGACATTTTAAGTACATATCTGGTTCAGCTCAGTACAAAACAGATCAGTGAGGCCGACAGGGCAGAAGCGGCAAAGCTTCTGAAAATAATCGGCGATTTTGAACGGATTGCCGATCATGGAGTCAATCTTCTGGAATCAGCGGAAGAGCTTGGAAACAAAAGACTGGGCCTGACAAATGAGGCCGGGCTGGAATACGCTGTGATTTCGTCAGCGATACGAGAAATTCTGGATATAACGCTCTGTGCCTATCTGGAAAATGATTTACAGGCTGCCGAAAGTGTGGAATCGCTTGAACAGGTGATCGATATGCTGAAAGAAGAAATGAGAACAAGCCATATTCTACGCCTTCAGAGCGGACACTGTTCAATTAAATGCGGTTTTGTCTGGTCAGATATTCTTACCAGCCTGGAGCGCACATCAGATCATTGTTCCAACATTGCAGGATGCATGATCGATATGGCCGGACAGCATATGAATCTTCATGAATCTCTGCGCAGTTTCCGCACGGATCGCGCAGAATTTCAGGAGCAATATACGAAGTACAGGAAAAAATACAGGCTGCCTGTGCCAAACGGCGTCTGACTGGTAAAGGAATCACAGCTGTGCCGGCTGAAAATTGATGAAGTATGAGGAAATGAATCTGGAAGGAACGTGATAGAGATGATATTCTGTGTGGAAGATGACAGCGGAATCCGGGATCTGATGATTTATGCACTGAATTCTGCCGGGTTTAATGCAAGAGGGTTTGCGGACGGTTCTGAGTTTTTTGATGCGCTGAAAAACAAAATGCCCAGACTGATTATGCTGGATATTATGCTGCCGGGCGATGATGGCATAACAATTTTGAAAAAACTTCGTAGCAACCCGTCGACTGCAGAGATTCCTGTCATCATGGCAAGCGCCAAAGGAACAGAATATGATAAAGTAGTTGGTCTCGATCTGGGGGCAGATGACTATCTGGCGAAGCCTTTTGGAATGATGGAGATGGTATCCCGTGTAAAAGCGGTCCTGCGCAGAACCGCTAAAACTGACAGTGAAACCAGTCTTTGTATTGGACAGATTCAGTTAAATACGGCCGAGCATACGGTTTCTGCCGGCGGCAGACGTATTGCACTTACTCTGAAAGAATACGAGTTACTGCGTTTATTTATGGATAATCCGGGCAGAGTTTTTACAAGGGACCAGCTTTTGGGAAAAGTCTGGAATTCCGATTACATTGGTGAAACAAGAACCATTGATGTCCATATCGGTACGCTTCGGACCAAGCTTGGTGATTTTGGAGACTATATTGAAACAGTTCGGGGCGTTGGTTATCGGATGGAAAAAAGAACATGACAAAGCGTATTTTTTATACTGTTTTTATTGTGGCAATCGGAGTGTTTTTCTCTTCGCTTATTCTTTTTATAACTGTTTTATATGAATATTTTTCCGGCGTACAGCGGGATCAGCTGCTTATACAGACAGAACTGGCGGCACAGGGCGTACAGAACGAAGGAATCAAATATCTTGAAGGGCTGAGCGCTGATCATTGTCGCATAACATGGATTGGGAGGGACGGCATTGTTCTGTATGACAGTGCATCGGATATCGGGGAGATGGAAAATCATTTTCAGCGGGAAGAGGTGCAGGATGCTCTTGCAGAAGGTTACGGAACAGGCGCCCGTTATTCTTCCACTTTGACAGAACGATATTTTTACAGTGCGAAGCGGCTGCCGGACGGTACAGTGTTGCGGCTTTCGGCCATACAAAACTCTCTGTTTATGCTGATCCTCGGTATGCTGCAGCCCATCGGCATCATATTTTTGGCAATGGTTGCGGTATCCATCATTCTGGCTCTGCGTCTGTCAAAAAATATTGTGAGGCCGCTTAATGAACTGAACCTGGATAAGCCACTGGAAAACGATGGATATGATGAGTTTGTACCCCTGCTTCGGCGCATTGATATACAGCAGAGAGAAATCAAGCGACAAAAGGGAGAGCTGAAGCAGATGAAAAATGAGTTTGAAGTACTGACATCTTCTATGGCGGAAGGTCTCATACTTATGAACTGCAGCGGAACGATCCTGAGTATCAATCATGCGGCGGCAAAGCTTTTTGACACAGACCGTTCCTGTACCGGAGAAAATATTTTATCGCTGAACCGCAACCAGGATCTTGCAGGTGTTCTGTACAGAGCGAAAAACGGAGAGCCTGCGGAGACAGTCATGGATTTTTCCTATGGCAGATATCAGGTGGATGCGAGTCCTGTTTCTGCCGGGGGGAAGGTTTCAGGAATTGTTCTTCTGCTTCTGGATGTGACGGAAAAGGAAAAAGCCGAACAGATGCGGAGGGAATTTACCGCAAATGTTTCCCATGAGCTGAAAACGCCGCTTCATACGATATCGGGCAGCGCGGAGCTGATGGCGGGCGGACTGGTAAAACCGGAGGATATTGCTGTTTTTTCGGAGCGGATTTATGCAGAATCCAGGCGTATGATCCGGCTTGTAGAAGATATTATCAAGCTTTCGCATCTGGATGAAGGCGCTTCGGACATGAACTGGGAAAAAGTGGATTTGTATTTGCTGGCAGACGAAACCGTAAAACTGCTCCTGCCCGAAGCAGAAAAAGCGGAGGTGACGCTGGAGCTTCATGGAGAAACGACGTGTATTTATGGTATTCGGCAGCTTCTGCAGGGGATTGTTTATAATCTGTGTGACAACGCGGTCAAATATAACCGCAGAGGCGGTACGGTCAGAGTAGATATCAGAAAAAAAGACGGTTTTTCTGTGCTGAGCGTTGCGGACAGCGGGATTGGCGTTTCTGCCGAACATCAGGAACGCATTTTTGAACGGTTTTACCGCGTGGATAAAAGTCATTCCAAAGAAATCGGCGGAACAGGACTTGGACTTTCGATTGTCAAACATGCATCCAAGCTGCACGGGGCTCAAATTGATATTCACAGTATTCCTGACAGCGGAACCGTCATTACTGTCAGATTTCCATAAAGGAAATCCTGACGACGACAGTTATTTAATTTTTCAAACACGCTCTGGGCTGCGGGAAATTTCTGTATCGGAATTTGACAACATACAGCCAGTCCATGACGGGCGTCCGGACTGGCTGCTGAATTTACAAAAGTACGGAATCATAAGAGTTCATAGCAGGATGATTTTACTGCTTTGGATACACCATCTGTTCTTCCGTAATATGATAGAGCACTTCATTCAGATAGCGGTTGGACCACCACTTACACATTGGCAGGCTCGAATCCAGATAGTTGCCGCAGTCTTCCGGTCTGGCTCCCGGGATTTCGCCTTCAAAATCGCGCATAAATTCAAACGTTTCAATCAATACGCCGACAATGTCTTTGGGTTCATAATCTCCGTTCAGCAGCAGATAGCAGCCGGTCCGGCAGCCCATAGGTCCAAAATAAACAATTTTTGGTCCGAATACCGGATGACTGCGCAGAAAAGTTGCGGCCAGATGTTCCATTGCGTGCAGTTCTGCAGTATTCATGACCGGTTCGTCGTTGGGGCTGGTGATGCGGATGTCGAAAGTAGTGACGACGGCGCCGCCAACCGGATCTTTACGGGATACATAGACGCCGGGGACCAGTTTGACGTGGTCTATAGTGAAACTTGCAATTTTTTCCATGAATGATTACCTCCTGAGAATTGTACAATCTGTTACCATAATATCAAAGTTTGTTGACAAAGACAAGGAAGAAAGCTAAAATTAAGAGAAAGAAGCGGAGAGTCCGGAACAGATGAACCGGACTCTTATATTTTAGAGCATGTTTGTAAACGGCATTTGGTCAGATGGGTGTTGCGATCTGTGGAAGTGAATTTTCAAGCATGTCTCAGGGGAAAGGGAGGGGAGTGCAGTGGAACAATATAATCTGGAAGAGTTACTGCAGTTGGTAGAGGAACACCGTTTCCGATCCCTTCGTTCTCATCTGGCCGAGATGAATGAGGCGGATATTGCTGAATTTATGGAAGAACTGGACGACAACCGTAAAGTTTTGATTTTCCGGATGCTTCCAAAAGAACTGGCAGCAGATACATTTGCCTGTCTGGAACCGGATATTCAGGAGCATATCATTAACAGCATTACAGATGCCGAGATCCACAAAATAGTAGAGGATCTGTTTGTAGACGATGCGGTGGATATGCTGGAGGAACTGCCGGCAACGGTTGTCAAAAGGGTCATGCGCAATACAACGCCGGAGACAAGGAAGATTATCAATCAGTTTCTGCAGTATCCGGACAACAGCGCCGGCAGTATCATGACGGCAGAGTATATTGGATTGAAAAAATATATGAATGTGGAGCAGGCGTTTTCTTATATCCGTGCGCATGGTGTGGACAAGGAGACTATTTATACCTGTTTTGTCATGGATGGAGGACGTCATCTGGAAGGCGTCGTGACAATCAAGGATCTTCTGATGAATCCATATGAAACAAAGATTCAGGATATTATGGATACGAATATCATAAAGACTGTGACGACAGAAGACCAGGAGGAAGTTATTGATCTGTTCAATAAATACGATCTGCTCTGTCTTCCGGTGGTAGATCATGAGGAACGTCTGGTGGGGATCGTCACGGTTGACGATATTGTGGATGTTATGGAAGAAGAGGCCACCGAGGACTTTGAGAAAATGGCAGCCATGCTTCCCAGTGACAAGCCTTATCTGAAAACGAGTATTCTGGAACTGGCGAAAAACAGGATTGTCTGGCTGACTGTGCTCATGCTCAGCTCCATGATTACGGGCAGTATTCTGACACACTATGAAGAAGCGTTTGCGGCTCTTCCTCTGCTGGTCAGTTTTGTGCCTATGCTGACCGGAACCGGAGGAAACGCCGGCAGTCAGTCCAGCACTATGATTATCCGCTGTATGGCTATCGGTGAAGTGGAGCCGTCAGATACGGTGAGAGTCATATGGAAAGAGATTCGGGTTGCGCTTCTGGTAGGTGTGATTTTGGGAGCTTTGAATTATATCCGTCTGATGATTATGTATCCGGGACAGCCCATGGTATGTCTGACGGTAGTGTTAAGCCTTTATATTACGATTATCATGGCGAAAGGAATCGGCTGCACGCTTCCCATTGCCGCGAAGCTTTTGAATCTGGACCCTGCGATTATGGCGGCGCCGCTGATTTCTACAATCGTAGACGCATGCAGCCTGATTATATACTTTAAAATCGCATGCAATTTATTAAGTATATGAAGGCAAAGGCGGAACTATAAAAAACAGCCGAAGCCTGAGCGACACACAGAGAAGTCCCCGGGAGGGAAACAGCCGGGGAGATCTCTGTCCGGAGCATGTCGGGAAGGCAAAGGCGGAACTATAGATAGGAGATAAAGATAATGATAAATGGGAAAAAAGTGCTGTACAGCGGCATGCAGGCAACCGGGAATCTGACACTGGGAAATTATCTGGGAGCTTTGAAAAACTGGGTGGACCTGTGCGATGAGTATGAGTGTTATTATGGTGTGGTGGATTTGCATTCCATCACCGTTCGTCAGGATCCGGCGGTGCTTCGCAGACGTGCCCGCAACCTTCTGATGATTTACATTGCAGCCGGAATCGATCCGGAGAAAAACTGCCTTTATTATCAGTCACATGTGTCCGGACACGCTGAACTGGCATGGATTCTGAACTGCTTTACTTATATGGGAGAACTGAACCGGATGACTCAGTTCAAAGATAAATCTGCAAAGCATGCAGATAACATCAATGCAGGACTGTTTACTTATCCGGTATTGATGGCGGCAGATATTCTGCTGTATCAGGCGGACGTGGTGCCGGTAGGAATTGATCAGATGCAACATCTGGAGCTGACCAGGGATGTGGCGCAGCGGTTTAACGGTGTCTATGGGGATGTGTTTACCATACCGGAGGCATATATTGGCAAAGTGGGCGCCCGCATTATGAGCCTGCAGGAACCGTCCAAAAAGATGTCCAAGTCAGATGAGAATCCCAATGCGTCGATCTATCTGATGGATGATCCGGATACGATCATGCGTAAATGTAAACGGGCAGTGACGGATTCAGAGGCGCAGATTCTGTATCGGGAAGAACAGCCCGGCATTCGAAATCTGATTGACATTTACAGTGCATGTACCAGAAAGACGCCGGACGAAGTGGTAAAAGAATTTGACGGAAAAGGCTATGGAGAATTTAAGGCGGCCGTAGGGGAGGCTGTCATCGGTGTGCTGAAACCTTTACAGGAACGTTATAATAAACTTGCCGAAGATAAGGCATATATTGACCATATTATCAAAACCAATGCAGAAAAGGCCGGATATACGGCAGCGAAAACCCTGCGGAAAGTACAGAGGAAAGTGGGATTTCCAGATCGTATCCGCGGCTGAAAAAAGGAGGAGACAGAATATGAAAGAGATCAGACCAGAAGAACTGCAGAAAAATCCATTTCAGATGATTGGCAGGGAATGGCTGCTTGTGTCAGCGGAAAAAGACGGAAAGGTGAATACTATGACCGCTTCCTGGGGAGGCGTGGGTATCATGTGGAATAAGCCGGTTGTCTATATATTCCTCCGTCCTCAGCGATATACCAAAGAGTTTGTAGATCAGGCAGAGACATTTTCACTGTCTGTATTGGGTGAGGAATACCGTAAGACTTTAAATTATTTTGGCAGTGTATCCGGAAGGGATGAAGACAAGATTGCAAAATCCGGATTGAAGGTGATGCATGACGGGGCAACCCCTTATTTTGAAGAGGCGAATACAGTGATGGTGTGCAGAAAACTGTATGCGCAGTCCTATGACCCAGTTTGTTTTATTGATCAAAGCCTGGATGAAAAGAATTATCCGAATAAAGATTATCATATGATGTACATTGCGGAGATTGAGAAGGTGCTGGTGGACTGAAGAGTGTCTGAACATCAGTTTTCCTATCGGGTGAAGGAGGCGGAATCAGGACAGACTGCGGGATATTTCCTGAAAGCGAAGGGATATTCCAGACAGATCCTGGTGCGGCTGAAAAGGACAGCCGGAGGCATCCGAAGAAACGGAGTCTGGATCCGCGTAAATGATCGTCTAGGCGCTGGCGACCGCCTCGATATCCGTCTGCTGGAGGAACTGCCGGTAGAACGTTTCAGACCGATGAAGCTTGTCTTTGATATTGTATATGAGGATGAGCATCTGCTGGTGGTTAATAAGCCTGCGGGTATGCCGGTGCACCCGTCTGTGAATCATTATGAGCATACGCTTGCCAACGCTGTGATGGCCTATGCACAGGAGAAGAAAGAGATTTATCCATACCGGTGTATCAACCGTCTGGATCGGGATACAACCGGCCTTCTGATCATTGCCAAACATATGTTAAGCGCAGCGGTATTGTACGGACAGATGCGGGAGAAAAAAATACGCAGGATTTATCTTGCTCTGGTAACAGGGGAAATTGACCGTCCTGGGGTGATCGATCTTCCGATTGGACGTAAAGCCGGTTCTGTCATTGAGAGAACAGTGGATATGGAACACGGGGAACGTGCGGTGACTCATTACTTTCCATTACAGAAGGGCGATGGATGGACGCTGGTGCAGTGTATGCTGGATACCGGGCGGACACATCAGATACGGGTTCATATGAGTCATATCGGGCATCCTCTGCCGGGCGATTTCCTGTACGGTCCTCAGGATCCGTCTATGAAACGTCAGCCGCTGCATTCCTGGAAGCTTATTTTTACCCATCCGATCACGAAAGAGCGGATGGAGTTTACGCAGCCGCTTCCGGAAGATATGAAAAATTATATGAGACATGTTTGATAAAAGAAAGGGAAATGATATGAGATTTCAGATGATACATGAAAATTACAATGTGGCTGATCTGGAGCGTTCAATGGCTTTCTATGAAAAAGCGCTTGGACTGAAAGAATGTCGCAGAAAAAATGCGGAGGATGGCTCTTTCGTAATTGTCTATTTAAAGAATGAAGAGAGTGATTTTGAACTGGAACTGACGTGGCTTCGGGACATGGAACGTCCGTATAATCTGGGTGACTGCGAGTTTCATCTGGCGTTTTGCGTTGATGATTACGATGCAGCTTATGCACTTCACAAAAAGATGGACTGCGTCTGTTTTGAGAATCCGTCCATGGGTATTTATTTTATCCAGGATCCGGACGGCTACTGGCTGGAAATCATACCGGCAAAGACAAAGACTCCGCAGTAAACTGACGGGGCAGCAAGTCTGTAGCAAAGCAAGCCGCGGGGCTTTGTCTCTCATGGCAGTCGCCAAATGAACATGCCGGTATATCCGCCCGGCTTGTTGCCGGCGGAAATAAAAAGCTACATTTCCGGATGCCGTTCGCGCTGGGAATAGATGCATCCGCAGTAGTCCTGCCGGTACATACCATATTCCCTGGAGAGCTCGGTGGAACGTTTATATCCGTTTTTCTTTTTGAAATCATTGGGGAGCCAGTGAACCTGATATGTTTTGGCAAGCTGTTCTCCGATTTTATTCAGCGTTTCAGCATTTTTCAAAGGACTGATTGTGAGGGTTGTGGCAAAATAGTCACAGCCCTTTTGCTGTGCTGCGCGTGCGGCTTCTTCGAGTCGCAGAAGGTAACAGGCAAAACAGCGTCTGCCGCCTTCCGGCAGATGTTCCATACCTTTTACGCAGCTGTAAAAATCTTCCGGCGTATAGTCGCCTTCTGTAAATGTGATCGGGTATCTGCAGGGAAGCATGTTGATAAAACGTTTTTGTTCTTCGGCACGGGTATGATACTCGGATTCCGGATAGATGTTGGGATTGTAATACAGGACGGTGATCTGGAAATATTCAGACAGATATTCCAGCACATAGCTGCTGCAGGGAGCACAGCAGCTGTGCAACAGAAGTTTCGGAACCTGTCTTTTCTGTCGGATTTGGCTGAGCAGCTGCTCCAGTTCTTTTTGATAATTTCTTTTATTCATAAAGATACTCCTCTTCTTGTCTGTTTTCTGACTCTATCATATCGCGTGAGACGGAAAATGCAAGTTTTTTTCTGCAGGAGTTGAATCATCGAAAAGATTGAGTATAATGAATATAACCAAAGTTTTTCTGTCATGAATTCAGGAAAAGAGCAGTATAATTTAGGGCATTTAGTTTTTCTTATGGAGGAGCAACCATGTTTGCTGAAGTGAACAGCCTGATATTTCTGCTCATTTTTATGGTATATGTATTACTGTGTGCGTATATCTGCCATAGAAGATCTGGTTTATATGATTGTCAAAATATCTGCAATGTGCTGGTGAAATGGATTCTGTTCTGCATTGTGACAGCGATGCTGCTGACAGTAGTGACGATCTATCTGTGGTTTGTGGTTCTTGTACTGACAGTGCTGGCAATAAAATATATATGGGGACTTATGATTTCTAAAAACAGAAAGATTACGGTGACAGTCATCCTGCTTTTGTGGATGGCGCTAATCGGAACGGCGGGGTTGCAGCTGAAATGCAGCATGGACAATGAAGAAGAGGATGACGACGATGCGCTGGAGGTTGAGGAAACGGAAGATTCGATCATGCTGAACGGCAGGATGATCAGAGTTTTCTACGAAGAAAAGCTATAAGAAAAAAGGAGAGGAAGTAATGATGGAAAAAGACAGAAGACTGGAACGGGTTCTGACGCTGATCAAAGAACGGGGATGGACGTTTAAAAAATGTCTGGAGGATGGCTGTGAAAGCATAGATTTTGAATATCGGGGAGTTTCTTATCATATTTGGGAATTTTACGACCAGGAATGGGGAGTGGAGACCAATGTCCGGCATGGAGGAAGTATGGAGGAGATCACTGGTGATTATGAGGCGGAGCTTCTTGAAATCATGAAAGAATGGAAATGAGTCCGTTTTCTGCTTTGGAGTTCAAACCGGAATGGTGAAGAGAATGTGAGAATAAAATTACTTATTTTCTTGTTTAAAATTTCCAGATTATATGATATAGTATCTATTAATGAGTGCAGATGTTCTAAATAAGGTTCTTACAAAAATTTGACAGACCAAAGGAGTAGTAGATATGGATAAGCAGCTGGTGTGGAAAGACGAGTTCAATATTGGAGTTGATGCGATCGATAAAGAGCATCAGAGACTGTTTTCAATCATTAACAGACTTTTCATTCTCAGACGTGAAGAACAAAAAAGCGGAAAAGCATGTGAAGAGGGAATCCGATATTTTTACGAGCATGCGATCCGGCATTTTACGGATGAAGAGAACTACATGGAATTGACCGGATATAAAAATCTGAAAATGCATAAGCGGATTCATAAAGATTTTCGGGACAGGACGCTCCCGATTCTGGAGGGAGAACTGAAGCGGTCTAATTATTCGCCGGAGGCAGTTGATCATTTTCTGGCTGTCTGTGCCGGATGGCTGATTGGGCATACTACGACAGAAGACCGTGCGATTGTAGGGGAAGATGTAAGCAGGTGGGAGGATCTTCTGCCGGCGCAGGAACTGGAATCCATGAAAAACGTGATCATGGGGTGTCTGATGCAGATGTTCAATCTGAAATCCAAAGTAATCAGCGAAACCTATGACGGCGAGAAGTTTGGGAACGGCATCTACTACCGTCTGGTTTACGGCAGGGAGCAGGATCAGAAAAAATGGGAAATCATTCTGGTATTTGAAGAAAAAATACTTGTCAATACAATCGGAAGGCTGATGGGGGTTCGCTCAGAGAAGCTGGATGTAATGCTGATCAACGCAGTCAGATACAGTGCCAGTCAGTTCGTGTGGCATGTAATGTCGCATTTCCCGTCGCTGGAGAATTATGAAATGCAGGAGGAGAATCTTCTGACATATGAGCAGTTCCGGCAGGTTTTTGAAAAGGAGAAGCCACAGGTCAGTCTGCTGTTCAGTACAGATGAGGGATATTTCTCTTACTGCGTCATTGCGCCGCATCTGCTTGAGACGGGGATCGGTACGCCGCTGGCTGTACAGAATGAAATGGCGGAGACCAGGAAATATTTCAATACACGAAAAGAAAGTGCGAAGCCCAAGATTTTGCTTGTAGACGATTCGATGACCATTCGGGAAGGGATTCGCAGGCTTTTGATAGGAGACTATGAAGTGTCTGCAGTTCAGTCAGGAGTCTCTGCTATCCGCTCAATTACTCTGGACAAACCGGATCTGGTGCTTCTGGATTATGATATGCCGGTCTGTGACGGAAGGCATGTGCTGGAGATGCTCCGTTCTGAAAAGGAATTTGCGGATGTTTCCGTTATCTTTCTTACCAGCCGGGACGATCCGGAAAGTGTGAAAAAAGTGCTGAGTTTAAAACCAGAAGGATATATGATGAAATATCTCAAACCGGCGGAGATTAAAAAACGGGTGGATAACTTCTTTAAAAAGAAAAAGGAAGAACAGACGGGGAGATCATAATGGAAAGCGGTTTTGTGAAAGAAGAGCAGGTGGAGGATTTACGGGACGAAGCTTTACAGAACCGGGCGCAGATGTCGGTAGATGAGGTTTATGCTCTGGCAAAGCACTGCCGAGAAGAAAAAGACTATCAGATGGAAGCATACTGGTATGAAATGCTTCTGATGTACCGGGATGTTGAGAAAGAATTGCTGGTAAAGACACAGTATTACTGCGGAGAAGCGTATTTTGATGCCGGCAACGAGAAAGAGGCGCTGCAGTGGTTTGAAAAAGCCGCGCGCCAGGGACATAAAAAGGCAAAACTGAGGTGCGGCCGGATGTTTGCTCAGTCGAAAGACGACAAAGATCAGGCAAAAGCGCTGTACTGGCTGGAACAGAGCGCAGAGGAGGGAAATCCGGAGATTCAGCATCTGTGCGGAGATATGAACTGCCAGGGCAGAGGTACAAAGATCAATTATGCCAGGGCATTGTACTGGTATGAAAAGGCTGCTCCTTGGGGGAACGCAAGTACACAGTTCGCCCGCGGGATGATGTATTATGAAGGTGAAGGGGTGGGAATCGATCATGCCAGAGCGTTTGACTGCCTGAAAAAGGCCGCCGGCGGAAACCATGTACAGGCTTTATATCAGTGCGGCTGGATGTATCAGCATGGAGAAGGGATCAGAAAGAATCTCAAAAAAGCGTTTGACTGTTATGAAGAAGCGGCAAATAAGGGACATGTGAAAGCTTTGTATCAGCTTGGAAGGATGTTTTATCACGGAGAAGGCGTCAAAAAAGACAGGAAAAGAGCTCTGAGTATTTATAAAGAAGCGGGAGGCAAAGGAGAATCAGAAGCGCAGCTTCAGTGCGGCTGGATGTATTATAAGGGAGAAGGAACGAAAAAAGACCGTCAGAAGGCGCTGCAGTGGTTTGAGAAAGCCGGAAAGGGAGGCTGTGCAGAAGCATGGCTGATCTGCGGCAAGATGTATTACAAAGGAGTGGGAACGGTTACGGATCATTCCAAAGCCTTATTCTGGTGTGAAAAGACAGTTCAGCTATTGGACAGTCCGGAAAATGCAGAGGCAAAATACATATGCGGCGTACTTTATATGACAGGCGAGGGCGTGGAAATCGATCAGGAAAAAGGGCTCCGTCTCATGCGGGAGGCTGCTGAACAAGGGCATCGGTCTGCCAGATTTGCTCTTAAATTCAAGTTTTCTCATGTGGACAAAGAGTCTGCCGTGTGACGGATGGCTTATTCTTCTGTATAACGACCCGGACGGACATGCTGACGCGTCCGTTTGATTCATTTAATATCAGATGTAAAGTATAAAACAGGCATTGATCAGGGCTGTTGCAAAATATGATCTCTCCTGTCCGCTCGGTGATGCTGAGCAGGCAGGAAGGGGTTTGTTTTGCGGCAGTCTGAGCAATGCTTTTTCTATAGGGTTACCCTCTCTTGACAAGGGCAGACGACTTTTCAGCCCTGTCCGCTGATATTTGCCTGATTTATGAGGTGGATGACAGATGCGTATAGACAGCCGGGAATTGAGGGAGTATGATATTTGGGAGAGAATAAATATCAGACGTTTTTTGAAGTGTATTGGAAAAGGAGATCATTATTTTTATGGAAAGAAAAAATGCATGGAGTATGTACAGTGAAAAAGATATAAAACAACTGGAACAAGTGACGGAGCAGTATAAAAGATTTTTATCGGAAGCCAAGACAGAAAGAGAATGTGCGGCTCTGGCGGTGAAGACGGCAGAGGAGAGAGGATACCGTTCCATAGAAGAGATACGGAAATCAGGATGCGCGCTGAAACCGGGTGATAAAGTGTATGCCGTGCACAAGAAAAAACTGGTAATTCTTTATCATATTGGAACCAGACCCATGGAAGAGGGAATGAATATTCTCGGCGCGCATATGGATTCTCCGCGGCTGGATCTGAAGCAGAATCCTCTGTATGAAGATGGGGACATGGCTCTTCTGGATACTCATTATTACGGGGGGATTAAAAAATATCAGTGGGCAGCGATTCCTCTGGCTCTGCACGGTGTGGCGGTGAGAAAAGACGGGAGTACCGTGGAATTTGCCGTCGGAGAAAAGCCGGAGGATCCGGTACTTGGAATCTCAGATCTCCTGATCCATCTCTCGTCTGAGCAGCTCCAGAAAAAAGCGTCTGTAGTGGTGGAAGGAGAAAATCTGAACATCATCATCGGGAGCCGTCCTGCAGATGAGAACGGACCGGACAAAGAAGAAAAAGAAAAAATCAGAAAGGCGCTTCTTGTGCTTTTGAAAGAACAGTATGGAATGGAAGAGGAAGATTTTCTGTCTGCAGAACTGGAGGCTGTCCCGGCAGGGCCTGCGAGAGACTTTGGTCTGGACCGCAGTATGATCATGGGATACGGACAGGATGATAGGATCTGTGTATATACATCTTTACTGGCACAGATGGAATCTGAAAATCCAGCATACACGTCTGTCTGCCTGCTGACAGACAAAGAAGAGATCGGAAGCATGGGAGCCACAGGCATGCAGTCGCGGTATTTTGAAAATATGACGGCTGAGGTGATGAACCTGACAGGCGGATACTCTGAACTTGCACTGCGCAGATGTCTGCAGAATTCGCATATGCTCTCTTCTGATGTCAGCGCGGCGTTTGATCCTAATTATGCAAATGCATTTGAAAAGAAGAATACGGCATATCTGGGCAGAGGCATGGTATTTAACAAATATACAGGCTCGCGGGGGAAATCCGGTTCTAATGATGCCTGTGCAGAGTACATCGGTCAGCTCAGGAAGCTTCTGGACGATGCCGGCGTGTGCTGGCAGACTGCAGAGCTTGGAAAAGTAGACCAGGGAGGCGGGGGAACCATTGCCTGGATTACAGCAAATTACGGGATGGATGTAATCGACAGCGGAGTGGCGCTTTTAAGTATGCACTGTCCATGGGAGATTTCCAGTAAGGCGGATATTTATGAGGCATACAGAGGTTACCGGGCATTTTTGGCGGCAGAATGGCAGGTATGAGAAGACAATGATACGGGAACGAATAGAACGGCTTCGCGAAAAAATGAGAGAAAGCGGCATTACGGTTTACGTAATTCCCACATCCGACTGCCATGAGTCGGAATATGTATGCGCTCATTATCGGGCCAGAGAATATATGTCTGGATTTACGGGTTCTGCGGGGACTCTGGTGATTACATTGGAAGAGGCGGGGCTTTGGACGGACGGAAGATACTTTATCCAGGCAAAACAGCAGTTAAAAGGTACGAGCATAAAACTGTTCTGTCTGGGAGAGACGGGCGTGCCGGAAGTGGAGGACTATGTAAAACAGAAACTTTCTGCAGGCGGAAAGCTGGGATTTGACGGAAAGGTTATGGGAGCGTTTCGGGCGGAAACACTTCTAAAGGCGGCGGAAGAAAAAAAGGCGGCCTGTACAGGGAAGGAAGATCTGGTGGGAGAGATCTGGGAAGACAGGCCGGAAATCCCGGATTCGGAAATTCTGATTCTGGATGCCTGTTATTCCGGGGAAGATACGGAAAGTAAGCTTTACAGAGTCAGAAAAGAGATGAAAACAGCAGGAGCGGACATACATGTGCTGGCTTCTCTGTGCGATATCGCGTGGCTTTTAAATGTCCGGGGAGGGGATATACCCTGTGTGCCGGTAATCCTGTCTTTTTTGTGTGTCGCCGAAGAATCCTGCGTCTGGTATGTGCGGGAAAGCATTGTAACAGAAGAGCTTCGACAATATCTGTCCCGGTACAACGTGGAAATCAGGGGATATGAGGAAATCTATCAGGATCTGCAGAAGCTGCCGGACGGATGTAGAGTATTGCTGGATAAAAAAAATATCAATGATTGCCTGCTTAAGAGTATTCCAAAGGGAGCAGAGATAACAGAACGGCGCAATCCGACAGAACTTATGAAAGCCGTCAAGAATAAGACGGAAACTGCCAACCTTCGTACTGCTCATCTGAAGGAAGGGATTGCATTTACCAGACTGATGTACTGGCTGAAGACGAGAGCGGGAAAGGAAAAGCTGACGGAGCTGTCCGTTGCCGCCCGCCTGGACAGATACAGACAGGAGCAGGAGCATTATTTAGGCCAGAGCTTTGCGCCCATCTGCGCTTATGGCGCCAACGGAGCGATTGTTCATTATTCGCCGACAGAACAGAGCAGCGTCAAGATAGCGCAGAAGGGATTTCTTCTGGTAGATGCAGGGGGACATTATCTGGAAGGAACGACGGATACGACCCGCACGTTTGTGATGGGGGAAGTCAAAGAAGAGCAGAAGCGGATGTTTACGGCAGTATGCCGTGGGAATCTGAATCTGGCGTTTGCACGGTTTCTGTACGGCTGCAGCGGATACAGCCTGGATATTCTCTGCCGGGAACCTCTCTGGCAGGCGGGTGCAGATTATAAGCATGGGACAGGACACGGAGTCGGCTATCTTTTAAATGTGCATGAGGGGCCGAATGCATTTCGCTGGAAACTGTCGGAAAAAGACAAGCCGGCAGTACTCGAAGCGGGGATGGTGACGACAGACGAACCGGGGTTTTATGCGGAAGGTGAGTATGGGATCCGCATTGAGAATGAACTGCTCTGTGTAAAAGGAGAACAGAATACGTACGGACAGTTTATGGAGTTCGAGATTCTGACACTGGTACCGGTTGATCTGGACGGAATCCTGCCGCAGGAGATGACAGAGACGGAAAAGATACGGCTGAATAGCTATCATGAAAAAGTGTATCAGGCGCTGGCGCCTCACCTGCGTGAGGATGAGAGAGCCTGGCTGAAACTCTATACCCGGAAGATCTGATTCGTCGGATTGTCTGTAAAACGGCCAAATGTCTGCATTGTTCTGTGATTTCGGCAGATTGACAATCAGGCGGGAGCGGCATATAATCTCTTTCGATTTTATTTGGAAGGGGTTGGCAGTAGATGACAAAGGATATGACAACCGGTTCTCCGGTCAGGCTGATAATAAGTTTTGCAGTACCAATGTTTCTGGGGATGCTGTTTCAGCAGTTTTACAGTATGGTGGATACGGTGATTGTCGGGCAGTATCTGGGAGTAGACCCGCTGGCAGGAGTTGGTTCCACGTCCTCTTTGAATTTCATGGTGATCGGATTCTGCACCGGTGTGTGCAACGGATTTGCCATACCGGTGGCACAGATGTTTGGAGCCAGAGAAGAGAGCAGGCTGAGACGGTTTGTAGCTAACAGTACCTGGCTGTGCATTCTGTTTTCGGTAATTATGACTCTGGCGGTGGTGGCAGTGTGCAGGCCCGTCCTGAGACTGATGAATACACCTGCGGAGATTTTTGAGTATGCGTATCTCTATATCGTGATTATTTTCTGGGGAATACCCTGTACCTTTTTGTACAATCTCCTGGCGGGAATTATCCGGTCTTTGGGTGACAGCAGGACGCCGGTTCTGTTTCTGGCAGTTTCCTCCATTTTAAATATCGTACTGGATTTTGTTACGATTCTGATATTCCATATGGGGGTGGAAGGTCCTGCGCTGGCTACAGTCCTGTCACAGGGAGTTTCAGGACTGATTTGCCTGTTATATATAAAAAGAAAATATTTGATACTGAAAATTTCGCATGAAGAGTGGAAGCCGGACGGAAAGTATATGAAAAGGCTGTGTTTTATGGGAGTTCCCATGGGACTGCAGTACTCGGTTACGGCGATCGGAACGCTGGTCGTTCAGGCTGCGATCAACGGTATGGGTACCGCAGTGGTGGCCGGCGTGACTGCGGCTCAGAAGATCAATGCGTTTATCGCCTGCCCGGTGGAGGCGCTGGGACAGACGATGGCTCCGTATACAGGCCAGAATATGGGAGCAGGCAGAACCGACCGGATCGGGAAAGGCCTTCGGGATGCATCTTTGGTAGGATTCGCCGCATCCGCGGGCTGCTTTTTTCTGGCGCTGTTTTTCGGCAGGGGACTGATTCTTTTGTTTCTGGATGCGAAAGAGATGCAGATTATCGCTTATGCATATCGTTTCCTTTTACACTGCACCGGTTTTTATTGTCTGCTGACGCTGGTAAATACAGTGAGATTTACGATTCAGGGAATGGGATTTTCTGTTTTTGCAATTATTTCAGGCGTTATGGAGATGATTGCGCGGGTGGCAGTTGCAGTGGTGATTGCCGGGAAATTCGGTTTTGCCGGCATCTGTTTTGCACATCCGGCGGCATGGCTGCTGGCGGATCTTTTTCTGATCCCGGCCTTTTTCTACTGCCGGAAAAAGCTGGAAATAAAAAACTGAAAAAACGGTGATTTGTATATTGGAAATCTGAGAACGGAAATTCTGTGTTTTTGTTGCGTATCATGTTGGGATTTGGTATAATAATCTGAAGAAAACGTATGACTTGATACGGGAGGTACGGTTCATGAATTACGGAAGATCACATGTGAAGATTTCTTTTAATTCTCCGGTCATACTGACATTTACAATTCTTTGTCTTGCTTCTTTGCTGCTCGGCGCGGTTACCAAAGGCATGACAACCGATCTGTTTTTCAGTGTATACCGTTCGTCTCTTATGAATCCTGCCACCTATATCCGTTTTGCAGGACATGTGCTCGGCCATGCGGGCTGGGAGCATTTTCTGGGGAACATCATGCTGATTCTGGTCGTAGGACCGCTTCTGGAAGAAAAATATGGTTCTTCCAATATGCTGTTCGTGATATTGGCGACCGCGCTGGTAACAGGGATTGTCAATTTTGTGTTCTTTCCCCGCATACAGCTTTTGGGAGCCAGCGGAGTAGTGTTTGCGCTGATTTTGTTGTCATCATTTACAAGTCTTAAGGAAGGTTCGATTCCGTTGACCTTTATACTGGTGGCATTGATCTATATAGGAGAACAGATCTATCAGGGACTCTTTATACAGGATAATGTGGCCAATCTGACCCATATACTGGGCGGACTTGTGGGTGCAGGACTTGGTTATGTGATGAACAGGAACAAAATGAACAGATATTGAGGAGGTAAGGTAACATGGCGATTAATTTACAAAAGGGACAGAAAGTCAGCTTAAAGAAAAGTGCTTCGGCGGGACTGGGTGAGATTCTTGTAAATCTGAACTGGAATGCAAAACCCAAGGGATTCCTTGCCGGGCTTTTGTCGTCGGGGATTGATCTGGATCTGGGCTGTCTTTTTGAATTAAAGGACGGAAGCAAGGGTGCGGTGCAGGCGCTTGGCAACGCGTTCGGCAGTCTGAATCGTCCGCCTTTTATAGCGCTGGACGGAGATGACAGAACCGGAGCGGCGGTGGCCGGGGAGAATCTGCGTATTAACGGCAATGAGATTGCAAACATTCAGAGGATTCTGGTGTATACATTTATTTATGAAGGCGTGGCAAACTGGAAGCAGGCAGATGCGACGGTTACGCTGAAATATCCCGGCGCTGAGGACCTGGTTGTGAAGATGGATACTTTTAATTCTTCTGACAGAATGTGCGGACTGGCGCTTTTGGAAAATGTGAACGATGAGACGTTCAGCGTGGAGAAGATCGTTCAGTTTTACCCGGGGCATGAAGCTTTGGACAGAGCATTTGGATGGGGAATGCGCTGGCAGGCGGGAAGAAAGTAAGACTGAGAATAAAAGTAGACTGAAGTAAAATGTAAAAGGGCTGTCACGACATGTGATTTTGCCCCGTGTTCTGCGCCCGTATGGGAAGTGTGTCAAAGAGAAGACGGATTATGTCCGTTATCATCTGTCTGGCATTGCGGAATACAGGAGCAAAGCGGTATGTTGTAGCGGCCCTTTGTATATTGCAGTTATTTTTCCGGCAGTGAAAGAGAAAGATTTCTGCGAAGCCGGCAGGACAGACAGGTTTAAAGGGGGAAAAATGAAGAGAAAAAAAACGGAAAAGATTGCCAAGCTTGGTCTGTTGACATCAGCAGCGCTGATCGCCAGTTATATTGAGCTGTTGGTTCCGGTCCCGGTCGGAGTACCGGGAGTGAAGCTTGGGCTTGCCAATATGGTGACGGTATGGAGCCTGTATGTACTTGGATCTTTTGAGGCGCTGACCATCAACGCTCTGCGGATTTTGCTGTCGGGATTTATGTTCGGCAGCCTGTCGATGATTCTGTACAGTCTGGCGGGAGCAGGCCTGAGCTTTCTCTGCATGTGCGCTGCAAAACGATCTGGACTGTTCAGCGTGGCCGGGGTCAGCATTATCGGAGGCGTCACACATAATATCGGTCAGCTTCTGGTAGCCGTACAGGTGCTGGAAACGAATACACTGTTGTATTATAGTCCTGTACTTCTGGCAGCGGGGTTGATCACAGGGGCTCTGATCGGATTTATCACACAGGAGACAGGCAGACGTCTTCCGGGTAATACGCATTTTCGATAATCGGGCGCAGTAAGTCAGATCAGATGAAAATTAAAAATGACCAGAATTCACTTTTTGCCCTGAAAGTATTGCACATTTTGTCCGATTCATATAAGATAGAGGAAGAAAACATTCGATGAACAGGGGGAATTCCTATGGATTTTCAGAAATTTCTGACGGGCAGTGTGTTTGATGCTTATGAATATTTTGGAGCACATACAGGGAAAGATGGGGTGACATTTCGCATTTATGCTCCCAATGCGGAAAAGGTAGAGCTGCAGGGAGATTTTAACGGATGGGAACTGGAAGAGCTGAGAGAGGGGAAAGAATCCGGAGTATTTGAATGTGTCATGCTAAAAGCACAGGCAGGAATGTACTATAAATATTGTATTACGGATCGGCAGGGAAAGCGTACCATGCACTGCGATCCTTATGGAATGCTGATGGAATTAAGGCCTGGTTTTGCATCCCGGATTGTTGACAGGACATATCTGTTTGAAGATAAGACCTGGATGGAGAACCGGGATAAGAATTACAACCGACCGATGAATATTTATGAGCTGCATGCAGGTTCCTGGCGGAAAAAAGAAGATGGGACATGGTACAGTTATGATGAGCTTGCAGATTTGCTGATTCCATATTTGAAAAAGATGGGATTTAACTATATCGAATTTCTGCCATTGTCCGAACATCCGGCGGACTGTTCCTGGGGATATCAAAATACAGGCTTTTTTGCGCCTACTTCCAGGTATGGGAGTCCGAAACAGCTAAAGATGCTGGTAGACAAATGCCATCAGAATGGTATCGGTGTAATCACGGACTTTGTTCCGGTTCATTTTGCGACGGATGATTACGGTCTTTTGAACTTTGACGGAACACCGCTTTATGAATTTCCCCATCCGGATACTGCATACAGTGAATGGGGAACTATGAATTTTATGCACAGCCGCGGGGAGGTCAGAAGCTTTCTGCAGTCCGCAGCGGATTACTGGCTGAGCGAATTCCATTTTGATGGTATCCGCATGGATGCAATCAGTCGCGCTATTTACTGGAACGGAGATCCTGCAAGAGGCGTCAATGAAAAAGCAGTGGAATTTCTCCGCAATATGAACGCGGGGCTTCATAAGAGACATCCTTCTGTCATGCTGATGGCAGAGGACTCTACAGATTTTCCCAAAGTGACTGCTCCGACCGAGTATGATGGTCTTGGCTTTGATTATAAATGGGATATGGGATTTATGAACGATACTCTGCGTTTTTTCCAGACCGCCCCGGTGTACAGACCTTATGATTATCATAAGCTGAGTTTTTCGATGATGTATTTTTACAGCGATTTGTTTCTGCTTCCGTTTTCTCATGATGAAGTAGTACATGGAAAGGCGACGATTATACAGAAGATGTGGGGAGACTATGACTGCAAGTTTCCGCAGGTGAAGACTTTCTATGCATATTTGTATACACATCCGGGTAAGAAACTGAATTTTATGGGCAATGAATTCGGGCAGTTCCGGGAGTGGGATGAAAACAGGGAACAGGACTGGGATCTTCTGAAATATCCGCTGCATGATGCGTTTCATCATTTTTATGAGAAACTGTCCAGTCTGTATCTGACAGAGCCGGCGCTCTATGACGGAGAATATAATTCGGAATGCTTCGAGTGGCTGGAAGTGGATGCAGCGGACTATGTGACTTATGCGTATGAGAGGCGGGCTTCCGGTGAGACGATTCTGATGGTGATGAATCTGTCTGATCAGTTCTGGAAGGATTTTCAGGTAGGACTCCCGTTTCTGTATGAGCTGACGGAGCTGATTCATACAGACTGGGAAATATATGGCGGTAATACGAAGCCGGAAGATGCGACCTGGCGGGTGGAGGATGTGCCTTATAAGAAGAGGCCGCATACCCTGTATGTGGATCTGCCGCCTTTCTGTGCAAGAATTTTCAAGGTGAAGAGTGTGCTGATTCCCGGTAAAACCTCACGGGAAAAATCAAAAACGACGCTTAATGGAATCTGAATCGTTGGCTGTTGTATTAAGAAGAACAGGAAAGCGGAAGCAGAATCTTAAAACTGCTGCCCAGACCGGGAACGCTTTCTACCTCAATAGAACCTCCGTAGAGGGTGACGATCTTGTGGACGAGAGCAAGTCCCAGACCGTTGCCCTTTTTCTTGTGCGAAGAATCTCCCTGATAGAATTTATCAAAAATATGTTTCTGAATTTCAGGGGCCATACCGGGACCGGAATCCTGGAAAATGACGGTAAACCAGGAGTTTTCTACGTGCGCGGTGATAATGATCTCTCCGCCGCAGGGAGAAAATTTGATTGCATTATCCAGCAGATTGTTCCAGATATGGGCAGTCAGTTCCATATTTCCGTTCCAGGTGATCGGATCGAGTTCCGGAAAGATACTGATATTCTTGGCAGACCAGAGAGGTTCCATGCGTAGGATGCACTGCCGGATCTGCTCGTCGGCGCGAAAAGATGTCTTTTCACTGATAATGGTCTGGTTTTCCAGCCGTGAGAGGTTCAGAATATTGCGTGTCATTCGCGAAAGTTCTTTTGTGCTCTGGATGATGATGTTGATGTATTCGTTGCGCTCCTCATCGCTCAGCGTGTCGTCCTGCAGAAGAGTTGCATAGCCGTTGACGGCGGCCAGAGGGGTTTTGAATTCATGAGAGACGTTGGAAATAAAGTCAGAGTGCAGTGTCTGTGTGCTGTTGAGCTCCTGAACCATCTGGTTAAAACTGCTCCAAAGATCATACATTTCGTTTTTAGGTCCGCGAAGCGGAGGGGAAAGCCTGACAGTGTAGTCTCCACCTGCTACCTTCTGCATGGCTCTGGACAGTTCCATGATCGGATTCAGAACATGATGGAGAGCAAACATGCTGACCAGAGAACCAAAAACAATGCTGATCAAAGCTATCAGCATAATGATATGCAGGCTGGTCATCGGAAAGGAGAGCAGTTCCCAGACATTAAACCGGTTAAACAGATGAACCGTAAAACCGATAGCGGCTACCGTAGTGACCATAACCCAGAAAAAGGCGGTAACGATTTTAAACCAGATAGAATAAAAATGCTTTTTCATTTTTCAATCATTCCTTTATATCCCAGACCGCGGACAGTCTGGATCTGGAAATACGGAATTTCTCGGAAACGGTCCCGGAGACGGTTGATATGTACATCAACAGTACGGATATCCGTTTCTGAATCATAGCCCCACAGTTCATCCATAATCTGCTGCCGGGTAAAAGTATGATTGGGGAAGGACAAAAGCTTATACAGAAGCTGAAATTCTTTTTGAGGCAGTATCTGCGCACTGCCGTCGATCGTTACGGTCAGATTGACATAGTCCAGACAGACATGATCAAATTCAAGTTTTTTCTCAAAAATAATTTTCGCACGCCGAAGAAGCGCTTCTATACGGAGCAGGAGCTCATTTACGTCAATAGGTTTGACCATGTAATCGTCAATACCCAGTTTAAAACCTTTGAGCTTGTCCGGGAAAGTGTCTTTGGCTGTGACAACCAGAATCGGAAGCTGATAGCCGCTTTCCCGCAGATTCTTCGTCAGATCGTATCCGTCCATTCGCGGCATCATCAAATCTGTGATGATAAGATCAATGTATGTTTTGTCCAGAATGGAGAGCGCTTCGTCTCCGTCAAAGGCAGAAGTTACCTTATAATCGTTTCGGGTAAGTACTCTGCAGATCAGTTTATTCAGGGCCTGATCGTCTTCAACTACTAAAATATGAAACATTTTTTATACCTCTATTGTGAATTTTGATTTATTTTCTGTATTTTATCATATATAATGATTATGAACAGATTGTGAAGTCTGAAGAAAAAACAGAATATTAACGGAGGAATCCAGGAGGATCCGGCGGGAATTTATATTCTGTTTAAAATTATCGCATAATCTGAACGAGGATTGATAATGAGAATGAGGAGGAAAAATAAAGTATGAACAGCAGGAAAGTTACAGCTATGGGGCTTGTGCTGATGCTCGGCATATCTGCTGCGGCGTGCGGAAGTACGTCGGAAGAGACCGAAGAGGTTGAAATTGTAGCTGTTGAAGTACAGACACCAAGGATTGGAAGCCTGGCTCTGGATACTGCGTATATCGGGACGGTCGCTCCCCAGGAACAGGTATATGTAATGCCAAAGACATCAGGAACCGTGACGGAGACTTTTTTTGCAGTTGGAGATAGTGTTCAGGAAGGGGATGTGCTGTTTAAAATTGATGATGAGGCGGCTCAGCTGCAGATGGCGAATGCCAGAGCGTCCTACGAATCTGCCCAGGCGGGTGTGACCGCTCAGAACGGCGGCGCAAGAAATCTGCAGAACTATCAGACAGAGGAGCAGATCCGACAGCTGAGAGACAGTCTCTATGATACGGACGACCAGATTGCCGAGATGGAAGACAATCTGGGAGATTTGAGAGACCAGGGAGGTGAGATTACCGCGGCCAGAAATCAGGCTCAGGCAGCGCTGGATGCGGCAGAGGCGGATTATTTTTCGGTAAAGGAAGGGCTGGAAGGGCAGATTGTTGAGAAAACAAAGGCTCTGGAGGATAAGAGCGGGCAGCTGGCTGAAAGAATGGCTATACTTGAAGGACTGCAGAAGCCGACGGGAGACGCCGAACCGAAGGCTGATGATCTGCCGGATGGAACAGGAGATGCCGGGTCTGTACCGCCGGTACTTGAGAATAATGCGGCTCAGATCGAGAGTGTTCAGAAAGAGATAGAGATTCTTCAGAATGAAATCGCGACTCTGCAAGGGGAGATGCAGGCCTTGCAGAATGAGCTGACGGTAAAAGCGACAAAAGTTGAAGCAGCCAGACAGACGATCTCTCAGCTGGACGGCACCAAAGCGTCTATTGAGGCCGGAAAGACTCAGATCAAATCAGGTATTGATCAGCTGGAAAACGGTCAGGATACGATCCGCGATAATCTTGCTATGGCGGAGCAGGCTTATGCCATCACCCAGAATGAGATTTATCCGGAGACAGATGCCGTCAGCGCGTCACAGCTTCAGATGGCTTCTATTGGTATCGATTCAGCGCAGATGCAGCTTGATTTCTGTACCGTGACTTCTCCGATCAGCGGTATCGTGGAGTCGGTCAGTGTGGAGAAAAACGGGATGGCGGCAGCAGGTAATCCTGCCTACATAATTTCCAATAAAGAATCCATGACCGTTACATTTTTTGTGGCCGAAAAGGCAAAGAATGTACTGAATATCGGCGATCATATTACAGTTGAGCGTAATGAAAATACCTACGACGGGACGATTACGGAGATCGGAACGATGGCCAACGCGCAGACAAAGCTGTTCCAGGTCAAGGCATCTGTCGCAGGGGCGGGAACCGGAGAGTCGGCACTGCCTAACGGAGTATCCGTTAAAGTATATGCAACGACGCAGAAGGAAGATCATAAACTGATCATTCCCTATGATTCAATCTATTTTTCTGCAGGAGACGCCTATGTCTACTGTGTGGAGGATCATCAAATTGTAAGGACAGAGATCACGGTCGGGCTTATGAGTGACGACGAAGCGATTGTCGAAGATGGAATAACCGAAGACAGTCAGGTTGTGAACAACTGGTCTTCCAAGCTGCGAAGTGGCGTGGAGGTAGAGATTGTGTCTGTCAATGGAGAAGCGGTTGAGACACAGCCGGTACAGGAGAATAATGCAGCCGGCAGTGACAAAGAGACCGAAGAAAAGCCGTCTGACAGCGAGGAGCCGGAAGCAGTAAAGAGTACGGGTGAAGAAAGTCAGGAAGCGTTTGAAGGAACAGATAGCGGTGAAAAAGAGGGAGCTGTCGATGGTGAGAGCGCAGAGAAAGCCGACAGCGAAGATATGACAGAGGAGGAGGAATGATATGGGTTTAACGAGGCTTTCGTTAAAGCGTCCGGTCTCTACGCTTCTTCTCATTCTAGCACTGGCGGTATTTGGATTTTCCTCGCTTTTGTCGCTTCGGCTGGAATTGATGCCGGATATGGATATGCCGATTATGATGGTTATGACCTTATATCCGGGGGCGGATCCGGAGTCTGTGGAAGCGCTGGTCAGCGGTGAGATTGAAGGACAGGTGGCGAGTCTGAGCGGTGTGGACTCGGTCATGTCCTATTCACAGGAAAATGTATCCATGGTTCTTCTTCAGTATGATTACAGCGTGGACACCAATGACGCTTATCTGGACCTTCGGGCGGCGCTGGATATTACAGCAGCTTCTCTGCCGGAGGACTGTCAGGAGCCGATGGTCATTCAGATGGATATCAATGCCATGCCGAGTATTACCTATTCTGTCAGTACCACAGACGGAAGCGATGCATTTTCGATGGTAAAAGACACGATAGTTCCGGAACTGGAAGCGATCAGTACGGTTGCGGATGTGGAAGTAAGCGGCGGACGGGAACATTACATCCGTGTGCTTCTGGACGAAGAAGCACTGAACCAGTTCGGGCTCAGCATGAGCCAGGTGGCGCAGTCTATTTCGACAACGGACTTTACGGTTCCGCTGGGGTCGCTGGAGCAGGGCAGCCAGTCGATCAGCGCGATCAGTACTTCAGAGAATCAGACTGTCCAGGAACTGCAGCGCATTCCTTTGTTTACCTCTGTGGGAAGTATGATACAGCTTTCTGACGTGGCTGAGGTGAGCTGGTCTCAGAAAGATCCGGACAGTATCAGTCGTTTTAACGGAGAAGATACAGTCAGTATATCTGTGACTAAAAATCAGACTGCAAGCACGATCGGTATGGTCAATGATGTGAAAAAAGTCATGGATCAGATGGTGGAACAGAACAGCAATCTGATGACTGATATTTCTATGGATATGTCCGAGCAGATTCTGGAAGCGGTAGGATCGGTGGCAAGTACTCTTTTGATGGGGGTTGTCCTCTCTATGATCATCTTGTTTTTGTTTTTTGGAGACTGGAAAGCAAGTCTGATCGTGGGAAGCTCCATGCCGATTTCGCTGCTGGTAACGGTAATTGTGATGGCAGTGGCAGGTTTTTCACTGAATATGATCACACTGGGCGCGCTGGTAATTGCGATTGGTATGATGGTGGACAGTTCCATCGTGGTGCTGGAGAGCTGTTTCCGCTCCAAAGACCGGATGCCTGATTTTAAAGAATCTGCCCTGCAGGGGGCAAGAGGGGTGGTCGGTTCAATCATTGCATCGACCATTACCACGGTTGTGGTATACCTCCCGCTCTGTCTTCAGGAAGGTCTGAGCGGCCAGATTTTCGGGCAGCTTGGCTATACGATTATTTTTGCCATGCTGGCGTCTCTGATCTCGGCTATGACGCTGGTACCGCTGTTCTTCAGCCTGTTCAAACCAAAGGAAAAGAAAGAGCTGAGGATCAATAATGTTCTGGACGGTATGAGAAATGGATACGATCTGTTCGAACGGAAACTCCTACATAAAAAAAAGACCTGTGTACTGTTTTCCGTCATTCTGCTGGTGCTTTCTTTTGTTCTGGCAGGATATATGGATACAGAACTGATGCCCAGCATGGATGAAGGGATGGTCAGCGTTAATGCTACGTTTCGTTCCGGTACGAAAGTGTCGGAAGTGGATGAGCGGATGCAGAGACTGGAACAAATGGTTACGTCTCATGAAGACGTGGAAAATTATACGCTGACGATACAGAAGGGTTCGGCGTCGATCATTGCCAATCTGAAAGATGACAGGAAACTGTCCAGCCAGGAAGTGGCAGACGAATGGATTGCGGAAACGAGTGATATGGTTGATGCGCAGCTGGAGATTCAGGTCAGCAGTCAGATGTCGGCCATGATGAGTACGGGTGCGGCGGCTACGGTCACCTTGGAATCCACCAATCTGGGAGATATCAAAGAGGCTGCCAATATGATGGAGGCTGCTGTATGGGATATATCAGGTGTACTGAATGTTTCCAACAGTGCAGGAGAGACGGCTACACAGATTCGCGTAGTTATAGATCCGCTGGATGCCATGAGCCATGGTATGGCGCCGGTGCAGGTGGCAGGTTCCCTGTACAGCATGATCAGCGGTACAGAGGCGATGACTGTGACATCGGACGGAGAAGAGTACAGCGTTTATCTGGAATTTCCGGAAGGGACATATGATGATGCCAGCAGGCTTCTGAGCGCGTCGGTATCCGGAGTGCCGCTTTCCGAGATGGCATCGCTGCAGTATACGGATTCTCAGCAGACGATCATGAAAACGGATGGAAAATATACGCTGACAATCAATGCCACCTGTCTGTCGGATGATCTGACGGGGATTCAGGAAAAGATGGAAGAGATTGCAGGAACGATGAATTTTCCCAATACGGTACAGCCGGCACAGAATTCTATGGATGAGATGATGATGGAATCTTTCACTTCACTGGGCTGGGCGATTGCCGCCGCTATGTTTCTCGTATTCCTGGTCATGGCCATGCAGTTTGAATCGCCGAAGTATTCACTGATGGTTATGCTCAGTATTCCTTTCAGTCTGATCGGTTCTTTTGGTCTTCTTTTTGTCAGCGGAGAGGCGATCAGCATGACGTCCCTGATGGGTATCCTGATGCTGGTAGGTATTGTGGTAAACAACGGAATCCTCTATGTGGACGGTGTAAATGAACTTCGCATGCGGATGCCAGTGGAAGATGCGCTGATACGCAGTGGTCAGACCAGGCTTCGCCCGATTCTGATGACAACGTTGACGACTGTCATCTCCATGATTCCTATGGCTATAGGGATTGGAAGCGGCACAGAGATGATGTCCGGTATGGCGATTATTATTATCGGCGGTCTTGTGGCATCTACAATTCTGATTCTGATTCTGATGCCGGTGTTCTATCTTCTGGTATATGGCAGAAGCAAAAAAGAACGCAGAGAACGGAGGCAGAAGCTGTATTTCTGGAAAAAGAAAAAATCAGAAAACGATATGGAACTGTAAATAAACAAGATAACACGAAAAGTTTTTTCTAAAGGACTTCTCGTGTTATTTTTTGTCGAATTCTCTCGACACGATTCGCTTGTAAGGCATTACCAATTTCCCTATAATTCTGTCTATGGATGTTGGAAACTTTTGTATGAACCTGTAGAAAGGGGACAGAAATTATGGGAAATGAGGAGGAAACTGCATGAGCAAATGGAGCGTCGCTATTGCAGATGATAACGAGAGAATGGTGGAAATTCTGGACGGAATATTGCGTCAGGATGAAGAACTTCAGATTGTAGGAGTTGCCAGAAACGGCGAAGAGGCGTATCAGGTTATCAAAGAAAAGGAGCCTGATATCGTACTTCTGGATATTATTATGCCGAAGTTGGACGGGCTTACGGTTATGGAGAAAGTAGGACAGGATGTACAGGTTCAGAAGAAACCGGTGTTTGTCGTAATATCTGCGATTGGGCAGGAGAGAATTACAGAAGATGCATTTCTGCTGGGCGCAAGCTATTATATTATGAAACCATTTGATCATGATATGCTGCTGAATCGAATTCAAAGCCTGAAAGCTGACAGACAGAACAAAAGAGCCGGACTGAGGAAGGTTGCGCCGTATGAAACAAAGATGGCTTATATTGAGCGGAATCTGGAAACAGATGTGACCAATATGATTCATGAGATCGGCGTACCTGCACATATAAAAGGATATCAGTATTTAAGGGATGCAATTATGATGGCAGTAGAAGACATGAATATGCTAAATTCTATTACTAAGATTCTTTATCCGACGATTGCCAAAAATCACCAGACGACTCCGAGCAGAGTAGAAAGGGCAATTCGTCATGCGATTGAGGTGGCATGGAGCAGAGGCAAAATGGATACGATTGATGAATTGTTCGGATATACAGTCAGTGTTGGAAAAGGAAAACCGACAAATTCGGAATTTATAGCACTGATTGCAGACAAAATTCGTCTGGATTATAAAAAACATGCATAATTTGTAAAAAATCTTTAAAAACCTCATAAATTGCTGTATAATATATACAACAATTATATTTTCGTGCTGGAGGAAAAGGATGAGGAAGAAGGTTTTGTTTATTGCATCTGAGTGCGTACCGTTTATTAAGACAGGCGGACTTGCGGATGTTGTGGGATCTTTGCCCGGATATTTTGATAAGGAAAAATATGAAGTACGTGTGATTGTGCCTAACTACATATGCATCGGTTCCGAATGGAAGGAAAAGATGGAATTTGTGACAAATTTTTACATGGATATGGCTTGGCGGAGCCAGTATGTAGGCATTCTGGAGATGGAATACGAGGGAATCCGGTATTATTTTATTGATAATGAATATTATTTTGCCGGGGATAAACCATATGGATATATACACGAAGATGTTGAGAAGTTTGCATTTTTTTCAAAGGCAGCGCTGTCGATCCTTCCGGTTGTGGATTACAGACCTGATATTGTGCACTGTCACGACTGGCAGACAGGTCTGGTTCCGGTATTTTTAAAAGACAGTTTTCAGAAGGGCGAGTTTTATGCCAACATGAAATCAATTATGACGATTCACAATCTGAAATTCCAGGGAATATGGAATATTCCGGCGATACAGGATGCAACAGGACTTGATATGTCATATTTTACTGCAGATAAACTGGAAGCTTTCGGAGATGCCAATTATCTGAAAGGAGGAATTGTTTACGCAGATTATGTGACAACCGTAAGCCGTACATATGCGGAAGAGATCAAGTCTCCGTTTTACGGCGAGCATCTGGACGGCCTGATGCGTGCCCGTGAGGGCAGCCTGTGCGGTATTGTGAACGGTCTGGACTATCAGGAGTGGAATCCGAAGACAGATCCGCTGATCTTTAAAAATTATTCTGTTGATACATTCCGGACAGATAAGGTAAAAAACAAGACTGCGCTGCAGAGAGAGCTTGGGCTGGAGACGGACAAAAAGAAGATGCTGATAGGCATTGTATCCCGTCTGACCGATCAGAAAGGGTTTGATCTGATCGACTGCGTGATGGATGAGCTGTGTCAGGATGAAGTGCAGATCGTGGTGCTTGGAACAGGAGAAGATCGTTACGAAAATATGTTCCGGCATTTTGCATGGAAATATAATGAGAAAGTGGCAGCATGTATTTACTACTCGAATGAACTGTCTCATAAGATTTATGCAGCATGCGATGCATTTTTAATGCCGTCCCGGTTTGAGCCCTGCGGCCTCAGCCAGCTTATGAGCCTTCGATATGGTACTCTGCCGATTGTTCGTGAGACCGGTGGTCTGAAGGACACCGTGGAGCCTTATAATGAATATGAGGAAACAGGGACAGGGTTCAGTTTTATGAATTATAATGCCCATGAGATGCTTTCTGCGGTCCGTTATGCGCAGTCTGTTTATTATGATAAAAAGCGTTCCTGGAATCAAATCGTAAAACGAGCCATGGAAGCAGATTTTTCCTGGAAAAATTCGGCAGGACAATATGAAGAATTATACAGGAGGCTGTCACCGGAAGAACTGTAACGATTTGGGAGAATATTTCCTCCTTATTTTCACATACTACACTTGCAAGTATGGAAAATAAGGAGGAAATATTTTATGTCAGAATTATCAGAACTTGATGTTCAGAATCTTCGTCATCTGATCGGTGGAAGCGAGACCTGTCAGGCAAAATTCAGCGCTTATGCAGAGCAGGCTTCCGATCAGCAGGTAAAGCAGTATTTTCAGCAGGCAGCTCAGTCTGCAAAAGAAAATAAGCAGCAGTTAATGGGATTTCTGAAATAGGAGGAACGAAGATGATGGATGAAAAAACGATGGTCAGTGACGCACTGGTAGGCATCAACGGAGAACTGAAAATGTATGCGGAATATATCACTCAGAGTGAGAATCCGCAGCTAAAGCAGACGTTAAAACAGATGCGGAACAAGACCGAGACCGCACAGGAACAGCTTTATCAGATCGCCAGAGAGAAATCTTATTATGTGCCGGCTTCAAAAGCGACCAAAGAAGAGGTTGAACATGTGAAGTCTCTGTTTAAGCCGGATTCGATGCTGTAAAAAGGAATGGTGCAGTCACATGGCGGCATATGTAAAGATATTGACCGCAGTGTGACGCTGTCTGTAAGGCGCGGGTAACGATTGAGCAAAAGAGCAGCAGGTCAGCGAAGAATCGGCTGTCGACTGCGGGTTCGATGCTCAAGAGTTGTCCCGTGCCTGTTGTTTTTGTGATAGCCGTCAGTATTTTCAGACATATGGTTCAGATTTGCCGCAGTGCTGAGGCAGATGCCTGAAAAAATTCCTGTATTCGGTCCATCCGGGATACCATGCTGATCATCATCATGTCCAGCACCGTCAGTGCGGCCATACATTCGACTACCACGACTGCACGGGGTACGATGATGGGATCATGCCGGCCCTGAACAGAGATTTTGATATTTTCTTTGGATTTATTTACAGTTTCCTGTTCTTTGCTGATAGAAGGGGTAGGCTTGAAGGCGGCCCGGAAAACAAGGTCGCTTCCGTCACTGATGCCGCCGAGAATACCGCCGGCATGATTGGTTTTTTTGCCGGTACTTCCATCTTCTTTTACATAGAATGCGTCGTTGTTTTTACTTCCGCATGTTCGGGCGGTTTCAAAGCCGTCGCCGATCTCAAAACCTTTGACAGCTCCGATTGAGCAGACGGCTTTTGCCAGATTGGCGTTCAGTTTCTCAAAACAGGGTTCTCCAACGCCGGCAGGTATGCCCTGAATGATACATTCTACGATGCCGCCGCAGGAATCCTGCTGTGTGCGGCAGGCATCCAGATAATTCTCTGCCTGTGCAGCAGCGGAGGCGTCCGGCATATTGACGGCGTTTTGCTCCATCTGTGCCAGATCAAACCGTTCATAATCAATGGTGACAGGACCGATTGATTTTGTATATGCGGTGGCTGTAATACCAAGTTCCGCCAGGATCTTTGCAGCCACGGCTCCGGCTGCTACGCGGCCGATGGTCTCTCTGCCGGAGGAACGGCCTCCCCCGGTGTAATCGCGAAATCCGTATTTACAGTCGTAGGTATAATCTGCATGTCCGGGACGGTAATAAGAGGCAATTTCACGGTAATCTTTAGAGCGCTGGGA
>CATOPL010000003.1 GCA_951802115.1 uncultured Lachnospiraceae bacterium | reverse complement strand
AACGGCGGCGGCATATGGAGGGCCCGGAAGGATTACGGGACGCAGAGTGCGTCCGGGAATGCTTCCAGAGGAAAAGGGCCTTACAAATGCAGAAGCGGAACTCAAATCAGGAGCAATATATGAGTGTAGTTTGGACGGAAGACCAGAAAAAAGTCATTGATACACGAGAACGGAATCTGCTGGTTTCCGCGGCGGCGGGTTCCGGCAAGACCGCTGTGTTGGTGGAAAGGATTCTGGCGCTGGTTACAGACGAGGCGCATCCTGTGGATGTGGATCGTCTTCTGATTACGACGTTTACCAAGGCAGCGGCAGGGGAGATGAAAGAGCGGATCGGAAAAGCTCTGCAGAAGCGTCTGGAGGAGGAGCCGGGAAATGAGTGGCTCCAGAGACAGGAGGCGCTGGTATCCAGGGCGCAGATTACTACTATCCATGGTTTCTGTCTTTATGTGATCCGTAATTATTTTCATACGATAGGTCTGAATCCCAGCTTCCGGATTGCAGATGAGGGAGAGATTCGTCTGCTGAAGCAGGATACGGTGGAGGAGATCCTGGAGGAGGCTCATAAAGAAGGCCGTCCGGAATTTGTCCGGTTCGTAGAATGCTATGGAAGCGGGAACCGGGGAAGCGGTATAGGAGATCTGATCTTAAAACTTTATGAATATGCGGTTGCCAGTCCGCAGCCGGTGCGGTGGCTCAGAACGTGCGCCGCTATGTACGAATTGCCAGACGGAGCGTCATTCCGGGACTTTGCCGGCGCAGAGGCAATGCTGGAGGAACTGAAGACTGCGGCAAAAGATTGCAGAAAACAGATCGAAAAAGCGCTGGCTGTTGCGAAACTACCTTCGGGGCCTCAGGCTTATGAGGACATCCTGCATTCAGATGAAGAATTTCTGGAGGAGTTGCTGTCCTGCGATAGCGTCGAAGCATATGAAGCTCTGGTAACAGAGGTCCGGTTCCGGCGGCTTCCCAGCCGGCGTTCAAAGGCCATGGCAGATGTGGATGAAACTCTGTGCGAACAGATTATGGACATTCGAAACGGAGTTAAAGATGCCCTGAAAGGGCTGGTGAAGCAGTATTTTTCTCTGCCGGGAGCGACGGCTATGGAACAGATGCGGGAGACGGCAGAGCACGTCCGCCTCTATGCAGAGCTGACGCTTCAGTTTCTGGAGCGCCTGAATGAAAAGAAAAGAAAGAAAAATATTGTGGATTTTACAGATCAGGAACATCTGGCCCTTGAAATTCTCACCAGAGAGAAAAATGGGGAACTTGTTCCTTCAGAAGTGGCGGAACTTTTTGCAGATTATTTTGCGGAGATTATGGTGGATGAGTATCAGGACAGCAATTTGGTTCAGGAGGCGATTTTAAGCAGCATTTGCGGCAGCCGGAAAGGGCGGGAGAACCGCTTTATGGTAGGAGATGTTAAACAGAGCATTTACCGTTTCCGTCAGGCGGAGCCGGGACTTTTCCTGGATAAGTATGGCCGTTATGAGATGGGAGAAGAAGGAATCCGCATTGATCTGCATCAGAATTTCCGCAGCCGGAAGACGGTGCTTGACCCGGTCAATGAAGTGTTTGCAAGGATCATGTGCCGGGAACTGGGCGGGATAGATTATGATGAAGCGGCGGCGCTGAAGGCAGGCGCGGATTATCCAAAGCAGGACGGGTGTGAGGCAGAGCTTCTTCTTCTCTCACTGGAGGAATGGGAAGCGTTAAAAACGGAATGCAGCTGGACAAAGGCGGAAACGGAGGCTCATCTGATTGCCTCCAGGATTCGCCGGATGCTTGAATCGGAGCAGATTACAGAGCAGGGGGAACTGCGCGCAGTACGTCCGGTGGATATTGTGATTCTGCTTCGCACTATGTCCGGATGGAGCGAGACATTTGTCCGGGTACTGCAGGAAGAAGGGATTCCTGCCAGCGCTCAGTCACGGGAAGGATATTTTGAGACGCTGGAGGTGGAGACAGTGCTCGCTTATCTGCGGACACTTGACAATCCCACTCAGGACATTCCGCTGGCCTCGGCCATGCACGGGATGCTGGGCGGTTTTTCTTCAGAGGAGATGGCCAGGATCAGGGCGGATTATCCGGATCAGAGTTATGCAGGAGCGTGCAGAAGCTACGCGGAGGATGGAGCCGGGAAAGAGCTCAGAAAGCGGCTCCAGGAATTTTTTGCACGTGTGGAATATTACCGGGAACTTGCGGCCTGTACATCCATTCATGAACTTTTGTGGCAGATTCTGACGGAAACCGGGTATCTGGATGAAGTGCGTGCCATGCCTGCAGGGGAGCAGCGTCTTGCCAACGTGGAGATGCTTCTGCAGAAAGCGCAGGATTATGAGAAGATCAGCTATCATGGACTGTTTCATTTTATCCGCTATATTGAGCGTCTGCAGAAATACAGTATGGATTTCGGAGAAGCGGATATTTCCGGGCAGAGCAAAGAAGCGGTGCGTATTATGAGTACGCACCACAGCAAAGGGCTGGAATTTCCCGTTGTTTTTGCGGCCGGACTTGGGAAAAATTTTAATAAACAGGAGAGCAGAGATAAGGCTGTATTCCACAGTCAATATGGGATCGGCCTGGACTATGTGGAACTGGAGCAGAGGATGCGCCGTCCTACGCTGTTGAAGCAGCTGATCCGCAGACAGAACTTTCTTAACAGTCTGGGGGAGGAACTGAGGATTCTGTATGTGGCTATGACAAGGGCGAAGGAAAAATTGATTCTGACCGGTATGGCAAAGGAAAAGCTTCTGGAAGAGGAAGGAGCCTGCGGCAGTGAAAAGCTTTTGTTCCTGCAGCTTTCCGGTGCGGACAGCTGTCTTGCGTGGATTCTGGCCGGCATGGACCGGGAGAACAGCAGTATCCAGAAGAAAAGGATTTCTGTGGAGGAGCTCGTAAAACAGGCTGTGGGCAGTCAGATAGAGAATGTGCTCACAAGGGACGAGATGGAAGAACTGGTTTTGTTCCGCGCAAGGGATGAGGAGCTTTACAGACAGACAGATCATTGCCTGTCCTGGCAGTATCCGTGGGATACAAAGAAGAAGACAAGACAGAAGTACAGCGTTACTGAATTAAAGAAGCTCAGAATGCTGGAAGAATCGGACGACAGCGAAGAATTATATCCGGAGTCAGATATTATTCCTCTGATTCCTCAGTTCGTGGAGAAGACAGAGGAGAAAGGCGGAGCGGCAAGAGGAACCATCTATCATACAGTCATGGAATGTATGGATCTGGAGGCGGTGACAGAACCTGCACAGGCAGATACGGAGCTTTTAAGACTTGCGGCGGAAGGAAAAATTACAGAAGACGATCTAAGGATGATAAACAGAGAAGATTTTGCGGTCTTTTTGAAAAGCGGACTGGCCAAGCGGATGCGCAGAGCGCAAAAGCGGGGAGAGCTGTTCCGGGAGCAGCCGTTTGTGATCGGGCTCTCCGGATCGGAATTTCCCGAAGGCGATCCGGAGGAAACCGTGCTGGTTCAGGGGATTATCGACGCATTTTTCTATGAAGACGGAGAAGCGGTGGTGGTGGACTATAAGACTGACCGGGTCAGCCGGGCAGAAGAACTGGCAGAGCGCTATCATGCTCAGCTGGAATATTACGATCAGGCTTTGAGAATGTTGACCGGAAGAAACGTAAAGGAACGGCTGATTTATTCCTTTAGGCTAGGGAAGGTAATTCGTATATAAAAAGGATGACGGAAAGCGTGCGCCGGCTGCAGGGCGGCCGGACATATGATGCAGAGTGGATTTTCATCTGTTTTACAGGCTGAAAATCCACTTTGTGTAATCAGACCATTGCCAAACAGTCGGTATGATCGTAAGATATCCGTTAAACAAGCGAATCAGACGTGCAGGGATTTGAATCGTTATTTGCGGAACAATGTACTAACTGAAAGCTTCCCGGCAAAGCCGGATAAACGTTTCGGCTGATATATTTTCGGGATCATATTCGGGTCTTAGTAAAATCTGGCGGTGATAGTTTTTTGCATTTTCCGTTTGCTCTAACAGCAGGCAGCAATAATATAAATATTGAAGGGCGCCGAACGAATGCGAAATATCTTTTTCCATTTGCTTCATCAGACGACAGGTGCAGTAACTGTCGTCAGAATCAATGTTTCCGCAGAAAAATTCCAAAATCGCCAGATGTCCAGTGCAAAATTTATTGTATTGGAGAGACTGGCGCAAAATGCTTCTGGCTTTTTCAACGGAATGCTGAGATAATTCCACAGAAACAAAGGGAGGATACAAAAAAGTAGCATCGGGAAACCTTCGGATTCCCTCGGAGAAGATCCATCTTGCTGTATTCTCACTTTTGCAGTTACCGATTTGGTTCTTCTGAAGCTCCAGTTGAGCCCAGGCTAACCAAGTTTTAGCGTCGGCGTTATATTCCAGACAGGCTTTACGAAAAATCCACCTGGCTGTGTACTTATCGTTATAGCTTCCAATTTGTTGTTCCACAATTTCCAGTTGAGCCCAGGCTAACCAAGCGCTTCCATCAGTACTATGATTGAGGCAGGCCTCGCGGAAAATCCATCTTGCAGAATACTCGCAGTCATAGTCGCCCACATGCTTTTCCTGAGCTTCTAACATAGCCCAGGCTCTCCAGGCGCTGTCGTCAGCATTATGATTGAGACAGGCTTCGCGGAAGATCCATCTTGCAGAATACTCGCAGTTGTAGTCGCCTGTATGCTTTTCCTGAGCTTCTAACATAGCCCAGGCTAGCCAGGCGCTGCTGTCGGCATTGTGATTGAAGCAGGCTTCGCGGAAGATCCATCTTGCAGAATACTCGCAGTCGTAGTCGCCTGTATGTTTTTCCTGAGCTTCTAACATAGCCCAGGCTAACCAGGTGTTGCTGTCGGCATTGTGATTGAGACAGGCTTCGCGGAAAATCCATCTTGCAGAATACTCGCAGTCATAGTCGCCTGTATGCTTTTCCTGAGTTTCTAACATAGCCCAGGCTAACCAGGCGCTGCTGTCGGCATTATGATTGAAGCAGGCTTCGCGGAAGATCCATCTTGCAGAATACTCGCAGTCGTAGTTGCCTGTATGCTCTTCTTGAGCTTCTAACATAGCCCAGGCTAACCAAGTGTCGCTGTCGGCATTATGATTGAAGCAGGCTTCGCGGAAGATCCATCTTGCAGAATACTCGCAGTCATAGTCGCCTACATGCTTTTCGCGGGCTTCAAGTTGCGCCCAGGCCAGCCAGATAGGGCTTCCGGCCTTATCCTGCAGACAGACATTTTTCATGATCCATGCCGGTGAATAAGGTTCTTCGATGTTCCATGGGGAGCCGTTTTTTAACAATAAATCGCACCATTTTAGTAATAAGGCGTCAGAAATATGGTCTCTGTCAAAACATTTCCGGTAGAATAACAATAAAACTTCGTTGTCGTTTATATAAGACGGGAACCGGTAAAAACTCCTCGGTGTTCCGGACTTGGTTTCATCCAGTATTCGGTCGAACAGGTACTTTTGGGTTTCCAGACTTGTCTGCGGTAAAGCGCCTGAAAGCTGCAGAACGGAATGCCAGGCGGAATTTTTGATTCCTCCATAGGAATCCTGGTATCTTTTTAAGTAAAACAGAATCAGATTTTCTAAAACCTGATCTGTTTGCGCAGGTCTGAGCAACCCGGAATCGGAGAATAATCGCTTATAAAATAATTTGGAAATGATTTCGTGACGAGTCTGATAGATTTCGCCGTTTAGCGAGATCTCGCGGCTTAAAGCATTAGTTGCCTCGTTCGGTGAGATGTTAAGTATGTTACATGTTGATTTAAACTGACGAAAAATAAATCCGGTTTTACATGACTCCGACAGAACGATATGCGCGAGTAGAAGCAGCGCGTTCGGCGATTGCTCAGAGAGATTGTCAATGATTTCGGAGGCGATTTCTTCCAGAGAATTTTTACCGCTGACTATCATTAACATGGCGGCGTACAAAAAACCATAGGAATTATTGTGAAATAATTCTTTGATTTCTTTTTTGCTTCTGGAACAGCGGAGGTTGCTGAGGATGCATTCGGTAAAACTCCATGATTCTTTTTCCGTTAATGTCGGAAGCTCAATTTCTGACACATCTCTGTCTGAGATTGAAAGATTTGCTTTCAATAAATTCCACTCGTTCTGGCGCGCGCCTAATATCAGTGTCAGCCCGTTTTCTGCCGCTTCCTCTAAAAAATGCTTAAATCCTCTGTGATTGGGAGGATTATCGATTACAAAGACAGCCTGATCAGGAAGCTTGTCCGGCAATTTTAACGCGCCGTATCCGCGGTAATAAAATACGGTAATCTGATTGGATATCAGTTTTGCGCACATCTGTTTTAATATCGTTGTTTTCCCTTCTCCCCCGGGTCCTGTAAGGACGCAGACGCCTCCGTCGACGGCATACTCATATAATTCCGCTACCTTATCGCGCAGGACGATCCGGTCGGAGAAAGCGAGATTCCATTCACAGCGTCCGCCCTGCAGAAATCTGCGCACAAATGGATCCTTTACTGTAATTCTGCTTTTTTCCAGAATAGTGTGATTGGAGAACCAGCAGCCGTTGTCCTGATCTGCAGCAGAAGAAGAAAGGGCCGCCGGGTTTGTTTCCCGAAAATCATACAGGTCTTCGCCGTCAGGCTGCAGCTGCGCCTGATCCTGGGGATCCCATTTCATAAATTCAAGCCTGACATGGCCGGTTTTTTCCTCCCACAGGTGCCAGATCATTCCGAAATCAGAGTAGGTATCTCCTTCTTCGGTTGAACTTCTGTAAGAAACAATATTTGGAATTGTGCCGGCAGACAATTTTTTACCCAGATTGATTCGGTTTTCTTCCCTTTTGGAATTTCGCTGATGTCTGTCGCCGCATAAATAAGCGCTGACGTATTCCTGCAGAAACAATGCGGATAATTGCTGCTGATGTTGCGGCAGCAAATCATAATAGCTGTTGTGGCCGACTGCTATACAAGGAAGATTTTCAAACTGCAGTTTTTTACGGATTTCGTCAGATGTGGCGATCAGCGTATCGACCATCTGATTGTTCTTGACGCTGCCGTCAGCGACCAGCGTCGTATTTAAGTGAAGCAGGTTGAGTTTATTCCGCCAGGTCCGGACATGGACCTGGACCGGACGTTTCTCGCAGTCCGCCGGATAAATGTTTGCCGCCTGTACGAATTTTATATAGTTGTCATAGCAGGAAAGAAGCTTGTCAAGTCCGTCCTGCAACATGGTCGGATCAGAACTGACAGCTTTTATTGTCATTTTCCGGTCTTTCTTCAGGAAATCCGGTACAGACAGATCATGATTGCCAGGGATAACAAATACGTCTTTGTCCGCTTCAATATCCATGGCTTTAAACAGCTGCGGCAGAAACTGTTCTGCCTGTTGATAATGGTTTTCAATAAAGTTATGAAAATCACCGGTGATAATCAGAAGTTTCTGTCCGCGGGCGACATGGCGGAGCTTTTCACGGACAGAATACAGGATGGCATTTTTCATATTGTTCCACTGGGGATCTGTCACAAGGTGTAAATCAGATATATGTAAAAGATAGATCATCATCAGCCCTCTTTTCTGAAAATTATATTTAAGAATTTGCCAACATACAGCCTGCCATATTATCAAAAAGTATAGGTTTTGATTTATACTTACTAAAAATATTATTTTATAAATTGCCAATGTACAGCCAGCATAGACAGTTGTTCCTTTAAGACCCATTTGAAGGGCGCTGGTCCTTAGTACCGCTGCGTCCCTTCACTAAGCGCAAGCGGGGTCTGGAAGGAACAACTGTCCATAGCAGGCGTCCAGACGGGCGAATGTTTTTATCAAAACCTATATTTAAATTATTATATCATTTTTTCGACAAAATATTACCTTGAAATCTATTTTATTCATGTTTTTGTCATTTTTGTTGTATATTGTCATAATATGCTGTATAAGAGAGCGCCTGAAAATTTTTTCTGCCGACGGTATACGGTTATTTACATGATTAGCGGGGTGGTAAGCCGGGAATATAAGATTTGTGGATGTATTATTCAAGATGAAAAAACGGAAATGATTGCGGACGGATAAACAAAGACTTTGATTGCTGCTGTTTTTGAGGGAAAGCGCTTGGCATGTTCTTCCGGATACCAAAGCGGAGGAAATGAAAAAATTACAGGGAATCATTTGACGAGTGGTGTCAAAATGGTGTCAGACTGTCAAAAACAGGCTTTCCGGTGTCTTGTATAAGATACTGGAAAGCCTGTTTTTCTGCACTTTTGCGGATATGTGCAGTCCTACAGTTCCTCACACACCTGAAAGATATAAAATTTCAGATAATAGGACTGGTCTGCCGCCCACAGAATCGGATGGTCACATGCCTGAGTGGAAAATTCTACCTGACGGAGCCTCTTATGAGCACTTTTTGCAGCTTCCCGAATGGTTTTTGCAAACAGCTCCGGCTCCATAAAATGGGAGCAGGAGCAGGTGGCAAGGAACCCTCCGTCTTTGATGAGCCGCATACCCCGCAGATTGATCTCCCGGTATCCTTTGACTGCGTTTTTAACGGAATTGCGGGATTTGGTGAATGCAGGCGGATCCAGAATGACCACATCATACAATTCTCCCTGCTGTTCCAGGCGGGGCAGCAGTTCAAACACATCGGCGCACTGAAAAACAACACGATCTTCCACACCATTCAGCCTGGCATTTTCTTCTGCCTGCCGGCAGCCAAGTTCGGATGCATCGACGCCCAGAACACTGCTGGCACCTGCGACAGCAGCATTCAGGGCAAAAGAGCCTGTGTGAGTGAAGCAGTCCAGAACTTTTTTCCCTCTGCAAAGACGCTGTACGGCAAGACGGTTGTATTTCTGGTCAAGAAAAAATCCGGTCTTCTGCCCGTCCTTTACATCGACCAGATAGCGGACCCCGTTCTCTGTAATCTCCACTCGGGTGTCAAATGGTTCTCCGATAAAGCCTTTCAGGCGTTCCATCCCTTCCTGCTCGCGGACTTTGGCGTCACTTCGCTCATAGATTCTGCGGACCCGAATGTCGTCCTCGGCCAGCACACGCTTTAAGATATCCAGGATCGTGGGTTTTAAACGGTCCATTCCCAGGGCGAGCGACTCTACCACCAGCACATCGGAAAATTTATCTACTACAAGTCCGGGGAGGAAATCTGCTTCTCCGAAGATCAGCCGGCAGCATTCGGTGTCGCATACCGATTTTCGATAATCCCAGGCGTTTCTTATCCGGCGTTCCAGAAACACCTCATCGATGATGTTCTCTTTTCTGCGGGACATCAGGCGGACGCGGATCTTTGAATGCATGTTGATAAAACCGTATCCCATGAAATATCCGTCAAAATCATGGACGGTCACCAGATCTCCGTTTTCAAAAGTTCCCATAATGCTTTCGATTTCATTGTCATAGATCCACATACCGCCGGCTTTGACGATACGGCCCTCGCCTTTTTTCAGTGTCACAGTTGCAGGATACATAAGTGTACTTCCTTTTTTCTTTTTTTAAAAGTGTATCGGCTTTGTCTTATAAAGTCAAGAAAGAAAAGCGGAAAGGTATAAGGCGTATCAGACCTGGTTATACTTTTTACAAAAGAAAAGGAGAGTAAAAATATGGAAGAAAACAAGAATCTTGATTTTGAAAAGCTGGAACCTCATGACAGGCTGAAATATGAGATTGCGGAAGAACTGGGGCTGCTGGAGAAAGTGCGGGAAGGAGGCTGGAAAGCGCTCTCTTCCAGAGAAACCGGACGGATTGGCGGTATGATCAGCAGAAGAAGAAAAGCTCTGGAAAAAGAACGTGGTGCTTCCTGAAAATTTTTACATCGGCAATGGAGAAACTACTGTGAAATGCAGACCCGCCGCACAGTCAAAAGACCGTGTGACGGGTTGATATTTTGCTGCAGTTTTTCTTCCGGCTTCAGATCAGCATCGGTTCCTGATAGTCGCTGCCCATCATCTGTTTCTTTTTCTGCTGAAATTCCCAAAAATAGTGTTCCTCCACATCGGACCAGGAATGTGTGGTACGATCATAGACCTGAATATAGTCGTCGATATAAGGATGACGTCGTACGGTGTTGGTCAGATATTCCTGGCCAGTCAGGGGATTGATTTCACCGTGCGGCTTTTTTTTGCGGAAAAATTCCGGGATCTCAAATGCGAGATCAGGATTTTGATCTCTGTCTTCTGATATGAAATTATGATCCTCTTCCGCTGGAAGAGCATCATAATCGGCAAAATCCGGAGCCTGGAGTGTGCGCATCAAGTCTGCAGGGCCAGAAGAAGGCATTGTTTGTCCGGAAATATTAGATGAAACGGAAGAGACCGCTGTCTGCTCTGCAGCTGCACTGAAACTCAAAGAGGCCGGTCCCTGTTCTGAAACCGTATAAGAAATCTGCGGAACAGCTGCCTGTTTTACAGTGGCGGTCAGAGCAGAAGGATGCGCTGCCTGCTCTGAAATATCATGCGGAATTGAAGAGACAGGAGTCTGCTCTAAAGCGCCATATGGAATTGAAGCAACCAGTGCCGGTTCCGGAATCGCAAACGGAACGGAAGGAGTCGGTTTCGGAATAACGGCCGGTATGGAAGGAATCATTGACGGATCTGGAAATGTGGAGGGATTTACGGCGGAAGTAAGCTGAATGGACACATTGCAGCCCAGAAGTGCGGCAAAAATGCGCATATCCTGTTCCGGGAAATTATCCCGTTTCAGTCTCTGTGCCAGATTTTGCCGGGACATTCTGCTTCCGGTCGTCTGTTCATACAGATCAGCCAGTTCCTGTATCGTCATATTTTTTCTGCTTAATAAGATCTTGATCTGTTCTCCGAATGAAAGCTCCATAAAGTACCTCGTCAAATTATCTGTATTTACAATATCTGACATTATACTCTGTTTTATGGCAAAAGAAAACCAAAAAATTCTTAAATTGGAGCAAAATGATCCACTTTCATACTGCAGACGATTGCCTGCGCATCAGTATTCAGTCCATGTTTCTGGTTGACAGCATCCATGATCGAATTGCGCAGGTGGTTGGGAACAATCATGATTATGATTTCCTTCTTCGTCTGCAGGGAAATGCCAGGTGTTTGTCAATGGAACCTGGGGTTAAGCTTTTGCTAAGGTTTTAAAGCTCGATATTTTCCGGCAATGGAAGAGCTGGCAAAATAAAACCGTAATTTTCCCTACCGGAACCGGAATGGAGAGGATGAAGTCTGTTGACATGTTTTCCCGCTCTTGTTAGAATGATAACATAGGCAGATCAGCAGTCGTCTGCGGACTACATGGAGGAAAAAAGAAATGTATCATTGCCATATTCGTTTTTATTTGACAGGCCGTCCTTGCAGAACATTTGATATGATAAAGGAGATGTCTCCGTTTGAAAATTTTACACATGAGTTTTTTGAAAGCAGGGAGCCGGAAGAAGCGCTGTCTGCCTGTGCAGACGTAATTTTTGTCAATCTGCAGAAGACGGACGAGTTGCAGATATTGCTGAGCAGTAAAAAAGAGGCGACGGATATTATTTTGCTTGCAGAAAAAGAGCAAATAGAGGAATTGACGGATCAGTTGGTACATATCAAAGATATTTGGACGATGCCGATGTCAGATGCGGAGAGCAGGTTCCGCTTTCAGAGATGGCAGCAGACCTGTAAGATGAGCAAGGATTACTGGCAGACCAGCCACTATCTGGAATCTACGATCAATAATATTCCCAATCTTGTCTGGTATAAGGATAAAGACGGTATTCACGAGAAAGTGAATGACAGCTTCTGTAGGACGGTCAATAAGAGCAAACAGCAGGTGCAGGGACGCGGGCATGCATATATCTGGGATGTGGAGCATGACGATCCGGCCTGTATCGAGTCGGAGAGAGAGGTCATGACGAAAAAGGAGACCTGTGTATCCGAAGAAACAGTGCTGACAGGAGACGGCGTACGGCTGCTTACTACTTACAAATCTCCGCTTTATGATCTGGATGGAAGTGTCATGGGAACTGTGGGTATCGGAATCGATATCACACAGGAGCGCGCTTATGAACGGGAGCTTATGAAAAAAAGCCGTACGTTAGAGACGATTTTTACTTCAATGGACTGCGGTGTAATGACGCACACGCTGGATGGGACCCGTATTTTGAGCGTCAATCAGGCGGCGTTAAAGATTCTGGGGTATGAATCCCAGGAAGAGCTGCTTGCAGACGGATTTGACATGGTGGCGCAGTCTGTAGTGGAGGAAGACCGGGCAAGACTTCGGGAATATATCAGTTCACTGAAAAAAGAAGGCGACAGCGTCAGTATGGAGTATCGGGTCGAGCATAAAAACGGAGATATTATCCATGTAATGGGAAACGTCAAACTTTTGGAAGAAAACGGCGAAATGTTTTATCAGCGTTTTCTGTTGGACTGTACCGCACAGAAGCTGCAGGAAAAAAAGAATGAAAGACGTCAGATGGAGCTGATCCATGCCTTAGGCATTGAGTACAGTCTGGTATGCTTTTTTGATCTCAATACCGGCAGAGGTCTTTCTCTGCGGGTTGACGATGAACCTATGTTTAAGTCGGTATTTGCAGGCGATATTTCGTTAAAGAACAGTATGGAGCGTTACATAGAGCAATTTGTCTATGAAGAGGATCAGGAGATGTTCCGTCACGCTTGTTCTTTGGATGTGCTGGAGGAAGAGCTGTCAGAAAAGAAATTATATTCGGTAAATTATCGTGTGATGAGAGGCAGCGGGATGGAATATTTCCAGATGAAGGCAGTGCGGGCGGGAGACTGGGATGAGATCCGCGGAGCTGTCCTTGGATTCTGCAGTGTGGATGAAGAGATCCGCAGAGAAATGGAACAGAAAAACCTGCTGGAAGATGCGCTTTTGCAGGCAAACAGGGCAAATAAAGCCAAAAGTACTTTTTTGTCAAATATGTCTCATGATATCCGTACGCCGATGAATGCGATTGTTGGATTTACAGCGCTGGCGATTGCACATATAGACCGCAGGGAACAGGTGGAAGAATATCTGAAAAAGATTATGACATCAGGGAACCATCTTCTGAGCCTGATCAATGATGTTCTGGATATGAGTCGTATTGAAAGCGGAAAAATGCATCTGGAAGAAAAACCATGCCGCCTGCCGGATATCCTGCATGGCCTGCGCAATATCGTTCAGGCAGATGTCCATGCGAAGCAGCTGGAATTGTATATTGACACTGTAGATGTTCTGGACGAAGATATTTACTGCGATAAACTGCGGCTCAATCAGGTGCTTTTGAATCTTCTCAGCAACTGTGTTAAATATACAGGAGCGGGCGGTATGATCAGTATGCGGATCACAGAAAAAACCGGTGCGCCTGCGGGCTATGCGAATTATGAATTTTCGATCAGGGATACCGGGATTGGCATGAGCGAAGAATTTGTGTCGCATATTTTCGAACCGTTTGAAAGAGAGAAAAACACAACAATTAGTGGAATCCAGGGGACCGGTCTGGGAATGGCCATTACCAAAAACATTGTAGATATGATGAATGGCTCGATTCATGTAAAAAGCAAAGAAGGCATTGGAACAGAATTTATCGTTGATTTTACCTTCCGTCTGAATACGGAAAGCAGCTCTTTGCGGGATATACCGGAACTGAAAAATTTAAGAGCGCTGGTGGTGGATGATGATTTCAATACCTGCGACAGCGTATCCTACATGCTTCAGCAGATCGGGCTGCGCGCGGAATGGACGTTATCCGGAAAAGAAGCGGTGCTGCGTACCCGTCAGGCTGTCACAAGGGGAGACGATTACAGTGTATACATTATAGACTGGATGCTTCCGGATATGAATGGTATTGAGGTCACCCGCAGAATCCGCAAAGAAATGGGCGAGGAAGTATCGATTATAGTGCTGACAGCATACGACTGGGCCGATATAGAGGAGGAAGCAAGAGCTGCCGGTGTCTCTGCATTTTGCAGCAAGCCGCTTTTCCTGTCAGAACTTAGGAGCTGTCTGTATTCGATTGTCAATGCAGACAGTGCGGAGGAGAACAGTAGCAGCAATCAGATGGCGAAAATTCATACAGGCCGCATTCTTCTGGCGGAAGATAATGAGCTGAATCAGGAAATTGCCGTGGAAATACTGAATGATGCAGGATTCACGACGGATATTGCGGATAACGGACAGATTGCAGTGGATATGCTGAAAAACGCTGAGCCGGGTTATTATCAGCTTGTTTTAATGGATGTCCAGATGCCGATTATGAATGGTTATGAAGCAACCAGACAGATTCGTGAGATGGAAGATCCGCAGCAGGCGTCCATACCTGTGCTTGCCATGACAGCCAATGCCTTTGAAGAAGACAGACAGGAAGCGTTGAAATGCGGGATGAACGGACATATTGCAAAGCCGATTGATATAGAGAATCTGTTTGAAACGCTGAGGAATGTTTTGGAGTAGAGTGAGAAAGAACTGAAAGATACAGCCATATAGTATCAAAAAAGCTGACATTTTTCAGCTGTATTTTCGGCTGCAAATCTGTATACTATGAAAATGGAATCGGAAAGGAACAAGGGGTTTATGGGGGAACAGAAGAAAGAAAAGAAAAGATTTCCGGTTTTGCCTGTGATTTTATGCGGGCTGCTTCTTACGGCTTCTGCCGTCTATGGCTGCGGTCTTTTTCATTATCAGAGTCATTTCCTGCCGGGAACAATGGTTGACCGGATTGATGTATCTGGTATGACCATCGAGGAGATGAAAGCTCAGATACAGGATTATTATTTGAGAATTACGGAACGGAAGCCGGATGGACAGCCGCTTGAAGAGGAGATACGGGGAAAGGATATTGATCTTTCTTATGCGTCGGAGGAACCTCTTTTGGAACTTCTAAAATCACAGAATTCATGGGCATGGTTTTTGCCTCAGGATTCAGAACATGTGACAGAAGGTCTTGTTATCTACAATGAGAAAAAGCTAAAGGACAGTGTAGGGGCCCTCAAAGGTTTTGAGGAAGATTTTGCAAAAGCCCCGACAGATGCATATATTTCTGAATACACCCCGGAAAATGGCTTTTTCATTGTTCCGGAAACGCAGGGAAATATGCTGGATCGACAGAAAACGCAGGAGACGATCGAAAATGCAGTGGCCTCTCTTGCAGAACAGGCGGACCTGGATCAGGCCGGCTGCTATCAGGAGCCGGCAGTGACCGCAGATAATGAGGAGCTGAATCAGGTACTGGTCAGTCTTCAGAAATATGCAGGGCTGCAGATTGCCTATACGTTTGGCGAACAGAAAGAAATACTGGATGGAGCGACAATCAGCGAATGGCTCCATATCGACGGTACGGAGGTTACGCTGGACAAAACACAGGTAGGGTCTTTTGTGGCGTCACTGCGGAAAAAGTATGATACAATTTTCCGACCCCGAACTTTTATGACAAGTTATGGCAGAGAAATTACGATCAGTGATGGCGACTATGGCTGGTGGATGAATTCAGACCAGGAGGCGCAGGAGCTGACAGAGATGATTGAGCGGGGCGAGAGCGGTGAACGAACACCGGTATATTACCAGACGGCAGATCACTACGGGGCTCCCGATTATGGAGACACCTATGTGGAGATCAATCTGACCGCCCAGCATCTTTTTCTGTATAAGGATGGGATTCAGCTTCTGGAGTCTGATTTTGTGTCCGGAAATTCTGCCAGAGGTTATGATACCCCCGCCGGGGTCTACGGAATTACGTATAAGCAAAGAAATGCGACCCTGACGGGCGAAAACTATCAGACGCCTGTATCCTACTGGATGCCGTTTAACCGCAATATCGGCATGCATGACGCGGGCTGGCGCGGCTCCTTCGGTGGAGATATCTACAAAACAAACGGCTCTCATGGCTGCATCAACCTGCCGCCGTCGGTGGCCAGAGAAATCTATGAAAATATTGAAAAGGGAACGCCGGTGATCTGTTATCATCTGCCGGGAACAGAACCGGTGGTAGCGCTCCCGGAGGTTCCGCCTACGGAGGAAACGGGACAGGAACCGCCTGCGGATGTTCCTGCCGAACCACCTGCTCAGGTCCCTGCAGAAGAACCATTGCCGCCGGAAGGATGAGAAGAGAATATGAGCAGCTGCGCTGCTTTCTAAAAAAAGTATAAAATAATGGAATTTATCGGGAAATTATGTTAACATAATGAATGCATGAAAGCGGGTACCCTGCTGCAGGCAGCAGGGATATTTGAACCATACGGCGGTCGCGAAATGAACATACGGTATGTCTGCCCGATTCAATACCTGCGGGAGTAAAATAACAGTAAGGGGGAAATTGATGGGATATTACGAAAAATGGAGTGAATATGCGGAGAAATATCAGAAACTGTGTGTGGAGAATGATACGATCTCTGATGATCTTTTTAAGGAGTATGGTGTTAACCGCGGTTTGAGAGATATTAACGGCAACGGAGTGCTGACCGGACTGACCAACATATCCAAGATTGAGTCTTTCAAAGTGGAGAATGGAAAAAAGATTCCCTGCGACGGAGAACTGTGGTACAGAGGGTATAATGTGATGGATCTGGTAAGCAGTATACCTGATGACTCTTTTGGTTTTGAGAAGACGGCATATTTGTTGCTGTTTGGGGAGATGCCTTCCAAAAAAGAAGAAGCTGAATTTGCAGAACTGCTGTCAGGCGTAAGAGAGCTGCCGACAAATTTTACCAGGGATGTAATTATGAAGGCATCCAATAAAGATATTATGAATTCCATGACACGGAGTATATTGACGCTGGCGTCTTATGATGATCAGATGGACTGCAATGATGTGGGAAATGTCATCCGTCAGTGTCTGAATCTGGTCAGTGTATTTCCGATGCTGGCTGTGTATGGATACCATGCATATAATCACTATGAGCGGGATGAAAGTATGTATATCCACAGGCCGAATCCGGAATTGTCTACGGCAGAAAATCTTCTGATGATGTTAAGACCGGACAGACAATATACATTTCTTGAAGCCAAGGTGCTGGATGTGGCATTGCTGCTTCATATGGAGCATGGAGGAGGAAATAATTCCACATTTACGACCAGAGTGGTGACTTCTTCGGGCTCTGATACTTATTCTGCCGTTGCAGCTGCCATGTCATCGCTGAAAGGACCAAAGCATGGCGGAGCAAATATTAAAGTTATGGAGATGATGAATGACATTCGGGAGCATGTCCGGGATTATTCGGACCAGGAGGAAGTAGGAAATTATCTCAGCCGGATACTGGATGGAAAAGCTTTTGACGGCAAAGGGCTGATCTATGGAATGGGACATGCAGTCTATTCGCTTTCCGATCCGCGTGAACGTGTGTTTAAAAGTTTTGTGGAACGTCTTTCTGTGGAGAAGAATCGCGGGAAAGATATGGCATTGTATAATAATATTGAGATGCTTGCTCCGGAACTGATCGCAAAAAAAAGAAAGATTTACAAGGGCGTCAGTCCAAATGTGGATTTTTACAGCGGGTTTGTATATGAGATGCTGGGGATACCGGTAGAGCTGTATACGCCGATCTTTGCGATAGCAAGGATTGTGGGATGGAGTGCACACCGGATCGAGGAGATCATAGGAATGAATAAGATCATCCGTCCGTCTTATAAGAGCGTGATGAAAGAGAAAAAACTGGATCTGTAATCAGACATACGATATGTTTCTAAATTACAAGGCTATAAGGGCCGCTTTCACCGATCATTTACAGTGAAAGCGGCCCTTGTAATCCTGTGTCAACCCTTTGAGAAAATTTTTTTGACAATTTATTTACATCAGTCTTCGAGGAGCTTAATATTTTATTCTTGACAAGACCTCAACATTCTCTGCAAAATCGGAAATCTTCCAATCATTTCCAATTCTTTCCATTACATATTTGCAGCGCTGAACCAGCAGCGTCAAGGGTTCTTCCGGTTTTTGCACAAAATAAGTTTCCCTTGTTGTTACAATACAGTTGTCAGAATCCAGATATTCTACATTTTCAATCTCATAGGAGTTCAGCGCCTCCGAAATTCCTCTTTGTACATAGCTCTCCTGTGCAGTCGCTATGGGACTTCCGTCCTTCAGATATGGCTCGATATAGGAAAATGACTGCTGTGTCATGGCATCTGCAAAGGCGCGCATATATGCGGCAGCCACGGCTTCCGGACCGCTTAAGAATATTCCTGCACTGTCCACGCTTACCAAAGTATGCGGCGTGTATGTATAATTGACATCACCGCCATATTCCAGTGTATGGTAGCCCGCCACAATACTGCTCTCCGAAAACAGATCTACTGATGAGGAGTCTTCAAATTCCAGAAGATACAGCTGCTTTTCCTGTCTGTATATCTGCTGGTAAATCCCCTGGATATCATAAACATCATTCACATAATAATAACTTCCTCCGGTCTGCAGCGCAATCTGCCGGGCATTTGAAAAATCATCATGTCCGATTCCGATGATAAATATTGGTATATGATATCTCTGTGCCAGTTGAATAACGTCATTGCTTGTGCAGGAGCTGTAATTATCCAATCCGTCCGTAAAAGCAATCACGCACTTTGCTCCTGAGCGTGCCGCCACCTTGTTGACAGCCGTATAAAGGGCGTCATAAAAGGCCGTCATGTCCTGTGTACCCAGTCCGTTAATTCTGGATATCAGAAGATTTGCATTGTTGGTAAAGGGCTCTTCAATGTACACGCCGTCGCTGAAGGAAATCAGTTCCACCATGTCTCCCGCCGCAAACTGCACACTGTTGACGAAATTGGTCATAACGCTTTTTGCCGTGTCCAGAGGCCCTCCGCTCATGCTGCCGCTGACATCGGCCACGATGTCAATATTCAGCGCCTCCGTCTCATCCAGCTGATTTACTCCTTTAACCAGCTGTTTTATATAATTGCCCTCAGCATCCCTTTTTCGGACAAAAAACATGCCGCCGTCCAGCCCCTGAGGCACGTTTCCGGTCTGCTGATCTGCGATGTTCAGATAAAGCCGGATGTTCGGATATCCTGTTACATCCACCTGCTGGACAGAAATATTCAGACGTTTTTCCGGTTCTGCATATTTGTAGTATATCTCATCCAGTTCCGCCAACAGGTCTGATATTTTTCCGTATTCCCTGCCCGGCAGAAGACCCTGTACTTCCTCTATCCGGCTATTGTAGGTACGGATATCGTCAGCCTCTGCAATCGAAAGGTTCACCATGCCGTATTCAGACAGCTTTTCATTTATATAGGCGTCGTTTGCTTTTACCAGCTCAGCAAAAGCTTCGTCTGCCGCATCTATACTGTCCTTTAAGTTATCAACATCTCGTTCGCGAACCGTCTCTTCCAGACTGTCTACTGCTGTCACATATGCCGCATATTCGTTCTCGGCCAGATGATATTCTTCCAGCTCTTTTCTGATGGAATCAAGCTTTTCAGTGCATTTTGCAAGTTCCTCTGCAAAGCTCTGACTCCTGGAGACAGTCTTTTCAAGCTCTTCCAGCAGCTCCTTCTTTTCACCGGAATCCATGAGCCCTAATTCCTGCCATTCTTCTTCCATCTTTTCCAGTTCCATCTGGCAGCTTGGGATCTGATTCTCCTGAATCTGTCCGGCCATCTCATCATATTGCCGCTGCAGCTTATGGTCTGCATTCTTCAGAATGAGGAATGCGCCCGCAGCTATGACTACGACTGCGGCCAATATCATAGCCGGAATCATTTTCGTCCTTTTTTTACCGGGAAAAAATTTATTCCAGAAAGCATTTGTATTTCCGCTGTCCGGGGCTTTCCCGGCTTCCTCCTGCGCCATGCAATCTGTACACAAATCTCCCGTTTCAATTTCTTTTCCGCATTGTCTGCAAAACATATTGTAACTCTCCCTCTTGTTATTCGAAACCCAGGCCTTTCACGATCCCTTCTGCATCCGCTCTTGCCCATATGGTATCAAGCTTCCCGGTCATGGCCTGCTTTCTCACTTCCTCTACCGTATGATGCCCATGCTCTACGATCATCCCCGGCACGCCGACATTTGCTGCGCCCCGGAGTACTCCGTAATAATCGCCGTCCGTTCCCAGTCTGCTGCAGACGGTTCCTTTTACATTCAGGCTGTCATTATAATCGCTGGTCCAGGGCCTGACGGAATTCGAGTCAACCCGTTCAAACTGGTCTGTATAGGACAAGCCAAGCTGATAACTTGCCTTTGCAACAGCCTGACCTATCTCATTGGCAATGGCAATCATCTCCTCATTCCGGCCTGCCGTTTCGTTCACAATCACCAGTGTCTTGTTAATCTCCAGAGGCTGCTGCCATGTATCACATCCATTTACATTGTCATTGTTTGCATTTGTATGGATGGAAAAAAACAAATTACTTCCTGCAGCGTACTCTCCCCGGAGACTGATATGACCTCTGTCTAAGGTCCCGTTTGTATAGCCTGCCAGAGTGATACGGTCCGTTTCACGGGTCAGGTAAGAGGCAATGCCATGCTTCGCCAGCTCTTCCCGCAATGCAAGCCCCACCCGAAGGGTAAATATGCCCTCTTCATAACCATACATGTTTTCTCCGGGTACCTCTGAAGCCCCTTTGTAATGCCCGGGATCTATGCAGATCAGGACGTTGCTTGCCACTGCCACGCTTTCCTCTGTCCCTTTATAGCATACCTGGCCGTTCGTTCTGGCATCTATCCGATATTGATATTGTACCGGCTCCGATGAAGCCAGCAAGTCTGTAAAAACATAGTCATATCCGAACTCTCCGGAAGAATCGTTACTTTCATCGGACGCCTTCACTGCTCCGATTTCTTCCCATTCGTCAGATTTGACATTCGCAGAACTTCCTTTCCGCATAATCACATACTGTCCGCCTTCTGCAGGACTGGTATCCGATATGCGGTTCCACATAATGCGTATTTCCGTAGAAGATACTCTTTCTGCAGTAACGTTTTCTGCCATATTCACTTCCATTACTTCAGGCATGTCATTTTCGTATTCTTCCGTCTCTTTAGAATCGTATCTAAGAGCTTCCTCTGCCTGTACAGGCGCCTCATTTTCCTCCGGGGCATAACCGCGTGTCTCTGCATTCAATTCAAAAAACGCAGACAGGCTCCGGGCTAAGGCTGCGCCTGCCGTGATAAACAGAAATATTATAAGAAAGGCTGTTATACACTTTCTTTTCCATCTTCTTCGTTTTTTTCTTCGATCTCCTGCTCCCATATGTCTTTCTCTCGTAAAGACTTCTCCTTTTAAATTCCAAACGCTGCTGTTTTAAAATCGGCTTTTGGCTTCTTTTATTGCTTGCAATCAGTTCTACTCTGCTTATTCTGTCAATATGGCATTGCGTACATCTGAAATATAATTCTCAGCTGAGCCTTGTTCCACACTTACTGCAGAAATGAGGATGGTTCTATAGCTGGAGCAATAAGTGGTGGGAAATATAGTGATGGTGATTATATTTATGAAGTTGCAGATGAAAATACGTTATTCTTGCGATGAAAATAAAATGATTCGATAAATAATGCGCATAATTTGAAGAGGACAGAAAACAAATAATTCTATCCCCTTCAGCAGAAAGTCTGAATTGCTTTTTAAATGGTTTTTCTAATACATTTCCTAATCCAAATCAAATTCTGACTGCTCCCCCCTGACGATAAAAAGCCTGTTTTGCTGCTTTTCTGAGGGGATTTTAACTATGTATGTCAAAGAGATTATTTCAGTACAAGCTCGTCCCAGCGGGTATCAGATACAAGACCGATATAGGTTTTTCCGGTATTCAAAGTAATCAGATTTCCTTCCATGTCATAGAACCGGGTAGGGTCCATATCGTGGCCCTTGCTCCAGGTGACAGGAATTGCCTTTCCGCCGGTAATGTAGTATCCGCTGCGTCCGGTCTGTTCCAGAATATTGAACTGCATGTATCCATTCTGGTCATACTGAGTATGAGTTGCATTCTGAAGCAGGATATTGGTGAAAGCGAGCTGCTTTTCCCCGTTTTCCGGATCTGTATGTTTCATGCCGTATTCGGAATACAGATACGTATTGCTTGCGGAGTCATAGTCAAGCTGAGAACCATTGTGGTCAAATGGCAGATCAACCAGCGTACAGTCGATGGAATCGGAGGCCGAAGACAGGTCAACCGGTTTTGACTCGCTTGCGAACTGCCAGTGCGGTCCCGGGTAATATTCATTGTATTCCGTAGAATATCCGGAGGAGCTCATTCTTTTCGCAATTTCACCGGTTGTCACATATTCGGTAAATTCTCTGGATTTTCCATTGTCAATACGCGCAAAACCGCCGCTTAAATGCTCCACCCACGGATTTTTCAGGTAGGCGTCAATATAGAAAGGTCCGCCGTCGTGAATAACAACTGCATTATATTCGGGAGCGATCATAAAATTGGTCGGACGCACGCTTCTGATACTGCCAAAACGGGTAATCTTATCCCAGTCTTTTACAATGGCCATAAATCTGGTGATCTCACCGTTGGCAGTGCTGTTCATCATTTCATATACAATATCCGCCTGCGTAAGTCCGTAATGGAGAAGGGCAGTTTTTTCATTGTCCACCATGATAGCGACCGGGCGCTGATCCTGGAGCGCTTCGTCAATCCATTCGTTGGTCAGTTCGCTGCGGTACATACCTTCGCGGGTTTCCTCAGGCTCCTCTTCCGGCTCTTCTGCTTCTTCTTCCTGTGGCTCCTCCTCCGCTTCTTCTGACTCAGATATGTCGGTGACAACAGGTGCGACCTCTTCATCTTTGCCACCGCAGCCAGACAGCATGGTGCAGGCGAGAGCGGCAGATAAAAAGAGCAGTAAAGTTTTTTTCTTCATGTAATACAAATCCTTTCTTTGATTTTTTCTATTTATTGAACAGCTGATGTTCAATATGATATGCCGGCTGCACACGAAAAACGTGAGATCGGCTTTAAGACTCTAACAGTATACACCATTTTCAAAGATTTTTAAAGATTTAATCACAATTCTATCACAATTCCCTGCTATAGTAGATTTATCCATAAAAGATACAGGCTGAAAGGAGAGGCAGAGCATGTACGGCGATTTTAATAATCATACAGAAACTGGCAATTATTATGATACAAACGGCGGTTATATCCATTATGATTCCTCTGAAAATATGAAACAATCCGGGAAAAAGAAAAAAGGAGGATTTGGAAAAACCATTGCCAAATGTCTGGTACTGGCGCTGGTATTTGGCAGCGTATCCAGCGCGGCATTTATGGGGACTAACTATATAGGAAAGCAGATGTTTGGAGATGACGTGACGGCACAGGATGCGGTTGACAATTCCGCAACGCCGACGACCACAGTGGCAAACAGCAGCTCTGATATTTACGATGTGTCGGATATTGTTACTAATTGTATGCCGTCGGTTGTGTCGATCACGAATGTGGGAACGATGGAATTTCGTACCTTTTTCGGCACTTATGAACAGGAGAGTCAGTCCAGCGGTTCCGGTATTATTATTGGCAGAAATGATACGGAAATTCTGATTGTAACCAATAATCATGTTGTGTCCGGGGCGAATGAAATCAGCGTTTATTTTAATTCTGACGGAGAAGCTGCCGATGAAGATAATGTGATTTCTGCCAAAGTAAAAGGAACAGATCCGGGAAAAGATCTGGCAGTGATCGCGGTAAAGGTTTCCGATATCCCGCAGGAGACGCTTGATATCATCAAAATTGCCACGGTTGGTGATTCCGGTACTCTGGAAATTGGCGAACCGGTAGTTGCAATCGGAAATGCATATGGGTATGGATTGTCCGTAACCTCCGGCATTGTCAGTGCGCTGAACCGCGAAGTGAGCGTAGAGGCAGACGGAATGACGATCACCAACCGTCTGATTCAGACAGATGCGGCGATTAACCCGGGAAACAGCGGTGGTGCACTTTTGAACAGCAAAGGAGAACTGATCGGTATCAATTCTGTAAAATTCATATCAGAGGATGTGGAAGGAATGGGATATGCGCTTCCGATCAGTGATGTAGAAAGCATCATTGGCGATTTGATGAATAAAGTAACCAGGGATCCTGTGAAAGAAGAGGACAGAGGTTATCTTGGGATTACCGGTACAGATGTGACGTCAGACGCTTCCAAAAACTACGGAATGCCGGAGGGAGTCTTTATTAATATGATTACGGAAGGTAGCGCAGCCGAAAAGGCCGGTCTGCAAAAAGGGGATATCATTACGAAGCTGGACGGGTCTCGTATTACCGGATACAATCAGCTTCGCGAAACGCTGAATTATTATTCGGCGGGAGAGACGATTACCATTACGATACAAAGAAAGGAGAATTCAGAATATACAGAGAAGGTGATGGATATTACGTTGAGTACAGGTAAACAGGTCGGAGCTGACGACAAAGAATAGAAAAAGATTGTATGGCTGCCGCAGGGTACGGGCAATGATGCACCCTGCGGCAGCCGTGGTATTTTGTGGCGGCTTTTACAGAGATTCCCGCCGGGACGGTATTTATAAAAACTTTACTTGCAGCGGGTATTGGAGTATTATATTATTTAAGAAACAGGCGGCTTGTAATTTCGGTTTTTGTCTGAACGGAACGCTGGCGGCGAAAGAGAAAAGAGGATTCATAAGAATGGATATTGAAAATAAGGATGTGGAAATGGAAAAAACAGAGCAGGAAAGCAAAGAGCAGGAAGAACATGATTATGAGGATGTATGTTTTGTCTGTCACAGACCGGAGAGCAAGGCAGGGAAAATGATTCATCTGACAAAAGATATCAGTATTTGCTCAGAGTGCATGCAGAAGACAATGGATATGATGAGCAACGGTAATGTGGATTACAGTAAGATGGATTTTTCCAAAATGCCAAATATCAGCATGATCAATCTGTCTGATCTGCAGAATATGATACCAAGAAGACAGAAAGTAAAGAAAAAGGCTTTGGAGAAACAGGAGGAGTCAAAAGCAGTTTTTGACATTCGCTCCATACCGGCGCCGCATAAGATCAAAGAAAGTCTGGATGAGTATGTGATCGGCCAGGAAAAGGCAAAAAAAGTCATTTCTGTTGCAGTTTACAATCATTATAAACGCGTGGCGGCAGGTACGGCTGCAGATGGAATTGAGATTGAGAAGTCCAATATGCTGATGATCGGGCCGACAGGAAGCGGCAAAACGTATCTGGTAAAGACGCTTGCCCGTCTCCTGGATGTGCCGCTGGCGATTGCGGACGCGACTTCTCTTACAGAAGCCGGGTATATTGGAGATGATATCGAGAGTGTATTGTCCAAGCTTCTGGCGGCTGCGGACAATGATGTGGAAAAAGCAGAGAGAGGGATTGTATTTATTGATGAGATCGATAAAATTGCCAAGAAAAAGAATACGCATCAAAGAGATGTGAGCGGGGAATCCGTACAACAGGGAATGCTGAAGCTTTTGGAGGGGGCAGAAGTGGAGGTGCCGGTAGGAGCGAACAGTAAAAATGCCATGGTTCCTCTGGAAACGATCAATACAAAGAACATTCTGTTTATCTGCGGAGGAGCGTTTCCGGATCTGGAAGATGTGATTAAGGAGCGGTTGAACAGGCAGTCCTCGATTGGCTTTCGTGCAGATCTGAAAGACAAATACGATCAGGAAAAGAACCTGCTTCGCAGAGTAACTGTAGAAGATATCCGCAAATTCGGTATGATTCCGGAATTTATCGGAAGGCTTCCAGTTATATTTACATTGGATGCACTGGATGAAGATATGATGGTTACGATTCTCAAAGAGCCGAAAAATGCCATTTTAAAACAGTACCAGAAGCTCCTGGCGCTGGATGAAGTAAAGCTGGAATTTACAGAAGGGGCGCTGCGCGCCATTGCCAGAAAAGCGATGGAGAAAGATACGGGGGCGCGTGCGCTTCGGGCAATCATAGAGGACTTTATGCTGGACATCATGTATGAGATACCAAAAGACGATAATATTGGACAGGTGATGATCACGGAGGACTATATCGAACACAGAGGAGGACCGCTTATTACCATGCGCGGTGTGGCGGCCATTGAGATGCAGGGATAAAAAGATGAAATTATTATGGATACAGATCGCGCTGGGACTGTTTCAGACAGACCTGGCAGTAAAACACGAGATAGATCATAACCCGAAATTTGAACAGGAACATACACTGTTTGATGGGGCGGTTCAGGTAAAGAGGTTTCATAACTACGGAATGGCAGGCGGTCGGTTTGAGGGCCATATGCCGGCGATTATCAAAGGCAGCGCTGTTATGACGCTGGGGTGTGTTGCGGCTTTTTTGTGCCTGCTTATGAAAAAAGGGCATGAAGTACAGAAAGCAGGACTGGCTTTGCTGACAGGGGGTGCTCTGTCTAATCTGTACGACCGGTGCAGGAAAGGCTATGTGGTGGATTACATAAGTTTTCAGACGCCGATTCAAAGGCTGAGCCGTCTGGTATTTAATCTATCCGATTTTTTTATCATGGCGGGAGCGTTGCTGATATGTTTCGGACAGACAGAAAAAACAGAAGAATAAAAAAAAGTCCGTTGTTTTGGCGAACGGCTTTTTTGACAGCAGTTGTGCTGCAGCTTCTGGCAAGATATACGCGGTGGTTTGCAGAATGGTATGCTCAGACAGTTTATCCGGGTTTGATGCGTTTTCTCGGCGGCATCAGTGATCTATTTCCTTTTGCGCTGGATGAAGTCCTGATCTATCTCATGGTTCTTGGTGTTCTGATCTACCTGTTATGGGGGATACTCCGCATATGGAAAAAAGATGTATCAGTCAGAATATGGGGAATGGAATCTCTCAGAAAGCTTTTAAAGACAGGGATTGTGTGGTTTCTGGCTTTTACTGTGACCTGCGGCATCAACTATCACAGAACTTCGTTTTCCAGTCTGGCAGATCTTCCGGTGGAACCTTCTACCGTAGAAGAGCTGGAGGAACTGTGCCTGTGGCTGACAGCGCGGATTGAAAATGTGAGTAAATCTGTCAGAGTCAGAGAAGACGGGCTGACAGATCTCCCGGACGGGATGGAGGAAAAGACCAGAGACGCCATGAAAGGGCTGGGAGAACAGTATCCGGCGCTGTCGGGATGGTATCCGAGAGCGAAACCCGTTTTTACGTGGAAGGTGCTTTCCATGGAGTTTCTGGAAGGCATTTTCGGCCCTTATACGATGGAAGCGCACTACAATCCGGATATCCCGGCCTATAATCAGCCGGCGGTGCTCTGTCATGAGCTCTCTCATTTAAAAGGATTTATGAGAGAGGACGAAGCGAATTATATTGCCTATCTGGCATGCGTCGGTTCGGAAGATGTGAATCTTCAGTACAGTGGACTTTTGCTTGCCTATACTCACAGCATCAATGCATTGTACAGAGCGGATTATGAACGATTTGCGGCAGTGAGAGTACAGCTCTGCGAACAGGCTGACCGTGATTATGCGTACCATCGAACTTACTGGGCGCAGTATGAAGGACCTGTTTCCGAGATATCTGACAAGGTGAATGATACATATTTGAGAGCCAATGCACAGCAGGAAGGAAGCAGAAGCTATGGACGCATGGTGGACCTTTTGCTGGGAGCGTATCGACGCCAGAAGGAGGAGGGGACCGGATAACGGCTGTCATGTACTGGTGTACGGTCTGCATTATATTCAGGCGAAACTCCTTGTCTGAACTTTCATAGGACTGCGTTGCAGCCGGTCAGCAGTGCGGCTGCAGCGTTGTTTTCCTGTACCTTTCCGATGAAAATTTATCCTGCGGAGTTTCACCAGACATCATGCAGACCGTGCATTAGTTTTCTGCTTTTTCAAGGGCGCTGCGGATTGCGTTCACAAGTATCAGAGAAGTATACTGGCTTTCTTCAGAATAGGAGAGATTCTCCAGAGACTGAGATTCCAGAATCTGCTCGGAAAGAGCTTCGAGAGCAGGCTCCATGAGTGGATACATGGCTGAGACGGTTTCGTCAAGCTGGCGGAACTGGATCGAAGAAATATAGTCTTTGTCTACCGTGACAGCGATCTCAACCGGATTTCCTCCCAGAGTCATGGATGCGGTATAGATGCCCGCAGTGTATCTGGAAGGAAGTTCTGCAGCAGTTTCCGGTTTTCGGTCGGAAGCGAACATAAAGATCATAAGTATAAGAAAGACGATGCCAAGGCCGATAAAGACAGCAGTGTAGACCAGTTCTTTCATATGGAATACCCATATTCTTGTTTTGGCGCTCATGGTGAGACTCCTGTTACAGAGGGTTCTTGGTTATAGTCTATGAAAGAGCGCTCAGGTTTATGAAAAAATCAAAATTACTCTTTCTTTTTTTTGCATTTTGCATTACTATATAAAATAGGGATGTAGAATTTATATAGATCGTGTGTATATTTGGGTAATATTTTCAGGGGAGTTTATGCAAATGCTGTTTTGTAAAGGAGAGGGCTTATGATTTCAAACCAGATACTTCAAAATACGATCGATGGGCTGAGGGAAATTACGAGAGTTGATCTTTGTGTGTTGGATATGGAGGGACAGGTGCTGGCATCTACAGAGAAACAGCCGGAGAACTGCAGCGGTGAAGCAGCTGCGTTTATCACTTCTCCTGCAGACAGTCAGGTGGTGCACGGGTATCAGTTTTTTAAAGTTTTTGACGAAAATCAGCTGGAATATGTTCTGCTGGCAAAAGGGGCAAGCGATGACGTGTATATGGTGGGAAAGATGGCTGCTTTTCAGCTGTCGAGCCTGCTGACAGCATACAAAGAGAGATTTGATAAGGATAATTTTATAAAAAATCTGCTGCTTGACAATCTGCTTCTGGTGGATATTTATAATCGCGCCAAAAAGCTCCATATTGCAACGGAAGTGCGGCGGGTAGTATTTATCATAGAGAGCAGTCGGGAACAGATCAATACGGCGCTGGAACATATACGCAGTAGCTGCGGTTCCAAGTCCAAAGATTTTGTTACGGCTGTGGATGAGAAGAATGTGATTGTGGTCAGGGAACTCGCGCCGAACGAAGGATATGATGAAATGCATGTTGCAGCGGAAGAAATGAAAGAGGCTGTGTCCATTCTGGATGGAGAGGATGTTCATGTAGCGCTGGGAACCATTGTCGGAGAGATTAAAGAAGTATCCCGCTCTTACAAAGAGGCGCGCATGGCTCTGGATGTGGGAAGGATCTTTTTCAGTGAGAAGGATATCGTCGCCTATAGTACGCTTGGCATTGGGCGTTTGATCTATCAGCTGCCGATTCCTCTTTGTAAGATGTTTATCCGTGAAATATTTGACGGAAGATCTCCGGATGATTTTGATGAGGAGACGCTGACAACAATCAACAAGTTTTTTGAAAACAGTCTGAATGTATCAGAGACATCCAGACAGCTTTATATTCACAGAAATACGCTGGTCTATCGTCTGGACAAGCTTCAGAAGTCCACGGGTCTGGATCTTCGCGTGTTTGAGGATGCGATTACCTTTAAGATTGCTCTGATGGTAGTGAAATATATGAAGTATATGGAGACTCTGGATTATTAAGTAAATACACGGGAGGATTTCCATGATAGTACTGGAAAACGTTGTAAAGTCTTATCCGAACGGCGTAGGCGCCATCAACGGGATAAGTCTGAACATTAAAAGAGGAGAATTTGTGTTTATTGTCGGGGACAGCGGATCGGGGAAATCCACACTGATCAAGCTTCTGCTGAAAGAGCTGGAACCGACAGAGGGAAGGATTCGCGTAAACGGAGTCAACCTTGCCCGTATGAGAAAGCGGGCAATTCCCAAATACCGCAGAAAAATCGGCTGTGTGTTTCAGGATTTTCGTCTTCTGAAGGACAGAAATGTATATGAAAATGTAGCGTTTGCGCAGCGGGTAATCGTAACGCCGACCAAAGAAATCAAAAAAAATGTTCCGGCCATGCTGTCTCTTGTAGGACTTGCAGAAAAGTACAAGTCCTATCCGAGGCAGCTTTCCGGTGGTGAGCAGCAGAGAGTGGCGCTGGCCCGCGCGCTGGTGAACAGTCCGGATATTCTGCTGGCGGATGAACCTACGGGTAATCTGGATCCGAAGACCTCCCGGGAAATCATGAAACTTCTGGAGGAAATCAATGCCCGCGGGACTACGGTGCTGGTGGTGACTCATGACCAGGATATCGTGAATACGTTGAAAAGAAGAGTGATTCGTCTGCAGAAAGGAATCATTGTGGGAGACGAAAGAGAAAGCGGGTATATTGGATGAGACTGAGTACAATTGGATACTGTTTACAGCAGGGTTTTAAAAATATATGGAGAAATAAACTGTTTTCCCTTGCATCCATGGCTACAATGGCTGCATGTATTTTTATGTTTGGGATCTTTTTCTGTATTGTAGAGAATTTTCAGCATATTGTGAAGGAAGTGGAAGAAGGCGTTGCAATTACCGTGTTTTTTGATCAGGATACCTCAGAGAGTGAAATTCAGGAGGTAGCCGAGGAGATCAGCATACGGGATGAAGTACGGCAGGTAGTAATCGTTTCTGCGGATGAAGCCTGGAAATTTTATCAGACGGTCTATTTCAAGGAAGCTCCGGAGCTGGCAGAAGGGTTTAAGGAAGATAACCCTCTGGCAAACAGCGCCAATCTGGAGATTTATATGACGGATGTTGCCGTGCAGCAGGATCTGGTAGATTACATTGAATCTATGGATCATATCAGAAAAATTAACCGCTCGGATGTACTGGCAGATATGCTTACTGGTTTTAACCGTCTGGTAAGCTATGTATCGGTAGCAATCATCGGGCTGTTGCTGGCAGTATCTGTGTTTTTGATCAGCAACACGGTTGCCATCGGTATTTCTGTAAGGAAAGAGGAGATTGCAATTATGCGTCTGATCGGGGCAAAGAATTCTTTTATCAAAGCTCCGTTTCTGATTGAAGGAGCAGTCATTGGCGTGATCGGATCAGCAATCCCGCTGGGAATTCTGTACTATCTGTATAACCGGATGATTCTTTATGTGGCGGTAAAATTCGGTATGCTGACAGAGATCCTGAAATTTTTACAGGTTAATGAACTGTTCCGTACGCTTTTGCCTATCGGCATGGCTCTGGGAATTGGAATCGGATTTTTTGGAAGTGTATTTACGGCGCAGCGGCACCTGAAGGTATAACGGTAGAAGAAAAATATGTTGAACTATGTGAACTGATTGTTACATAGAATAGAAAGAAGATTTGCCTCCAGGTTTCTTTCAATGTGATTTTGTGGAATGGTTTTAGACAGATGCGCACCGGTTTTAGCAGGCGTATTAAGAAATTATAAGGCGACGAAATCGGGAAATATCGGGCGGGAAACCAGCCGCAGAGACAGGAGCAGAAGAGATCAGGGAGTGCATGAAGGAAAAAGGAGTGACAGTAAATGGAGAACAGCAAAGAAAAGCATTCCTTTAAAAAGGGAGTTGCCGCCGGCGCTGTACTGACGATGATGGCATTTGCACTTACTGGCTGTACGGCAGCATATTTTTTGCCTCATTACACGGGTGGAGGAAGTACAAAAGAAAACAGACAGATTGATGCAAAGATTCAGGAACTGAATCAGTATATCGATCAGTATTATCTGTTTGATTACGAAGAAGAAAATGTAGAGAACGGAATATACAAAGGGCTGATGTCCGGTCTGGGAGATATTTATACAGGGTACTATACGCCCGAAGAGTATGCGAGTTTTATGGAGTCTTCGAACGGGAGTTACAGCGGGATCGGAGCTATGCTGTCGCAGGATTATTCCACAGGGATTATTTCGGTAGTGCGCGCTTTTGAAGGCTCTCCGGCTGCGGAAGCCGGGATGCAGACGGGCGATATTCTCTACATGGTAGAGGGAGAAGAGGTCACAGGAAAGGATCTGTCTCTGGTGGTGACAGACCTCAAAGGCGTGGAAGGAACGGAAGTCCATATCAGCACGCTGAGAGGAACGGAAGTTCTGGAACTGACGATTGTGAGAAAAAATATTCAGGTTCCTACGGTGGAAAGCCGCATGATCAACAGCCAGATTGGTTATATTGCTATTACAGAGTTTGATGATGTGACAGATGAGCAGTTTATGGAGGCTCTGGAGGAGTTGGAAGCGCAGGGAATGAAAAAGATGATCATTGATCTGCGGGATAACGGAGGCGGACTGGTGGATGTGACCTGTACAATTCTGGACCGGCTGCTTCCGGAAGGGCTGATCGTCTATACGGAGGATAAATACGGGAACCGTGAGGAAGAGCATTCTGACGCGGAAAATTATTTTTCCGGAGATATGGCTGTGCTCGTAAATGAAAACAGCGCCAGTGCTTCAGAAATTTTTGCCGGCGCCATTAAGGATTACGGCGTTGGAACTTTAATCGGTACGCAGACCTTTGGAAAAGGAATTGTACAGAGTCTTTTTCCATTAGAAGACGGTTCAGCTGTAAAAATTACAGTGTCCCGCTATTACACGCCTGCAGGTAATAATATTCATGAGGTTGGTATTACGCCGGACATTGTACTGGAGGCAAGTGAAAATGAAGAAGAAGATAATCAGCTTCAGAAAGCGATTGAGGTATTAAGCAGGTAAAAGCGGCAGATAATAAGACGGGGCTGCTGCAAAATGCAATCCTGCCCCTTTGATCGGCGTTATTATGAAAGCTATCGGACAGATGAAAACAGTTTCTGGTCTGTTTTTTCATACGGCGCTGCTGATCACAGGGACGGAATCGTATTTTGCAGCAGTTTTTTTCTTCGGGGATCACAGAGGTCTGATATCAGGATATGGAAATTTAAGAAGTTTTTTCTTTATTTGACAGAGCAACTTTGCTATAATAGACAGAATAAAGGAGGCTGACAAATGAATTACAGTAAAAAAGGCACCTCCAGAAAGCAGAAGGCACTGAAATCCAATAAGGCCAGAATGGGCAAAAAGGTATGTGTCGTCTTTCTGAAGACACTGCTGGTGCTGGTCATTGCAATAGGTGTTGCAGGACTGTGCGGCGGTATCGGCATTGTAAAAGGCGTGATCGAAAATGCACCGGATATCACGAGTGCCAGTGTATTGCCAAGAGGTTATAAGTCAACGGTATATGATGCAGAAGGAAATAAAACGGCGGAGCTGATCGCAGAAGGAACCAACCGTACTTATGTAAAAATAGAAAATATCCCCAAACAAGTGCAGCAGGCTTTTATTGCGATTGAGGATGAACGTTTTTATGAACATAATGGAATTGATATCAAAGGTATCATTCGTGCGGGTGTAAAAGGGGTGGCAACGGGCTTTAGAAGGACCGAGGGAGCCAGTACGATCACGCAGCAGCTGCTCAAGAATAATGTGTTTGACTTTATGTCTGAGAGCACCATGGAAGAGAAGATCGAGAGAAAGCTGCAGGAACAGTATCTGGCTGTCAAGCTGGAAGAAGTCATGACCAAGGATGAGATTCTGGAAAGTTATCTGAATACGATCAACCTGGGGCAGAATTCTCTTGGCGTGCAGGCGGCATCTAACCGGTATTTCGGAAAGAATGTCAGTGAACTGACTCTGTCAGAAGCGGCTGTGCTGGCGGCCACCACCAAGAGCCCCAGCGCCTACAATCCTATCAGTCATCCGAAGGATAACGCGGACAGACGTACGATTGTTCTTCAGAATATGCTGGATCAGGGATATATTTCTCAGAGCAAATATGAGGAGGCGCTGGAGGATGACGTATATTCCCGGATCAGAGAATATAATGCAGAAAAAGAAACTACCAATACGGTTTACTCTTACTTTGTAGACGAAGTCACAGAACAGGTAAGAAAAGATCTGGTAGAAAAAGCAGGTTATTCAGAGACGCAGGCATTTAATGCATTGTACAGCAGCGGACTGAAGATTTATACGACGCAGGATCCGAAGATCCAGAAAATTCTGGATGAGGAATTTGCAAATCCGGCTAATTTTCCGGAAGGCAGTAAAGTTGGTCTTGAATGGGCCATGAGTGTTGTAAATGAAGACGGTGAGACGAAGAATTACAGTCAGGAAATGCTGTCGGCGTATTTTAAGCAGACGGACAAGAATTATGAGATTCTGTATGATACAGAAGAGGAAGCGAAAGCCGCCATTGAAGAGTATGTCTCCACTCTGGGGATTACGGATAATGATACCGTATATGAACGCTGTGAATTTACGATTCAGCCGCAGGCTTCCATGGTGATTATGGATCAAAGTACGGGAGAAGTTGTGGCAATGATCGGGGGCAGAGGGGAAAAGACCGGCAACAGGACTTTGAACCGGGCAGCTGATACCTGCCGGAATCCCGGCTCCACATTTAAAATCGTTGCTTCCTACGCGCCTGCGTTTGAAGCGCTTGGCTATGGGCCGGGAACCGTCCAGTATGACGGCCCCTTTGCATACAATGAAGGAGGGCGTCAGGGGCGTCTGGTAAACAACTGGGATAAGAATACGCAGTACCGCGGCTGGACAACTCTTCGGGAAGGCATCACCCGTTCGATGAATGTTATGGCAGTAAAAACAATCACGGACGTCACTCCCACGGTAGCGGTGGATTATCTTGTCAAATTTGGATTTACCTCCCTGGAACTGGAAGGAGCCAATGCAGACTATAATCAGTCTGCCGCGCTTGGAGGTCTGACCAACGGCGTATCCAATCTGGAGCTGACGGCCGCCTATGCCGCCGTAGCCAATAAAGGTTCCTATATTAAGCCGAGGCTGTACACAAAAGTGGTTGATAATGACGGGAATGTTGTACTGGATAATCAACCGGAGGCGACGCAGGTGATCTCAGAGCAGAATGCATGGCTTTTGGTTGACTGTATGAAAGACGTGGTAAACGGAGCCGGAGGTACCGGATCAAAAGCAAGAATCGAGGGGATGACGACGGCAGGAAAAACCGGTACAACCTCGAAAGATGTGGATGTCTGGTTCGAGGGTATGACCCCCTATTATACAGCCGGTATATGGGTGGGATATGACAACAGCGGATATAACCACAGTCTGGACAGTGCGGAACGCAATTTTCACAAGCAGCTCTGGGGAACGGTTATGACCAGGGTGCATGAAGGGCTGGAGAAGAAAGACTTTGAAAAACCTTCCGGTATTGTGCAGTGTGTGATCTGTACCAAGTCAGGGAAGCTGGCGGTCGGAGGTCTGTGCGATGCAGACGGTCGTTCCGGTATCGTCAGGAATGAATACTTTGTAGAAGGCAAGCAGCCCACAGCAGTCTGCGACCATCATGTGGCAGTCAGTATCTGTGTCGATACGGGGCTTCTGGCCACCAGCATGTGTCCGAACCGGGTGCCGCAGGCAAAAGTTCTGCTGCCGGCCATGCAGGAAGGCGTGGCAGAAGCAGTGACACTGGATACTGCTTATGGAATCAATACCAATCTTCCGTCTGCGACCTGTACGCTGCACACAGGCGGAGTCTATGTTCCCAGCGAGTATGAACTGTCAGGAAGCAATCCGGGAGCGGTGCCGGATCCGAATGCGGGAGTTGATCCCAATGCAGTGCCGGACCCGAACGCGGTGCCGGATCCAAACGCAGTGCCGGACCCGAACACGGGAGTTGATCCCAATGCGGGAATCGACCCCAATGCAGTGCCGGGGCCGGAAGTGCCGTCCGCAGGAGGATGACGGGAGTAGTGTCTAGTCATTGAGCGGTTTTGACGGGAGTCCGTCGTGGAGTTCTGTCATAAATGAATGCCAGATATTTACCGGATAAGTGGAACCGGCGAGCGCGCTGTTTCCGCGGGGAGAGTCAAATCCGACCCAGATACCGGTGGTATAATAGGAGGAATAGCCGACAAACCATCCGTCAATATTGTCATTTGTAGTCCCGGTCTTGCCCGCACAGGGCATGTCCGGGATTGCTTTTCCTTTTGCAGTGCCGCGGATGAGAACGCCTTCCAGAATATTGGTCATCTCATGTGCGGCATCTGACTCATAGACCTGACGGTTTCCCTGTTCTGGTATGGTGATGATATTTCCCTGCATATCGGTAATCATAGTGATGCAGGTGGGCTGGCGGTAGACGCCTTCGTTGGCAATGGCAGCGTAACCGGCAGTCATTTCCAGAGAACTGGCGCCGGCGGTAAATCCGCCAAGAGCAGAAGCGAGCGTATAATCTTCTTCTTTTACGGAGGCAAAGTTCATGTCCAGCAGATAGGAGAGCCCGACTTCAGGCGTAATCTCCCTGAATAGTCTGTGAGCAACTGTATTTTTGGATTGTTCAACGGCTGTTCGAAGGGAGATGGCTCCGGCGTATCTGTCTGAAGAGTTGGACGGTCCATCCTCCTCCTTGGCATCCATGACGGTGGAAGACGCGGTATAACCGCGTTCCAGAGCAGGAGTGTATACGATCAGAGGCTTGATGGAGCTTCCCGGCTGGCGAAAGCTCATAAATGCCCGGTTGTAGTCCGGGAGGATTCCTTCCTGTGTACGGCCGCCCACCATGGCAGTTACCAAGCCGGTGTCATTGTCAATACAGACCGCGGACGCCTGAAGCGCATAGGTTCCATTGCTGTTCAGAGTGTTATAGTTTGAAAGCTCCTGATCAACAGAATCCTGCAATAATTTCTGAGTATCCAGATTGATGGAAGTATAGACCCGATAGCCGTCTGTATATAATTTTTCGCGACAGGTATCATAATCTTCTCCGGTGGCTTCCATCAGCGCTCTGGTTGCGCACTCATAAATATAAATATGAGCCCATGTACGTGTGAAAGTGATTTTTGACGGATTCAGGGTGATCGTCTCTGCAAGAGCCTGTTCATATTCTGCATCGGAGATCATTTTTTCTTCTTTCATATTCTGCAGAATCAGATCTCGGCGTTTTAACGTGTTTTCTATGTGGATCAGCGGATCATAACTTCCGGGGCTGTTGGGGATTCCGCAGAGAAAGGCGGTTTCTGAGAGTGTAAGGTCATCCGCGTCTTTGCTGAAATATCCCTGGCTTGCTGCCTGGATTCCGTAATAGCCATTTGAGAAATAAATATTATTGATATAAAACTCCAGAAGCTCTTCCTTGGAGTATTTGCGTTCCAGTGCAATGGCAATAAAAATCTCCTCGACTTTGCGCTCCCATTTGACGGTATGAGTCAGGTAGATGTTTCTGGCAAGCTGCTGAGTGATCGTACTTCCGCCCTGGGTAATACTGTTTTTGGAGATCAGGGACTGCGCGGCTCTGAGAATTGCAAAAGGATCAAAACCGTGATGCTTATAAAAACGTTTATCTTCAATGCTGACAAACGCATCCTTTACCTGTTGGGGTATTTCAGCATCAGGAAGATAAATGATGTTCTTGTCATTTTTCAGCAGAGCGATCAGGCTTCCATCGGCATCATAGACTTCTCCGCGCTGATTGGACTGGAAATCCCGGATAGAGGATGCTTCCATAACATCCTGCGCTTCTTGATGGAGCTGTATTACAGTTTGTATATAACCGGACTGGTAAAAGATCCAGCAGGCGCCGATCAGAATGCACAGCATGGCGATCTGCGTCAGACGGAAGAAAAAACTGCTCATGTCCTTCCGTTTTTTATGCGTATTTTTTTTCTTTTTTTTCTTGACTGTTGATTTGCGCATGTTTACTCCTTTGCTGGTAATCAATATGCTGCGTGATTCTATGCAATTATAATACAAACATACATGTTGTGTAAAGAAAACCTGATGGATGTTTTGGACATTTTCAGGCAGGTGCTTTACTTGTATATTATTTTACGCTATACTATAGGATGTGTGGCTGAAGATCATAACAAGTCATTTATGAACATGCAGGACAGGTCGCACCATCCTGTGAAATGGAGGAATACAGTATATGGTAAGAGCAGTTGTAGGCGCAAACTGGGGAGACGAAGGAAAAGGAAAAATTACCGATGTGCTTGGTAAAGAGTCTGATATTATCGTCCGGTTTCAGGGAGGGGCCAATGCAGGGCATACGATCGTCAATAATTATGGAAAGTTCGCGCTGCATACACTTCCGTCCGGAGTGTTTTATGATCATACTACCAGTATCATCGGAAACGGTGTTGCATTGAACATTCCGGTTTTAGTTGATGAGATCAGAGGAATTGTAGACCGCGGAGTTCCTGCTCCCAGAATTCTGGTATCAGACCGTGCACAGATCGTAATGTCTTATCATATTCTTTTTGATAAGCTGGAGGAGGAACGTCTGGCAGGCAAATCCTTTGGCTCTACCAAATCCGGGATTGCACCGTTTTATTCTGATAAATATGCAAAGATCGGGTTTCAGGTCAGCGAGCTTTTTATGGAAGAGAGCGAGCTGAAAGAAAAAATTGAGCGGGTGATTGTACAGAAAAACGTGATTTTGGAGCATCTCTACCATGCACCGGCGCTTCAGACGGAAGAGATTTATAAGGAGCTGATGAGTTACAAAGAGATGGTGGAGCCTTATGTCTGCGATGTGTCTTCCTATCTCTTGGATGCAGTGCAGGAAGGGAAAAATATCCTGCTGGAAGGCCAGCTTGGAACACTCAAAGATCCAGATCATGGAATCTATCCAATGGTGACCTCTTCTTCCACGCTGGCCGCCTACGGAGCAATCGGCGCGGGAATTCCGCCGTACGAGATCCAGCAGGTCATTACTGTGTGTAAGGCATATTCCAGCGCTGTCGGAGCCGGCGTATTTGTCAGTGAAATCTTCGGAGCGGAAGCTGATGAGCTGCGCAATCGCGGAGGAGACGGAGGAGAGTACGGAGCGACTACCGGACGTCCCAGACGGATGGGATGGTTTGACTGTGTGGCTTCGAGATATGGATGCCGGCTTCAGGGTACTACGGATGTGGCATTTACGGTGCTTGATGTGCTCGGATATCTGGATGAGATTCCGGTCTGTACAGGATATGAGATTGACGGGAAAGTGACAACGGAGTTTCCGGTTACCTGCCTGCTGGAAAAAGCAAAGCCGGTGTACGAAATTCTGCCGGGCTGGAAATGCGATATCCGCGGGATCAGCAATTATCATGAGCTTCCTGAGAACTGTCGCAATTATGTGGAATTTATTGAAAAACAAATCGGGTTTCCGATCACCATGGTATCAAACGGACCCGGAAGAGAAGATATTATATTCAGAAAGAAATAGATATGATTAAAAATATTGTATTTGACATAGGAAATGTTTTGATAGATTTTTGCTGGAAAGATCATATTCAGCGCAAAGGCTTTCAGGGGAAAATTGCAGAACGGATCGGCAGGGCGATGATGCAGAGTCCGGTGTGGGACGAACTGGACCGCGGCATGTGGACAAACGAGGAGCTTCTTGCCGGATTTATTGCCAATGATCCGGAGATAGAAACAGAGATTCGGACTGTTTTTTCTGACCTGAGTACGCTGGTCAGAGAAAGGGCAGGCTCCGGCGACTGGCTGCGTTCCCTGAAAGCGCAGGGATACCGGGTGTATTATCTTTCGAATTATTCTGAGCGTGTAAAAAAGGAAGCGGCGTCTGAACTCTCATTTTTGAAGGAGATGGACGGCGGGATCATGTCCTATATGGTGCAGGCGGTTAAACCTGCACCGCTCATCTATCAGATACTGTTTGAAAAATATGGAATACTTGCAAAGGAGTCGGTATTTCTGGATGATACAGAGAAAAATGTGGATTCGGCCAGAAAGCTTGGCATGTACGGGATTGTAGTTCGGGATGTGGAGCAGGCAAAACAGGAGCTTCGGGAATTGCTGGAGGCAGACCGTGCAGCCGGAGACGGCGCCGATACAGCACGGCATTCATTCTTGAGCAGATTCTGACCGCGATTTGAGTCGTATACATGTTCTGCACAGCTGACATGAAAATCAAACCTTCACTGGAGAAAAATGATGAAAGATATACTGGATGTGCATACCCATACAATCGCCAGCGGACATGCCTATAATACGATGACAGAGATGATTCATGCCGCCCGGGAAAAAGGTCTGGAGGTATATGGAATTACAGAGCATGCGCCTTCGATGCCGGGTACGTGTCATGAGCTTTATTTTCACAATCTGAAAGTAGTAGAGCGCTGGTATGGTGAATTAGAAGTATTGCTGGGAACGGAACTGAATATTCTGGATGAGAAGGGGAAGGTGGATCTGGATGAACCATATCTGGGGCGGATGGATGTGACGATTGCCAGTCTGCATATTGTCTGTCTCGCACCGGGAAGCCGGGAATGGAATACAGAGTGTCTGGTCCAGGCGATGAAAAATCCGCATATCAATGTGATTGGGCATCCGGACGACGGACGGTATCCGCTGGATTATGAAGCGGTAGTCCAGGCGGCAAAGGAATCCCATACGCTTCTGGAAATCAATAATAATTCCCTGGACCCCAGATGCTCCCGGCTGAATGCGAGGGAGAATGATCTGGAAATATTAAGGCTGTGTAAAAAGTATCAGGCAGATGTGATTCTGGGAAGCGACGCTCATTATTACAAAGATATTCGGAATCATGATTTTGCACACGGCCTTTTACAGGAAATCGGTTTTCCGGAGTCACTGGTTGTCAATACGGATAAGAAAAAGCTGTTTGCATATATCAACAAGTATTCTTCCTGAAAAGTCTGGACGTTATGATTTTACTGTGCTAAAATGGTATAGTACCGTTGCTTGACAAGCGACAGCAGAAATTGCAGTGAAAAGATTCAGACGGGGGTTTTGATGATGAGCAAAAAGATTCGAAACGAAGCGACAGATGGATTGTTCCGTGCGATTTTAAGTCTTCAGAGCATGGAAGAATGTTATACTTTTTTTGAAGATGTGTGTACGATCAATGAGATTCAGTCGCTGTCCCAGCGTTTTGAGGTGGCAAAATTACTTCGGGAAAAAAAGACGTACCTGGAGATTGCAGAAAAAACAGGAGCTTCTACAGCGACAATCAGCCGGGTAAACAGGTCATTGAATTATGGAAATGACGGATATGATATGGTATTTTGCAGACTGGATAAGGAAATATAATCTGGCTTTTGGAAGATTTGATCCTCACGAATTGATATGAAATGCATCGGAAAAAACAGACGACGTCCGTCTCATCGGGACTTTATAAGTCCACCTGAGACAGACGGTGTCTGTTTCTTTGTTTACTCTCTGTGTTTTCTGGGAGTTTCTTTTTTCGGCAGTCCGTCGATCAGTTTTTCAATTACCTGCTTTTTGACATAGACGTCGAAACTCAGCAGACAGATAAATGAAAAAATATGAAGAAACTGCTGTTCGTCTTCCGGAGCGTCGGCAAACGTATCTGAGGCGATCCGGTAGCTTTCAATCACATCTTCTTTCATTTTTTCTACCTGGCTTTTCTCCAGACTGAATACCTCTTCGTAAATCGACTGCATGTTCAGCGGTTCTTTTGAGTGAAAATACTGTTCTGTCAGCGGCTCAAGCAGACTCTGAATATCCCCTATGGATAAAATTCCTTTATAATAATAAATATAGATAAGGAGCAGCATATGCTCTTTTGAATATTTCTTTTTTTCCGGAGACGGAATCAGACGGTTTTTCGCATAATTGTTGATCATGGTTTTGGTGAGGATCTTGTCCTGCGGGTAACGTTTGGAAGAATGCAGGTGTTCTTCCATAAAAGTAGTTACCTGGTCCATATAAAGGTCAATATCCGGAATCTCTTTTGGTCTGATATAATCAATCTTTTCCAGACTTGAGAGAATACTGTTCAGAATATCCTGCGGGTCTATGGTCATAATCTATCACCTCTGCCTCTATTATATAGTATTCAAAACTACATAACAAGTCCTTTTTTTATTTCTTGTGGACAGGCAATAAAAATTCTTTGGCCTGGATTCATTTGACATGGATGACGAAAACGGCTTTGAAACACGTTTCGGGTATCAATTTTATCAGATATGAGGAATCCTATTGTTAAAACAGAAAAGGATATGTTATACTATTAAAAAACAGAGAGAAACAGTCAGAGGACAGAGATTTTGGACCAGATAGCAGTTTTAATACCATGTTATAACGAAGAGAAAACAGTAAAGAAAGTAGTACAGGATTTTAAAAAAGTACTGCCGGAGGCGGTTGTCTATGTATACGATAATAATTCGTCGGACCGTACGGTGGAGCAGGCAGAGGAAGCAGGAGCTGTTGTGAGACATGAATATCTGCAGGGAAAAGGCAATGTAATCCGCCGGATGTTCCGCGAGATCGATGCGCAGGTGTATATTGTGACGGATGGCGATGACACATACCCGGCTGAGTATGCCCGTGAGATGGTGGACAAGGTGCTGATACATCAGGCGGATATGGTCGTGGGAGACCGGCTGTCCTCCACGTATTTTATGGAGAACAAGCGCCCGTTTCATAATTTTGGCAATTCGCTGGTCAGAGGGACGATCAACCGGCTGTTCCATACGGATATCAAAGATATTATGACCGGCTACCGGGCGTTCAGCTATCAATTTGTGAAGACGTTTCCCGTTCTTTCCAAAGGATTTGAGATTGAGACGGAAATGACGATTCATGCGGCGGATAAAAACATGCAGGTGGACAATGTGGTCATTGAATACCGGGACCGTCCGGAAGGAAGCGAGTCCAAACTGAATACTTATTCAGACGGGGCAAAAGTGCTGATGAGTATTTCCAAGCTGTACCGGAATTATAAACCGATGAACTTTTTCGGCATTCTGGCGCTGGTGCTGACGGCTGTCAGCGGCGGATTTTTCTTTCCGGTGCTGGTAGAATATATCCATACTGGACTGGTTCCCAAGTTCCCGACATTGATCGTGTGCGGATTTGCACTGATGGCGGCGATTCAGTCTGTATTTGCCGGACTGATCTTGGCAGCTGTTGCGCAGAGGAACCGGCAGGAGTTCGAGATGAGCCTTGTCAGAGTGGACATGCACTATAAGGAGCTTATCAAAGATGAATAACAGGTTTCAATGCCTTCGAAATCTTCGTATATGGGTCTTCGCGGTCACAGGCGGCATAATTTTTGCCCTTTGTGACCGTCTTGGTTATATGCTGAAGAATTATGGAAGTATCTGGGCAGTATCTGAAAATCCCTGGCACAGAACGGTTATTCACCGGGTTCTGCTCAGGCTTCCGTTCAGTGTGGCTGCAGTCCTGCTTCTTTTGCTGCTTACGGACTGGCTGGCAGGAAGAATAAGGTCGGATCGTTCGGGGGCGGACACAAAACAGGCAGGCTGTGTCCGGCGCATATGGGAGCTGCTGACGGGTTGGAAATACAGTTTTTACCTGCTCTGGCTGCTGTTCTTCCTGAGCTTTCTGCCCGCATTTCTCGGCGGCTATCCGGGAATCTTTGCTGCGGACGCGCCCAATCAGATCGGGTGGACTTTTTCCGGCTGGCTGACTGCCCATCATCCGCTTCTGCATACGGGGATTCTGTGCGGTATCTTTTCTCTGGCAAGATCCTGGGGCTTTAGCGATAATACGGCTGCGGCTGTCTATACTGTTTTGCAGATGGCGGCGCTGTCGGGAATCTTTGCCTGGGTCTGGAAATTTTTGCGGCAGGAAAAGGCTCCATGCTGGCTGCAGGCGGGGACGATCTGCTATCTGTGTGTGCTTCCGTTTCATGGATTGATGGCGGTGTATACCACGAAGGATACATTGTTTTCCGGCATTTTTGTTCTGTGTGTGATGCAGATTTATCAAATGTGTGTCAGTCCGCAGGAATATTTTTCGGGCTGGCGTCGTCTGTTTTCTGGCGGATTTTGTTTTGTCCTGCTGTTTTTATTCAGGAATAACGGATTTCACACGCTTCTGTTGTGTATGCCGTTTCTCCTGCTGGTTCTTCGTCGTTTTTGGAAAAAGCTTTTTCTGCTTCTGGCGGGGCTGCTTCTGCTTTATCAAATATACAACGGGCCGCTTCTGAGACTGGTGGGGGCGGAACCTGGGAATGCCAGAGAAGCTTACAGCGTTCTCATGCAGACGCTGGGGCGTACGTATGTTGCAACCGGAGATATCCGCCCGCAGGAGATGGATATTATCCGTCCGGTTATGGAGGAAGATACTCTGGCGCTGTATACGCCCAACCTGTCCGATCCTGTGAAAAATCTTTTTCATACGGAAGCGTTTGAAGAGAACAAAGTGCAGTTTTTAAAAACCTGGTTTTCTGTCGGATGGAGAAATAAGAAGATCTATATAGATGCTTTTTTGAATACAGCGTCTGCTTTCTGGTATCCGGGTACGGAGGAAGAATATCTGGAATTTGTCTGTTTTGATATAGAAACGGACAATCCGGCTTATCCTCACGTGCGCATGACTCCGGTGTTTTCTCTTTTTTACCGGTATTATACAGCCATAGGAACGGAGGCGTCTTTCCGACAGATACCGGTGCTTTGCGAGCTTTTGTCGATGGGATTTTATGTATGGTTGATGATCTACGCGGCGTTGTATGTATGCTGGAAAAGGGCATATGAAAAACTTCTGTGGATGCTGCCTTTCTGGAGTTATCTGCTTACGGGCCTTTTTGGTCCTGCGGCTCTTCTGCGGTACGGTTATCCGCTTATGCTCGGGGCGCCGCTGCTGATTTTTATGATATTCAGGCAGAAAAAGGACGGGGACTGCCGCAAAATGTGAAGCTGTCGGCGCTTTTGACGACAGCCGGTTGTTTTTTGCGGCAGTTCCTCTTCTTATCTTGCTGTTCTTTTCAGGAGGTTTAATTATTACATCCGCAGTCTTCATAAGGCGGCCGTGGAGGCCGTGGCGGTGGCGGCGGCATGATCGGACGTACAGGCTGTTCATTGTCGCAGCCGCATCCATCGTTGTTGTTCGTTCCGCAGTCGCAGTCACAGTTATTGCTGCTGCCTCCGCATTCGCTGCTGCAGCATCTGTTGTTACCGCATCCATGATTGCAGCATCTGTTACCGCATCCATTGCTGTTGCTTCCGCTGCTGCCGTTGCAGCAGAACAAAAGCAGTAAAATCCAGATACAACTGTTCATCTTTTTCAGCTCCTTTCCTGTTATAGACTATGCAGAGGGAAGCTTTCTTGACAAAGGAAATTTCAGTTGCTATATTTATGGAAAGAAAAAGGGAATTTCCGGCAGACTTATATTATGTCGGAAGAAGCAAGGAGGCTGCGGCATGAAATTTACAAAGATGCAGGGAATCGGTAATGATTATGTCTATGTGAACTGTACCAGAAAAAATCTGAAGAATCCGGAGGCTGTGGCGAAATTCGTAAGCGACCGGCATTTTGGAATCGGTTCAGACGGACTGATCCTGATCGGAAGTTCGCAGACGGCGGATTTTCGGATGGATATGTACAATGCGGATGGTTCCAGAGGAGAGATGTGCGGAAACGGGATCCGCTGTGTGGGAAAGTATGTGCGGGATTACGGGCTGACAGAAAAGAATGAGATATCAATAGAAACACTGGCAGGAATCAAATATCTGACGTTGATCATGGAAGACGGACGGGTGACAAAGGTAAGAGTAAATATGGGAGAACCCGTTCTGACGCCGGAACGGATCCCTGTGGAGGCAGAAAAAGAGCCGGTTGTCATGGAGCCGATAGAGGTGTGTGGCAAAGAGTGGAAAATGACCTGTGTGTCGATGGGAAATCCGCATGCAGTGATTTTTATCGATACACCGGTAAAAGAATTTGATCTGGAAAAGACGGGTCCTTTTTTTGAGCATCACAGGCGTTTTCCACAGAGGACAAATACGGAATTTATCAGAGTGCTTTCGGATGACCGGATGGAGATGCGCGTGTGGGAGAGAGGAGCCTGCGAGACGTATGCCTGCGGGACAGGAGCCTGCGCGGCTGTGGTGGCGGCAAATCTGAATGGATACTGCAGCAGAAAAGTGACAGTGGAACTTCTGGGCGGAGATCTGGAGATCGAATGGAACGAAGCGGACAACTGCGTCTATATGACAGGAAGCGCTGAGGTGGTGTTTGAGGGAGAGATCTTCCTGCCGGAAGGAATGGAATGAGCGGGCCGGGTATCTGGAACGGATGCAGAAAAACGGTGTATATTCTGCTGTTCGTACTGCTGATTCCCATAAGCGCATATATTTTTTACGGAGCTCTGGACACGCTGCAGTACGCCGATGCGGTCGGGAAAGTTCTGCAGGGCAGGATGGTTTTGCTGTTTTTATTGGGGACGGGCCTGTTTTTGTGTCTGTTTTTCACGGGGATGTTTCAAAAGCTGATTCCGTATCTGGAAGAGCGCCGGAACCTGACTGTGCCGGTGTTTTTGACGGTAATGGCAGTATTTCAGGTGACAATGGTTCTTACTGTTAAAACCTCTCTTCGTCACGATCATCTGAAGATTTTTGATACGGCCGTGATGCTGCTGGACAGGGAGACGATCGCGCAGACACATTTTAAACAGTATTTTATGAAATACCCGAATAATATACCGCTTTGTCTGTTTACCTGTTTCTGGCTTAAGCTGGCTTCGGTTTTGAGGATTCCCAAAGACTGCTGGATGGAATTTATAAAAGTTGTGAACCTGATGTTCATGAACATCGGGCTTTTCTGTACATTCCGTCTGTACTGTAAATACCGTTCGGCAAGGAACGCTTTTTTTCTGCTGTTTCTGCTCCTTCTGAATCCACTCTGGTATCTGCTGGGGCAGATGTATTATACTTCTACGATATCACTGGCTTTTTCCATGGGAGCAGTATGGCTTTTTGATCAGGCGGGAGAACAGGCAGTTTTATGGAAACGGTGTATCCTTTACCTGTTTATGGGGATTGTGCTGGCTGCAGGATTTAAAATCAGAGCAACCGTGATTCTGACAGCGATATCAATTTTCATTTATGCGCTGCTCAGACTCAGGAACATTCATACATCAAAAGAAGCGGTGAGTTTTCTTTCAGCGCTGGCAGGTGTAGTACTAACGCTGGTCGTATACGGCCAGGCGGAACGCGCATACGCGGGCTTTGATCCCTCAGAGACCGGATATCCGGCAGTGCACTGGATTATGATGAGCGCTCAGGGAGAAGGTCAGTATAACAGCGCGGATGATGCATATACAGGTTCTTTTGATACAAAAGAAGAACAGCTGGATGCAGACCTTGCACTTCTAAAAGAACGGCTGAAAGAAATGGGAGCCGGCGGGCTTTTGACACTGTTCAGGAACAAGATGAGGGTTGCATTTTCAGACGGAACCGATGATTATTATTCGCTGTTTCGGACCATGAGCAGAACCTCATGGATACAGAAGTATGTAAACGGGGGAAGAAGCGATTATCTGGCAGTCTATGCGCACGGATTTCACGGAATGCTGTCCGGACTTGTGCTTCTGGGATTTCTGCTGCGTGTATTCTGCGGACAGAGAAGCCTTCTGGACATTTTTGCCTTTAATATTTGCGGCGCGTATCTGTTCTATCTGATCTGGGAAGTGGATCATGCCTACAGTATTCCGTTTATGCTGATGCTTCTGATCTGGGCATCAGACGGAATGTGCGGTGTTTCAAAGCGTCTGTCCGGTCTGTCAAAAAGATATCCGGGCGTTCGTTTTTTGCCGGGAATTTCAGCGGCGGCTCTGGGGGCGATACTGGCGGGTGTGATATGGCTGGTACAGAAAGCGGACATGCCGGTGCGGGAGTACGCGGTGCTTCAGGACCAGGAGACCGGCGGCAGTCTGGTGCTCCAGGACAGTTTTATGCAGACATTTCGGACGAAAAAGGCGTTTGATCATGTGGATATCTGGGTGGCGAACTGGGACGGAGCGGCCAATGATTCTGTCTATGAACTGCAGATTCTGGACGAGAGCGGAACGGCGGTGGCTTCCGGCGAGATCGTGGGAGCGGCGGCGCCGTGTATGGATGCTTTTACGATATCTTTTGAAAAGGTGACTCCGGACCGGGAGCAGGAGTACCAGATTCTTGTCAGTCTGAAAAATCCGGACTGCGCGGTAAAGACGGATTTTCTGTACTACCGGACCGGGGGCTGGGATATGTATAAGGAAGGAGCGCTGTACGCGTCCGGGAAAGTACCGGATGCTGATCTGGCATTTGCCGTGTATGAAGAGAGACAGAGGGATGAAGAATAACGACAGAAAAAGGGGGAATATCTGATTCTATGAAAAGAGTAATCACTTACGGAACGTTTGATCTGCTGCATTACGGGCATATCAATCTGCTGCGCAGAGCCAGGGCACAGGGAGATTATCTGATTGTGGCTCTGTCTACAGACGAATTTAACTGGAAAGAAAAGCAGAAAAGATGTTATTTTTCTTTTGAGGAACGGAAGATGCTTCTGGAGGCGATCCGCTATGTGGATCTGGTAATTCCGGAAACCTGCTGGGAGCAGAAACGAACGGATATTCATGAATACCATGTGGATGCATTTGTAATGGGAGATGACTGGCAGGGAAAGTTTGATTTTCTGGAAGAGGAGGGAGCAGAGGTGATCTATCTGCCCCGGACTCCCGAGATCAGTTCTACGCAGATCAAGTCAGATCTGAAAAGTAAATAAAAATTCTCAACAGGAGGCTTTGTATGAATCCGGCATCAATTATGAAAATTATGAGCGCAAAAAAACGTTTTACGGATAATCATCCCAAATTTGTGGCGTTTTTAAATGCTGTTTTCACAAAAGGAATAGAGGAAGGAACCGTTATAGAGATACAGGTTACCAGACCGGGAGAAAGTCCCGTGACTTCCAATATTAAAGTACAGCAGTCAGATCTGGAGCTTCTGCAGGAACTTCGGGAACTGACAAAATAAAGCGGGAGGAATTTTATACCATGAAGGAATTATAAAGATTTTGTCCGGGATTTTATGATTTCTTTACGGATTTCCCATATTTTGTACACAATTTTCTGTTATATTGTATGCATAGAAGTTCTACCGGAGTTTTTCATTCCCGATGAAGAAGAGTGAATGGTTTTGGTGACTTACAAATGGGGGCGGTGCTCCGTCAATGCGCAAGCGGACATCGTACCTCGACTAAAAACAACAGCGTTCAGACAGATGGTTTGGACGCTTTTATTTATTTTTGAGGATAAACAGGACGGCCATGGCGTCTGTGCAGCGTTTTCGACAGGAGATTTGTCGACAGCCGGCAGTCAGAGGTCAACAAAATCACTATAAGATTCAATTTTGGGGTGTGAAAATACAGCAGAATGTGATAAAATAGGGCTATCATTTAGAGAAAAGCGGGCTGTCGGGATATCCGGCCGGAGCTGTGTTTTGCGACAGCCCCGTGGAGGAGAAGACTTATGGGGAAGAAGACATCGAAAAAAGCAGCAGAACGGCCGTGGTGTGCAATAACGGATATGGATCAGTATCTGTTTGGGGAAGGGACGCACTATGAGATCTATAAAAAGCTGGGAGCGCATCCGGCGGAGCAAAACGGAGAAAAGGGCGTTTACTTTGCAGTATGGGCTCCGAATGCCAAAGATGTGCGTGTGGTGGGAGAGTTTAACCGCTGGGGATCGGACGGATACAGAATGACCCGTCTGGAGCCGCTTGGTATTTATGAGGTGTTTATCCCGGAACTCAAAGAAGGCAGCATGTACAAATATCTGATAGAGACACAGTCGGGAGAATACCTGTATAAAGCGGATCCGTTTGCATTTTATGCGGAAAAGCGTCCGGGGAATGCTTCGATTGTGGCGGACATCGATCATTTTACCTGGCATGATGAGAAGTGGATGGAGAAGCGCAAAAGCTGGGACGGTCCCAGAGCAGCGATGTCTATCTATGAAGTGCATCCGGGTTCCTGGAGACGGCATCCTCATGAGGAGGGAGAAGACGGTTACTATAATTACAGAGAATTTGCGGCAGAGCTGACCAAATATGTGAAAGATATGGGCTATACACATGTGGAGCTGATGGGTATAGCAGAACATCCGTTTGATGGATCCTGGGGATATCAGGTGACCGGATATTTTGCGCCTACCTCCAGACACGGTACTCCGGCAGATTTTCAGTATCTGATCGATTATCTGCACAAACACAACATTGGAGTGATTCTGGACTGGGTGCCGGCACATTTTCCAAGAGATGGCTACGGACTGGCGAATTTTGACGGTACGCCTCTCTATGAGCATCCGGACAGCCGCCGGGGAGAGCACCCGGACTGGGGCACAAAAATTTTCAATTATGAAAAATCCGAAGTCCGCAATTTTTTGATTGCCAATGCACTGTACTGGCTTACGCATTATCATATTGACGGTCTGCGTGTGGATGCAGTCGCTTCCATGCTCTATCTGGATTACGGAAAACAGGACGGACAGTGGCTGCCGAACAAATACGGCGGGAATCAGAACCTGGAGGCGATCTGGTTTTTCAAACATCTGAATTCCATCATCAAAGGGCGTAAGGACGGTTCCATGATCATCGCTGAGGAATCGACGGCGTGGCCGGGAGTGACCAAAGATCCAGAAGAGGATGGACTTGGGTTTAATTTCAAGTGGAATATGGGCTGGATGAACGATTTCCTGGAGTACATGAAGCTGGATCCGTATTTCCGCAAAGACAATCATAACAAGATGACTTTTGCCATGAGTTATGCGTGCAGTGAAAATTATATTCTGGTCCTGTCTCATGATGAAGTGGTGCATCTGAAATGTTCCATGTTAAACAAGATGCCGGGATATCTGGATGACAAATTCGCAAATCTGCGCGCCGGATATACATTTATGTTCGGTCATCCGGGCAAGAAGCTGTTGTTTATGGGAAATGAATTTGCGCAGCTTCAGGAATGGAGCGAAGCAAGAGAACTGGACTGGTTTCTGCTGAAAGAAGAAAGGCACCAGCAGGTACAGAATCTGGTAAAGGCGCTGCTTCATATGTATAAGAAATACCGCTGTCTGTATGAGCAGGACGACAGCTGGGACGGATTTCGGTGGATCAATGCGGATGATTGCTTCCGCAGTATTTTCAGCTTTGTGCGCTACAGTAAGACAAAGAGAAAGAATCTTCTGTTTGTGATAAATTTTACGCCCATGGAGCGTGCAGATTACCGGGTGGGTGTGCCGAAGAAAAAGAAATATAAACTGGTACTGGACGGTGACGCGGAAGAATTCGGTGGAAATGGACGCAAGAAACCGGAGATCTATGAGGCAAAAAAAGGCGAGTGTGACGGACAGAAATTCTACGTGGATTATCCGCTGTCTCCGTATGGAATTGCCATATTTGAGTTTTAATATTATATCAAGTACAGTGCTGTATTCATCTTGAGAGAAAGCGTGCCTGATCCTGATGTCGGATGGGTGGCGACAGTTTGCTCAGGAATCGATGTCATACAGTCCAAGAAGTAGTACAGGAAGGCTGCCGCAAAATGCGCTCCTGCTCCTGAGATCAGCATGATCATCGCTGATGGCAGAACAGGAATACATTTTGCGGCAGTTTTTTATATCATAGGAAAGTGCGTCCTATGATACAAAAACGCTCCGCGGGGATCGCACTGCGGCGGAAGAGAATCATGTCGCTGAAGCGACCCGCCGCAGGCGGAGAATCCTGCGAAGAAGGATTCTTTGTTTTATATGGAACACACTCTGGCTATATTTTATGGATTTGGTGCCATAATAAATGCCAAAAGGAGGAAAATGATAATGGAACGGAGGATTAACCGGGCAAAAATGCTGCTGATGTTTAAAGAAAAGATGGTAGCCGGAGAAAAGAGCCGGGCAACGATCGAGAAATATTTGAGAGATACAGAACAGTTTTTAAAAGAGATGGGAGAAGGCAGAATGCTTACCAAAAGTATGGTCATTTCCTACAAACAGTCGCTGGCAAAAAATTATGCTGTTACAAGCGCCAATTCCAAGCTGGCGGCAGTAAACTGTTTTCTGCGGGCGGCAGGATGCGCAGAATATACGGTCAGAGCTTTCAAAGTGCAGAAAAAAGCATTTCGGGCCAGAGAACGGGAGTTGACCAAAGAAGAATATATCAGTCTTGTAAAGACGGCCAGAAACAGAGGGAACCAACAGCTTTGTATGCTGATCCAGACAATCTGCGCCACCGGTATCCGAATCAGCGAGCTTCCTTTTGTGACTGTAGAATCGTTGTATGACAGGCGTGCGGTCGTGTCGCTCAAAGGAAAAACGCGTACGGTACTTCTGCCTGCAAAACTGTGTCGGCAGCTGATCCGCTATGTACAGGCGGAAAATATCCGTTCCGGAAGCATCTTTATTACCCGAAACGGAAAACCGCTGGATAGAAGCAATATTTTTCATTCTATGAAAAAGCTCTGCGATGACGCGGGGGTGGACAAGGATAAAGTGTTTCCGCATAATCTCAGACATCTGTTTGCTGTTACCTACTATCAATCAGAGCGGGATGTCTGTCATCTGGCTGATCTTTTGGGACATTCCAGCATAGATACGACCAGGCTTTATACGATCGTCAGCTGTGAAGAGCAGGAGCGGCAGATTGACAGTCTGGGACTGCTGCTTTAAATATAAGATACCACATAATGTCTGTTATGTGGTAACCCATGTCATTATTTTCTGCAATATTTCTGTTTCTTTCGTAAATAGACTTAATTTTTATTCAAAAATGCCGATACCTTTAAAAAATACATATGAATTAATGGGGACAAATCTACTTTGACGGCAGATGCAGACAGCGTCGCAGAAAAATAGAATGAACCTCTTTTTTTCATGGTTTTTGACGTATTTTTTGACTGCTGATCTGTTATACTTGGTCTATGATCGAGAACAATAACCTTTAGATTACATATATAATATTAGATGAAAGCTGTTCTACCACATAACAGACATTATGTGGTAACCCGCTTTTTCGGAAACGGAGTTTTTCATGACAGATAAAGAATTGCGCAGGCTGCGCAGGCAGGATCTTCTGCAGATGCTGGTGACACAGGGAAAAGAAGCGGCAGGGCTGCAGGCAGCGCTTGAGGGAAAAAAAGAAGAGATAGTCCATCTTCAGGAGGATCTGGAACGTCTGAAGAACAAGCTGGACGAAAAGGATGAGCTGATCGAAAAGCTGAAAGGACGTCTGGATGAAAAAGACCGGTTTCTGGAGGAAGAGGGCAGCGCTGCAGAGGAACGCCTGGAACGCCTGAAAGAAAAGCTGGATCAGAAAGATATCCTGATTGAACGTCTCAAAAAGCGTCTGGATCAGAAGGACGTCAAAATTGAGGAATTGGAAAGCGATAAGAAACATCTCCAGGAGGACAGATGGAAAGAGCTGGACGAGGAAACGCTTCTTCGGCTTCGGGCTTTATTCAAATAGGTAAAAATCATGATACAGAGGGAACAGCATGAGCGAAGATGAGAAAAAAATCGAGCTTCCGGATCTGGGTCTTCTGGAGGCGGAGCTCGAAAGAGAACAATATAAAAACAGTTTCGGCCAGGTGCTTAGAAGCACAATTTTTTCACTGCTGGTCGTGGCGGCGACAGCAGTGCTGATCGCGGTATTGCTTCTCCCGGTTCTGCAGATCAGCGGAACTTCGATGACGGAGTCCCTTCAGGATGAAGACATTGTTGTGGCGCTGAACAGCAGTAAATATAAAACGGGCGATATCATCGCATTTTATTATAACAATAATATTCTGGTCAAAAGAGTCATCGCATATGCGGGAGACTGGGTGAATATTGATGCGGAAGGGAATGTTTATGTGAACGATGTTCTGCTTGATGAGCCGTATGTCAGTGAAAAAGCTCTTGGAGACTGTAATATAAATTTGCCTTATCAGGTGCCGGACGGCAGATGCTTTGTGATGGGAGATCACAGGGCGACCAGTATTGACAGCCGGAATACAACGGTTGGCTGTGTGAGCAGCGATATGGTGATCGGCAAGATCATGATTCGGGTATGGCCGTTGTCGGGGTTTGGAATTGTGCATTGAAAAAGACAGATAAAGGGAGGAGAAGGCGTTATGGGACGTGAGTTTTTATCATGGGCTGGAAAATTCCTGCAGGAGCAGAAAAAGCACAGACGCTGGACGATTGTTTTTATATGCCTGGCAGTATGTGTCACTTTGGGTACACTGAGATTTCTGAAGCTGTACGGTGAAGCAATGACACACAAAATGAAAGTGCTGGACTGCAAATATGAAGTGCATGAACATACAGATGACTGTTATGCAGAGGATGAGGACGGGGAGCTGGTGCCTGTCTGCGAACATGCAGATGAAGCAGAGTATGTGGTCCATCTGCATAATGACGATTGCTACGACAGCAAAGGTGAGCTGGTATGCTTTTTAGAAGAGCATGAGCTGCATGAACATACAGAAGATTGCTATGAGGAAGCAGAAGTGCTGATATGTGAAGAGGAAGAAACGGATATCAGTACCGAGATAAAAGACAATGAGGTGCAAAACAGTACGGAAGACCTCACAGAAGAGCCCGATGTGCAGTCGCCGGAAGAGACAGAGACACAGGAGGATCAGAAGACAGGCGATGACAAGCAGCTGGCCTGTGAGCAGGAAGCGCACAGTCATAATGATGAATGTTATGCAGACGGGGCCGGATGCGAAAAGGAAGTACATATTCACGACGATGCATGTTATACAACAACAGAGGAACTGGCCTGTGAACAGGCAGAACATACCCACGATGACAACTGTTATACAGAAGGAGAAAGCCAGCTGACCTGTGAAGCTGAAGAGCATGGACATGACGATGGCTGCTATGATGAAGAAGGCAATCTTGTCTGTGAGTCGGAAGAACACAGTCATGAAGAAGGGTGTTATACAGCAGGTGAGGCTGAGCTGACCTGCAGTGAAGAGGAGCACAGTCATGGAGCAGACTGTTACACAACAGAGAGCGAGCTGACCTGTGAGACAGAGGAGCATGAGCATGATGACAGCTGTGCGGCGTCCAGTGAACTGGTCTGTGAAATGGAAGAGCATGAGCATGATGACAACTGTTATGAGCAGCTGACAGAAGAGGCTGCTGAGCAGACGGCAGCCGCAGAAGAGGAGCCTGCAAAAGAGAACGAGGAAACAAAAGAAGAACCGTCGGCTCCGGAAGAAGAGAAAGAAGGGCATATCCACTCAGAACAGTGCTATGAGATTCAGAATGTGCTGGTATGCGGTGAACTGGAACTTCATACACACAATGCGGATGCGGGCGATGAAGCATGCTGCTATGAGGAAGACTGTTTTGAGGAAGACGGAAGTCTGATAGACGGAAGCCGTCCATCCTGTGGGATTTTGCAGCTTGAAGAACATTTCCACAGCGAAGAGCTGGGTTGCTTTAAGACGGTGGAACTGTCCGATGAAGAGATTGCGGCGATCAACGGCGGAGCCACACTTCATATTCATAATGACAACTGTTATGATGAGGAGGGCAATCTGGTCTGCGGACATGAGGTGACACATCTCCATCAACTGGACTGTTATGATGAGGAAGGGAATCTGATCTGCGGTTTTGAGGAAGAGGCGGAAGCGCATGAACATGGTGCCGGCTGTTATGATGAGGAAGGGAATCTGACCTGTGGTTATGAGGATGCGAAAGATCACGAGCACGATGCAGACTGCTATGATGAGGAAGGGAATCTGATCTGCGGCTATGAAGGCATGAAAGATCATCAGCACAGCGGTTCCTGCTATGACGAAGAGGGCAATCTGATCTGCGGTTACGAAGGTGCAAAAGACCATGAACATGACGCGGAGTGTTATGATATCTTCGGCAATCTGATCTGCGGCTACGAAGGTGCAGCAGATCATGTCCATACAGAAGACTGCTACGATGAGGAAGGGAATCTGATCTGCGGACATGAGGATGTGGAAGTCTACGATGAAAGCAAGAGCTTTGAGTGCGATGATTTTATCGTTGTGGCAAGGTACAATCAGGATGCGCAGATTCCGGAGGAGGCCCGGCTTGTGGCTGAACAGATTACTGCGGACAGTGATCAGGAACATTACGCGAACCGTGAATCAGAATATCGGAAAGAAGTGAATGACGAGACTGCTTCCATGAGAGCGCTCCTGAAGATTGGATTTTATATAGAGGATGGAGAGGAGCTGCAGGAAATTGAACCGGAAACACCGGTGACATTGGTGATCCAGTTCCTGGATAGCGACGGGCTGGCGGAAGATAAACCAATTACCGTGATCCATTTTGGAGAAGCAGGAACGGAGAAACTGGACGGCGGCAGGGCCAGAGATAACAGTACATCCTTTAAGATGGACAGTTTTTCGGAGATTGCGATCGGATATGGTCCGGAAGAACCAGAAGAGATTATTGAGGCAGAGGATGGAACCAGAAGGCTCCATCTCTCTGATTCTTATGAATATGAAGACGACGCGTTTCAGATTGTGTTTCACATAGAAGGAGATGCAATCGTACCGGAAGGCTTCGGGACTGTCGGAGCAGAGGCCGGAAAAAAGGCCGGTGAATCAGATGCCGGAGAGGAAGGCGCAAGTAACGGAATACCAACGGATGACGGCAGCGGGGCGGTGACAGATACCTCTGTGCCGGAGGATGAAGACAACGCGGATGCAGGAGAAAATCCTGCAGCGGAAGCGGGCGTGTCAGACGGAGAAGACAACGCGGATGCAGAAGAAAATCCTGCAGCGGAAGCGGGTGTGTCTGACGGAGAAGACAACGCGGATGCGGAAGAAAATCCTGCAGCGGATGCGGGTGTGTCTGACGATGAAAACAGCGGGGAGGCAGGAGAGAGTCCTGCGCCTGACAATAAAGAAGACATGGAAGAAAAGCCGGGAGCAGATGAAACCATTCTGCCCGGAGAAGGAAACAGAGGAGTTCCGAAGCTGGAATTTAAAGTCGAGCGGGTAGGTAAAGGTTCGGAAGAATACAGGGCGTTCAAAGATTATGCCATGGAGACGGACGGCGCTGATACACTGCTCAGGCTTCAGGTTTTAAGCTATACGATGACTTATGGAGAGGCGGAGCTGGATCTTTCAGAGTGTGAGATCACGGCTGAGATCAGTCCGTCAGAAACATTAAAAGAACAGATGGATCGCTCTATGCCGGAAGCGGCTGCCTATCTGGTCAATCATAAAGAGGAAACGATTCAGGTTTCGATAGGATCTGAAAAGGACCCTTCTGAGGCTCCGACTGCCGGGGATCAGGCTGCCGGAGCGGAAGAAGGAGAGGATCAGACGGATGATCATACAGCGTCGGACAGCGAAAGCGGATCAGAGGATGTCATTGAACCGTCAGATGAAGGCGAAGCGGACGGGGACGCTGTACAGAATGAAACAGACGGAGCGGAAGAAGTTCCGGACGAAAAGAATGAAGAGGATGTTGATTCTGTGTCTGACGGAACAGAATCAGGAGAATCCGAAGAGGATGCAGATTATTTTCCGGAAGATGCGGCGCAGCCGGTCGGGATTGAGAGCATCGATGAGATCAAGCTTCTGGTAAGCACGATGGCGGAAGAAAGTGCAGTTCCGGTAGATGAAGCTGCTGCGGACTACAGCGATGACGCCGAAGAAACGCCGGGAGAGATGTCGATTAAGCTGACGGGCGCTTCCCGGTTTCTGGCGATGCGGGCGACAGGTCTGCCGGATCCGAACTTTACGGTACAGTATTATGCGAATCTTGATATTCTGGATGAGACAGGAAGCAATGCGCTTCCTGTGATTGATACCAGCGGAGGCGGCAGCTATCTGCCGAAGAACGGAGGCGGGCTGGATTCTTCTCCGAACGGAAATCCGATTAGAAATATTTACGTGGATAACGACGGCAATGTTCTGTCGACGAAAAAACCTGCAGAAGTATATGCATCCAGGGAATTTCGGTATAAAAAAGCGCCTTCTTTTAATTATATCAACGCGTTGGTGGGGAATGCGAATTATGATCTGAAAGAAGTGTGGGTGCTGAAGGACGGAGGAGATGCAGAGAGCGTCGACAGAGAGGACTGGACGGTTTATCCTTACAGCAGCGATCTTCATTTTACAAACAGGTCCGTATCTGCGGAAGGGAACAGGAAGTATGTGCTGATCCAGGAAGGAACAGTCATGCGCCTTCTGTATGATGTGACGGAGGCGACGCCGGACTTTGAGGCGGCATTTTATGATTATGATATCTCCAGCGGTCGTCTGTACGGCAATGCAGACGATGCCAGAGCAGACGGAAAAAACGGTGGTATCATCCCTACCAGTTCCCAGACGGATAGCAAAATTTATTACGCGAATACGGTAAAAAAGGGAATCAACAGCGAAGGGAATTATAAAGAATCCGGTGCAAAGCTGGCTTTCGGCAACGTGAATACAGGTACGACTCTTGGAGACGAGAGCTGGAACGGGAATTCTCCGAACAAGAAAAATACTGCCAGTTATAAAGGGTGTACCTTTGGACTGGTCACAGGATTGGCGGATGGAAAGCTTCAGTATGCAGACAAAGTTGATGCCCCCAATCTTTTTGATGAGGGGTCTGCGACAGGAAAGACCTCGTACGATGAAGGACAGTATTCTCTGAAGTTCAATCGCAGCGGCGATACTTATACATTGACCGCAGTCAACGGCTCAGGGGCTTCCGGTCTGGAGTCTTTTGAACATCCTCCGAAGGGCGGGGGCGGTTTCTATACCAGTATCTGGACCAATAATTTCTGGCCTATGGATTCGTCGGAGTCTCATGGAACCGACGGGCACGACCTGAGGTTTGGAAATCGTGATTATAAAATGAACCGTGCCTATTCGGGAAACAATCCTGACTGGGACAAATTTCCGGAATGCGATGACGGCAAAGATCATAACAGTTATTTCGGTATGAAATATGAGGTCGAGTTTGAGCTGTCGGGGGATTATGTGGGACCGCTGGAGTACTATTTCTTTGGCGATGACGATATGTGGATGTTCCTTGATGGGAAGCTGGCCTGCGATATCGGCGGAATACATGCTTCAGTAGGCGAATATGTGGACTTGTGGGACTATCTGGAAAAGGGAGTGGCCGGTAAACATACACTCAGCTTTTTCTACACCGAGCGGGGGGCCTCCGGTTCTACCTGCTGGATGCGGTTTACACTTCCTACGGTGTCTTCGATTACTCCTGAGACAACGGACGAGGACTATGGACATCTGAAGATTGAGAAAACGGTCAGTCAGGTCAGTAATGGCACAGAGACGCCGGTAGATAACGGTGATGAGTTTACATTTACGATCAATTTTACCGATGCAAACGGGAACAAGCTGCCGGACGATTATTCTTATGTGAAGTTTGACAAGGACGGAAATGAACTCGGAGCTGACCTGATCATCTGGGACGGCGGTGAGTTTACGCTGAAAAACGGGGAATATGTGATTGTAAAATACCTTCCTCAGGGTACAAAATATACAGTTACAGAACTGAATGGCGCCATAACAGTCACAGACGGCACGGAAGGTAGCGGCGTTCCAAGTAAAGTGGAATATTTTACAGATATCCTGGTGGATGGCAGTATTCAAAGCAGCGATCAGGAAGATGGAAAGGATGCGGTCGGCGATATACCCCAAAGCGGCATGGCGGAAGTGAACTATAACAATAAATTCCGCGTCTTTGAACTTCCAAAGACCGGCGGGTCGGGTACAACTTTATATACATTGGCGGGCGTTTTGACACTACTGTTTTGCGCTGGCTTTCTGTATAGACAAAGATTCAGGGAAAGGAGGGCAAAGGATTCTCTTTGATCTGAATTAAGAGATACGTATTTGTGGATTCAAACAGCACAAAGATCGTTTCAGACAACAAAATATAATGATAAAGGAGGATGAGTTATGAAACGAATTAAAAGAATTGCCAGTCTACTGCTGGCAATGGTCATGGTTCTTGGTATGACATTGACAGTTTTCGCTACAGAGGGTGAGGAAGTGACGCCGCCAGGAGAGATAACAGAATCAGCAGAGACCTACAAGATCACTATCAACAACACGGTTGCAGGGCACACGTATGAGGCTTATCAAATTTTTGCAGGTACGTTGTATGAAGATGAAACCGGTAGGAAAACGTTATCGAATATTGTCTGGGGAATCGGGATCACGGACGACGGTAAGACGGAGCTCGGCGATGCAGCGGCAAAGGCAAAAGAACTGGAGACAGCTGATGCAGCGGCGGTAGCAGCGTTTGCACAGACGGTCGGGGAATATCTGGCAACTACCAGCGGAAGCGCCACTGTGGAAGCAGATGAAGAAAACGTAGCATATGAAATTACAGATCTGGCTCCGGGCTACTATCTGATCAAAGATCAGGATAATTCTCTGACAGGCAATGACAGTTATACGACATTCATTCTTGAAGTTGTAGGGGATGCAGAGGCAACTCCGAAGAACAGCGGAACTCCGGAGCCGGATAAGAGCGTCAAGGATAAAAATGATACAGAGGGAGAGACCACAGATTGGCAGGATTCTGCGGACTACGATATCGGGGATGAGATCGAATTCGAACTGAAAGCGACTCTGCCGGGAACCGTGACCGCATATGACAAGTATAAACTGGTTTTCCATGATACACTGAGCGCAGGTCTGGATTATGTGGCAGATTCTGCTGTGGTTAAATTGAATGGTACAGAAATCAATAGCGGTTACAAAGTTGAATATGCTGAGACACCCGAGAAAAAATTGACGATCACTTTCGAGGATGCAAAAGCGGCAGGTGCGACCAATAGTTCTGTGATTACTGTCGAGTATAGGGCTGTGCTGAACGAAAATGCAGTGATTGGCGCAGCGGGTAACAAGAACGAACTTACTCTGGAATACTCCAACAACCCGAACAATACGGGAGAAGGAGAGCCTACAGGAACCACCCCGCCGGTAGTTGCCGTTGTATTTACATTTGAGACAGTTGTCAATAAGGTTCAGCCTGGCGATACAGAAGGAACTACGAAACCATTGGCAGGCGCAGAGTTTACGCTGCAGAAATTTGTAAAAGGCGAAGATGGAAACGGAACATGGGTAGACTGCGTAACTGCGGACATTACGGGTGATGAAAAAAATATTTTCTCATTCAAAGGTCTGGACGATGGTTGGTACAGACTGACTGAGAGTGTGGTTCCTAACGGATTCAACAAGATTGATGACATTTACTTCAAAGTTAGCGCAGTCCATGATGAAACTGCTGCCAGCGGCTCGACAGCTGCTTTAAAGAGTTTAACTGTAGTTGCAACAGATAAAGACGGCAAGGAGCTTACAGGAGAAAATAAAACAGAATTTACGGTAACTTTGAATAATGGTAATATTACAACAGATGTTCTCAACCAGAAAGGTTCCGTCCTTCCGTCAACCGGTGGTATCGGTACGACGATCTTCTATATCGTCGGCGGTATTCTGGTGGTCGGAGCAGGCGTTCTGCTGGTTACCAAGAAGCGTATGAGCGCAAGATAAACAGCATCGTTTGCAGCTGAGACATACATAAGCGAATCACAGAACCGGGGGACGGGCGCATCCCGGCCCCGGTTATGCCGCACAGGCTGACACCTTCCCGTGGTGTGCGGCGAGCAACGGACTTTCGGGCTCCGGCCGACGTCAGCAAGTGGTTGAGAAAGATCACGATAGAAATTCACTGTGGGGAAACCTATGAATAAAAAAGAACAGCAAGGAGAGGAGAAGGACAGGAAGAAACAGAAAAAAGGTCCTTCCATCTCGACAATTGTATTAGTGCTCATATTACTGGCAGGCGTGGGGATCCTGCTCTACCCTTCCGTCAGCGACTGGTGGAATTCCATGCACGCCACACGGGCGATTGCAGGCTATGTGACAGCCGTGGAAGACCTGTCCGGTCAGGAAAAGGAAGAGATGCTGGAGGCTGCAAGGGAATATAACAGCAGACTTCCAAACGGCGTTAACTTTATGCTTTCTGAGGAACAGCGTGCCGAGTATGACAGTCTTCTGGATATTACCGGCACCGGGATCATGGGCTATGTTCAGATCTCGTCTATCGGAGTGAACCTGCCGATCTATCACAGCGTGGATGAAAGTGTGCTGCAGATCGCAGTGGGCCATATTCCGGGCTCTTCGCTTCCGGTGGGCGGGGAAAGGGCTCATGCCGTATTGTCAGGCCACCGCGGCCTGCCGAGTGCGAAACTGTTTTCAGATCTGGACCAGATGGTGGAGGGAGATACGTTTACAGTTAATATTATGGATCAGACCAGTACCTATATGGTGGATCAGATCCGTATTGTACTGCCGGAGGAAACGGACGAACTTGCCATACAGGAGGGGAAAGATTACTGTACCCTGGTCACCTGTACGCCCTATGGTGTCAATACTCACCGTATGCTGGTGCGGGGACGCCGGATCGACAATATTGCCGGTCAGGTGGTGGTCGTATCGGAGGCGGTCCGGATACCGAATTATATTGTAATACCCGCAGTTGGCGTTCCTCTGCTCTTTGTTGTATTGCTGGTTATGCTGGTCTATTACCGCAGGCTGGGGCCGGTAAAGACAGAGAGAGAGATTCTGGAGGAACTGAAAAAGCAATGACCTGATGGAAAGGAGAGGAGGTTGTGTCCATGAAAATAAGATGGAAGAACCGGCCGGGCCGAATATTCTGCTCACTGCTGACACTGGCGCTGGTTGCAGGAACAGCCGCAGCAGTCCCTGTTCTGAATGGCACAGCGGCGGAGTTCATTGATCTGGCTCAGCCGTGCTCCGTGAGGATAGAGCCGGTAGATCCCCAGAAGACGGAATTTTCAGAAGACCTTAAAAACGCGGATATTGTCTATGATATATATATGATCGCGGAAGCAGAAGAAGTTCCCGGTTATGATACGTACACATATAAATTTGTAAGCAGTGAATTTGGAGACTATGCAGAGCTTCAGAATTTGTATCACGAGGATTTTGACGAAGAAGCGTGGGAAAGGCTGGCTCAGGAGGCGGCGACACTGACATTAAAAGACAGTACTGCACCGCCGCCGGTGATTGCAGAGGATGTGACGAATTCGGAGATCATGAATCTGCCCTGCGGTCTGTATCTGATTATTGCCAGAGGAAGAAATATTGAAGATTATTATGAGAAAGTGACAGATGAAGAGGGGAACGTCAGCCTGGTTTCCGTCGCTTACTCGGATGAACATCTTTATCGATTTAAGCCAACGCTTGTGTCTCTGCCCGGCAAAATGCCGGTTCCGGGCGGGAGTACGTCGGACGCAGATTCCTGGCATTATGATCTGACAGTTACGCTGAAGCCGGAACAGGCGCCCCGTTACGGACAGCTGAGAATCGTAAAGACGCTTCTGAGTTATGAGACCCGCGACCCGGCGACCTTTGTATTTGAGATTACCGCAACGCTTCCGGACCGGAGAGACAGTACGGTGGTTCATACTGTTTACAGCGATGTGGTAACGCTCACGTTCACAGAACCGGGCGAGCAGTTTGTACTGTTGGAGAAAAAGCTTCCGGTAGGAGCGACCGTTGTGGTTAAAGAGGTATATTCGGGAGCAGTGTATACACCGGTGACGACTGTGGAGCCGGATCCCGTTATTATTCCGGCTCTGCCGGATGTTGCGGAAGTCAGATTTACAAACGATTATAATGAAGACAACCGCAGCGGTGGTTCGATTACCAATCATTTTGTTTATGATGAGGAAAACACCTGGGTTCCGGAGCAGATTTATGACGACAGCAGAGTTTCAGAGGGAGGACAGAGGTGATGAATAAGAAGAATGGATGGTTGTTGGCGGCGGCTGTTCTTCTGATCACGGGTGCTGCCGCGGACCGCGCATGGGCATATTTTACGACCTATGCGTCAGCTGCAGGAAGCATCTCTCTCAGCCTGGGAGAGGAGACACGGATCGAAGAAAATATTTCCGACTGGACAAAACGGGTAACGATTACCAGTGAAGAGAATTCCGGTCCGGTCTATATAAGGGCGAGGGCTTTTTCCGGCAGTGAATATCCTCTGACTTACAGCAGCGAGGGAGGCACCTGGTCAGACGGAGGAGACGGATACTGGTATTATGACAGTATTCTGCACGGCGGAGAGCAGACGGCAGGACAGCTGCTGGTTCATATAGAGGGGATTCCTGAGGATGTAAGTCCCGGAACGGATTTTCATGTAATTGTCGTCTATGAGAGTACGCCTGTTCTCTATGGAGAAGACGGTGAGCCGTATGCGGACTGGACGGCCAAAGTAGACAGCGGCACAGCAGAACCGGAAGAACCGTATACAGAAGGAGGGGGAGCAGATGGCAGGTAAAATAAGGAGATTCCTCACTTCTCCGGCCGGTACCCTCGGCGCTTTTGTACTGTCTGTGGGACTTCTGATGTTTTCTTCTGTAGGCGGTGCGAGGGCGGCCCTGACATATTATTCGGAAACCTACACATCCCGTGTACAGATGTATGATATCGGCGTGACGCTTCTGGAAAATGACAAAGAGGTGGCCTGGAGGAATTATGACAGCGGAAAAGACAACGGAAGCTGGCTGGAAGAGAAAGGAGTACTTCTGGAAGATATGCTGCCGGAGGGTGAAGCATTCAGAATCGGCGTCTGGTATCCGGAAGAACTGAAAGTGCGAAACAGCGGGACGATCAATCAGTATATCCGTGTCAGCCTGTATAAATACTGGTTAAATGAGGACGGGGAGAAGATGCAGACACTGACTCCGGATATGATCGATCTGGAGCTGGGAACAGATTCCGGATGGATGATCGATGAAGACTCCAGCACGGATGAACGTACGATTCTGTATTACAGCCGTCTTCTGAATGCCGGAGAAACAAGTCCGGCTTTTGCGGACAGACTGAGGGTGGTTCCGGAGGTTGCTGCAAAAGTGACGCAGACTACAGAACAGACGGGGAATGGCACGAAGATTATCACGACTTATGATTATGATGGTGTACGGTTTTGCATCGAGGCTGTTGTGGATGCGGTTCAGGAGCACAATGCAGAAGATGCAGTATGGAGTGCGTGGGGCCGCAGGGTGACGGTGAACGACGGTATTCTGAGTCTGAGATAGGAGGGAGATCATGAAAAAGAAGATGTTTCATCTGCTGCTTCTGGGCGGACTGATCGCTTCTGTCGCCATGAATGTCTGCGCGGAAACGCTGCATGGAGGCTCAGACTGGCAGGTAATATTTACCGGTGAGAACAAGATGGAGAGTAATTTCAGGACCTCTGATATCAATGATGCGATCTATGGAATGCAGCCTAAAGACAATGCGATTGTTGAGCTGGCTCTGAAAAATGAGAACAGTACGGCGACGGACTGGTATATGACAAACAAAGTGCTGTATTCGCTGGAGGACCGAAGTGCGAATTCCGGGACCAGCGGCGGCGCCTATGAATATCGGCTGACTTATACGGACAAAAGCGGTAATGTGACGGTTTTGTTTGACAGCGATACCGTGGGCGGTGATCAGGCCAGCGGCGGCAGGGAAGGCCTTCGTGAGGCGACAGAAGCTCTGGAAGACTATTTTTATCTGGATACGCTGAATACAGGACAGAGCGGGCGCATTACGCTGGAGGTGGCGCTCGACGGAGAGACACAGGGCAATGACTATCAGAATACGCTGGCAGATCTGCAGATGAATTTTGCAGTGGAGCTCAATCCGGGTGCCTCACGGGAACGGGAGATTACTTCCGACCGGACGAGAGAGGAAGTAAATCAGGACAGTGAGCAGCGCAGCCGTACCCGCGGAACTTCTGTAGTCAGGACCGGAGACGAATCGGATCTGACACCGTTTGTTGTGATCTCTGCAGTGAGCGGAATTCTGTTTTTGATCTTATCCTTGTACGGAATCACAGAGAAAAAGAAAGAGAAGAAGGAGGGGGAATGAAATGAAAGCTTTAAAGAGGATGTGCGGCCTGTTTTTTTCCTTCTGTATGCTTGTCTGGATGGCGGTTCCGGTGATGGCAGCAGAAGACAGTTATACGTATCAGATCCGGTTCCTTTCCGGAGCGCAGGGAACTTTTGACCCGGGAGGAAATCTGAGTAATAACGGCACCCAGTCTCCGAAGCTGGAAAGCGGTGAATGTCTTCTTTTCGATGGGATGAAGCCCGGTGATCGCGTGACCTTCAGCAATCGGATGATCACGCTGAAAGATGAAGGCAAATATTATGTCAAGGGCATCCGGGAAAGCGGCAAAGACAATAACACCGTATATTTCACGAATTTCACGGTCGAAGGAGACAGAGATTATGTGGTTGCTTACGGGATTCTGGGGAATTCTGTGGCATATACAGTCCATTATGAAGATGCATCCGGCAACAGCCTGGCGCCCAGCGAGACTTTTTACGGGAATGTGGGCGACCGTCCGGTAGTCTCTTATCTGTATATTGAAGGATATCAGCCGCAGGCGTATAATCTGATCGGCAGACTCAGTGAGAATGCGGAGGAAAATAATTTTACTTTTGTATATTCCCGCGCAGAGGCAGGAACGACGACTACGACGACTACCGTCAGACCGGGGACGACCACGGTTACTACTACAGATGGTGAAACCGTAACGGAAACGGAAACAGAAGTTGTGACGGATGATACGGCGGCAGCCGACGGTACAGCAGCCGGCGGAGGAACCGCCGATGCGGAAGAGACAGGAGAGGACAATGCTGCAGAAGAAGGCGGAGAGCCAATGGAGATCGTAACGGTTGACGATGAAGAGGTACCGTTGGCCAACGGCAGCAATATCGCCGTCAACAATGCGAAAATGCCTACTGATTTTGCAAAACTGATTGCAGTGCCTCTGTCGGCGAAGGTGGGGATCTGTTCGCTGCTGGCGTTGATCGCCGGATCGACGGTCAGGTTTTTTGTACTCCTGGGCCGGAAGAGGAAAAGTAATGAATAAGCGGCCGAATGCAAAGGGAGGGAAGATCGTTCCCGCCCTTTGTAATCTTATAGGGACACTGATTCTTCTGAGTGTGATTGTGTCATGTCTGCCGGTGACGGTTCCGCGTTTTCTTGGATATGAAATTTACAACGTGGTCAGCGGCAGCATGGAGCCAAAGATTCCGGTCGGAAGCGTGCTTTATGTAGCGGCGGCGGCTCCGGAAGAAATACAGGAGAATGAGGTGATCGCTTTCTGGAGCAATGATTCGGTGGTTGCGCACCGAGTTGTGAAAAACAAAGTCGTGGAGGGTTCCTTTGTTACCAGAGGTGATGCCAATGCACAGGAGGACATGAATGAAGTGCCATATGAGGCGCTGATCGGCAGGGTAACGGCTCATTATCCGTTGCTGGGACAGCTGATGCTTCTTTATACCAGTTCCGTGGGAAAGGCCTATGTAGTTTGTTTCGCAGCCTGCGGAGCCATGTTCAATATTCTTGCGGGAAGACTCAGAGAGCGCAGAAGAAGACGGCAGGAATTGGACCGTGTCTGAAGCAGACAATAAAAATGGAGGAAGGGGATGCCCGTGCAGCCCCGGACACAGATATGGGAAGAAAGATCAGACGGTTTTTGATGGCGGCGCTGCTATTGATATTTCTTGGTTCTACGGCAGTGATCCTGTATGTGAAGGAGGGATACCGGGCCAGCGAAGCGCTGTACAGTCAGGCTTCTGAACAGTATACGGCATCCAGAACAGCAGAGCCAAAAGAGGCAGAGGAGAGGGCAGAATCGCTGCCGGTATCGGCTCCCATCGAGGTGGATTTTGATGCCCTGCGGATGGAAAATGCGGATATTGTGGGTTGGATTTACTGCGAAGATACCCCTGTGAACTATCCGGTATTACAGGGGGCGGATAATGATTACTATCTGAAAAATTCTTATGACGGATCAAGGAGCGCATCCGGCGCGATCTTTATAGACGCTAATAATCAGGCGGGTTTTGCAGACTGCAACACGATCGTTTACGGACATAATATGAAAAACGGTTCTATGTTTGCGTCGCTGTTTGACTGGGCGGATCAGGAATTTTACGAAAAGCATCCGATCATCTGGCTTTTAACTCCTGAGCAGGATTACCAGATTGTGCTGATGAGCGGATGTATGACTTCGGCCCATTCGCAGTTCTATACGATCTGTCAGGAACCCTGCGAAGAGTTCGAACAGTATTTAAAGGATATCCAGGCAGCGTCTGATTTCCAGCCTGTCTTTCAGCCGGAAGGAACAGGGAACTATGTGCTTTTATCCACCTGTGCTTATGTATTTGATAATGCCAGATATGTACTTTTTGGAAAACTGGTTCCGGCAAAGACTGCAGGCGGGAGACAGATCATGGAGAATGAGGAGCAGATTCCAGAATGATGACAGGGAAAGAAGAGAATACTTTATATGTACGTATGTTCGGAGAGTTTTCCGTAACATGGAATGGAAAGCGGATCTTCGGCGGCAGGGGTTTTACGGAGACACAATCTGCATGTCTGCTGCAGCTGCTCATACATGATAAAGGGAAAGGGATCGGAAGAATTCGTCTGGAGGAATCTCTTTTCGCCGGAAGAGAGATTCAGGACCGGGGACATGCCATGCGCAGCATTGTTTATAATGTCAGAAAAAAACTGCGGAAAGAATGTCTGCAGGAAGCAGATTATATCAGGCAGCAGTCCGGCGTCTATTACTGGACGGATGAAGTGCGGACGGTGGAAGACGCCGCCGGCATGGAATGCCTTTGCCAGGAGATCAGAGAGGAAAAGGATCCGGGGCGCAGACTGGAGCTGTGTCTGGATGCCTGTCATTGTTATACGGGTGAATTTCTGGGAATACAGGCCAAAGCGGTATGGGCGGAAAAAGAAGCCAGGCGTTATAAAGAATTGTTTTGCTATTGTATGGAAGAGGCAGTCGGGCTTTTAAGAGAGCAGAAAGAGTATATCTGTATGAAGGAACTGGGGCTTTACGCGGCGAAGGTGCATCCGCTGGCCGACTGGGAAACAGTGACAATGGAAGCGCTGGCGGCTCTGGGAAAGATTGAAGAGGCCCGGAAGTTCTATGATGATACGGTGTCATTTTATATGCAGGAACAGGGAATGCGGCCTTCCAGGCGTCTGACAGAGCTGCTGCGCAGCCTGGGAAACCAGATCGGACATTCTTATACCGTGTTTGATGAGATTCAGGAAGCGCTTTCAGAGAGCGGTGAAAAACTTTCCGGGGGCTATGTTTGTACCTACCCGGTGTTCGAGGGCATCTATCAGATGATGGCCCGCATTCTGGAGCGAAGCGGCCAGTCGGTCTATCTGATGCTGTGTACGATTGTGGACAGTAAGGGGAATCCGGTTCAGGAAAGTTCTGTACTGGATCAGCTTTCAGAACGGCTTTGCGAAGCGATCCGGCATTCTGTGCGAAGAAGCGATGCGGTGAATCAGTATGGGAAAGGACAATGCCTGGTTCTTTTGGTTAATACAACCTGTGAGAACTGCAGAATTTTGCAGAAACGCATTAACAGTCAGTTCCGTCTCAGGCGGCAGAGGATCGGCATCCAGTATTATGTAAAAAGTATCATATGTACGCCGGAGATGGAACAGCGGATTATGGGTTAAAAAGAGGTCGGAACATGGAAAAATCACAGTGGTATATAGGGACACCAAACGGCGTGGTGATGTGTGTGGATAATATGGTGGAGCATCAGCCGCAGGGCAGGTTCTATCATGCCTACAGCAGAGAAGGGGCGAGGTTCAGAACTGTAGAGCAGTTTCTTACCGGCCTGGAACAGTTTTATAACTGGATCAATTTTCCCTATCCGGGGACAAATGACCGTACATTTATTAATGCCGGAGGAGCAAAGATTCTGCACGGCAGTCTTGCAGAAAGGACTAAGATTATGAAAGATGAAGAATTACTGAGCAGGCATGGAGAGCTGGGAACATTTATCATACGGGTACAGCACCGCCAGAACAGCAGCTGGCAGGGAAGAATTACATGGATGGATAAAAATAAGACGGTCAATTTCCGTTCGGTATGGGAGCTGATTAAGCTGGTGGACGGCGCACTGGACTCCGTCTGCGGTCAGGAGGAGATCCCGGCTGAGCTGAGCTGGACGGAATCTTCCCTGAATTCTGAGGGGGGGGGTACCAGTAGACGAATGTCCGGTATGGATTGAGCAGACAAATGAACAGCAGAGCTGTCAGAGTCTGCGGCTCCGGCCGTATAATGAGCAGCACTGTGCGGATTGAAACGGGCAGGCTTTTCCGACCTCTTTTACTATTTCTACAGTTCTGCTGGATGCGGTAAACTTTTCCCAAAAATCTCTGGAATCACAGATACGACAGACATTCATGCTGTTTCTTCTTTCCCTTTCTTGCGCTTGTTTTTTATTGATGCTATAATGATACCGTCGCTTGACAAGGACACACACGGTCGAAGAAGGGTAAAATTCAGCCCCTGCTGCGTTACGTTCACTCCGCAGGGGCTGAATTTTACCCTTTTCGATCGGATGAGGAGCGAATAAGCAGGAGGCAGAAAGGAGTGGAAAGATGAAAACGGCAGTCAGAGCTTATGAGGAAAAGGATATACCGGAGATGATCCGGATCTGGAACGAGGTGGTGGAAGAAGGTATAGCTTTTCCGCAGGTAGAACTGCTGACAGTTCACACAGGCAGTCAGTTTTTTGCTTCACAGACATATAACGGGGTGGCAGTTGATGAAAAGGCGGACAGAGTTCTGGGACTTTATATCCTGCATCCTAATAATGTCGGAAGATGCGGTCATATCTGCAATGCCAGCTACGCCGTCAGTTCCGAAAGCAGGGGGCTGCATATCGGGGAGCAGCTGGTCGCTGACAGTCTGGAACAGGGGCGAAAGTATGGATTCCGGGTGATGCAGTTTAATGCGGTAGTGGCATCCAATATACATGCAAGACATTTGTATGAACGTCTGGGCTTTGTTTCTCTTGGCACGATTCCAGGAGGGTTCCGTATGAAAGACGGACACTATGAAACGATCTGCCCATATTATTATGAATTATAGGATAAAAGCATGTTAAATGAACTTTTTGGGTGTACAATAACCATATTACAATAGATAAACCATACAGGCAGGATAAACAGATGACAGAAAGACAAAGAAGAAGAGGGAGACGGAAAAGGCGCAGAAGGCAGAAACGATTGATACGCAGGATTCAGGCCTGGGCGGCCCGGCTTCTGGTACTGTCCGTTCTGATTTTGTTTTGTGCAGGTATTCTGCGCATGGGGATATGGCTGCTGGAACACCATGCCGCTGTAGAAGAAACCTTTGAGGGGGCAAGAAGCATTGAACCTGTGGAGAGGAAGCCTGGTTCCCGGCTGATTGTACTGGACGCCGGACACGGCGGAAGAGATCAGGGGACCAGCGCAGGGGAGATTTTAGAGAAGGAGATCAATCTTTCTGTCGTAAAAAAACTTGCAGAGGAGCTGGAGGATGCCGGAGCGACGGTGATCCTTACCAGAGAAGAGGATGTTAAAATCGGACTGGAGGAAAGAGCCGCGTTTGCCAACCAGAACGAAGCAGATATTTTTGTCAGTCTCCACTGTAATTACTGTGAAGATGATGCGGGAGTGCAGGGACTGGAATGCTACTACCGGGAGGGCAGTGATGACGGCCGGATACTGGCAGAACAGATTGTTCAGAGCGTGGAGACGGAAGATGGGATTAAAAACAGAGGAACGCGCACGGCTGACTTTCGCGTGCTTCGCAAGACGGATATGCCGGCAGTTCTGATTGAGATGGGATATTTATCGAACAAAACGGAACGCGAAAGAATGACAGATGAAACTTATCAGAAACTGCTGGCGGAGAAAATCGCCGGAGGAATATTGAAGCAGGAGACTTCTGAGACGGAATAAGCGGTGTGGATTGAGGAAAAGATTTGCGGAAATACCGCGGGTCGACTACGAACAGTTGTCAAATGCATAAAGCTGTGATATAGTTGGAACGAAAAAAACTTAAAGGAGTTTACGATCATATGTGTGGAATAGTAGGATTTACAGGAAGCGGGCAGGCAGCGCCGGTGTTGCTGGACGGTCTGGCAAAACTGGAATATCGCGGGTATGATTCTGCCGGGATCGCTGTGAAAAGAGATGATTCAGACCGGATTGAGATCGTGAAAGTAAAAGGACGATTGAATCAGCTGGCGAAAAAAACGGACAGCGGAAGAACAGTGCCGGGATGCTGCGGGATCGGACACACCAGATGGGCGACTCATGGAGAGCCGTCGATGCTGAACGCTCATCCTCATTGCAGTGACGACCAGAGTGTGATCGTGGTACATAACGGGATCATTGAAAATTATCTGGAGCTGAAGGAAAAACTATCTAAAAGAGGATATGATTTTTACTCCCAGACGGATACGGAAGTGCTTACCAAGCTTCTGGATTATTATTATAAAAAATATCAGGGCAATACACTGGAAGCGATTACGAAAGTGATGCTTCGGGTACGCGGCTCCTATGCGCTGGGAATCATGCTGAAGTCGGAGCCGGGAGTTATCTATGCGGTGCGTAAAGACAGTCCGCTGATTGTGGGCAGAAATGAGCAGGGGAGCTTTATCGCCTCCGACGTGCCCGCGATTCTGAAATATTCCCGCAGCGTGTATTATATTGAAAATCTGGAAGTTGCACGTCTGACGGAAGAGGACGCGGTATTTTATAACATTGACCGGGAAGAAGTTCTGAAGGAACCGGTAGAGATTAAATGGGATGCAGAGGCGGCTGAAAAGGGCGGCTTTGAGCATTTTATGATGAAAGAAATTCATGAGCAGCCCAAAGCGGTCCGGGATACGATCGGTTCTTATGTGAAAGACGGACGGATTGACTTAAGTTCCGCAGGGCTTTCGGACGAAGAGATCAGGGGAATCTCAAGGATGTATATTGTTGCCTGCGGCAGTGCCTACCATGTGGGAATCGCAGCCAAATACGTCATCGAAGATTTGGTAAAGCTTCCGGTGGAAGTGGATCTGGCTTCTGAATTCCGTTATCGTGATCCGATTCTGGAAAAAGATTCTCTGGTGGTGATTATCAGTCAGTCCGGAGAGACCGCCGACAGTCTGGCGGCGCTGAGGGAGGCAAAAAGCAGGGGAATCCGTACGCTTGCAGTCGTCAATGTGGTCGGTTCCAGCATTCCGCGTGAAGCAGATCATGTATTTTATACACTGGCGGGTCCGGAGATTGCGGTGGCCACCACAAAAGCTTACAGTACGCAGCTGGCGGCGTCCTATCTGATGGCGATTCATTTTGCGCTTGTGAGAGGGACGATCGAGGAACCGCGTTATGAAAAGCTGGTGGAGGAGCTTCTTACTTTGCCGGATAAGATCAGCAAGGTGCTGGAGGACAAAGAGCGCCTGCAATGGTTTTCCAGTAAGTTTTCCAATGTTCATGATATTTTCTTTATCGGCAGAGGGATTGACTACGCAATCAGCCTGGAAGGCAGCCTGAAAATGAAAGAAATCAGTTATGTGCATTCGGAAGCTTATGCGGCGGGAGAACTCAAACACGGCACGATCTCACTGATCGAGGACGGTATTCTGGTTGTCTGTGTGCTGACGCAGGAAAAGCTTTTTGAAAAAACGCTTTCCAATATGGTTGAAGTCAAAAGCAGAGGCGCTTATCTGATGGGGCTTACGAATTACGGAAATTATGCGATAGAAGATACGGCGGATTTTACCGTCTATGTGCCGAAGACAGATCCTCATTTTGCCACCAGCCTGGCCATTATTCCGCTGCAGCTTATGGGATATTATGTAAGCTGCGCAAAGGGACTGGATGTGGATAAACCGAGGAATCTGGCCAAGTCAGTGACTGTTGAATAGAGAATTTGACCAATTATTTAGGGGAAATTTCTACAATAATTGTAGAAAACTGACATTGTATGGCCGTAAAAATTATTGTATACTCAAAAAAAGGTCAAATGCTCTGTGGTAAGCAATGTGGAACAGGTCTACAGCGCAGCAGGCAGTGAAGTATTTGACGTTCGCGGTATTGGCCGAATGTCGTGCATGTACGGCACTTGGTGATTGCCGGCGGAAATAAAAAATGTACATGAAAGGGCATGGAAAAAATTGGTTTTCCATGCCCTTTTTTCGTACTTCAAAAGGAGGAAAATGGATGGACAGCATGGATCGCAGCATATTAAAATGTCTCAGCGAGAATTCCAGGCAGTCGGCAACGCAGATCAGCCGTACGGTTCATCTGTCGATTGCAGCAGTTATCGAGAGAATCCGCAAACTGGAGCGCAGTGGCGTGATTCAGCAGTATACCATTGTGGCGGATCCGCATAAGCTGGGTAATGAAGTCACTGCCTTGATGGAAGTGTCTTTGGAACATTCGGGATATCATGAAGCATTTGCCAAGGCGATGAATGAGAATGATCATATTGTGGAATGCAGTTATCTGACCGGAGACTATGATTTTATGCTGAAAATACAGACACAGTCTTCGGAGACGCTGGAGCAGATTCACAGGATGATCAAGAGCATGGAAGGGGTGTCCGGAACAAAAACATATTTTGTGTTAAAGCAGATAAAAAGCGGACTGACATCCGTGTCGGAAGCATAGATATAGATAAACAAAAAGATTCGGGGTATACATATCACTGATGGAGAGGAACATGTAATGGATCAGGTGCTGAATATGATTGAAACAATCAACGGCATACTGAATGATTTTATATGGGGACCGTACATGCTGATCTTTTTTCTGCTGGTGGGAGCCATGTTTACCATACGAACCGATTTTTTCCAGATTACGCACATCAGGCGCTGGCTGGACGCAACATTTTTAAGCGTTTTTAAAGACCGTACGGTATTGAGAACAGAAGACAGGCATTCGATTTCTCAGTTTCAGTCTCTGTGTACGGCGCTGGCTGCGACTATAGGTACCGGTAACATTGCCGGAGTGGCGACTGCGATTGCACTTGGCGGACCAGGAGCAGTATTCTGGATGTGGCTGTCTGCATTTCTCGGTATGATGACAAATTATGCAGAAAATACACTGGGAATCAAATACCGTTACCGCAACGAAAGAGGCGACTGGATCGGCGGAGCCATGATCTACATAGAAAGAGGTCTGCACTGCAGGTGGCTGGCAGTTGTTTTCTCGGTATTCTGTTTCCTGGCTTCTTTTGGGATCGGCAATATGACACAGGCCAATTCTATTGCCAGCGGACTTCAGTCGTCTTTCGGAGTGCCGGCGTGGACGACGGCGGTCATGCTTATGAGCTTTGTGGCGCTGGTAATTGTGGGCGGAATTAAAAGAATTGCGTCAGTGACAGAGAAAATTGTGCCTTTTATGGCGGTATTTTATATTGTCGGCGGACTGGTGGTGATCAGCATGCACGCAGAAGCGGTTCCACAGGCATTTGTACTGATCTTTTGCGAGGCATTTCATTTTCAGGCTGCAGGAGGCGGTGTTTTGGGATACGGAATTGCCGTTGCCATGAAACGCGGAATCTCCCGGGGAGTATTTTCCAATGAAGCCGGCCTGGGTTCTTCTGTGATGGTGCACGCTGCGTCAGATGTGGAGGAACCGGTAGTCCAGGGCATGTGGGGGGTATTTGAAGTATTTGCGGATACGATGGTGGTATGTACAATTACCTGCCTGGCAATTCTTACTTCGGGAGTTTATGATATGGAACTGTACCTGACGGCGATCGCGGCGGGAGGAGAAGACGCGGTAGTATCCGGTGCGGCGCTGACTGCCAGCGCTTTTGCGACCGTCATTCCTCATGGAGATAAATTTGTGGCGATTGCCATTATGATGTTTGCATTTTCTACCATTCTGGGCTGGTCCTACTATGGAGAGCGGGCAGTGGAATATCTGTTCGGTTTGAAAGGTATCCTTCCCTATAAGATCTTTTTTGTGGCGGTGACTTTTTTGGGATGTACCGGCTCACTGTCTCTGGTTTGGGATATTGCAGATACACTGAACGGTTTTATGTCTGTGCCCAATCTGATTGCAGTCACACTTTTGAGCGGGGAAGTTGTGCAGATGACGAAAGCATATCTGGAGAAGTGATTTTTGCTTAACTTCGCTGCCTGAATCGCCGAAGTACAGATTATAAGAAACTTTTAAAAAGATCGGTACAGTCGGGAGGTGAGCTGATTCTATGGAATTATACAGTAATGTTTATCAGTATCTGAAACAGAAGAAGATGCAGGGATACTGGAAGATGAAAAAGTCCGGGGAACTGTCGTGGACCGATAAGATTGATCTGCATGATTCTTTTATGCAGGCCGTCTGTCAGGGGCTTACGGATAATAAAGAGACTGCTGTTCAGGAAAAGCTCGCCGGGATCAGGGCGAAATTAAGTGCCGGTTCCAGACTTTCCGGCGCGGAAAAAGAATATCTGAGAAAACATGATCCGCAGCTTTATATGAAGGTGACGGAGTTAGAAAGAGAGCAGGATGCTTATGAAGACCGTCTGAAAAAGTGCCGGACCAGGGATGATGCGGAACGGGCCAAATTGGAGAAACTGGCTGAACTTAGCGTCAGTATGAAAGAAGAAGATGCGGAATATATGATCATCCGTTACGCACAGATGCGGGAGATTGAAAAGAAAACCGCATTATTGGTCGCGCAGAAACCGTGGCAGCAGGAGCTGGATAAAAAAAGACTGGAAACGTATAAAAAGAACCGGGAGAGAGAAGATAAAAAGATAAAGGAAAAAAAGGCGAAGCAAAGACGTCGGGAGAAAGAGGAACGAAAGAAAAAGATACAGGAAAAAATCCAGCAGGAATCCCTGAGAAAGGAAGAGATCAGAAAACAGATGCTTGAAGAAGAGAAAGTAAAAGAGCTTGTGGAGGAGAACAGAGAGGAAGAGGAACGTGTAAATGCGGCAGTTGTTTCTGAACTGACAGCGGGAAGAGAGATGACGGCGGAACAGGTTGCAAAATGCATGATCGCGGCGGGTATGATGGATAAATGGGTCATGGAAGTCAGGATGCCGGGGGCAGAGGAGCCTTTTGCAGATTCAGCGCCGTCGGTTCCTTCTCTCGGCAATACCAGCGGATATGCCGCGTATCGGGCGGCTGTGTGTATGCCGGAGATTGAAAATCAGGAGGAAGAAAAAAATTCATATATCCGCCGGGCGTAGAATTACCGCAGACGCCGGTCATGGGTAATCCCATGCTTGCGCTCATCCTGCTGTCATGATAGAATGGGACTCGATTGAAAATTACGGTAATTTTCAGGAATCAAGCAAAGAAGGGGTTGTGACAGATGGAGAGACAGACACTGTATTTGGAGTGCGGCAGCGGAATCAGCGGAGATATGACGGTGGCGGCGCTTCTGGATCTGGGGGCAGATCCGCAGGTGCTTGACAAAGCATTGAAAAGTCTGCAGATTGGCGGATTTCAGACGGTGATCAGCCGTGTAAGCAAGGCGGGGCTTTCCATGTGCGATTTTGACGTGCGCCTGGATCAGATGCATGAAAATCACGATCATGATATGGAATATCTGCACGGACACGGGACGTCAGGCTCACATGGGCACAGGAATTATCATGAAAAAGAGCAGGGGCATGTTCACAGCCATGATCATACAGATATACATGAACACAGGGGACTGGAAGAGATTCTGCACATCATAGGGCATGCAGATCTGACAGAACAGGCAAAAGCGACGGCAGAAAATATTTTCCGTATTCTGGCGGAGGCGGAGGCAAAGGCGCACGGAGTGCCGGTCAGTCAGGTGCATTTTCATGAAGTCGGCGCAGTGGATTCGATTGTGGATATTGTGGCTGCGGCCGTCTGCCTAGATAATCTGGGAATCACGGATGTGATTATTACAAGGCTGAATGAGGGTCAGGGTACGATCCGCTGTCAGCACGGGCTCCTTCCTATTCCGGTTCCGGCAGTTGTAAATATTGTGCAGGCGCACGGACTGCCGCTTTGCGTCACAGAGACCGAAGGGGAGCTGGTAACGCCGACAGGTGCTGCCATAGCGGCGGCAATCCGGACTGCCGACAGGCTTCCGGAAATATTTACTGTGAAAAGAACAGGTATGGGAGCCGGTAAAAGGAATTATGAGCGTCCAAGTATGCTGCGTGCCATGCTGATTGAGGATGAAGCGGAGGGAAAGGACGTGATATACAAGCTGGAAACAAACGTCGATGACTGCAGTGGGGAGAGTCTTGGCTATGCCATGGAACGCCTGCTGGATGCCGGCGCCAGAGACGTGCACTATCTGCCGGTTTATATGAAGAAGAACCGTCCGGCGTATCAGCTGAATGTGATCTGTTCAAAAGAAGACATTTCGCGCATGGAACAGATCATTTTTGAAGAGACGACTACCATAGGAATCCGTAAAATCCCCATGGAGCGCACGGTTCTGCGGCGGGAGATCCGCAGTGTGCAGACACCGCTTGGAGAGGCCAGGGTAAAAGTGTGTACGTACAGAGGACAGCAGCGTTTTGCTCCGGAGTACGACAGTGTGACTGCTCTGTGCCGGAAACATGGCAAAAACTATGAGGAAGTATATCAAATGGTACAAAGACTGTGCTAAACGTTATGAATCTTCGGCAATCATCAGAGGGATCCCGTGCATATCAGCAGCGATGTCCGTAAAAGAGCTGAAGTAGCTGCCGATGATTTTGCGGGTGGAAGCCAGGCAGTAAAGATCCAGCAGTGCATCCTGGATGCCTTCTTTGTTATCTCTTCGAAGGCATCGTTTTTGATTGGAGAGGACACGGTCCGGGAAAGCTTTCCGGATACGCGTTTCCTCTCCTGTGTCGTCTGTGGCCAGATAAAACATGGTGTCCGGATTTTGTGAGATTTCTCTTTCCATGGAATCTATAAACGCTTCCGTGGAACTTTTTCCGATTGCGGGCTGATTGTCTGTCCGGCGGATATGAACGCCTACACAGGAGGAGCCGAACCGGGAAGTCATGTTGTCGATGCGCTTCTGCAGCAGATCAGTGGGTATAAAAAGATGATAGTCTTCTGCCGGATAGAACCACTCCCATGTAAAAATATAAATATTTTTTTTCAGATTTCTGACATACGTCTCATCCAGGCTTCCGTTCGGGCAGCGGTGTGCGAGCAGTTCTTCGTTCGTCAGATAGCTGCGGGCGGTTTTTTGGTAAAACAGTTTCCTTGGATCGGCAACTGACCGGATGTTTGTGATCTTAAATTCACTGACCGGACGAAACAGCGCGTCAAAAGGACAATTCAGCTCCTGATTACAGTTCCAGAGTACGAGCAGCTTTTCCTTTCGTTTCTGCGCAAGTTTCCATCCGGAATTAATGACTCGCATTCTATTGCATAAACCGCCGGAAGGTTGTATGATTATCATTGAGATACCTCGCTTATACTATATTTTAGATATCTGTACGGCTGTGATCCGGTTGTACAGATGTAAAACAATATCAGTATAGCATACAGAAAAGATACAGGCAACGCCGTCAGAGGAAGAATGTTCAGCCCGCGCCGGCGTCCGGATAGCCTGAAGAAATACGGTTTTTCTGAAAGCGGAGCCGTATTGAAAATACAGGGGGCCTTATGAGCGGTATAAAGGTTTTACAGATCAGCACCGTGTGCGGCAGCGGCAGCGTAGGACGCATTGTGCTTGATATTTATCATATTCTGGAGAAGAACGGAGATACTCCTTTGATTGCCTATGGGCGCAGAAAAGCTCCGCAGGGGATCCGCGCGTATCGCTTTGGCTCCCCGGCGGACATGGCTGTGCATGTAATTTCTACTTTTTTCAAGGGAGAACACGGGTTTGCCTCCGCGGCGCAGACCAGACGGCTGATCGGCAGAATCCGGACCTGGAATCCGGATGTGATTCATCTGCACAATCTTCATGGTTTTGTGCTGCAGGTGGAATTGTTGTTTGCTTATTTAAAAAAAGCCGGGAAACCGGTGGTGTGGACGCTTCACGACTGCTGGTCTTATACCGGGCACTGCGCATTTTATGACTATACAGGCTGTACGGGGTGGAAGAGCGGGTGTACAGAGTGTGAAGAATACCGGAGGACATACCCTTATGCGCTGTTTAAAAACCGCACAGCGAGGAACTATATAAGAAAGAAAGAAGCTTTTACAGGAGTGCCGCGTCTTACGCTTGCAGTGCCGTCTGAATGGCTGAAGAAAGAAGCAGAGCAGTCTTTTTTAAAAGAGTATCCGATAAAAGTGATACCAAACGGGATCGACAGGAAAATATTCCGGCCGCTGGACGGCGGACTGAGACAGAAGCTGGGACTTTCCGAAACGTTTGTAATTCTGGGAGTGGCGAACGTATGGGAACGAAGAAAGGGACTCCAGTATCTGATCCGGCTTGCCCAGAAGCTTCCGCCGGATTATCGGGTGGTATTGATCGGACTTTCCAAAAAGCAGCTGCGCAGCCTTCCGAAAAACATTATGGGATTTACAAGGACGTCTTCCGCGGATGAGCTGGCAGAGTATTATTCTATGGCGGATGTGTTTGTCAATACGACGCTGGAGGATAATTTTCCGACGACCAACCTGGAGTCACTGGCGTGCGGTACGCCGGTGATCACATTTGACACCGGGGGCAGTCCGGAGAGCATCGATGAAAGCTGCGGGCGTATTGTTCCAAAAGGAAATGAAGACGCGCTTTTGCAGGCTGTCCTTGAGGAAAGAAGAAAGCCGAAAAGCCGCAGCGCCTGCCTGAAAAGAGCGGAACAATATGAGAGAGAGGAACGCTTCCTGGAATATGTGAAGCTGTATTATGAATCGGCAGGTCAGGGAGAGTAGATGAGTACAAGACCAAAAGTATCGGTTATCACGACCACATATAATGATGCTGTCAATCTGGAACGCATCATGGAAGAGGTAGCCAGACAGGACTATAAAAATCTGGAATATATTATTGTCGACGGCGGTTCCACAGACAGGACGCCGGAACTGATCCGTAAAATGGAGGCCCGGATGCCGGGCCAGGTGCGCTCCGTCTCAGAACCTGATCAGGGAATCTATGATGCGCTGAACAAAGGGATTGCCATGGCTTCCGGGGATATTATCGGCTGTTGCTTTGACCGGTATGCAGACGAAGGAGTTATCAGCCGGATGGTAGAAGCAATAGAATCGGAAGGGACGGACGGCGTTCACGGGGATCTGTATTATATGGATGGAGATCGGGTCGTGCGCAAATGGCATCAGGGTCAGGGAAGCATTCGCAGCGGCTGGCTTCCGGGGCATCCGACGCTGTATCTGAAACGGGAGGTATACGAGCGGTTTGGTACATACAGGGTTGACTACCGGATCGCGGCAGATTATGAATTTATGGTACGGATCCTGTACCGGAAACAGATCAGACTTTCCTACCTTCCGGAGATACTGATCTATATGTCCCACGGAGGGACAAGCACCAACAGTCTGGGAGCCTATTATCAGTCATTCAAAGAGGGGCACCGGGCGCTGAAAGAAAATCATGTGTCTTTTGCATGGTTTACGGATTTGTGCCGGATTGTGCGCGTGCTGGCACAATTTGTAAAAAAGTAGCAATATTTTCTGGTTTGTGATAGAATGTCGGGAGACATCGCAAAAAATCCGTATACGGAGGAGCATTGTATGAAAAAACTTGTGATCATCCCTGCCTATAATGAATGTGCAAGCATTCTCAATGCGGTGGATGATATCAGGAGGCACGCGCCGGAATTTGATTACGTAGTAATCAATGACTGTTCGACGGATGAGACGCTTGATATTTGTCAGAAAAACGGACTGAATCATATAAATCTGTCTGTCAATCTGGGGATTGGCGGAGCAGTACAGACGGGATATATCTATGCCTGTCAGCAGGGATACGATACGGCCGTGCAGTTTGACGGCGACGGGCAGCATGATGCAACTTATCTGGAAATGATGGCTCAGAAGCTTGTGGAAACGGACAGCGGAATGGTCATCGGTTCCCGGTTTATAGAAAAAGAGGGGTTTCAGTCTTCCGGCCTGCGCAGGGTCGGTATCTGGTACTTTTCCCAGCTGATCAGACTTCTGAGCGGAAAAAAGGTGACGGATCCGACTTCCGGCCTGCGCATGGTAAACAAAGATGTGATGCGTATTTATGCCGGGAATTATCCCAAGGATTATCCGGAACCGGAGAGCGTAATGGCGATTCTGCGCATGGGAAAGAAAGTTACAGAAGTTCCGGTGATAATGAGAGAGAGAAAAGAAGGAACTTCTTCCATCGGAGGCCTGCGGACTGTCTACTATATGATTAAGGTAACCTTGGCCATTCTGGTAGAAAGACTCAGAAAATAAAAGCGGGAGAGACGGGCGATGATGACATTTAAATTACAGATCGTGATTGGTGTTGCGATTCTGTTTGTATTTGTGATTCTGGTGAACATGATACGCAAAAGAAGCCTGGAGCTGAAGTACGCACTTTCATGGATGGCGGTTCTGTGCGCGCTTCTGATCTTCGATTGTGCGCCGGGGCTTCTGATTGTGGTATCGGATTTTCTGGGAATTTATGCGCCGGTAAATATGATCTTTTTCCTGGGTTTTTGCTTTTCTCTGGTGATCATTTTTTCACTGACGCTGGCGCTCTCGAGGCTGTCCAACAGCATACGGACGCTGGATCAGATGGTGGCTTTGAATGAAAAGCGGCTGCAGGAACTGGAAATGGAACTGAAACGGTTCAAAGAAGAGAAAGAGCAAAAAGAGGAATCATAGCGATGGAAGAAAAACGAAATCAGAAAGGACAGGTCCTGTATCTGGTCATTCCCTGTTACAATGAACAGGAGGTACTGCCGGAGACGTCTCAGAGACTTCTTGAGAAGATGGAAAGTCTGATGGAGAAGGGAACAATCTCATGTAACAGCCGGATCATGTTTGTCAACGACGGTTCGAAAGACAGAACCTGGGAGATGATTGAACAGCTTCATGAAGAGAATGCGGTCTTCCAGGGAGTAAAGCTTTCGCGGAACCGGGGGCACCAAAATGCTCTTCTGGGCGGTCTGATGACAGCGAAAGAGTACGCAGACATGGTGATTTCCCTGGATGCGGATCTGCAGGATGATATCGACGTCATCGATCAGTTTATAGAAAAATATTATCAGGGCTGCGAGATTGTTTACGGCGTGCGCAGCGCCAGGGATACAGATACATTTTTTAAAAAATTTACGGCGGAAGGCTTCTACAAGCTGATCAATCTGATGGGAGGCGAAGTGGTTTTCAATCATGCGGATTACCGGCTGATGAGCAGACGCGCGCTGGACGAGATGGAAAACTACCAGGAAGTAAATCTGTTTCTTCGGGGGATTGTGCCGATGATCGGCTTTCAGACAGGAGTTGTAACGTATGAGCGGCATGAGCGATTTGCGGGTGAATCCAAATATCCGCTGAAGAAGATGCTGGCTCTGGCGGTGGACGGGATCACGTCGCTTTCCATTAAGCCGATCCGTTTTATTGTGTTTCTGGGTATGCTTATCTTCCTGTGCAGCATCGCCATGCTGGCTTATTCTTTGATTCAGCATTTTCTGGGGAATACCAGTATCGGCTGGACGTCTCTGATTGTGTCTATCTGGGCGATCGGAGGCCTGCAGCTGCTGGCGATTGGTGTAATCGGAGAATATATCGGCAAAATCTATCTGGAAACGAAAAGAAGACCCAGGTTTATTATTGAAAAGGTGCTTAGATAAGCGGGACAGGAGCGACATGGATCGATATATCAGAGGATGGATGGAAAAAGAAGTATCTATTGGAAAACAGAAGCTTCAGGGAGAGGAGTTTCTGGTTCTGACAGTTCTGACAGTTCTGGCAGTCACAGTACGGGTTCTGGTGCGTTCTTTTGTGGCGGACGACTGGAGTATTTACTGGAGCAGCTGGCTGCTGGAACTGGAGACAAAAGGGTTTCGTGCACTGGCCGGAAATTTTTATGACTATGCACCGCCGGTCATGTATCTTCTCTATCTGATTACGCTGCTTCCAATCAATGCCATGACCGCTTTTAAGGGGTTCTGCTGTCTGCTGGAATTTGCCGGGGCAGCGGTGATTGCCGGGATTGTCATGGAGTGTACGAAAAGCCGCAGGCGCGCACAGTTCGCTTACGGCCTCTTTTTGTTCCTGCCGACAGTCATTTTGAATGCGGCAGTGTGGTCGCAGTGCGATATTATTTATACGTTTCTGATTCTGTGCAGTGTCTTTTTTTTGCTGAAAGACAGGACGTGGACAGGCATGTGGTTTTATGGAGCGGCGTTTGCCGTAAAGCTGCAGACTCTTTTTATATTTCCGTTTCTTGTGATTCTGTGGGTACGCCGGAAGATAAAACTGAAACATTTTGCGACCATACCGGTTATGTATTTTCTGGGAATTTTTCCGGCGTGGCTGGCCGGCCGGCCTTTTTCAGAGCTGATCGGTATCTATGCATTTCAGGGGAGCAAGGACCGCTGGTCTTTATCAATTAAATTCCCCAATATTTATCAGATTATCGGCAATCAGCATTTTCTGGATGAGTATGTAAGCGCAGGAATGTATCTGGTTCTGGGAATTCTGATGATCGTCATGTTCTGGATGGCCTACCAGCAAGTGCGGGTCACAAAAGAATATGTAATATTGATGGTGGTGTTTTTCGGACTGCTGACCACATATTTTATTCCTCATATGCATGAGCGCTATCTGTATCTGACGGACGCATTTCTGCTGATCTATGCGATGATCCGGCGGAGACGTTTTCCTCTGTTCATTGCTGCGGGTTTTTTGAGTGTGGTGGGCTATGCGGAGTATCTGACTAAAAAGGCTCCTGCAGTACCGTATGGTATTCTGGCGTTTGTACAGCTTGCTGTATTGGTCGTAATCGGACTTGATCTGTATCGGTTTCCACAATGCAGGGCAGAGAGGGAAAAACTGGACACAGAGGAAGAGGGGAGGATACCGGGATGAATGTGGATCATATGCTCAGAGAGCTGCTGTTTCGGAAGTTCCGCCTGGGAAAGCTGTCTTTTGAATTTCTGGAAGCGCTGCTGGCAGTCTGTATTACAGGCGCGGCATATCTTCTGCGGACGCCTTTTGAGAAAGGTATTCCGCACTGGACGTATGTGCTGGCGGAATGGTATCTTGCTCTGGCAGCGGCTGTGCTGATACAGTGTTTTACGGGCAGCAGGAAAAAGGCGCTGGGAACTTATGCAGTGCTTCTGATCCTGCCGGCGGCGGTGGCGGACGGGACGATCCTGCGGGGAAATGCCTGCGTGGGTGCGCTGCTGTTTCTGTGTGCTCTTTTATTTCTGGAACGATTCCGGGGGCAGTCCGGGGCCTGGCTGTTTACGTTAGTGACTGCGGCTCTGCTTTTATGGTCTGTGAAATATGCGGGACTTTTAATTGGCTGCGCAGTGCTGTGGCAGAACAGACGACTCCGGATCGAACAGCTTTTTGTACTGCTGGCGGCGGGAGGGGCGCGTTTTTTTGCAGCTTACCGGGCGTGGCTTCAGGCCGGCTACACGCTGCTTACTTTTCACTGGCCCAATATTTATGAGATTGTGGGAAAAGAAGCCGTTCAGAACCAGCCGGTGGAACCGGCAGCGGTTATAGGTCTGTTTCTGACGATGGGCCTGTCGGTCCTTCTTTTATATCTGCTTGGTATGGGAAAGATAGAGATGACTCCTGTGCAGATTTTGCGGATTTTTCTGTTTTGCGGACTTTTTGCAGGCTATTTTCTGCCCTATGTGGATCAGACTTACGGATATCTGTTCGGTGTTCTGGCAATACTTTATTTTATGCTGGCGCCGGGGGAATTTCTGGTGCCGATGCTTTTACAGATTGTGATTTATGCAGGATATCAGGAATGCTTTAACGGGACTTCAATGATGCCGATGGCTGTATTTTCGGTGATTCAGTTTCTGGTGACGCTCTGGCTTGGGCGCCGGCTTTTGGAGGATTCAGGAGTAGGAAGGGTATGGAGAGTAAAAAGTTAGCGTATCTGGACGGGGTAAAAGGGTTTGGATGCCTGGCTGTATTCATGACCCATTTTGTATATGCGTTTTACTATGGCATGTATCATTTTCAGCCGGAGAGTTGTCACCTTCCGGGAAACCTGGATATTCTGATTGGAAAATCTCCGCTGAATTTGTTTTTTAACGGAAATACAGCCGTACGGCTGTTCCTGGTGATCAGCGGCTATCTGCTCTGCCGGGGATATTTTATAACCGGAGACAGAGACAGACTTTGTAAAAGCGCTGCGAAAAGGTATCTCCGCCTGCTGCCTCCCATACTTGTCGTGAACGTCGTTATCTATCTGTGCATGAGACTGGAACTGTATTATAATACGCCGGCGGCGGCAGTCGCTGGTTCCAAAGAATGGTTTGCAGGATTTAACAGCTTTGTTCCGTCTTTTCCGGAGATGCTGAGGGAATCTCTGTACGGCAGTTTTCTGTTCGGAGCAAATGCCTATAACGGTGTGCTGTGGACAATCCGAATTCTGTTTGTGGGGGCATATCTGGATTATCTTCTGGCAGCTTTTGTGAGCCGTTTCCGCCTTCGCTGGTTTTTGTATGCGGTTTTGACAGTGCTGCTTCTGCGCACCGACTTTCTGAGTATTTTCCTGGGGTATGTACTGTGCGACTTTATGCATACGGACAGTTCCTTAAGGAGACGATGCTGCCAGAGCCGGCCGTTTAACTGGTGTCTTATGGCGGTAGGGCTTTATTTTATGAGTTATCCTTCAGCCGGTTTTGGCTATGAGGGAACAGTCTGGAAGATTCTTCCTTTGGTGCTTGTGAATTATTATCATATTTTCGGGGTGTTATGTTTTGTCATGGCAGTTCTGAATCTGGAACCTCTGCAGCGCTTTTTTTCCATGCGGGGATTTTTGTATATCGGCCGTATTTCCTACTCTCTGTATTTGCTTCATTTTCTGGTGACAGCGACGTTTGGGGCATGGTTTCTGCTTACCTTTCACGAATTTCTGGGCTACAATCTGACCAGTCTTCTGAATCTGTTTCTGACAGGGGGGATCACGGTCTTTTTATCAGAACTGTCCTGCCGGTATGTGGAACCATTGAGTAAGAAAGGAGAGTTGCTGCTTGAGCGGATCTTTGGAAAAAGATAGGAAAAAAGAACGTCTGGGCTGGCTGGATTTTGGAAAAATTGCGGGGATTCTGGTTGTGCTTCTGGTTCACGCAGGCTGTGAAGCGGGGCCGGTGACCTTTTACGGCGGTATGTTTTATATGCCGGTCTTTTTTGTGGCAGCAGGGTATACGTTTCAATACAGGGAAGGGAAAGATTTTTGGCTGTATGTGAAGAAAAAAGCCGGAAGGCTGCTTGTGCCATATGTCTGGACAAATGTATTTCTGTGGATTTTTTTCTGGGTGAAGGACTCGCTGCTGGCAGGGAATCCCCGGGAACTGAAACTTTCTTCTGTATACGGAATTTTATATTCCAGAAATCAGATGTACGTAACGTCTTATGCAGGGGATAATCCGGTACTTCTGGATCTTCTGAATGCGCCGCTGTGGTTTCTGACCGCCATGTTTCTGACCTGCGTATGGTATGAGGCGCTCAGCCGCAGCCGCAGAAAATATGTGCTTTTGGCCGCGGGAGCGGTATTGGCGGCAGTCTGGCATTATCAGACGGAATTATTGCTTCCCTGGAGTCTGGATGCGGTTCCTCTGTTTGCCTGCTTTATGGCAGCCGGAGAGCTGCTGCGGGAGAGGAAATGGGAGAAGCTTCTGGGAGAACTTTGGGTTCTGGGAGTTCTTCTGATGGTGTTTGTGATTTCTGCTCAGCTAAACGGCAGCATGAATCTGTCCAGCGGAGACTATGGACACCATATACTGCTCTGCCTGATTTCCGGAATTACCGGTTCTTTGCTGGTCTTTGCAGTCGGAATGTGGCTGGAGAAAATAGTCCCGTCTTTGACCAGGCTTTGTTCTCTGGCCGGTCAGGAGACGCTGACGGTTCTCTGCTTTCACATGTTTCTGTTCATGTTTATCCGGGCGGCGGCTTCTCTTCTGGGCCTGTCTGAAAGACTGACGCAGGCGGCGCTGGTGTTTGGAAGCATGATTCTGCTGACGGGAGCAGGATGGGCGGCGCGCAATCGTATTCGGACGAGAATCGCCAGATTTTTTCTGTGAAAGTCCGACTTGCCGGGCGAAAGGCCGGATTCACCGGAAACTCCGGAAGACAGAAATAACATGGTGTCGATCGTACTGAGTATTCAGGATCTCTTTAAAATATAGTCTACGGTCGCTTCGGAGGCGTGTCCGTCGTCATAATAATTCATCTTGTTCATAAATATTTCCCGTTTTTTCTGCCATTCCCCGGGTGAATAGTTTAAAATATTCTGAATCATTTCCGCATTGGAAAACGCCTTGGGAACGGGCAGTTCGTCAAGCTCGAAATAATATCCCTTATCCTTTCCCATTTCTTCATAATCTTCTGCATAGAACAAAGAAAGCCGGTCGAGCTGAATATAATCAAATCCGCAGGAGGAATAGTCTGTAATCACGGCGTCGCCTGCGGCCAGCAGTTCCTGGACATTGTCATAGGGGGAGGCGTTCAATACCCGGTCTGTGTAGTGGATGTCAAAATCTGCGGCGTTGACATTGGGATGCAGCCGGACCAGCATAATCCATTGGCCGCCAAACCGTTTCTCGAAAGCATCCAGACAGCCTTCAAAGTCCAGATGATAGACATGGAGCTTCCGGTTTTCACGCCAGGTGGGGACATAGAGTACCAGCCTAGTGTCTTCCGAAAGCTGATAATACGACCGTACCATACGGCGCATAGCCGGAATATTCCGAAAATAAAGGTCGTTTTTGGGAATTCCCTTTTCCAGAATCGGTCCGTCGTACCAGAAGCAGCTTCTGTAGCAGTCTGTGCAGAATTTACAGCAGCTTAAAAGCAGATCGATGTTCTGTGAATCCTTTTTTGCATACGCGATATATTCCGGACTCAGTCCGTTTCCGGCGTCCCGTTCGATGCGTTTCAGACCGGGTCCGCCATGCCATAGCTGGATATAAGTCTGGCTTTTTTTCTTTTTCAGGTAATAGAGTTTTCTTGTGTTATCTACCCAGAAGCCGGATGTAGACATATGGTAGACAAAACGGAGCGTGTTGGGACGGATGACCGTAAGTTCCGGAGGAAACGTGCAGCCGGGTCTTTCGCAGATCCAGAAAAGCTTATGGGGGATCTTCCGGCGAATGCATTCTTCTGCAACATAGCGGGAATTATCCCCAAAGCCGCCGCCGTTAAAATTGCTGAATACAATTTTCTGCTTTTGCACCGGCAGCAGAGCGCAGAACTGCCATGTCCACCAGATCAGAGCGCCATGCAGCGCAGGGTAGAGCCTGGCCAGAAAAGGGTATAAGGGGGAACGACGCAGTATTTCTATCATAATTCACTCTCCGTTTGTCAGTTTTGCAGCGCATGCTCGCGATGCGGTATGTTGAAAGAAAATTAACTCATATAAATGCAAACAATGCCTTATTGAGCATTTGCAGAGCAAAAAGTATACTTATCGATAAATACAGCCGTCAACTCGAACGCCCGCCATGGTTAACTATTCCTTCCAGCCTCCGCTTGCGCTTAGTGAAGGGACGCAGTGGTACTAAGGGCGCAAAACACGCGCCCTAAGGACCAGCGCCCTTCAAATGAGGCTTAAAGGAATAGTTAACCATGACAGGCTGTATGTTGGCAAGTTTACAAGACAATATACTTATAAATGAAAGTCGATAAGTATAGGTTTTGATAAATACAGCAGCAAATCTGGACGCCAACTGTCTATAATGGCTGTGTACTGGCAGTTTCAAACAAGTATAAGCATTTTACTTTTATGAGTTGTTATTCTGGTTCATTGTATACTGTTAAATTTTGAAAGTTTGTTGCTGCTCTAGTTTAACATATGCCTTGTTTACGGTCAAATCCTGTGTTAATATAATAAATAATTCGTTATGGAGGCATACCTTTTGATAAAAGAGAGAAATGAATCCCTGGACTGTCTGAAAGGCATTGCTATTCTTCTGGTTATGTTCGGCCATGTGCAGGTGCACAATCATATGACAGATCCTTATCTGTATGATGTGATCAAATCCCTGCAGATGCCGCTGTTTTTCCTGATCAGCGGATATCTGTCGGGTTCGGGTACAAAAGTAGAAAGTATCCGGCAGTACAGGGAACGGATGGTCAGACGTGCAGTGTCTTATCTGCTGCCGTTTTTTTCCTGGCTTACGGTACAGCATATCACTGATTTGCCGCGGGCGTGGAAAACCATATGGTTTCGGCTGGATTATGGCCTCTGGTTTCTGATGGTTTTGTTTCTGTTTACATGGATGGCATATAGCGCTCAGCTTGTTCAGGCAAAGGTGAAAAAAGAATGGAGCTTCTGGGCAGTGATTTTGGGAAGCTGCGGACTGGTGCTTGCCGTGTATCTGGCGGGGGTGACTTTTTTAAGTCCGTCTCTTCTGGTGATTTATTTGCCTTATTATGTCTGTGCATATTTTTGCGGCTTTTACCGGGAGCTGTTCAGAAAACGGGTGCCGGATGTTTTTCTTCGGGTATTCTCCTACGGCTGCGGACTGGTGTTTCTTGCGATGGCAGTACTGCTTGATTTGGTAACGGTAACGGGGATTGTAATGCTTGGCTTTCAGACGATGGCTTCCTTTCTCGGCTGTCTGGCAGTCATACAGCTGGTGCGGGACTGGAAAGCGAATTCTGTAAAATCAAAACTGGCTTGGCTGGGACATTATACGCTGGAGATTTATGTGCTGCATTATCTGTTCGCTGCTGTGCTGAATCCGGGCAAAAAGGTTTATACATTCTGGACTTTGGAGGGACTCTTGTACAGTGCAGCTGCATTTATTGTTATGAGCCTGATGACTGCGGCAGCGGTTTATGTGATTAATCATGTCAAATGGCTGAGGTTTTTCCTGTTTGGGAAACATGAAAACAATCCCCCTGCTCATGGGGACGGTATTGGCGGAAAAACAAGCTGGACAATATAAAATACAGACAGAAGAATAAAAAGGAGACAGAGAATGATCAACAAATTAATCGGAAAAATTCAAAAGACGGGTGCTCCCATAGTTGTGGGTCTGGATCCGATGCTTTCTTATGTGCCGGAGCATGTACAGAGGGAGGCTTTTAATGAGTATGGAGAGACTCTCAGAGGAGCGGCGGAAGCCATCTGGAAGTTTAATAAAGAAATTGTGGACAGAACCTACGATCTGATTCCGGCGGTGAAGCCGCAGATTGCGATGTATGAACAGTTCGGCGTGGAAGGACTGGAAGCCTATAAAAAAACCGTGGATTACTGTAAGTCCAAAGGTCTGGTCGTGATCGGCGATATCAAGCGCGGAGATATCGGTTCTACTTCAGCTGCCTATGCGGTCGGACATCTGGGAAAGGTGCAGATAGGCAGCAGGACATATTCCGGATTCGATGAGGATTTTGCCACCGTAAATCCATATCTGGGCTCAGACGGAGTGAAGCCTTTTATTGAGGTGTGCAAAGAAGAGAACAAAGGATTGTTTATTCTTGTCAAAACTTCGAATCCGTCCAGCGGAGAATTTCAGGACAGGCTGGTAGACGAAAGACCGCTTTATGAACTGGTAGGCGAGAAAGTGGCTGAGTGGGGAGCAGAGCACTGCGGGGACACTTACAGCTATATCGGAGCCGTCGTAGGGGCGACTTATCCGGAGCAGGGAAAGGTACTCCGTAAAATAATGCCAAAATCATTGATTCTGGTACCGGGGTACGGCGCACAGGGCGGAAAAGGAAAGGATCTGGTGCATTTCTTTAATGAAGATGGTCTGGGAGCGATTGTAAATTCTTCCAGAGGGATTATTGCGGCATATAAACAGGAGGCATATGCGCGATTTGGAGCAGAGAACTTCGGCGAGGCGTCCCGCGCGGCCGTCGAGGATATGATCGCAGATATCCGCGGAGCGCTGGAAACAAGGTAATGCCAAACTTTGCAACAGCATCTGGGGGAAATGCTTCGAGGGAAAAGGAAGCGAGGAGACAGATGCGGAACTCGGTAACAGCATCTGGGAAGGAGCTGCCGGAAGGAATTCGTGGCGCGAAAGCGCCAGGAAATGCTTCGAGGGAAAGGGAAGCGAGGAGACAGATGCGGAACTCGGTAACAGCATCTGGGAAGGAGCTGCCGGAAGGAGTTCGTGGCGCGAAAGCGCCAGGAAATGCTTCGAGGGAAAGGGAAGCGAGGAGACAGATGCGGAACTCTTAATAGGAGGATACAGTTTTGAAATACAGGGAATCTGCTGCAGTGGTTGAACAAAGACAAATAGCTGCAGATATCTACAGTCTGTGGATCCGGACGGAACGGATCGCGGAGGAGGCAGGGCCTGGACAGTTTTTGTCTCTGTACAGCAAAGACGACAGCCGGATGCTGCCAAGACCTATCAGTATCTGTGAGATTGACAGAGAAGGCAAAAGGATCCGCATGGTGTACCGGGTGGCAGGTAAGGGAACCGAAGAATTTTCCCGTCTGCAGGCCGGAGACCATATAGAGGTTCTGGGGCCTCTGGGCAATGGTTTTCCTCTGAATACAGGGAAGAAAAAAGCGGTTCTTATGGGAGGCGGAATCGGGATTCCGCCCATGGTGCAGTTGGCCCGGGAGCTGGAGACAGAAGAGGTGCAGGTAATTGCCGGCTACCGGGACGAACTGTTTCTGACGGATGAACTTGCGGCAGGCGGCGGCCTCTGTATTGCGACAGAGGATGGGAGCGCCGGGACAAAAGGAAATGTGCTGGATGCTGTCAGAGAACAGGATGTAACGGCGGATGTGATCTATGCCTGCGGTCCTATGCCCATGCTTCGCGCTGTCAAAGCATATGCACAGGAAAAAGGGATTGAATGCTGGATTTCGATGGAAGAGCGGATGGCCTGCGGGATCGGAGCCTGTCTGGCCTGTGTATGTCAGTCAAAAGAAGTCGACAGCCATACGCATGTACATAACAAAAGGGTATGTAAAGACGGTCCGGTATTCCTCAGTACGGAGGTGGAGCTGTAATGAATACAAAAGTGATGCTTGCAGGCGTTGAACTTAAGAATCCGGTCATGACGGCTTCCGGTACGTTTGGCTCCGGTGCGGAATACAGTGAATTTTATGATCTGAGCGCGCTTGGCGCAGTGGTGACCAAAGGAGTGGCCAACGCACCCTGGGCGGGAAATCCCACGCCGCGTATTGCGGAAACAAGAGGAGGCATGCTCAATGCCATCGGCCTGCAGAATCCGGGAATTGATGTGTTTATAAAACGCGATCTTCCGTTTTTAAAAAAATATGATACAAAAATTATAGTAAATGTATGCGGAAAGACAGTAGAGGATTACTGTGCAGTAGTGGAGCGTCTGTCCGCCGAGCCGGTGGATCTGCTGGAGATCAATGTATCCTGCCCGAATGTAAAAGAGGGGGGAATCGCATTCGGACAGGACCCAAAAGCGCTGGAAGCGATCACCAGGGAGGTGAAAAAATACGCAATCCAGCCGGTTATTATGAAGCTTAGTCCCAATGTGACGGATATTACAGAGATGGCAAAGGCGGCGGAATCCGGCGGAGCGGATGTACTTTCCCTGATCAATACGATTACAGGAATGAAAATCGATATTCACAGAAGAACCTTTGCCATTGCCAATAAAACCGGAGGAATGTCCGGTCCTGCAGTGAAGCCGGTGGCGGTCCGTATGGTGTATCAGACGGCTCAGGCAGTAAAGCTTCCGATCATCGGAATGGGAGGCATCTGCAATGCGGAGGATGCTGTGGAATTCATTCTGGCGGGTGCTTCGGCTGTATCCGTGGGGACTGCGAATTTTGCAAATCCCTATGCGGCCAGGGAAGTCGCACAGGGGCTGGAGGCTTATATGAGAAAGTACCAGGTGGAGGATATCAGAGAACTGGTCGGAGCAGTCAGATAGACATAAAGCTTCCTGATTTGACGACGTTTCATCCCTCTCTGAGACAGAAAATACTGCGTTGAAAATGTCTTTTATATATGGTAATATTAAGGAAATTCAGGATCTTTTTGAAAAAACAGATGGAGGTTATCGATATAAATGGAACAGTACAAGCAGGAATTTATTGAATTTATGATCGACTGTCAGGTGTTAAAATTCGGCGATTTTGTCACAAAAAGCGGAAGGAAGACTCCCTTTTTTGTAAACACCGGATTTTATCGGACCGGAGCACAGCTTCGGAAGTTGGGGACATATTATGCAAAGGCGATTTACGACCGCTTCGGGCTTGATTTTGACGTTTTATTCGGCCCGGCTTATAAAGGAATTCCGTTGACGGTGGCGGCGACAATCGCCATCAGCGAGCAATACGGAAAGGACATTCGTTACTGTTCCAACCGCAAAGAAATCAAGGATCATGGAGACAAAGGGATTCTGCTGGGAAGCCCCATCGAAGACGGGGACCGGGTGGTGATTATTGAGGATGTGACAACAGCGGGAACTTCGATCCAGGAAACACTTCCGGTCATTCGCGCACAGGGGGATATCCATCCTGTCGGTCTGGTGGTATCTGTAGACCGTATGGAAAGAGGACAGGGGGAAAAGAGCGCGCTGCAGGAGATTCAGGAGCAGTATGGTCTTCAGACGACAGCGATTGTGACGATGGCGGAAGTGGTACAGCATCTCTACAACCGTCCGTATCAGGGAAAAGTTGTCATTGATGATGCATTAAAGGCGGCAATTGACGCATACTATGAACAGTACGGCGTGCGGGAGGGAGGATATTCACATGAATAATGAGAAGACCTATAAGATTATGGCTAACGTAGGGGCCGGAGACCTGGCCCTTGGAATCGTTGTTCTGGTAACCGGTATTGTGACAGGGATTCTGATGATCATCAATGGGGCCCGTCTGCTGAAAGGGAAATCCGATTTGATGTTCTGACAGGACTGTCGTACTGTCTGCATGATCTTCCTGGAAACCTTCTTGTCTAAATTTGCATCGAATTGCGTTGTCGTCGGTCCAAGATGTTACAGCATCCCCCCCCTTCTTCGCCTTGCCGATGAGAATTTATCCGGTTGGTTTTAGCGGATATTGCACAGGCAGCACATGATAGCTGCTGCATTTGCTCGTCCGGATGGCGGACAGAAGCTGCAGCAGCTTTTTCAATGGGGGCATTTGAGGACTAAAAGGAGCTTTATGTGAAAAAAGAGACAGAAATGTATGTTCGGCTTGCAAGTCGTGTTTTCTTCAGTCTCTATCTTCTGCTTCTGGTATATCTGATGTTTTTTGCAGAGGATTGGGGACGGGCGATGCTGGAAGGGGATTACAGGTATAACCTTGTACCATTCAGAGAGATTCGGCGTTATCTGACCTATTACAGTCAGATCGGTCCGCGGCGCGTATTCTGGAATCTTGCCGGGAATGTGATCGGTTTTATCCCGTATGGCGCGCTTCTTCCGGCGATACGAAGGAAAAAGATGGGGTTTTTAAAGGTTGCTCTGCTGAGCTTTGAACTGACGCTTTTCATAGAAGTCTCTCAGTTGATTCTCCGGGTGGGGAGCTGCGATGTGGATGATATGATACTTAATACCCTCGGCGGATGTATCGGGTATGGAGTGTACTGGTTCACATTCCGGAAAAAAGAAAAGAGGATATATGAAAAAACGGTATAAGTTTTCAGTAAAAAATCAGTCCGGCTCAGGAATCCGCTCAAGCATTGTTGGCGTGCTTTCACTGCTTCTGACGGGGGGGATGCTGGTGGCGGCCTACACAGAGTACGGGCAGGCCGGAAAGCTGATCGCTGTGCTGGGATTTCTGGCGCTGCTTTTGGCGCTGTACGGGCTGTATCATGGCGTGCGTGGCCTGGGAGAAGAAGATACGTACAAAGGGTTTCCATATATGGGATGTATCTGTAACGGACTGGTGCTCGTGGCTTTTGCCGGTATTTATATGTTAGGATGGTAGCAGATATGGATAAGACGCAGACAGAACGCTGGCAGCTTGCCAGTGACAGGATCAGAGAGATTGCAGAAGATCCGGAGACAGAAGGAGAACTTGGAGACTATTTTCAAAGAACGGCGGAATTTCTGCTGCTGATGCTGGAAGCGTCAGAAAAGGCAGAGACAAAGGCGCTGAAAAATGCTTCTCTGGAGGAACTGCAGGCATGGAACGATCAGTTGTACGGGGATATTGCAGGAGAAGCGTATGAATCCAGCTATGCCAATCCGGCATACGCGGTGTCGCGGCTGACAGATACATACGGGCAGATTCTGTCTTTTGTATATACAGAGCTTCGGGGGATGATTGTTTATGCCTTTGAGCAGCGGACAGAGGAGATGCTGATCTGTATGGAACTCTTCCTACAGATCCACAGTGCGTTTATGGGCGGGGAGAGGCCGTCCAAAGAGCAGCTTCTGTCGGATGTGTACTGGTTTGTCAGTGACTACAGTGATGTGATGGTGACAGGCAGGGTAAGAGAACAGCTGGACCCGTCTTTGTCTTTTGCAAGAGATATTATTATGGAAGCGAATTTGACAGATCCCAGATATCTGTACCGGTTCGGAGAATATGTGACAGAGGTGCAGGTCAGGACAAGCAGATATCTGGCCGCGCTTTCAGAGGGGGAAATTGAAAAAATCGCTTCCGCGTTTACAGAAGGATACCGGATCGGATTTGAGGTTGCTAAAAAACCGCTGCATAAAAAAAGAACCGTCAATATCCGCTATTGTCTGGGATTTGAGAGGATCATCCGCCAGGCAGTGAAAAATTTTGAAGCCATGGGGCTTCAGAGCATTATCTACCGCGCGGCTGTAAGCCGGGTAAATATGAGAGAAACAAACAAGATCGGCTATTATGGCGCGTCTCCATGCAGGCAGTATGAATATGATCACAGAGGCGACGCGGCGCTTTTTATGGACAGGGCTTTTGCAGAGCGCAAACTGGGGGTTCTTAAGACCGCTTATGAGCAGTATAAAGACATGGCTCTGGTTCACGCCGGTCCGGCTGTGATGGAGATCTTCGGGGAACTTCCATTCAAACCGGAGTCAAAGCCGGAAGTGCTGAGGCTGGATGAGAAGCAGCAGGAGACGCAGGTCTATTTAAACAGCCGTATGGGGCAGATTACCAATGAATATATTCCCGGCGACGAGCGCAGCTTTACGATAATTGCATTTCCGGTTCCGGATATTGGAGAGCAGTTTGAGGAAATATTTTCAGAAACGGTGAAGATCAATACGCTGGATTATATGACCTGGCAGAAGATTCAGCAGCGGATGATCGATGTGCTGGACACCGGAACGGCAGTCCATATTGTGGGAAAAGGAAACAACAAAACCGATATCAGGGTAGCGCTTGCACAGATTCAGGATCGGAACAGCGAAACGGTGTTTGAAAATTGTGTGGCGGATGTGAATATTCCGGTGGGTGAGGTGTTCACATCGCCGAGACTGAAGGGAACAGACGGGGTTCTCCATGTGACAGGAGTTTATCTGGACGGACTGTTTTACAAAGATCTGAAGCTTACTTTCCGGAATGGAATGATTGTGAACTATACCTGCGGAAACTACGAAGCGGAAGAAGAAAACCGCCGCTATATCAGAGAAAATGTGCTGATGCATCACGAAACGCTTCCCATGGGAGAATTTGCCGTCGGAACCAATACCGCGGCCTGTATGGCGGCTAAAAAGTATGGAATAGAAGACCGGCTGCCGATTTTGATTGCAGAAAAGATGGGGCCTCATTTTGCGGTGGGGGATACCTGCTTTTCCTGGGAAGAAGATGTGGAGACTTTTAATCCGGACGGAAAACGTATGATTGCAAAAGAAAATGAATGCTCTGCCCTCCGCAGAGAGGATGTCGGCAAAGCGTATTTTAACTGCCATACAGATATTACGATTCCATATGATGAGTTGCAGGAAATTGCCGTCGTTCATGAAGACGGCAGCAGGACGGTTTTGATCCGGGATGGACGGTATGTTCTTCAAGGAACAGAGGAACTGAACAAGTATTTTGACAGCTGACAGATCAGTCTTGACAAGGTATGTAAGTCCCTGTAAGATAACCTATAAGCAGGAATAAATTGACAAAAGTGATTTATTAATTAAACTTATGAAACATAATAACAATGCAGAAGAAAAGGAGAATGGGAAATGGCCAAGGTAGGAATTGTTATGGGCAGTGATTCAGATCTGCCTGTCATGAGCAAAGCAGCGGAGGTACTGGAAAAGCTTGGTGTGGATTTTGAGATGACAGTTATCTCTGCACACAGAGAGCCGGACGTGTTTTTTGAATACGCAAAAAGCGCGGAGGCAAAAGGCTTTAAAGTGATCATAGCAGGCGCCGGTAAGGCGGCCCATCTTCCGGGCATGTGCGCGGCAATCTTTCCGATGCCGGTGGTCGGGATTCCGATGAAGACTTCTGATCTGGGCGGTGTGGATTCCCTGTATTCCATTGTACAGATGCCAAGCGGCATCCCTGTAGCGACAGTGGCGATCAACGGCGGCGCGAATGCGGGCATTCTGGCGGCAAAAATTCTTGCAGTTTCGGATGAGAAGCTTCTTGAACGGCTGAAGATTTACTCAGAGGAGATGAAGCAGGAAGTAGAAGGCAAGGCGGACAAGCTTTCCAAGATCGGATATAAAGAGTATCTGGCACAGATGAAATAACAGGCAAACGGCGGCTGCCCTGCGGCATCGGGCATATTCTTAAAACAGGCGCTGCGGGCAATGGAAGCTGAACTTCAGTCAGGAGGATATCATATGGATTACAAAAATGCAGGCGTAGACATTGAAGCCGGTTACAGATCGGTAGAACTGATGAAAAAACATGTGAAGACGACAATGAGGCCGGAGGTGCTGGGAGGTCTGGGAGGTTTTTCGGGGGCATTTTCGATGAGTGCTTTCAAAAATATGGAGAAACCGACTCTGGTATCCGGTACGGACGGCGTGGGAACGAAGCTGAAGCTGGCGTTTCTCCTTAACAGACACGATACCGTCGGGATCGACTGCGTGGCGATGTGTGTGAATGATATTGCCTGTGCAGGAGGAGAGCCTTTGTTCTTTCTGGATTATATTGCCTGCGGAAAAAATTATCCGGAGAAAATTGCGGATATCGTAAGCGGTGTGGCTGAAGGCTGCCGGCAGGCGGGTGCGGCGCTGATTGGAGGAGAGACTGCGGAAATGCCGGGATTTTATCCGGAAGAAGAGTACGATCTGGCAGGATTTGCAGTGGGAATTGTAGATGAAAAAGATCTGATCACAGGGGCCGGAATGAAAGCTGGAGACAGTCTGATCGGGATTGCTTCTTCCGGCGTACACAGCAACGGCTTCTCCCTGGTGCGAAAAGTTTTTTCTATGAATACGGAAGCGCTGAACACCTATTATGACAGTCTTGGCGGCACGCTTGGCGAGACGCTGCTTACGCCGACCAAAATCTATGTCAGGGCTTTGAAGCAGATCAAAGAGTCAGGGGTTACGATCAAGGGCTGCAGCCATATTACCGGAGGCGGGTTTTATGAAAATATTCCGCGGATGCTGCCGGACGGCGTTCAGGCAGTTATAAAAAAGGACAGCTATCCGGTGCTTCCTATCTTCCGTATGCTTCAGGAGGAAGGGAATATAACGGAAGAGATGATGTACAACACCTATAATATGGGACTGGGTATGGTGCTGGCAGTGGACCTGTCTGACGCCGAAAAGACGATTGAGGCTGTACGGGCAGCAGGAGAGACTCCGTATCTTATAGGAACAGTGGAAAAGGGTGAAAAAGGAGTCGTTTTATGTTAAAACTGGCGGTGCTGGTGTCCGGCGGAGGTACAAATCTGCAGGCGATTATGGACGCTGTCGCCGACGGGCGGATTATGAACGCGCAGATAGGGATTGTCATCAGCAACAACAAAAATGCGTATGCGCTTGAACGTGCAAGAAATGCGGGAATTCCTGCGGTATGTATTTCGCCCAAGGATTATGAGGACCGGGAAGCGTTTCATGACGCCCTGCTTAGGACGCTGGAACAGTCAGAAGCGGAGCTTGTAGTCCTGGCGGGCTGTCTGGTGGTGATTCCTGAGAAGATTGTGCAGCGGTATGAGAACAGGATCATCAATATACATCCTGCGCTTATTCCTTCTTTCTGCGGGAAAGATTATTATGGTCTGAAAGTCCATGAAGGAGCCCTGGCGCGGGGGGTAAAAGTGACCGGCGCGACTGTGCATTTTGTGGATAAAGGGACGGATACAGGTCCGATCATCCTCCAGAAAGCGGTGGATGTCCATGCGGATGATACGCCCGGATCACTGCAGCGGCGTGTGATGGAAGAGGCGGAGTGGGTGATCATGCCGCAGGCAATTCACCTGATTGCAAATGGAAAGATTCGGGTAGTCGACGGTAAAGTTATAGAAATACAGTAAGCGGAGGACAGTATGAACATATTGATAGTAGGCGGAGGCGGAAGGGAACATGCCATTGCGTGGAAAGTGGCGCAGAGTCCCAGAGCAGAGAAGATTTACTGTGCGCCTGGAAATGCAGGCATCGGAGAATATGCGGAGTGCGTGGATATCGGAGTCATGGAGTTTGAGCGTCTGGCTGCATTTGCAAAGGAGAAAGAGATTGATCTGGCTGTGATCGGTATGGACGATCCGCTGGTCGGCGGAATCGTGGACGTGTTTGAGGCACAGGGGATCCGGGTATTCGGGCCGGCGAAAAATGCGGCGATTCTGGAAGGCTCCAAGGCATTTTCCAAAGACTTAATGAAAAAATATCATATTCCGACGGCAGCTTATGAGAATTTTGACGATCCTCAGAAGGCGCTGGATTATCTGGAGACTGCTTCCATGCCCATCGTTCTGAAGGCGGACGGGCTGGCGCTGGGCAAAGGCGTTCTGATCTGCAATACGCTGGAAGAAGCGCGCGAAGGCGTGAAGTCCATTATGATGGACAAGAAATTCGGGACTGCCGGAAATCAGATGGTTATTGAAGAGTTTATGACCGGAAGAGAAGTATCGGTACTGAGCTTTGTAGACGGTAAAACGATCAAAACCATGACTTCCGCCCAGGACCATAAGCGCGCGCTGGACGGTGATCAGGGGCTGAATACCGGCGGCATGGGAACGTTTTCACCCAGTCCGTTTTATACAGATGAAGTAGATGCGTTCTGCAAAGAATTTATTTATCAGAAAACCGTAGATGCCATGGCGGCAGAAGGAAGACCGTTCAGAGGAATCATATTTTTCGGTCTGATGCTGACAGAAAAAGGTCCCAGAGTACTGGAATATAACGCGCGCTTTGGAGATCCGGAAGCGCAGGTGGTACTTCCCCGCATGAAAAATGATATTGTGGACGTGTTTGAGGCCTGCATCGACGGAACGCTGGATCAGATGGAACTGGAGTTTGAAGACAATGCGGCGGTCTGTGTGGTACTGGCTTCCGAAGGATATCCGGTCAGCTACGAAAAAGGCTATGAGATTCGGGGACTTGAGAATTTCAGGAACAAAGAAGGATACTATGTATTCCATGCAGCCAGCTGTGAAAAAGACGGTCGTCTGGTGACGAACGGAGGGCGCGTTCTCGGAGTGACGGCTACCGGGGCGGATCTGAAGGAAGCGCGCAGCCACGCGTACGAAGCTGTAAAATGGGTGGATTTTGACAATAAATATTGTCGTTCCGATATCGGAAAGGCGATTGACGAGAGCTGAAATATAACGGCCGGTCCGGGCGCCTGACATGGTCTGAAAGGACTGTCTGGCTGTGTCAGACTGATATTCGGAGCGTGTGAATGCGAACAGAAAATGTGAAAGTTTTATAAAACAGGTTGACTTTCCATCAAGAAAGCCTTATTGTAGTGGTTCAGGACAAAACAAGTCTGGAAAGAGAGAATGATTTTATGCGGAACAGGAAATATTTATCAGGATTGGCGGGTTTCCTGCTGGCGGGATTTTTGTTGTGTTTTGGTATCACAGCTGTGGCGGCGCCTTCAGTAGAAGGAGATACAGAGCTGACCGTAAAGGCCGGTGAGACAGTTTCTGCCGAGTATACAATTACGAATGATGAGGCGATGGAAAGCGTAACGCTTACCCTTTCTTATGACCGGGAATTTCTGACCTATATGTCCGGAAGCGGCGGGAACAATTTTTCCGGAAACGGCGGCAACGGAAGCGTTCAGCTGAGCAGCAGACCGGGAGAGAAGGAAACCTCCTTTTCTGTGAGATTTCAGGGTGAAGCCGACGGCGATACGGCGTTATCCGTCACGGCGTGTACGGTTACGGTGAACGGAACGGAGATCGACGCTCTGAGCGGTGATACAGTCTCTTCAGAAGAAACAGAGGACGGAACAGAAACGGAAGAAGATGAAACCCGCGCCAGCTTCGTGATAGACGAACGTACTTTCTATGTTCGCCGTCCCGACGATCTGGAAGGTTTTGAGTCCGTGCATCTGGATATTCAGGGGATCGACAGCCGCGTGCTCAAACACAATACGCTGGATCTTTATGTAGTTCGGCTCAGGAGCGATAACGGAAGTTATCGGGATAATTTTGTCTATAATCCGGAGACGGGAAATGTCATACCTTTTGTGCAGATGGAAAGCGGAACGGACGAAGTGATATTCATTGAACCAGAAGAAGGCGTTCATGTTCCGACCCGTTATACACCGGTGAATCTGGGCTGGGGTCCCAAATATGAGCTTCCGGCGCTGAAACATGTGATTATCGACGGCGTGGATGAGATTCAGGATGATACCAACAGATATCTGATTTACGGAATCAACCAGGATGGGGAAAAAGCATGGTACAGCTTTGATTATGATAAATCTTCTCTGCAGCTGTTTGACGATGTAGCCTATCAGGGAGAACAGAATTATATTCTGGAACTGGAAGAAAAGGAGATCGGGCTCAGGGCTGATGCAAGCGAACAGGCTCAGCGCTACGACCGGAATATGGCCAAACGGCTTTATACGATCCTGGTTCTGATTATTCTGCTCGTTGTATTGTTGAACGTTCTGGTGATCATGTATCTTCGTATGAGAAGGATGCAGATGCCGGAGAGTGAGGAAGATGATGAAGACGATGCCGGGGAGTCGGCGTCCAACTCCTACGTGACCGGGAATCTGGAGGAAAACGAATCTGATTTCTGTGAACCTTTAAGAGAAGGAGACGAGGACGAAGAAGAGGATGAGCTGGAGCTGGAAATCATTGATCTGGATGAAGACGAGTAACAAATTTGGTTAATAATGCGGCTTTGGATGTTCGGAAGCGTTCTGCGGGCGCTGTCGGATTCCAAAGCCGCATTGCGGTTTGTTTCGCGCTCGTTTACCGGAATGCGTGTTGTCAGTTGACCGCAGAGAACAAAACTGTTATACTGTATGTATAACATATGCATTACATGTAAAAAGCTGCCGTAAAGACGCGGATCTACAAAGGACAGGTGAAAAAATGTATCTGGAAATCGATTTTAACAGTGATAAAGCATTCTATGTTCAGCTCTGTGATCAGATTATTATAGGAATTGCCCAGTCGAGACTTCGGGAAGGAGATACGTTGCCCAGTGTGCGGCAGCTGGCGGATGAGATCGGTATTAACATGCATACGGTCAATAAAGCATACAGTCTTTTAAAACAGGAAGGCTACATTCGGCTGGACCGGCGCTGCGGCGCTGTCGTGGCGGTGGATGCAGATAAATTAAAAGCAGTGAACGAGATGAAAAGAGAGCTCCTGGTCATACTGGCAAAAGGAAGCTGCAAAAATATTACCAGAGAAGAGGTTCATGAGCTGATCGATGAAATTTATGCAGAATATGGGGAGTAGGAGGAGATTATGCGCATTTATACAGAAAGGGCGGAGCAGGCGCTGAAAACGGCAGGAAAAGTGTCCGCTTCGCTGAAACATCCCTATATAGGGACAGAGCATATACTGCTGGGGCTTTTAAAAGAGTCGTCCGGCGCCGCAGGGCAGGTTCTGTCCGCCGCAGGGGTTACAGAAAAAGCGCTGACGGATATGATCCGTCAGCTGATTGCACCGGAACATCATGTGATGTTGGACGGAAAGCGAGAATATACGCCGAGGGCAAGGAAGATTCTGGAGGATGCCGGTACTGAGGCCAGGCGTTTTCATGAGAATCTCGTGGGGACGGAACATCTTTTGATTGCGATTCTGAAAGATGGAGAGTGTGTAGGCTCCCGGCTGCTGAATACAATGAACATCCGGCTGAAGGAAGTGTATACAGAGCTGATCACTTCGATGGGAGAAAAAGCGTCTGAATATAAAGAGGACAATAAAAGCCGGGGGACGCAGACACTCGACCAGTACAGCCGGGATCTGACGGCCCTGGCCAGAGAAGGTAAACTGGATCCGGTTATCGGAAGGGGAGAAGAGATTCAGAGAGTGCTCCAGGTGCTGAGCAGGAGGACCAAGAATAATCCCTGTCTGATCGGAGAACCGGGAGTCGGAAAAACAGCGATTGTCGAAGGTCTGGCAGCACGGATTGTCTCGGGGCAGGTTCCTGAAAATATTGTCGGTAAAAGACTGTGTATTCTGGATCTGACCGCGATGGTGGCGGGCTCCAAATATCGGGGAGAATTTGAAGAGCGTATCAAAAATGTCATTGACGAAGTACGGCAGTCAGGGGAGATCCTGCTGTTTATTGATGAACTTCATATGATTATCGGAGCTGGGGGAGCGGAAGGCGCTATGGATGCTTCCAATATCTTAAAACCTGCCATGGCCAGAGGCGAGCTTCAGATTATCGGTGCGACGACGCTGGAGGAATATCGGAAACATATAGAAAAAGATGCGGCGCTGGAGCGTCGCTTTCAGCCTGTCATTGTGGAGGAGGCGGATGTTGAGCAGACGGTGGAAATACTGAAAGGTCTGCGTCCGTATTATGAAAGGCACCATCAGGTAAAGATTACGGATGATGCGCTTGAAGCTGCAGCCAGACTGTCTGAGCGCTATATCAACGATCGGTTTCTTCCGGACAAGGCGATTGATTTAATGGACGAAGCCGCAGCAGGGTTGCGCATGGGTCAGTACAGCCCGGGAAATACGCGTTTTGACGTGATGCAGGAGCTGGGAAACGCAAAAGACGAGCTGGAAGCCGCTCTGGTGAAAGGAGATCTGGAAGCCGCACGTTCCTGCCGGCAGGAGGTGAAAAAGCTGGAAGAAAAGCTGGCCTCCAGAGAACGTAAGAAAGGAAGAAAAGCGGCAAATACCGTAACGGAAGAGCAGATTGCGGCGACGGTTTCCAAGTGGACCAAAATACCGGTGCAGCGCCTGGCGGAAGCGGAATCCCAGAGGCTTCGCCGCCTTGAACAGACACTTCACAAAAGAGTGGTCGGACAGGAAGAAGCGGTGACGGCAGTGGCAAAGGCGGTAAAACGCGGACGGGTAGGTTTAAAAGATCCCAGACGTCCGATCGGTTCCTTTTTATTCCTCGGACCGACAGGCGTAGGAAAGACAGAGCTCTCAAAAGCGCTTGCGGAGGTGCTGTTTGGAAGAGAGGACGCCATGATCCGGGTGGATATGTCTGAATATATGGAAAAACACAGCGTGTCTAAAATGATCGGCTCGCCTCCCGGATATGTGGGACACGACGACGGCGGACAGCTGAGCGAAAAGGTACGCAGAAATCCATATGCAGTGATCCTGTTTGATGAGATAGAAAAAGCACATCCGGATGTGTTTAACATCTTGCTGCAGGTGCTGGATGACGGGCATATCACAGATTCGCAGGGCAGAAAAGTGAACTTTAAAAATACAGTCATTATTATGACTTCCAATGCGGGCGCAGGCGTGATCGTATCGCCGAAGAGACTTGGCTTTGCCTCTGCAGAAAATGCCAGACAGGATTACGAATTTATGAAAAACAGCGTAATGAATGAGGTGAAAAAGATTTTCCGGCCCGAGTTTTTAAACCGGATTGACGATACGATTGTATTTCATGCACTGCAGAAGGATGAAATCAGCCGTATTGCCGGCATGCTTCTGCTGGAACTGGAAAAACGCTGCTACAGTCAGCTTTCCATTCAGGTGTCATTTAAGGATTCTGTGAGAAAATGGCTGGCGGAGACCGGTTATGATGCAAAGTACGGCGCAAGGCCGCTGAAACGTGCGATACAGAATCAGCTGGAGGATGTACTGGCAGATGAGATTCTGAAAGGGCAGATAAAGGAAGGCAGCCATGTGGATGTGAAGGTAGTAAACGGTAAAGTCCGTGTAACGGTTCGCCCGGAGGAGACAGCATGAAGAAAAGCAGTATGGTATTTTTCTGCCAGAACTGCGGCTATGAATCGTCCAAATGGTCCGGGCAGTGTCCGGCATGCCATGAATGGAATACGTTTGTGGAAGAGCCGAAGAATGAAAACAGAAAAGGAGTGACAGCCGGAAAAAAGCGCACAGGGACGCCAAAAAGCAGTCCGGTCAGTCTCGGGCATATTGAAACGAGAAATCAGGAACGGGTTTCCACCGGTATGGCGGAGCTGGATCAGGTACTGGGCGGAGGAATCGTGCCGGGGTCCTTGATTCTGGTAGGAGGAGATCCGGGAATTGGAAAATCCACTCTCCTTTTGCAGGTATGCCGCAATCTGGCAGAAAGAATGACAAATCTTCTGTATATTTCCGGGGAAGAATCGCTGCAGCAGATCAAGCTGAGAGCCTCCCGTATCGGCATTTTCCGGGATTCCTTAAAGCTGCTGTGCGAGACAAATCTTTCGGATATTGAGGAAATTGTTCTGCGGGAAAAACCGGAGGCGGTAGTTATCGATTCCATACAGACAATGTATCAGGAGGAGATATCTTCTGCTCCCGGAAGCGTGTCTCAGGTCCGCGAAGCTACGGGCGTACTGATGCGTTTGGCGAAAGAACAGGGGATTACGATATTTATCGTCGGCCACGTGACAAAAGAAGGAACCGTGGCCGGTCCAAGGGTACTGGAACACATGGTAGATACGGTCCTGTATTTTGAGGGAGATCGCCATGCCTCGTATCGGATTCTGAGGGGAGTGAAAAACCGTTTTGGTTCCACAAACGAGATTGGCGTATTCGAGATGCTGCAGGACGGACTGAGAGAGGTTGCCAATCCATCCGAATATATGCTGAACGGAAAGCCGGAAGGCGCTTCAGGCTCTGTGGTTGCCTGTACGATGGAGGGAACAAGGCCCATGCTTCTGGAAGTGCAGGCACTGGTCTGTAAAACGAATTTCGGGCTTCCGAGGCGTACGGCTGCAGGGATTGATTACAACCGGGTAAATCTTCTGATGGCAGTTCTGGAAAAACGTCTGAACCTTCCGCTTTCAAGCTATGACGCCTATGTGAATGTTGCAGGAGGGCTGCGCTTGAATGAACCGGCCATGGATCTGGCTCTGGTGCTGGCGGTGATTTCCAGCTATAAGGATATTCCGGTTTCCGGAAAAACAATCGTATTTGGAGAAGTGGGTTTAAGCGGAGAGGTTCGTGCGGTCAGTATGGCGCAACAGAGAGTACAGGAAGCAAAAAAGCTGGGATTCAAAAAAGCGGTTCTGCCCAAAAGCAGTTTGGAACAGGTGAAGAATATAAAAGGGATTGAACTTGCAGGAGTCGCGACGGTAAGAGATGCGTTGAAGATGGTCATATAAATATTCACGAAAATTATTGACATGGTATGGAATATGTGGTATATTATCCGAGTGTCAAAGATACAGGGATATAGTTCAGTCGGTAGAACGTTGGTCTCCAAAACCAAATGTCGAGGGTTCGAGTCCTTCTGTCCCTGTTTAGGCTTCGGAATATCAGTTCCGGAGCTTTTTCTATCTGTTTAGGTATTGTATATTTAAGTCTGATCACGGGGAAAGTGTTATTATAAAGAGAAAGGTGTTCCAGACAGGTTCAGGAAAGGAACATTGATATATGAGCAGGAGAGGAAAGAAAATATTGGCAGTCTGTCTGGCCGGATTGCTGGCGTTGTCGGGAAGCGGATGCAACGCGAGTGCGACTTTGGCTTCCGTTTCCGGAGAGTCGGAGGAGGCGGTACAGAGGACGGCGAAAAACCGTCTGGATGCGGTGCAGCGGCTTGGAAAGATAAGAATCGGAATATCGGCGGATTATGCTCCGTTTGCGTTTGAGATTCCCGGAGAGGCCGGAGGGATCCCGTATGGCGGTAGCGATATAGAACTGGGTAAGTATATTGCGCAGAAGCTGGAAGTAGAAGCGGAATTTGTGGAGATGGAATTTGAGGACTGTATGGCGGCCGTGGAAGAGGGAAGTGTGGATCTGGTGCTTCTTGGCATGCTGCCCGAGCCTGACAGGAAAAACAGGATGGATTTTACGGAAGTTTATTACAGGCCGGGAAAACAGGTGATAGTCATAAAGGAGTCTCAGAAGGGAAAACTGTCTGAGGCGGAGGCTTTTGAGGACAAAACCCTGGCGGCGCAGTATGGAAGTCTTCAGGCGCAGCTTGTGGCGGAACAGTTTCCGTGTTCGTATCTGGAATTGACGGAGCGCGCTTCCGGAGCGGTCCTGATGCTCAGGCTGGGAACGGCAGCCGGCGCCGTGCTGGATGAGGCGGTAGCACAGAAAGTAATAAAAGAACGCCCGGAGCTGGTACTCTCCGGGATAGAACTTCCTTATGAATCAAAAGGCGTTGTGGGCGGTATCAAACAGGGAGAAACAGAACTGCTCACAGCGATCAATGCGGTTATAGAAGAGGTAGTGGAAGAAGACCTGTATTTTGACTGGCTGGATGCCGCCAATGAGCAGGCCATGACTTTGCAGGGGACTATTCATTGAGGATTCCCACCGGAACATTGTCCAGCCAGTCCGGCTGACGGTACTGGGCAATAATATTCCGTACTGTATTCATAGCGGGAGAAAAAACTTTGTCTTTATGATAAACGAGACTGAAATAACGTTCCAGTTCATTTGTGTGCGGATTGAAAATCCGGATTTGTCCGCTGCGGATATCCCGTTCCAGCAATCTTACAGAGACGACAGCCAGACATTGATTGTATAGGATTGCATTGCGGAAGGCATCCGGACAGGTTGCCTCCCAGGAGGTGCGGATTTTCAGGCTGTGGCGTTTGATGAATTTGTCAAAAAGAGCCCGTGTTCCGCTTCCCTGCTCCCGCATGACAAATTTCTGGCCCTCCAGTTCCTTGACCTGAATGGCGTCACGGTCTGCAAAAGGATGGGATTTTGCACATCCAAGGACAAGAAAATCCCGGATACCCGGCACCATGACCAGATCCGGGTGACGGATTTCTCCTTCCACCAGAGCAATGTCCAGTTCTGATTTGAGAAGTTTTTCTTCAATCATCTGAGTATTTCCGATAAAAGTGTAGGTTTCTGTGTTTGGCAGCAGCTGACTAAAATCGTTCAGGATGTTGGAGATCAGGCAGGATCCGATCGTGATCGTCGAACCGATGCGGATGATGTCCTTTTGCTGGTCTTTCGTCATATTGCGTTCGAGCTGATCGAACTGTGCGACGACCGGGTAGGCGTGGTTTAAGAGTTCCTGTCCGGCAGGAGTGATATAAAGTCGTCTGGAAAGGCGGTCAAAAAGACGCGTACCGTAATAATCCTCCAGTTCCCGGACTGCCTGGCTGATGGTAGGCTGTGAGAGAAATAATTCCTTGGCTGCTGTATTCATAGATCCGCATTCTGCGACTGTAATGAAGATCTTTAAATGTCGAATTGTCATAAAAGTGCTCCTTCTTTCGTCTGAAATGAAGTCTGCTTATAGGTTTTACCTATAAGTATGATAGAATAATATCATTTTTCACTGTGCAAAACAAGTGCTATAATACTGGCAATGCAAAGGATTGCTGTTCACTCCTGCGCCGGGCAGCGGCAAATGTCTGAACAGTACCGGCAAAGAATTCGGTTGCTGCCGTATACAGACAGTCGGACCGGGAAATAAACAGAAAAAGGAGCAGGGAATGAAAGTTGTCATTGTTGGAGGTGTTGCAGCCGGTACCAAGGTTGCGGCAAAACTGAAGAGAGAAGACCGCAGTGCGGAAGTAACGATTCTGACGAAAGGAAAAGATATCTCTTATGCGGGATGCGGACTCCCCTACTATGTGGGCAGAGTCATTCCAGATCGTGAAAGCCTGGTGGTAAATACGCCGGAAAAATTTGCGGCTCTGACAGGCGCACAGGTGATTACCGGAACAGAGGTAACAAGCGTAGACAGGGCTGCAAAGACAGTGGAAGCAGTGAGTGAGAGCGGTGAGAAGCGTACATGGGCATATGACAAACTGGTTATCGCTTCCGGCGCCTCGCCCATCAAACCGTCCCTTCCGGGACTGTATCTGCCGCAGGTATTCTTTATGAGGACACCGGGTGACGCAGTCGCTCTGCGTGCGGCTGTGGAGGCAGGAGGGATCAAAAGAGCGGTTGTAGTCGGGGGAGGTTTCATCGGACTGGAGATTGCAGAAAATCTGACTTCCATGGGCGTTCGCTGTAATGTACTGGATATGGCGCCTCATGTACTTCCGGGGTTTGATGAGGAAATCCAGGTGTTTGTGGAAAATCATCTGGCGGAGCACGGCATCAACGCCATGACCGGCACCAGGTTTGAGGGAGTGACCGGCGATGGCAGGGTGGAGAAGGTACAGACGGATAAGCGCGCACTGAAAGCGGATATGGTCGTTCTTTCTATCGGTATTCGCGCCAATACTGCGTTTCTGGCAGATACGGGCATTGAACTGGCGCCGAATAAAACGATAATTGTCAATGATCATATGCAGACAAATGATCCGGATATTTATGCCGCAGGTGACTGCGCGATGGTTAAAAACCGCATTACAGGCGCATTGGCATGGTCTCCGATGGGCTCCACGGCGAACATTACCGGACGGATGGCGGCAAAAAATATTGCCGGCGGGGATACGGCTTATCGCGGCTCTATGGGTACGGCGGTCTGCCGGTTACCGGAGCTGAACGCAGGAAAAACAGGGCTTTCGGAGGCACAGGCAAAGGAAGCCGGTTTTGATACAGTCAGTGTGGTGACGGTGACGGATGATAAAGCGCATTATATGCCGGGGGCGGACAGCTTCATCATAAAACTAATTGCGGACAGAACGAGCAGGAAGCTTCTGGGCGTTCAGGCGCTTGGAAAAGGCGCGGTTGATAAGGTGGTGGATACCTGTGTGGCAGCCATCGCCATGAAAGCGACAGTAGATGAGATAGCGGATATGGATTTTGCATATGCGCCGCCGTTTTCCACTGCGATTCATCCGCTGGCTCATACGGTTAACGTGCTGATGAATAAGATGGACGGTACGCTGGAGAGTATGACGCCTGCAGAATATGCGGCAGGCGCGGCGGATGGCTATAAGGTGATGGATGTTTCTCTGCAGCCGTCCATAGAAGGAGCGCCGTATGTGAATCTGACAAAAATTGAGGGCGAAGTGGAAGGCTTTGCAAAGGATGAGCCGATTCTTCTGGTCTGTGCAAAAGGGAAACGCGGTTATTTGACTCAGAACCGTATGAAGTACTATGGCTATACAAACACGAAAGTTCTGGAAGGCGGTCTGACCTTCAATGAAGTAGAAGTGGAATAAAAATCCGGAAACCAGTATAAAAACAGCGTCTGCTGAAATAACGGTCAGGAAGTGCGTTTGGGGCGGCAGATGCAAAACGATGAACAGGAGGAAAATGATGTCAGCATTAACAGTAAGCGCAGCGGATGAAAAAAGAGTAAAAGGTATGGGTTTTTTGAATAACAAAGGAACCGATAATTTTAACGGGCGCATTATCACAGTCAATGGAAAGATCACGGCGGCTCAGCAGAAATGTATTGCGGAAGCGGCAGAAAAGTTTGGAAACGGCGACGTGGTGTTCACGACCCGCCTGACGGTGGAAGTTCCGGGAATTCCTTATGACAAAATTGAGGAATTTCAGCAGTTTATTGCCAGAGAAGGGCTGGTGACCGGAGGAACCGGATCCAAAGTACGCCCGGTTGTTGCGTGTAAGGGAACGACCTGCCAGTATGGTCTTCTTGATTCTTTTGAACTTTCCAGAGAAATACACGAGAGATTTTATGAAGGTTATCGTCAGGTCCTGCTTCCTCATAAATTTAAAATTGCAGTAGGCGGATGTCCAAATAACTGCGTAAAGCCGGACTTGAATGATCTGGGTATTATCGGACAGTATATTCCTAATTTTGACGAAGATTCCTGCAACGGATGTAAAAAATGTGCCATCGAAAAAAATTGTCCGGTGGGCGCTGCCAAAGTAAAAGACGGTGTTCTGGAAATTGACAAAAATGTGTGCAATAACTGTGGACGCTGTGTGGAAAAATGTCCGTTTGACGCCATTGAAGACGGCACTTACGGATATAAAATCTATATTGGCGGGCGCTGGGGCAAAAAAGTGGCTCAGGGACGTGCGCTCGGCAAAATCTTTACAGACAAAGAAGAGGCGTTATCTGTGATTGAGAAAACAATCCTTCTGTTCAGAGAACAGGGGAAAACCGGCGAACGTCTGTCTCAGACCATCGACAGACTTGGCTTTGAACAGGTGGAGGCACAGCTTTTGTCGGATGAGATTCTGTCCAGAAAAGAAGAAATTCTGGCGGCAAACCTGCACACCGTCGGAGGCGCTACCTGCTGACGGCAAAAAGCTGCCCGAACCTGTAAGATAAACGTTTTGTGAACAAGAAAAAGCACAGATGCTGTGAAAGAGGCTGCTGCAGAAAGCGTATTCTGCGGCAGCCTCTTTGCGGTTTATCTGATAAGGAAATTTACTGATCCTGAATTACAGGTCATAAAACCTGTCCTTTTTCATATATTGGGATAAGGAGCAGGACAACATGAGGTATGATGAATTATTTTCCATATTTCCGAACGCGTTTCGGAATATGCTGGAAGAACTGCAGATGGATGCAGAAGGGCTGCAGGAGATCCGGGTAAGAACAGGGCGGCCGGTGCTGACTGTATGCCATAACCGGGAATATCATTCCGGCAGGTCAGTAAGCAGAGCGGAGATCAGTGAACTTCTTGCCTATCTTTCGAATTATTCTCTGTATGCCTGTGAGAATGAGATCCGTCAGGGGTTTATGTCGCTGCCGGGCGGACACCGGGTAGGAGTGACCGGACGAATCGTGATGGAAGAGAGGCGGGTGAAAACAATGAGGGATATTTCTTCTCTGAATATCCGGTTTGCGCGTGAAATAAAAGGCTGTGCGGACCGGCTGCTGCCTTTTCTCCGGGAACAGGGACGGCTTCTGCATACATTGATCGCGTCTGCGCCTGGGGGCGGGAAAACGACTCTGCTTCGCGACTGTATCCGGCAGATTTCAGACGGAGATGCGGAGCATGCAGGCATGACGGTAGGTGTTGTGGATGAGAGATCGGAGATCGCGGGAACCTTTCAGGGGATTGCAGGCAATGATGTGGGAATGAGGACCGACGTACTGGACGGCTGTCCGAAAGCAGAAGGAATGATGCTTCTGATACGTTCCATGTCGCCGAAAGTGGTTGCGGTGGACGAGATCGGAAACAGCGAAGATACGAAAGCGCTGGCAGCTGCGATGAACTGCGGATGTATTCTGATGGCAACGGTTCATGGAAACCGGATGGAGGAACTAAAGAGCAGGCCTGTCCTGAAAGAGCTCGTGGAAATGAAAATGTTCGAACGATATGTCTTTCTGGATGCATCTGAGGGACCGGGCCGTATCCGTCAGATTCTTGACCGGGAAGAACAGCCGCTTTTGGGAGGACGGACAGAATGTTGAAGCTTTTGGGAATGTTGTGTATCCTCGCCGGAAGCACAGGGCTGGGGATCAGTTTTGCAAAAGAACTGGATATGAGAGTTCAGGAGCTGTCGGAGCTTCAGAAGCTGATGCTTCTTCTGAAGGGGGAGATTCGCTATATGCATCAGCCTCTCCCGGAAGCATTTTTCCATCTGTCTGTCAGTGCGCCATCGCCGTTTGGAGATTTTTTCTGTCACACAGCGGAATCGCTGCAGAAACGCTGCGGACGAACCGCAGAGGAAATATGGAAAAAAAATATGGGACATGATCTGAAAAAACTGCATATCAGCATGCAGGAACGGACAGAACTGGAAAAGCTTGGAAGCATGCTCGGCTGTCTGGATGTGGAAATGCAGGTGAATACACTGGACTATTATCTGGAACAGCTGAGACTGTCGTCGGCCAGAGCGACGGAGACGGCAAAAGGCTGCCGCAGGCTCTATCAGTATCTGGGGGCGCTTGGCGGAGCGGCTCTGGTGATTCTTATATTTTGAAGTAGGAGTAGAAAGCAGGAACCAATATGAGTGAAACATTGATATTTAAGATTGCTGCGGTGGGGATACTGGTCTCTGTTCTTTCACAGGTATTAAAGCACAGCGGCAGAGAAGAGCAGGCGTTTCTGACGAGTCTCGCGGGGCTTTTGCTCGTGCTGTTCTGGATTATTCCGTATGTATATGAGCTGTTCGAGACGATGCAGAAACTGTTTATGCTGTAAGGAGGTGGCGGGGCTGATTCGTATTGCATTTCTGGGAATTGTCGGGATTCTGATGGCGCTTCAGCTGAAGTCTTTAAAACCTGATTATTCGGTTTATCTGTGCCTGGGAGTCAGTCTGCTGATCTTTTCCTTTGTGGCGGAGAAACTTTCTGTCATTATGGACGGGCTTTCGGCGATCCAGGATTGTCTTCCTTTAAAGGCGGGGTACATACAGACGCTGATGAAGATTATTGGAATTACCTATATTGCGGAGTTTGCTTCTGATCTGTGCAAAGACGCGGGCTATCAGACGATTGCAGGACAGATACAGATATTCGGAAAACTGTCCGTGCTGGCTGTGAGTATTCCGGTGCTGACTGCGCTTCTGGATACCATACAGACATTTCTGGGAGGCTGAATCATGGAAGAAATTGATTTCGGGGAGATTCAGCAGGTACTGGACGAGATTCTGGGAAACGGAATAGATTTCCAGAAAATGGCGGAACAGGGGATGAAAGGCGAAAATCTGCTGTCTCCTGAAAATCTGGCGGTATTTTTACAGGATATCTTTCTGAAGGAACTGCTTGCGCAGAAGCAGCTGTGGATGCATATCCTGATTCTGACCATCGCGGCAGCCGTGCTGCTTCATTTTGCAGATGTGTTTCAGAACCGGAGTGTTTCTCATATCAGCTTCTGCATGATCTATATGATTCTGTTTCTTCTTCTGACAGTTTCTTTTCAGGGAAGTCTGAAGATTGCAGAAGAAGTGATGGAGCATATGAGGGATTTTATTACCGTGCTGGCTCCGGCCTACTTTCTGGCTATGACTTTTTCCGCCTATCCGGCTTCTGCAGGGATCTATTATGAATTTGTCCTGCTTTTGATCTCCGTCATGCGCTGGTTTACGGAAGTCTTTATTCTTCCATGTACAGAGATTTATATTCTTCTGATTCTTGCGAATAACCTTTCGAAAGAAGAGCGGCTGACACGCTTTGCAGAACTGGCAGAACTTTTGGTGGAGTGGGGGCTGAAGGCAGTGCTGGCGGCAGTGACGGGCTTTCATCTTATTCAGGGAGTTATATCGCCTGCGGCGGATGCGGTCCGCAATACGGCGGTCAGCCAGGGAATCGAAATGGTGCCGGGAGTGGGGGATATCAGCAGTTCTGTGACAGATATGGTGCTGGGGTCCGCCATGCTGATCAAAAACGGGATCGGCGCCGCAGCGCTGGTGGCGCTGATTATGATCTGCCTGATTCCGCTGGCAAAGCTGGCGGTCATTATGGCGGCATATTATGTACTGGCGGCAGTTCTTCAGCCGGTATCGGACGAGAGAATTACAGACTGTTTAAGCGGCATGGGAACCGGAGTAAAGCTTTTGTTTAAAACAGTATTTACGATGCTGGTTCTGTTTCTTCTGACCATCGCCCTGACGACAGCTCTGACCGGTCCGTAACAGGAGGTGTTATGCAGGAGATATTGAATATGGTAAAACATGTGGCGGTGTTCTATCTGCTGGAACAGATGGTGCTGAATCTTCTTCCGGGAAAAATGTATGTGCGCTATGTGAGATTTTATCTGGGACTTCTGCTGGTATTGCTTTTGCTGCAGCCGCTATTTTGCATCTTCCGGCTGACAGAACAGATGGATGCCGCAGCGCTGGTATATGAACTGGAACAGGAGGTGGAGCGGCTTCGATGAGTAAGAGATGGCTGGAAATAAAGAAAAAATACTGGCCGCCGAAGAAAGATCAGCTCTTTATCCTTGTTCTTGTGGGGCTTTTGCTGGCAGTGGTCGCGGTTCCGGCAGAAGAAAAGAAGGAGCCGGTAAAACCGGAAGAAACAAAAGAAGAACAGGAGACAGATTCACAGGAAGCAGATTATGAAGAAAGAATGGAACAAAAGCTGGAAGAACTTCTGGGAAGCGTCGACGGAGTCGGTCAGGTTCGCGTGATGCTGACTTTTACAGGAAGCGGTGAGAAGATTGTGGAAAAAGACGTGTTTTCCGGCGCGGAGGAATCGAGTGAGGAGACGGTCTATGAGGAACACGGCAGCAGTGAGAGGACGCCGTATGTGACCTCGAGAACGAATCCCAAAGTGGACGGCGTGCTGATCATTGCACAGGGAGGAGGAAACAGCCGCATTCGACAGGAGATTCTGGAGGCTGCACAGGCATTATTTGGGATCGACGCACATAAAATTAAAATAATGAAAATGGAGGAAACAAAGTGAAGCAGCTAAAACAGTTAAAAAAACCTGTATTCAAGAAAAACCAGATGATCATCACAGCGCTTGCAGCCATGATCGCGGTGGCCGGGTATCTGAATTATTCAGGAACCAGGCTGGACGAATCCCTGTTAAACGCGAACAGTACGGCGGTCGAAGATGCAGAAGATGTAAATCTGGCAGAGGACATCTCGGCAGAAGATCTTTATGCAGAAACGGGAGAAGAAGAACATGCGGACATTGAGAGTCTGGATGAAGATGTGGACGTGGCGGAGGAAAATGTAGGAGAGGCGGTTCTTGCCAGCAGTACGATGGGAGTGGGGCTGGTATCGGAAGCGAAAGTGACCAGAGAACAGACCCGATCGAAGAATAAAGAGATGCTGATGGAGCTGATCAACAGCTCAAACATAACAGACGATCAGAAACAGGGCGCTATTGATGAGATGGTGCAGATGACAGATGTCGCTGAAAAAGAACTGGCAGCGGAGACGCTTCTTGTAGCGCAGGGATTTGACGAGGTAGTGGTGAGCATCAATGATGCCTGCGCAGATGTAGTAGTCAGCAGTACGCAGGTCAGTGATTCACAGAGGGCGCAGATCGAGGACATTGTGAAGCGCAAGACAGGAATCGAGGCGGCGAACATAACGATCACACCGGTGGTGGCATCTGAATAGGAAGAAATGGAATATGGCTGTTTTGGGGTTGCCAAAACAGCCGGTATCTTATATAATGCAACTGATAATTATTATCAGTTGCATTATATTTATGTTGATAAAAATAGCAGTATGATCAGGAGAGAGACTATGAAATTATACGAAGGACAAAAGGGCAGCACGCTGAAGGTCGTGCATATGGAGCTTCCGCTGCAGACGGAGAGGCGTTTGGAGGTGCTCGGAATGCTGGAGGGCACGAAAATTACCGTGGTTAACCGGAAAAAAAGAGGGGCGATGATCGTCAAAATACGGGGAACCCGTTTTGCGATGGGACAGAGTATTACAGAGCGTGTCGAGGTGGAAGAAGTATGAATACAAAAGAACTGACAATCGGATTTGTGGGAAATCCAAACTGCGGAAAGACAACTCTTTTTAACGCCTATACAGGAGCAAATCTGAAAGTGGCCAACTGGCCGGGTGTGACTGTAGAGAAAAAAGAAGGCGCCATGCGGCTTCACAATGAAGCGTATCGTCTGGTGGACCTGCCCGGAACATACAGTCTGACTTCTTATACGATGGAGGAAACCGTCACCAGACAGTATATTCTGAGTGATGACGTGGATGTAATCGTGGATGTGGCGGATGCCTCGGCGCTGGAAAGAAATCTGTATCTGACGCTGCAGCTGATAGAGCTTGGAAAGCCGGTGGTGCTGGCTCTGAATATGATGGACATCGTACAGGAGCGGGGGATGGAAATTGATCTTCACCGTCTGCCGGAGATGCTGGGAATTCCCTGTGTGCCGGTGTCGGCCAGAAGAAAGACCGGTCTGGAAATTCTGATCCATACAGTAGCGCATCATCAGGATAAGGCGCAGGGCGAGAAGATCATTCATCACCATGATACAGAAAACAGCAGCCATAAAGACGCACAGGAACATCATAAGCATTATGCGATGGTGTATACAGATGAGATTGAAGATAAGATTGATGAAATCAGCGAACGTCTGAAGCAGGAATATTCCGGAATGGACAATGTCAGGTGGCATGCGATTAAAATTCTGGAAAATGATCAGGAACTGAAAAAACAGTATCCGCTTGACTTTTCCGATCTTCTGGACCGGGATTATGAAAAGGAAATCATCGATCAGAAATTTGGATTTATCGAAGAAATTATTGCGGAATGTGTGGCCAACCGTGAGAAAAAAGCAGAGTCCACAGATCATACAGACCGGATTCTGACGCATCCGATTTTGGGACTTCCGGTATTCCTGCTGATTATGGCAGGCGTTTTTTTCCTTACCTTTACAGTGGGCGACTGGCTGAAAGGATATTTTGAAGTGGCGCTCGAGTGGATGACGGAAGCGGTAATAGCCGGACTGTTGGCTGCAGGCACGTCGGATATGCTGATCTCCCTGATTACGGACGGCATAATTGCCGGCGTGGGCGGTATTCTGACTTTTCTGCCGAACATCTTTATACTGTTTCTGGCGCTGGCTTTTCTGGAGGACAGCGGTTATATGGCGCGGGTCGCCTATGTGATGGATGGAATCATGGGCAGGATTGGTCTGTCAGGAAGAGCGTTTCTTCCTATGCTCCTGGGATTTGGCTGTACGGTTCCGGCTGTTATGGCGTCCAGAGTGCTGGAAAACCGGAGAGACCGGATGAAAACGATATTGATCACGCCGTTTATGTCCTGCAGCGCAAGACTTCCGATCTATGTGCTGTTCTCGGAACTGTTTTTTGGAGATATGGCGATGGTGGCGGCATTTTCCATGTATGTGCTGGGACTGGTGACGGCGATTGCAGCGGCATATGTGCTGAAACTGACCGATAAGAGTGGAGACGGAAATATGCTGCTGATTGAGCTCCCGGAATACAAGACGCCAAACGCGCATACGATCCGTGTCTACGTGTGGGAAAAAGTAAAGGATTATCTGTCAAAAGCAGGGACTACAATCTTTGTGGCATCTCTGGTCATGTGGCTGGTGATGAATCTGGGCGTTCATGGATTTACAACGGATATGGAGCAGAGCTTCGGAGCGATGATCGGCAAAGTGCTGGTGCCTGTCTTTGCGCCTGTCGGGCTTGGATACTGGCAGATAATTCTGGCGCTCATATCCGGAATCGCGGCCAAGGAAGTTGTGGTGTCAAGCTGTTCGGTTCTGTTTGGTATCGGCAATGTGACCACGGAAGCAGGCATGGGCAATCTGTCTGCACTGCTTGAGAGCATGGGATTCGGGGCGCTGAACGCGTATGCTTTAATGGTCTTCTGCCTGCTCTATGTTCCCTGTATGGCGGCGGTGGCGACGATCAGGAGGGAGACCGGTAGCTGGAAATGGACGGCCGCCATGGCGGTGTTTCAGCTTCTGACGGCCTGGACGATGTCATTTCTGGTGTTTCAGCTGGGGTCAGCGGTATTTTAAATATGCATATTTCTGAAAAAACGGTTGACAAAACATGTCAGATGGCATATCATTGTATTAAATAAGTAATACAACAATACAAATGGACGGAAGGAGTGAGCAGATGGAATGGAAACTGGATGATAATCGTCCTATATGGATACAGTTACAGGAACAGTTGACGAGGAAAATATTGTCGGGCTGGTATCATGCAGGGGAGAAACTTCCAAGCGTAAGGGAACTGGCGGCGGAAGCCGGAGTTAATCCCAATACGATGCAAAGAGCCCTGGCGGCGCTGGATCAAAACGGACTTACGGTGACAAACAGGACCATGGGGAGGTCGGTGACAGAGGACGGCGTCATACTGGAAGGAATGAGAAGAGGGCTGGCGGAGGATATTATCAGGCAGTTTTATGATTCTGTTGCAGAGCTCGGCTATTCAAAAGAACAGGCTTTAGAGCTTTTGAAAAGGAGAGATGGATAGATGGGTGGTATGTTGATTCAATGTCAGGATATCTGGAAAAGTTATGGCAGCAGACCGGCGCTGCGGGGACTGAACCTGCAGCTGGAAAGCGGCAGGATTGTGGGACTTTTAGGGCCGAACGGTTCGGGTAAAACAACGCTGATCAAAATTCTGAACGGACTTCTGACCCCGGATAACGGTATTGTGCTGATAGACGGAACAGAACCGGGAGTCTATACGAAGTCGATTATCAGCTATCTGCCGGACAAACCATATTTTGCCGGCTGGATGAAAGTCGGGGATCTGTTTGATTTCTTTGAGGATTTTTATATGGATTTTGACCGGGAGAAGGCGGATCATATGTGTAAAGCGCTGCAGATCGACGAAAAGCTTCGTATGAAAACTCTTTCAAAAGGAACGAAGGAAAAAGTACAGCTGATTCTGGTCATGAGCCGCAGGGCGAAGCTGTATCTTCTGGATGAGCCGATCGCCGGCGTAGATCCGGCGGCAAGGGATTATATCCTGTCGACAATTCTGAACAACTACAATCCGGAAGGAACGGTTCTGATCTCCACGCATCTGATCTCGGATGTAGAGCGGGTACTGGATGAGGTGCTGTTTATCCAGAACGGCCAGGTAGTCCGTCAGGAACTGGTAGATGATATTCGGGAAAAGGAAGGAAAATCTGTAGATGAGCTGTTCCGCGATGTGTTCCGGACAGTTCCGTTCGGGGGAGGTGTGTGGTAATGCTGGGAAAACTGATCAAATATGATATGAAATCCATGTCCAGAGCATTTGTTCCCATGTGGATCCTGTCACCGATTATTGCTCTGCTGCTGAGCTTTTCCATACGCGGGGCCGTCGAATGGGCAAACAGCCCTATGATGGGGAGATTTGCCTATTTCGGCAATAATATTCTGATTGTGATTATGGTGCTGTTGTTCATGGCCGCTCTGATCGGGCTTCTGGTAATGACGATCATGTTCGTGATTCAGAGATTCTGGAACGGGCTTCTAAAAGAAGAAGGATATCTGATGTTCACGCTTCCGGTAAAAGTATGGGAGCTGATCGTTTCCAAAGCGCTGACAGCGACGCTGGTTGCCTGCATCAGTATTTTGATGGGCGTGTTTTCCGGCCTGATTCTGTCCGTATTTTCTACGCAGGATATCATCTATGTATTTGTGTTTATATGGAAAAACCTGCTGAGCAGTTTTATCGAAGTGGGTCCGATCTTCTGGCTCAATCTGTTTCTTTTTATGATTCTGCTGGTTCTGGGAACTGTGGGAAGTATTTACCATGTGTATGCGGCCATGTCGATGGGGCATCTGTTTGCCACGCATAAGGTGGCAGGTTCGTGCCTTTCTTATATAGGAATTTCGATTGTCATGTCTGTGCTGGAAAATATCGTTATGTTGATCATGGGCTATATATTCCCCAATATGGGCTATTACTGGACGTCTTATGCCATGCTGGAAGCGATGAGCAGTCTGTCCATTATCTATATGATGCTGGTAGAGATCGTACAGATTGTGATTTTCCATGTAATCACGGAGCGGATTCTGTCTAAAAAATTAAATCTTGAATAATCTCGGTTCAGTCTGTATACTGGTATATCATAGGTTTTGATAAAAACATTCGCCCGTCTGGACGCCTGCTATGGACGGTTGTTCCTTCCAGACCCCGCTTGTGCTTAGTGAAGGCAATCAGGACTCCTCCCACTTCGTGGGCCCTTCAAATGGGTCTTAAAGGAACAACTGTCCATGCCGGCTGTAGATTGGCAATTTATAAAATAATATTTTTAGTATGTATAAATCAAAAACTATACAAAATGAGATATCAGGAAGGGGTCTGCGCGGCAGTTTTCCATAATATGAGGGATACAGATGAGAGAAGAGATCAGAAAGAGACTATGTCAAATGAGCGATGCAGGTTACCAGGAGTTTTCTGCATCGCTCATTCCTGCTTCCGGGAGAGGAAGCATGCTGGGAGTCCGTCTGCCGGCACTTCGGGATTACGCCCGGGAACTGTCAAAGGGGGACTGGAGAAAAGAGCTTTCTTATACAGAAGATATTTATTTTGAAGAGACCATGTTGAGGGGGATGATCCTCGGGTGCGCCTGTCGGGATATCGATGAATTGTTTGCATATCTGGAAAATTATATTCCGCAGGTAAAGAACTGGTCAGTCTGCGACAGTGTGTGCAATGGTCTGAAGCTGGTGCAAAAACATCCGCAGCGGACCTGGGATTTTCTGCAGCCGTATCTGGAGTCCGGGGAAGAATTCCCGTGCCGTGTAGGGCTGATCATGCTTTTAAGCCATTTTGTAAAACTGGGGGATGGAGGCGTCAAAATATCCCGCAGGAGAAAGATCTGCATGACGGATCTTCAGAATGAGGAGGAAACGGCGCCGTATCTGGAGCGGATTCTGCAGACACTGGACCGGGAATTTACAGAAGGATATTACGTGCAGATGGCTGCGGCGTGGCTGATTGCAGAGCTTTTTGTCACCTATCCGGTGCGCACGATGAGGGGCCTTCTGGAGCTTCATCTGGACGAGTTTACCAGGAAGAAAGCGGTACAGAAGATCCGGGAGTCGAGAATTCCGGACAGGGAAGTAAAAGATTACTTGAAGCAGCGTGTTCTGTCAGAAGGAAAAGCATAAAAATGTCAGCTGCGAGAAAGACCGACAGGAGGACTGCGTATGGAATACAGCATCTTTGAACTTTTGTTTTTTCTGTTCTGTTATTCATTTCTGGGCTGGTGTATGGAAGTCGCCTATATGGCGGTGCGTACGGGGAAATTCTGCAACCGGGGTTTTCTGAATATGCCTTTGTGTCTGACATACGGTATTGTCATGGACCTTCTGCTTCTGGTATGGCCGACACTGGATGGCGCCTATATATTTCAGTTCATTGCCCTTATGGTTATTGTTTCGGCCGGAGCGCAGCTGTCAGATGAAATATCTGTGCGGATGACGGGAAAACGGTTGTGGGGACAGGACCGTTGTTCTGTTTATTCCGGGAAAAAGATGGGATTGGTTTATACATTGCTGATGAGCGAGGCTGCGCTGCTGGCAGTGCTTTTGATACATCCGGTTCTGTATGTGCTCTGTCAGATGATACCGCAGCTGGCGCTGCAGATTGCGATTCTGGTGGTCGTTCTGCTGCTGACGCTGGATTTTATCTCGGTATATTATACAATAAAGAAAAGACCGCTTCTGGAAGGAGTACAGGTTCTGTCAGATGAGCTGGAAGAACAGAAGCGGAATCTTGGGAGCTGGCTGTCGGCTCATATCTGGAAACGCCTTACCAAAGCCTACCCCAGGCTGAAGGCGACGGATCTGCAGGAGGGCGAAGAGGCGACCGGGTATGTTTTTGCCCGCGGACTGTGTCTGGATAAAATGATATGGATTTTTTTCATCAGTGCCCTGGGCGGAGATCTGATAGAGACGGTTTATGTAAGGCTTACTGCATATATCTGGATGCGCCGTTCCAGCGTGCTTTACGGGCCGTTCAGTATTGTATGGGGCGCAGGTGCGGTGCTTTTGACAGTGCTGCTTCAGAGGCTGTCAGAAAAAGAAGACCGTTATATCTTTCTGGGCGGATTTTTTCTGGGCGGAACTTATGAGTATCTGTGCAGCGTTTTTACGGAAGTGTTTTTTGGAACCACTTTCTGGGATTACAGTGACATGCCGTTTAATATCGGTGGCAGGACAAATCTTCTGTTCTGCATTTTCTGGGGAATTCTGGCGCTTGTATGGGTGAAGATCTGTTACCCGCCGCTTGGCCGTCTAATTGAGAGAATTCCTCCGGTTACCGGGAAGATTCTGACCTGGTTCTGTGTGGTTCTCATGGTATGCGATATTCTGATTTCCGTCATGGCGATGACGCGTTATGTGGAACGCTCTTTTGGAATTCCCGCGGGTAACCGCGTGGAAGAATTTGTGGATTTCCGTTATCCGGATTCGCTGATCGAACATACCTGGCAGAACCTGAGAATTGAATAAAAACTTAAGATTTTTTAAGAATTGTATTCTGGAATTTATGCTATACTGATAAGGGCGCTGCAGGATTACTGCGCCTACTATATACCTGTGGGCTGCGCGCTGCAATTTGCGGAGGATTTGTGTCAGACGAATGCGGCGCAGAGGGCTGCGTGAAATGAATTTGAGACAAATTTCCCTGCACCGACCGCACACCAGACAGCTCGGGACTCTGGTTTCTGACTGGAGGAAGCAACAGGAGCATATGAAGAAGATAAGGGAGGATTTTAGTGGAAAAAACACAGGAGCCTGTTATCCAGGTGAAGAACCTCTATAAAATATTCCGGGTGGGAAATGAAAAGGTCCGCGCATTAAACGGCGTGGACATGACCATTTATAAAGGAGAGTTCTGCGCGATTGTCGGAACTTCCGGTTCCGGTAAGTCAACGATGCTGAATATGCTGGCGGGTCTGGAAAAACCCACTAAGGGCGAGGTTGTTATCGGCGGAGAACACCTGGAAAGGATGAATGAGAATCAGCTTGTGAAATTCCGGCGGGAGCGGGTCGGGTTTATCTTTCAGTCGTTTAACCTGCTGGGAACAATGAATGCGATTGAAAACGTGGCCCTGCCTCTGACATTCCGCGGGGTGGACAAGAAGACCCGGGAGGCCAAGGCCGTGAAAATGTTAAAACTGGTAGGGCTGCCAAAACATATGAAGCACAGACCGAACGAGATGTCCGGCGGGCAGCAGCAGAGGGTCGGAGTAGCAAGAGCGCTTGTTCTGGATCCGGAGATTATCTTTGCGGATGAGCCGACGGGAAATCTGGATTCCAATACCTCGGCGGAAGTGCTAAAGCTGATGCGCAAAGTGGTGCAGGAACAGAATCAGACCATGGTTATGGTCACGCATGACAATCATCTGGCGGGGTTTGCAGACCGGATCTTTCATATCATAGACGGGAAGATTGTGAAAGTGGAGAACCGCAGCGAATATAAGGAGGAAGAAGAATGAAAAGACGGATAGTGAAAGGAATTGCGGCGGCGTTGTGTCTGGCGCTGCTGGCGCCGGCGGCGGCTGCGGTCATGCCGGGGGCAGAGATGACGGCGTGGGCGGAGGAACCGTCAGAGCCGAAAAATCCTGTAGAGGTTACGATTGAAGATCAGCAGGGCCAGGGTAAAGGTGATAAGGAAAAGACGGGAGATGACGGGGGAAATGAGAATATAGATTCTCTGGTTTCTCCAAAGAAATCTGATGAGGAGCAAGAAAATGTGAAAACGGACCAGGAGCTTTTGCAGGAAGCAAAAGATGGCGCGATGGATAAACTGAAAGATTATCAGCGTCTGATTGATCCGGACGGAAAAGAAACCACACGGCTTAATAACACGATTACCAAGGCTATGAATCAGATTAATAATATGAAAACGGCTGCAGGAGTAGATGAGTATATTACAAAAGCTAAAGGAGATATGGACAGAATTGTGAATCCGCCTCCGGACAATGACGACGAAGAAGAGGAAGAACCGGATCCCATTGTCAATGCGGATCATTATCTGATGGTTGGCGGAAGCTGGGTGACTCCGGTGGCGAATGCGGGAGAGGCGGTCAGCATCGTGCTTCCGGTTGTAAATATGGGAAAAACGATGGTGACGGACGCCGTTGTGACACCGGCGCTCAGCACGGACACGACATCATGGCCGTTTGAGATCACCAGCTCCAATTATACACAGACGATCCCGGATCTGCCGGGGACGGATACCGGAATGTCGGACATGGACAGAAGACGCGAGCTGACCTGGAATCTGAAGACCAGAAGCGACGTGGGAAACGGCTATCAGAAGCTTTCATTCAATGTGATTTACCGTGATTCAAACGGCGACAGTCAGAGCGCGACTCTGGATACGTATATCCAACTCAAAGGTACGGCCGGCGTGGGCGCGGACGGTAAGGCGTCAGTTCCCAGAGTCATTGTCACCGGTTTTGAGACCAGCCCGGAAGTGGTGCATGCGGGGGAGAGCTTCGTGCTGACGCTGCATCTTAAAAACACCTCTACGGCGACCAGCGTCAACAATATGATCTTTGAGATTTTGGCGGCAGTGGAAGGAAAGGATGAAGACACTACATACGCTGCGTTTCTTCCCACAGCCGGTTCCAGCACGATTTTTGTGGACCGGATGGAGAAGAATGGGACAAAGGATATCCAGATCGAGCTGGAAGCAAAAGCCGATCTGACGCAGAAGCCCTATGCAGTGGATGTAAACATGAGTTATGAGGATGAACATGTAAATGAGTATACCAGCAAGAGCAGTGTATCCATTCCGGTAAAGCAGGCGGCCCGTGTGGATGTCAGCGAACCGGAGGTCATGCCCTCCAGCATTGAAGTTGGCAGCGAATCCAATATTATGTTCAACATTTATAATATGGGCAAGACCAAGCTCTATAACGTTCAGGTGAAGACAAACAGCGAAAATCTGAGCGGCGGTGATGCCTTTGTGGGCAATCTGGATTCGGGAGCTACCGGAGCAGTGGACATTTATGTGACCGGTCAGTCGGCGACGATGGATGACGGAATGGTGAAGCTTCTGATCTCCTATGAAGATGAGACCGGAGAATCAACTGTCATTGAAAAAGAAGTGTCGTTGTTCGTAACAGAAGCGATGGTGGAGGATTTCCCGATGGATGATTCCATGATGGGCGATAACATGGCAGGTATGGAAGGAACCGGCGGCGGAAGCGGGACGTATGTGGCAGTGGTGATCGCAATTCTTGTAGTGGCAGGGATCACCGGAGCCGTGATTTTTATGAAGCGAAAAAAGAAAAAAGAACAGCTGCGCCTGGAAGAAGATCTGATGGACCTGGATGACGACGACTCTAAGACGGAATAAAAGGAGCAGAGGATGAGATATCTTGACTTGCTCAGAATGAGCGCTTCCAATCTGCTGCGCCGGAAGCTGCGGACGGCTTTGACCGTCCTGGGCGTGATCATCGGAACCGCCTCCATCGTTGTTATGGTTTCTCTTGGTCTTGGCCTGCGGAAAAGTTCGCTGGAACAGATCGAAGAATACGGTGGTCTGACTACGATCAACGTGAACAATTACAGTTATTATAACGATTCCGGTGAGGACAAGGAGGTTGAAAGGATCGATGACAAAGTGGTGCAGACCATGGCGCAGATTCCTCATGTGGAACTGGCGTCGCCGATCCTGGAGCTTAACGTACTGGCAAAGCAGGGAGCGTATGAGGGCTGGCTGTGGATTCGCGGGATGAGCCAGGAAGCGTTGCAGAACATGGATATTGATGTGGGAGAAGGAACGCTGCCTCCTGCAGACGGCGGCCTGCAGCTTTTTTACGGCAACCAGGTCATAACAAATTTTTACAAGGCGAAGACAAACGAATATTACTGGGAGACGGGCGAGGTGCCGGACGTGGATTTGATGAACGATCCGCTGTTTGTGATCTTTGATACCGAAGCCTACTGGCAGGCGGGAAGTCAGGACAACAACGGACAGACCATTGCTCCGCCCAAGAAATATATTATTCCCACCTGCGGTATTATGGCCGGGGATCTGGAAACATACAGCCAGAACTGCAATTCGGTATTTGCAGATATTGATGCGCTGAAGATGGAACTGAAAAAGGTCTATAAGAACAAAGTGATTCCGGGGCAGCCGACGACCAAAAGCGGGAAACCATACAAAGATATTTATTATGAACAGGTTTATATTCGCGTGGACAGTATGGATCATGTACAGGAGGTGCAGAAAGCAATCCAGGATATGGGATACAATGCCGACAGCAATGCGGAGTGGATGGAACAGACGCAGAGCCAGATGGCAATGATCCAGATGGTGCTGGGCGGTATCGGCGCCGTGTCCCTGTTCGTGGCGGCGATTGGAATCGCCAACACAATGATGATGTCCATTTATGAGAGAACCAAGGAGATCGGTGTTATTAAAGTGCTGGGATGTGATATGAGGAATATTCGCTCGATGTTTCTTCTGGAAGCCGGATTTATCGGTTTTTTTGGCGGACTGATCGGATTGGTTTTGAGTGAGATTATATCGGTGATTATCAACTCTGTCGCAGGCAAGGCTTCAGAAGGCTATTATGGGCAGCTTTCCTATATTCCTCTGTGGCTGATTGCGGTGTCACTGTTGTTTGCAGTGCTGGTCGGCATGGTGGCAGGCTTCTTCCCGGCGCTTCGCGCGATGAAGTTAAGTCCTCTGGCAGCGATCAGAAATGAATAATAAATAACAGGGCTGCTGTCTGACGGCAGCCCTTGTCCGGCAAAACGGCCGGTTTTAAAAGCCCAGGTCTTCGTTGACGAGAATGATTTTAATGCGTCCCGGGATTCCGCTTCTGCGGGTGATCACGGTCTGACTGCAGATGCAGTCGGGGGAAAAGCAGCTGCCGCAGACGCCGGTTTTGGCGCAGGGGGTATTTTTTCCCAGACGTGTGGTATTTGGAGGCGCCGCTTTGGTGCGGATTCGTTCAATGCCGGCTTCTATGCTGTTTACGACCTTGTTCATTCCGGCGATGATGATGACGTTCTGAGGGCCTGAACAGAGACAGGCAACACGGTTGCCAAAGCCGTCAATATTGACCAGTTCTCCGTCCATGGTAATAGCGTTGGTGCTCATCAGATAATAATCTGCCATGACGGTTCTGGCATAGATTTCTCTTTTTTCCTGTTCTGTCGCCGCCAGGGATCGGTCGATCAGTGTGTAACGGTGTTTTTTGAGGGCGTCCATAAGGCCGCATTCGTTTATGCTCATGGAACCGCCCCAGGAGACGGCAGAACCTTCCGGCATAAGCTCCAGGGCTTTTTGAACCGCTTCTTCGCTGGTTTCGCAGAAATAGCCTTCCATGTTTCTTTTCGGGAGTTTGCCCAGGATGGTGGCGGCCGCTTTGGCGTTGGACTGTTTAACAAATGACATAGGTTGTTCCTCCTTGCAGACTGTAGTATTTATCCGCTGCGTTTGCAGCGGATGATGATTACAAACAGTATAGCAGATGCAGGGGAAATGCGCCACAGGATTTGTACGATGCCTGTAACGCCTGGCGGACGCTGGCAGGAGCAGGCAGAAAGCATCTGTCAGGCGGGGGCAGGGCAGAGCTGAACTAACTGCTAACTGCAACCGGTGCGCTCAGGAGAGCCTTCGCGCCGGGTTTCCGTAAGCAGTGGATTTCATCTCTGCGAAAAGCGCCTCCAAAGGCCAGACAGCTGCAGTCAGCCCGCGCCCGCCGTCTGAGAGGAAGGCGAGTCGGAAAAGGCTGGCGGACGCTGGCGGGAGCAGGCAGAAAGCATCTGATTATATAAATATTATTGCAGGATCGTATAGAAACAGCAGGAATATGGAAGGATAAGGCAGTAAGGCAGACTGGGAAAGGAAATGGATATGGCGGAGAAGAGACTGAAAAAGAGGGAAGAGGCCGCGCTTGAGGATACGTGGGCGATCGAGGATCTGTACAGGGATGATAAGGAGTGGGAGAAGGATTATAAAAAGCTGGAAGAGGCTATCGGCAGGCTAGCGGAATACCAGGGGCGTCTGGGTGAGAGCGCCGGTATTCTTCTTGCCATGCAGAGAACCTGTGATGAATTAAATATGCTGGCGGAAAAGGTGTATGTCTATGCCGGCCAGAAGCTTCATGAAAATACGGATAACGGAATTTATCAAAATCTGTCAAGCCGTGCGCAGGGGCTACTGGTAAAGCTTTCTCAGGCGCAGGCCTATATAGAACCGGAGATTCTGGGACTTGCGGAGGGAACGATTGAAAAATTTCTGGAAGAGAACGGAGAGCTTTTGGCATATCGGCAACATTTTGAAAATATGATAAGACAGAAAGAGCATGTCCTTGACCGGGAGAGAGAAGAGCTTCTGGCGGCTGTCGGGGAGCTTGCAGAGGGCCCTAAAGATATTTTTACCATGTTCAACAATGCAGATATCCGTTTTCCGGAGATTGAGGGAGAGGACGGCGAGCCGGTGGAGGTGACCCATGGCAGGTATCAGACGCTTTTGCAGAGCAGCAGCAGAAACGTCAGGCGTGATGCTTTCTGCGCGTTGTACGGAGTGTATGGGAAGTACCGCAATACGCTGGCGGCGATTTACCGTGCCAATGTAAAGCAGGAAGTGTTTCAGGCCAGAGTGCGAAAGTATGGTTCCGATCTGGAGGCGGCGCTGGATGGAAGCCATATTCCGGTGTCCGTCTATGATCATCTGATTGAAGCAGTTCACGAATATCTACCGCAGATGCACCGTTATGTGGAACTCAGAAAGAAACTGCTTGGCGTGGATGAGCTTCATATGTACGATCTGTATGTGCCGGTTGTAAAAGATCAGGGGCAGAGGATTTCTTATGAGAAGGCGAAGGAGATGGTGCTTGAGGGACTGCGCCCGATGGGGGAAGAATATGTCGGACTTTTGAAAAAAGGATTTTCTTCCAGATGGATTGACGTCTATGAAAATCAGGGCAAGAAAAGCGGAGCATATTCCTGGGGAGCATACGGCACGCATCCTTATGTGCTTTTGAATTATCAGGAAAATCTGAACAACGTGTTTACGCTGGCTCACGAGATGGGGCATGCTCTTCATTCCTGGTATTCGGATGCAAATCAGCCTTATGTCTATGCGGGCTATAAAATTTTCGTGGCGGAAGTGGCATCGACGTGTAATGAGGCGCTTCTGATACATCATCTGATAGAAACAACGGAAGACGCAGGACAGAAAGCGTATCTTGTTAATTATTTTCTGGAGCAGTTCCGCACCACGCTGTTTCGCCAGACGATGTTTGCTGAATTTGAAAAGGTTACCCATGGTCTTGCGGAACAGGGAGAGACGCTGACTGCGGACAGACTCTGTGAGATTTATTATGGTTTGAACCAGGAATATTTTGGGAAAAATATTTGTGTCGACAGAGAGATTGAACTTGAGTGGGCGAGGATACCGCATTTTTATACTCCGTTTTATGTGTATCAGTATGCAACGGGATTTTCGGCGGCAATCGCATTGTCAAGGCGGATTCTGGAAGAGGGGGAGTCGGCGGTAAAAGAGTATCAGAGCTTTCTGAAAGGGGGAAGCTCCAGGTATCCGCTGGATCTGCTGCGCATGGCAGGAGTCGATATGGAGCAGAAAAAGCCAGTGGAAGATGCACTGCATGTGTTTACGCAATATCTGGATGAAATGGAGAGACTGGCAGACAATGACAAAGTATGAGGCAATTTTCAAAAGAAAATCGATTCGAAAATACAGAAATGAAGCAGTAGAGGAACAGGTTCTGGAAAAGATCAGAAGTTTTGGAAAAAATGCATTGGGATCCTGCCCGGAAATTCGGATTCAGTGGAAAATCTATCAGGCGTCTGATCATAATGTCAGAGGAATGTTTCAGGTAAAAGCGCCTTATTATGCCGCGCTTTATTCAGAAAACTGTGAGGATTGTTATATACATGCAGGGTGTCTGATGCAGCAGCTGGTTTTGTATCTGCATACACGGGGGATTGGAAGTTGCTATCAGGGAGGTATACGGCTGAAAAAGGATGAGAAAGAAGAGGATATGGAACTGATGATGATCCTTGCTTTTGGATATCCGGCAGAGCCGCTGGAACGCGCACGCTCAGAGTTCAAAAGGGCGGAACTGAAAAAGCTGTTAAAAGCAAATGTACCGCTGAGCAAGGCGCAGAAGAAACTGCTGGAATCTGCCCGTCTGGCGCCGTCGGCGCTTAATCAGCAGCCGTGGCGGTTTGTGGTGACAGAAAACCGGATCCATCTTTTTATCAAAAGGCCGGGAATCGTCGGTTATCAAAGACAGCTTGGAAAAAATATGTTCAATGCCGGGATTGTTCTCTCACACATGCTGATTGCGGCGGAGGAGTACTGGTTTGATCTGGAATACAGGAAACTGGACAGCATCATGGAGAAGGCGATACAGAACTATCTTTATGCAGGCAGCCTGATCTTAACGGACGGGAGAAGCTGCTTTAAGATATGAGCGCGGTTTTGGAATTGTGTGCGAAGGGGAAGGGAACACTGTTTTCTCCGCTTCGCCTGCCATCTCGCTTTGGCGTGTTCCAAATAAACGGCGTTTTTAATCTGTTTGGAAATTTCAGTGAAATATTGCTATCATAATTTTACATAAGATTTTTAGAAATTGTTCGATGTTTGCTGAACGGTTTTATCCCCTTGTTCACACGGAAGGTAATGACAGTTGAACAAGGATGGGACAGAGGGTCTGAAGAATATTTGATTGACGGTTTGTGCAAAGAAATGAAAAGTCTCTGCATCAGCAGAACTATGCCCTCTGACAACTTCAGAGATTACAGGAAAAAGGGGAGCTGTTAAAATTACAGATGTCGTCTCAAAACAATAGACATAAAAAATACAGAAACGCTGTATAACCGGCATTTCTGTGCTAAAAAAGCACGAGACGGGATTCGAACCCGCGACCCTCGCCTTGGCAAGGCGATACTCCACCACTGAGCCACTCGTGCATATATCTGATAAATGTCTCTGACGACGATATTTATAATACCGCAAAACATTTTTATTGTCAACTGTTTTTCTGTATTTCCGGAAAAATATTCTCTTGAACCTGAAAGCAGGAACATATATAATAAAAAAAGGATGATTTCTTTGTCACAAATGTGACAGACATTTTTTAACTGTCAGAGTAGAATCATAAAAGCATATTTGAACGTGAATGACAGCACAGAACGCATATAATTTTTTTCTGCTTTCGACAGATCGGCGGTCATCTGGTAAGGTTCAAACATGCGCCGGGGATATTTAAAAATCAATATACATTATCAGGAGGAAAAACTATGAACCAATGTTATGGCTGTGAAACCTGTCAGAGTGCGGATAAGCCGCTGGAAAGCTTTATTGCGGGACTCCCCATGGAAACGTCCCATCATCGCGTGAAAGGTCAGAGCGTCAAATGCGGTTTTGGCTTAAAAGGGGTCTGCTGCCGGCTTTGTTCCAATGGTCCCTGCCGGATCACACCGACGGCGCCAAGAGGAATCTGCGGTGCAACAGCGGATGTGATTGTGACCAGGAATTTTCTGCGTGCGGTGGCGTGCGGAAGCGGATGCTATATCCATATTGTGGAGAAGACCGCATGGAATTTAAAGAATACGGCTTTGAACCACGGGGAGATCAAAGGTCACAAGGCGCTGGCCGATCTTGTTGAAGAATTCGGTATTGACACGTCTCTGGATGAGCACGGGCAGGCACTGGCCGTGGCGGATAAAGTGCTGGCAGATCTCTATAAGCCGGTGTGGGAAGAGATGGAACTGGTAGAAAAGATGGCATATGAACCACGCTACAAGAAATGGAAAGAGCTGGGCATCGTACCCGGTGGTTCCAAAGCGGAAGTGTTCGACGGCGTGGTAAAATGTTCTACGAACCTGAATTCTGATCCGGTGGAGATGCTCATGACCTGTCTGCGACTTGGCATTTCTACGGGGCTGTATGGTCTGACACTGACGAATCTGTTAAACGATGTGATGCTGGGTGAGCCGCAGATCCGGACAGCCCCGGTAGGGCTGAATGTGATCGATCCGGACTACATAAATATTATGATTACCGGGCATCAGCATTCTCTGTTTACTCACATTCAGAACCGTCTTACAGACGAGGATGTGACGGCGAAGGCAAAAGCGGCAGGAGCCAAAGGATTTAAGCTGGTAGGATGTACCTGCGTAGGCCAGGACCTGCAGCTTCGCGGCGCGCACTATACGGATATTTTTGACGGGCATGCAGGAAATAACTACACCAGTGAGGCGGTGCTTGCAACAGGGGCCATTGATGCGGTACTGTCTGAGTTTAACTGTACGCTTCCTGGTATTGAGCCGATCTGCGATGAACTGAAGATCAAACAGATCTGTCTGGATCTGGTGGCGAAGAAAGCCAATGCGGAATCGATAGAATACGCATATGAGAAGAGAGAAGCTCAGACAGAGGTCATTATTGACAAAATTATCGACGCTTACAAAGAGCGCCGCGGCGTGGTTCCCATGAACCTGCAGCCGGAGCATGGCAATAAGAATACGCTGACCGGCATTTCGGAGGGATCTTTAAAAGAATTCCTCGGCGGACAGTGGAAGCCACTGATTGACCTGATTGTATCCGGGAAAATCAAAGGTGTGGCAGGCGTGGTAGGATGTTCCAATCTGACGGCCGGCGGGCATGATGTGCTGACGGTGGAACTGACCAAGGAGCTGATTAAACGCGACATTATCGTACTCTCTGCGGGATGCTCTTCGGGCGGACTGGAGAACTGCGGACTGATGACGCCGGAAGCGGCGGAACTGGCCGGTGACAGTCTGAAAGAAGTATGCAAGAGTCTGGGGATCGCACCGGTACTGAACTTTGGCCCGTGTCTGGCGATCGGACGTCTGGAGATGGTGGCAACTGCGCTGGCAAAAGAGATCGGCATTGATATTCCGCAGCTTCCGCTGGTGCTTTCCGCGCCGCAGTGGCTGGAAGAGCAGGCGCTGGCGGACGGATGTTTTGGCCTGGCGCTGGGACTGCCGCTTCATCTTGGACAGCAGCCGTTTATCGCCGGAAGTGATCTGGTTGTGAACGTACTGACAGAGGGGCTTAAAGAGATTACCGGCGGACAGGTGCTGGTGGAGATCGATCCGGTCAAGGCGGCGGATCAGATGGAAGCGATCATTCTTGAGAGACGCAAAGGACTGAATATTTAAAGCCAGAATTTCCAGAGGAAAGATGCGGAACCCAAACAGCATCTTTTGCAAAAATGTCGGGAAGGAAATCGTTCCAGAGGAAAGGACATTTGAGAGAAAGATGCGGAACTCAAACAGCATCTTTTGCAAAAATGTCGGGAAGGATTTCCGAGAAGAGGAAGGAAATCGTTCCAGAGGAAAGGACATTTGAGAGAAAGATGCGGAACTCAAACAGCATCTTTTGGAAGAAATGTCGGGAAGGATTTCCGAGAAGAGGAAGGAAATCGTTCCAGAGGAAAGGACATTTGAGAGAAAGATGCGGAACTCAAACAGCATCTTTGGAAGAAATGTCGGGAAGGATTTCCGAGAAGAGGAAGGAAATCGTTCCAGAGGAAAGGACATTTGAGAGAAAGATGCGGAACTCTAAATAGAGGAGAAGCTGTATGAAACGAATTGTGATAGACTCTTCGAAGTGCGATGGGTGCAAAAACTGCGCGCTGGCCTGTATGGACAGCCACCGCACAGACGGAGGGGAAGGGGTTGTAACCCTGAATTTCAGACTTCCGGAAACGGAAGCGCGAAATGAGATCCTTAACGACGGCAAGGGAGGATATCTTCCAATGTTCTGCCGTCACTGCAGCGTGCCGGGCTGTGCCGGCAGCTGTATGAGCGGCGCTTTGAAAAAGAATCCGGAAACCGGACATGTAACGTATGACGAAAAACGCTGCGGCGCGTGTTTCATGTGCGTCATGAACTGCCCGTACGGGATTCCGAAGCCAAACAGGGATGGTACAAAAATATTGAAATGTGACTTTTGTAATGAGCGTCCGGAAGGTCCGGCATGCGTCGCGGCCTGTCCGAAACAGGCGATCCGGGTAGAGGAGGTGTAAAAGATGGCAGAGATCTATGTGATCGTAGGTACCGGGGCGGCCGGGATGGCGGCGGCGGAGCGTATCCGTCTTTATAAAAAAGATGTCAGTGTGATCATGATGTCCATCGACGAGCATTCTCATTCCCGCTGTATGCTGCACAAGTTTCTGGGCGGTGAACGAACAGAGGAAGAGCTGTCTTTTGTGGAACCGGATTTCTTTGAAAAGAATGAAATTTACTGGGGAAAAGGTCAGAAAGCGCTGGGGCTGGATCCGGTGAAAAAACAGATCCGCATGGAAAACGGCTATCAGCCTTATGACAAGCTTCTGATCGCCACAGGTTCGGTGTTTGGCATTCCGCCGATCAACAATTTCCGGACGGCGTCCAATGTGTACGGTTTCCGTGATTTGAGCGATGCGCAGAAGATAGACGAGGCGGTGAAAAGAAAACATGCAAAGCATGTCTTTATCGTCGGTTCCGGTCTGGTTGGTCTGGATGTGGCTACCGGTCTGATGGAGCGGGGGGTAAAAGTGACGATCGCGGAGATGGCGCAAAGAGTGATGCCTCTGCAGACAGACGATACGGCGGCCAGAGCGTATCAGGAACGGTTTGAGGCGCATGGCGCCAGGTTCCTTTTGGGTATCGGAGCCAGCGACAGTATTGTCAATGATCAGAACGAGATTACGGCAGTCGTGCTCTCTACGGGTGAGACGGTTGAATGCGACTTTGTAGTCTGCGCAGCGGGTGTGCGTCCGAATATTGCGTGGCTGGAAGGAAGCGGGCTTGCCATGGAACGGGGCGTTACCGTGGACAGCCATATGCGTACTTCCGCACCGGACGTATATGCGGCGGGCGATGTGACCGGATTGTCCGGCGTCTGGCCAAATGCTATGGATATGGGAAGAATAGCCGCTTCAAATATGTGCGGGGCAGACACAGAATATACAGACCGGTATTGTATGAAAAATACTTCGAATTTCTTTGGACTTCAGATGCTGACCATCGGAGATATCAATGCTCAGGTGGAGGGAGCGGATATTTATGTGAAGGAGAGCAGGAACTGCTATAAAAAAGCGGTGGTAAAAGACGGCGTGCTCAAATCCATTTTGATCCAGGGCGATATTTCTCATACAGGTCACTGGCAGTATCTGATCAAAAATGGTATCAATATAAGTGATATAATAAAAAGAAAAGAGGTATTTGACATCACCTACGGGGATTTCTTCGAAGTGGACGATATGGGCGAATACCAGTATCATGTCTAAGGAGGTAAAGGAACAATGTATGCAGAATTTGATGAGAGTCTGGTAACGGGAAATGAGATGATCGACGGACAGCACAAAGAGCTGATTGAAAAGATCAATAAACTGGTGGACTGCTGTGAGCAAGGCGGCGGTAAACTGGAAGCGATCAAAATGCTGGATTATCTGTCCGATTATACGGATTTTCATTTCAGCGCGGAGGAGAAACTTCAGGAGGAGATTTCTTATCCGGGGCTGGAGGAGCACAAGAAACAGCATGCGGCTTTTGTGAAGGCGGTTGGAGAGCTTCATGAGATGCTGGAAGAAGAGGAAGGGCCGACGGATGCTTTTGTGGAAGCGGTCAACAAAAATGTTATTGACTGGCTTTATAAGCATATTAAGGGTTTTGACTGTTCCGTGGCTTCTTATGTGAATATGAACGGACATGCGGACAGACTGTAAAAATCGTAGCAGGCTGATTTTACAAATTTCATTATAAACATAACGGATCATCTGCCGCTGCTGCCGGAACCGGAAAGACACGTCTGCGTGTAATCGGTTCCGACGGCGGCGGCAGACTGTTTTTTCCGCAGACCAATGATTTTTTGCAAATGTTTCTGTCGATTTTTGATGGTTCGACAGTAGGCAAGTCAGAATTTTTATGGTATAATTTTAGCGGAAATTATATCAATGGTGTTTTCATTCTGCCGACAGAAGCAGAAAATTGGAAGATTCTTTCATCGGGACTGCAGAATCGGCGGTATATGGTGTTAATATTCCGGGGGTAAAGCACATAGATATAGATAGCGGTTGGCTGTAGAGCAGTAGTAACAGTTAAATATATTAAGGAAGTGTGGGAGAACGATGTCAAGACGGAAGAAGAGATGGAAAGGACTTGCTATAGCGGTGTCTGTTGTGATTCTGGCCGGAGGAGCGGTGAAGGCGCCGACACTGGAAGTTATGGCCACCAATGGGGGACAGAATACGCAAACCTCACTGGAACGGGAAGATGCAGGAAAGGCTTCAAAGTCCGACACTGCCAAAAAAGTAACGACAGATACAGAAAAAACAGATCCGGAAACGGACGGTAAAACAGAATCGGATATTCCGGAAGATAATAGTACGGATACTGACGGTGCAGAAGTCGGCGGGCCATCCACAGCAGATCCGGATGATGGAGACGACGGAACAGCACAGAGTCCGGATCCGGATTCAGAAAACCAAACAAATACGGAGAGGAATCCAGATTCAGGAAACGAAGATGAGCTTTCGGAAGTTCCGGGCGCAGGTGCGGGAGACGGAACAGGAACTCCGGATCCGGGAGATGGGGACGGAACAGAGACTCCGGATCCGGGAGACGGGGGCGGAACAGAGACTCCGGATCCGGGAGACGGGGACGGAACAGAGACTCCGGATCCGGGAGATGGGGACGGAACAGAGACTCCGGATCCGGGAGATGGGGACGGAACAGAAACCCCGGATCCGGGGGATCATACAGTCAACATCGACGGCAGTGAAGTGAAATTCGGTGATTTTGATGAGATATGGACTGCTGTAAACGGACGGACGGCAACGATTCAGCTGACGGAAAATGTGTCTGTCAAAGCGTCTTCGGGAGCTGTGTGCGTACTGGAGAGCGGAAATATTACACTGGATCTGAATGGACATACGCTGGAATATACCTATCCTTCCAGCCGCAGATCTTCCGGTTCGCCGGATCTGATTGAGATTCGGGGTGGAATACTGACCGTAAAAGGCGAAGGAACAATAAAATATAACGGCAGCAACACTTACAGCGGTTCCTGCCTGTATGCGACTGGAAGCGCAGTACTGAATATTGAAGGCGGAACATTTTCTTCCAATGTATCGGCTCCGGTCTGTATAGACGGAGCAACATTAAATATCAGCGGGGGTACATTCAGCGCGGCAAATTCTTCCGGAAGTGCGATTACAGTGAATAATGGTACTTTGGACATGTCCGGAGGCAGGGTGAGTCTCGGAAATCTGACGCTGAATAAGTCGGATGACAGTATGAAAGCTGTCCTGAGAAAAGGCAGCATTCTTTCGGGCATTGAGTCAAAGGGCAACAATCCGTTTTCTGTCAGCGAGTTGCTGGCGGAGGGGTGCGGCTTCCGTTCGGGCAACAGCGCCGGACCATGGGTTACAGATGAAGACAGACTGTCGGGACACAGTATCCGAAGTGTTGAGGTAGATGAAAAGCCGATCAGGTCTCTGGATCTGCAGGTCAGTCCGTCACTTGGCGGGAATACGCTGGCATTCAGCTATGACGATGTCAAAACATTTACTCTGACGGCGACGCCCGGAGGGATAACATCCGGAAATCAGCCAACCTATGAATGGTATCGTACTTATAATGGTGAAAAACAGAGCGTTGACAGTACAGAAGCCAAGTGTACATTCTCAAACGGAGACGACGCCGGTTCTTACGTTTATCATGTCGGAGCTACCGTTGACGGTTATACGGAGTGGGCGACCTGGGAGGTTGAGATTACTCCGCTGCCCGACGGTAAGATTACGAACAATGGCTATCGGACAGAATATACATATGGTGATTTTACCGCTCCGTCACTGAACGGCAGCAGCAGCTTTTCTGCCGATCCGGAAGTGCCGGATACGGCGGATATAAGATGGACATACAAATGGTATAAAGGCAGCGAAGCAGACAAAAATGCAGTCAGCGAGCCGTCTGACGCCGGTGTTTATATTTTAAAGGTGGAAGCGGCAGATGCACCCAACTATAAAGCGGTCGGAGAATTTCAGGTGACCATTACGCCAAGGACTGTTACCCCTTTGATTGAGGGAGCAGACACCAAAGTCTATGACGGGACGACAGAAGCAAAAGATGTGGAAGTGAAACTGGACAATGTGGTGCCGGGAGACGGAAGCGGAGTCGGAGTTAAGGTGGCTTCCATCGCGTATAATAACGCGAATGTCAGACTTGCCAATAAAATAACGGCTACCGGGATCGAGCTGACGGGGAATAAGGCGGGAAATTACAGGCTGAGCAGTACACAGGTATCTGTTGAAGCCAGTATTACAAAGGCCCGGCTGGTAATTCAGATGAACGTCAGTCCCAATACACAGAAGGTCAACAGGCCGGTTACGGTTACGGTCACGGCGCTTAACAGCGACAATTCTCCCATGGATAACAATGGGCTGAAAGCAAAAGACATTACACTTGCCGTATCCGGCAGAAATGATGAAGAAGCCGAACATGCGCTTACGCTGACTGCTTCCGGGAGTCAGTACGGGGTATTTACGGCAGAGTATATTACAGATATTAAAGGAGATAAGACATTTACAGTCGGAATTACCGGCAACGCCAATTATGAAGTCAGCAATGTGGCTTCTGACAATACGCTGACGATTCTGGAAAAGACCGGAACAGTCATAGCCATTACAGCCAGCGAGTCGGAAAATGTTGTCTACGGCGACGAAGTGACTTATACGGCGGTCGTGTCCAAAGAAAATGAAGACGACGAGGATGCACTCAGCGGAAATGTGCAGTTTTATGAAAATGAAATTGCAGATAATAATAAAATAGGTTCCGCACAAAGTATTGTCATGTCCGGTGACAAAGCAAGTATTACGCTGGACAGTTCGACGCTAACAGCAGGAGAGCATAAGATTCTGGCGGCGTTTTCCGGAAGTACATCATTTGAAGATGTCAGTGCAGAGACGTCCACATCGGTGGCCAAAAAACAGCTGACCTGGGATGTTTCCGATCTGTCGGCTTCAAAGCCTGCGGGGACGGCCGGAGAAGTGACAGTATATGGGGAGCTGAAGCTGGAAGGGCTTCTGGATGAAGAGGATGTGACGTTTAAACAGCCGGATGTGATGACGACCAATGGATTGAAGTCAACAGAGGCAGGAAGTTATAAAGTAACGGTAGTATCCGAAGATAAGGAATGGGTATTTGACCCTGAAGAGCCAAAGAACTATGAACTTCCGGAAAATGATCCGGAAATTACAGCCAAAGTAAACGCGGTCAAAGAGCTTCCGAATCCGCCGGCCGATACAGAGGACGGTAAAAAATTCAAGCTGGTAATGGAGGAAGGAATCTCCACTGTACCGGAAGGACTCAGAAATACCAGCTTTAATACACCGGCTAAGATTGAAGAGGAACTGAAACGTGTTCTGACACAGTCCGGAGTCTTTGAAAAAGAGAATACAGCTGTATATGATGTGGTTCTTCAGATCAGCGAGGATGAGGGAAATACCTGGAAGGTGGCAGATTATACGAATTTCCCGTCTGCCGGACTGTTGGTAACACTGCCTTATCCGGGCGGAACCGGACGATATACGAATAATTTTGCCGTGGCGCATATGTTTTCCAGCAGTTATTTCGGCAAGACCTCCGGTCAGGTAGAGCTTCCTGCGGTTCGTAAGACAGATAACGGCATGGAATTCACAGTTACCGGTCTTTCGCCGATCGGGCTTGCGTGGACCGGCCCGACAGGCGCGGTTAATTCTGCAGGAGGAACGAGCAGAGTAGCAGGTGCAGCCACCGGAGACGACAGTCCGATTGTTCTGTACGCGTGTCTGGCTGGCGGCGCGACACTGGCAATCGTGATCATTGCCGTGGTTTGCGTCAGACGTGCGAAAAAGAAGAAAAAGAAAAACCGGCGGTAAATAATAAAACAGGATTCCGCCCCTGTACTTGGCAGTATGCGCGTTTGTATGCATACGAAGTACAGGGGCGGAATCCTGTTTTATGTGTGTTTCCTTTTATGGAGAAGGAAAGACGGATGTGCGTCCGGCTGCACGGCTTGCAATGCGAAACCTGCTGTGCTATGATTAATCAGATAAGAGAAAACTAAAATATAAGTAAAACTTATTACTATTTTAATATATATTAAATTTACTAATTATTAAATATATGTTATGATAGGTAAAATGCAGGAAACATGTAGAACAGGCAGCATCGGTCAGAAGATATCCGCAAGGGATGGCAGGAGACGGATGCAAAATTACAGGTTTTCGGGGTTTCTCTGTGCCGGATTTGTAAGTCTGTTTCTGAGCAGATATGTACAAATGTCCATAAAGCAAAGAATCAGCCATACAAGCAGATGCAGAAGAAATGTCGGGAGTACACAACCATAACCAGGAGGTAAGAAAGCATGGTAAGACGCGTCTTTGTGGAGAAGAAAGAAGCATTTGCCGTCAAGGCAAAGGAACTGGAAGATGAGATCAGAAGCTATCTTGGAATTCAGACCGTTACAGGTGTCCGGATGCTGATCCGTTATGATGTGGAAAACATCAAGGATGAGACTTTTGAGAAGGCGTGCAGGACTGTGTTCAGCGAGCCGCCGGTAGATATGCTGTATCAGGAGAACTTTGAGGTTTCGGAACATGCGGCGGTGTTCGGAGTGGAGTATCTGCCGGGACAGTTTGACCAGAGAGCAGATTCTGCGGTGCAATGCGTGCAGTTTCTGGATTCTTCTGAAGAACCGGTGATCCGCACGGCCACGGTTTACGTGATTGAAGGCAGTGTGACAGAAGAGGAGTTCGCAGCTGTCAAAGCTTTCTGTATCAATCCGGTGGATTCACGGGAGACAGATATGGCGAAGCCGCAGACACTTGCAACGGTGTTCCAGGAGCCGGGAGATGTGACGATCTTTGACGATTTCAGAAAGATGTCGGAAACGGCTCTGAAGGAGCTTTATGATTCGCTGAATCTTGCCATGACGTTTAAGGATTTCCTGCATATCCGAAATTATTTTAAGAAAGAAGAACAGCGCGATCCGTCTATGACAGAGATCCGGGTACTGGATACCTACTGGTCTGATCACTGCCGTCATACGACCTTTTCGACAGAACTGACAGAGGTGTCTTTTGAAGACGGATATTATCGGAAACCGATTGAAGACACCTACCAGCAGTATCTGGCGGATCATCAGGAGATCTTTCAGGGCAGGGAGGACAAGTTTGTCTGTCTGATGGATCTGGCGCTGATGGCCATGCGCAAGCTGAAAAAAGAAGGGAAGCTCCAGGATCAGGAGGAATCCGAGGAGATCAACGCCTGCTCGATTGTCGTGCCGGTGGAAGTAGACGGAAAGACAGAAGAGTGGCTGGTGAATTTTAAAAATGAGACGCACAATCATCCCACAGAGATTGAGCCGTTCGGCGGAGCTGCAACCTGTCTGGGAGGGGCGATCCGCGATCCGCTTTCCGGACGTACCTATGTATATCAGGCCATGCGCGTGACCGGAGCGGCAGATCCGACGGCGCCGGTATCTGAAACACTGAAAGGCAAGCTTCCGCAGAAGAAGCTGGTGCGGGGCGCAGCCGGCGGATACAGCTCCTATGGAAATCAGATCGGGCTTGCCACCGGTTATGTGAAGGAGATTTATCATCCGGACTATGTGGCCAAGCGCATGGAGATCGGCGCGGTCATGGGCGCGGCTCCGAGGAAGGATGTGATTCGGGAGTCTTCTGATCCGGGGGATATCATTATTCTGCTGGGAGGACGTACCGGGCGTGACGGCTGCGGCGGCGCTACAGGTTCTTCAAAGGTGCATACAGAAGCGTCCATTGAAACCTGCGGTGCAGAAGTGCAGAAAGGAAATGCTCCCACAGAACGGAAGATTCAGCGTCTGTTCCGCCGTCCGGAGGTGACGCGGCTGATCAAAAAATGCAATGATTTCGGCGCGGGCGGCGTGTCCGTCGCCATCGGCGAGCTGGCGGACGGACTGCTGGTGGATCTTGACAAAGTACCGAAAAAATATGCGGGTCTTGACGGGACCGAAATCGCTATCTCAGAATCTCAGGAACGTATGGCGGTGGTCGTGGATCCTGAAAATGTAGAAGAATTTATGACGTATGCTGCGGAGGAGAATCTGGAATCTGTCTGCGTGGCGGAGGTGACGGAGTCAAAAAGGCTGGTTTTGAAATGGAGAGGAAAAGAGATTGTCAACCTTTCCCGTGCGTTTCTTGATACCAACGGCGCGCATCAGGAGACGGCTGTGGCAGTAGATATGCCGTCGGAGGAACAGAAGTATTTTGACAGGAAAGAAGTGGGCGATGTCAGAGAAGCATGGCTGAATATGCTCAAAGATCTGAACGTATGCTCCCAGAAAGGGCTGGTGGAAATGTTTGACGGTTCCATCGGCGCAGGCAGCGTATTTATGCCTTATGGCGGCAGATATCAGCTGACGGAGACCCAGACCATGGTGGCGAAGCTTCCGGTCCTGCAGGGAAAGACAGATACTGTCACTATGATGAGCTACGGGTTTGACCCGTATCTGTCCAGCTGGTCTCCGTATCACGGCGCAGTATATGCAGTACTGGAATCTGTGGCGAAGATCGTGGCTTCCGGTGGAGATCACCGCAGAATCCGTTTTACTTTCCAGGAATACTTCCGCAGGATGACAGAAGATCCTCATCGCTGGAGCCAGCCTTTCGCGGCGCTTCTGGGCGCTTACAGTGCACAGATGGGCTTTGGCCTGCCTTCCATCGGCGGAAAGGACAGTATGTCCGGTACGTTCAACGACATAGATGTGCCGCCGACGCTGGTCTCCTTTGCAGTAGATATTGCCAGCTATCGGCATATCATCACGCCGGAGTTCAAGAAGCCGGGAAATAAACTGGTGCTGTTAAAGATTGATCGGGACGACTATGATCTTCCGGATTATGCGCAGGCGATTGACCAATATAAAAAATTCCATGAGGATGTGAAGGCAGGAAGGATTGTGTCTGCCTATGCGCTTGATGCGCATGGCGTCATTGCTGCAGTCAGCAAAATGGCTTTTGGTAACAAACTGGGTGCGAAGCTGGAGCACAGTCTGGATCCGAGAGATGCCTTTGCCCCCGGTTTCGGCGGTATTGTGGCAGAAGTTGCGGATGGAAAAACAGGGGAGCTTTCCATTGGCTATACTTTGATCGGTGAAGTGACCGAAAGCGGATTTTCCTATGGGAATGCGGTTATCTCTATGGATGAGGCGCTGGAAGCCTGGACGGGAACACTTGAAAAAGTATTTCCAACGACGGCGGTGAAGAATAAAGCGATTCTGGATACGCCGCTCTATCATACAGACAGCCTCTACGTGTGCAGACATAAAACGGCAAAGCCGACGGTCTTTATTCCGGTATTTCCGGGCACGAACTGTGAATATGACAGCAGGAAGGCGTTCGAGCGGGCAGGCGCGGATGTGGTGACAAAGATTTTCCGGAACCTGAGCGGAAATGATATCCGGGAATCTGTGGATGCTTTTGAAAAAGCCATCAGCCAGGCTCAGATTATTATGTTCCCGGGCGGATTTTCAGCGGGTGACGAGCCGGACGGATCTGCCAAATTCTTTGCGACGGCGTTCCAGAATGCGAAGATCAAAGAGGCGGTCATGAAGCTTTTAAACGAGAGAGACGGTCTGGCGCTTGGAATCTGCAATGGTTTCCAGGCTCTGGTCAAGCTGGGACTTCTGCCCCACGGAGAGATTGTGGGACAGACTGCGGATTCTCCGACGCTGACGTTCAATACGATAAACCGGCATGTTTCCCGTATGGTTTATACGAAGGTGGTGACGGACAAGTCTCCGTGGCTTTCCGGTGCAAAGCTAGGCGAAACCTATGTAATTCCGGCTTCGCACGGAGAAGGACGCTTTGTTGCTCCGAAAGAGTGGATTGAGAAGCTGTTTGCCAGCGGACAGGTGGCGACGCAGTATGTGGATCTGGAAGGCCATCCGACCATGGACGAAGAGTGGAATGTAAACGGTTCTTATGCGTCCATTGAAGGAATTACCAGCCCGGATGGACGGATTCTGGGCAAGATGGGCCATGCAGAGCGAATCGGGGAAGCCGTGGCAATGAATATTTACGGCGAACAGGATATGAAAATCTTTGAGTCGGGAGTGGAATATTTCAGATAGGACAGAGCAAGTTTAAATGACCTTGCAGAGAGGAAAATTCCTTTCTGTGAGGCCATTTTTATAAACAGGGAAGCCCGGTGATTTTTCAGAGGGATGGAAACTCAACAGAAAAAAGATATTCCATTGAAAGGACTGATCCGTCTGAAAAAAGAAGCTGCCGCTGGAATTCGTCAATCTTTTTCACTTTTTTTTGCATCGTCACATAAGCTCCGCCGTTTTTTTTCTGATCCGGCTGAAAACAGGTAATCTCTACCGATGCTTCCGGTTTCTGAGACAACATTTCTTTGATCTGCAGAAGCTGTTCATTCAGTTGTTCCTTCTGGTCTTCGTTCAGTTCCATAAAAGCTTCGGTCTGTCTGGCGGTTTCGCGGATTGCAGCCGCATGTCCGGTAAGAGCCGCAAAAGGAGAAAACTGAGCGGCCCGGTTCAGAAGGGACATCTGCGGATGCTTTGCAGATACATGGTGCGGCAGATCGATGATGTCGTCGTATTTGTGCGGGTGGTCCAAAGATGTGCTGCGGATCATGCCTTATGTCCTCCGATCTGTCGGTTTCGCTTTATCGTGGTGGCGCCTTCCTGCAGGTTCATACCTTTGAGAATGGCGTTTTTTCCATATTTCTTTTTTACGGACAGCATGGCTTCCTGAAGCTTTCGTTCTCTGGAAAGCCGCTGCTGTTGTTCTGCTTTCTTTTTTTGAAGCATGTCGTAGTCGGTGAACAGATCAAGCTGTTCATAAGATTCTGCCCGGACTGCTTCGGCTTCGTCTGTCAGGCGTTCGGCAGTGATGGTTACCCGGCGTATGGTCAGCCGGGAATCGATGATACGTCCGTACAGGTCTAAAGCAGCGTCCGTGATCAGCTGCGCGGAGGACGAGCGGCAGTTCAGATTGACGGTTCCGTGAGCGTGCCGGGGAACTTTTCTGCCGTAGCGGTCAGAAGTGATTTCTCCTTTGTAGCTGTTCCGGAGCGTGGGATCTGTCAGATTATCGCGGTCATAGCCAATGGTCAGGGTCAGCTGATCGGTAACAAGATGTTTGCTCACAAGCTCCAGAGCCAGCAGATCGGCCATCTCCCGGACAATCAGTTTTCCTTTTTCAGAATCATAAGGATGCTGCAGCACTTGTCCGGAACAGATGCTGTTGTTTTCCGGTTTGTAGGCTTTGACCAGATCAATGGTGGTAGGTTCCCATCCCCAGGCGTGGTCGATGAGAAGTTCCGCATTGATTCCGAACAGGTCATAGAGCAGATCTTCATTGTGATAATCCCTGTCTTTTCCGAGGGAACAGCGGGCAATATCTCCCATCGTGTAAAGCCCGACGGCTTCCAGCTTTTTCTGATAACCGCGGCCGATTCTCCAGAAGTCGGTAAGCGGGCGGTGATTCCATAAAAGCCGGCGGTATTTCATCTCGTCGAGTTCCGCGATACGGACGCCGTTCTGATCAGGCTCCACATGTTTGGCCACGATATCCATGGCTACCTTGCAAAGATACAGATTGGTGCCGATTCCGGCAGCCGCGGTTATGCCTGTCGTATCAAAAACATCCTGTATGATTTTTGCAGTCAGTTGCCTGGGAGTCATTTTATAAATTTGCAGATATTGGGTAACATCCATGAATACTTCGTCGATGGAATAGACATGGATATCCTCGGGAGCAATGTATTTCAGGTAGATATTATAGATACGGGTGCTGTATTCGATATAAAATGCCATTCGGGGAGGAGCAGTCAGGTAGGAGAGTTCCAGTTCCGGATGCGCTTCCAGTTCCGGGGCATAATAGGAAGAACCGGTAAACATCCTGTCAGGAGCTTTGTTCCGGCGTTCCTGGTTTACTTCTTTCACTCTCTGTACGACTTCAAACAGTCTGGCCCGACCGGATATCCCATAGGCTTTCAAAGAAGGAGATACGGCGAGGCAGATTGTTTTTTCAGTTCTTTGGGCGTCTGCTACAACCAGGTGTGTGGTGAGTGGATTCAGACGGCGTTCGATACATTCCACGGAAGCGTAAAAAGATTTAAGATCGATAGCGATGTAAATGTGCTGCTCTTCTGTCATATGCGGCCTCCTTTCCGATCCGTGTACTTTGGCTGCTCCTATATTATACCAGAATATCTGTTCGGATCAAATGTTATTTTTATATTTCCTGTGTTTTCCTGTCTGCTGATCGTACCATGTGATGAATGCGGCTGCAGTAATGACAAGGCGCCCTGCTCCAAACGAAATTTTAATTTGAATGTCACAGAGATATGGGATTATTTCATATCTGCAGGATTGTGAAATCAAAATCCGTAAAATTTTCCCGCATATTTTTCTTCGGATTTCGGATACTATGCTTATCACAATCTGAAGGAGGACATGAACATGACAAGATTAGACTGTTCCGTTGTAAACTGTACGTATAATAAGGATAACAGCTGTTGCAAGGATAATATCCATGTAGGCGGCCGAGATGCAAAAGTGACAGATCAGACCTGCTGCGACAGCTTCCGTGAGCGTAAATATGACGGAACCCGCAATGCGGATGATATTCCCAGCAAGCCTACGGAGGTTTCCTGCGATGCGACGACCTGCAGCTACAATCAGTCCTGCAAGTGCCATGCAGATCAGATTCAGGTTGCAGGCTCCAATGCCTGCAAATGCGGCGAGACGGAGTGCGCGACATTCCGCTGCGGATGTAAATAAAAGCATTGTCTGTGTGCCTGATGGTGCTGTGAGGATTAGAGCGTGTCTGAAAAATCAAACACGCTCTAAAACTTTATTCAGAAGAAATAAGCTTCTATTTTCGTTCGATATATTCATTTTGTGCATATTCCAAAATAAAGACCTGCTGTTTGTAAACAAATAGCATGGTACAGCTATCAAATTGAAATATTTTATAAGGAACCGGTCACATGGGTATCGGCAGCGGGAACGGTTCTGACAGTTACAGGGCTGTTTCTTTCCGAGCGCAGTGGAAAAGAGAATTAGGGTATTAGAACGTGTTTGAAAAATCCCATCCTCTTTCTTTCTGATTGTACAGCTTTTTTTTGTTTTTATGACGCACTCGGGCGCGTGGTACATATTTCGCACAGTGCTGACAGTAAGTACGGTGACAGGCATCGCGGCCTTTCGTGCACTGGCCCAGTGCCAGATAATATTTGCAGGGTGTTTCTCTGTATTTTGCCATGTTTGCAGTCCTTTCGTAAATGGAAAACATTGCCGCGAAACACGCAGTTCATAACTTTTGTTTCTGGTAGATGGATGGCAGAATCCGTGTTCAGGAGCGGCTTCCTGCCTTGTAATTATAAACAGGAGTTAATATTTTCCGGATTTCTGCTGTGTCCTTAATCTGTGCGGCGATTGTCTGGATGTCCCGATAGGCAAAGGGGGCTTCGTCCAGAGTTTCTCTGCTGATACAGGTACAATGGATTCCTTTCATCTCCGATTTGAAGCGGGAAAGCGTGTATTTTCTGGCTACGTCTTCTCTTTTTAAAATTCTTCCGGATCCATGCGGCGCAGAACAGTTCCAGTCCGGATTTCCTCTGCCGACAGCGAGGATGATTCCGTCCCGCATATTGACCGGGATCAGGAGGCGTTCTCCTTTCCGGGCAGAAACTGCTCCCTTGCGCAGCAAAAAGCCCTCCTTTTCACGGGACACATAGTTGTGAGGACAGGAAAAGACATCCGTCGGTTTCCATTTCATATATTTACAAAGCGTTTCCAGTATTGCCAGGCGGTTCTGTGCGGCGTAGTCCTGTACCAGAGTCAGGTCTTGAAGATAAGAAAGGAGCAGTGCTTTATCGAGCCAGATCATGGGATAGGGTGCAGAAATTCCCCGGGATTTTAACTGTTTTTGTCCCAGTCGGAGATAATGTTCCGTCATTTCTTTTCCCAGTCTGCGGCTTCCGCTGTGGATGGTCAGATAGCAGACGCCTTCCTCGTCGCGGTCAATCTCTATAAAATGATTTCCTCCGCCCAGAGTTCCCATGCTTAAAACGGTTTTTTCCAGATGAATGTGTTCGGCGCATTCTAATTGTTCGTAAGGAAAAGACTCTGCGCGGCTGTGGGGCGTGCGCCGGATGGACATGCCTGCGGGAACCTGTTCCCGGATCACGGCGTCCAGCCGCTGGTACTCGATTTTCTTTTTTCCCAGAACCGCACAGGTCATACCGCATCCGACGTCGATGCCAAGGAGTGCAGGGAGCATCCGGTCCTGAAAAGTCATGGTCAGCCCGACGGGCCCGGTTTTGCCCGGATGTACATCCGGCATAATGCGTACGTGACTGTTGGCGGCACATGTATGATCGCAGATCATCTGCGCCTGTGCCAGAGCATAATGATCGATGGAATCTGTGAAGATTTTTGCAGAAGTGCAGATGCCGTGTATTTCTTTCATAAATTTCCTTTCTGATTTTGGCAGAGGCCGGCCTTGTTCGAAATGCAGCCTGATTTGAGCTGGAAAAGCGCAAAAATACCCCTGCAGGGACGCAGAGGTATGATTACGGGTACCCTTGTCTATGGAGGGTACGGCTCTATGATACAGATTTCCTGAAACTTCGGATAGCTGATGTTTAACCGGAGCGCCAAAGCGCATTTGAACAATCATTTTCTCCTAAGATGAAAATGATTTTACCACATACCCGGAAACAATGGCAGGACAATCTGACCTCTGCAGAAATGAACAGTATTGATGGTGTTACAAAAATTGTTTGTGTATGTCATGATTGTCCTCCTTTCTTAAGATCGGGTCTGTAAGCTTCTACCGCGTAGTATAAAACGAAAAAAACAGGAAGTCAAGAAAATTTCTTTTTTGACAGCCGGCAGGGAAGTGAAAAAATTGCCGCGCAGGTATTTACAGCTGAAGCATACAGGAGTATAATATCTTACAGCAGAGAAATGTAACTGCAAGCACTTCGTTCATAACTGAATACCGAAAGTCTTTGTGGCAGGGTGCAAGTCCCTACCGATGGTATAGTCCATGACCCGCGAAAGCGGCTGATCCGGTGACCTCACAGGAGGAATTCCGGAACCGACGGTATAGTCCGGATGAGAAAAGACATTTTCTGCAAAAAACGCGCCCGAAGACCATGGTCTTCGGTTTTTTTGTATCATTCAGAGTGTGTTTGAAAATTTCAGTGTGATATGAAAAAACGTTCGGACAGGATTTTCTGTCTGCGTCCGGATCATGGCAGAGGCGTGAACTTTTATTTCTGCAGGCGACGAGCCGGTACTGCATGGCGGAAATGCCGCTTAACTGAGTATTTGCTTTCCGTGCAGTCTGTACGCAGGCAAAGCCGGTACGCGGCTGACGCAGATATCAGCGGCTGCAGCAGAAATATGGATTAATGGAAGGAGGATTCAGAATGAATCGAACAAATGAAACTATGGAACCAGTTATGGAATCGTCAGGAGGGAATCATGCCGCCCGTGCGCAGGTAAGGATGATCGCTTTTGTGGGACTTATGGGGGCGGTCAGTACCGTGCTCATGCTCCTTCGTTTTCCGCTTCCGTTCCTGCCTCCGTTTTTGTCTTTTGACCTGTCGGGAGTCATGGAGATTATGGGCGGCTATATGTTCGGACCGGTAGGGGCTTTTTTTGTAATTCTGGTGAAGATTCTGCTGCAGCTGATCATCCAGGGAAGTCTTTCCTTTGGAACAGGGGAGATTCAGGGACTGATGCTGAGCTGTGCGTATGTAATGCCGGCGATTGCAATCTATCACTGGAAAAAATCGAAAAAGACAGCGATTATCGGTATGGCTGTGAGCACGGTCGCAGTGTCGGTGACGGCAGTGTTTACGAATCTGTACATGATTATTCCTTTTTATGCCCAGCTGGCAGGAATGACGATGGACGATATTGTCGCTATGTGTACTGCGGTGAATCCGGCTATGAAAGACGCAGTGTCCATGGTACTCCTTGGTATTGTCCCGTTTAATCTGATTAAGTACGGTGCAACTTCTGTAGTTACGTTTTTTGTCTATAAAAGGCTGAGCAATGTGATCCGCGGGATCATCAACAGCTGATGGGAGGAAGCAGGATGAAATTTACTTTAAACAAAGGAATCACCTATCAGGAAGCGGTGGACCGGATGTTTGAAATGCTCGGAGACAGCAAGATTATGGCGCTGGCCTCGAGCGTCAACGACTACGTGATGGTGCGCAATGTAAGCTGTCTGTTTTATGACGAGAAGATTTACTTTAAGACAGATAAAAATTTTCGCAAAACAAAGCAGCTTCTGACCAATCCGCAGGTGGCTGTGTGCTGGAGCGGTGTGCAGGTGGAAGGAATTGCCGTCAACAAAGGGCTGGTGACAGAAGAGCCGGGTCAGCGTTTTGCAGAGGGCTACAAAAAGCATCTTTGGGAGAGCTACAACAAGTACAGTCATGAGGATACGGAGATTCTTATCGAGATCTCGCCGAAATTTGTGGAGATCTGGGATACCAGCGATGACGGATATGCTTTCCAGCTCTTTTTGGACTTTGAGAAAAAGAGCGTGGAAGTAAAGCAGTATGATTAATACGCCGTCTTACGGTTTTTGAAGCAGCAGGTACTGTCCGTTGTCCGCCAGGATCTCGTATTGCATAAGCTGCGGATGATCGTTAAGAAACGGAATGGAGAGAATCAAAAGACAACTCTTCTCATCCTCAAGAAAGGCTTTGGCCCCGCCGTCCCGGCAGTCGAGATCTCCTTCCATCAGGGCCAGCAGACGCATATTCTGCTGCCAGCTGTCCGTGTTTTCATAGAGAAAGGGATCATAGGCGTCGAGATAGACAACAGAACCTGCAAGGCGATCGTTCCGGTCGAACTGCTCCATGACAAAAGTCTGCAGGGCATTGGAATGAGCGCCGCGGACGTTATCTTCATAATTATTCCATATAAAAACAGAAGTTCCTGCAGCGGCAGTCACAAAACAGAGAGACAGAAGCCATGCGGGAACTTTTTCTGTTCTGAGGAAACTGTCCAGAAAGATGGCTGCCAGCAGGCACAGTGGAACAATGCAGGGATAGACATACCACATAAGCTTGGTAGCCACCAGGGAAAATCCGCACAGAGGGACGAAAAGCCACAGAAGAATTCCGGTCTGGTCTGCGGCAGGCAGAGGCGTATCCTTTTTCCTCAGAGGACGGATCAGAAGATACAAAATACCCAAGAGGATGATCAGACTTAAAAAACCGTAGATCAGGTCAAAATTCCAGAATATGGACGTCAGGTAAAATGTAAACGGAAATCCATGTCCTTCCAGCCCGCCCGCAGCCGTTCGTCCGGCAATGTCCGCTTCATACATACAGCGGAAAAACGTCATTCCGTCGTATTGATAGCGAAAAACCGCCCACAGCAGAGCAGGAACGGCAGCGGAGAGAAGAAATCCCGCCCATATATGCGGTTTGAGGCGTTTCAGTTCACCGGTGAGCAGAAGAAACAGTCCGCCGGCAGCGGCAATCATTCCCGCATGAAAGCTTTTGGTCAGAAAGGCAAAGGAAAAACAAAGTCCGCATACGCAGATCCAGTACGGATTTTTCCGGATGTTCAGCATGGCAAGCATGGCAAGAGTAAAAAGAAGAAGATAAAGGCTGTCCGCGTCTCCGGCGCGTACCAGATGCGCCTTAAACGGAAAATAATTGGCGGCCAGGAACGCCATGGTAAACAGTGAAGCGGCGTGTCCGTAACGTCTGGCAAACAGTCCGGTCAGAACAGAAGTCAGAAGATAGGAAAGCGCTGAAAAGAATCTGAGCCCCACTGCCGTGTAACCGAAAAGGGAAAATCCGGCGGCGACGGTCAGAAAAGAAAGAGGAGGTTTTACATTCCAGTAATCGGCTGTCCCTGCAAAGGTATTGATCAGATAATTACCGCTCTGCATCATCTCATAGGCGGAGATGCCGTGACGCGCTTCATCCCAGGAATCAATCACGCCGATCCCAAGACAGCGGAAGCATAAAAAAGCGGTCAGGGCGGTCAGAAAAGAAAACCATATCCAGTAATATTGCTCTATAAGTCGAAAAAGTCTGCTGTAAAGTTGTCTCATAAATTTCCTCCTATGCTATGTAAATATATCACGTCCGGAGCGAAAAATCCACGGTACTTGTAATAATTGTGTAATAATGTTATAATCATCCAGAATATGGACATTCATATAAAAAGAAGGAAATCAAATATGGACAGACAGATGCTGGTTCCGATACTGGGTGTTCTGGTGAGTGCGCTTGCTCTGACGGTCGGAAAGACGGGGACGCAGGAAAATGGTTTTACACTGTCAGGTTATCACAATGCAGACGCCAAATTTCTGGGAGAGCAAATTATAACCAGTGTGGAGGAAGGAATTCGCGTTCTTGACTTGAACGGAAATATGACGCAGCAGTATAACGGGTTGTCCGCGTCATGGCTTTATGTGCAAGACATGTCCGCCGAAACAGAAGCCGGGGCAGAATCAGGCGGATATGCGGTGGCATACAGCAATCATGCGCAGGAGACGCACATCCTTCAACTGAGCAGAGAAGGGGAGTTCGTCAGTGATCAGACAGTTGTGGAGACGGATTTTCTGGCGATTGATCCGATTCTTATAAAAAAGGATGACTGCTGGTTTTTGACGCATACCTTGATCGAAGGAACAATCAACAATCCGGATCCGGATGGCGAGAACGGCGTTTACACGGTAAAACTGTACCGGTCAAAAGACCTGAATCACTGGGAATATGTAACCGATATTATCAGCCGGGCGCAGAATCTGGAAGACGGAGATCTCCGGTGTGTGGAAGGGACATTTTTTTATTTCTTTGAGATGGAACAATATGACAAAGGACCGTCTGCTGTTTGCGTCATGACTTCAGAGGATGACGGCAAGACGTGGAGTATGCCAGAGGAACTGCTTCCTGCCGTGGCGGATAATGAGATGGCGGGATGCGAACCTACAGAGGAAGGCTGGCGTCTTTATGTGAGCAGCGACTATTCCTGTCCGGGTGAAAGCTATCAGGGGGCATCTGTCTATTATGCGGATTATACACGGGACTTTCAGCCAGTCCGCACATATGAGCTTTCTTCCATGCCGGATAACCGGTCTGTACGGCTTTATGAGGTAAAAGAGATTGACGGGCAGCTCTGCTTTCTGTTTGCCAGAAATTTTCTGACAGACTGTGATCTGCTGCTCCGTACACTAGAAAGTGAAAAAATATAAAAAACAGAATCTGGCAGAGGAATGTCAGGAAGGATTTGAGGACGCACGTGCGTCATAAAATCCTTCGGAGGAAAGAGAGATTACGAAGCCAGATGCGGAACTTTAAAACAGAATCTGGCAGAGGAATGTCAGGAAGGATTTGAGGACGCATGTGCGTCATAAAATCCTTCGGAGGAAAGAGAGATTACGAAGCCAGATGCGGAACTTTAAATAGGAGGAATTTGGTAATGAAGGGAATTATACTGGCGGGCGGCTCCGGTACGAGACTGTATCCGCTGACAAAGGCGGTATCCAAGCAGATTATGCCGGTCTATGATAAACCGATGATTTATTATCCCCTGTCCATTCTGATGCTGGCAGGCATCCGGGAGGTACTGATCATTTCCACACCGAGAGATTTGCCGGTATTTGAGGAACTGCTGGGGGACGGCGGGCAGCTTGGCATGCGGTTTGACTATGCGGTGCAGGAACAGCCCAGAGGGCTGGCGGATGCATTTATCATCGGAGCTGATTTTATCGGGAAAGACAGCGTGGCGCTGATTCTGGGAGATAATATTTTTTATGGACAGAGTTTCTCGCAGGTGCTCAAACGCGTAGTGTCCCATGAAAGCGGTGCGACGGTCTTCGGATATTATGTGCGTGATCCAAGGGAGTACGGAGTGGTAGAGTTTGATGAAAACGGAATGGCGATTTCCATAGAAGAAAAACCTGAGTATCCGAAGTCAAATTATGCGGTGCCAGGACTGTACTTTTATGACAATGACGTGGTGGAGATCGCGAAAAATGTGAAGCCTTCTGCCCGCGGCGAGATCGAGATTACGAGCATAAACAACGAGTATCTGAGAAGAGGGACTTTGCGTGTGGAGACGCTGGGCCGCGGTTTTGCCTGGCTGGACACGGGGAATCACGACGCGCTGCTGGATGCTGCGGATTTTGTGGCTGCATTCCAGAAACGGCAGGGTCTTTATATTTCCTGTATTGAGGAAATTGCGTTCCGAAGAAAATTTATTGATAAAGAACAGCTTTTAATGCTGGCAGAGCCGCTGATGAAGACGGCATATGGTCAGTATCTGATGGATGTGGCTAACGGACTGTAGAAAAAAAGAGAGGAAACCAGGATGGGAAAGATCACGGTAGAGACCTGCGGGATCGAAGGTCTGAAAATTATCACTCCGGCGGTGTTTGGAGATGAGCGCGGGTATTTCATGGAAACCTATAATTATAAAGATTATGCTGCGGCTGGAATCGATATGGAGTTTGTGCAGGACAATCAGTCCGCATCTAAAAAAGGTGTGCTCAGAGGACTGCATTTTCAGATCAACTATCCTCAGGATAAGCTTGTGCGTGCAGTCAGCGGCGAAGTGTTTGATGTGGCCGTGGATTTACGTCCCGGTTCGGCTACGTATGGACAATGGTATGGCGTAATCCTGTCTGCAGAAAACAAGAAGCAGTTTTTTATTCCCAAAAATTTTGCGCATGGTTTTCTGGTATTGTCAGACTATGCAGAGTTTGCTTATAAATGTACAGATTTCTATCATCCAAACGATGAGGGAGGACTGGCGTGGAATGATCCGCAGATTGGCGTCGACTGGCCTTTACCGGAAGGAATGGAGCTGATCATCTCTGAAAAAGATCAGAAGTGGGGCGGCATCCGGGAACTGAAAAAGTAAGGAGGGTCTGTATGTCGGACCGTATGTTTCTGGATTTCTGGAAAAACAGGAAACTGATCTGGAAGCTGTCTAAAAATGATTTTAAAACCAGATATGCCGGTTCTTATTTCGGCGTGGTCTGGGCAATGGTTCAGCCGGTAGTTATTGTACTGGTCTACTGGTTTGTCTTTCAGATTGGACTGAATAACGCCACGGCGGAACTGAAACAGGGGATTCCGGTGCCTTTTGTACTGTGGCTGGTCAGCGGTATTGTACCCTGGTTTTATTTTTCGGAAAGTCTGAGCAATGGAACCAATGCTCTGCTGGAATACAATTATCTGGTGAAAAAAGTAGTATTCAATATTAACATCCTGCCTCTGGTAAAGACGATTGCAGCATTGTTTATCCATGCTTTTTTTGTACTGTTCATGCTGATTTTGTTTGCGCTGTATGGATATTATCCGGGATTGCATACGCTGAAAGTAGTTTATTTCAGCGCCAGTCTGATGATTTTTGTCACGGGTGTATGTATGCTGACCAGCGCTCTGGTGATTTTTTTCAGAGATCTGAACCAGATCATCAACATTTTTCTGCAGGTGGGAATCTGGATGACGCCGATCATGTGGTCGCTGGAAGATCTGCTGGCAAAGTATCCTTTCCTGATTATTCTGAAGCTGAATCCTCTTTGTTATATCGTCTATGGATATCGGGCGGCTCTTTTTCAGACGGATACTATTACCGGGCTTGGATGGATGAACATCTATTTCTGGGTGGTGACCATTCTGGTCTGGATTATCGGCAGCAGCGTTTTCCAGAAACTAAAAGTACATTTTGCGGATGTGCTATAAGCAGTGCAAAACCTGACAGAGTCAGCCGCATGCGCGAGCGGAAAAGCGGATGAGTCTGTCAGGTTTTATAGGGCGTCAGCCCGCGAGCGAGCCGGAGCGAAGCGAAGGAGAGCTGCACTGCGAAAATGGGAGTGTAAAAGCAGTCAGAGTCAGCCGCATGCGCGAGCGGAAAAGCGGATGAGTCTGTCAGGTTTTATAGGGCGTCAGCCCGCGAGCGAGCCGGAGCGAAGCGAAGGAGAGCTGCACTGCGAAAATGGGAGTGCAAAAGCAATGAATTATGATAAGAGGTATCTATGGACAAGATAGCGATCAGGCTGGAGCATATTACAAAGGTTTATAAATTGTATAACCGGAACCGGGATCGGCTGAAAGACTCTCTGGGTCTGACAAAGAAAAAGTGCTACAGCGAGCACTATGCTCTGAAAGATGTGAGCATGACGATTCATCAGGGAGAGACGGTGGGAATCATCGGAGTCAATGGTTCCGGAAAATCGACGATTCTGAAAATCATTACCGGAGTCCTGAATGCGACCGATGGCAGGATGGAGATTGAGGGCAGAATTTCAGCGCTTCTGGAACTGGGAGCGGGATTTAATATGGAGTATACCGGCCTGGAAAATGTGTATCTGAACGGTACCATGCTGGGATTTTCGGAGCAGGAGATCAATGAGCGGCTTCAGGATATTCTGGATTTTGCGGATATCGGGGAGTTTGTTCATCAGCCGGTAAAGACTTATTCCAGCGGCATGTTTGTGCGGCTGGCTTTTGCCGTGGCGATCAATATTGATCCGGAGATTCTGATTGTGGATGAAGCGCTGTCAGTCGGCGACGTGTTTTTTCAGGCAAAATGCTACCATAAATTTGAAGAATTTAAAAAGCAGGGGAAGACGATTTTGTTTGTCAGCCATGATCTGACCAGTATTGCCAAGTACTGCGACCGGGTAATTTTGCTGAACAAAGGAGTAAAGCTGGCGGAGGGGTCTGCCAGAGATATGGTCAATATGTACAAGAAGCTGCTTGTCCATCAGCTGGATGAAGAAACGCTGGAAGATGTGAGCGGAAAAAGCGGAATTGACAGACATACAGAGGACGGCAGGGCGTGGAAAGATCATTTTGAAGTGAATCCGACAATTCTGGACTATGGTGAAAAGCAGGCGGAGATTGTGGACTTTGGGATTGTGGACCAATACGGGCAGTTTTCCAGTATTATTGAGAAAGGGTCTACCTGCCAGGTGAAAGCCAGAATCTTTTTTCACAGTCAGGTAAAAAATCCCATCTTCACAATTACCATACGGAATAAACAGGGAACCGATATTACCGGTACCAACAGTATGTTTGAGCGGGTGGAAACCGGAACGGTGGAGGCGGGGGAGACAAGAATTATTACTTACACGCAGCGCATTGATCTGCAGGGCGGAGACTATCTGATTTCTCTGGGATGTACCGGATATGTGGGGGACGAGTTCAAAGTGTATCACAGACTTTATGATCTGGTAGGAATGACGGTATTGTCCGATAAAGATACGGTAGGGTTTTATGATATGAATACAGTGATCACTGTAGAAAAGGGCCAGGAATGAGGAGCCGGATAATATGAGCACGATGAATGAAGCATGGCAGGAAGAGCAGTATGGGAATGTGACGGTCCGGTACATGGATAAAGACATTCTGAAAACAGAACCGGTCCGCCCGGAGGATGAGATGATCCGCGAACTGGTGGAGTCGGGATACGACTGCCGCCGGGGAGCAGAGAACTCCTGGCCGGTGCTGTACCATCTGTCTCATCTGCGGGGGAATCTGACAGAGTGGCTGCCGGTAGGGCCGTCGGACACTGTGCTGGAACTGGGCGCGGATACCGGGCAGCTTACCGGAGGGTATGTGAAAAAAGCCGGGAAAGTAATCTGTCTGGAGGACAGCTTAAGCCGCAGCCGGATTCTGGCAAAACGATATGAGACTGCGGACAATCTGGTTGTCTGTGCGGGCAATCCGTGGAAGAACCTGGAACAGCTGGCGGCGGAATCAGAAGAAACGGGTTTTGACTGGATCATGGCAGTCGGACTTTTGCAGCAGGCAGCAAAATATTTTCCGGGAGAGCATCCGCAGACAGAAGCGATCAGACGGCTGAAAAGATATCTGAAACCAGGGGGACATATGGTACTGGCGGCAGATAACCGGTTTGGTCTGAAATACTGGGCGGGGGCTATGGAACCGCATACAGGCGGGTATTTTGACAGTCTGGAGGGACGGGGAACTTTATTGTCCCAAAGAGAACTGGAACAGATTCTTCAAAAGAGCGGCTGCGGGGAAGTTCTGTTTTACTATCCTTATCCTGAGAGGTGGTTTCCGACGGCTGTTTATTCGGAGGAGTGGCTTCCAAAGCAGGGGGAGCTCTGTCAGAATCTCAGAAATTTTGAAGGCGAAAGACTGCTTTTGTTTCAGGAAGAAAAGGTATACGACTCACTGATTGAAGACGGAAGGTTTCCGGAATTTGCCAATGCCTATCTGTGTGTGACGGGTCCTCAGGCAGAGGAGCACACCATTTATACGAAGTATTCCAACGACCGGTCGGAACGTTTTATGATTCGTACAGATATTGTTAAAAAAGCAGACGGTTTTGAAGTGTGCAAGATTCCTCTGTCGGAGGCGGCAAAGGAGCACGTCAGGGGTATGAAGCACTGGGAAGAAGTGCTTGACAAATGGTATAAAAAGAACCATATTAGTGCTAATCGATGTGAATTGAGAAAAAACACGGCCTGTTTCGAATACCTGAGCGGAAGGACTTTTGAAGAACACCTGGATGAACTGCGTCGCCGCAGAGACTATGCGGGGCTTGCGTCGGAACTTTTCCGCTTCAAGGCGCTTCTGAGAGATACTCTGAAGCCGGAGCTGAAAGTTTTTGAGAAAAAAGGGCAGTTTACAGACATGTTCGGCAATCCGTCGTTTGTCAGAGCATATGAAGGGGCGGATGTCAATAATCTGGACTGGATCTTTGGCAACCTGATGGAAACAGAGGACGGCCTGCAGATTATCGACTATGAGTGGACGTTTCCGGTACAGGTTCCGGTGGAATATCTCTTATGGAGAGCCGTGTCGCTTTATTTAAACAGCAGAGAAGAGCTTTCTCATCTGGGGCTGATGGCTCAGCTGGGTATCACAGCGGAGGAAGAAGTTTTATTTACAGAGATGGAGCGCTGTTTCCAGCTCTGGCTTCTGGACGGAACTGTGACGATCGGCGCCAGATATCTGGCTACAGCAGGCCGTACCATAACACTGGAGGAAATGATAAATACCTCCCGGAAGCACAGAATTCAGATCTATACAGATACAGGCGGGGGATTTTCAGAGGCTGAAAGCAGCTGGATGACGGCAGAGCCGGATAAACATGGAATCGTTCACCTGGAGCTGATACTTCCGGAAAGGGTGCGTGCGCTGCGCCTGGATCCTGCGGAGACGACCTGTCTTGTCAAAATAAAGCGTTTGCTGGGAGAGCTAGGCGGCACGTATCCGCTCACTTTTTTTCATAACGGAAGAGAACTCGAAGAACAGGGGATTCTGTATACGACCACGGACCCGCAGATTCTGATTCCGGAGCTGACAGCGGGAACCCATCGTCTGTATGCGGAACTGACGATTGAAGAGCTGTATCCGGATACGGCCTATGCCTGTATGAACCTTCTGAATCGTGTGAGAACAGCAGAGAGAATTTATACAAGTGCGCCGTTTCGCCTGTTGAAAAAAATGAGAAACCGGTTTAAAAAATCAAAGACCCCATAACAAACGGAGCGGGTAAACAGATAGAAGGACTATATTATGAGCAGAGAACATACGCAGGCGGATCTGCCTGCTCACAGAGACAAAAGATTTGACGGTGTGCGCGATACCTGGTACTGGAAAGTCAGCAAGCCCTTGCGCATTGTTGTTCATTTTTTCCTCCGTATTCGAAACGCCTACATTCATTACGGCGGTCTGCGGGGCATGTACAGACGCTGGAAGCAGAAACGCGGCGAGGCTTCCAGGAGGGTGGATTTCGGCACGAAAAGCTTTCCGGACGAGGCAAGGAGGAAAGTCGAGGAAGAGACCGCATTTTCCCGTAAGCTCAGAATCAGTATCCTGGTGCCGCTTTATAATACGCCGGAAAAATTTCTGAGGGAGATGATCGATTCTGTAAGAAATCAGACGTATCAGAACTGGGAATTATGTCTGGCGGACGGAAGTGATGAAAAGCATGCAGATGTGGGCAGGGTATGTGCACAGTATCAAAATGAGGATCAGAGAATCCGCTATCAGAAGATAGAGAAAAATCTTGGCATATCCGGAAATACCAACGTATGTTTTTCTATGGCGACCGGTGACTTTATCGGTCTTTTCGATCATGATGATGTGATGCATCCAAGCCTTTTGTATGAGTGTGTGAAGGCGGTCTGCGAAAAAGGCGCAGATTATGTTTATACAGATGAAGCGACCTTTACGTCTCCGAATCTGGACGATCTGATTGTACTGCATTTTAAACCGGATTATTCTCCGGATAATCTGCGCGCCAACAATTATATCTGCCATTTCTCCATGTTTGATGCGAAGCTTCTTGAGAAAACCGGACTGTTCCGTCCGGAATATGACGGCAGCCAGGATCATGATATGATCCTCCGTCTGACGGAAGAAGCAGAAAATGTACAGCATATACCGAAGATTCTTTATTATTGGCGGTCACATCCGGCTTCGGTGGCGGCGGATATCAATGCCAAGACTTATGCGATTGACGCGGCGAAACGCGCGGTTCATGATCATATGAGAGATTATTACGGCGTTGAGGTGGAGGTGGAAAGTACGCGTGCTTTTCCTACTATTTTTCAGGTTAAGTATCCCATAAACGGGCAGCCCCTTGTCAGTATCGTGATTCCGAACAAAGATCATGTGGACGAGCTGAGGCGGTGTATCAGTTCCATTCTGGAAAGGTCTACCTGGAAGCAGCTGGAGATCATTGTGGTAGAGAACAACAGCCGGGAACGGAGCATCCGGGACTATTATGAAGAGCTGAAAGAGCAGAGCCGTGTGCAGGTAGTGACATATGAGGGAGAATTTAATTATTCCCGGATCAACAATTTTGGCGTGGGCTATACAAGAGGAGATTACCTTCTGTTTCTGAATAACGATACAGAAGTGATTACGCCGGACTGGATCGAACAGCTTCTGATGTACGCGCAGAGGAAAGACGTGGGAGCTGTGGGAGCGAAACTCTATTATGCGGACCGCACTATCCAGCATGCGGGAGTAGTCATTGGCCTGGGCGCGCATCGTTCGGCCGGTCATACTCATTATAAAATGCCGAAAGAACATCTGGGTTATATGGGACGGCTTTGCTATGCGCAGGATGTGACGGCGGTGACGGCGGCATGTCTGCTGGTGAAGCGGAGCATATATGAAGAAGTGGGCGGACTGGATGAAAGCTTTACCATATCTCTGAACGATGTGGATTTTTGCCTGAAGATCAGAGAAAAAGGATATCTGAACATTTTTACGCCTTTTGCGGAGCTGTATCACTACGAGTCAAAGACCAGAGGTCTGGAAGAAGGGGAGAAGCTAAGACGCTATGAAAACGAATGCGCCCGTTTCCGGGAAAAGTGGAAGTCTGCGCTTGACGCGGGGGATCCGTATTATAACCCCAATTTTTCACTGGATTATTCGGATTTTACCCTTCGGTTTTAAGAGGTTTAATGGTGCGGCATTTTAACACGAATAGATTATGGCAGATATAATGTCCGATTCGGACGCCCGCCATGGACAGGCTGTATATCGGTTATGTAATTCCGGTCCGCGCTGCGCAGGCAAGAAAAACAGTCAGAGTTAGAGGAGAGCCATGAAGAGAATTGAACGGGAAAAGGTGATACGAAATGCATACAGAAGTACAATTCTGGCATTGACGATCTGCTGCTTCTTTCTGGGAACCGTACTGGTGATTCATGAGGCGGCCAGGGAATATGAGGTAAATGTGCTGGAGGAGCAACTGGAGGCAAAAGGTGTAGTCCAAAATGATGAGGGACTGTTCAGCAATGTACAGTTGTTTCTGCCGGAAGAGATATACGTGGCTTCGGGTGTGACGCTGGAATTGTATAACAGCCAGATTTCCTCTCTGGGAGAGCGCATCGGAAGCTATAATGTAAAATGGACCTGCGCGGTGGGGAAAAATATGTACCGCAAATTTTCGATCACCGGGACAGAAGAACTGACAGGAAGTTATCCGCTGATTTTTACTATTTTTGACGATAATGGTGCACAGGTGGCAACGGCATCTTCCGAACTTAAGATTGTCCCTGCAGTGAAGGACAGTTTTTCTCTGCTGGTTATCGGAGACAGTCTTTCCTGTGATACGGCAACCTATGAGCGTCTGAATGAACTGACAGATAATCAGATCGTTTATATGGGAACCAGAGGAGTGGGCGGATCGCTGACGGAGGCCAGAAGAGGATTTTCAGCGGCGGATTATCTGTCCAGGACCGGTTATACCATGGAGGAACCTGAGGAAGAAGTCCATCCGTTTTTCAATGAAGAAACAGAGGAGTTTGACTGGGGATATTATAAAGAAACGACAGGCTTTGAGCCTGATGCTGCAGAAGTGTTTCTTGGTACAAACGGTCTTGCAGAAGATCCGGTGGAAAACGGAAATAATATTGTCCGCATCGTGGAAAACATTCATGAAACGGATCCGGAACTTCCTGTATATCTGGTCCATACGCTGTATCCTGCCAATCAGGACGGAATCGGCTCTTGGAGCAATCAGGACGGATATGCGCTTTACGGGGACCGCTATAAACTGGAGGAGGACCGTAAAATATTTGATCTGATGATGTATCTGGAAGAAGAGCTGAAAGAAGAAAAGAATCTTTTCTTTGTTCCGGCGGGGATGTGCCATGACAGTGCCAATAATTTTGATACGCAGACGGTTCCTCTGAGTCCTCATTCGAAAGAAATGATGGAAGTACCGACAAACGCGGTGCATCCGGGACGTGCCGGATACCGGCAGATTGCGGATTGTCTGTACAGTGTGATCTGTGGAACAAAAGCTAAATGGGAGCAGTAGAGATGAAGAAACTGATAGAACAGATTGTGAAGTTCGGATTTGTAGGATTTTTGTGTTTTTTTATTGATTATGGGATCATGGTCCTTTTGACAGAACGGTTTGGCGTCGATTATCTGCTGTCCAGCGGAATTTCTTTTACCGTGTCTGTGGTGGTCAACTATATCCTGAGCGTGACTTTTGTATTTGAAACGGATAAAAATAAAAACAAAGTCGGTGAATTTATTGTCTTTGTTGTTTTAAGCGTCATAGGACTTGGAATCAATGAACTGTGTATGTGGTTTACGGTGGAAACGCTGGGAATTCATTATATGATTTCCAAGATCGGCGCTACTGCAGTGGTCATGGTTTATAATTTTGTCAGTCGGAAGATATTTATAGAGAAGAAGAATTAAGGAGATATGACGATGAAAAAATATCTGCGGTTATTGTACATTCTGCTGGCGGCAGTACTGCTTTCGGGCTGTTCGAAGGAAGAACATCGGGAAGAAGAGGTTGGGGAAGCTCTGACAGAAGAAGAAAAGCCGGAGGAGCCGCCTGCTCCCGGAGAGGAGAACTGGGGAACGGCGCCGGAGTATTCGGTTCCCATGATCACAACAACGCCGGTTCGCTATCTGTCTGTCACGGTCGGCCGTACGGAAGAAGAGGTGAATCTGACCTGGTATTCGCCGTCCGAAGAGGCGGGACAGGTTCTCTGGACAACGGCAGACGACCCGGATTTTGAGAATGCACAGATATACAGTGCATCTGCAGAGCCTTCTGAGGTTACGTCCGGCTATTATATCAACCGCGCGACGGTTGCAGGGTTGTCCCCGGAGACGGATTACCAGTATCAGGTGGGAAGCAGCGAAATGCTGTCTCCGGTCTATGCTTATACAACGCCTGCTTTTTCGGATCATTTCCGATTTACGGCTGTGGGAGATGCGCAGATCGGGAAACCGGTAGAAGAAGTGGATAAACAGAAAAACAACTGGCACAGACTCCTGAATAAGGTGAAATATCATTTTCCGGATACCAGCTTCCTTGTTTCTCTGGGCGATCAGGTGAATGATTTTGATGATGGAGAGCAGTACGGCGCCTTTTTGAATCAGGGAGTGCTCTACAGTCTTTCGCTGGCTCCGGTAAAAGGAAATCATGATGTGGGCGGACCGCAGTATTCTGAACATTTTACACTTCCGAATCAGTCGTCGCTGGGAACTTGTGACGATGACGGAGACGGGGATTACTGGTTTAAAAGAGGCTGCGCGCTGTTCATGGTGCTGGATACGATGGACAGTGCGAAATGGGGTGAACACGAAGCATTTATCGCCTCAGCCGTGGAGGCCAATCCGGACGCGATATGGAGAATTGTATTTTCTCATTTTTCTCCGTATAATGGATATGAGAGTTATCTTGAAAACGCGCAGAATATCCGGCCGTATTTCCTTGCGTTTACCAGTCAGTATGATATTGACCTGGTGATATGCGGGCATGACCATGCGTATGTGCGGACGCATTTTATCCAGGAGGACGGAAGCTTTCAGGAATATGACAGTCCGGCTGTTGATCCGGATGGAACCATGTATTTGACCTTGAGTTCTTCCAGCGGAAGTCTGTACCGCCGGCCGACGGACCAGGCAGAAGCGGCTGTGTCAAAAAAAAGGGATACGCCGGAGGTGACCGATGTACAGGTTACGCCGGAAAGTCTGAAGATCTGTACACAGAATGCGGAAACATGGGAAATTACGGATGAGTTTGAGATTGTGAAGCAGAAAAAGTAGCGTTGCGTATGAAGAGGAAAGCTGTTATAATGAAACGCAATAGAAAGCTGCATGGAGACGGACAGGAGAGACAGGATGGGTAAAAAGGCAGCATTGCTGTTGAGCGTTCTGCTGCTTGCAGGTCTGGGATTGTATTTTTCAGGCGATTTCCGGCAGAATAAAAGCGGAGAAATACTTCCTTCCGGTTCTTTTGCCGGGGAGGCGCGCCGGGCCAAAGAGCTGCTGGCAGAACTTCCTGGGACGCTGGATGCGGAAAAGTTAAGACTGTGTTTCCGTGGAGAAGAGCTGGCATGTGACCGAAAGACAAACATCTGGTATCTGCCGTCGGATATGGAGACCGATGGCTGGGAGGCGGGCAGTTTTACGGATCTGTATGGAAACGCAGAGATTCTTCCCCTTCTGGATTATACGGCGCTTGACAAAAGAGCTGTGATCTCAGAGGGCCGGCAGATTCCGCTTCTCGTATGGGACGCGAAGGAAGAGAACTGTGCGCTTGTCTATGTTGTATTTACGGGGCTTCCGGTCGTGAGGATTGAGACGGACGCAGATGTGGATTTGGATACCGTATTCGCAGGGAAGATTGTTTTTTATGAGTCGTGCGGTGGAGCGGACTGGACGAAAAGTTCTGCTTTTCAGGCCCATGAGAGAGGTCAGACGACACGTGCGTATCCCAAGAAAGGATATCGGCTGAATCTGATTTCAGTGACTTCGGCCGGAATAGTCAATGAAAATGCACAGTCTGTTCTGGGAATGAGAGAGTCTGATTCCTGGATCTTTTATGCGATTTACAGTGACGGGACGAAGATCCGCGATAAATTTAATATTGAATTGTGGAATGAATTTGGCGCAGGAAATACGCCGTATCCGGCTCATTTCGGGACGCATATGGAATATGCAGAGCTGGTGGTGAATGGGGAATACCGGGGACTTTACGGGATACTGGAGCCGGTGGACAGCACACAGCTTTCAATCTCGGAGCAGGAGTATCTGTATAAAAGGACAACGGGGAGAGAACTGTTGTCTGAAGTGTTTGATGAAACGGAACCGGAGGAATATCTGTCGGCGCTGGGAATGGAAATCAAAGGAAAAGATGGTTCTGGAAGCCGCCGGGACTGGAAATGCTTCCGGGATTTTGTCAGGCTGTGCGAAGAAGAGGACGGAATATTCTCCCGGGAAACGGAAAAACTGCTGAATATGAGGAATGCAGCGGATATGTGGCTGTATCTTCAGATGATTTATGGAGAAGATAATATCTATAAAAATATGTTTTTCGCCTTTAAAAAAGAACAGGACGGATACAGACTGTATTTTGTTCCGTGGGATGTGGATCTGACATGGGGAAACGTCTACACAGAGGAGGAAGAAGAGCTGTATGTAGTGTATGCTCCGGAACGGGCGGACCGGTATTTGGAATGGCCGTTTATGGACCGGGTACTCGCTCTTGACATCGGAGGATTGCGGACGGTTGTTTCTGAACGGTGGAAAGAGCTGCGTCAGACCTCCCTCTCAGATACACACATGGAAGAGCTTCTGGACAGATTTGAGAATCAGGTTCAGGCTTCCGGAGCTTTCCGAAGAGACGCCGTCCGATGGCCGGACAGTCATCATGACGGAAATTATGAGGGAATTCGTGATTTTATGGCTGCCAGAATGAATTATCTTGACAAAATGATGGAAAATATATCTTATGAACGCTAGCAGTTCAATAAGCATGGATAAATTGAGTAAGGAATTGGAGTGACAGGATGGAGAGAAAAATATATGATCCCTCTCTTCCGGAAAATCAGTACCGGCATGAGTTTAAATATCTGTGTTCCTGCGGGGAGCTTGCAATGCTGAAGACGCGTCTGCAGGGGCTTGTGTCTCTGGACCCCCATGCGGGAGAGGAAGGAGTATACAATATCAGGAGCCTGTATTTTGATGATATTTATGATACCTGTTTCAGGGAAAACGAGGCGGGGACGGATCCGAGAGAAAAATTCCGCATTCGGATTTATAATCACAGCAGCGAGCGGATCAGTCTTGAGTTGAAGCAGAAAGTAAGGGGAAAAACCCGTAAGTTGTCTTGTCTTCTGACGGAATCCCAGTGCCGGAAACTGATAAAAGGTGAGATACCGGAATTTCAGAAGGATTCTCCTGAACTTCTTGTCAAGCTCTGTCTGCTAATGCAGACCAGGTATATGAAACCGAAGACGATTGTGGAGTATGAACGGGTTCCTTATATATATCCTTATGGCAATGTACGGATTACGATGGATGAAAATATCAGTGCTTCTAACAGAACAGATTTGTTTCTGGAAGAGCAGATTCCGCTGCGTCCGGTGCTCGAAGCAGGATGGCATATTCTGGAAGTAAAATATGATGAATATCTTCCCGACCCTGTATATCGGACTGTTCAGCTCGAAAACCTGCACCAGACGGCATTTTCTAAATATTATCTCTGCCGCAGGTATCATTTATAGAAACAGTAAATCTGAAAGATTCAGTTGGTACTGAGCATACGAAAACGACGCTCAGCGCTCCGCGGCGTTGCTGTACAGACAGAATCCGTATAGTGAGATGTCTGGTTACTGTCTGCGGGAATAAGAAAGAAAAGGAGAATTACATAAGATGGGATTTCAGGATGTTTTTAAAAATTCGTTTTTGGAAGGTTTCCGGGGGATGGATATCACGACCGGAAAGATTGCGGCAACGCTGTTTGTGACAGCCTTGCTGGCTTTGTATATTTTTATGATCTACAGGCTGCTGACGAGAAAGGTATTTTATTCAAAAAGCTTTAATATTTCGCTGGCTGCGCTGTCTCTGATTACAGCGGCAATTATCCTTGCCATGCAGTCGAACCTGGTAATTTCTCTTGGTATGGTGGGCGCGCTGTCCATCATCCGTTTTCGTACCGCGATCAAAGATCCGATGGATCTGGTGTTCCTGTTCTGGTCGATCAGTATCGGCATTATATGCGGAGCGGGACTGTTTGAAGTGGCGCTGGTTACGTCCGTGGCGGTGACCATCTGTATTCTGGTGCTGGATCTGCTTCCGGTAGCGAAGGTTCCGATGATGCTTGTCGTAAACAGTACCATGATGGACGGAGAAGCGGCTGTTTTGGAGACGGTGGCAAAATATGCAAAATCTTATAAAGTAAAATCAAGAAATCTTTCCAGAGGACGTCTGGATATGGTTATAGAACTTCGGGTCAAAGACGAAAGCGGGCTTGTCAGCGAGGTGGCTGAAATGGAAGGCATGATTTCTGCTTCTTTGATCGCACATGACGGTGAGGTTACATTCTAAATAACGAACAGAAAGATTTGATCATGATGAAAAATGTCAGTTACGCAAGGCGGGGCTATCACTATGTGAAAAGTTATGGAGTAACAAAGCTGCGTCGGAAAGTGCAGGAACGCCTGTACCGCAACAGCCTGGAAAAAGGTTATCAGGACTGGATGATCAGGAATCGTCCGGCAGAAAGTGAAAAAGAACTGCAAAGAGCCCACCGTTTTGCATATGCGCCCTGCATCAGTGTTGTGGTGCCCGTGTACCGGACGGAGGAAAAATTTCTCCGGGAAATGATCGAATCGGTTCTGACACAGACCTATCAGAAACTGGAGCTTTGTATTGCGGACGGCAGCGAAGAAGATGACTCTGCCAGGGCGGTGATTGAGAGCTATATGGCACGTGATCCGCGTATTCGCTATGAGAAACTTTCCGCGAACAGAGGGATTTCAGGCAATACCAACGCGGCGATTGCACTGGCCTCCGGAGAGTACCTGGCTCTTTTGGATCATGATGATATTCTGGAGGAGCATGCACTGTTTGAAATTGTAAAGTGGCTGTCAATGCATCCGGCGACGGACATGCTCTATACGGACGAAGATAAACTGTCTTTTGACTCGTCTGTCTGCTTTCAGCCTCATTTCAAACCGGATTTCAACCTGGAACTGCTCAGAAGTAATAATTATATCTGCCATTTTCTGGCGGTTAAGAAAACGCTTGTGGAAAAAACAGGAATGTATCGGGAAGAATTTGACGGCGCGCAGGATTATGATTTTATTCTTCGCTGTGCGGAACAGGCGGAGGAGATCGGGCATATTCCAAAGATTCTGTACCACTGGAGATGTCATGATGCGTCTACAGCGTCCAATCCGGAGAGTAAAGCCTATGCGTATGAAGCAGGGCGGCTTGCGGTGGAGCAGCATCTGGAACGGACAGGGCAGTCCGGGGTCGTGGAAAGAACAGATAACCCAGGGTTTTACCGCACCGTTTATAAAATTTCTTCCTCTCCGAAGGTCAGTATTATCGTATTGGATGTGCCGGGCGCCGGAGTACTTAAAAGGTTTGTAAAAGCCGTGAGCAGGAATCAGACCTATGGAAAGCTGGAGCTCCTTCTTTTTCTGGAGGAGTCGGAGAAAAATAAAATAATTCTGAATTTTATAAAAGAACATAGACAAATACCAATAAAAGTAGTATATTGTACTAGTGCATGTAATAAATTTGTAACATTTTCCAGACTGGCAGAGAAGATTGACAGCGAATATTTTCTGTTTTTGGAGAGCAGAATCGAAAAAATCAGCAGAGGCTGGGTAGAGCTGTTTCTGGGAAATGCGCAGCGCGCGGGAACAGGCGCAGTGGGCGGGCGTATCTATGACAGTAGTCAGAGGCTGAAGCATGGCGTTAAGATTCTGGGACTCAAAGGACAGGTGGGTGACGCTTTTGCCGGTCTGCCAATGGGATACACCGGATATTTTCATAAAGTGGTGATGCAGCAGAACTGTCATGCCGTGTCAGGGAAAGCCATGATGATGAAAAAAATATATTTTCTGAAAGCCGGCGGGTTTTCGGAAGATGTGGAAGACCGGATGAAAGATATAGATCTCTGCCTGAAGCTGGAAGATATCGGGCTTCAGAATGTATACGATCCCGGGATTGTTCTGACGGAACAGAAGCATACCCGCAGAAGGAGAACCGTCAGAAGAGCGGCGGCTTTTGATAAGAAATGGAAAGAGCTGCTTCAGGCGCCAGACAGGTATTATAATCCGAATCTCTCTTTGGAAGATACAAAGTACCGGATTCGGGAATTTCACTAGAGAGGTCGATGCATGTCAGATGTATCTGTTGTGATTCCGAATTATAATGGAATAGCATATTTAGAGGCCTGTTTAGGTTCGCTTTCGGATCAGACAGGAGTGTCTGCAGAGATCATTGTGGTGGATAATGGTTCCTCTGACGGGAGTCAGGAATATATCCGTGAGCATTTTCCGCAGTGCGTGCTGGTCTGCCTGGATAAAAACTATGGTTTCTGCAGAGCAGTGAATGAAGGAATCAGAAGGGCGAAAAGCCCTTATGTCATACTGTTGAATAACGATACAGAAGTACGCCCGGATTTTGCAAGATATCTTCTGGAGGCGATCGGCAAGGACAGAAAGCGTTTTTCGTGCGCTGCCAAGATGCTTCAGTATAAGAATCGTAATCTTCTGGATAATGCGGGGGATTACTACTGTGCTCTGGGGTGGGGAGTGACAAGAGGCAGAGGGAAACCGTCTGCTGCCCATAACAGAGGCAGCCGTATTTTTTCTTCCTGTGCCGGCGCGGCGATCTATCAGAAAGATCTGCTGGAAAAGCTGGGCGGTTTTGATGATGCACATTTTACTTATCTGGAAGATATGGATCTGTCCTATCGGGCCAGGATATATGGATACTATCACTGGTTTGAGCCCAGAGCAGAGGTATTCCATATAGGAAGCGCTACCAGCGGTTCCCGCCACAATCGTTTCAAAGTACTGCATTCTGCAGGAAATAATGTTTATCTGATATATAAAAATATGCCTTTTTTACAGATGCTGCTGAATGCGCCGCTGCTGATCGCCGGTTTTTCCATCAAGTATCTGTTTTTCATGAAAAAAGGTATGGGGAAGGATTATCGGGACGGACTGATCCGGGGAATCAGACTCTGCAGAAATAACCGGGACAAGAAGGTCAGATTTTGCATAGGACATGCCTTCAACTATGTGAAGATTCAGATAGAACTTTGGAGAAACATGCTGCTTCTGGTAGGGATGTGAGAGCAGAAAGAGCAGGTGAGCAGATTTGATCAAAGATAATCAGCGGTATTTCAACCGTCTTCATGTGGTGATTGATGCATTCACCATCGGTATTGCGTATCTGCTGTCATGGGTGTACAAATTTGTTATATTGGGGGATGCGCCGGGACTGGTATTCTCTCAGTACTGTATTGTACTGATTCCAATCATACCCCTGTACCTGGTTCTGTACCTGGCGTTTAATCTGTATACGCCCAAACGTCTGCAGGGGAGAAGACCGGAAGGCGGCAATATCATAAAAGCGAATACCATAGGTCTTCTGCTGATCATGGGCACGTTCTTTTTGCTCCGAAGCTATAATGATTATGCAGATTATTATTCCAAGATGATGCTGATCTACTTCTATGTGATCAATATCGGACTGGAGACCGGGGTGCGCAATCTGATCCGGATGGGACTCCGGAAAATGAGAAAAAGCGGCTTTAATCTGCGCCATATTATTTTTGTGGGATACAGCAGCGCTGCAGAGGCGTTTATCGACCGTATTCGCTCCAACCCTCAGTGGGGATATAAAGTAAAAGGGATCCTGGATGACAATAAAGAAATCGGTTACAATTATAGAGGAGTGTCTGTTCTCGGCACGACAGATGAACTGGAAGAGATTCTGCTGAATAACCGACTTGATGAGATCGCCCTGACACTGGGGCTCCAGGAATACTATAAATTAAAAAGAATTGTTGCAACCTGTGAAAAATCCGGCGTGCATACAAAATTTGTTCCGGATTATAACGATATTATTCCTACAAGACCGTATACGGAAGATCTGATGGGACTTCCGGTTGTCAATATTCGCCATGTGCCGCTGACGAATACATTTAATATGGTCTGTAAACGAATGATGGATATATTGGGATCCGTGACGGCAATCATCATTTTCTCGCCGTTTATGCTGGTTACGGCCATTCTGGTAAAAACAACTTCCAGAGGGCCGCTGATATATAAACAGGAGCGGGTAGGGCTCCACAACCAGAATTTTCAGATGTATAAGTTCCGTTCCATGGAAGTACAGTCGGCAAGAAGCGAAAAGAAAGCCTGGACTGTTCGGAATGATCCCCGCGTTACGCCCGTGGGCAAATTTATCCGAAGAACCAGCATTGATGAGCTTCCGCAGCTGTTTAATATCCTGAAAGGGGATATGAGCCTGGTAGGACCGCGTCCGGAGCGACCCTTTTTCGTGGAAAAATTCCGTGAGGAAATTCCGCGTTACATGGTGAAGCATCAAGTGCGTCCTGGTCTGACAGGATGGGCGCAGATCAATGGATACAGGGGAGATACATCGATCAAAAAACGCATTGAATACGACCTGTACTATATTGAAAACTGGACTATGGGTCTGGATATTAAGATTCTGTTCCTGACATTATTTAAAGGATTTGTGAACAAGAATGCTTATTAACAGGCGTAGAAAGGATGAATTATGGCAAAAGAAACATTGAAAAAAACAGGGTCGAAAAAGAGCGCTTCCTCAAAAAGTAGTTCTGCAAAGAATGCTTCTTCGTCTGCGAAAAAAAGGAGCTCTTCCAAAAAAAAGGCGGCCAGGAAAAAGAAAAGAATGATTATTTTCGGAGTTGAGATTCTGCTGCTTCTGGTGCTGGTGGTCGGGTTTTATGTTGTGAGACAGCTTGACAGGCTTCAGCGCCCGATTGTAGATCCCGAACAAGTACAGATCAATGAAACTCTGCCGGAGGAGACGGTAAAAACAATGTCCGGATATACGAATATTGCTCTGTTCGGTCTGGATACAAGAACTCCGGGACAGCTTGGAAAAGGAAACAGAAGCGATACGATCATCATTGCAAGCATCAACAACGATACACAGGAAGTAAAACTTGTGTCCGTATATCGTGATACTTATCTGGATATGGCAAATGGCAAATTTAATAAATGCAACGGTGCATATTCTTCCGGCGGCCCTGAGCAGGCCATGGCGATGCTGAACAAGAACCTGGATCTGGATATCAAGTATTATATCAGTGTGGACTTTGCGGCTCTGACAGAGACGATTGATCTGCTGGGAGGTATCTACATCGATGTGGATGAGTCGGAGATCACTCATCTGAACAACTATACAGTGGAAACTTCAAAAGTGACAGGAGTAGAGACACAGAAACTGACGCAGACAGGCGTGCAGCTCCTGGACGGTGTCCAGGCAACCTCCTACTGCCGTATCCGTTATACAGCGGGTGATGATTTCAAGAGAACAGAACGTCAGAGAGAGGTCATCGGGGAGATTGTGAATACGGCCAAACAGGCAGATATTTCGAAGATCAACGAGATTATCAATACCGTTTTCTCCAAGATTGCGACCAACTATACGAATGAAGAGATTATTCAGATGGCACCGGAAATGATCGGGTATAATATTGTTGATACCCAGGGATTTCCGTTTGACAGAATTCCGGCAAGTGTGAAGGGTAAAGGCTCCTGTGTGGTTCCGGTAAATCTGGCAGAAAATGTGAAACAGCTTCATGAGTATCTGTTTGGTAACTATTCTTATACTCCGTCAGATGAAGTGCAGGCAATCTCTGATCAGATTACAAATGATACCGGATATTAAAGGGCGTCGGATATGCTGACAGTCGATGTTCTGATTCCGGTATACCGACCGGGAAAGCAGCTGGAGCATCTGCTGGAACGTCTGCAGGCTCAGAGTCATCCCGTGCGAAAGATCATCATTATGAATACGGAAAAGGCGTACTTTCCCCCGGATCTTGAAACACGGTATGACAATCTGGAGCTTTATCATCTGGCAAAGACGGAATTTGACCATGGCGGAACCAGAGATATGGGAATCCGGATGTCAGAAGCAGATATAGTAGTCTGCATGACGCAGGATGCACTGCCGGAAAATGAACTGTTGCTGGAACGACTTGCCAATGTTTTTTCTGATCCGGAAATATGGGCTGCTTATGCAAGACAGATTCCAAAAAAAGACTGCAGTGAAGTGGAGCGATATACCAGAAGCTTTAATTATCCGCAGGAAAGCCGTATAAAAAGCAGCGGAGATCTTGCAGTGCTTGGAGTGAAAACATTTTTCTGTTCGAATGTATGCGCGGCGTGGAGGCGTGAGGTCTATCTGAAACTGGGCGGTTTTGAAAAGAAAACGATCTTTAATGAAGATATGATCTATGCTGGCAGACTGATTCAAAATGGCGGTAAAATTGCCTACTGTGCAGATGCAAGAGTCATTCATTCTCACAACTACCGTGCGTCGCAGCAGTTCCACCGGTATTTTGATCTTGCAGTTTCTCAGGCGATGCACCCGGAAGTCTTTGGCGGAGTGCGTTCCGAGTCTGAGGGGATGCGGCTGGTTAAAAAAAGTATCCTGCATTGTATGCAGATTGGTAAGCCATGGCTGATTTTCACGGTTATTACTCAAAATGCCGGAAAGCTTTTAGGCTATCGGCTGGGACGGTGCTATCGGAAGCTGCCCCGAAAGCTGATCTTGTTATGTACCATGAATCGTTCGTTCTGGGTGGAGGAATCAGATTGAAAATGCAGAAATGGATAGCAGTCGGAGTTTGCGCAATCTTTCTTGCCGGCTGTGGAAAAAGCAGCGAGGTGGAAGAAAAACAGCTTGCTCTGCGCAGTCAGGGCATGCAGCAGGCGCTGGACGGAGATTACGAGGCGGCGATTGCATCATATGATGAGGCGCTTCAGCTTGCCGGGATGCGTGCGGGAAACCTGGAGCTGGATATTGCAGCCTATAAAGCATCGGCGCAGTATCATGCGGGAGAACTTCAGAAGGCGATCGATACATGCAGTGCAGTCCTGGATCTGAAAGAGAGCGCAGAGATGTATCTGACGCGCGGTATGCTGTATCGGGAAGCTGAGAACATACAGTCTGCAAACGCAGATTTTAAAGAGGCTTCAAAGCTCGTTTCCAAAAAAGATCTGGTGATGCTGGGAAGACTTTCTTATTATATGGAAGATTATGCCAATGCCAAAACATATCTTGAAAGCGCCTCCAAGGCGGGAGACAGCGAAGCTGTTTACTGGGAGGCAGAGCTGTACTGGCAGATGGGCAACAATGATTACGCGATTACGCTGTACCAGAGCTATCTCGAAGGAGAGGCTCCGACACACCAGTCTGCTTACGCAAGAGTGGCCTCCTGGCAGATTGAGCAGGGAGATTACGAGGCGGCGCTGGCAACACTCGAGGAAGGAATTTCCAAAGGGGAAGACGGGAGCCTGAAAGATTTGCTGGGGAATGAGATTGCCGTATATGAACAGAAAGGCGATTTTGAGACGGCAAAGTTAAAAATGGAAAGTTATCTGGAACAGTATCCAGACGATGAAAAGGCGCAGAGGGAGTATCGGTTTCTCAGAACGCGCTAGAGCGTGTTTGAAAATTCATTCCCGTCATCTGCACGCCCCATTTTGCGTATTATTTGCGCCAAATTCAGGTTACATAGCCCACTATGCACCCTTCATTTGGCACAAATCTCCCACAAATTGTGACGCACATCTGCCAGAAAGCAGTTTTCAAACACACTCTAGAAGAGATTTTCCGACCGGCTGCTGTACTGTGTTTCCGGTTTTTTCTGCGGGCAATGAATCAGACAGGCATGTTGTCGCGTCTGGTTGATTGTATGTTATCAGATCTGGCAGGACAGCTTTCTTTGATAAGATTTCCATAAGAAAAATATAAAAAAACAATAAAGGTATTGACAAAGCACCCTTCGGGGTGCTATCTTTATTTCAGCAAATGTTAGCACTCTTGAAAGCTGAGTGCTAACAGGAGCAAGCAGGGAAGGGGTGTGAGATTGTGGATCTGGATGAAAGAAAGCTGAAGATTCTGCATGCGATTATCCGGACCTATCTGGAGACCGGGGAACCGGTTGGCTCAAGGACCATATCAAAGTATTCGGACTTGAAGCTGAGTTCTGCCACAATCCGCAACGAAATGTCTGATCTGGAAGAGATGGGATATATCATACAACCGCATACTTCCGCGGGCCGGATTCCTTCCGATAAAGGATACCGCCTGTATGTGGATCATCTGATGGACGAAAAAGAGAGAGAAGTTACAGAGCTCAAAGAACTGATGATTCAGCGGACGGATAAGCTGGAACAGGTTTTGAAGCAAGTGGTGAAGGTCCTTGCGAGTAATACCAATTATGCCACGATGATTTCGGCTCCCCAGTATCACCAGAACAAACTGAAATTTATTCAGTTGTCAAAAGTAGATGAACATCAGATTCTGGCGGTGATTGTAGCAGAAGGCAATGTGATCCGCAATAAGCTGATTCCGCTCTGTGAGGAACTGGATGGGGAGACGATCCTGAAGCTGAATATTCTTCTGAATACCATGCTGAACGGGAAGACGATTGCAGAGATCAATCTGCAGATGATTTCCAGTATGAAAGAACAGGCAGGCATCCATAGTAATATTATTAGTGACGTAGTGGATGCAGTGGCAGAAGCAATTCATTCGGATGAGGGAATGGAGATTTATACCGGAGGAGCTACCAATATTTTCCGATATCCGGAATTGAGTGATAACGGCAAAGCCAGCGAGTTGATTCAGACGCTGGAGGAGAAACAGATGCTGGCAGAGCTGGTGACAGAGACGCTAAATAAAGAGGACAAAGGAATTCAGGTTTATATCGGAAATGAAACGCCGATACAGAGTATGAAGGACTGCAGCGTTGTCACAGCCACTTATGAGCTGGGGCAGGGATTGCAGGGAACGATTGGAATTATCGGACCAAAACGGATGGATTATGAGAACGTCATGAGCACGCTGAAGACATTGATGGAACAGCTGGACGACGTTTTCCACAAATAGAAAGGTGGAGACACAGTTGGAAAAGAAGAAAGAGTTAGACAAAGAGCTGGAAAAGGAAAAGGCTATGCAGGAAGAAATTCCTGAAGAGAATTTCGAAGACGCCGATAAAGAACAGGCGGAGGCTGTACCGGAAACATCGACGGAAGAGAATTCCACAGAGTCTGAGACGGAGGAACAGGCTTCCGGACCGGGAGAGAAAAAGGGACTTTTTAAGAAAAGAGAGAAAAAAGATAAAAAGGATGAACAAATTGCAGAACTGACGGATAAAGTAAAGCGTCAGCTGGCAGAGTTTGAGAATTTCAGGAACCGGACAGAAAAAGAAAAGTCCCAGATGTACACCATAGGCGCCAAAGATGTGATTGAGAAAATCCTCCCGGTGGTGGATAATTTTGAACGCGGGATCAAGAGTATACCGGAGGAGGAAAAAGAGGGACCGGTAGCCAGCGGAATGGAGATGATCTACAAGCAGCTGATGACGGTACTGACAGATCTGGGCGTGTCCCCAATCGAGGCGGTTGGCCAGGAATTCGATCCGAATATTCACAATGCAGTCATGCATGTGGAAAATGAGGAGCTGGGCGAGAATGTCATTGCAGAAGAATTCCAGAAAGGTTATAAATATAAAGATGCGGTGCTGAGATACAGCATGGTATCGGTGGCAAACTGATGCGGCACCGCAGGCAACAGATTCAGACAGAAAACAGCAAATTTAAAACAGCAGCAAATCAGGCAGTCTGAGGATTGATTGACGTATAAAGAAGCTGCAAAATTATAATCAGGAGGCAAATTATGAGTAAAATTATCGGTATTGATCTGGGAACTACAAATTCATGTGTATCCGTCATGGAAGGCGGTAAACCAACGGTGATTGCCAATACAGAAGGCGCAAGAACAACTCCGTCGATCGTGGCTTTTACCAAGACGGGAGAGCGTCTAGTAGGCGAACCTGCAAAACGTCAGGCTGTGACTAATGCAGAAAAGACGATTTCGTCTATTAAACGGCATATGGGCAGTGATTACAAAGTGACGATTGATGATAAAAAATATTCTCCGCAGGAGATTTCCGCAATGATCCTTCAGAAAATGAAGGCGGATGCAGAAAATTATCTGGGCGAGAAAGTGACGGAGGCAGTTATTACGGTTCCGGCATATTTCAATGACGCGCAAAGACAGGCAACCAAGGATGCCGGTAAGATTGCCGGACTGGATGTAAAACGTATCATCAACGAGCCGACGGCGGCAGCTCTTGCTTACGGACTGGACAATGAAAAAGAGCAGAAAATCATGGTATACGACCTCGGAGGAGGTACGTTTGACGTATCCATTATTGAGATCGGCGACGGCGTTATCGAGGTGCTGGCGACAGCCGGAGACAACCGTCTTGGCGGAGACGATTTTGACCAGAAGATCACGGACTGGATGCTGGCTGAGTTCAAGAAAATGAACGGCGTGGATCTGTCCGGCGATAAGATGGCTCTTCAGAGATTGAAAGAGGCGGCTGAGAAAGCCAAAAAAGAGCTTTCTTCTGCGACGACGACGAACATCAATCTGCCGTTTATCAGCATGAACAGCGACGGACCGCTTCACTTTGATATGAATCTGACCAGAGCAAAATTTGACGAACTGACTCACGATCTGGTGGAGCGTACGGCCAATCCGGTGCAGGCAGCGCTGCGCGACGCGGGAGTAAGCCCCTCTGAGTTGGGCAAAGTTCTGCTGGTAGGCGGTTCAACCCGTGTTCCGGCAGTACAGGATAAAGTAAAACAGCTGACAGGTCATGAGCCCAGCAAGACGTTGAATCCGGATGAGTGTGTGGCGATCGGCGCGTCGATTCAGGGCGGAAAACTGGCAGGTGATGCCGGTGCAGGCGACATCCTGCTTCTGGATGTCACTCCTCTTTCCCTGTCTATCGAGACCATGGGAGGTATTGCCACCCGCCTGATTGAGCGGAATACGACGATTCCGACGAAGAAGAGTCAGATCTTTTCCACAGCGGCAGATAATCAGACAGCAGTTGATATCAACGTCGTGCAGGGTGAGAGACAGTTTGCGAAGGATAACAAGTCTCTTGGACAGTTTCGCCTGGACGGAATTCCGCCTGCACGCCGCGGTGTTCCGCAGATTGAGGTTACTTTTGACATTGACGCCAATGGTATTGTCAATGTATCTGCAAAAGATATGGGAACCGGTAAAGAGCAGCATATTACGATCACGGCGGGTTCCAACATGTCGGATTCGGATATTGAGAAGGCTGTGAAAGAAGCGGCAGAGTTCGAGGCTCAGGATAAGAAGCGCAAAGAAGGTATCGACGCAAGAAATGATGCAGACGCGATTGTATTCCAGACCGAAAAGGCACTCGAAGAGGCAGGAGCAAACCTGGATGCTGGCGAGAAAGCGGCTGTGGAAGAAAAAATCGCTTCTTTGAAGGCTGTGGTAGAGAGGACAGCAAACCAGACGGATATTTCTGACGCGGATATTGATGCGCTCAAGTCCGGCAGAGAGGATCTGATGACGGCGTCTCAGAACCTGTTCCAGAAAATGTATGAGCAGGCGCAGGCTGCAGGCGCGGGAGCACAGGGCGCAGGACCGGATATGGACAGCGCGCAGGGTTCACAGACAGCAGATGATGTGGTAGACGGAGATTACCGCGAGGTATAAAAAGGCTGAACTGAACTAGATAAAAAGATTACCCACGGTCTGATCTGGCCGTGGGCATTCGGCTGTATGGGGATGCTCCCAAGGCTTTTAATGAGAGGTGGATGACAGATATGGCAGAGACGAAGAGAGACTATTATGAGGTCCTTGGAGTAGATAAAAATGCGGATGATTCTAAGATAAAGGGTGCGTACCGGAAGCTGGCGAAAAAATATCATCCGGACATGAATCCCGGAGACAAAGAGGCGGAGCAGAAGTTTAAAGAAGCTTCAGAAGCTTATGCTGTCCTGAGCGATGCAGATAAGAGACGGAAATACGATCAGTTTGGACACGCGGCGTTTGAACAGGGAGGCGGGGGCGGCGGCTTCGGCGGCTTTGATTTTACCGGTGCGGATATGGGAGATATCTTCGGAGATATCTTTGGCGATCTGTTTGGGGGCGGCAGAAGCCGCAGAGCGAATAATGGCCCCATGCGCGGTGCGGATATACGCGCCAGTGTGAGAATTACATTTGACGATGCGGTAAAAGGCTGTGAAAAAGAACTGGAACTGACATTGAAAGATGAATGCAGCACCTGTCACGGGACCGGGGCAAAGCCGGGGACTGACCCGCAGACCTGTACAAAATGCGGAGGAAAAGGACAGGTGGTTTATACACAGCAGTCTTTATTTGGAATGGTGCAGAATGTGCGCACCTGTCCGGAGTGCAACGGCACCGGAAAGATCATCAAGGACAAATGTCCGGGCTGCTACGGCACAGGGTTTATCTCCAGCAAAAAGAAAATATCCGTTACGGTTCCGGCAGGTATTGACAACGGGCAGAGCATACGCATCCGCGGGAAAGGAGAACCCGGAGTAAACGGCGGACCAAGAGGAGATCTGCTGGTAGAGGTTATTGTTTCCAGACATCCGCAGTTCCAGCGCCAGGATATGGATATATTCTCAACTGTGCCGATTACATTTCCGGTGGCGGCTCTTGGCGGTACGATTCGGATTAAGACGGTGGACGGAGAAGTCGAGTACGACGTGAAGGCCGGGACACAGACCGATACCAGAGTTCGTCTGCGCGGAAAAGGAATGCCGTCGCTGCGCGGCAAAAATGTACGGGGTGATCACTATGTGACGCTGGTGATTCAGGTGCCCACGAATCTGAATCATGCGGCTAAAGAGGCTTTGAAAGAGTATGATCTGGAGAGCGGAAATTCTCTGAATCAGAAAAATACCGCGACAAAGCCAAAGAAAAAAGGTTTTATGGAAAAAATTAAAGAATCTCTGGAAGACTGATCATCAAAATTTCATAATAATTTTGAAATCCAAAATGGACAATCAGCGGAATGTGTGATAGAATGAATCCGTATGATAAGAGTTAATCTTATAGAAACATCTGAAGGTCGGATGTAGGGCTTTCAGTTGTTATGAATACAAGGTCTTATTGATATTTAAATGAGGAGGAATAACAAAATGGCCAGAAAAATGAAAACCATGGATGGAAACCATGCAGCGGCTCATGCATCTTATGCATATTCCGACGTTGCGGCAATCTATCCGATTACACCGTCGTCTGTCATGGCAGAAGCGACAGATGAGTGGGCAACTCAGGGAAGGACGAATATCTTCGGACAGACCGTACAGGTAACGGAGATGCAGTCTGAGGCAGGTGCAGCAGGCGCTGTACACGGTTCTCTGGCAGCAGGCGCTCTGACGACTACCTTTACTGCTTCCCAGGGTCTCTTACTGATGATCCCGAACCTGTACAAAGTAGCAGGTGAGAGACTTCCGGGTGTCTTCAATGTATCTGCACGTGCACTGGCAAGCCATGCACTGTCAATCTTCGGAGATCACTCTGATGTATATGCATGTCGCCAGACCGGTGCAGCGATGCTCTGTGAGTCCAGCGTACAGGAAGTAATGGACCTGACTCCGGTTGCGCATTGTGCAGCCATCAAAGGCCGTCTTCCGTTCATCAATTTCTTCGACGGATTCCGTACCTCCCATGAGATCCAGAAGATCGAGCAGTGGGACTATGAGGATTTGAAGGATATGGTGGACATGGACGCCGTTGACGCATACAGAAAAGACGCGCTGAATCCGAACCATCCGTGCCAGAGAGGTTCCGCACAGAATCCGGATATCTTCTTCCAGGCTCGTGAGGCATGCAATCCGTACTACGATGCGCTTCCGGCAATCGTTCAGGAGTATATGGACAAAGTCAATGCCAAGATCGGAACGGATTATAAATTATTCAACTACTATGGAGCAGCAGACGCAGAGAGAGTCATCATCGCTATGGGTTCTGTATGCGATACCATTGAGGAGACAATCGATTACCTGATGGCAGCTGGCCAGAAAGTCGGCGTTGTGAAGGTACGTCTGTACCGTCCGTTCAGCGCAGAAGCACTGATTCAGGCGATTCCGGATTCTGTAAAGCAGATCACGGTTCTCGACCGCACCAAAGAGCCAGGCGCACTGGGCGAGCCGCTCTATCTGGACGTTGTCGCAGCTCTGAAAGGAACGAAGTTCAACGACACACCGGTCTTCACCGGACGCTACGGCCTTGGTTCCAAGGATACCACACCGGCGCAGATCGCTGCAGTATATGAGAATACAACCAAGCAGAAATTCACCATCGGTATCGTGGATGATGTGACCAACCTGTCTCTTGAGACCGGCGCTCCTCTGGTTACGACTCCGGAAGGTACGATCAACTGCAAGTTCTGGGGTCTGGGCGCAGACGGTACGGTCGGTGCGAACAAGAACTCCATCAAGATCATCGGTGACAATACCGATATGTACGCGCAGGCATACTTTGATTATGACTCCAAGAAGTCCGGCGGTGTGACCATGTCTCACCTTCGCTTTGGAAAGAAGCCGATCAAGTCTACATACCTGATCCACAAGGCGAACTTTGTAGCATGTCATAATCCTTCTTATGTAAACAAATATAACATGGTTCAGGAGCTGGTGGACGGCGGTACGTTCCTTCTGAACTGTCCGTGGGATATGGAAGGTCTTGAGAAGCATCTTCCGGGACAGGTGAAAGCATTCATCGCCAACCACAATATCAAGTTCTATGTGATCGACGGTGTGAAGATCGGTATCGAGACCGGCATGGGACCGACCCGTATCAACACAATCCTTCAGTCCGCATTCTTCAAACTGGCTGACATCATTCCGGAAGCTCAGGCGATCGACCTGATGAAGGCTGCTGCAAAGGCAACCTACGGCCGCAAGGGTGATGATGTGGTTGCAAAGAACTGGGCAGCTATCGACGAAGGTGCAAAACAGGTGGTTGAGATTCAGGTTCCGGACAGCTGGAAGAGCGCAGCAGACGAAGGTCTGGCTATGACTCACGCAGAGAACGGAAGAAAAGATGCGGTTGATTTCGTCAACAACATCCAGGCAAAAGTATCCGCTCAGGAAGGAAATACACTGCCTGTATCTGCATTCAAGGATTATGTGGACGGCACGACTCCGTCCGGTACTTCCGCATATGAGAAACGCGGTATTGCAGTAAATATTCCGGTATGGAATCCGGAGAACTGTATCCAGTGTAACCGCTGTGCATATGTATGTCCGCATGCTGTTATCCGTCCGGTAGCTATGACTGCGGAAGAGGCTGCAAAGGTTCCGGAAGGAATGCAGGTACTGGATATGACCGGTATGCCGGACAAGAAATTTGCTATCGTAGTATCCGCTTATGACTGTACCGGATGCGGTTCCTGTGTGAACGTCTGCCCGGGCAAGAAGGGTGCAAAGGCTATCGAGATGGCAAATATGGAAGCCAATGCAGGCTGCCAGGCAGGTTTTGACTATGCAGTGACGCTGCCGGAGAAAGCAGATGTGATCGCGAAGTTCAAAGAGTCTACGGTAAAAGGATCTCAGTTCAAGACTCCGCTCTTAGAGTTCTCAGGCGCATGCGCAGGCTGCGGCGAGACTCCTTACGCAAAACTGATTACCCAGCTCTTCGGTGACAGAATGTATATTGCAAATGCAACCGGATGTTCCTCCATCTGGGGTAACTCTTCACCGTCCACACCGTACACCGTGAACCAGAAGGGTCAGGGTCCGGCATGGTCCAACTCTCTGTTCGAGGATGCGGCTGAGTTCGGTTATGGTATGCTGCTGGCACAGAATGCAATCCGTGGCGGTCTGAAAACGAAAGTGGAAGATCTGGCTGCAAACGCAGAGAAAGAAGACGTAAAAGCAGCAGCTCAGGAATGGCTTGACACTTACGGATGCGGTGCAACCAACGGAACGGCTACAGACAAACTGGTGGCAGCTCTGGAGGCATGCGGCTGTGACAAGGCACAGGCAATTCTGAAAGACAAAGAATTCCTCGCTAAGAAGTCCCAGTGGATCTTCGGCGGCGACGGATGGGCATATGATATCGGATTCGGCGGCGTGGACCATGTGCTTGCTTCCGGCCAGGATATCAACATCATGGTATTTGACACCGAGGTTTATTCCAATACCGGCGGACAGGCTTCCAAGGCAACCCCGACCGGTGCGATTGCTCAGTTCGCGGCAGGCGGCAAGGATGTGAAGAAGAAAGACCTGGCTTCCATCGCTATGAGCTACGGCTATGTGTATGTGGCACAGATCTCCATGGGTGCAGACTTCAACCAGTGCGTGAAGGCTATCGCAGAGGCAGAGGCATATCCGGGACCGTCCCTGATTATTGCTTATGCTCCATGTATCAACCATGGTATCAAGAAGGGTATGAGCAAGGCTCAGACCGAGGAGCAGCTGGCGGTTGAGGCTGGTTACTGGCATTGCTTCCGTTACAATCCGGCACTGGCTGCAGAGGGTAAGGATGCGTTTGCTCTGGACTCCAAGGAGCCGACCGGAGATTATCAGGCATTCCTTGACGGAGAGGTACGTTACAATGCTCTGAAACGTGCAAATCCGGAGAGAGCTGCGAAGTTGTTCGACAAGAACGAAAGCGAAGCAAAAGCAAGATACAGCTACCTCAACAAGCTGAAAACGCTTTACGGAGCGGAGTAATCTTTGCATGGTAAGATCTGAATAAATCGTGAAAACCCGCTGTGTGGACAAGATTCTGTCTGCACAGCGGGTTTTCTGCGTGATTTGTCTGCTCTAAAGATATGAAGAACTCTTTTTTAATACGTTTCATCCAGGGTGAATCAAGGACTGGCAGAGGTGTGAAAAGTAACTTCCCATATGCATTCGCGTGTGATACAATATTTAAAAAGTTTAACAAGGAAGCTTGTCGCTTCCGAATATGCACGGCAGTGTGTGAAAGGGGAAAATTACAATGATATACGAAAATGTACTGGATGCTATCGGGCATACGCCTATGGTACGTCTGAACCGGATGAATCCGGACCCGGATAGCGCCGAGGTGCTGGTAAAATTCGAGGGACTGAATGTAGGAGGTTCCATTAAAACCAGAACCGCGTACAATATGATTCTTCAGGCAGAAAAAGACGGCCTGATCAGAGAAGATACGGTTATTGTGGAGCCCACCAGCGGCAATCAGGGCATCGGTCTGGCGCTGATCGGAGCGGTTCGGGGCTACCGGACAGTGATCATCATGCCGGATTCCGTCAGCGAGGAGCGCAGGAAGCTGGTGCGGCACTATGGAGCGGAGGTAGTGCTCGTCCATGACGCCGGAAATATCGGCGACTGTATCGACGAATGTCTGGCCATCGCCATGCGGATGGCCAGGGAAGATCCGAAAGTCTACGTGCCCCAGCAGTTTGAGAATCCGGCTAATCCCATGGTGCATAAGCATCATACCGGTCTTGAAATTATGGAACAGGTGGCAGGTCCCATCCATGGATTCTGTTCGGGGATCGGGACCGGAGGGACGATCAGCGGGATCGGAGAGGTATTAAAGGCTCAGAATCCGGAGATTGAGATCTGGGCGGTAGAGCCGGAGAACGCGGCGATACTGGCCGGAGGGACGATCGGAACCCATCTGCAGATGGGGATTGGAGACGGTCTGATCCCGGAGAACCTGAACCGGAGTATTTATGATGACGTATATATCGTGACCGACGAGGAAGCCATCCGCACGGCGAAGGACCTGGCCAGACTGGAAGGGATCATGTGCGGGATTTCCAGCGGCACCAATGTGGCGGCGGCTCTGAAACTTGCAAAGAAGCTGGGAAAGGGAAAGACTGTGGTCACCGTGCTGCCGGATACGGCAGAGCGTTATTTCTCGACACCGCTTTTCGGGGAAGAATAGAAGGATAACCGGAGCGGACGAAGTAAACAGGCAGGGGAGCGTTTTGCGGCGGCTCTGTTTGAATTATAATAAATGACATGTCCTGCGGTCGGGGAACTGCAGTGTTGCATATAGGAATGTTGGAATGCAGATGAAACAGATATTTTTAGTAGAAGATGACAAAGCGATCGCAAGAAATCTGACTCTTTTACTGCAGGCGGAGGGCTACGGAGTCTGCTGTGCATCCGGGCAGACAGAGGCGATTGGCATGTTGGAAAAAGCCCGGTATGATCTGGCGCTGGTGGATATCTCATTGCCGGACGGCAACGGCTTTGCGGTCTGTACGCAGATTCATCAGACACAGAACATTCCGGTAATCTTCCTGACTGCTTCCGGAGATGAGGCCAGCGTGGTCACCGGACTGAATATGGGGGCGGACGACTATATCACCAAGCCCTTTCGCCCCCGGGAGCTGATTGCCCGGATTCAGGCAGCCTTTCGGAGGACGGGAGAAGCTCCTTCGGTGTACGAGTTCGGTGGACTTCGGGTAGATACCGGAACCGGACTGGTGAAAAAGCATGGAAAGGAGATTTTTCTTTCTGCGCTGGAATACCGGCTGTTGCTGGCGTTTACAGGAAATCCGGGAAATATAATCAAAAGGGAGCGTTTGCTGAGTGAACTGTGGGACGCGGCGGGGGAATATGTCAATGACAATACGCTGACGGTCTATATCAAACGTTTGCGGGAAAAAATCGAGGATGATCCTTCCAACCCAGGGATCATCCGGACGGTTCGGGGGATCGGATACCGGTTGGGAGGAAATGATGCTGAGAAATAAAGAGATTCGGCGTTTTGCAGGACTGTTTCTGCTTCTGACCGCGGTAGCAGGGGCAGCAGCTTTTGCCCTGACCGGCCCGGCAGGGGAAATATGGACCATTGTACTGGCTGCCTGTTACGGAGCAGCCTTTCTTGTATTTACAGGAAAAAGATATGAGAGAATCGCGGACATGTCTGAACAGGTCGACCGGATACTTCACGGTCAGGACCGGTTGTATGTGTCAGGAGAAGAGGAGGGAGAGCTGTCGATCCTGCAAAGTGAGATTCACAAAATGACTCTGCGCCTTCGGGAGCAGAACGAAGAGCTTCAGGAGGAAAAGGAGCGTCTGGCAGATTCTCTGGCGGATATCGCCCATCAGATTCGCACCCCACTCACATCTGTTCACCTGATCCTGTCCCTGCTGGAAAGCGAATCGGATAAGGAGCGACGCCTTGTTCTGTTGCGGGAAGAAGAGGAACTGCTGGCGCGGGTGGATGGATTGATTACTTCGTTGTTAAAACTTTCACGATTGGATGCAGGTATTGTGGTTTTTCAGGATGAGCCGGTGGAGGTGGGGGAACTGGTTCGCATATCACTGCGTCCGTTTTTGATTTCCATGGATCTGCATGATATCTGCGTACAGACTACGATTCCCAAGGCCGTTTACATCCGGGGAGACAGGGACTGGTTGTCCCAGGCTGTTCAGAATATTTTAAAAAACTGCGTGGAAAGCATCGGGGATCGCGGCTTTATCAAGATTGTGTGTGAAGATACGCCGTTGTTTACCGAGCTGCGGATTCATGACAGCGGAGCCGGTTTCTCTCAGGAGGAACTTCCGTGCCTGTTTGAACGATTTTATCGCGGGAAGAGCGGAAAGGCATCCGGATACGGGATCGGACTGGCCCTCGGAAAGTCTGTCATCACCGGACATGGAGGAGTGATCTCTGCCCGCAATCATCCAGATGGCGGAGCTGTATTTTTGATTCGTTTTCCCAAGCGGTGAGATTCGGGCTGGCTTTTTCCCCGCCGCCCCGGAGGTGTTTGAAATTCCATAGAAACAGAAATGCACCCAAACAGCATAAAGCCAATTCAGGCGCATGAAAACTCTGCCGCCGAACAACGGCTTTTTATTTTCTGTTGGACGGTTTTAGTGCATCAGCTCATTTTGTAAAAATTTTTTGATGTACGGTGTATTTTCTTCGTTTATAGATGGCATGAAAGCCATGTATCTACATTTTTGATAGTGTTTCTTATCCATGATGAAATCATATCCCATAACACAGTTAGGATTGCAGTCATTCGGATTTACGAGGCGTTTGCAGACAGATGCCTTTGCAATCTCTTTTTTCATTTTTAACGGAAGTGTGTCTAAAAACTCCACATACTCATTAAGGCGCTGGGGGAAAATCCTGATTTTTATTCCTGTTTTTCTGCAAACAAAAGTAGCTAATGTCTTTTTTGTATCCTGCAAAAGATAGGAAACCGTAAAACCGCTTTTAGCTGTTTTGATTTCACGCTTACAGTCGCTATCCAGAAGAAAGTCATTTATATCTTCTACAAGATTTCTACTTGCACCAGTGATTTCTAAAAAATCATCGTAGTTTTTATCTGTCATATTGTAACCTCATACTTTTCTGCTTGGCAGCCAAACTTCATATTGCATATTACTGGGGGCTGAATTTTGATGGACCTCTATATCGGGAGAATTATCAAACTCAAATCCGGATGTTGGAAACCATTCTGTTATATTTTGAAGCTGATAGGGGGATAAAATTTCTTAGGGATTCCTTCTCCAGTGATAATTATACTACCTTAGGCAGCTTACCGCCTCTCTTTTCATGCACAAAAAAGAGAGTATTAGAAGTGTATATTTGTTTTTTCTGCTTGATTACATAACTCACAAACCTTTCATATATATAGTTTGCCGTCTTTGACAAAATATTGTATTACATTGACGAGATTCAAAATGTACATTATGAGAAATACATTATTGCCGCGTATGTAATACCTTGAGAGCTTCGGCCAATTTGGCCCGAAATGGCAGCGTCGCTCCGCTCCTTATGTCGACTTGAGGGTAAAAAAATAACAGGAACTCATCATAAGTGACAGAACTCTCACCTGAAAGTCACGCAAATGTAAGCAAAATGTTTTATGATATTATAGTAAATCGGATGCGGAACTATAAAACCAGCATCAGCGCAGGGAAAGCCCGGGAGGCATATCGGACAGGACTCGGCCCGAAAATGCTTTCAGACAATGGAAATTGTGGGAGCGGATGCGGAACTATAATGAAAGGTTTTCAGATATGGAATTTTTAGAGGTGAGAAATTTAAGTAAGATTTACGGAAAGGGAGAGAGTCGGGTTGTGGCGCTGGATCGTGTTTCCCTGACAGTGGAGAAAGGAGAATTCACAGCGATCATCGGTTCCTCGGGTTCCGGGAAGTCCACGCTGCTTCACGCCATTGCCGGGGTTGATCCTCCCACGCGGGGGAAGATTCTTCTGGACGGACAGGATGTCTATGCGGGGAACAGTGAACAGCTGGCCGTTTTTCGCAGGAGGCAGGTAGGGCTGATTTACCAATTCAACAATCTGATTCCCACGCTGAATGTGGTGGAAAATATTACGCTTCCGGTTCTTATGGACCAAAGGAAGGTCAACCAGGAGCGCTTAAATGAGTTGCTGGAACTTCTGGGACTGAAGGACCGGAAGGGCCATCTTCCGAATCAGCTTTCCGGCGGACAGCAGCAGCGTGTCGCGATTGGCCGGGCTCTTATGAACGCTCCGGCCGTTATGCTGGCCGACGAGCCGACCGGCGCTCTGGACAGCCGCAACGGGCAGGAGATCGTCCGGCTTTTGAAGGAGAGCAATCGGAAATACAAACAGACCCTGCTTCTGGTGACCCACGATGAAAATATTGCGCTGCAGGCGGAGCGTATCATTACCATTGCAGACGGAAAAGTGGTGCATGACAGCAGAATTCAACAGGAGCAAAAACGGATCAAAGACAGGAAAGAGTCAGGAAGAGAGGCGGAACGTTTATGAAAGTCAATATTTTTCACAAAGTCGCCATTCAGAGCCTGAGGAACAATCATACGCGGACGCTGGTGACGATCCTGGGAGTCGTATTGTCCGCCGCTTTGTTTACCGGAATTGCCACTTTTGGCACTTCTCTGATTGATTATTTCATTCGGGAAGAAATTGCCAAAGGCGGGGACTGGCATGTGGAATTTTCGGATGCGGATCCCTCGCTGGTTCAGGAACTGCAAAAGGATCCGCAGACAGAAGCGATCATTTCCTATCAGAATATTGGCTATGCCCTGCTTGAAGGGGCAAATGAGGCGAGCAGAGAAAAGCCGTATTTGTTTTTGGCGGAATTCAATGAAGAGGCGCTGAAAGACTTTCCGCTTCATCTGACAATCGGCAGAATGCCGGAACATGAGAGGGAGATTTTGATTCCCGATCACATAGCTGTCAAATCCGGCGTTCGAATCTTTGTAGGCGACACGCTGACGCTGTCGGTGGGAAACAGGGAATCAGAAGGGCGGACGCTTACCCAGTGTGATCCCTATATGGAGGGTGAGGCACTGGTTGCGGAGGATGAACAAGTCTATACGGTGACCGGAATCTATGAACGTCCGGGATTTGAACTGCATGAAGCTCCCGGTTACACGGTTATTACCGGGTGGAATGAGGACAGAGCAGAGGAACCGTCGGATTGTTCCAGCGTATTTGTGAAACTTCAGAATCCCTGGAAAATACAGGATTTTGCAGAAAGGAAAAGCGGCGGGAGCAGCTGGGCGGCCAATGAAAATCTGCTCCGCTTTATGGGAATTTCCGATAACCGGCTTTTTAATGTGTTCCTGTATACCGTGGGCGGCGTACTGGCGCTGATTATCATGACCGCGTCGATTTTTTTGATTTACAATTCATTTCATATTTCACTCAATGAGCGTGTTCATCAATTCGGTATCCTTATGTCTGTGGGAGCGACAGCCAGACAGCTAAAAGGGCTGGTGCTTTTTGAAGGGCTGTGCATCGGTTGTGCAGGGATTCCGCTTGGAAGCCTGGTGGGGATCGGCAGTATCAGACTGCTCCTGCCGGTGGTATCCGGCCGCTTCAGCAGTATAATCAACAGCGAAGTGTCCATGGAGCTGGCGGTGTCGGCGTCTGCGCTGGGGGCTGCGGCCTTGCTCAGTATGATAACGATTCTCATTTCTGCCTGGATTCCGGCGAAAAGAGCTGCGGCCATTCCGGTGCTGGAATGCATCCGTCAGACCGGCGAAATCCGTATGGAGACAAAAGAAATCCGGACTTCAAAGCTTTTATGGAGGCTCTGCGGGCTGGAGGGTGCGCTGGCCTGGAAGAATTTTAAGCGAAATAAAAGACGTTACCGGGGCGTGATCCTTTCTTTGACTTTCAGTGTGGTTCTGATTGTGTCAGTCAGTGCATTCAATACGACCTTGAAGCAGATGACCAGAGGCTATACGGCAGTAGAGGCGGACGGCGACATTTCTTTGATCGTAAAGGATCTGACAGAAGAAGAATTTCTGAGGCTTTATGACAGGCTGAAAGAAACAGAAGGGGTCAAAAAAAGTACCTGGCAGGCCAATCCTGTCTATTCCGCTGTGACCGACGGGCTTGCGGAGGATTTTTCAGGACCGTATCGGCAAGAGGCCGGTGAAAGCGGTGAAGGGACCGGACAGCAGGTTACATTGTATACCCAGTTTATCGAAGATGATCTCTATTATGAATTTATCGATGAACTGGGACTGCCAAGAGAAGAGTATACCGGACCGGATGCAAAAGTTCTTATGTGTGCGGCAGATAACCGGAATCATACGATATACTGGACCGGTAGTTCCATGGATTTTACTCTTTTGTCCGCAGCGGGAGAACGGGGAAAGACAGTCCGCGCTACCTTTGTGGACCGTTATCCTCTGGATACCACGTTTGAAGATGTGCCGGACCGGATGCTTGTAATGACGGCGCCTGTGCGGATGCAGGCGCAGTTTGACGGTACGGGACCGTCTCTGGACGGCCGGGTGCAAAGAGGGATCCTTTTCTGGACCGATACGCCGTCCGAAACACTGTCAAAACTGCAGAATACGATTATGGAAGAAGGCGTTACAAAAGAGTATATGATCTACAACCTGTCTGCCGCTTTTGACCTTTTCCGTCATATGAGTTTTGTGCTCCACGTATTTACGTATCTGTTTGTATCCATGGTCTCGCTGATCGCCGTGGCCAACGTATTCAATACAATCTCCACCAACATTCGCCTGAGACGGAGGGAGCTGGCTATGCTGCGGTCGGTAGGCATGTCGGATCGGAGCTTTGGCCGGATGATGCGGTTTGAATGCGTATTTTACGGAATGCACACGTTGCTGTACGGAGTTCCGCTGTCCGGGATTCTGGCCTGGCTGATTTACCGGGCGCTGATATCTGTGGAGGATGTGGATATGGCTTTTTGTTTTCCGTGGGGCGCTCTGGCGGTCAGCGTGCTGGGTGTATTTGCAGTTGTTTTTATTACCATGGTTTACGCCTCCGGCAGGATTCGCAGGGAACATATCATTGACGGTCTCAGAGACGAGCTGGCATAATGGAAAAGTTTTGAAAAATAAAAATGGAGTTGTGGAAAAACGTGATGCTCCCTTCCGGGCAGACAGGTAAAATGATAAAACCTGCTGCTCAGAAGGGAGCATATTGTATGTGCAGACAAGAATGTTCTGCGGTAACAAGCGAGAATCTTTACCTGGATAAAAAAGGAAACAGAAAATAAAAAGATGTTTCAAATTAAGACAAAAAATGAGATTCTGTAGAATTGAATAAAAATATAAAAAAAATTATGATATAGGCATACAATTTAGCTGCTTAATTGAATACTTACAAAATGTTTCAAATTAAAACACTTTCATGATAAGAGGAAAACATGGTTAAATTATTAGTCATAGCAGATGATTTTACCGGTGCGCTGGATACAGGGGTCCAATTTAGGGCAAAAAATTCTATGGTGCTCGTACATAAACGGGGAGATCAAAGTCTGAGAGACATTTTGGAAAAAGATATGCAGGTTTTGATTGTTGATGCCGAAACGAGGCATATGAGTCCGGATGAAGCATTCCAGATTGTATATGATATTGTTGACACGGCGGTTGCCCTCGGGGTGTCCTATATATACAAAAAAACAGATTCTGGAATGAGGGGAAATATCGGGAGTGAGCTGACGGCTTTTCTGCGTGCTTCGAAGTCTTCGAGGATTCATTATATTCCGGCTTTTCCGCAGATGGGACGTATTACGGTAAACGGGATTCATTATGTGAATGGCGTACCTGTCTCAGAAAGTATTTTCGGTACAGATCTGTTTGAGCCCGTCCGAAAATCTGCAGTGAAAGAGATTATTGCAGAGCAAAGCGACGTGACGGTGTACCAGATGGGAAAGTCGACAGCGAATTGTACTGCAAAAGGAATTCTGGTGTATGACAGTGCCACGGAAGAGGAAATGCTTCGTCTTGCACGGGAACTGAAAGAGAAATCACAGCTTCATCTGCTGGCCGGATGTGCCGGACTGGCGGCAATCCTGTTCGGAATGCTGGGCCTTCAGACAGTCAGACCGGTCCTGCCGGATTTTAATGAAAATTTACTGACCATATGCGGAAGCACGAATTCCGTTACCGTCAGACAGCTGGACCGTGCTTCGTCGGCCGGCATGAAAAGGATATGCTTATCTCCGGAGCAGAAACTGAAAAAGAACTGGCCGGACAGCGAGGAAGGAAAGGCATTCATTGATGGATGGAAAAAGAACATGTGCGCTTGCGGAAATACGATTATAGAATGTGGCGTACATGATCTGGAGAGAACATCTGCATATATGCGTCGGAAAAACATTGATCTGACAGAAGCGCGGTACCGTATCGCAGATACGATGGGAGGCGTGCTGAAACGTCTTCTGGACTGCGGGCTGCAGAGCACGCTTCTGGTGACGGGAGGGGATACGCTGCTGGCTTTTATGCAGCGTATCCGACAAAATACACTTGTTCCCATATGCGAACTTTTGTCCGGGGTTGTCCTGTCGAGATTTGAATACAATGGAAACATGTATAATCTGCTGTCAAAATCCGGCGGATTTGGGCAGGAGGACCTGCTTCTGACACTGACAGAACTAATAAAAGAGGAATATGCAGGAGAAACTGTAAATAATTGAAGAGGGGGAAACGAGATGACAGGAAAACCGGTTATCGGTATTACAATGGGAGATCCTTTTGGGAACGGTCCGGAAATTACGGTTCGCGCGCTGGCGGACAGGGAAATTTATGAGCGCTGCAATCCGATCGTGATTGGAGACGCTTCCAGCATGAAGTATGCGTTGAAGGTGGCGGAAAAGATTCTGAACATTAATCTGAAGCTCCACGTGATAAAAAATGTGGACGAAGCAGTCTTTCAATATGGAACGATTGATCTGCTGGATCTGGCTCTGGTGCCGGCCGGGGAGATACCCGACAGTTCGGATCAGGCAGTTCCCCGTCCTTTTGGCATCGGCGCATGTAAAACCGGCGGAGAGGCATCCTTCCAGTATGTGAAAAAGGTGATTGAACTTGCCATGGCTCAGAAGGTTGACGCTACCGTGACCAATGCACTGTCAAAAGAAGCCATTAATATGGCGGGACATCACTATTCGGGGCATACAGAAATTTATGCGGAATTTACCGGCACTGAAAAATATACCATGATGCTGGCTCATAACGACTTAAGAGTCGTGCATGTTTCAACACATGTATCCTTGCGTGAGGCCTGTGACAGAGTGAAAAAAGATCGGGTTCTGGAATGTATCCGCATAGCGAACGAGGGCTGTCTGGCGCTGGGAATAGAAAACCCCCGGATCGGCGTGGCGGGCCTGAATCCGCACTGCGGGGAAAACGGAATGTTTGGAAGAGAAGAGCTGGAAGAGATCCAGCCGGCGATCGACCAGGCCATGTCGGAGGGGATCTGCATTCCGGAAAAAGGTCCTACGCCTCCGGATACCATATTCTCCAAAGCTCTGGGGGGCTGGTATGACATTGTTGTAGTGATGTATCACGATCAGGGACATATTCCTTTGAAAATAAAAGGCTTTGTCTATAACAGGGAGAAAGGGCACTGGGATGCGGTTGCCGGAATCAATGTCACTCTGGGACTGCCGATTATCCGTGCCAGTGTTGACCACGGAACGGGGTTTGGACATGCCGGGAGCGGCAGGGCGAATGAATTAAGCCTGAAAAATGCAGTTGATTATGCAATTATACTGGCAAATCATAACCAGAGCCAGGAAGGCGGGACAGAGCCGTAGCAAACAGAGGCAGTATGTAAGGAGCGGTATTTATGGAGGCAAAAAAAGAAGGGATATTAATTGCAGAAAATATTCATAAACGTTTTGGAGGCACGCAGGCGCTAGGAGGGGTCTCATTCTGTCTGAGAGCAGGAGAAGTACATGCGCTTATGGGCGAAAACGGGGCAGGGAAGTCCACTCTGGGAAAAATATTTGCCGGAATTCATCAACCGGACAGCGGGGACATTTATTTTGAGGGGGAAAAGATCAGCGTTGAGAATCCAAAAGCGGCGAAGGGAAAAGGCATTTCTATTGTGCTGCAGGAGTTTAACCTGCTTCCGGATCTGTCCATAGCGGAAAATCTGATTCTGGGAAATGAGGAGTATTACAGGCTGGCGGGGCTTGTACTGGATAAACGCAGAATGTACAGTCATTCCAGGGAATTGCTGGGATTATTTGAAATGGGAGCCAGCCTGGATGTTTATGAACAGGTAAAAAACCTGTCCATTGCGCAGATGCAGATTCTGGAAATTCTCAAAGCAGTGGATGCGGATTCCAAAGTCATCATACTTGATGAACCGACGGCTGCTTTGTCGGGAAATGAAGTGGAACAGCTCTTTGCCGTCGTGCGGAAGCTGAAAAGTGAGAAAAATATAGGATTTATTATTGTTTCTCATAAGATTGAGGAGATATTTGAAATTGCAGACCGGGTGACTGTATTCCGGGACGGAACGGAAGTGCTGAACGGACACGATATCAGCGGCCTGACAGAAAATGACCTGGTGAAATCCATGGTAGGACGCGAGATTCAAAACCTGTACGGCGCCAGAGCGTTTGGCTGTTGTGCAGAGGCAGATGTGATATTCCGCGCCGAAAATATATGCGATATGAAAGGGCGTGTAAAAAATGTAAGTCTTCAGCTGAGAAAAGGAGAAATTGTCGGTCTGACCGGAGTGGTCGGAGCCGGGAGAACAGAATTTGCGCGCTGCATTTTCGGCATTGATAAAAAGAAGTCGGGAAAAGTATTTGTCCATGAAAAAGAAATTAAAAAACTGACAATAAAAAATGCAATCAAAGCTGGAATTGGATTCGTACCCGAAGACAGAAAATATGACGGTCTTATATTAGAAGAAAGCATTGCTGATAATATTTCACTTGTGCTGCAGAATATGCAGAAAAATTTTATGATCAGTAAAAAGAAAAGCGTACAGGATACGGAAAAAATGCAAAAGGAACTGAACATAAAAATGGGCCGGTATTACGATGCCTGCGACAGCCTGAGCGGAGGAAATCAGCAAAAGGTTCTGCTGGGGAAATGGATGCTTACGGAGCCGGAGATTTTGATTATTGACGAGCCTACAAGAGGAATCGACATTTCGTCAAAATCCGAGATTTATTCGATTTTAAATCAGTTGTCCGGCGCCGGCGTGACGGTGCTCATGATTTCATCAGAGCAGCCGGAGATTATCGGAATGTGTGATCGGGTTCTTGTAATGAGAGAAGGGGAACTTGTGGGAGAACTGGCTCATGATGAAATTACAGAACATCAGATTACCAAAATGGCAACTCTTGGATCAGGAGGAAGGAAAAATGCGAAATGAAAAAGTAAGCCGTTTTATGAAAATATACCGTTCAGAAATATCCATGCTGATCGTGTTTATTGTGTTCTGTATCATCATGAGCTTTGCATCGCCGGCTTTTTGTACAAAAGCAAATATACTGAATGTATTGTCTCAGATGTCTGTGGTGGCAATACTGGCGATCGGGCAGACCGTTGTCATTGTTTCCGGAGGCATTGATCTGTCGGTCGGTATGGCGGTAGGACTCAGCGGGATGCTGGGCGGAATGTACATGGCGAGAACGCAGAATCTGGCAGTGGGAATTCTGATTGTTCTGGGGGTGGCAGTGCTGGTCGGGCTGATCAACGGTTTTCTGACCGGATATTTGAAGATCGCAGCTTTTATCGCCACTTTGGGCACACAAGTCATATGTAATTCTCTGACCTATGTGTGTTCCGACGGGAATTCAGTCTCCGGTTTTCCAAAACTTATGGATACGGTCGGAAATTATAAATTGTTCGGAATCCGCTTCTATATCATCTTTATGATTTTGCTGTATGTACTGATGACTTGGGTGATGTCAAATACAAAGACAGGAAGATTCACCTATGCGATCGGGTCCAATGCAGAAGCCAGCCGGTTGTCAGGCGTAAACGTGAAACTATTTACGATGCTCTGCTACATGATTTCCGGTTTGATGTGCGGATTTGCAGCGCTGGTCAATATGGTCAGGCTGATGGCGGTTGATCCTACGACAGGCTCGGGGCTGGAAATGGATGCGATTGCGGCCGCGGTGATCGGCGGCGTCAGTATGGCGGGAGGAAAAGGAAGTCTTCCGGGAACATTTATCGGCGTATTACTGTACTGTTTTTTAAGAAATGCGTTAAATCTTCTGGGAATTAATCCATTCTGGCAAGGTACAGTAACGGGCGTGGTTATTGTGGTAGCTGTGCTGGCTGAAAGTATAGCCAGTAAAAGAAATAAATAATCAAAGGAGGAACTGAAATGAAGAAAAAGCTTGTAGCATTGTTATGTGTGGGGACACTGGCACTGTCGTTAACAGCCTGCACAGAGAAGAGTAATCAGGCAGCGGCAGAAGCAGAAACGCAGGATACAACAGAGGCGGCGGATGCGTCAGACGCGCCGGAAGAAACGGATACACAGGGGACAGAGGATGTACAGGAGAGCAGCGGAGGAACCAAACAGATTGCTTATCTGACTCCGGGCCTGGATCTTCCATTCTGGAGATATCTGGCAAACGGGATTGAGAATGAAGTCATTGATTCAGGCATGGATGCCACGGTGCAGGTGTATGATTCCAACAACAGCAGTGAGATACAGCTTCAGAACGCGCAGGATGCGATCGCCAAACAGGTGGATATGATCATTATTTCACCTACGGACAGCTCCTCATGTCCGGCGGTACTGGCAATGGCGGAAGACGCAGAGATTCCGGTTGTGATTGCGGACATAGGGACAGATTCCGGAAAATATGACGCGTTTATCGTAACCCCTAATGCAGAAGGCTCACAGGAGCTGGGAGAATATGTCCTGCAGTATATGAAGGATAACGGAATTGCCGGCACTGCAGCGCAGATTACAGGATCGCTTGCACGCAACAATATCAAAGCCAGATATGAGGGCTTTAACGCGGCGCTGGAGAAATTTAACGTTGAGCTGGCGGACTATACACAGATGAGCCAGTTTACACGCGCAGAAGCAGAGGGCTTTACACAGGATCTGATGACGACTTACGGAGATCTTGGAGTAGTTTTCGTTCATATGGATGAGCCGACTCTGGGAGCGGTAAAAGCAGTTCAGAATGCGGATAAAGGAGATTCGGTGATCGTATGCGGATTTGACGGTACTCCGGAGACGGTTCAGGAAATTGAGGCCGGGAGACTTCTGGCAGCGGCAATTCAGCAGCCGGCACTGATGGGCAAACTTGCCGTACAGGCAGCTTCACAGATTTTCAACGGGGAGACGCCGGAGGAGCAGATCGATGTACCGACACTTCTGGTAACAGCGGAAAACTGCGGCGATGAAGAAGTGGTTAAACAGCTGCAGGAAAATGTATTTCCGGAATCCAAAGCAAAATAACAGGTAGTGTCAAGTAGTTTATGAAAAACGGCAGCTGCCCGAAAATAGTCCCGGAAGGATTTTACGGAACGAAGAGAGGGAAAATTCTTCCAGACACTGGGGCGAAGTGAGGGCAGCTGCGGAACCTAAAGAAGAAGGTATAAGGTATGAAGATATTTGATCTGTCGCAGTCGTTATTCAATTCGTGTCCGGGCTGGCCGACTTATGGCGAGACCAGGATCACGCATGAGACGGTTGTCGGCATACACGGTTATACGTCTGAAATCATCAGACTGAATACACATACGGCAACACATCTGGACGCTCCTTTTCATTTCTTTCCGGATATGAAAACGATTGATGAGATTCCTCTGGAGAGATTTGTAGGCAATGCGGTGATCGTGAACCTGACGGGTGTACAGGCCTGTCATCCGATCGGGATATCGGATCTTCTTTCATATGAGGATAAAATCAGGAAGGACACGATCGTGCTTCTCTGTACAGGATGGCATAAAAAACGCGGATACAGCAAAGAATATTACAATGACTGGCCGTATCTGTCGGAGGAAGGCGCCAAATGGCTGCTGGAAAAGGGGGTAAAAGGAGTCGGAATTGACGGTATGAGCATGGGCGGCTGGTATGAGGGCACCGGAAGGCCCTGCCATGAGGTATTGCTTTCAAATGAAGTATGGCTTCTGGAGGAACTGGATTTTCCGGAAGAAGTGCTTGAATATGAGGAAGTAATGCTGCATGCGGTTCCTTTGAAGCTGACAGGCTGCGGAGGTTCCCCCTGCCGTGCATACGCGGTTGTAGAAGAATAAAGAAGAGAGGATGCTCTGAAATCGCTGTCTCAGGCGTTCAGGAGCATCCTTTTGTCGTGATATCTGATCAAGGAGAGCCATATGAAATTTATTGAATTTCCGGAAATTCAGTTTCCGGTGCAGGGAATGGATGAGATCGAAATTCCCAGAATGATAAGGGTAAGACAGCGATTTGAGAACGATAAAATTGAAAATATCAGGGAACATCTGAACAAAGAGCTGGATGGGCTGAAGATAAGGGGAAGTGTAAAAGGAAAAAGGATTGCGGTTACTGTGGGGAGCCGGGGAATTCCCGACAACGCTGTAATTGTCAAAACCATATGTGATAAGTTAAAAGAATGGGGGGCGGCGCCGTTTCTTGTTCCGGCGATGGGGAGCCATGGAGGCGGGACCGTGGAAGGAAACCTGGAGATACTGAACGGGTATGGAATTACGGAAGACAATATCAAGGTTCCGATTCTGGCCGGTATGGAGGTCGTGCAGATCGGAAGTATTGACGACGAGGCGCATACCCCTGTATTCTGCGACAGGTATGCGGCAGAAGCGGATGGAATTGTTATCTACAATAAGGTAAAGCCTCATACGGATTTTAAAGGAGAGCACGAGAGCGGCCTGCTGAAAATGATTGCCATTGGACTTGCCAAGCATGAGGGCTGTTCCTGGTTCCACAGGCAGGGGTTTGATACTTTTGCAGAGCGAATCCCAATGGTTGCAAAGGTGTTTCTGGAGAAGATGCCGGTGATATTCGGCGTGGGAGTGGTTCAGAATGCCTATGATCAGATATCGGAGATGAAAGCATATGCCAAAGATGAGATCGTAGAAGGAGATAAGGAACTGCTGAGGACGGCCAGAAGAAGATTTCCCAGGTTTAAATTTGATCATATCGATGTGCTGATTATTGACAGGATCGGGAAAAATATATCGGGAGAAGGTGCGGATCCCAATGTGACAGGACGCGGATTCATGCCGTATTTTAAAGATGATTTTCATACAAAACGGCTGTTTATCCGCGGACTTACAGAGCAGAGCCATCATAACGGGTGCGGTCTCGGCCTTGCGGACATCACAACAAGACGATGTCTGAATTCTGTGGACTGGGAGAGCACATGGGTAAATCTGACCACCAATCTGATGATCGATGGAGGAAAGATTCCCCTGTACCAGAACAATGATTTTGATGCGCTGCGTCTGGCGGTAAGAACCTGTGCCAAAACAGACTGTCACAGAGCGCGGATTGTACGAATTAAAGATACGCTGTCTTTAACCGAGTTTGAGGTTTCAGAAAGTATGCTGGCGGATATCGCAGATCATGATGAGATAGAGATTCTGGACGGGCCGTACGAACAGCAGTTTGACGAGAAAGGAAATATGAAAGATTTTGAATGAAGGGTCTGTGATGAAACAGAAAAAAATTCGTATTCTTGCCATTGCCCCCTATGAAAGCATGAAAAGAGTGATGATCGAGACTGTAAGGGAATTTGATGATATCGAGCTGAATGTATTTGTGGGGGACCTGGGGCAGGGCCTTTTGCTTGCTCAGCATAATTTTTATAACGACCATGATATCATCGTATCCCGCGGCGGAACAGCTTCCATGCTGCAGGAACAGCTGGATCTGCCGATTGTTGAGATCGAGATCTCGCCGCTGGATATTTTAAGAGCGATGAGAATTGGAGGAAATATCTCAAATAATTATGCGATTGTAGGTTTTCCGAACATCACGGGCAATGCTCAGGTGGTAGGGCAGATCATAGATTCCGAGATCGATGTATTCTCCATCAGCGGTGCGGATGATGTGGAGACGGCGCTGATGGAAATCTCAAAAGGAAGCGCACATGCAATTTTATGCGATATGGTTGCCTATACGACGGCTCTGAGATTTGGATTGAACCCGATTCTGATAAAATCCGGCCGGGAATGTATTCGAAACGCGTTCTTAAGGGCAAGGCAGCTGTATTATACGCATCAGGAACTGCGGGAAGAGAATCGCTTTCTGCGCAGTCTGATCTGGAAACATATCAATCATACGGTTGTTTTCGATGAAGACGGGGACATTTTCTTTTCTACACTGGAGACAAACAACGAGCCGATTGTCAGTTATCTAAGATCAGAACGCGGCAGAGAGATGCAGGGCGACAGCTGCCATATGATCAAGCAGATCAGCAATGTAAGGTATTCTATACGGATGACGAAAGGGTATTTTTCTCAAAAAGAGTATACGATCTATTATTTTACGGAAAATAAAGTATCCCTACCGGATATCAGGCGGGGAATCCGTTATATGGGGCAGCCGGAAGCCGAACAGGAGTATGGGAACAGCATCTACGGCGTGATAAGAATGCAGAGTGACTCCTTGAAAAAAATTGAACTGCTGAACCAGAGTGAACAGCCGCTTTTAATCTATGGAGAGGACGGAACCTGCAAAGAACAGGCAGTGAAATACATCTATGTGCAGAGCCGATGGAGAAACAGACCGCTGGTGATCATCGACTGTTTTATGATGAATAAAAAAGCCTGGAATTATCTGATGGAGCATCACAATTCTCCGCTGGCACAGAACGGATGTACGATATATATAAAAAATATTGATATCCTCACATCCATTCAGAGAAAGCAGATGCTGGCAAATCTGCTGGAGATGAATGTATGCAGGAGGAACAGAGTGATCTTTTCCTGCGTCTGTGACAAGCAGGGGACGGTTACCGAGGCGGGAAAAGATTTTCTGGAAACGCTGTGCTGTGTTACTTTGTTTCTGCCGCCTGTACGTACAGAGGGGGAACGGTTTTCGCTTATAGTAAACAAATATTTCAGCCATGTGGATATCAGCCTGCAGACGTCTTTAATGGGAATAGAACCGGAAGCCATGAGTCTTCTGGAGAATTATGACTGGCCGCACAATTATACCCAGTTTCAAAGAACGCTGGAGGAGATCGCTGCCATGAGTGAAGACGGAATCGTGCATGAAGCGGAAGTGAAAACTGTGTTAAAACGGGAAAATGCCATCGCTACCGTAAGCGATAAGGTTGAAGATGCAAATATAAGAATCGATCTGAACCAGCCTCTGGAGAAAATCAATCGTGATATTATCTGCAAAGTACTGGAGGAGGAAAACGGAAACAGGACGAATGCAGCCAGCCGGCTGGAAATCAGCAGATCGACGCTGTGGAGGCTGATGAAGCGCGGTTCCGGATGAAAAAACAGTTCCACTTAAAAGCCGTCTGTTGTATAATAAATATAAAATATACTTGGGTATATCTTGCGGACAGTTTGATCTCTGGAAAAGGCGGTCCGGGAAAAAGGCAGGTACTGTTTACGGCAGTACGGTGATATAAGGAGTGAAAGACGTATGGATCTGACAAAATTCAGCTGGCTAAGAGAGCCGAAAAGTTATACCGTCAGCGGGGATACGGTGGAAATCGTTACCAGGCCGCACACGGATCTATGGCAGAGAACCTACTACCATTTTCAGAATGACAATGCGCCTGTTCTGCAGATGGAAACGGAAGAGAAATATTTCAGCTTTATCGTAAAAACAGAGTTTGCGGACAGTCATCATCGGTTTGACCAGTGTGGGATTGTCATGTATCTGGACAGCGAGAACTGGCTGAAAGGCTCCGTCGAGTATGAAAATGAAGAATATCAGCATCTGGGAAGCGTGGTGACAAATCACGGGTATTCGGATTGGGCGACAACGGCAATCGACGCTTCCGTAACATCCATGTGGTACCGGTTCAGCCGAAGAGAAGATGATTACTGTATGGAATGTTCAGAAGACGGGAGCCGGTTTACGCAGATGCGTATCTGTCATATGCAGGAAGGAAAGGGAAAAATCCGTTTTGGCATCTATGCCTGCTCTCCGGAAGAGTCTTCGTTTAAGGCTGTATTTTCCAATATGCAGATGACGAAATGTCAGTGGGAGGCGCATGACGGACAGCAGCCGGATGAAACACTTTTGAAATTTTAGACAAAATGGATACAGTGACAATGAGTGACAGAATTTATGAATATGAATCGGTAATCTGTGCCGCAGATAAGAAGGGCGGAGCGTATATAATCTTTCCTTATGATATTCGAAAGGAGTTCGGCAGGGGAAGGGTAAAGGCGCATGTTACATTTGACGGGGTTCCATATGACGGCAGTATTGTAAATATGGGAGTGAAGTATGCGGACGGCAGTATTTGCTATATAATAGGAATACGAAAAGATATCCGCGCCCGGATCGGGAAACAGGTTGGAGAACGTGTTTTGATAACCGTCAGAGAACGAGATTAAAAGGATGGATTTCAAGGAATATCCATGTAGTTGTACTGTTTCATAACGATTTTTGTGTTATAATGCTATACAAATTTCTAAAGATGTTGTCAAGGGGGAATGTGAGATTTCAGTCGGGGATACTCGTGTTTGATTAAAATTTGCTACATGGATAAAATCTCTATTGAGATTTCACAGGTATCTCAATCTGCACAAGAGCGTCCTCTGCCCGATCAATCACATTTTCATTGATAATAACTTCATAAGAGAACCCCGATAATGTAAGGCCATGTTCTTCGGCATAATCAAATGTCCTTTGGTAGCAAAGCGCAGGGCTTTCTGTTGCATCCCTATAAAATGCCCGTACATAATCCCCGGCAGGTTGTATGTGCAATCCATCTTTCTTTATGGGGAACGGAATTTCAATAAAAAGTTTGGAATAATCCTCGAAATTCCCTTTTTGCAGACTATCTACTGCGATCATCGTACCATAGGAGGCATCATGCAGACGGCGAAGCTGATATTTTTTCGTTTCAGCAGTAATCATCTCTACCTGCTTATCAAACGTACTGTCCCGATTGATGTCTACGGTAACTAAACTGCGCTCCTTCTTCTGCACAATGGTGATTTCTGATAAGTCCATCGCCAATAATGTCTGCATATTCTGGCGGTGGTAGGACAGCGTTTTCCGAACTGCCCTCAGATGTGCCATACTGCGGTCTAAATCTTCAATTTTTTCTTTTAAGACCTGTTCCATGCTGGCAGCGGAGCGGTTTTTCATAAATACCTGGATTTCTTCAATCGGCACATCTAACTCCCGCAACAGCAGGATTGTTTCCAGAATGGCGCTCTGATAGTAGCTGTAATATCTGTATCCATTTTCTGGATGAATAAATGATGGATGAAAAAGACCAATTTCATCGTACCACATCAGAGTTTTCTTATTGATGCCATGCAGAGCTGCGAACTGACCGATTGTGAGCAATTTACTTTTTTTCTCCATTTTTAAAATACCTCTTGACTGTACAGTTACTGTACGGTTTATTATAAATCTTGCCAAATGAAAAAGCAAGAAAAATGGAGGATATCATTTATGAAAAAATATGTAATGATTGGCGTGGCCTCTGTCCTTGTAGGAATGATAATAATAGGATTCGCCTATAGGGAACCAATTATGGTATTGTATCGTTCTATTAAGGCATTTCAAGAAGAAAACCTTGCCCACAGTTTTCAAACCATGTATGAAATTCAGCCAACGGCAACCATCCCCAAAGGCGAAAGAATATCAGATTTTGAGTATGACTTAAAGCCGCTAATCGACACATTCCACTTTCAGGGAGAGACCTTACGCGTTTCGGATTTTCTTGAGGAAACCAAAACATCTGGTTTGCTCATTATCAGCGATGATAAAATTGTCTTTGAAGAGTATTACTTAGGTTCAGATGAAAAAACCCGCTTTTCCTCAAACTCCCTTTGTAAATCATTTGTTTCGGCATTGGTCGGACTTGCGATTGAAGATGGCTTTATCGATAGTGTTGACGATTCCGTCGCAAAGTATATTCCAGAATTTGAGAATACCGAAATAGAGAAAGTTACGATAAAAAACTGCCTTCAGATGGCGTCAGGAATTAACTTTGACGAAGTGGCGGACATGAACAAAATATCTGTGCCAAGTATGTTTGGAAAAAATAAAATGAAATCCATCGCAGCCCTTGGACTCGAGCATGAACCAGGCACAAACAGAACTTATTCCAGTATCAATACAGATATTTTAGGAGAAGTTGTTGCCAATGCGACAGGTTGCACCCTTAGTGAATACATGAGTGAGAAAATATGGTCAGAAATTGGCGTGGAGCAGGATGCTTACTGGACGCTAAGCGGTGGGAAAGAACTTGCTAACGGCGGCTTACATATCGCATTAAGAGATTATGCGCGTTTTGCTCGTTTATATATGGCTCATGGCGCATTTGAGGGAAAACAGATTCTTCCTGAACAGTGGATCAAAGATTCCATCGCAACAAATGAAACATATTTGAAAGCGCCTCATGACGGAAAACCTTATGAAGAACTTGGTTATGGATACCAATGGTGGATACCTGAGGGCAATGAGCATGAGTTTACAGGAATCGGGGTATTCGGTCAATGGATTTATTGCAATCCAACCAAAAAGATTATCGTAGTAAAAACAGGGGCAGATTCCGGTTTTGAAGAAGATGACAAGGAAAAGAAATCGGTAGCATTTTTCAGAGAAATTGCTGCAACATTTGGGGAATAACGGAGAATTACGATGGAAAGCCAAAATGTTTATGATAAGCCGGTCACATTGGGGAATATCCTCAAATTCGCAGTCCCTACCATCGCAATGTCTGTCTTTATGTCCTTTTACACCATGGTTGACGGTCTGTTCGTGTCAAATCTGATTGGTACGAGCGCACTGTCCGCCATCAATTTGACGGCCCCAGTGATCCAAGTGGTGACAGCTATCTCTACCATGTTGGCAACTGGTGGGAGTGCGGTCATCATGAAAAAGATGGGTGAGCAAAAGCCAAAAGAGGCCAAGGAAGATTTTACATTCCTGATTTTGGTGAACGTGGTTGTTGGTTTGGTCATGACTATGCTGGGTTATTCCCTAATGGAAACCATCTTCGGGAGCATGGGATTGTCCCCGGATGTCGCCAACTACTGTACTTCCTACCTCAGCCGCTATCTTGTCTTTACGATCCCGATCCTGCTGATGAACAATTTCACCCTCTATATGATTGCTTCTGAAAAGGCAACCTTATCCCTGGTCTGTTCTGTGTCGGGCGGTGTGTTAAACATTGTGCTTGACTATGTATTTATCGGCCTTTTGGATATGGGGATCAGCGGTGCGGCCATTGCCACGGGCCTGGGTTACTCTGTGACCGCTGTTGTCGGTCTGTTTGTATTCAGCCGCAAAAAGAGCCTTCTGCACTTTGCAAATCCTACTTTCCGCTTCAAGGTTCTCGCAAGCGCGGCGACAAACGGATGCTCTGAAATGGCAACTGCGCTGGTCACAGGCATCATTACGATGATGTTCAACTGGACGATGCTCCATTATGTCGGTGAAGATGGCGTTGCCGCCGTGACCATCATCATGTATGTCCTGATGTTTGCAAGCTCCCTTTACACGGGGTATTCCTATGGTGTCGCTCCCATGCTCAGTTACTATTATGGTGAGAAGAACCACGAAAAGCTGAAGAAACTGGTTTCCACCAGCCTAAAAGTAATTGCTGTTATTTCCCTTGTGACAGTGGCAGCGTCCTTTGCCGCTACAAAGCCCTTGGTGTCCATTTTTGCCCGACCGGATAATCCGGTTTATGATCTGGCAGTCACCGGGAATCAAATCTGCACCCTGGCGCTGTTCTTTATTGGCTTTAATATCTTTGCCAGCAGGATGTTCACCGCATTGTCCAACGGCATTGCCTCCGCAATCCTTGCGTTCTCTCGTTCTTTTGTATTCATGCTGATTACCATGCTGATCTTGCCTGTAATTTTGGGGGTAAATGGTATATGGCTTGCTACGCCAGTAGCGGAGCTTATGGCCCTGGTCCTGTCCGCATTGATGTTCGTGAAATATCGGAAACGGTATCAATATTAAGGGGGTGCCGTTTTGAACACAGAAAGTAGCAGCTTGAGTAAAATCGAAAGGCACAAGAATTTCGTTATCGACTTTCTATATTGGACGATTATCGTTGCCTGTATTTTCATTGGTGGGAAGTATCTTCTGCCGGTGCTTCTGCCTTTTATTCTGGCGTATGGGATTGCCTATCTTCTGAACAAGATACAGAAAAGGATACGGATTTTGAAAGTAAGGGGCTGTCTCTGCTGAAGAAAGGACAAAAGGGCATTGTCCACATGGTATTCAGCCGTTTAGGGCTGATCGTGTTCCTACTGGCCATCCAGGTATTGTTGCTATTCAGTATCTTTCAATGGTTTGAGGAATTTCTGCCCCATATTTTGGGTGGTACGGCGCTTTTTACCGCCGTCATGGTGTTGTACCTGCTCAATAGCCACCGCCTTGACCCTATATCAAAAATTACATGGCTGATTGTTATTATGCTCCTGCCTGTATTTGGTGCGCTGCTATTTTGGTATACACAGAGTGACATAGGACACCGGGCTGTGAAAACACGTTTAAGCCAACTGACCGAGCAGACTAAGGGAATCATTCCGCAGTCAGAGCAAACCGCAGATCGTCTCGCACAAGAAGCCCCAGGGACGGCAGCTTTGGCCCGCTATATCCGCAGGAGCGGCTGCTATCCAGTGTTTGAGCGGACGGCTGTTACCTATTTCCCCATCGGTGAAGAAAAGTGGTATGAAATGCTTCGTCAACTGGAGCAAGCCGAACATTTCATTTTCTTGGAATATTTCATTGTAGACGAGGGCCTGATGTGGGGAAAAATTTTGGAAATCTTGGCCCGGAAAGCCGCAGAGGGTGTGGATGTCCGCGTTATGTACGATGGCACTTGCGAATTTTCCACGCTCCCCCATGACTACCCCAAGCGGCTGAAAGCCCTGGGTATCAAATGTAAAATGTTTGCGCCTGTAACCCCTTTGTCTCTACACACTACAATTATCGTGACCATCGGAAAATACTGGTCATTGACGGCCACACTGCTTTTAATGGGGGCGTAAATCTTGCGGACGAATATATCAATCACATCGAAAAGTTTGGTCATTGGAAAGACACAGCAATTATGCTGAAAGGGGAGGCTCAAATTCACCCTTTACAACATACATCTTTATAGCTGCGGAGAGGTTTGTTATGAAATTTTTGATGAATCGAAAGCTTACAATACGTATCAGTATCATTACAACGGCAATCACACTGGCAGGGATGCTTTTACTGTGGCGATGCCAGCAATCTGGTGGATAAGGCAAACGGTTATACTGCCGAGGCGGATACAAAAATGGAACAGCTGGCTGCGGCTACCAAGAGCATTGACCGTTCTTCCGCTCAGATCGGAGGGATTATCAAAACGATCGAGGATATAGCATTTCAGACCAATATTCCGGCTTTGAATGCGGCTGTTGAGGCGGCAAGGGCTGGTTCAGCCGGGAAAGTTTGCTCTCATATTGACAGGCCGTCTGGAGTAAAGTATATTAGAATTATCTTAAATACTTTATTTCAAGGGAGGAATTATGGCAAAATCAAAGAAATACGCCCGGGTTGGTCGGGAGTGTGTAGCATGCGGAAGCTGTCTGAAGGCCTGCCCGAGAGGGGCGGTCCGGATCGTGTCGGGTGTAATTGCCCGGGTTGATCAGGAAATCTGCGTCGGCTGCGGAAAATGTGCCCGGCTCTGTCCGGCAGATGTGATTACAATGGTAGAGCGGGGGGATGAAAAATGAAACGGAAATGGTACGATTATCTCTGGATCGCGGAAATTGCCTACTGGGGGCTGGGACTGTGTAACATCCTCTTTGCCTGGCTGGGGGTTTTCTTTTTCTGTATTCCGCTTTTCATTGCTGTTTTTGGCGGAAACAAAGCTTACTGTAACCGCTACTGCGGGCGGGGACAGCTGATGGGGCTTCTGGGAAAGAAACTGTCCAGGAATGCGCCGCCGCCGAAATTTTTAAGAAGTCTCTGGTTCCGCTACGGGTTTCTGACTTTTTTCATGGTAATGTTCTGTCTGATGCTGCACAGTACTTATATGGTGTTTACCGGAGCGCCTCTTCGCCGGACCTTAACGCTTCTGTGGGTGTTTAAATTGCCCTGGCAGTGGGTGGATGTGTCCATAGCGGCGCCCTGGATGGCTCAGTTTGCCTTTGGATTTTTCAGTATCATGATGACCTCCACAGTGCTGGGGCTTTTGACGATGATCCTGTTTCGCCCCCGTTCCTGGTGTGTGTACTGCCCTATGGGGACTATGACCCAGGGAATCTGCAGGTTTAAGCAGGGGAGAGAGGACAGTGAAAATGGAAGAGAAAGCAAAAAAGATCGCGGGACTGCTTAAGCTGCTTGCCAATGAACACCGTCTGCTGATCCTGTGCGCGCTGATGAAAGGATCGCTGACAGTGGGAGAGATCCATTCGTTTACCCCCAATATTAGCGCATCCGCCCTGTCTCAGCATCTGAATCAGCTCCGGATGGCCGGGATCCTGGAATCTGAAAAGCAGGGAATGAACGTCATCTACTGGATCCGGGACCAGCGTGTGACGGCGCTTCTGGGGGCGGTGAAGGAGTGTTACTGTGAGGAGTGACGGGAAGTTCTCTGTTATCAGCTGATGTGGACTGAAAGCATGTTCTGAAAAAGGGCAATTTCTGTTAAGACAGACATCTGCAGACTGTGGTATCATCTGTACAGACGGCAAAAGCCTGAAAAAGGCGGTTGCAGTACTTTCAATCAAGAAGGAGCGATTCTTTATGATGAGCAGAACAGTTACCGGCAAAATTCTTGCCTGTATCAAGGCCCATCCAGAGCAGAATCTGACACTGGAACGACTGGCGGAGGAACTGCATTATTCCAAATTTTATTTGGCGCGGACGTTTAAGGAAGATACCGGCGTGACGCTCTGCAAATATATTCAGGGCAGGCGGCTGGAGGCAGCGGCTAGAAAACTGGCAGAAACCAGGCGTCCGGTGGTTGAGATCGCGTTAGAAGCGGGTTACAATTCCCAGCAGGCATTTACAAGGGCTTTTCGCCGGGAATACGGATGTACGCCGCAGAGATATCGAAAGATAGGTGTATTTCTTTCAAAACGTGACAGGCTTTCTCAGTGTATGAGCAGACAAAAGTCCGTGTTCTTCTCTGCACCGGGAAGGAGCAGGATCGCCGCATGAGTTTTATACCTTATGTGATCCGCCAAACCGGTCGGGGAGAACAGAGCTTTGATATTTATTCCCGGCTTCTTTCGGACCGGATCGTTTTTCTGGGGGAAGAAGTCAGGGAGGCTTCTGCAGGATTAATTGTTGCTCAGATGCTGTTTCTGGAAGCGGAAGACCCGGGAAAAGATATCCAGTTTTATATCAACAGCCCTGGAGGTTCTGTATCTGCGGGGTTTGCGATCTATGATACCATGCAGTATGTAAAATGCGATGTATCGACCATATGTATCGGGTTGGCTGCAAGTTTTGGTGCTTTTCTCCTGGCGGGAGGTGCCAAAGGCAAGCGAATGGCCCTTCCCAATGCGGAAATCATGATCCACCAGCCGGCTATCCACGGAAAAGGTATCCAGGGGCAGGCTTCAGATATTTGGATCATGACGGATCATATCCTGAAAAGCCGGGAGCGGCTGAATCGGATTCTGGCTGAAAATACGGGCAGGACAGCAGGGGAAATCATGGCAGCCACAGAGCGCGATCATTATATGAATGCAGAAGAAGCACTGGAATTCGGTCTGATCGATTCCGTGCTGAAAACGGATGGCAGGTAGATTTTTTGAATCCGTCTTATGCGGACAGTAGCATTTCTCTGTCCGCATAAGGCTGCATTTAGGCCGCAGTTCTATCCTGCATTCCAGATTTTTCCCAGAATATCTTTCAGTACCAGTCCGGCATCCATATCGCTGTAACCATACTCGCGCTTCAGACGGTCCAGAAGTTCTTTTAAGGGAACGGCGTAATCTTCTGTTCTGACTGTCTGCTGACACCCGGCTTTTCTGCAACTTCTTCCTGTGACATCCCGCTCTTCTTCCGTGCCTGAAACAGGCTGTTTCCTAAACTCATGGTTGCTACCTCCTGTGAAAATCCGCTGTCTTTCCTGGTGGAACCGGGTGACTGTCTGACGGTCCGGCGTTTATAAATCCGGTCCCGGATCGGTCCGACGCTTTTTTGTTTTCCTGTCGTCTGCGACAGGGGTTGGCTGAATACAGGTAAAGTATAGAGATTGTAAAGTAATATGGTTTCTGTATTTTGCGTCAGGTCCGGATCGCAGTTTTTTTAAACTTGGTCCATTCCGCAGGCTGTTGAAGCCCCGATCATGCAGCGATCGTTTTCCACGGCATCATAGAATCGATAGCCGCCGGAGAAATTCCAGGCGTCATATCCCTTTCCGGCAAGGATCCGCACGGCAATATAGCTTCGCAGTCCGCTCTGGCACATAACATAAACCGGCTGATCAGACCTGATCTCGCAGAGTCGTTCCCGGAGTTCGTCCACCGGGATATTGGTAAAACCGTCCACATGTCCGTTTTCATATTCTTTTTTCGTGCGTACATCCAAAAGGGTAACCTCATTTCTCGTGGAAAGCGTACTTAGATCTTCCAGATGAAATTGCTTTAACAGACCATCGGCAATATTTTCAATCATGAATCCGGCCATATTTACCGGGTCTTTCGCAGAAGAATAAGGAGGGGCATAGGCAAGATCCAGTTCTTTCAGTTCGGTTGCTTTCATGCCGGCATGGATTGCCGTGGCAAGCACGTCGATCCGCTTGTCGACTCCTTCATAGCCGACAATCTGAGCGCCCAGCAGACGGAACGTATCTTTTTCAAATACGACCTTCATCGTCATAAGTTTTCCACCCGGATAATAGCCGGCATGGTTCATGGGGGACAGGATCACCTTATCAGCTTTTATTCCGGCCTTTTTGGCACTGGTTTCATTGATGCCGGTAACGGCGGCAGTCATGTTGAATACTTTGATAACGGAGCTTCCCTGAGAGCCGGGATACCGGCTGTCTTTGCCGCACAGATTATCTGCCGCGATCCGTCCCTGTCTGTTGGCAGGACCGGCAAGAGAGATCAGCGCCTCCTGTCCGGTGACTGAATGCCGGACCTGCACGGCGTCACCTACAGCATAGATGTTAGGGATGGACGTTTCCATGCGCTCATTGACCAGTATGCTGCCTTTAAGACCCAGCTTCAGCCCGGCATCTCTGGCGAGCGCCGTATCCGGTGTGACACCGATGGCAAGTACGACCAGATCCGCATGGAGCGGTTCTTCTCCTTTTAACAGGATGCGGACGCCGGTTTCTTCCTGTTCAAAGCCTTCCACCGTATGACCCAGAGCCAGCTTTACCCCGTGCTTTCGCATTTCATTGTGGATAAAGGCGGCCATATCCGGATCAAAGGGATTCATCAGCTGACGCGGACGTTGCACGATGGTGACCTCCATACCGAGCTCCCGAAGGTTTTCGGCCAGTTCCAGTCCGATGAAGCCTCCGCCTGCCAGCACTGCGGATTTCGGATGGTTCTGATCGATATATTTTTTGATGCGCAGCGTATCTTCTACAGTCCGAAGAGTAAAAAGGCTGTCAATCTCTGTGCCGGGAATCGGTGGCTGCGTCGGTTTTGCTCCGGGAGACAGGAGCAGTTTGTCATAGCTTTCTTCAAATTCTTCACCGGTTTTAAGATTTTTGACTGAGACAGTATTCTGCTGCGGATGAATGGCGGTGACTTCGTGGTGTACCTTCATAGTTACCTGAAATCTGGAGAAAAAGCTCTCCGGCGTCTGGAGGGTCAGATGATTCTGGCTGGTAATGACGTCTCCGATGTAGTAGGGAAGACCGCAGTTTGCATAAGAGACAAATCCGGAGCGTTCAAAAACGATGATTTCTGCCTGTTCATCCAGTCTGCGGATTCTTGCGGCGGCGGTCGCTCCGCCGGCCACTCCGCCTACGATCACAATCTTCATATTAGTTTTCCACCTTTCCTGTATAAGAAGCAATGCCTCCTAAATTTTTCACATTTGTATATCCCATGCTTTTCAGTATCTCTGCGGCCTGGCGGCTTCTGCTGCCGGAATAACAGTATACAAAAAGCGGAGTATCTTTTTGGACAGTGACAGCGTCTGGCTGGCTAAGGGATGACAGCGGGACGTTTTTGCTTTCGGGAATATGTCCATCTGCGTATTCCTGGGGAGTACGTACGTCCAGAAGGACGGCGCCGGATGTCTGGCGATAGTCCTGAAGGCCCTGATTGATGTCTGTGTTCTTAATAAAGTTAAAAAATCCCATAATTTTGTACCTTTCTGCTTTTTATAAAATTTAGTGTGCTGATCAATACAGCAGATGGAAATACATACGGTATATACCTTCCTTTTTCAGTTCTAAACAGTATAACTGAAAAGGGGACAGATTTCTGTGACACGGTCACAATGCGCCGGAAACGGTCTCTCCTCTCCAGTCCCGGATACCGCCGAATTCCACAATATTGGTGTATCCGGAGTCGACAAGTTTCTGTGCTGCCTGCTTGCTCCTAGTTCCGCTGCGGCAGTAGATCAAAATGAGCTGGTTTTTGTCAGGCAGCTCTGGAATCTCCTCTGTGCCGATGTTTTCATTGGGGAGATTAAGCGCTCCCGGGATGTGAGATTCCTCATATTCTCCGGCGGTTCTCACATCCAGGAGGATGTAATTTTTTTCTGTTGTCATCATAGCGGCCGCTTCTTCTGCGGATATCTGACGATAGCTGCAGGCGTTCATTTTTTGGCCTGCGGAAAATTTTATCAATAACAAAACTGTGAAAAGCAGAACTGCAGGAATAAACATCTTTTTTTTCATTTTTACCTCCGATGTGATTTGTTTACAGTATATCTGATCGGCGGAAATTTATCTGTGATCTGGTCACGTTTTTTGCGGCGGCCGACATTTTCTGAGGTACATTTATGTTGGCACCGGTTTTCCTGAGGGATATCTTTGTTCCGCTGATTGTTATCCCGGCACTTCTTTTTGGCAGATACAGGCGGACAGTGGTATGATCTGAGGAAACGGAGTAATGAACCCGAATCGGTGTGGGCAAACGAGCTTGCACTGATCCTGCCGGTATAGTAAAATAAAGCCGGATATCTTTGTGCTGCTGTACACCAGGAGGAACGGAGATTGCTGTCAGTCTGATTAAGGAAGGAAAGTATCATAATGAAAGAAGAGAAGACAAAAGTGCTGATGATCAACGGATGTATTCGGGGCAGAGAATCCAGGACCTGGATTCTTGCGGAGGCGTTTCTGAATTGTATGAGAGCGTCCGCGACGGATCCTTTTACTTATACGCAACTGGATCTGGCGCAGATGGATTTAAGACCGCTGACCGGGAAGTTTTTCGAAGAACGGCAGAAGCTTTTGGAGGAAAATAACCGTATGCATCCGCGGTTTGATCTGGCCCGTCAGTTTGCAGAAGCGGATCGAATTCTGGTGGCAGCGCCTTTCTGGGATTTGAGCATTCCGGCAGTTCTTAAACTGTATATTGAAAATATTTCCCTGGATGGAATTACTTTTGGCTGTAATCCAGACGGTATGTATGGTATGTGTCGTGCGAAGGATCTGCTGTTTTTTACCAGCCGGGGAGGATTCTACGAGGGCGGTTCCATGGAGCAGGGAGCCAGGTATCTGCAGGCGCTGTGCGGGATGTTCGGAATCCCGGATTTTCGGTGTATTTATGCAGAAGGGATGGATTTTCAGCCGGAACGGGAAACAGAGATTATGGGGCGCGCCCTGGAAGAGGCCAGGGCGGCTGGGGTTCAATACTGGGAACGATGAAGCGTAAAGATCAGACACCATATACATTTCAGAATCCAAGCGTCTGAAATGTCTCTTCCGGGAGCAGCGCTCCGCTGGTCCCGACTACAGCGGCGGCGACTTTGTTGGCATCAGTGATAGCTGTTTCTATGGATGCTCCCTGCTGCTGGCGGGCAATGATTGTGCCGATATGCGAATCTCCGGCTCCGATTGTATCGGTCTGTTTTGTTGCAGTACCGGAAATATACGCTGCGGTTTCTCTAGTCCTGTAATATGCTCCGCGTTCGCCGAGAGTGATAACAACGGTATTGCCGGTCTTCTCATACAGAGTCTGTGCGGCCTTTTCCACAGTATTTGTTTCGGTGTAGGAAAGCGCTTCGGTTTCGTTCAGATGGAGAATAGGAGAAAGCGCAAAAATCCGGGAAAGAATCTCCGGTGAAAGGATCAGGATTCTTGGTCCCGGGGCAAAATATACCTGAAGGGCAGGATGTTCTTCCAGAAAGCGGACAATATGAACGGCAGTGGGTTCTTCGATCTCCAGTCCGCAGATATAGACGCTGCTAATAGAATCCGCATCCAGCAGGTCGAACCATTCCGGGCGGAAACGGTACTCTGCGCCCCGATGACAGACAAAAGTGCGCTCACCGGAAGACTCCACAAAGCAGTAGCAGCATCCATTCTCCTGTTCCGGAGTGGGAATGGGGCTCTGAATGCCTTTTCCGGCCAGAGCTTCCCGGACAAAATGTCCGTAGGTTCCTTTTCCTACAGGAGAAAAAAGAATATAAGGCACCCCGAAAAGCCGGATCATGTTGGAAACATTGTAGGCGCATCCGCCCAGGGACATGGTCTGTTTGATTACATGTACATCTTCACCGGTTCCCGGCAGATGATCCAGATGAATGATCACATCCGTGACCGTGGAACCGACGACTAATACCTGTTTCATATGTAGATCTCCTTATTTAAAGTTCCGCATCAGCCGGGCTCTGTCCGTTGTGCGGAACGTATTTCCGTCTGAGGTACGCCGGAAAAACGTTCCGGACATAGCACGAGCAGATGCTGTAAGATAAAGTTCTGCATCAGCCGGGCTCTGTCCGTTGTGCGGAACATATTTCCGTCTGAGGTACGCCGGAAAAACGTTCCAGACATAGCACGAGCAGATGCTGTAAGATAAAGTTCCGCATCAGCCGGGCTCTGTCCGTTGTGCGGAACGTATTTTTGTTCAAGGCACGCACAAAAAGTGTTCTGTGCATGGTTCGGTCAGATGCTGTATGTTTAAAGTTTTGCATTTTCAGTCCTGGTTACAGGAAAAAATTATCACAGACAGAGGGAGAAATCAAGGGGCAGTCACTTTCTTGTCCCATAAAATGCCAGTGGTCACCAGGAGAACTCCGGTGAATTTGGCCCAGGTGAAATTGCCGAATATGGCCACATCGAACAGAATTCCGGCCAGCAGCTGACCTGCCAGCAGAAGAATGGTAGACTGGAAAACTTTCATCCGGTTCAGGGTAATGATGGTGATGACAAAAGCAATCACACCGAAGGCCCCGCCGGCATAGAGATAGACGGGAACGGCGGTACATGCCTGCAGATCCGCTTTAGCATATGGAGAAAAAAGCAGCAGGATCAAGGCCAGGATACTAGCCACCACATAGTTGACAAGGGATCCGTTCCAAGTTCCCAGTTCCTGTGCGGCGCGGTAATTGATCATCTTGGAAACTACCGTGGCGCATCCATATAAAAATGCAACAAAAACGATCAGATACATAGTGAAAACTCCTTTGAATACAGCAGGAGGAGATTTTGGTTCGAAATCCTCCGCCGGTTCGTTAAACCAGGTTAGAAAACACGCTCCCATCAGGACAGATTTAAAAGGATAATTCCTGCCAGGATCATGAGGAAACAGGGGATGCGTCTGGGGCTGAAAGGAACCCGCGGTACGTGAAACAGACCATAATGATCAATGACGGCGGAGATAAAAAGCTGTCCTGCTACAGACAGGCAGGTGGTAACGGCGGCTCCCAGGATTCCGACGCAGTAGCTGCTGACGGATACCAGAAGAACGCCGAAAAATCCGGAAGAATACAAATACCAGGGCATTCCCCGGAGAGTGATTCTTTCCCGGATAAACAGCAGGATGTACAGCAGGAGCAATACTCCTCCGGAAACGTGGACGATGAGGCTTACCCCCCACAGACTTACAGATTCTGCCAGTAGTCCGTTGAAACTCATCATGGCGGACTGAAGGATGCCGGCCAGCAGTACAAGAAATGAATACATGGTGTTGATCTCCTTTGTATTATAAATCGGTACCCTTATCCACTGAGGGTATGATAAACTATTGAAAAATTTTCAAACAAACTCTAGGGATGGTGGAAAATCAGGTGCATTTCTGTCAAAATCAGCACTCCCATTGACATTTTTTCATATCCACATGAGTACTGCTTTTAAATTTTACGCCTTCTTCCAAAAGCAGATTTTTCTGTTCATGAAAATGAGGCGCCAGTCTTCCGGCATGGTTTACGACGCGGTGACACGGGTATTGCCCATAGTATTCAGAGATGCCCAGAGTCTTTCCCACAAGTCGGGCATTTTTTTCTCTGCCGATCAGCCTTGCGATCTGTCCATAAGAAGCGACCTTTCCTTTCGGAATCTCTTCCACTGCAGAAAGGACCTCATAGATGAAATCTTCAGTCAGAGCTGCGGACATTTTTGAACTCCTTTCAACAGAAGATGTGCCGGTCTGCTCTAAAAGCAGAAGGCTTTTTTCTTGATGTCATTATATATGGAAAAGTTTTCTCTTGCAAGTCTTGAGAAAGAAACGAAAAAATTATCTTATAGATTCATGGAGTGAGGGAGTCGCTTGCCAGCTGAGCGGGAATACAGGAGCAACATCCAAATGTAAACTGTTTTTGGAAAAAACCTCACGAAAAAGACAGGTGATATTCGGGTGATCAGTTATGGCAGAGATGACAGAAGTTCGCTTCCGTCTGATATGATCAGTGGATTGCACAGGAACTGAACAAAGGTGCAACATCATGTAAAAAAGTTAAAAGAACTGCGCTGTACTGCACTGCAAATGTATGAAAAGCAGCAGTACAGATGATTTTGTACATATTACATAAAACAATGTGGAAAAAAGACAGCAACTATGATATAATGTCGGCATACATCAGATCAGTGTTGATGCAGCGCTGCCTGATCTGTATTTGTGAAAATATCATTTAGGAATTTGCCAGTGTACAGTCCGTTATATTTTTTAAAATCTGTACGTTTCTGTAAAAGAGCATGAGGCGGAGCCCTTAATGTAGGGAAGTGCACTGATACACAGGATGTTCATTAATTTTCTGCGAAAATTGGTGATATATGAGCAACGAAATGAAATAAAAAAGGTATCAAACTGTTTCAGCAAAGAAAGAGACGTCAGATACCGGATAAGGAGGGTATTTATGTCAACACCACATAACGCGGCAAAGATGGGAGATATTGCCGAAACTGTACTGCTTCCGGGCGACCCGCTCCGGGCAAAAGTGATTGCAGATCAATTTCTGACAGATGCGGTTCAGTTTAATTCTGTTCGGAACATGTTCGGATTTACCGGAACTTATGAAGGGAAGCGGGTATCTGTCATGGGGACAGGTATGGGCTGTGCTTCCATCGGTATCTATTCCTATGAGTTGATCCATATGTATGGAGTAAAGAATCTGATCCGTATCGGGTCCTGTGGCGGGATGCAGGAGCAGGTTAAACTGGGAGATATTGTAATGGCGGCAGGGTCCAGCACAGATACGAATTATGCACATCAGTATCATCTGCCGGGCAGTTTCTCCGCAGTGGCATCGTTTGAGCTTCTGAGCCGGGCAGTGGAAGAAGCAGAGAAAAATAAGTTTCCGTATATTGTGGGAAATGTGCTTTCTTCTGATATTTTTTACAATGAGACTCCTGAATGGAAGGAATGGGCCAAAATGGGTATTCTGGCGGCGGAGATGGAGAGCTTTGCGCTGTACTGCAACGCAGCCCGCGCCGGCGTGCGTGCACTGGGGATTTTTACCGTGTCGGATTCCATGATTTCGGAAGAGGAGATGTCGGCAGAAGAACGTCAGAATGGTTTTACCAATATGATGAAAGTGGCTCTCGGAGTCGCTGCAGGCTTATGAAAAAAGCGTGGGAACTGGCAGGAGAGCTGTACTGGAACGCGAAGCCGGTAGTTCTCCCGGAAGAAGATCAGACCTGGACGGCCAATCTGGAGACACAGAAATTCTATGACCAGATTCTGAGTCTGGACTGGGAAAGCCACGTGCCGGGTTCCGGAGCTCCGGAACGGATCATGGCGGCGGCAGTACAGGCATTGGAGAATCGGGGATATCGGGCAGGAGAACGTGCATATGAACTTCTGGAACAGGGGATCAAGGTTCACGCTGAAGGGGATTATGTGAAGCTTCATGAGATATCTGCAGAACTTCGTTATGAGCTTTCGCATGCAGAAAAGGATGAATCATCTCCTTACTGGAATTATGTACAGTATGTTTCTTTTGAACAGTATAAAGAGGCGGTGTGTTTTCCCGAGAAGAAGCCGGTGGATACGAATACGCCGGAGTTTCGGGAATTGCTGAAGGCGGCATGGCTGTCGCAGATGATCGGCGCCGCTATGGGAACGATGGTGGAAGGCTATACCTCACAGAATCTGTATAAAGCGTTTGGAGAGGTGTACGGCTATCTGCGGGAACCGAATACATACAATGATGATATTACCTATGAACTGGCGTTTCTGGATGCATTTTCCAGAGACGGATATGAAGTGACTTCGAAGCAAATAGCGCTGGCCTGGGCAGGACTGGTACCCTGCGGATGGTCTGCAGAAGAGATTGCGCTTCGGAATATCAAAAGCGGGATTCTGCCGCCCGAGAGCGGTACGTTCCATAATCCTTTCTGCGAGTGGATCGGCGCACAGATGAAAGGCGGAATCTGTGGCATGGTGGCTCCCGGAGACGCCTATCTGGCGGCCAGGCTGGCCTGGGCGGACGGAGAAGTGGCGCATGCCGGCAACGGCATTCTGGGTGAAGTCTTTAATGCAGTGCTGACCTCGCTGGCTTTCACAGAACCGGATGTACGCGGGCTTCTGCGCTGCGCTATTGATCTGATTCCGGCAGACAGTGAATACCATTCCGTGGTGACTTTTGCCTGGGAATGCTGTGAACGTTATCAGGACTGGCATCAGGCACTGTCTGACTGTCAGGAAAGATATAAAAAATATAACTGGATCCATGCCTATCCGAACGCCTGCTGTGAAGTGATTGCGCTTTATTACGGGGGCGGCGATTATACAGAAACCCTTCATATCGTGACGATGTGCGGTGTGGACGCGGACTGTAATGCGGGCATGATCATGCCGATCCTGGCAATTCAACAGGGAATGCGTATCATTCCAGAGAAGCTGGTTCATCCGGCGTTCTGTGAGCTGATCACCTATATGAGGGGGATGAGCAGACTGACGTTGGACGAGCTGGTGGACGATACTTTAAACAGCATAAAACATGCGAAAAACAAGGAGGAAGTCTAATATGATGAAAAAAGTATTAGCAATGCTGCTGGCATCAGCCATGGTTGTATCCATGACAGCCTGCGGCGGAAACAGCAACACAAACACAGAGGAGCCGGCTGAGGAGGCAGCAGGTACAGAGACAGAGGCGCCTGCAACGGATGCAGAGACAGGTGGAGATACGCAGGAAGCGGCAGGAAGCGGCGAGACTTACCGCGCAGCGCTTCTCCTGAATGGTACCCTCGGGGACAAGTCGTTTTATGATTCGGCCAATGAAGGTCTGACCAGACTTCGCGACGAACTGGGCGCGGATGCATTTGATTTTAAAGTAGAACAGATGGGCGGTACGGCTGCTGACGAGTCCAAATGGGAACCGACGCTTCTGGATTACTGTGATTCCGGTGAATATGATGTTATTATTATGGGAACCTGGCAGATGGCAGATCCTCTTGCAAAAGCTGCAGCAGATTATCCGGATCAGAAATTCATCTTTTTCGATGAGCAGTTTGATTTCGCAGGAAATGGAGATCCGAAGAACATTTACAATATCCTTTACAAGCAGAACGAGGTGTCTTATCTGATCGGTGCAGCAGCGGCAATGATGACTACCGACGAGACGATCGAAGGAATTGATCCCGCTACGAAAAAGATCGGTTTCCTGGGCGGAATGGATAACGCGGTTATCAATGATTTCCTCAAAGGATATCAGCAGGGTGCGACGGACACCGATCCTGAGATTGAAGTTGTAGTCGGCTGGGTAGGAGATTTCGTGGATTCGACAAAAGGCAAAGACATCGCGCTGGGACAGTATCAGAGCGGTGTGGACGTAGGATACAATGTGGCCGGTAATGCAGGACTCGGACAGATCGAGGCAGCAGGAGATATGAACCTGTACGCATTTGGTGTTGACTCTGACCAGGCGGCGCTGCTTCCGGACTATGCAAAGAATATTCCGACTTCAGCGTTGAAAAATGTGGGCAATTCTCTGTATCGCGCCATCAATCTTGACCTGGAAGGAAAGCTTGAGTATGGCACTGTGGAAACGCTTGGATTTGCAGAGGGCGGCGTTGAGATCGTGAAAGACGCACATTATGAGGAGATGCTTCCGGAGAATATCCGTACGGCGCTTGATGAACTGGAGCAGAAAATCATTGATGGTGAGATCGTAGTAGATACAGCCATTGAGAGATAAGAAAGCAGTTGACTGCCGGATTTGATGGGGATATCGTAAAATAAATCTTTTTTACGGCATCCCCATTTTGCAGAGGAGTACTCTGGAACACTTATCTGTCCCCATTTTTGCGGTTGGTTTTCCGTCAGATGCATTTGTATTTCATTCATGTATGGAATAAAATCCGAGTGTATCTGACAGAAAATTACCCTGCAAATCTGGGGACCGAAATAGATGAACAGTATTCCGGAATAAAGACTTTGGAGCTGTAATTCCCGACAGCTGCGGGGTCGGAGAGGGTAGAGGTGGCCTGTTTGGATAATAAAATTGTATTGCAGATGAACCACATTATGAAGATTTATTCGAATGGTGTGGTAGCGAATGAAGATGTGAGCATTGAACTGAAAAAGGGGGAAATTCATGCTCTGCTGGGTGAGAACGGCGCCGGAAAGAGTACGCTGATGAAGGTGCTGTTCGGGATAGAGAGTCCGGATGAGGGTCAGATTTTTCTGAACGGACAGGAGACGACGATCCGTTCCCCTCAGGATGCCATCAATAAAGGCATTGGTATGGTTCATCAGCACTTTATGCTGGTGCCGTCTCTGACTGTGGCGGAAAATATCATTCTTGGGGTTGAACCGAAAAAGGGCGGACTTTTTATTGATATGGAAAAGGCGGTCCAGGAAGCGGAAGTGATTGCCGGAAAATATAATTTTGATATTGATGTAAGGGCAAAAGTGGAAGAAATTCCGGTGGGAATCAAGCAGAAGGTGGAGATATTAAAGGCTCTGTACCGGGGAGCGGATATCCTGATACTGGATGAACCGACCGCTGTGTTGACGCCGCAGGAGACGGATGAACTGTTTGTTCAGCTGGAGAAGCTGCGGGACAACGGGCATACGATTATTTTTATTTCTCATAAGCTGGATGAGATTAAGCGGATCTGCGACCGGGCGACAATCATGAGAAGCGGCAGAAGTATGGGCACCTACGAAGTGAAAGACATTTCCACAGAGGAGATGTCCAGGCTGATGGTAGGCCGGGAAGTTGTTCTGACTTTTGACAAAAAACCGGCGGCGCCTTCGGGCGTGCTGATGAAAGTACGGGAACTGTCGGTCCGCAACGGCCAGGGTGTTCTGAAAGTGGACAGTCTTTCTTTTGACCTTCGGGGAGGAGAGATTCTGGGGATTGCGGGCGTAGAGGGGAACGGACAGTCGGAACTGATTGATTCGCTGACCGGTTTGAATAAAAGCTACAAAGGAAGTATCTGCATCAAGGATACGGATATTGAGAAATGCAGTATTAAAGATATCCGTGAACTGAAGGTGGCGCATATTCCGGAAGACCGTATGACCAGTGGCTGTGCAGGCAATCTGAATATTCTGGAGAATATGTTTTCCAATCAGTATACGGACCCGGATTATTCCGGAAAAATATTACTGAAGATGAAGAAAATCCAGGAGCGTTCCGAAGAGCTGATCAGGGAATATCTGGTTAAGTGTCGTTCCTATAAACAGAATGTAGGAATGCTTTCCGGCGGAAATATCCAGAAAGTGATTGTAGCGAGGGAATTTTCCACCGGTCCGGATCTTATTATTGCCAATCAGCCCACCAGAGGGGTGGACGTGGGAGCAGCGGAATTTATCCGCAGAAGGCTTCTGGAATTCCGGGATGCGGGCTGTGCGGTTCTGCTGGTATCTGCGGATTTGAATGAAGTATTTTCTTTGAGCGACCGTCTGGCGGTCATGTATAAAGGGAAATTTTCCGGCATGTTCACAGACGTGGCAGCAGTGACAGAAGAAGAACTGGGTCAGTATATGCTTGGATTAAAGCATCAGGAAGAACAGGAGGGTGTCATTTATGAATAGTGCAAAACGCTTTGATATGTTTCGTATGTTTTTTTCCGTGCTGATCGCTCTTCTTATTTCCTTTGTGATTATATTTTTTGTCAGCAAGGAGCCTGTGACTGCGATCACGACGCTGATTACGGGACCACTGAAAAGCAAACGGAATATGGGGAATGTAGTGGAGGCTATGGTTCCGCTGATCTTTACCGGGACCGGCGTCTGTATCATGTTTTCAGCCAACCAGATTAATCTGGCGACAGAAGGCGGGTTCCATCTGGGAGGACTGGTAGCGGCGGCGGTGGCGCTGAAGCTGGGACTTCCGGCCGGATTAAGTCCGATAGCGGCAATTTGTCTGGCGGCGCTGGCAGGTGCAATATTCTGTACGATTCCGGCAGTTATGAAAATCAAGACGGGTGCGCCGGAGCTGGTGTCGTCCCTGATGATCAACTATCTGTCTTTGTGGCTGTGTACGTTTATTCTGATGTATGCGCTGCAGGATCCAAGCGTGGGTTCGGCTTCATACAAGCTTCCCGCAGAATCAGAGCTTCCCACGATTATCAAAGGGACGAATATTCACGCAGGGCTTCTGCTGGCGCTTATCGTGGCTGTGCTGGGCTATGTATTCCTGTTCAAGACCCGCACCGGCTATGAGCTTCGTCTGACCGGTGAAAATGAAAGCTTTGCCCGCTATTCCGGCATCAATATTGTCAAGGTGGTACTGATCTCCCAGATGGTGGGAGGAGTGATTGCTGGTATGGGCGGAGGAGTAGAACTGCTAAGTCCTATTTATTCCAGATTTTCATGGACGTCTCTTCTGGGATATGGATGGGATGCGATCATTATCTGTACGCTGGCGAAAAAAAATCCGCTGTATACGCCGCTGGCGGCGCTGTTTCTGGCGTATCTTCGAACGGGGGCGTCTATCATGGCGCGCTATACAGATGTAACGCTGGAGATTGTGCAGATTACGCAGGGTATCATTATTCTGCTGGTAGTGGCGGAACAGTTCTTAAGCGGTATGAAGCATCGCATGATCGCAAAGGAGGCGAAAGCATCCTTAAAAGAAGGGGAGGTGGCATAAATGCTACAAAGCTTGTTAAGTCCTGATTTTTTTAACGCGATTCTGCGTGCGACCACACCGATTCTGTTTGCTGCGCTGGCTTCGTCCGTGGCATCTAAATCCGGTATTACCAATATGGCGCTGGAGGGTATTATGCTGTTCTCCGCACTTTTCGGTGTGATCTTTTCCGCTATGACCGGGAATTTTGCGGTAGGGCTGCTTCTGACAATGGTGGCAGGCGCTCTGATCGGTCTTCTGCTGGCGTTTTTTGTGCTGAATCTGAAGACAGATGAGATTTTGGCTGCTATCGCTATCAATTTGATGGCTACAGGCGGAACCGTGCTTCTGATGCTGGCAGTGTCGGGAGACCGCGGGTCCTCAACTTCCATCGCCAGCGTGTCGGCTCCTAAAATTGTGATTCCTCTGATTGACAGGATACCTTTTTTGGGGCAGATTCTGTCGGGACAGAATCTGATGACTTATCTGTCTTTGCTGGCAGTGATTGTGATGCATGTGTTTTTGTACAAGATGCCCCTGGGATTGAAAATCCGTGCCGTAGGAGAGAACAAAAATGCGGCGGAGTCAGTGGGTATCAGTGCGAGAAAAATTCAGTACATTGCTCTGATTTTGAGCGGTGTGCTGGCCAGTATGGGAGGGTATTTCCTCTCCGGCGGTTACATGAACATGTTCACCAAGGACATGTCAGCCGGAAAAGGATATATTGCGCTGGCAGCCAGCGCCATGGGCGGTGATACGCCGGTGGGGGCATTTCTGGTGTCGTTGCTTTTCGGAGCTGCACAGGCTTTGGCCAATATGATGCAGCTGACGGATATCCCGCATGAGCTGATTCAGATGGTTCCGTATTTGACAACTCTGGTTGGGCTGGGGATCTACAGCTATGCCGGTCTGAAAAGACGGCAGAAACTGGCCGGAAAATAAAAAAGAAAGGACATCTGTATGGACAGCACTGCCGGTCTGTACAGACGTCCTTCCTGTTTCTGCAGGGAAATGAAAAAATTATCACTTTTTACGGGTTAAATTTCTGATAAAAGTTTTATGACACCCCTTTTTTGGCAGACTGCTTCCGTATACTATAGTATGATACCAGGGTCATAAGGTCTAAAATCCGATGCAAGCTTGCTTGCAAGAGGATTTTTGAACTTGGGACCCGCCAAAAACATGAAAAAGTAGCCCGATTAGGGCGGATTTTGAATGTTTTTGAGGATTGCGGGAGCACAAAGTGCGGAGCAATCCGGTATCAGAGGGGTCAAAAGACCTTTTGCCCCCAACATCATAGTATATAGTTTAAGAAACCGGAAACAGGATGGATAAGAAAGATGTCTGTCCAGCTCGTTGCCCCGGAAATAAAAAGAAAAGGAGAGGTCGGTATGAAAAGAAGAAACAGAAAAATAATATGTGCGGGACTTTTGGTACTGCTTACAGGTATGCTGGCAGGATGCGCTGCGAAAACAGAGGACACAGCAGAACTGCCGCCGGGCTATGAAACGGAATTTCCGGCGGAAGGCGGAACACTGGTACTGAAGGTAAATCCGGAGATAGCGGTGGAGTATGATGAGAACGGAAAAGTAACTGCTGTGCGCGGGCGCAACGAAGATGGCAGAAAAATTGTGGAGGGTTATCAGGACTATATTGGAAAAGAATGCCACGAAGTGGTGGAAGATCTGGTCGGCGTGATCCATGAAGCAGGTTATTTTGTGGAAGAGGTGGAAGGCGAGAGTAAAAAGATTACCATAGAGATAGAGACGGGTTCTGTTTTACCGGAAGAAGACTTTCTGGATGAGATTGTGACAGGCGTACAGGCATATGTAAAAGATATGCAGATGGACAGTCCTGTGGTTGGAGGAGTTGGTGACGGAACGACGGATTTTGATATCTATGATCATGAGTATGGAGAGGAAGCGTATCGGGCAGTAGTTCCGCTTGAAGAAGAAAGTCCGGCATCCGGTCCGGCTTCAGACGCTCAGACCTCGCAGGATTCTCCTGAAACAGAAAAAAACGCAGATGCTGCGTCGCAGCCAGGCGGCAATGGGGCAGCAGGTGAGGGGACAACGGCGAACAGCGGTGAGAAGAATCCGGAGACAGGAACCAGGACGGATGTGAATCGTCCGGTAAATCAGGAATCACCGTATACAGATTATGAGACACCGTATACGGAGCCGGAATCTCCTACGGATTACGAAACGCCGTATACGGAACCGGAATCTCCTACGGATTATGAAACGCCGTATACGGAACCGGAATCTCCTACGGATTACGAGACACCGTACACGGAGCCGGAACCTACGGATTATGAGACACCGTACACAGAGCCGGAACCTCATACGGATTACGAAACACCATATACAGAAGCAGATTCTCCTTATACAGACTTTCATGAGGAGAGCTCGCACGAGTCCAGTGATTACGGAGATTCTGGTTACAGCCACTATGACTGATTCGGTATCTTTGAAAAACGCGCAGCGTACATGACAGGTATTAAAGATGCAGAATTAAGATTTGAAACGGCGTCTGTATACAGAATGCCGGAAAGGAGGGACAGCCAATGTGCCGATTCAGGTGCCTGCGTCAAATAAGCATTCTGACAGTCGGTCTGGCTGTCCTTTTCCTTGTGTTTTATATGCAGAAAGAAACGGATACTGCACATCCGGCGTATGAGTCGCTTCTTTTTGACGACAGCAGAGTGCATACTATCGATATTCGGATGGACGACTGGGAAGTGTTTTTGGAAAATGCTTCGCGAAAGGAATACAGTTCCTGCACGATTGTGGTAGACGGAGAAATATATGAGCATGCGGGCCTCCGCGTAAAAGGACATAATTCCAGAAGGCTGATTGAAAAATATGGCTGGGACCGTTACAGTCTGAAAGTGGAATTTGATCATTATATCGGAAGACAAAGTTATCATGGACTGGATAAACTTTCTCTGGATACTTCTTTTCAGGACAACAGCTATCTGAAAAATTATCTGACTTATGATATGATGGCGCATATGGGAGTACCGGCGCCTCTTACCAGCTATGTGTGGCTGACCGTGAACGGCAGTCCCTGGGGGCTGTATCTGGCAGTTGAGGAGCCTGAGGAAGCATTTGCCATCAGAAATTACGGGGCGGATTACGGACAGCTCTACAAGCCGGATTATAAAAGTCTTGAGGATGAAAACACGGATATTGCCTTGTGCTATACAGATGACAGCCCGGACAGCTATGAAAATATATTCCGCAAAGCCCGTTTTCCTGTGTCTGAAGAGGAAAAAACGGAATTGATAGAAGCGCTCAGATGTCTTTCAGAAGGAGAAGTCCTGGAGACGGCAGTTGATGTGGAAGAGGTGCTGCGTTATTTTACAGTACAGGTATTTGTCGTCAATATGGACAGCTATCTGGGGCGTACAGGGCATAACTATTTTCTTTATGTGGAAGACGGACGGCTGCAGATGCTGCCGTGGGATTATAATCTGGCCTATGGAACTTATTCTCTGGGCATGCCTAACCCGCTTAACGATGCGGAAAAATATGTGAATTATCCGATTGACACTCCTGCGGAAGGTGAAGTCATGCTGAAACGTCCGCTGTTTCATCAGCTGATGCTGAAGGAGGAGTATTATGAAGAATATCACAGACTGTTTGATGTTTTTCTCAAAACTTATTTTGAAAACGGAACATTTGAGCGGACGGTGGATGAGATTACAGAGTTGATTCATCCATATGTACAGCAGGATCCTACGGCATTCTGTTCTTATGAGGACTATCGGACAGCGGTAGAAACGATCAGGCGTTTTGGACTGCTTCGTGCCCGAAGTATCAGGGGGCAGCTGGAAGGGGAGATTCCTTCCACGATCCGAGGACAGTCTATAGACAGAAGTTCTTTTGTGAACGCGTCTTCCGTCTGGATTCCGGATATGGGGGAAATTGCGGATCTGAAAGAAAAACAAAAAAATAAATCAGAGGATATAGGGTATGAATGAAGTACATGTCCTTGTCAGCCAGGTTTATGAGGCGAAAAAGGATATGACGGCCGCGGACAGGCTGATTGAAGGTTATCTTCCATTTATCAGATCAGAAACCGTAAAATATCTGAAAAGGCCGCTGGTGGAAGAAAATGACGATGAACTGAGCATCGCCATGATTGCTTTTCATGAGGCGATCAGAGGATATTCAAAGGACAGAGGGGCTTTTTTGCCTTTTGCATCCCTGCTGATTAAAAATCGTCTGACAGACTATATAAGAAGGGAAAAAAGGCACAGAGGGCATATGTCTCTGGATATGCCGGTCGGAGAAGATGGAGATACGGTAGGGATGCGGCTCCCTGCACAGGAAGAGCAGCAGGAGTCATATGTCAGCCGTGACGCCACGAGGTCTGAGATTGAGGAGCTGGCCGGGCAGATGGCGTGTTTTGGGGTCAGCTTTACGGATGTGGCAGAGAACTGTCCGCGTCAGAAACGGACCATACGTGCATGCAGAAAAGTTCTGGAATACGCAAAAGAGAATCCCGAGCTGTTAGAAGGATTTCTGCGAAGCAGAAGACTTCCTGTCACCAGACTTTCTCAAGAATGCCGTGTGGAGAAAAAGACGCTGGAACGGCATCGAAAATATCTGGTTGCGCTGCTTTTGATCTGTACAAATGGATACGAGATCATCCGGGGGCATTTGAAACAGGTACTGAAAGGAGGGACAGTCCGGTGAAATATATCATAATGGAATGTCATTCCAGCTATGTGGTACTGTTGGATGAAAACGGGTGTTTTTTTAAAGCGGCAAACCTCCATTATCAGGTAGGGCAGACGGTCGAAAAGCCGGTTCTAATGAAAGAGCCGGAAACGAAAAGCAGATGGAAAATGCGTGTCGTTACGGGGCTGGCAGCTGTAGCGGCCTGTTTAGTACTGGTGTTCACCGGGTATTACCGGGATTATGTGGTAAAAGATGCATTCATTTATTTGACGATTAATCCGTCTGTGTGTATGGAACTGAATCGCAGAGGACAGGTAGTAAGTGTTACAGGGGTGAATGAGGATGGTCAGAAACTGCTGGAAGGATATCACCGGGAAAGTAAAGACAGGATGACGGTGACAAAAGAGCTGATCGGACGCGCCGTTGAGATGGGTTATCTGTCAGCAGGAGGAAAGATTGTGCTTGATATAGACGCGCCAGACGAGGCGGTTTTTCAGAAATATGGCATAGAGCTGAGGACAGGTCTGACGGAGTATCTGGCTGACAGCCTGGTAGTGGAAATTCAGATTATAAAATACGGAGGAAGCATTGAGGAGGGGCCGGAACAGACAGAAGAGAAGAATCCGATTTTTCCACCTGCGGAAATAGAAATTGAAAAAGAAGATAAAAAACAGCCTGAAGTCTCGACAGAAGAAAAGACGGAACCAGAAAGTGTGCAAGAACCGGAGCAGACAGCTCCCGCTGTAAATGAAACGACGATAAAGACGGACGAAACTTCGCCTGAGCAGCAGAGTTCCTCGCAGCCGTCTGTCAACAGTTCTGACCATAACAGAGAACATCCTGTTCAGGAAAAAAACTCTGATGACAACGAGAATTCGGATTATGGACAGGATAAGGACGTTGTCGAGGGTTCTGACTATGGCGAAGACTCCGATTACAATAAAGACACAGAGGATACCAGCAGTTCCGGCTATGATGAAGGCTCGGACTATGCCAATGGTTCCGATTATGATGAAGGATCAGACGATACGAATGACTCTGATTATGGTGAAAGATCAGACGATACCGAAAGTTCCGATTATGATAATCCATCGGACTATGAATGAAAGACAGGGACAGAGGGGAGATTCATTATGAAAAGAAACGCGAAAGACAGTATGAGTGTTTTTATCAGCCTGATTCTTCGACATAAACCGGAGGCAGCAGGGATCCGGTTGGATCAATATGGGTGGGCAGATGTGAAAGAACTGATAGAAGGAGTAAACCGAACAGGGAGGAAACTGGATCTGGCAGCTTTGGAGGAAATTGTCCGGACAGACGTAAAAGGGAGATACAGTTTTGACGAAAGCCGGACTAGGATCCGGGCCAACCAGGGGCACAGTGTAAAGGTGAATGTGGAGCTGGAAGAACTGTCGCCTCCTGACCTGCTTTACCATGGTACGGCTACCAGGTTTCTCGGCAGCATCCTGAACAAAAGAGAAGGCTTAAAATCCATGGGCAGGCTGTATGTGCATCTGTCTGCTGACCGTTGTACGGCGGAAAAAGTAGGCGCCAGGCATGGGATTCCCTCAGTGCTGGCAGTCAATACAAAGCAGATGAAAGAAGACGGATATGTGTTCTTACGTTCAGAGAACGGAGTATGGCTTACAAAAAATGTACCTTGCAGATACTTGCAAATCATTGCTGCCTGTGACAAAATAGAATCTGACGCCTGATTATTTTCGATGACGCTTTGAACGGAAACAAAGTCGGAGGGAGATGGATGGCTGCAAAAGTACAGGAAGGAGAAGAAGTCATGCGTGAGATAGAGGTAAGCCGTATTACAGAAATGATTGAGCGGCTGTGTATTGAAGCGAATGAACATCTGCCGGAAGATGTAAAAGACGCAATCAGGAAATGTCGTGCCTGCGAGGATGGAGAGATTGCAGGAGGTGTGCTGGATCGTATCATTGAGAACTATGAGATCGCTGACCGGGAACAGGTTCCGATCTGTCAGGATACCGGGATGGCATGCATATTTCTGGAGATTGGCCAGGATGTCCATCTGACTGGCGGAGATCTGACCGCAGCGGTCAACGAGGGGGTCAGAAGAGGATATGAAAAAGGATATTTGAGAAAATCGGTGGTAAAAGATCCGATACGCCGGGGCAACACCGGCGACAACACTCCGGCTATGATGTATACGGAGATCGTGCCGGGAGAGCAGGTGACAGTTACAGTAGGACCTAAAGGATTCGGAAGCGAAAATATGAGCGCTATCCGGATGTTCAAGCCGTCGGCCGGACTTCAGGGGATTAAAGACTTTATTGTTGAGACCGTGGAAGCGGCAGGGCCGAATCCGTGTCCGCCCATGGTAGTGGGAGTGGGGATCGGCGGTACTTTTGACAAGGCGGCGCTGCTGGCGAAAAAAGCGCTCATGCGTTCTCTCGAATCATCAAATCCGGATCCGTTTTATGCCGATCTGGAGAAAGAAATGCTGGAAAAGATCAACGAACTTGGTATTGGTCCGCAGGGATTTGGAGGAAGGACGACAGCGATTGGACTGAACATTGAGACATTGCCGACACATATTGCAGGAATGCCCTGCGCTGTCAATATCAGCTGTCATGTGACCAGGCATAAGACGGGGGTGATTTGATATGGAGAAGCACATTGCGCTGCCGCTTACAAAAGAACTGGCAGAGACGCTTCACGCAGGAGATACGGTTTATCTGACCGGAACGATTTATACTTCAAGAGATGCAGGACACAAAAGAATGTGCGAGGCTCTGGAAAGAGGAGAAAAGCTTCCTTTTAATCCAGAGGACGCAACGATCTATTATGTGGGTCCGACACCGGCGAAACCGGGTCAGGTCATCGGCTCCGCGGGACCGACCACCAGCGGCCGGATGGATGCCTACGCTCCGACTCTGATGTCTGTGGGCGCAAGAGGTATGATTGGGAAAGGTGCGCGTCTTCCGGAAGTGGTGGAAGCCATGAAAAAATATAAAGGCGTTTATTTTGGGGCTGTCGGCGGCGCAGGCGCACTGCTGGCGCGATGTATTAAAAAAGCCGAGCTTATTGCCTATGAAGATCTGGGCGCGGAAGCGCTGCGAAGACTGTATGTGGAAAATATGCCTCTGGTCGTGATTATCGACAGCGAGGGCAGAAACCTCTATGAGGAGGGAAGGAGCGCTTACCTGATGTCAGTTCACTCGGGTCGACATCTGAAAAAAAGTTGACACTGATTTCTGAACGGAGTATGATGAAAAAGACAGATCATCGCGGTTTTCCGGCAAGAGCAGCGGAAAAGAATACATACGAAAGGAAGTAAGTGTGATGGAGAAAAAAAATATAGACTGGGGTAATCTCGGATTTAATTATATGCCGACAGATTGGAGATACGTTGCCAATTATAAAAACGGAGCATGGGATGAGGGGACTTTGAGCGGCGATTCAGCGATCACCATGAGTGAATGCGCCTGCGTACTGCAGTATGCCCAGACCTGTTTTGAGGGTATTAAAGCCTATACGACGGAGGATGGCAGAATTGTGACTTTTCGTCCTGATCTGAATGCTGCACGTATGGCGGACTCGGCCAGAAGACTTCAGATGCCTGTATTTCCGGAAGAACGATTTGTGCAGGCAGTCGTGGAAACTGTGAAAGCGAATGCGGCATTTGTGCCTCCTTACGGGAGCGGCGCCACTTTGTATATCCGGCCGTTTATGTTTGGTATCGATTCCATCATTGGTGTGAAACCGGCGACAGAGTACCAGTTCCGTATCTTTACCACTCCGGTAGGTCCGTATTTTAAAGGCGGTGCGAAACCGATTACTATTCGCGTGTCCGATGTGGACCGCGCTGCGCCCTGCGGAACGGGAGATATCAAAGCGGGACTGAACTATGCTATGAGCCTCTATAATATTGTAGATGCGCATAATCAGGGATTTGATGAAAATCTGTATCTGGATCCCAAAACCAGAACTTATGTGGAGGAGACAGGAGGCGCTAACTTTGTATTTATTACCAGGGATGGCAGGTTCGTGACTCCGAAGTCGGGAAGCATTCTTCCATCCGTCACCCGTCGTTCTCTGATGACAGTGGCAAAAGATTATCTGGGAATGGAAGTGGAGGAGCGTCCGGTCAGAAAAGATGAGCTGAAAGATTTTGCAGAGTGCGGACTTTGCGGCACGGCGGCGGTGATCTCTCCGGTAGGAAAGATTGTGGACCATGGAGAGGAGATCTGTCTGCCAAGCGGTATGGAAGATATGGGTCCTGTGACCAAGAAACTGTATGACACTCTGACAGGTATCCAGATGGGACGCCTGGAAGCTCCAAAAGGATGGATAAAAGAGATTCTGTAGTCAGTCATCACGGGGATGCCGGTAATTTGTTTTCCGACACCCCCTTTTGTGCAGAAATAATGGCAGGCGGCGTGCAGTGTCGGAGAAAGAGGATGGGATTAATGAACGAGAATAACAGTTACAGCGAGTATGCGGTGGAAGTGTATCAGACGGGCGCCATGAAATTCAAACGGGTGGCGGTTATTGGCGTGACAGCCGTATCTCTGGTACTGGCACTGATGGTGTACTGGGTATTTCTGGCGCTTACAGCGGCAGGGGCAGTCGGATGTTACCTGACCTATTTGAGCAGCAGTATGGAGTATGAGACGATTTTTCTGGATGGCACGTTGGAAATTTCAGCGATTTATCAGAAAATGCGCAGGAAGAAGAAGTTTCAGTGTGAGATGAAAAGCGTTGCAGGTTATCATCTGGGGAAAAAGGAAGATGCGGTTCGTCTTGGAAAGATTACAAAAGATTACTCTTCTCATGTGAAGGGGCGTACCTGCTGTGTGATAAAGGTCAATACGGAAAAAAACAACCAGGTGATCTGTTTTGAACCGGGAAAAGAGCTGGAGGAAATTCTGGAAAAGAGATATCGAATGCTGAAAGTATAGGATAAGCCGTGTGAAAAAACGGCAGCAAAGACAGATAATAGGCCCGAAAGTACAAAAAACGGTACTTTTGGGCTTTTGGAATTTATAAAAAATTCATTGTAATTTCATATTTATTGTTTATAATGGGGCGTGTGTCTCCCTGGTCAGTGAGGGTGCCGTCACTTGACAAGGGATTGCTATTAACTGTAGGATGCAGGAAAGGAAGGTTGCAGTTTTCATGAGAGAAAGATTTTACCGTTTTATGCAGGGAAGGTATGGACAGGATGCTTTTTCCAGATTTCTGCTTGGAGCGATGCTGGCATGTGTGTTTATAAATATTCTGGTACGCAGCCGTGCTCTGGGTATGCTGTCATGGATATTGTTGTTTTATGCCTATTTTCGGCTTTTTTCTAAAAATCACGCGGCCCGGTATGCAGAAAATCAGAGATATCTGAATGCAACAGCGAGATTGCGCTACTGGATGGATCAGCAGAAAAAGCTGATGGAGGAGCGAAAATATCATCATATCTATGTCTGTCCAAAGTGCAGGCAGAAGATCAGAATTCCCAAAGGAAAAGGGAAGATTATGGTCCGGTGTCCCAAATGTCAGCATGAGTTTTCAAAAAGGAGCTAGGAGATGTTCGGATATATTGTCGTACATAAACCGGAACTTAAGATTAGGGAGTATGAGGCATACGAGGCAGGTTACTGCGGCCTGTGCAGGAGTTTAAAAAAGCGTCACGGCAGGCTTGGGCAGATGACGCTCAGTTTTGATATGACGTTTCTGGCACTGCTGCTCTCCGGACTTTATGAACCAAAGACCAGGATTCAAAACAGAAGATGCCCGGTACATCCGACACATAGGCATCCTTACAGGGAAAATGTTTTTTATAACTATGCAGCGGATATGAATGTAATGCTGACATATTATAAATGTCTGGATGACTGGCAGGATGAACACAATGTTGCCAGACTAATCTGTGCAGGGCTTCTCAAAGGAAGGATGAAAAAGCTGAAAAAGCAGTATGGCACCAAAATTGCAAAGACGGGAGCAATGCTTTTAAAACTGAGGAAATTCGAAGAAAAAAATATTTGTGATATTGACAGAACCGCTGGATTTTTTGGAGAAATCATGGCAGAGTTGTTTGTGTATCGCAAAGATGAATGGGAGCACAGACTTCGGCATATGGGATTTTTTCTGGGGAAATTTATCTATCTGATGGATGCGTATGAGGATATTGAAGATGATTTAAAAAAAGGTTGTTATAATCCGTTTGCAGAATTATATAAGGAAGATAATTTTGAGGAAACATGTGGAATGTTTTTAAAAATGATGATTGCAGAGGTGTCGCGTTCGTTTGAGGCACTGCCGATTCTGGAGGATGCAGAGATTATGCGCAATATATTATATGCCGGGGTGTGGACACGCTATAGACAGGTTCGGCAGAGAAGAAAGGAAACAAAGAAAGAGTCATGATGACAGATCCATATGAAATACTGGGGCTTACAAGGGGTGCTTCAGACGAGGAGATAAAAAAGGCCTATCGGGCGCTCAGTCGAAAGTATCATCCGGACGCCAATGTAAATAATCCGGATGCTGCGCGGGCAGAGGAACGGTTCAAGCAGGTTCAGGCGGCTTATGAGCAGATCATGAAAGAAAAAGAGCAGGGATATTTTGGCGGCTATGGAAATGCAGGAAATTATGGCGGATTCGGCGGATATCAGCAAAGGAATGCGACTGGTCAGGAGGATGACTATACGCGGTATCTGAATGCGGCAATGAACTATGTCAGGGCAGGAAGATATCAGGAAGCGCTGAATGTGCTTTCTGGTATGGAGCGCAAAGATGCCGGATGGTATTACGTCAGCGCGATTGCAAATAACGGGATCGGCAATAATGTGTCGGCGCTTCAGCATGCACAGCGCGCGGTGGAACTGGAACCGGGAAGAATCGAGTATGAGATGCTGCTGCGTCAGCTTCAGGGCGGGGGCAGTTGGTATGATCAGATGAGTACGCCCTATGGCGGGATGACAATGATGGGAAACGATATGTGCTGCAAAATCTGTCTGATGTACAATGTGTGCAGTATGTGCTGTCTGGGAGGAAGAGGCGGGCTGATCTGCTGCTGACAATATGGTATATATGGAATTCTGTCCGGCAGTGGTACAGTTTTTACGAATCTTAAATTTTCTTAAATGTGTATGAAGCCTGGTGTATCTGTTTTGATTTTATGCTATGATGAAATAAGAGTTTACTTAAACAGATGATATGATGTTGGGGCCAAAAGGTCTTTTGACCCCTCTGATACCGGATTGCTCCGCACTTTGTGCTCCCGCAATCCTCAAAAACATTCAAAATCCGCCCTAATCGGGCTACTTTTTCATGTTTTTGGCGGGTCCCAAGTTCAAAAATCCTCTTGCAAGCAAGCTTGCATCGGATTTTAGACCTTTTGACCCTGGTATCATGACAATAAAATAATGGAGCAAATCCATAAAACAAAGGAGAATATCATGGGATTTACATTCAATAGAAAGCTTCCGATTCCAAAAGAAATAAAGGCAGATTTTCCTCTGTCACCAAAAGGCGCTGCACAAAAAACACAGCGGGACAAAGAAATCAAAAAAGTATTCACCGGAGAGGATGATCGTTTTCTGATCATCGTCGGACCATGCTCCGCAGACAATGAAACGGCTGTTATGGACTATCTGCATCGTCTGGTGCCGGTTCAGGAAAAAATCAAAGATAAATGTATTATTATTCCAAGAATTTATACCAATAAACCCCGTACCACCGGAGAGGGATATAAGGGCATGGTTCATCAACCAAATCCCGAAACCGCACCGGATCTGCTGGAAGGGCTGATTGCCATTCGCAAGCTGCATATCCGCAACATCGAAGAAACCGGTCTGACCGCCGCCGACGAGATGCTTTACCCTGAAAACTGGTGGTATCTGACAGATCTGCTCTCCTACGTCGCTGTCGGCGCCCGTTCAGTAGAAGACCAGCATCACCGCATGACAGTCAGCGGTTTTGATGTACCTGCCGGAATGAAGAATCCTACCAGCGGACACATGAGCGTCATGCTGAATTCCGTCGTGGCGGCACAGCATGCACACTCCTTTATTTATCGGGGCTGGGATGTTGACACTACCGGAAATCCACTGGCGCATACGATTCTCCGCGGAGCCGTGAACAAAAGAGGCGCCGTGCTTCCAAATTATCATTATGAGGACCTTCGTCTTCTCTGTGAACTTTATGCTCAGACCGCGCTTTTGAATCCCGCCTGTATTGTAGATGTAAACCATTCCAATTCGAACAAGCAGTATCTGGAACAGATCCGCATCTCAAAAGAAATTCTTCACAGCCGCCGCTACAGCAAAGAGATCCGCAGTCTGGTCAAGGGATTGATGATTGAAAGTTACATAGAAGACGGCTGTCAGGGAATTCATGACCGTATTTATGGGAAATCTATCACGGATCCCTGTCTTGGCTGGAAGAAAACAGAACGCCTCCTGTATGATATTGCAGAAAGCTGCTGATGCAGTGAAGAATCAGCAGCTCTTTTCCAGATGACAGATTCGCGTACAGATCCGTTCTAGGAGAGCCGGACTATGGCTGACCGCCAGAAGTCCGATCTCTCTGCACTCGACCTCTTTTATCAGAAAGTTCCAAATCTGACTCTGAGTAATCAGATCCAGCATTGTACTGATCTCGTCTGCCAGAAGAAACCGGGTACGTCTTCCCAACGCTCTGGCAATACAGAAGCGCTGCATCTCTCCGCCGGAAATTTCCGCCGGAAAACGATTTTTCCAGTCTTCCTCAATTCCAAGTCCCTGTATGATCCGATCCTCAATTTCATCTCCTTCATTCAGCACCTCACGCATACGCAGCCGTGGATTTACCACTTGTTCCGGGTGCTGCCAGATCATCTGAACCGGACAGTATCCTTTATAGGAAGATACTGCTTTTCCGTCCAGCAGGACCTCTCCGTGATCCGGTTCTTCATACCCGGACAGGATCTTGCAAAGAGTTGTCTTTCCAAAGCCGCTGGACGCGACAATCCCTACCCGCTCGTGACTCTCCATCTGAAAACTGAAATCATTCAGTATCCGACTCGTTTCTTTCCCATAGCGAAAAGAAATATTCTTTGCTTCCAACACCATTTTCTTCTCCTTTTCACCTGCCTGTATGGAGATCTAATGTACAGCGGACTTTTCCGCCCTGCACTTCCCGGCTTTGAATCTCCTCTTTACATGCTTCTGTATAAAATTGGCATCTGGGACCGAACGGACATCCTACCGGCAGATTTTTCACATAAGGCTGTACTCCTTCAATAAACTGAAATCCATTCTGGGGCAGCGCACGCCACAATGCTCTGGAGTAAGGATGACGAAGCGTTTTCTCTGATTGAAAATCAGAAGCCGCCGCGTCTTCCACCGTTGTTCCCGCATAAAACACCACCACCCGGTCTGCTACCTCCAGCGCCTGTTCCAGATCGTGCGTAATCAGCAGCACCCCTGCGCCCTCGTCCGCCAGTTCCCGGAAATGACTCATTACCCTGCGCACCAGATCCATGTGCAGACCCGGCGTAGGCTCATCAGCGATCACAAGTCTCGGATTTCCCATCAGAGCTGTAGATACCAGTACCCGTCGGTTCATTCCTCCGGACAGCTCAAATGGATAAAGTTCCTGCACTTCTTTTTTCAGATGATAACCCGCAAAGATCCGGTCCAGTTTTTCTCTTGATTCCCGATCCTTTTTCCCTCTGCGGATCTGGGAACCGATTTTCATAAGCGGGTCCAGAAATGCCAGACTCTGAGGAACCAGAACGATCTCATTGCCACGAAGCGCCTTTTTTCGTTCTTCTGTCAGAAGTTCGCCATCGTACCACAGCTCCCCTCCCATAACCGCATTATACGGAAGAATCCCCAGAATACCGTGTGCGAGAAGACTCTTGCCGGAACCGCTGGAACCAACGACTGCTACCATCTCTCCCTCATGTACGGTTACGTCCAGATTGCGGATCACCGCAAGCTCAGTCTTTCGAAATCCTTTCTCATACTGATGAAAGGATACGGAAAAATTCCGGATATCGAGAATTATCTTTTTTTCTTCCATTGCCTGTATCTCCCTATCTGTGTGTGCTGCCCGGAGCCAAGAGCTTTCTCAAACTCTCTCCCCCCATGTCAAAAAGCGACACCGTAAACACCAGAAACAGACCCGGAAACAACGCCAGCCACCAACGTCCCATCGCCAGATATTTCATGCTTTCTGACAGTATAATACCGATTGCCGGCTGTTCCGGAGACAAGCCAAAGCCAAGGAACGTAATACTCGCTTCATGCAGAATTGCATGTGGAAACATCAGAATCAGCCCCACCAGAAACTGAGGAAACAGATGCGGAAGCATATGTTTCCAGGCAATTTCCCATCTGCTGACTCCAAGTTTTTGTGCCGTACGGACATACAGAGCCTCCTTTAACTGCAGTACCTCGCCCCGGATCAGGCGAGCAAGTGACGTCCAGTGCGTCAGTGCCACACCGACGACGACGCCCCGGAAGCCTTTTCCGCATGCATAAGAGATCAGAATCAAAAGCAGGATATGAGGTATTCCCATCACCAGATCAATCATCCATGTAATCACAGAATCCACTGTCTTTCCCATGATTGCCGCCAGAATCCCAAGAAACAACGCCAGAACCGAACTGACGCCTGCAGACAAAAGACCAATACGGATACTCATGGACAGCCCGGTTACTGTGCGCACAAACATATCTCTGCCCATCCAGTCCGTTCCGAAGAAATACGCGCCGTTCGGCGGCAGATTTTTTCTGGAAAAATCCGTCATCAGAGCGCTTTCTGCCACCCGCCAGCCAAACAGTGTTACAGCTGTCAGAAATACGACCGCAATCCCAAGCCAGAGTACAGCAGCCATTCTTCCATTCACACGCTTCATCCCCAGGCGCCTCCTCTTCGGATCCTCGGATCAATGACCCGGTACAGAAAATTCGCCATCAGGTTACCGCCGAATACAAATGCAGCACTGACAACCGTGATGCCAAGAAGCAGTGGAACATCGCTTCCCATCCCTGCAGTCACTGCCGCCTGCCCAAGACCCGGGTACGAAAAAATCTGTTCCACCAGAACAGAACCGCCGAATATCTCGCTGACAGACGCAAACTGCAGCGTAATTGCCGGAAGCAGCACATTCCGCAGCGCATGATTCTTTACGATGCTCCAGTTACTCTCTCCCCGTGCTCTGGCAAAAAGCACATAATCACTCTCCATAATATCAATCATTTTCTCTCTCGTATGCAGAGTAATATTGGCAATCCCTGTAATGCTCAAAGTCACCGCAGGAAGAACAGCATGACGAATCCGGTCCAGAACCGTGACGCTGCCAGCCTCCATGCCAATGGGAACACTCAGCCCGACAGGCAGTACTTTCAGCCACACGGCAAATACCATCAAAAGCACGAGCGCCAGCCAAAAAGCAGGCGTACTGACCATCACCAGCGAATATCCTTTCATAATTCGATCCAGGATACTGCCTTCCCGAAAACCGGCCAGAACACCCAAAAGAAATCCCATAAGTCCGGAACTCAGCCAGGCAATCATCATCAGCCAGAGAGAATTCTGAAGTTTCTCACCAATCACTTTGGACACCGGCTGACGGTACAGAAGAGATATGCCCATGTCTCCGCGGAAGAAATCTTTCGCCCAGTTAAAGAAACGTTCCACAGGAGGGGACTCTGCGCCCCAATACTCCTGCAGTTTTTCAATCTGCTCCCGACTCATGGATCCAAGCGCGGCCTGTCCTACATTCGCCTGCAGAGGATCAACAGGAGAAACCGACACCAGTATAAACGCCGCTGCACTTACACAAAACAAAAGCAGAGCCATTCTCACAACTTTTTTTCCGGTAAATATCAAATGTTCTTTCACAGATTTAATTCCACTCCCACTGATCAACATTATTCACGATCGACCATCCATGTCCATGCGGATGTAGCTTCTGATCCGCCACCTTCAGATTCTCATTCGCCCAGTACAGATGGTCAATATTACACAGCCAGATCCATGGAATATCACCATCCTGAATAAAACCGGTCTCACCATCCCACTGTGCTTTTTTCCACAGATCATAGGATGTATGAAGATCTGTCGCTGCCAAAGCCGCATCCATATATTTGTCCACTTCCGGATTGGAATACGGTGAATATTCTGCTGTACCTCCATCCAGCGTATGATAAATATTATACAGCTCCATCGGTGTATGAGCGCCCCAGCCCCACATCAGCGGCTGACTCAGAGCTCTTGTATAAGCCGTATCCCAGCCTACCCCTTCTATAACCGCATCAATGCCAAGCTCTTTTAACTGATTCTGTGTATCTGCAGCCAGCGCCTGACGGACCGAATCACCGGACGAATACAGAATCGTCAGTTCTGCACGAACGCCGTCCCTCTCTCTGATCCCGGCCGGCCCCATCTTCCAGCCTGCTTCATCCAGAAGCGCCGCCGCACCCTCCGGATCATAGGAAACCTGTGCCGCGTCATTGTACCACGGCATCTTGTCGCATACGCTGTAGGCTGCCGTTCCGTATCCGTTCAGCACATTGGCGATCATCTCTTCCCTGTCGATGCCGATGTTAATTGCTCTTCTGACCAGAACATCGTTCGTCAGATCATTGCCAATCGGATTGCCGTCTGAATCACTGGATGCCGGCGCCGCCGGAAGGTTAATGCCTCTGTTGTCCACAGTCTCATATGCCAGCAGCTGATATCCGTCAATCGTCTGATCAGAGTAAGAGGCGGACGTATATGCCAGATCAACCTGGCCTGCCATGGCCGCCGCATATGCTGCATCCTCGTCCATAAACAAAACTGTCACTCTTTTCATCTTCGGCTCATCTCCATAATAGTCCGGATTTGCCTCGAAAATAATCTGCTGACCCTTGTCCCACTGTTTCATAATATATCGCCCGGAACCGATGGGCTTCTCCGCGTAATCCGGTCCATATGCATGCTCCGGCACAATCCCCACGACCGCCATGGAATACGGCCAGATTGAATAAGGTTTCTCCATTCGAAATTCCACCGTCTTCTCATCTATAGCCACAGCTTCCTTTAGCATGGTAAAATCATTAACCGTACTGTTTTCCTTCACTGTATGATAAGTAAATACCACATCTTCGGATGTAAGCGCTTCCCCATCTGTAAATTTTACGTCATCCCGAATTGTAACTGTCCAGGTCATGCCGTCGTCGCTGACCTGCATATCCGTCGCCAGATCATAAGCGATGGTAAGATCTGTTGTCGTCACTGTCAGCGTGCTCTGAATCAACGGTTCATGCACATGCTCCCCGGCGCCCCAGCCGTATGCCGGATCAAAACCGGATTCCGGCTCCGAAGTAGTCCCCATAGCTACGATCACAGAATCCTCGGGCTGTACAGATTCCTTTGTACCCGGCTCTTCTGTCTGTACCTCCCGGTTTCCGCAGCCGGCTGACAACGGTATTGTCAAAACTGCCGCCAATAAAATATTTCGCATACGTGTTCTCATTTCATTCCCCTTTCCCTGTCTGGTTATGGAAATGATTCTAACAGATTCTGCTGGCAGATATAAGCCGGACGGGGGGATATTCATTTATTCCAAAATATTATCTTTATATGACAATTTGAAATACGCTCAGTTCTTATCCAGATCCACCGTAATCTCATAGTAATCGCATGGGTGCGCTGTAAGTCCGGTTACGCCTTCGCCGGAAACAATCGACATTCTCAAATGAGAAGCGAAAACAAAACCGTTGTCATTAAGGATCACCTGCGTCATCTCTGTCGCCAGCTTCGCGCGTGCGTCAGCGTCAAAGGTTCTGCTCATCTTCTCCTCCAGAGCTTCCAGTTCATCACTGTGATAGTTACCGCGGTTTTTGGAAGAATCATCCAGACAGTGCGTTGTAAAAAAGAACTCCGGATCTCCGGTGGGCGCAGTCACAAATGCACTGGCGTAAATATCCCAGTCCCCGCTATCGATAAAGTCCAGATGATTTGCTGTACAGTTTACCTGAAGATCAATCCCGATGTCCTTCATAGTCGCCTGCACGCTTTCTGCCAGAAGAGGAAGCTCCTGGCGACTCGGATATGTCAGCCAGCGAAGCGTCAGCTTCTGCCCGTTCTTGTCTACATAACCATCTCCATCCGTATCGATCCATCCGGACTCTGCCAGAAGCGCTTTTGACGCTTCCGGATCAAAAGTCTCTGTTGTTACTGTACTGTCTCCAAAAGTAAAACTTTCCGGAAACGGCCCCACCGCCGGACTGCCGTTTCCATTCATAAGGACTCTGGTAAAACCTTCTTTATCAATCGCGGCTGCAATGGCCTTACGTACATTGGCGTCTTTAAGCGCCTCCGTCTCATAATTCATAGTTCCAAAAAAAGAACGGGATGTTTCGCAGGAAGAAATACTGTATGGGGCATTCTCAAACAACGGCAGACTTGCGTATGGCAGGCCGTACGCACCGTCCAGTTCTCCGGACTGCATAGCCATCGTCATCGTGTCACCGTCAGAAATTGTCCGTACATAAATCGTATCCAAATGCGGGACGCCATCCCAGTAATTTTCATTTTTCACCAATGTCAGACCTGTGTCTGTTTCGACCACAGTTGCACGATACGGACCGGTCCCGGATACATTGCCGTCATCTGAGATTCCTTCTTCCATATCAATGATACAGCCGTAAGGCTCCGCCAGATAGTTAATCAGAGCCGGAACCGGAACCTTCGTTTTAATTGTCAGCTTCTGTCCGTCCGCGGATATCTCCTTAATTTTCAAATCGCCTGCCGCACGTTCATGCACCTCAATCAGATGATCCAGGCACTCTTTCACCGCCTGCGCATCCATGGCACGTCCACTTGTAAAAGTCACGCCCTCCCTCAGCGTGATTTCCCATGTATTCTCATCTACATTTGTATATTCTGTCGCCAGCCACGGCTCTGCTTCCATGGTATCCGAATATTTAAACAGTGTCTCCCCGATTCCATAACGAATACATGCCCATCCGGCATAACCGTTATGCGGATTTACGTCAGGCTCATCATTTTCCGAATTAAAAGTAGTGTCTCCATAACAGAACACTTTCTCACCCTCTCTGCTTTCCGCCTGTCCATTTTCCTCTGCATTTATATCAGGTACAGACGCGGAACCTTTGCCGCAGCCAGCCAGAAGACCTGCTGCCGCAAACAGCAGCACCAAGATTTTCTTGTTAAAACTTCTTCTTTTCATCCTTGTACCTACCTTTCTTACGCACCTGATGATTATCATTTGTTATGATTCGTCATTTAAAAAACAGATTCCACCAGAATTTTTGTATATTCCTCTTTGGGATGCATGATTACCTCATCCGGAGTTCCCTGTTCTACAATGTCTCCCTGATACATAACCAGTATCCGGTCACAAATTGCCTGCACCAGCGCCAGGTCATGACTGATCAGCAAAAGAGAAAGTCCCTGTTCTCTCTGAAGTTTCTTAAGAAGAGCTACAATCTGTGCCTGCACAGTCACATCCAGCGCGCTGGTTGCCTCGTCACAGATGATCAGTTTGGGGGATGGCGCCAGCGCTCTGGCAATCGCCGCCCGCTGGCACTGGCCGCCGCTGACCTCATGCGGATAACAGCATGCATATTTTCTTTCAAGCTCCGCCATATCGAGAAGCTCATACATCCGTTCTCTCGCCTGTGCTTTTGACATTCCATAATTTCTCATACTCTCCATCACCCCATCCCCGAGAGAACATCTTGGGTCAAAAGAATCCTTAGGATGCTGGAACACCATCTGAATGTTCCGGTACAGCTTTCGTTCCTCTTTTCCTTTCCAAAACAGAGTTTCTTCTCCGTCCAGGAAAACGCTTCCCGTATCCGGTACCGTCAGATGGGTGATAATCTTTGCAATCGTACTCTTTCCACAGCCGCTTTCTCCCACCAGTCCCAGGCATTCTCCCCGGATCAGATCAAAGCTGACATGATTTACTGCCACTAAGGGAATTTTATTTTTATAGAATGTCTTTTTCAGTTCTTTTACTTCCAGCAATTTCTGCATGTTTTCACCCTCTGTTGATCCGAAGTACCGAATCAAGCAGCTTTTTCGTATATTTTTCTTGGGGATGACGGATGATTTCCTCTGTCTTACCGTATTCCAGAATCCTTCCCTGATACATAACCGCAATCTTGTCCGCCATATATTCCACAATGCCGATGTTGTGAGTGACGATGACAATACCCGTACCGTAGAGCTCCCGCATCTTCATCATCTCCCGCACCACCTGAGCCTGCACGGTCACATCCAGCGCACTGGTTGGTTCGTCCGCAAATAAAAGATCCGGCTTTAACACCATGGACATTACAATTCCAACCCTCTGGCTCATGCCTCCGGACAATTCAAAAGGATAACTGTTCAGAATCCTGTCCCCGTCCTCCAGACGCATTTTGCCAAAAAGCTCCAGCGCGCGGTTTTTCACTTCTTCCCGACTTACTTTCTCATGCTGACGGACCGTCTCACAGAGCTGATCCCCAATACTGCGGACAGGACAAAGCGACGCTCCTGTATCCTGAAAGATCATTCCCATGGACGGCCCTCTCAGCCTGCGAATCTCATCCGCTCCAGCGCCGGTGATCTCCTGTCCTTTATAATAAATGCTGCCCCTGGTCACAGCACCGCTGTTTCCCAAAAGCCCCATCGCTGCCCTGAGCATCGTACTCTTACCGCTTCCGGACTCTCCGACAATCCCCAGAATTTCACCCGGTTCCAAATGAAAAGACACATCATGTACGACTGGCCGGTCGTTATAGCTCACTTCCACATGCTGTACATCCAGCAACGACATCCTGTGATCACCTCTTTCTCTGTCTGGGGTCCAGGAAATCGCGCACTGTATCCCCCATAAGATTAAATATCATAACCGTCAAAAAAATGGCCGCACCCGGCGCCAGAATCACCCACGGCGATGTCTGCAGCATACTTCTTCCGTTGCTCATCATGGAACCCCACTCTGCCGTGGGCGGCGTCGCTCCCAGTCCCAGAAAGGACAGTCCGGCAATCTCCATCATCATGGTTCCGATATCCAGCACCGCCGTCACAACAACCGGGCCCGCAATATTTGGCACAACATGCTTCCCGATTATTTTCCAGAACCCGGACCCGGACAATCTGGCCGCTGCTATATAAGGCTGATTTTTAACTGACATCACCTGGCTTCTGGCGATTCTGGCATATTTAGGCCAGGAAATACATGCCAGAGCCGCCACTGCATTCCAAATACCGCCGTTCATGACACTGGCCGCCGCAATCGCAAACACCATACCTGGAAATGCCAGAAAGATATCGGACAGCCGCATAAGAAACGAATCCCCTCTTCCTCCGCAATAACCGCAGATGATCCCCAGCACACTTCCTATCACTGTTACGACTGACACCAGAAAAAGAGCGGAAAAAATTGTGGTTTGAGATCCCATAATTACACGGGAAAGCATGTCTCTCCCATAACGGTCCGTTCCCAGAAAATGAACTCTCCCCGGCGGCAGCAGCGCGTTTCCCAGATCCTGTTCATACGGATCAAAAGGGGTAAGATATGGAGCAAATACTGCCATTAATATCACTGCCGCCGCCAGAGTTCCAAAGATAATCAGTTTCAGTGCCATATAATTTTTTACTTTTTTCCTTGTGCGCATTCCGGCTCCCCATTTTTCCTTCATGACCGCCTGTCCTCCTGTCCCAGCCGAATTCTCGGATCCAGATAACGATAGACAATGTCTGTAAAAAGGTTTATGCACACATAGATTACCGCCATCCAGATGACGTATACCTGAATTACCGGATAATCCCGCATGGCAACGGCATCCACCGCCATCCTGCCTACGCCGTCCCACATAAAAATTGATTCTACGATCGCCGTACCGCCCAGTAAAGACCCGACAGACAACGCCAGGAGAGTCACTGTCGTTAACATGGAGGTACGAAGCACGCTGCAGTACAGAATCCGTTTTTCACGGATTCCCCTTGCCCTGGCGCCCTGTACGTAATCTTTATTCAGTTCTTCCAGCACGGTGGCCCTCACCTGCCTGGTGTACTTGGATGCCATAGACAGCGTCAGCGTCAAAGTCGGCAGAATGATACTCTTCCAGTCTGTTTGATTGCCCATAACCGGAAGCAGGTTCAGTTTCAGAGAAAAAATATAAATCAGAAGCAGCGATGCAAAAAAATTCGGCAGTGAATTTCCGATAAAGCTTAAGAACCGGATGACGTAATCCGTAATCTTATTCTGTTTCACAGCCGAAATAATCCCCAGCGGAACTGAAAGAAAAATTGTCAAAAAAATTGAACTGACCGTCAAAGCAATGGTTGCCGGAAGTTTGGATATAAAAACTGCGAATACCGGCTGTCCGGATACAAAAGACTCTCCCATGTCGCCCCGTACAGTCCGTCCGAGCCAGACCGCATACCGTTCTGTCAGGGGTCTGTCAAGCCCCAGCTCTGCACGAAGAGCATCTTTTTCCGCCTCCGACATGACGCCTCCGGTATTGCTCTCCATCACATCAACGGCATCCGCAGTTCCTGTGTTCATAAGCAGGAAAGATAGCAGAGTGATCCCAAGCAGAATCGGAATCAGCTGAAGAAGCCTCTTCATGATATATCTTTTCATCTGTCTTCACCTTTGTCCTGTTAAAATTTCCATCTTTCATTATATAAAAACCGGAACAACCTACAAGCCCGCAGGGGGGATACTGATCATTCCGGTTTGTTATGGTTCTATTCCGTTTTGTTATAGTAAGGGTATAGCTTCTGTTTCCTTATATTCCTGCCGGCAAACTGTGGCGTGATTCAAAGCTCTATCTTTTTTCTGCACAGATCATAAATAACGGCGTCGCCGCTTCATGAGTTTTTTCTTCCTCATCCCACACCAGATCCCCTGCATTCTGCAGTACCTTCACAACTTCCATTCCCATTTCTCTTAATCTGTCTTCATCCCATTGCGGCCGCTGTTCTTTTGACAGTGGAAGAGTCCGGGCGATATTTTCCAGAAACCGGGCCCGTTCGCTGCCGATCTTGTCATGCACGGCATCCGGATAACGCCGGCGGTAGTTTTCATGAGCGGCGTCATGACGCGCCTTTTGCTCCGCATCAAACAAATACAGATACCAGTTGGCGTCAAAATAAACCATGCGGCCACCGGAGGTTAAAACACGCCTCCATTCCGCAAGCGCTCCTGCCGGCTTCTCCATATTCCACAATACATTCCGGGAAACCACCAGATCAAAACTTCCATCTGCAAATGGCAGATGTTCCCCGTCATACAAAAGAAATTCCGCCTCTGCTCCATAAGCATTCGCATTCTCCTTTGCATGTTCCAGCATTTCCTCCGTCACATCAACCGCACTTGTCCGGCATCCGGCCAGAGCCAGATTGATCGCGAAGAATCCAGGGCCGGTTCCCACATCAAGAACACGCAGATATTCCTTCTGAGGAGCGTACTGAAGAATCAGTTCTCTCCACACATCCTTTTTCCAGTTGTTCAGTTCCTCAATATTCTGCCTGGAATAGCTGGTAGAACGTACACCCCAATAAGACTTTAATCCGTCCAGTACTTTTCCCGGCTGCTCCTTTGACGTAGCCGGCAATCCGGCAGCTTCCAGTATGCTCTCCATATAATTTCTTCCTCCCGGTTTTGTTTTTATTTTTTCTGCTCCAGCCGTCTTCTCACAAACGCTATAAACTCCTCTGCCAGTTCCCCTGGATTCTCTTCCTTTTTCGTAAGATATCCAAAGATGACCGGTTCCTCGCCACCGTAAAGTGAAAATCCCGGATATCCCTGAGATTCTTCTTCCGGTCCCAGATAGGCACCGCTGATATTCCCAAGATTTGTATTCCGAAGCAGCTCATTCATCACATAATCGCTGTTTGTAACCACATCCACCTGTGCGTCCACGATCTCTCCCTGGCCCTGCCGGAAAATATCCCAGGAGTGATCCAGTGTAAATTCATCCTCATAGCATTGTACCAGATGCACCTTTTCCATAGGAATCTCTTCTACAGACATTTTTCTGCCCATAGGATTGTGCCTGCCAAAATAAAGCATGGCCCTGACCCGCTTCAATTCCGTGAATTTCAGACGTTTTCGCTCCAGCTTATACAGAAAGGACAGCATCTGCGTTTCCATCAGATGGATAAATCCCACATCGGAAAGTCCGTCGGCGCATCGCCTGATCACATCTTCCGTACTGGCAGTCATGATATGATAACTGATGTTACGATTCTGATACTCCTTATAAAATGCGGTAAAACACGCTGCCATCCATGAACTTGGATTGCAGGCGATTAAAAGTTCCTCTTTACCATCCGTCCTGGCAAATGCCGCCAGCTGATTGACGTTTTCTATCGTCCTGCATGCATATTCATACACATGCTTCCCTCTCTTTGTCAGCCTGATTCCCCGGTTTTTACGTTCAAAAAGAGAAAAACCAAGTTCCCGCTCCAGAGACTGTATGACTTTACTGACATTCGGCTGCGAGGTATATAAAACGTCCGCCGCCTTGCTAAAAGACTGAAGATCCGCGCACACAATCAGATATTGAAGCTGTTTTGTCTCAATCATAACCGTTCTCCGTCAGGCTGTTCTGGCTGCCCGGCTGCCTGCTGACCGCCCTTTTACCGCGCTGACCAGAAACAGCGGAGTCGACGCATAATTTACCTTTTCCGTCAGATCCCAGACGCGCTCCCACACGCTTTCATCCGCCTCAACCTGTTCTCCTGCACAGCTTTTCAGCGTCTGAATATCCCAGGCCGGACGCATCATCTGACTCATGGGAACCTGTCTGGCAATCTCTTCCATGGCGTCAATATCGGTACACGTATAATGGTCTTCCATCTGCAGAGTCTCCACCTTTTCCCGATCCTGTTCATAGGCTCTGCGTTTCCCTTCATCAAACAGATGATGGTACCAGTTCGCATCGAAGTTCAGAAGCTTTCCCCCTTCTTTCAATACCCGCAGCCATTCTGCATATGCCTTTTCCGGCTCTTCCAGATTCCAGGTCAGATTGCGCGAAATTACCACATCAAACGTCTCATCCGCAAATTCCAGCTTTTGTGCGTCCATTCGTTGAAAATGGATCCATTCTGCCAGAGTTCCCGCATTATATTTTGCCTGACTGAGCATGGCCTCTGTATAATCTACCGCCGTCACGTCATAACCCTGTTCGGCCAGCAGAATTGCAAAAAAGCCCGGGCCTGTCCCTACATCCAGAATCTTCAGATTCTTTTCCTTTGGCAGATGTTTTCTGATCTCCTGAAACCAGATCTGATCCTGTCCTGTAGCAAGTTCATGACGGTTGACCTCTGAATATCCCTGAGCTCTTTTTGTCCAGTAGCTTTCAATCTGCGATAGCAACATCCGTTTATCCTCATTCCTCAAAATTCTATATTATAAATTATAATATCCGCTCAAACCCTGCACAAGCCGGGTAGGGGGATATTTTTATCCCCTGACGTCTAACCCTTTGTATGATTTATGACAACTTTTTCTCCGGAAAAATGCTGTATAAAATACTGCCAAACGACAAGCAGAAATATATTTGACAGTTTCTGTACAACCCTTTATACTGTCATCATACCATTACTTGGAAAAGGCACGAACAGTCACCCTTATCCAGTGATCACATCCTCCGTTCCGTGAACAGGGGAGCACAAAACTACGTAATCAGGAGGTTATCTGATGGAAAAATCAAAAGTATATTACACAAATCTCCGAGTCAAACTCGGCGATACCCTGCAGACAAAACTGGAGCGTCTTCTCCGAAAAGCCGGACTTCCAACCATGGATCTGGAAGACAAATACGTTGCGATAAAAATACATTTCGGCGAACCGGGCAATCTGGCCTATCTTCGTCCGAACTACGCACGCACAGTTGTGGATATGATCAAATATCTGGGCGGAAAGCCATTCCTGACAGACTGCAATACACTGTATGTAGGCGGACGTAAAAATGCCCTCGATCACATCGAGAGCGCTTACCAGAACGGATTCAATCCGTACAACACCGGCTGCCATGTGCTGATTGCCGATGGACTGAAGGGAACCGACGACGTCTATATTCCGGTAAATGGCGGCGAATATGTAAAAGAAGCAAAAATCGGGCAGGCCATCATGGATGCAGATGTTTTTATTTCTATGAATCATTTCAAAGGCCACGAAGCTGCCGGCTACGGCGGAGCTCTGAAAAACATCGGTATGGGCTGCGGCTCCCGTGCAGGCAAAATGGAAATGCATTCCGCAGGCAAGCCTTATGTAAATCAGGAGCTGTGTGTCGGCTGCGGACAGTGTATCAAAATCTGTGCGCATGATGCGCCCTCTATCACCGACAAAAAAGCCGCTATTGATTTGAATAAATGCGTCGGCTGCGGACGCTGTATCGGTGCCTGTCCAAAAGATGCGGTCAGTCCTGCGCAGGATGAAGCGAACGAAGTGCTGAACTACAAAATTGCAGAATACAGCAAAGCCGTACTGGACGGAAGACCTCATTTCCATATCAGCTTTGTAATAGATGTTTCTCCTTACTGCGACTGCCATGCAGAAAATGACCTGCCTATCGTACCGGATGTAGGTATGTTCGCATCTTTCGATCCGGTTGCGCTGGATATGGCATGTATTCATGCCGTCAACTCCCAGGAACCGATCAAAGGCAGTGCCCTTGAAGATTCCGGTCGTCCTTACATAGATGATCATTTTACTTCCGTTTTCCCGGATACAAACTGGAAATGCTGCATTGAACATGCAAAAAAGATCGGTATTGGAACCGACGAATATGAACTGATCCATGTGAATTAAACAGGATTATACAGCAAAGAGGCTGCCGCAGAACAGGAACATGTGCATTCTGCGGCAACCTCTTTTATCTGATACCCGTGTAGCGATCAGTTTTCCATATGTATGGTCATCTGCGGGAACGGAATATCAATATTTTCTTCATTCAGGCGGTTATGAACCTGTTCCAGCGTCCGCCATTTCACCTCCCAGTAATCTTCCGTCTTCACCCAGGGACGAATCAATATTGTGATCCCGCTGTCGCCGAGTTGATCAACAGCGACTACATAAGACGGTTCTTTTAATATTTTTTCATCCTTGTCCAATATTTCTTCAATCACGCGTCTTGCATGCTTCAGATCTGAATTATACGCCACATCGACGCTCATATCCACTCTGCGCGTCTCGTTCGCCGAGTAATCAATAATATTGCTGTTGGAAAGCGTTCCGTTTGGAATGACGACGTTGCGGTTATCTGCCGAATGCAGCGTGGTGGAAAAAAGAGAAATCTCTGTCACCGTTCCCTCGCACCCGCAGGCGCTGATGTAATCTCCTACAACAAATGGTTTTAATACCAGGATTAAAATACCACCTGCAAAATTAGCAAGGCTCCCCTGCAAAGACAGACCGATCGCTACTCCGGCCGATCCAAGCAGTGTGATGAAAGACGTCGTCTGTATACCGAATCTGGCCAGCAGCGCCAGAATCAGTACTGCATAAGCGGTAAATTTCACCAGTGCATCCAGAAACTGCGCTACTCCTGTATCCACATTCGAACGCTCAAGAGCACCTCGTAGCAGTTTTCTGAGAAAGTTAATCACTTTCACTCCGATAAACAGACAGGCAAGCGACCATATGATCGACATTCCTCCGCTTAATATTTTAGGAAACAGTTTCTCTAACATATCCCATTCCATACACTTTATCCTCCTGATTGTATAAAAGTACTTTCGTAATCTTTTATCCCCCACTTTTACTGGGATAATTTTCTGTCAAATGTACGCAATTTATTCAATAATGCCCACGTGGCTTTCAAGCATGATCATTTTTTATAAAACGATCCAGAAAATCCTGCTCGGAAATAATCTCCACTCCCAGTTCTTTTGCCTTCTTGTTTTTGGAGGAAACAGACATAGTATCATTGTTGATCAGGCAGTCCGTCTTTGATGTGACACTCCCTGTTACTTTTCCCCCCCTGGATTCTATCAGATTTTTGAGTTCATTTCTGTTTTCAAACTGCTGAAGGCTGCCGGTAATGACAAACGTTTTTCCGGACAGTGTAAGTTCTGTTTCATCTGCCATTTCCGTCTGAATATCCAGTTCTTTCAAAAGCTCATCCAGCCAGCGGTTATGTTCTGTATCAGCGAAGTATTCTTCTACGCTGGCACCGATTACGCCGCCCACTCCTGGAATCTCGCTTAATTCTTCTGCTCCCGCCGCACGCAGCCGTGCCAGATCATATCCATACTCTCTGCAGAGTACTTTGGCGTTGGCGACTCCTATATTGGGAATTCCAAGGCTGTACACCAGTCTTGGCAGCGTCGTATGACGCGCTTTTTCCAGACTTTCTGCCAGTTTCTGATAAGATCTCTTTCCAAATCCTTCCATCTCCACAATCTCATTCCGATAGCGATCCAGATGAAATAGATCCGCATACTCACGCACATATCCTGAACCAATAAATTTTTCCAGCGTCATTTCTGACAGACCGTCAATATTCATGGCATCTCTGCTTACAAACAGTGTAAATGCCTTCAGCTTTTTCGCCTGGCAGTCCGGATTGGCACAGTAAAGAGATTCCACCTCATTCACTTTTCGGATGCTGGTTGGTCCGCTGCATACCGGGCACCTGTCCGGAATCTGTACCGTCCCGCTTCCTGTCAGGTTTTCCGCAATCTGTGGTATGATCATATTAGCTTTATAGACCGTAATCGTATCCCCGATTCCAAGCTTCAGAGCCTTCAAAATGCTGACATTATGGACGGAAGCGCGGCTGACTGTAGTACCTTCCAGTTCTACCGGCTCAAAAATTGCCACCGGATTAATAAGGCCTGTTCTTGAGGGACTCCATTCGATTTCTTTTAAAGAGGTTTCCCGAAGCTCATCCTGCCATTTAAACGCATACGAATCTCTTGGAAATTTCGCCGTCCTTCCAAGAGACTGCCCATATGCAATATCATCGTAAGTACTGACCAGACCGTCCGACGGCAGATCGCTGTCTGCTGCTGCATCTGAGAATTCCTTCACCGCCTCGGGAACCTGAACGCCTGTCACCTTCTTGTATTCCACTACATCAAAACCCTGACTCTTTAACCACTGAAACTGCCGGTCCCTGGAATTTCCAAAGTCTACTCCCGCAGCACGCACCAGGGAAAAGGCGTAAAAATACACGTTCCTTCTTGCCGTGATTTCATTGTTCAGCTGACGGACGGAACCACTGCACAGATTGCGGGGATTCTTATACTTTGCCGACTCTTCCGCAATTTCGGCATTGATTTTCTCAAAATCCGAATAGCGAATTACCGCTTCCCCCCGCAGAATTAATTCTCCTTTATATGGGATTGACAGCGGCACATTACAGAATACCCTGGCATTATTGGTGATCACTTCACCCACTTCGCCGTTTCCACGGGTAACTGCTTTTGAAAGTTCACCGTCCTCATAGGTCAATACGATCGTCAGACCATCCAGCTTCCAGGAAATCAAAACCTCATGCTCTCCGGCAAACTTTGCAAATTCCTCTGTGTCTTTTGTCTTATCCAGAGAAAGCATCGGCGTCTCATGCCGCTCTTTGGGAAGCTCGTCCACCGCTTCATAACCTACGGTAATGGTAGGACTGCCGGCCAGGACAATTCCTGTTTCCTTCTCCAGTGCCTCCAGTTCATCATAAAGCCTGTCGTATTCCAGATTGCTCATGATCTCTCTGTCTTCCTGGTAATACGCTTTTGATGCTTCTTTGAGCTTTTCTGTCAACTCTTTCATGCGTCTCATCTGCTTCATCACTGATCCTTTTTTGATTAATTTTCCATATCTGCAGGCTTCTCCTCTTCAAGAAGCCGCAAAAGCTCCGACAGTTCTTCTTCCGTGACATTTCTCCAGGAACCTGTTTTCAAATGTCCCAGCCTGATGTTCATAATCCGTACTCTTTTTATCTCCTGCACATGGAACCCAAGTTCTTTGCACATTCTGCGGATCTGCCGGTTTAATCCCTGCGTCAGAACAATCCTGAATTTCCGCTTTCCCAGACGTTCTGTCCTGCAGGGCCTGGTCGTCACCCCCAGTTCATGCAGATAAACTCCCGCAGCCAGGTCTTCTAAAAAACGATCGCTAAACGTCCGGTCGGTCACCACCTCATACTCTTTCTCGTGACCATGAGAACCTTTCATCATTTTATTGATGATATCTCCACGATTGGTCATCAAAAGAAGCCCTTCCGATTCTTTGTCCAGTCTTCCCGCATACGTAATGCGTCGGGGATAATTCAGGTACTCAATGATATTGGTATCGTTTCCCTGGCTTACCTCTGTGCATACAATCCCTCTTGGTTTATTGACAGCCAGAAGTATGGTCTGTTCTTTTTCGTCCCGCAATACGGCCTTTCCGTCCAGAAAAACCATCTGCCCGTCAAGAATCTGCATTCCGGGATGCGCCGGTACACCATCTACCGTCACTCTCCCTGATTCGATCAGACGGTCTGCTTCTCTTCTGGAACAGATTCCTGCCTCACTCATATATTTATTCAGACGTACCATTATGTAACTTTCTCCCTCTGTGATCGCGGGAAATCCCGCAATCACTATCTTACCAGATCACCGTGTAAAATACCAGTCTATCTTAAATATGCTTTCAGCTTCTCAATATTTTTTTCTTCAAAATCCATCAGCTCCTGCGCCATCTCATAATATTCCTTCTGTACTGACTTGTTTTTTTTCACGGTTTTCATCAACTCTGTAATTCCCTTTGTATTTCCCTGGATCATCATATCTGCAAGATGTTCCGTACTGGCATTCAAAAGCGTATTCATCTGTATTCCGCCCCATAGTCTTGTACGATTCATAATGCTGTCCTCCGGCGGTGTTTCTTTTGCCTTGCGGTATTCCTTCTGCAGCTTTTCTTCCAGCTGAATAAATTTGCATGCTTGTCGATTCAGATCCAGCGCCAGATCATCATCCTCCACTTTCCCAATGATCACATTGATTGCCTCTCGTCCCATTCTGGTATTCCGATAGCTTTCGTCCAGAACCGCTCTGTCTGCTTCTGTCATCATAAAAAAACTCCTTTCCCTAGTAGATCGCTACTAGGGTATGGAGTTTTTTTAATATTATTCGAGATATTCTGTCATCACATAACCGGACAGACCTTTGTATTCCACTTTGCTCCAGCCATTCTCATAAGACTCGACCTGTGTAATCGCATCTCCCTGATATGCCAGCGCCACTCTATCAGATTCTGTAGACTGCCCGGAACGAATATTCACCGTATCGTTTACGCGCGTCTCGCGGTTCTGCGCCGTAGACTCACCTGACGAAGACTCTTCTTCTGCTTCCGGTTCTTCCTCCTGCGGCTCCTCTTCTTCCGGTGCCGATTCCTGAGATTCCTCTCCTTCCTCTTCCGGCTCAGCCTCTGGTTCCGGCTCTTCTTCCGCTACCTGACCGCTGATTTTCTGTATGAATTCCGCCAGAGTCTCATCACTTTCCTGCGCTGCCTGATAGCGCGTGCTTACATCGTCATATAATGCCTGTACTTCCGGATCCTGTTCAAGCTCAGCTACATATTCCCGCATGCTTTCGTCAATCGAACCGTAATGTATCCGGCGACCGTCTTCTCCATTCGGTCCCACATACAGACAGATAATATCCGGCGCACTGGTTTCAATGTTGATCAGCTTCATATCATAACATACAAAAACGATATATGAATCCTCTACAGGGCCATTTTTTGTATAACAGGTTACGTTATCAAAAGATTCAATAAACGCCGCTCTGTTTTTAATACTCTCTTTTTCCTCATCTGTCAGGACATCTACAATCTCTTCCAGTCCCTCCACGTCACCGCTGGCAATATACTCACAATATTTTCCAACCAGACGATCAATGGATGCATGACTGTTTTCTTCCAGATTATTCTCCGGCTCCGACTCTTCTTCCGGCTCTTTACTTTCTACTTCCGTCTCCTGTGCAGGCGGTTCCTGCGGCGCTTCCGGCTCCGGTTCCGTACTGTTATTGCCTTTAAGCAAAACAAAAATAATAATCAGTAAAACGACATTAATCGCAAGATATAATTTATAATTGGTCAAAAGGTCTTTCCATGTATTTGTATTTTCTTTGTTCATATGTCCTCCTTAAATGTTGATTTTAGAATATAAAAAATGCACCTGACAAGATTCGAACTTGCGACACCGGGCGTCGGAGGCCCGTGCTCTATCCAGCTGAGCTACAGGTGCTTGGCTTACTACCTTGACTATCATACACCAATTTTATAAATAACGCAACCTTTTTTTGTAATAAATCTGTAACATATTTTTCAGACCTCCCGCCCGCCGCGAACCGCAGACCGTCATCCCTGCAGACAGAGATTCAGAAAGCGCCTGTCAGAGAACGGGCGGACAGTCAGACATCTGCAGAAGTACAGGCGCTATTCTATCATTCTTTTTTCAGCAGAATAATAATATGCATGGTCGCTCAAATATTCTTCCTGACTCACGCAGGCTTCATTCACTTCCTGTATCAGCTGATCCAGCTCCTCGCGCGTTGTTGCCAGACTTTCCGGAAGCAAAATCAGCTCATGAATACTGCTTGGAAGAATATAAAAACTTTCTCCAAGCCGTTCCAGACACATCTGCTGGACTCTGGGATCAATAATTACTCCGGCGCCAAACATTTTTCTTTCATTGCTCAGAATGTACATTCCGCTGCTCAGCGGTTTGAAGCCCCTGTCTCCAAGAAAAGTCTCCATAGGTTCTATATAGATGCGGACACCTGTTGTATTTTCAGCAGCAGCGCGAAAGATTTCTTCCAAAGTCACACCCCAGCAATCCATATGACTTGTATAGATCAATGCTGTCGCATCTTCTACTACCTGTTCCGGAACACACAGATAGAATACAAGAGCCAAATCAAGCCAGGGCAGCCAGGGCACATCTGTCAGCAGTTCTCTGTTTTTTTCACGGGAGATCAGACGGCAATGTACTCTTTTTCTCATCTTCTTAAAGTCCATCATCTGTTCTATGCCCTGTTTTGGCAGAAGATTGCACTCTCTCTGTGTGTTCAATACCATATCTGCAATCTCTCCGAGTGCATCTTCCGACAGGCTTTCATGATAATAATGGTTGACATAGACCGTCGGCCGTTCCCTGTGTCCTTCTATATAATAAGAAAAACCATCCAGCTCCACGCCGTTATTTTTCAGTACCCGGACTCGTTTTACCAGTTCACCCTTTCTCAGTCCTTCCATGATCTTTTGTTCCAGACGCATTACAAAATATTCATATGTCATCTAATTCCTTTCTGTTTCTGTATTCTTCAACGGGAAAGAATGTGCGAAGTGCACAGGAATGCTTTATATCTGCATCTATTCTAACCGATATTCTCTGCTTTGACAATATGAAAATTTAAAATCCTTTTTCTTTCAGCTCCTTTACAATCTGAACATAAGTTTCGATTACATCAAACCCTTTATAATCTTCACGTTTCAGGTCTATGATATCGCCATGTGAGATTCCTCTGGTACGGGTATTGGAAAATACGCCTTTAAATTCTCCCCATTTAGCGGATTCTACACTGACCAGTCCATCATTATCCCCTTCCAGCGGCCTGATCATACAATACGGAATGCCAAGAAGCAGATGACTCCATGGATACTTCATTTTTGAAGCATAACTCTGGTAAAACACCTGCAAAGAATCCGGCACCTCCAGATTAAAATATTCGCTTTCCTTTGTGGAAAACTGATGAGTGGACGTATAAAAGTCCGGATTTCTGTCACCAAACTTTCGAAAAGTGCGGTCAAAACAGCCTGCCACAAACCGATACAGTCCATCTGGCAAAAGACAGGCATAATCCACAAATCTGCACCCCCGGTGCGGTGTATTCATCGTTGTAAGGGATGCAACATAAGGGGCCATACCCAGTTTTGCAATCGCATATCTGGCATCCAGACCGCCTTTCGAATGAGCAATGATATTCACTTTTTCACATCCGGTTTCATCAAGAACCTGAAAAATACGTTTTTTAATATCTTCCGCATTGTATGTAACAGTCCCAAACGCCTCCTGATTGCCATAATATATCGATGCGCCGTTTCTTTTCAGCTCTCTTGGAATCCGCCCCCAGTAATTAAAATACCGGAGATCCCGAAAACCTATCCCATGAACCAGTACCAGAGGATATCTGGTTCTGCACAGCTCAGAATCCACACGCAGTTCCTTCAGCAATGTCCTTTCCCGCTCAAAATCATACTCTTCATAGACCAGGCGGCAGGCATAAAGAAGAACTATTATATTTACCGGCGGTATCCACATAGTCAGAAGCATGACCAGACGGCGCACGATGCCAAGACGCCTGGAAGTACATATGATCCGCACGACTCCGGCCGCCAAAAGCAAAAAGCATCCGGCGCAGGCCAGAACCGCATTGACAGCCAGAACTGCGGTTCCCGGAACCGGCGAAAAATGATCCCCTGCATAAAAGAAAACAAACAAAACGGTCTGAACGATCATTGTATACAGTCCGCAATAGATCAGTCTCCCTCCGCCGACCATCATTCTTGCCCGAAAGCTGGTCTTTATATGATCTTTTTCAGGCAGCAAAACCAGACATGCAAAATTTACGGTCAGTACAATCGACAGAATGACTGACAAAAACAGCGGGGCTTTTCCTTGCACATGCAGCCTGTTCAAGAGCAAAACAAGATTCAGCGCACAGGGAAGACTCACTGCCTGCCAGCATATAGACAAACATTTTTTCATAAATGCAAATCCTCTCTTTACAGCAAATCAGAGCCGGCTGCGGATACAGCTTCTGATCCTGACAGACAACTCCCCGCAGTTTTGCAATGAGCGTTATCAGCAACCATAAGCCGCATCTGCTGCCAGCTCTGATTTACTTACTTCTATCCACTTATACTCTCGACAGATACTCTCCGCTTCTGGTATCAATCTTAATCTTATTACCGGTCTCTACAAACAGCGGGACATAGACAACTGCTCCGGTCTCCACAGTTGCCGGCTTGGTAGCGCCGGTCGCCGTATCGCCTTTAAATCCAGGCTCTGTGTCTGTAATCTCCAGCTCCACAAACAGAGGCGCTTCCACTGCGAAAACATTGCCGTTATGGGAGCAGATCTTTACCATCTCATTCTCTTTTACAAACTTCAGTGCATCGCCCACATCATCGCTGTTCAATGCAATCTGATCATAAGTTTCAGTATTCATAAAATGGAACAGATCTCCATCACTGTACAGATATTGCATGTCCACACGGTCAATTCTTGCTGCCGGGAACTTTTCGGTCGGACGGAACGTCTTCTCCACCACGCCTCCGTTGATGATGTTTTTAAGCTTCGTTCTCACAAAAGCCGCACCTTTTCCCGGCTTTACATGCTGAAACTCTAAAATCTGATATACGTTACCCTCGATCTCCAATGTAACGCCATTTCTAAAATCTCCTGCTGAAATCATTCTGTTCTTCCTCCTTACTGTTATGAAGGGATTACACACTCCCCACACTTTCTACTATTCTATAATAGAATGTCTTGGATTTCAACTGTTTTTTATTTTCCGGCTTTCTAATCCATCCTCACAGATATACCGCATGATCTCTCAGATGGCTGCACTACCACTGAAACCGGCTGATTCCCGCTCCATTCAAATGCATAAGATTCTCCGGACGCCTGACCGATGAATGTTTTCCATGACACATCTGCTTTTACCTGCGGATCACAATACCCCTGTCCCATCCAGCAGATCACGGCATCCGGATCCACGGATATTGTAGTCCTGCTCTGCACATTGCTCAGGACTATCGGATTGCCGTCTGACAACATCGCCACATATGCATTGCTCCCGTTCCCCGTCAGCAATGAAGTGGCAAGCCCTTTTTGTGACAATACGCCGCAGCCGATAAACCGGACATCATACTTGCAGTCCTGTGTAAAAGCCAGAATATTTTCTGATTCCACAGAGATCATCTCTCCGAATGCCAGTTTATAAATAAACACATGCTGTCCGTTATTCGCGTAATAAGTCACGGAATCTCCGTTCATGTTCACTTTCATCAGAGGAAGATTTTCACCTGTCACCCGCCGCAAAAGAGAACCAAGCGCCGCCTGTGCCAGACTGTTCTGCGGTCCTAACAGAACCTTCTCAAAACGGTAGTTTTTACCCCCCGCGCTGTCTCCGGCGATAAACGCTCCCGCCTTTGTAAATAATACATCGCTTCCGCTGCATGTTACTTTTAACGTCAACTCATTCACTGTTTCAAAAGAAAGCATCCTGCTTATCCCCCTTTATCAATCGCTCACCTGCACGCCATACAGTCCGCACAGTCCTGCAAGATCTTTTGCCGCACCGTTGCCAATACCATGAAATTTCCAGTTCCCATTATGAAGATAAAGCTCTCCGATCATCATGGAAATGACATTTTCGTAATAATCCGTCATCTGAAAGCTTACCAGTTCTTTTTGATCGTCACGATTCAGGATACGGATATATGCGTCTTTCAGCATCCCAAAATTCAGTTTTTTCTGAAACGCCTCATGAATCGTCAGCACAAACACGATCTTTCTGACTGATGGATTCAATTTTTCAAAATCCACACAGATTACTTCTCTGTCCGTGTTTCCATTCATCTCAAAGAAAGTACTTTCATCCGGACTTTTTGTCTGTCCATAAAAAACAAACCAGTCGTCTCCAATCACCCTTCCAGTATCTCCAAGCAAAAACGCCGATACATCCACATCACACATGCTATTTGTACTGTTCCACCCAATGCAGACGTTTACCCGGCGCGCAGACGGCGGCAAAAGCACTTTCTGCCCCTTCTGCATCCGGTATTCCAGAAGCGGTATTTTCATTTGCAGAGGTGGTGCGCAGGACGCTTCCCCAACAACTCTGCCTGCCGCTTCTTTCTCCTCTGGACTCCTGCCTGGAGACCCTGATATGTACTCTGTTCTCTTCCCCGGAATTTCCGGTCTTCTCTGCAGCTTATGCAGATTCTGTGCGTTGTAAACCTTTCCCGGCCTTAATGCATTGATCTGTATGAGCGTATCTTTATCCCATGCTCTTTCTGTTTTTATCGGAATCTCTACCATATACCGCCCTCACATATACTTTCTCGTCTCCTGATCAATAATCTTCATTACCTGGTGAATACTTCGTCCGTCTGTCCTTACCTCTACATGCGCCGTGAGGCGATAAATAGCTTCTCTATCTTTTAGCAGCTGCTCCACTTTCTTTTCCAGGTTATCACCGCTGAGCAGCGGTCTGCTTTTGTCGCCCTGTACCCGTCCCAGAATTGTCTGTTTCGACGCCGACAGATAGACGACGCAGCCAAGACTCTGAAGCAGCTCCCGATTCCTCTTGCGAACCGGCATTCCTCCTCCCACAGAGATTACAGCACCCGCTGTATCTTCCTGCATCCGTTCCAGCAGTTCTGTCTCCAGATTCCGAAAGTAAGCTTCTCCATCCTCTGCAAAGATATCCCGGATTTCCCGCCCCTGTTCCGACGAAATCCTTTCATCTGTATCAAGAAAACGCATCTTTTTTTCCCGTGCCAGCAATTTCCCTGCTGTAGTCTTACCCGCACCCATAAATCCGATCAAAATTAGATTGTTCATCTTCTACTCCACAATCTTCCTCAGCTCATCCATAAACGTATTCACATCCTTGAACTCCCGATAGACAGAAGCAAACCGCACATACGCCACAGAATCCAGTTTTTTAAGCTTTTCCATGACCAGCTCTCCGATCTCTCTGGTAGAAATTTCCCTGACTTCTTTATTAAAAATAACCGCCTCAATCTCATCGACCAGTTCCCCTACCTGATCTGCAGAAATCGGACGTTTATGGCAGGCGCGCAGAACCCCTCCCTCAATCTTGGAACGATCATAGGTTTCCCGGTTCTGATCTTTTTTTATGACAATAACCGGCAGCGTCTCCACCTTTTCATACGTTGTAAACCTTCTTCCGCATACGTCGCATTCTCGCCTGCGGCGGATGGAACCACCATCATCAGCCGGTCTGGAATCAATTACTTTTGTATTGTCACTTCCGCAGTATGGGCACTTCATAGGAACCTCCTTAGTCTGTACTTCATCACGATCACTTTTTTTAAGTATATATCACGACCGACTTCCCTGTCAATGAAAGCCTGATCCCCCTCTTTTGTTTTTCGTCATCAGACTTGCATGTCTGTGCATAAACTAAAAACAAAAAGGAGCCTTTCTGCAGCCTTATGCGCTTTTGTGAATTAAAAGAAAAAGACGTTATCAATCGCTGTGACTGTAAACGTCTCGGAAGAGTCTGTGACCTGATACTGGATGAAAAAAAAGGATGTATCTGCTCCATCGTCGTTCCTGGTCCTTTTCGTTTCTGCGGACTTCTTGGACCTGATCAGGAATACATCATTCCCTGGAGCAGAATCTGCCAGATTGGGCCGGACATTATACTGGTTGAAATCTGCGAGGCAGATGCTCTCTGCCCCAGAAAACACTCCCGAACCGCATTTTGACAATACACAGATTTTGCCATTTTTTATTTGGATTCCTTTTGCATAAGCAGAATATTTTGGGAAATGCTTTTATATAAACGACATGCCGTTTATCAGACTGCCGTCATAAAACACATTCTAATGATGCAGTTTTTTAACATGATATATTGAAACGATGCTGCAGGAGGAAATTCAATGGTTGTGAACAAGGTTGAAATCTGCGGAGTCAACACGTCCAAA
>CATOPL010000002.1 GCA_951802115.1 uncultured Lachnospiraceae bacterium | reverse complement strand
CCAATACTCAAAAACTCTTCCATGGGGAATTCCTGCGTTTTTGGCACAAGCGTGTTCCAAATTTCATTATTACATTCATTAAGCAATTTGGCACATGTATGTGCCAAATTTGAACCCACATTATTATCATAGTTTACAGGCGAGTTATCCAGTTTTTTCCATTCTTCATAAAATGTACGCATATATCGAAGATTACGCGCTGAAAAACCCCGAAGACCTGGCAGTTCTTTGTCCAGCCGCTCGCTGATCGCATCTATTGCTCCTTTTCCCCAAAAACCATTCCGGGAGTTTAAAGAAATATACTTTCCAATACCAAAATATAGCATCAGCTGTTTTTCATTCACAATTTTGGAAGCATTATATTGGCTTTGCAAAATAGCAGTCTTTATTGTTTGGACAGCCTCATCGTAATTTTGAATTTCACCCATGATCATTCTCTCCTAAAAAAGAGTCGTGTTTTTATAAGACTTTTACATTTGTTTCCTCTACAATTTCCCGCACACAATTTATCTCTTATTATATTCTCTGTGATGCAGTTTTGCAAATGTTTTATATATGATCCCGGATACCACGATACTTTTCTATCCAATAAAGCGCTCCCCGCAGCAAAGCAAACTACGGGAAGCAACTCATACCTTATTACGTTCGGCTTTGATTTGTTACGCTGCGAACATCGTAGGAAGTACCCTCCTGTGATTTTTCTACAGCACACCCAGCTTCTTCAGCAGCGCCACGCAGTCCTTCGCTCCCTGCACATACAGATACAGGCAGTCGTGATCCGCCGCCAGCAGTGTCGCCTCCACATAATCCGTGATGGCTTTTTTCACATCCTCCGGCAGGTCTTTGATCTTCTCCTGCATCTCCTTGCTCAGTCTGGCCACCTTGTCCTGCAGCTCCTGCTCCTCCGGTGACTGCTCATTACGCTCCCGCACTGCCGTTTCTGTCATCTCCCGGATCACCATCTCATAGATCTCTTCTCTGTCCATTTTCATTTCACTCCTTTTTTCCATCAACATAAACGGAACTGTCCTCACAGTCCATATACAATACCAATAAACTTTTCCAACTGTGCGGTTGCAATCCGATGACTTGTCTGCATGCAATTTATTGCAATGCAGGCGAGTCGTTGGATGCTCCCTGGAGCGTCCAACCGCACAGGTGGAAAACTTTTATCTTTTAGTTTTCACGTTTCTGATACTTGTATGCGTCATTCAGTTCTGTACCAGATTTTTACCAACTTTTCCGCAAATCCTCCTGATTTCCTCCATCCCAAAACGACACCCTAAAAACGCAAAAAACGCTGGAACCATGCGGGTTTCCAGCGTTCTGCTTCATCTTATGAAATTAGAATTACATTCCCATCTGCTTCGCCACCTCAGCCGCAAAGTCCTCATTCTTTTTCTCCAGGCCCTCGCCGGTCTCATAGCGCACAAAACCTTTAATAGTAATATCCGCGCTGTTTGCTTTTGCAACCTGAGCAACATAAGCGGATACCAGCTGTTTGCCGTCTTCTGCTTTTACATAGACCTGATCCATGAGGCAGATCTCTTTAAGCTGCTTGTTCAGACGACCCATGACAGCGCCGCTGATAACTTTCTCCGGCTTTCCTGCCATCTTCGGATCATTTTCAATCTGAGCTTTAATGATCTCCAGTTCATGAGCCTTGTACTCTTCGTCCACCTCGCTGCTGTTGGTGTAAATCGGCTTCAACGCTGCGATCTGCATAGCCAGGTTCTTTGCCATCTCTTTGATCTCATCTGTGATCACGTTCGTCTGCACGTCAACCAGAACACCGATCTTGCCCCCTGCATGGATGTAGGAAGCAACAAAACCGTTCTCTTCGGTTACCTGCTGGAAACGACGGATGTTCATGTTTTCACCGATCACTGCGATCTGTGCTGCCAGAGCCTCTTTTACAGTCTTGCTGCTGTCAGATGCCCAGCTCTCTTCCATAAATGCATCGATATCTGCTGCACTGGTGTTCAGTGCCTGTGCTGCAACTTCTGCCACATAGTTCTGGAACTTTTCATTCTTTGCCACGAAATCCGTCTCTGCGTTCACTTCCACAACGACAGCTTTCTTTGCGTCATCTGTCAAAGCAGTTGCCACGATTCCCTCTGCAGCAATCCGTCCTGCTTTTTTCTGTGCAGTTGCAAGACCTTTCTCTCTTAAGAAGTCTACAGCTGCCTCCATATTGCCCTCGGTAGAAGCCAGAGCCTTCTTACAGTCCATCATGCCTGCACCGGTCATCTCTCTTAACTCTTTTACCATTGCTGCTGTAATAGCCATGATTTTATTCCTCCTATATAAAAGTTCCGCATCCGTCTCTCCAGACCCTACCCATCTGGAAGAATTTCCGGCCGCTTCTGCGTCCTGAAATCCCTTCCGGGGCCTGTTCGAACGGATGCTGTTCAAAATCCAGATCTTTTTATGCCTCTGCCTGTTCTTCCATCTCTTCGTAGGAATCCTCAGCTTCGCCCTGTCTTGCCTCTACAACAGCATCAGCCATCTTGGACACAATCAGTTTTACTGCGCGAATCGCATCATCATTACCCGGAATCACATAATCCAGCTCTTCCGGATCACAGTTGGTATCGCAGATGCCGATCAGCGGAATACCAAGCGTATGAGCCTCCTGCACACAGATTCTTTCTTTTTTCGGATCAACTACGAAAATAGCATCCGGAATTCTCTTCATTTCCTTGATTCCACCCAGATTCTTCTGAAGCTTTTCCATCTCCTTTTTCAGTGCGATAACTTCCTTCTTCGGCAGCACATCAAAGGTTCCGTCTTCCTGCATGGTCTCAATCTCTTTTAATCTGTTAATACGTCCCTGGATCGTCTTAAAGTTGGTCAGCATACCGCCAAGCCATCTTTCATTGACATAGAACATTCCACAGCGCTCCGCCTCTGCTGCGATCGCATCCTGAGCCTGTTTCTTGGTTCCTACAAAAAGAATGTTTCCGCCTTCAGCCGCAATATCAGCAACTGCACGGTACGCCTCATCCACTTTGCCCACAGATTTCTGCAGATCAATGATGTAGATACCGTTTCTTTCTGTATAGATATACTCTGCCATCTTAGGGTTCCATCTTCTGGTCTGATGGCCGAAATGTACACCTGCTTCCAGTAACTGTTTCATTGAAATTACGCTCATTTTACTTCCTCCATTTTGGTTTTTCTTCCGCAGAACTTTTTCTTCCAGGAGAACCACATGGGCACCGCTCCTGTGAATCCGTCCGCGTGATTATTTGCGCACAGCTGTCTGACACAATTTACCTGTGCAAACAGCCTTGTATACTATATCACAGCCTCTTATCCGTGTCAAGCCAAAAACTTGCCGACAGATTCACAGCAAAGCTGCCGCCGGTTTGCCGTCAGTTTGATATCAGATAAATTTTCATCGACGTGACAGAGGCCTGAGGTAATGCGGCGGCATTGCCGGCCGGCGACTGCACAGTCTGATGGCAATTCAGACCAGTCATCCGGTCAGATATAACCCGCTTTGTACACTCCGGATTTTATCTCCAGCAAAGAGGGAGGCGGGGATTTCTGACGCGTACAGGCTCCGGATATTTTTGTCCGAAAAGCTCCAATTCAACATGGTCAATCACCTGAGGCTTCACCGGCCGATTCACTTCCACCCCTTCTATAGGAAAATTCAGAACCGGAACCGTCTCTACTTTTTCCAGACGCCAGATCTCATCCATTCCTTCTGTAACTCTGCCGAATACCGGATAGATTCCTTTATGTTCCGGACAATCTCTCAGAGGGAAAAAGAATTCGCAGCCTGCCAGACCGTCTTTCCCATAGCCGCCCATACAGACCACACCCGGATGAGAATCCAACGGGACCAGATCCGGATGCAGCGTAAATTCATCAGGAATTAAATAACGGCTCTCCTCCCTGCCAAATGCTGTATAACTGATATCAATCCAGCTCCCCGGAACAATACGCTCAATGGCATGATGGTCCATAACTCCCATGGAAGCTGCATAAAGAAAACTGTTCACTGTATTAGGTGCTGATTCCGGAAACAGTTCCAGAACGATCCTTTTTCCATTTTCCATATAAAGTGTCGCAACAGGATTCATTTTACTCCTCCTCAGATGATGATCTCAAGATCTTTAGGATAATGATTCAAAACTTCACATCCGTCCGGCGTCACAAGTACCAGATCCTCCACCCGAACTCCGGTATCTCCCGGTAAATAAATCCCGGGTTCGATAGAAAAGATCATGCCCGGCGCTGCTTTCTGATGATTTGCCGAGGACACGTCTCCGCGTTCATGTTCTGCAAGACCGATAAAATGTCCCAGACGATGTGTAAAGTTCGGTCCGTACCCTTCAGCTGCAATCAGCCCCCTTGCCGCGTCATCCAGTTCACACAGTGGGACTCCCGGCCGAATTTTCGCAATCGCAGACTCGTTTGCTCTGCGGACCGTATCATAAATATGGCGGTGTTCTTCAGTTACCTGATGAAAATAAAATGTTCTTGTCATATCAGAACAATAACCGTCTTTTATACATCCAACGTCAAACAGTACGCAGTCTCCCGGCCGGATAACCGTCTCATCCGGCATATGGTGCGGATCCGCCGCATTGGCGCCGAAAGCAACCAACGGTTCAAAGGAAAAGCCGTCCGCACCCAGGCTCTGGTATATTTTCAGCATTTTCGACGCCGCTTCCCGCTCCGTGATCCCATCCCGAATCAGTTTTTTAAACTCCGTCATGGCGAGGTCATTAATATGAGAAGAGATACGCATCTTTTCCTGTTCTTTCGCATCTTTAATTCCTCTTGTATCATCTACAGCCGAAGATGCCAAAACAAACTGCCTCGCTGCCCCCAGTTCCATCAACGAAAGCAAAAAACCTGCCTTCAATTCCCGGTCTATCCCCAGAGACTGCTCCCGTTCCATATACGACGCAGCAATCTCCATAACCGGATCTGTATCCGAATACCACACTTTCTCAATTCCCACATCCTCTGGCACATGGAAAAGCCGGTTCAGAAAATACACATGATTTCCGTCTGTCCTTAAATACAAACCATAAAAACGTTCACAGGGCATAACCTGGACACCGGTCAGATAATAAATGGACATGGGATCTATAACCAGCATCTGACTCAGCCCCATCTTTTTCAACGCTTCCAAAACACGATCGATTCTGTTCTGTTTCATATTTCACTCCTGTTTTAAATAATACCTTTACCATTACCTGACAGTTCTTTTGCCCCTCAACAAAAACCAAAAGCCCCCGGAACCAGAACATGTCCGGACATTGTTTCCTGTCAACTTTACATCACAGCTTATGGGAAATTTGATTCAAAAAGACGCGACGAAGACAGACACGTCATGTGAATTTGAACCAGATATACCGCTAAGCACAACGTACAAACGTCAGGAACTAATGTTCAGACACGCTCTAAAACTGCTTTCTGAGTTTTGGATCCAGCAGATCCCGCAAACCGTCACCAATAAAATTCGCACCTACTGCCATGGTAAAAATGGCCAGGCCCGGAAAACCTGCAACCCAGAATTTATTAAAATAATCCACACCATCCGACACCATCATACCCCACTCCGGCGTAGGCGGAGCAGAGCCAAGCCCGAGAAAACTTAAGGTTGAAAACATCAGAATCTGATTACCGATATCGGTTGTCGCCATAATCAGAACCGAACTGATGCTGTTCGGTATAATCTCTTTTAGCAGGATGCGGAACCTGGATGCGCCCAGGGCCTCGGAGGCCGTTACATATTCATTTTCTTTCACACTGAGAACCACACTCCGCATCAGACGCGCATAAGTAGGCCACGCCACAATCACCAGCGCAAACATGGTATTAAACAGATTTGATCCCAAAACCGCATTGATAATCATAGCCAGAATCAGAGACGGAAATGCCAGAATCATTTCTGAAATCCGCATCATCACATTGTCTGCCAGACCACCCACATATCCTGCCACCGCTCCATAAAACGTGCCGATGCAACCGGCAATTACCACCGTCAGACAACCGGCCAGAAGTGAATATCTGCCACCATAAATAACTCTGCTGAAAATATCCCTCCCGAAATTGTCAGTGCCGAACAGATGTGTAGCCGACGGAGGCTTCAGGCGCAGAGTCAGATCCTGTGCAACCGGATCACACGGTGCTAGCAGAGGCGCCAGAATGGCTGCCAAAATCCACAGCAGGCAGATGATTACCCCAAGTGTAAACAAGTAGTTGGAACGGAACATTTTTTTAACAGAACGCAGCATCACTGACACCTCACTCTCGGATCAATCACTCCATACAGAATATCCACCACTGTATTGATGATCATATAGTTCAGGGCAATCAGAAGCGCCACACCGATGATCGCCGGGAAATCTGCAGACAACACAGATTCATAAGCAAACTGTCCGACACCAGGCCAGTTAAAAATCGTCTCCACCAGCACCATACCGCCCAGAAGATTTCCCAGGCCAAGACCGATAACCGTTAATACCGGTATCAGAGCATTCCCCAGCGCATGATGCAGAATCAGACCCACTTTTCCGATTCCTTTGGCTCTGGCAGTTCTAATATAATCCATGGACATCACATCCAGAAGATTCGAACGCGTTGTTCTTGTAATCAGTCCCATGGTGAACGCCGCCAGCACCGTACCTGGCAGAATCAAATGGCTGAGGGCATCCAGCGCTTTCGGAATATTTCCCTCCAGAAAACTGTCCAGCACATACAACCCGGTTACGGTTGCCGGAGCCGAAAATGAATTGTCAAGCCTTCCCGGTCCGGGAAAGATATGAAGTTTATAATAAAAGAAGTACAACACCAGCAGTGCAAACCAGAAGCTTGGGATACTGACTCCCGTCACCGAGACAGCGCGCACAGCCTGGTCCAGAATACTGTTTCTGCGGATCGCCGAGATGACACCGAACAGGATACCGAACACTGCCGCGATCAGAATCGAAAACAGCGCCAGCTCAATGGTCGCCGGATAACAGCGTGCCAACTCGGAAAGTACCGGTTTACTGGTACGAATCGAGGTTCCCAGGTCAAACTGCAGCAGATTTTTGATATACAGAACATACTGCACCAGGATTGGCTGATCAAGACCATACTTCGCCTTATAAGCAGCCACCACCTCCGGGTCGTTCAGCGCGCGCTGACTCAGGTTTGCCACCGTCGGATCACCCGGTATCAGCTTTGTCAGAATGAATACCAGTGTGGCAACTCCAAACAGCATGATCACCAGATAGGCCAGCCGCTTTCCCACAAATTTCAGTTGTTCCATAGGACACCTCTCTCTTTTGCTCTGTATACTCTTTCTATTTAATATTGATCAGGGTTACATCCAGTGCATAAGGATCAGAAATTGCCACACCGTCCAGTCTGGAATTATAACCGATATGCGCCGGCGCCTGAGCGATCATAATAAACGGCCCATCTTCATACATTGCATCCTGAACCTGCTCCAGTACTGCGATGCGCGCATCGTTATCCGTTGCAGCCATTGTTTCCTGATACAACGCTGCCAGTTCCGGATTCATCTCCTCTGACCAGCCTGCACGCAGTCCTACCACTGCACCCGGCAGAAACTCAAGCTGTACATTGGGATCGTTATAATCCGTTCCCCAGTACATCACCGTAAATCCAAGAGTGCCGTCACGATATGCATCGCCATAACCTGCAGCCCACGGCTGAGACACAATATTTACATTGATTCCCACCTGAGAAAGATCATCCTTTACTTTCTGCGCCAGGTCCGTCAAAAGAATACCTTCCATATCCAAATCTGACACTGTCAGATCCACATCGAAGCCATCTGCATATCCTGCCTCAGCCAGAAGCGCTTTTGCTTCCTCCAGATTTGTGTAATCGGTTGCCCGTTCTCCTTTACTTCCCATGAATCCGGACTGAATAACGGAATAAGGAGTCAGCGTACCTTCCCCGCAGATGATCTGAAATCCACTGTAATCCAGCGCTTTTCGAATCGCCTGCTGAACTTTCGGATTGGAAACCGGCCCGCTGTATTCTTCTTTCATGTTCATCATCACAAATCCAACGGTTTTCGTTGCTCCGTTAATAATCCCGATATTCTCTGCACCTGCAAGCTCTGCCATTGTGTCGTCGGTCATATTCAGAGCCACATCAATATCACCGGTGGAAAGCGTCATCATCTGAGTATTGGAATCCGGCTGAATTTTAATAATATATTTGTCCACGTTTGTCGCTTCGCCCCAGTAATTCGGATTCTTTTCCAGAACCACCTCTTCATCCGGAATATAACTGGTCATCACATACATACCAGAACCAGCACTCGTACTGTCCAGATATGCCTGCGCCGTATCTGTGGTGGCAGCATCCTCTGCATCCGTTCCGCCATTCTCCTTTACAACCGCACTGTCCAGAATGGCCAGTGCACTGTAAGTCAGTTTGGAAAGAATCGCACTGTCCTCCTGGGTCAGATGGAAGACAATCGTCTGCTCATCCGGCGCTTCCATACTCTCGATGGTATCAGCAATAAAGGACGGATTTCCCTGCAGATTTTTACAGCGGTTGATACTGAACAGAACATCCGCGGATGTCATGGGATTGCCGCTCGCAAACGTAATTCCCTCTTTCAATTTTACGGTCAGTGTCAGATTGTCCTCAGAAAACTCATAGCTGTCCGCCAGGCAGGGCTCCGGCGCACTGTCGTTATCATAAAATTTAAACAGATTTTCATAGCATGCATTGACGATCAGCGGAGGATATTTCTCATACACATATCCGGGATCCACAGTCGCAAAACCGGAACCCATGGCCACCACAACCGTGCTCGAGCCGGAACTCTGTGCTCCTTCCGTCGATTCTTCTGTGCCTCCTGCTGATGCATTGTTATCCTGGCCGCCTCCACAGGCTGTGCAGCTCATGACAAGAACCGCACTCAATACTGCAGCCAAATATCTTTTTTTCATAAAATGTCCTCCTCGTTTTTGTTTTTATGACTCTGTCAGAAATACCTTCCCTGCAGAATCATATTCTGTTGAAATCAATTTATCGAGATGTCGGTCAGCCGACAGAATCTCCGGTTTTCAAATGATACAGATGACAGGCTACCAGATGCCCGTCTTCCACTTCCCTCAGTTCCGGCTCTTCCAGAGAGCAGCAGTCGCATGCCCTTGGACAGCGTGTATGAAAACGACAGCCGGACGGCGGTTCTGACGGACTCGGCACTTCCCCCCTCAGACGGATACGCTCCTTGAAGGAGCTGTTTCCCACCTGGGGAATGGCAGATAAAAGTGCTTCTGTATAAGGATGATAGCGTTTCTCATAAAGCTGATCATAATCTGCAAGTTCCACAATCTTTCCCAGATACATCACCGCCACACGGTCGCTGACCTGATAGACCACATTCAGATTATGCGAAATAAAAAAATACGTAAGACCCAGCTTTTCTTTCAGCTCCTGCAAAAGATTCAGAACCTGCGCCTGAACCGATACATCCAGCGCAGACACCGCCTCATCACAGATGATAAGATCCGGCTCCAACGCAAGCGCACGGGCAATACCAATACGCTGTTTCTGCCCGCCTGACAATTCATGAGGATAACGGCTCAGATGATAGGCATCCAAACCTACCAGATTCAGAAGCTCCATGATCCGGGCCTCCATATCAATCTGTTCTGTCATCTGATGAATCTCAAAAGGCTCCGTCAAAATCTGACGAATCGTACGTCTTGGATTCAGAGAAGCGGAAGGATCCTGAAAAATGATCTGCGCTTTTCTGCGCATCTGCTTCAGTTTTACGCCTTTCATATCAGCAATGTCCGTTCCGTCCAGGCAAATACGTCCCTCCGTTGGTTTCAGGAGACGGATCAGCACCCTTCCCAGCGTACTTTTTCCGCAACCGCTCTCTCCCACTACTCCGAAAGTCTCACCCCTGCGAATATCAAAACTTATATCATCCACTGCCTTCACAGTCCCGGATCTTCTGTTTTTTCCTTTAAAATATACTTTTACATGCTCAGCTCTCATGAGCACGTCCTTCGAGGCTTCTTTCACAGGCGATCCCTCCTTTTCTTCATCGGAAATTTTCATACAGCCAACACCTCACCTGCCGCGTATCGGAGATCTGATTTACAGGCGGCGCTTCCGTTCTGCATCTGTCCGATGCATGCGGACAGCGGGGAGAAAAACTGCAGCCTGTTATCCGCTCCGTAGGATTCGGAACCATTCCTTCGATTGTTTTCAGTGGACTGCGGTCCTTCACAATTCCCGGAATCGCATCTAAAAGTCCCCTCGTATATGGATGTTTCGGCTCTGCGAAAAGTTCCGCCGCCGGCGCCTGCTCCACAATATGCCCTGTATACATAACAATAACGGTATCACACAGCTCACTGACTACCCCCAGATCATGAGTAATAAAAATTACAGAGGTGCCCATTTTCTCATTCAGTTTTCGAATCAGATCCAGAATCTGAGCCTGTATCGTCACATCCAGCGCTGTCGTAGGTTCGTCTGCAATCAAAATCTTCGGCTGACATGCCAGCGCCATGGCAATCATCACACGCTGCCGCATACCGCCTGACATCTGGTGCGGATATTCATGCGCCCTTGTCTCCGAATCTGCAATTCCAACCGCCTGCATCATATGTACTGCTTCTTCCATGGCTTCTTTTTTCTTCATGCCCCAGTGGAGCACCAGAGATTCCGCAATCTGCTTTCCGCATTTGATAATCGGGTTCAGCGATGTCATAGGCTCCTGAAAGATCATAGATATCTCATTGCCCCGTATCTTCTGCATCTCCCGCTCGGACGCTTTTATCAGGTCCCGGCCCTGATACAGAATCTCCCCGTTTGTGATCCTGCCCGGCGGATTGGGGATCAGCTGCAGCATCCCCAGAGATGATACACTTTTTCCGCTGCCGCTCTCTCCCACGATCCCCAGCTTCTCACCTTTATGTAGTATATAGTTCAGATGGTTTACTGCATGGACGGTCCCTTCCACCGTCTGAAATTCCACACACAGATCTTTTATTTCCAGTAACACTTCCGACTGGCTCATGCTTTCCTCCCATACCATGTTGATGTACTCTCTGCACCTGGTTCAAAAAATCAAACACAAAATTTGAAAGTATATGTCTGTGTTTGATTCAAATATTTTCTTTTATCGCTTTTTCGCTTTACCTCACTAAAGCATCGCTGCAGCAAATATAAAGCTTGATAACATCTGCCTGACATGGTTAATAAGATATCACATTTTTCGTCATAATTCAATATGAAAATCACAGCCACAGAACCGGAACAAGCTGCAATACCGCCAAGAGCATATTTGAAAATTGCTTTTGGCAGGCGTACATCACAGTTTGTGGGAGATTGTCCCAGAATGAGGGTTGCTCCGTGGGCCGTATTGACCGGGTGAGGGTCAAATATACCGTAAAATGGGGCGTACAGATAGCAAAGATGAATGTTCAGACACGCTCCAGATTTTCTCTGTACATCTAAAATGCACAGGAAACTCCAACTCCCTGTGCATTCTTGTTCTTTTCTTAATCATTAATAATCCGTCTCGCTCTCACCGGCGTCCGATAGTACATACCTGAAATCGTAATACCGGTCCTCGGATTACTGGCATGGACTACCTGTCCGCCTCCCACATAGATGGCAACATGGTTGATACCCGAACGATTGCCATAGAATACCAGATCTCCCGGCTTCAGCTCGGACAGGCTGACGGCGCTTCCGCAGTTTCCCTGCGCCCGGGAAGAATGCGGCAGGCTGATACCATAATTGCGGAATACCGACAGTACAAAACCAGAACAGTCAGCGCCTCTTGTAAGGCTTGTCCCTCCCCATACATATGGATTTCCGATATACTGTTTGGCAAATTCACTGATAGCGATTCTCACATCAGACACTCCTGCACCGTAACGGACTTCGGATATCGTCAGCGCCTCGTCAAGTTTTGCCCCCACATCTACATATTCTTTAAAAAGATAGCCTTCTTCTCCATCCAGATCAATTTTCACCCACTCGTCCAGCTCTTCCAGCACGTCAAAACGCTGCCCGGAACCTACAATATCAAGGACTTCACACTCTGTATTCGGCTCTATACGCACTTTCAGACCGTCCGTATTGACGTCTGCAATCGATTTCAGCAATGTAGACGCCTGTTCCAGAGCTTCCGGTCCGGTAAGAACATACTCTGCCTTGATGTAACCTTCTACTTTTCCGGATTTGACCTTCAGCCATTCTCCGTCTTCTTCCAGAATATCACATCCGGCATCTCTTCCGATCTTACCTACAATTTTCCCATCCATAGAAGCGGAGTCACGAATATTGACTTTCCCCTCAGCTACCTTCACAATGCCCAGATCACTGTATCCATCCAGATGAAACGCCTCCAGCACCACATCGCTCATAGCGTCTTCCAGAACATCTGTATCTTCTACCGCCTCCAGATCAGCTGAAATACCAATTTCAGCACTGCTTCCAAGAGAAGCGGTTGCCTCCGCGGTAATCGACGGTACATTACATATCACAACAGCCCCCATCAATAAAGCGCTGATACTTCTCATTCGTATTCTATCTGCATATTTTATCATTGCACATCTGCCTCCTTATGCCTCATCAACAGAGACTCTCCTTCGGTTCACCTAAAAAATGATTCAAAATAAACTAACTTCAAACATAAACTCCTGTAAATATTACAGAATTATTACATTTCGAATACAATTCTATAACATACAGGAGTTTTTGTCAATGAAAGATTTGTAATTCTGACATCCTTATTTTGTCAGCTTATCTACAACCGCCATGAGTTCATCTATTTTCTCATCGCCTTTGCCTTCCAGAATCGCCTCTTTGACGCATCCTTTCATATGCGCCCGGATGATCTCATTGTTTACTTTTCTTATGATGGCGTCTGTTGCCATGACCTGTGCAGAAATGTCCATACAGTAACGGTCTTCTTCCACCATACGCAGAATCCCGTCAATCTGTCCCTTTGCAGTCTTTAACAGACGTTCAATCTTTTTCCTGTCAGCCTGCATATCCGCTACCTATACAATCTCCAGAACCTGATAGCCTTCATCCTCCACTGTCTTTTTCAACAGTTCGTCGGTGACATCACCGCTGAGAGTTACATATGCAGCCTTATCCTCCAGGCTCACAGTCGCTTCCATGCCTTCCAGGGCATTCAGCACTTTGTCAACCCTCCCGGTACAATGACCACACATCATTCCTTCAATCTTCATTGTTTTTTTCATGATTTCGTCCTCCTTATTTAAGATCTGCAGATTCTGATCCGCTGGCTGCATACCCGTATCTGTCTTCCCACATTCCTTATGATCCGACAGCGTACACTGCATTTTTTTGGAATCTGCTGTTTGTTCTATCTCTGCCGCGTCAGAAGTTTCTGCCACGGAGGATTTCTTCTTATAAAATGAAGGTTTAAAACCTTTTAAACGCAACGCATTTGACACTACAAATACCGAACTGAAACTCATCGCAGCGCTTCCGAACATAGGATTCAACTGCCAGCCCAAAAATGGGTAGAATACGCCCATAGCCAGAGGAATCCCAAGTGCATTGTAGAAAAATGCCCAGAACAGATTTTCTTTGATGTTACGGATTACCGCCCTGCTCAGCTGAATCGCTGCCGCCGCATCCAGAAGATCGCTTTTCATCAGTACAATATCCGCTGACTCAATCGCCACATCCGTGCCTGCCCCAATCGCGATTCCCACATCTGCCCTGGCCAGAGCCGGCGCATCGTTGATTCCGTCTCCGACCATCGCCACTTTGTGCCCTTCTTCCTGAAGCCTGCGTATTTCCTGCTCTTTATCCTGAGGAAGCACCTCCGCCACCACCCGTGTAATTCCAAGCTGGTTCTGAATTGCTTTTGCTGTTTTTTCATGATCTCCGGTCAGCATAACCACCGAAAGTCCCATTTTCTCCAGCTCCTGAATCGCCTGTGCGCTGGTCTTTTTCACAGGATCCGCCACCGCTACAATTCCCAGAAGTTTACCTTCTTCTGCAATATACAGAGCAGTTTTTCCTTCCTCTGCAAAAATCTCTGCACGCGCTTCCAGCCCTGCCGTATCCACTTTCTGCGCTTTCATCATCTTCAGATTACCCGCAAGAATAATCCGGCCGTCTACTTTGCCGCTAACACCCTGACCGGCAACTGCTTCAAAATCCGTTGTTTTTTTCAGAACCGTCGCCTTTTCTTTTGCACATTCCACAATCGCCTCTGCCAGCGGGTGCTCCGATGACTGTTCAAGCGACGACGCCATCTGCAGAAGCTCCGACTCCATGACTCCCGGGGCTGTCAGAAGGTTTGTAACTGCAGGATGCCCTTTTGTAATCGTTCCCGTCTTATCAAGCACTATCGTATCTATCAGATGCGCAGTCTCCAGACTTTCGCCGGATTTAATCAGAATTCCCTGCTCCGCTCCCCGTCCGGTTCCAACCATAATTGCCGTCGGAGTCGCCAGTCCGAGCGCACAGGGACACGAAATCACCAGTACTGCAATTCCTGAGGCCAGTGCAAAACTGAAGCTGTACCCAAGAAGAAGCCATACTGCGATCGTCAGCACCGCGATTGTCAGCACCACAGGTACAAAGATTCCGCTGACCTTGTCCGCCAGCTTGGCAATCGGCGCTTTCGATCCCCCTGCCTCCTCCACCAGACGAATAATCTGAGACAGTGTCGTATCCTCTCCGATCCGGTCTGCTTCCATCTGAAAATATCCCGCCCGGTTCACTGTCGCTCCTGTCAGGCGATCGCCCGCCTTTTTTTCCACCGGAATACTTTCGCCGGTAATCGCCGATTCATCCACTGTACCGGTTCCTTCAAGCAAAACACCATCCACCGGAATGCTTTGTCCCGGCTTGACAATGACGATCTCACCCACTCTTACATCTTCGGACGGAATCTCCAGCTCCTGACCATCCCGAAGTACCAGTGCCGTTTTCGGTGCCAGATCCATCAGTTTTGTAATCGCATCGGAGGTTCTGCTCTTGGACCTGGTTTCCATATATTTTCCAATCGTCACCAGTGCCAGAATCATCGCCGCCGCTTCAAAATACAGATTCATCGCACAGTCGTGAGCGGTTTCCATATCTCCATGTCCCATGGCATATCCCATTACAAACAGCTGACTGACACTGTAAACTGCAGCTGCTGTAGACCCCATGGCTACCAATGTATCCATGTTCGGTGCCTTGTGCACCAACGTTTTAAATCCATTCTCAAAATATTTGCGGTTCAGATACATGACCGGCAGCGTCAGAAAGAGCTGCGTCAGCGCAAATACCATAATATTTTTATGATCCTTTAAAATACCCGGAAGCGGCCAGCCAAGCATATGCCCCATCGAAACATACATCAACACTGCAAGAAAAACAACAGACCAGACAAGCCGGTGTTTCATAGCCCTGGTATCGTCCGCCGCTTTCTTCTGCACTTCATTTATCTCTTTTGCATCCTCCTGCCCCTTCAGGGAAGCGCCATACCCGGCTTCTGTTACTGCCGCAATGATCTTCTGCGCATCCGTCTCTCCCTCCGCATATTCCACAACCATGGAGTTCTGCAGAAGATTTACCTGCACCTGACCGATTCCAGGAACCTTGCTGACTGCTTTCTCCACATGGGCGCTGCAGGCGCTGCAGCTCATACCGGTCACATCAAATTTCTGCTTCATAACCATTGGACTCCTTTCTCCAAATACCCCACCGGGGTGTCCTGTATTGGTTATAACACAGAAGCGAATCCTTGTCAAGCACAAAAACGGCGTCTGCATTTTTTCGTTCTGTACGAAAAAATGCCAACGCCGTTACAACCAATCTTGCCGTAATTCATTAAGCTTCAGAAAAATCTGTCAGTGCAGTCAACCCCAGATGCAGAACAGACTACAAAGTCCGAAACTTCAGAGTGTAATTGAAAACTCATTTGCAGCATATATCTGGCAAAAACAGTTCCGAAGTTTGGTCAGCGCAACCCGCTGCGCCTCCCTCATCCGGCTCCAACCTCCCGCAAACTGTGACACACATCTGCCAGAAAGCAATCTTCAGACACGTTCTGAAACATGTTCTTGAAGCAAAGAATGAATCCCTACTCTTCTTCATCCTCCGGCACATTTTCCAGAAGCGCGTATGCAATGTTGGTCGCATGGTCCGCCACTCTTTCGAAACCGGAAATCGCATCCGAAAATACCATCCCTGACGCCGCCGTACATTCATTCTTTGTCAAACGTTCCACATGATTCTTCTGGAACTGACGCTCCATCTCATCAATTTCGTTTTCCAGCGCCATGATATCCTGCATATGCCCTTTTGTATTGTGTGCAAACATATCAATCGAATATTCCAGGATCTTATTAACCTTTTCGCTGATCTCTTTCAACTCCTCAAGCCCCGCGCCGCTGAACGCTATATTATCTTTGATGCGATTTCTCGCCGAGTCCGCCAGATTCTCCGCATGATCTCCGATGCGTTCAATATCATTAACCACATGAAACAGAGCGCCGATGCTTTTACTGTCGTCAATCGGCAGCGTCATCTGACCGATCCGAACCAGATAATCCGTAATCGCATGATTCATAAAATTAATCTGCTTTTCCACCGCATAGACTTTTTTAATCTTTTTCTCATCCAGACTGATCAGAGCATCCAGCGCTCTGTTCAGATTTTCATAGGCCAGCGCTCCCATATGCTCCAGCTCCATCACTGCTTCTACAACTGCCGTAGTCGGAGAAAACATGGCTGTTTTTCCAATATAATATAACTGGTATTCGGTATCTTCTTCTTTTTCTTCTCCAGGAACTGCCAGATAAGTCAGCTTCACAATCCATTTTGTAAACGGAAGAAGAACAATTACCTGACAAATCTTAAACAATGTATGTGCATTTGCCACACAGCGTCCCGGATCAGAGCCGGATATCTTCATGATAATACTGAGTACAAGACCGCCGGCTACCGTCAGCACGACATACATGATCACCGTACCGATAATATTAAAAAACAGATGAATAAGCGCCGCCCTTTTGGCATCCTTTTTCCCGCTTAAGGAAGCCAGCATCGCGGACATACAGGCGCCGATGTTGCACCCGAGTATTATGTAAAAACAAATGGGCAGCTCCAGAAGTCCCTGCTGCGCCATTAAAAGCACAATACTGACTGTCACAGAAGAGCTCTGAATAATGGCTGTGATCACCGTTCCCATCAGAACACCGAGCAGCGGACTGGTAAGACCTCCCAGAAGTCCTGCTACCTGCGGGGAATCTTTCAGGCTTGACATACTTCCCGACATTACAGAAAGTCCCATAAACAGCACACCGAAGCCAAGAATAACCTCTCCGATCTTTTTCACCCGGTCTTTTTTCACAAACTGAGTCATCAGGACTCCCAGAAATAAAAATACCGGCGCATAGGCGGACAGATTGAAGGATACCAGCTGAGAAGTCACAGTTGTACCGATATTGGCGCCCATGATCACACCGGCCGCCTGATACAGCGACATCATCCCGGCATTTACAAAACTGACCACCATAACGGTCGTCGCACTGGATGACTGGATCACAGCACAGAAAAGAACACCCACCAGCGTCCCTAAAAGCCTGTTTGTCGTAACCGCTTCCAGAATACTTCTCATCTTGGCTCCCGCAGCCTTTTCCAGACCGTCACTCATCTGTTTCATTCCCAGAAGAAAGAGTCCCAGCCCTCCCATCAGCGACACAATCACACTAATCTCCATAGTCCCTCTACCTCATTATGATTTATCTTCAGGTACACAACACAAAAGCGTATGTTTTCTACATACGCTTTATATATACTTTACCCTAATTTTACATTACTTACAAGATATTCTTTAAGATTTTACATAAATTTTACTTTTTCCCCAGTGAACATCTGACAAAATCCGCGCTTTCAGTTCTTCCAGAGACTTGAATTTCTGCTCCGGACGTTCAAACTCCAGAAACTCCACACACAGAAAACGCCCGTACAGGTCTCCCTGAAAATCAAACAGAAAAGTCTCAACACCTTTCTGAGATTCTCCGCCTACTGTCGGCTTATAACCTATATTTGTAATCCCATAATACTCCTCGTCCCCTAACATAGTCCTGGTCAGATACACTCCGTTAGGAGGAAGAAGCTTGTCCGGTGTCGGCAGAAGATTGATCGTAGGCAGCCCCAGCGTTCTTCCGATCTGTCTGCCATGGAGCACCTCTCCGCTGACAAAATACCGATAGCCCAGAAGCTCGTTTGCAAGCGGAATATTCCCCTCATGAAGCGCTTCCCTCACATAGGTGCTGCTGATATCTCTGCAGTGGCTTTTTTCCTTTTCCACTACCTCTACCTGAAAACCATATGTTTTTCCCATGCGTTCCAGCATACAGGCATCCCCTTTTCTCTGATGCCCGAACCGGAAGTCCTCTCCGACCGCCACATATGCCGCATGCAGCTGACCTGCCAGAATCTCTTTCAGAAACCTCTCCGGTTCCATCAGGGAAATTTCCGGAACAAACGGACATTCCAGAAGGTGATCCACCCCTTCATGCTCCAAAAGCCGCCGCCGTTCTTCATTGGTCATGATATTCTGTCCGGAAAGTCCCGAAAGCATCCTGGTGGGATTTTTTTCAAAAGTAAAAATAACGGCTGACAGTCCCCGCTCTTTTCTGGAGACAACATGTCGAAGCAACTTCCGGTGTCCGCGGTGAAGCCCGTCAAATTTTCCGAGACTCACAGCACACGGTCCTTCTAAATCAAACTGTGTTTTTCCTGTCACATAATTCATACGCTTTCTCCCTGCTCCGTTTTTCAGGAAAATCCCCGTCTATTTCTCCTGCCTTCTGTTATCACAACCCTTACTTTTACACTGCAGGCGATTCAGCCCTGCTCTGCAGAAGCTCTGTAAAACATTTTCACAGGGCGATACAGCCTCTGTTCCGAATGATAAGCATAGATTCCAATAAATGTTCCCCTGTGATCATAAACACGAATCGTTCCCTCAAACGTATCTCCGGAAACAATATCTGTCTCCCGGAAAGGATTTCCATTATAGCCAAGCCCGGAACATTTCTCTTTTAATACAGTCCGGGAATACTCTGCAAATACCGCGTCTACAGGCATGATTACTTCCTCGAGCCTTTCTTCGTCTCTGAGCCGCTCTACCTCTGAAAGCCGCAGACTGTCCTTCAGCAGAAACTGTCCTGACTTTGTGCGCAGAAGCTTTTCCATACAGCCATGACATCCAAGCTTTTCTCCGATATCATGACACAATGTACGAATATAGGTTCCTTTGGAACAGGATACAATCATACGCACTCTCGGAATCTGAATCTCCAGAATCTCTATTTTATGGATCACAACCGGCCTTGCTTTTCGCTCTACTTCCTGTCCCGCTCTGGCAAGATCGCAGAGTTTTCTCCCGTTTACCTTCAATGCGGAATACATAGGAGGAATCTGATCGCAGGGTCCTGTAAAGCTTAAAACAGCTTCTTTTATTTCTTCCTCTGTCACAGATACCTTTTTCTGGTCAAGAACCGTTCCAGTTGTATCCTGTGTGTCAGTTTTCTGCCCCAGCAGCAGCACCGTCTCATATGTTTTATCCTTGTCCGTCAGCATATCGCAAAGCTTTGTCCCACTGCCAAGACACACAGGAAGAACTCCCTCCGCAGCCGGATCGAGAGTCCCTGTATGACCAATTTTTTTCTGTTTTAAAATTCCGCGCAGCTTTGCTACCACATCATGGGAAGTAAAACCCTGTTCTTTATAGATATTGATAACTCCGTTTCTCACTGCTTTTCCTGCTCCGTCAGCTGATGCTCAATATGTAAGGTCAGATTGTTGACAATATCGTGGAAGGTTCCTTTCATGGTCACCCCGGCCGCGCGCGCATGACCGCCGCCGCCAAAATAAGACGCCACTTCACTTACATCAACCGTATCTTTGGAGCGAAGGGAGACTTTATATTCCAGATTATCCGTTTCATACAGAAAAATTGCCACTTCCACGCCTTCCGTCATCTTAAGCTGACTGACAATGCCATCCAGATCAACAGGAGCCACCCCGAAAAAAGTCAGCTCTTTTCTGCGAACCACGCTGACAATACCCCTTCCGTCCAGAATCCGCATACTTTCCAGAAGCGCTTTTCCTAATATCTGATTCTGACGATATGTCCTTTTATAAAAAGTCTCTTCCAGGATATAGCTGCCGGCAATCCCCTTTTCCATCAGCATGGCAGCCATACGCATAGTATCCGGCGATGTACAGCTGTATTGAAATACGCCTGTATCATGGGCTATTCCCGTATAGAGCGCGGCCGCCGCATTTTTTGATATTTTCTCCGGATCCATCATCCCGCACAAAACTTCAGATGTAGAACTGGCGTCTGCATCAATGATATTCTTATCTGCGAAACCTTCGTTGCTGACATGATGATCCACACATATAGTTTTTAACGCATGATCAAAATATTTTGCTGCATTTCCAAGGCGGTCATACCCTGCACAGTCCACCGACACAAATAGATCATATGCAGCTCTTTCTTCACCTGCCTGCATAATCGATTCAAATCCGTCAAGAACCGCGAATTTTTCGTCCGGCTTTTCCAGCCAGATCTCTGCCTGTATCTGCGGAAAATTATCTCTGATATAATGCCAGAGGCCAATACAGGCGCCAACACTGTCGCCGTCCGGCCTGACATGCCCGGCAATGGCAACTGTACGGACATCCTGCAATTCTTTATCAAACTGCATCATCTTCCCCCTTTATCAAAACTTCGCATCTGCGCAGACACTGCACTTTCGTCCAGATCAGTCCACGCAGATGCCGTTTTCAACTGTCTTCTTCACTGCCGACTACTTCGTCAATCAGTCTGGACATATTCACTCCATATTCAATGGACTGATCCAGAATAAATGTGATCTCCGGAGTATTCCGAAGGTTCAGCTCCCGCGCAAGCTGCCTGCGGATATATCCCACCGCACTTAGTAGCCCTTCCAGTGTGTTTTTCTGAACCTCTTCATCCCCCAGAACACTGATATACGCCCTGCAGGTTTTCAGATCCGGAGCTACATACACCTGCACCACCGACGTCATCGGACTGATACGGGGGTCTTTGATCTCACCCCGGATAATCTCTGACAGGACCTTCTGGACTTCCCCATTGATACGGGTATTTTTAATACTGTTTTTTCTCATTCTATCTTGGCACCTCTACCATCGTATAGGCTTCAACAATATCCAGCTCCTGAATCTCGTTGAATTTCTCAAACACCAGGCCGCATTCATAGCCGGCTTTTACTTCTTTTACATCATCTTTGAAACGCTTCAGAGAAGCAAGCTCTCCTTCATAAATCTGCTTTCCTTCCCTGGAAATGCGGATCTTACACCCTCTCTGGAAAACGCCGTCCAACACGTAAGAGCCAGCAATATTGCCCACACCGGATGCTTTGAATATCTGGCGAATCTCTGCATGGCCGAGAACTTTTTCTTCAAAGATCGGATCAAGCATACCTTTCATCGCCCGTTCCACATCCGCAATCGCATCATAGATCACACGGTACAGACGCAGATCCACTTTCTCCCTGTCAGCCGTATCTTTTGCCGCTGCATCCGGTTTGACATTGAAACCGATGATGATTGCCTTGGACGCACTGGCGAGGATAATATCGGACTCATTGATGGCTCCGACACCTCCGTGAATGCATTTAACAACTACTTCTTCATTGGAAAGCTTCAGAAGAGACTGCTTGACTGCCTCCACAGAACCTGCCACATCTGCCTTGATGATCAGATTCAGCTCTTTTAAATTGCCTGTCTGAATCTGTGAATACAGATCATCCAGAGACATTTTAAGTTTTGTATCTTCCAGCATTTTCTCGCGGCTTTCCTTAATAAAGGTTTCCGCAAAATTCCTTGCTTCCTTGTCGCTCTGCGGAGAGACGAAGATCTCCCCTGCCATAGGAACATCATTCAGTCCCAGAATCTCTACCGGTGTAGACGGCCCCGCCTCTTTCACACGGCGTCCTTTGTCATCCATCATCGCACGGACTTTTCCGTAGGACGCGCCCGCCGCGATAAAGTCTCCCACATGGAGAACGCCTTTTTGCACCAGCACTGTCGCGACCGGACCTTTTCCTTTATCAAGCTCTGCTTCGATCACAAGTCCCCTTGCCTGGCGCTTTGGATTCGCTTTCAGCTCCAGCACATCAGCGGTCAGAAGAACCATATCAAGAAGATCGCTGATACCTTCTTTGGACTTTGCGGATACCGGCACGCAGATCGTGCTTCCGCCCCAGTCCTCAGAGATCAGACCATACTCCGTCAGTTCCTGTTTTACCTTATCCACATTGGCGCCCGGCTTATCAATCTTGTTGATCGCCACCACGATTTCCACCTCTGCCGCTCTGGCATGATTAATTGCTTCCACAGTCTGCGGTTTTACACCGTCATCCGCTGCCACCACCAGAATCGCAATATCCGTAGAACTTGCACCGCGCATACGCATGGCAGTAAACGCCTCATGTCCCGGCGTATCAAGAAATGTGATTTCTCTTCCTCCTGCAGACACCATATATGCGCCGATATGCTGCGTAATGCCGCCCGCTTCCCGATCCGTCACATTTGTATGGCGGATTGCGTCCAGAAGAGAGGTTTTCCCATGGTCGACGTGACCCATAACACAGACAACCGGAGCTCTCTCGACCAGTGTATCTTCCGGATCCTCCTGATCTTCCAGCATCTTGCCGATCACATCCTCTTTTACTTCCGGTTCCGGATCAAAATTATATTCCAGAGCAATCTCACCGGCAGATTCAAAATCCAGCTCTGAATTAACCGTCAGCATCTTGCCCTCCAGGAACAGCTTTTTGATAATAACAGACGGCTGAATTTTCATGCGCTCTGCCAGATCAGAGATGCTGATGCTCTCCGGCAGCGGCAGTTTTTTCGGCTCCAGACTTTCCTTCTTCGGAGCTGCAGGTCTGGTCTCCGGTCTGATAAATCTTCCCGGTTTGTTTTTCAGCTTGGTAATATCCGCGTCCTTATACTGCTTTTCCTGTTTCTGATGGTTGCGGTTGTCATATCTTCTGTTTTCCGGTTTCGTTTCCACAGGTGTCTCAAACGCCTTATTCATCTGACGTCCAAGTGTATTTCTTGTCCCCTGTCCGCCGCGGTTATCCGGACGTCCTCCCTGAGGTCTGTCCGCGCGTCCGCGGTTATTAAATCCTCCGGGCCTTCCATCCTGACGGTTCCCTGCAGGTCTGTCTCCGCGATTATAGTTTGGACGGTCTCCTCCGTTGTTATTCCTGTTATAACCCGGACGATCCGTTCTTCCGTCCTGGCGGTTCCCCTGCGGACGATCTCCTCTGTTATAACCCGGACGGTCTCCTCCGGGTCTCCCGTCCTGACGATTCCCCTGCGGACGGTCCCCTCTGTTATAACCCGGACGGTCTCCTCCGGGTCTTCCATCCTGACGGTTCCCCTGCGGACGGTCTGTACGGTTGTATCCTGAACGGTTTCCTCCGGGTCTTCCGTCCTGACGGTTCCCCTGCGGACGGTCTCCACTGTTCCTGCCGGTATTTTCCGGTGTCCGCGCAGGCATCCGGTTTTCCGTACGCATTTCCGGTCTCTGGTTCTCCGTCCTTGTCTCACTTTTTCCCTCAATTTTTTCTTCCGGTTTTACAGCCGGTTTCGGATCCACTTTCACAGCGATCGGTCTTACTTCCGGTTTTGCCTTTGTTTCCGGAGCCGCTGCCGGCTTCGCAGCCGGTTTTACCCCGGGTTTTGCCGCTTCGCGCCGTGACTGCGGACGGTCTCCCTGCGGTTTTCTTGCAGGATTTCTGCGCTCCGGACTTTTTTTATCCCGACTGTTCTCCGGATTATGCACAACGATAAATTTTTTCTTCTTCGGCGCAGGCTTTTGTTCCTGTGTCTGTGCAGACACAGATTCCTGCTTTGGCGCCTGTTTTTCTTCCTTTGCCGGTTCTGCCCCGCCAAGCTCCGCACGCACCATTGATACCTGATTCTCTTCCAGTGTTGCCATATGTGTTGTCACCTCAATATTTTTCTCTGCCAGTACGGCTATTACTTCTCTGCTTGTTTTGTTCAGTTGTTTCGCGAGTTCGTACACCCGGATATTTTTATTCGACATACTTACTACCTCCAATACCTGATTCCTGTATCACGCGGATTGCCGCATCCGCCAGTCCCTCATCTTCTATCGCTGCAGACACCCTCGTCTCTTTTCCGCAGGCTGCTCCCAGTTCTTCCCTGCTTCCAAAGAAATACAGCGGCACTTTATAGTAAGTACAGATGTTGCGAAAATTCTTTTTAGAAGCCTCAGAGGCATCTTCTGATACAATTACCATCTTTGCTCTGTGCTGTCTTACTGATCTTTCCACACAAAATTCTCCGCTCGACACCCGTCCGGCTCTGGTCGCCAGTCCAAGATATGACAGAACCTTACTTCTCTGCAAACTTTTCTATCTCCTTTTCCAGACTCTCATAGACATCTGCCAAAATTGCAGTCTTCAAAGACCGTTCGATGCCTTTGGACTTTACTGCCTTCTGAAAGCATTCCGTGCTCCTGCAAAGGTAAGCACCTCTTCCATTCTTTCTGCCTGTCACATCCAGAACTGTTTCACCCTCTGTTGTATGCAGAATCCGCAGCATTTCCCGTTTGCCCTTCATCTCGCCGCATCCGACGCATCTGCGCATCGGTATCTTTTTTACTGCTCCCACTCTGTCACTTCCTGCTCTTTGACTTCCTCAGTGTCCTCTTCTTCGGCTTCGTATGCATCTGCTGCTTCCTCGTAATAAGTACCGTCCTCATCATACGCATCCTGGTATTCTTCGTCGTACTCATCCTCGTCATCATAAAAGCCTTCGTAAAAATCTTCAATGGCATTTGCCTGACTTTCACTTTTAATATCGATCTTAAAGCCAGTAAGCCTTGCTGCCAGTCTCGCATTCTGACCTTCTTTTCCGATCGCAAGAGAAAGCTGATAATCAGGAACGACTACTTTTGCCGTCTTATCCTCCGGGTCCGCCAGCACTACAACTACCTTCGCCGGACTTAACGCATTCTCGATCAAAAGGGCCGGATTCTCATTCCAGTTAATAATATCAATCTTTTCACCCTTCAGTTCGTTCACGATCGCATTTACGCGCGCGCCGTTCATTCCGACACATGCGCCTACCGGATCCACATCCGGATCGTTCGACCAGACGGCAATCTTGGTTCTGGAACCTGCCTCTCTGGCAATGCTTCTTATTTCCACCGTACCGTCCCGCACTTCCGTGACTTCCGACTCAAAAAGACGTTTGACCAGCTCCGGATGTGTCCTCGACACCAGAATTCTGGGGCCTTTCGTCGTATCCTTTACTTCAAGAATATATACTTTAATACGTTCCGTAGGTGTAAATACTTCTCCTTTTACCATCTCATTTTCATTCAGAATGGCATCCACTTTTCCAAGGTTTACACTTACATTTTTCCCGATATAACGCTGTACTACTCCGGTAACCACGTCTTTCTCTTTCCCGTAATACTGATTGTACAGCACTTTCCGCTCTTCTTCACGAATCTTCTGAAGAATGACGTTTCTTGCATTCTGGGTTGTGATACGTCCGAATTCTTTTGACTTTATTTCTTCCTGTACAATATCTCCCGGCTCATATTTACTGTCTATAAGCTTTGCAGCAGCCAGACCGATCTCCGTTACGTCATTTTCCGGTTCTTCCACCACTGTCTTTTCTACATAAACGTGAAAATCATATGTTTCCCGATCGATCGTCACCCGGAAATTATCTGTATCCTTGCCAAAATGTCCTTTGCAGGCAGTTATCAGGGAATTTTCAATGGCATCCAACATGACTTCCTTACTGATATCTTTCTCTTTCTCCAGAATGTCCAGTGCCATCTTTAATTCAGTGTTCATTTTCTGTCTTATCCTCCTTAAAAATCGAATGCCAGACGAATCAGAGCAATGTTTGCCCTTTCAATGTTCAGCACGGCTCCGTCTTCGAAAGCAAGCGTTACCGTCTCTTTGTCCCACTCTTTCAGGATTCCTGTAAACTCCTTCTGTTTGTTAAGCGCACGAAACAGTTTTACTTCTACAGATTCGCCCTGGCTTCTTATAAAATCCTTTTCTTTTTTGAGAGGCCTTCCGAGTCCCGGTGAACTTACTTCCAGAATATAGCTTTCTTCGATAAAATTTTTTTCATCCAGCTGCTCTGACAATGCCCGGCTGATCAGTTCACAGTCGTCAATTGTGATTCCGCCCGGCTTGTCAATGTAGGCTCTCAGAAACCATGTACCCGCTTCTTTGACGAATTCCACATCCACAAGCTCAAACTGATGTTGCTCCATCATTGGCATCAGAAGCGCTTCCGTTTTCTCTTCATAACTTTCCCGTCTTGCCAAATATAGGTCCTCCTTTTCTACCCGGTCCGCCTCTGCCAGAACAGCGCCTGGCAGTCCTTTCACACAGACATATAAGAAGGAGTGGACTTTTGCCCACCCCTTTCTTTATTCTACGTTATTAAGTTACTATCAGTATATCACAAGTTTCCGTAAATGCAAGTGTTTTTTCGCAATTTCCTCATCGCACAAACTCTTTGCTGTCAGATTCTTGCCACTCCCGTCCTTCTGGCCGCCTCCGCCACAGCAGCCGCCACCGTCTTTCCGACTCTCGGATCAAAGGCTCTGGGAATAATATATTCTTCATTCAGCTCTTCATCAGAGATCAGACCTGCCAGAGCATCGGCAGCGGCCAGCTTCATCTCATCATTGATGTCTCTGGCGCGCACATCAAAGGCCCCGCGGAAAATTCCAGGAAACGCAAGTACATTATTGATCTGATTCGGAAAATCGCTTCTTCCGGTCGACACCACTCTTGCACCGCCCGCCTTTGCTTCTTCCGGAAAAATTTCCGGCGTCGGATTCGCACAGGCAAAAATAACGGCATCCTTGTTCATAGTCTTTACCATCTCCGGCGTAACCATCTTCGGTGCACTCACTCCGATAAAGACATCTGCACCGATCAGCATATCCGCCAGCGTCCCCTGCTTTTTCCCCTGATTCGTCAGCTTTGCCATCTCTTCCTTGACCGGATTCATACCGTTTATACGACCTTCATAAATCGCTCCGTTCCGGTCACACAATGTGATATTCTTAAATCCCGCCGTCAGCAGAAGTCTGGTAATGGATATTGCCGCAGCTCCGGCTCCGTTTACCACTACTTTTACTTCTTCCTTCTTTTTCCCCACAACCTTCAGGGCATTGGTCAGACCTGCCAGCGTAATAATCGCCGTACCATGCTGATCATCATGAAAAATGGGAATATCGCATTTCTCTTTCAGTTTCTTCTCGATCTCAAAACATCTGGGAGCAGAAATATCCTCCAGATTCACTCCTGCAAAACTGCCTGAAATCAAATGAATAGTATTGACAATCTCATCCACATCTTTGCTCTTAATACACAGCGGGAATGCATCCACATCGCCGAAGGCTTTAAAAAGAACACACTTCCCTTCCATCACCGGCATCCCGGCCTCCGGACCGATATCTCCCAGCCCCAGCACCGCGCTCCCGTCGGTGACAACCAGACACATATTATGACGTCTCGTCAGTTCATAACTTTTCTCTGTATCTTTCTGAATTTCCAGACACGGCTGCGCCACTCCCGGCGTATAAGCCAGTGACAGATCGTCTTTTGTAGCTACCGGTACGGTTGCCACCACCTCGATCTTGCCCTTCCACTCTCCATGAAGCTTCAATGATTCTTTTGCATAATCCATAATTTTTCCTCCTGATTTTCAGTTCCTTGTCTGCCTGAAAAAAATCATAGCGTCTTTTGCCGAAATGTCAATCTTTTTCTGCTGCAAAACAGATATTTTTATCTTGTCACATCCTTCAGCCAGATTTTTGACCGGTATCTCCATACTGCAAAAGGCAGTTTGATAAATTCATCCAGCATCAGCAAAATAAATACGCCTTTTACGGACAAATGAAACACAAACGCTCCCAGCCAGCCCATGAGAATGGAACCTGCCCAGAGAGAACCGCCCTCCAGAATCAGTCCAAAACGAGTATCTCCTCCTGCCCTTAACACTCCGACAATGACCGGACAGCTTACCGACTGACAAAGACTGTATGCAGACAATATTACCAGCATAAATAACAGGTAATCTTTTGCTTCCGGTCCCAGGGTCAGCGCATTTGTGATCACATGTCGAAGAGAAAGCATTGCCAAGCCCGCACAGAACGTCACGCCGATGCTCAGACATACCATCCTTCTGGCATATGTTTCTGCCATTTTAAGCTTTTTCTCCCCAATCGCTTTCCCCACCAGAACGCTGGTGGCAGCGGACAGACCGATACTCATAACCATGACAAGCTCGCGAATCACGCGGACAACGGAATTCGCGGCGGCGGCTGAGCTTCCAAGCTGTCCCAGAATCGCTGCATTGGCAGACATTCCCGCACCCCAGAGCGTCTCGTTCAGCACGACCGGGATTGACAACACCAGAAAATCTCTCAGCAACAGCCTGTCCCAGCGAAAAGAATATTCCCATCGAATCCGAACCTGGCGGTTTACTTTCAGCAGATAATAAAGCACCAGCGCAAACTCCAGACAACGGGACAAAAAAGTTGCCAGCGCAGCGCCGCGCACACCCATTGCAGGCGCGCCCAGAAGTCCGAAAATCAAAACCGCATTCATCACGACATTTAAGACCAGAGAACATGCAAACACTGCCGTCCCGATCTTCGCTCTTTCAATACTCCTCATCATATACAGATATGCCGTACAAAATGCTGATATGGGATAGCTGAACGCCACAATCCGAAGATAGGACGCCCCTCCCTGAATCACCGCTTCCTCTGAGGAAAATATATGCATGATCTGTTCCGGAAAAAATTCAGCAGCGACAAAAAAGACGATCCCCGCACATACCGCAAAGCAGAGCGTCATACTGAAAATTTTCTCTATGGCTTTTATATCTTTTTTCCCCCAGTACTGCGCAGTCAGCACAGACGCCCCGGATGTCATGCCGAAAATCATAAGACTCATGACAAACTGCACCTGCCCCGCCAGCGAGCCGCTGGAAAGCGCTGTCTCCCCAACCTTTCCCAGCATAACAACATCCGCTGTCGTCACACCGGTATTGATCAGGTTCTGAAGCGCAATGGGAAATGCCAGACCAAATACTATTTTTAAAAATTCCTTCATATGTGTTATACTCTTTCTATACAATAGCGTGTGTCTGAAAAACTGATCTCACACTAAAAAACCAGGAGGCATTTATGAATACCCTAGACCTGCATGTACATTCCAGTTTTTCCGACGGTTCTCTGACACCGGAAGAACTTGTAATGCTTGCCCGGAACGCCGGACTGACGTCTTTTGCTCTCACAGATCATGATACCACGGACGGTATTGATCAGGCCTTAATAGCTGCCGGGCGTACCGGCCCTGAAGTTATACCCGGCATCGAATTTTCCACCCGCTGGCTGCACCGGGATATACATATCCTTGGTTATTTTATGAATTACCATGCAGACACGTTCCAGCAGAAGCTGCACGAATTTTTAAATTACAGAAAACTCCGCAACCGGCAGATGTGTGAACGAATCCGCAGACAGACCGGTCTTCCCATCTCCCTGGAAGAACTCACCCGCCATTTTCCGGATGCGGTTATCACCCGCGCGCACATGGCGGCATGGCTCATAGAGAAAGGCTGTGCAGAGTCCACACAAACCGCTTTTGATCACTACCTGGGCGAACATGCACCCTGTTTCGTTCCCAAAACTGAAGTGACGCCTGCGGATGCCATCCAGCTGATTCTCACACACGGCGGAATTCCGGTACTGGCTCACCCGCTGCTGTACTCCCTGTCCGAAGAGCAGCTCATTCAACTGATCAGCGGACTGAAAGACGCCGGACTTATGGGAATTGAAACCTTCTATGTCCTCAATCGCAATACTGATGAAGCATTTGTACGTTCACTTGCTCACCGATATGGGCTGATCATGACCGGAGGAAGTGATTTCCACGGCATCAGCAAGCCGGATATCGCACTTGGAACAGGAATCGAATTCCGTCTGTCCGTTCCCTTCACCTGCCTTGAACAACTGAAAGCTGCAAAAAGCCGCCTTCAGGCCGCACAAAAGTAACATCCGCAAACCCGGATCCTTTAATAATTTCCAAGTATTTTAAAATTGACTGCCTCCTCCATGATCCCGCGGATGGCATTTTTTACCGCACTGTCATCCAGATTGCCGTCAAAGTCCACAAAAAAATGATACTCCCAGTTATGTTCCGGTATTGGTCTGGATTCAATTTTGCACATATTCAAATCATTGTAGATGATATGTGACAGAATACTGTAAAGACTCCCGCTTGTATGCGGAAGCTCAAAACAGATACTGACTTTTTTCGCATCTGTTTCATACATTCTGCGGTTTGTAACAATGATAAAACGAGTCGAGTTAAACCGATTGTGATTAATCGGCATTTTCAGCACCTCCAGACCATGATGCTCTGCCGCTTCCACACTTCCGATTGCCGCCTGCGTCCGGTCTTTGTCTGCCGCTACTTTTTCTGCTGCCATAGCAGTATTCGCCACGCTCTCCTGCCTCCATCCCTTCTGCCGTTCCAGATACACAGAGCACTGCATCAGAGCCTGGGGATGCGAATAAACAGTTCTGATATCTGAAATCTCTGCTCCGGGAACACCCAGAAGTGCATGATTGATCTCCAGAATCTGCTCACCCACAATATAATTCTCATATTCCTCCAGAAGATCATAGATATCGTTTACTTCCCCTGCAGAAGAATTTTCTATAGGCAGCACCGCATAGTCCGCCATCCCCTCTTTGATGGCTTCCATGCACCCCCTCCAGCTTTCCATATGAAAAATATTCACATCTTTTCCAAAATATTTAAGCGCCGCCTGATGCTGATAAGCGCCTTCCACTCCCTGATAGACAACCCGGCAGTTTTTCCGGTCAAGCTTCTCAATCCTGGTAAAAGGAAGACTGCCGGATACTCCTTCTGCTGCCAGTAGCTGATACTGAAGTTTTCTGCTCATCGACATAATCTGCTGAAACAGTTCCTGTATCCCGTGCCGGTTAAAATCATTATGCGCAAGTTCTCCCAGAACCTTAAGCTTTTCCAGTTCCCGCTCCCGGTCCAGAACCTTCTTTCCGTTGGCAATCTTATATTCCGCAACCTGTCTGCAGATTCCCATCCGCTCTTCAAAAAGTCTTACAATCTCCCGGTCGATCACATCGATCTGATCTCTTAGTTCCAGCAAATCTGTCATATCTGTCTCCTTTTCTCCACCAGCCTGACCAGCTCTCCCAGATAAGACAAAGAGCCAAACGCCAGGATTACATCCTCTTCTTCTGCCAGTTCATACGCCCTATCGACAGCTTGCTTCAGACTTTCTGCCGCCTGAACATGGGAATTGTATTCTGCCACCTTCTTTGACAGATCCTCTGCCGGAAGCGCTCTTTCATTTCCCGGCGTCATCACTGTAATAATTTCCGCCGCATAACCGACTGTTTTTTTAATCACCATTTCGTATTCCTTATCCGCCAGCACTCCCAGAATACAGATCAGACGGCGCCCGGGCAGATATTTCTCTATTGACTGTGCAAGCTTCTCGGCTGCATCCCGGTTATGCGCCCCATCCACAAGAAAGCAGGGCCGTTCCGCCACCACGCTGAAACGTCCGATCCAGACTGTATGTTTCATGCCGTCTCTCACTGCTTCGTCCGGTATCCGATAGCCGCGGCTGCGCAGCACCTCCACTGCGTCCAGCGCCAGCGCCGCGTTCGTGAACTGATATTCTCCCGAAAGCGAAATTTCCATCTGTCTGTACTGTTTATAGTCAAAAGACTGTAGATAAAGTCCTCTTTTTCGGTTCACTGCCTGTTCCGGATCCGCTGTTGTCAGCCGGCAGCCGTATTCTGCGGCTTTTTTTCTGATTGCGCATTCTGCCTCAGGCTTCTGCACGGAAGTTACCACCATGCAACCCGGTTTGATAATGCCGGCTTTATTTTCTGCAATCTCCAAAAGTGTATCTCCCAGAAAGCCCATATGATCCATGCTGATTGGCGTCAGAACCGCTGCAAGTGTATCCCGAATCACATTGGTGGCATCAGTCCTGCCCCCCATACCGGTCTCCAGCACTACCACCTCACATTGCTGCTCTGCAAAATACAAAAATGCCAGCGCTGTTTCCGCCTCGAACATCGTCGGGTGACGGAGTCCTTCTTTTAACATCTGCTCCCCGACTTTTTTTATTCGCTCAGTCAGACGAACCAAATCTTCTCTGGATATATATGTTTCATTCACCTGGATACGTTCCCGATAGCTGAAAATCGTAGGCGAAATATACCTTCCGGTCCGATATCCGGCCGTTTTCAATATAGTAGATATATAGGCAAGTACCGATCCTTTTCCGTTAGTACCGGCTATATGTACAAACGAAAGTTTATCTTGCGGATCTCCCAGGCGCCTGAGCATCTCTCTTAACGGTTCCAGAGTGAACTCACCTGCATACCGGTTGCACTCTTCCAGAAACCGTTTTGCTTCTTCATATGTCATAACTGCCACACTTTCTCTTTTTTCGTATCCAAATCATAGCATAAGACCTTTCCTCTTTCAAGCAGCTTTCGATTTCTTTCTCCGTGCCTGCATGATTTTTATTTTTTTTCAAATACTACCTCCATGACAGTACAAAATTTTTTTCGGTGTGGAATGATCGGCTGGACCATGGAAATTCTCTGGACCGGCCTGCACGCTTTCCGCGTGCGTAATCTGAAGCTGACCGGAAGCTCCTCTCTGTGGATGTTTCCAATCTATGGCAGCGCCGCGTTTCTCGCTCCTCTCATGCAGAAGATGAGAACCATTCCGCTTATCAGGCGGGGACTTGTATATATGTCCTGTATTTTTCTGGGCGAATATGTCAGCGGCAGACTTCTGAAACTCAAAAACATGTGCCCCTGGGACTACAGCCGGACGCCTTATCATCTTCACGGTGTCATCCGGCTGGATTATGCTCCCGTCTGGTTCCTGGTAGGACTTCTCTACGAACAGACCCTGCTGCGGGACCGTCCCCAAAAGACCGGACAAATGACAAACTGATTCCATCAACATCAAAAAAGAGCTTACGCAGAAGAAAAACCAAAAACAAGTTGAATTTTCTTCTCATATCGTGTATCCTGTTCACAGCAAGATTTTAAATGCGCCTGACTGAGCAGACGCGGAACTTTTATCAGTGTCTGGGCGAACATGAACGGAAGAATTTCCGCTCTCCTGTGCGGCTGGATATTTTTCCGCACACAGGACATTGTTCGAACAGACGCAGGATTTAAACAGGAGGTATGTATGAGACATTTGATGAGTCCCCTGGACTTCTCTGTCGAAGAGCTGGACCGGCTTTTGGACCTCGCAGACGACATTGAAAAGTATCCGGAGAAATATGCACATGCATGTGACGGCAAAAAACTTGCCACATTATTTTATGAACCAAGCACCAGAACCCGACTTAGTTTTGAAGCTGCCATGATGAATCTCGGCGGCAATATTTTTGGTTTCTCTTCTGCGGCCAGCAGCTCTGCTGCAAAAGGCGAAAGTGTTTCCGATACGATCCGCATGGTTTCCTGTTACGCTGACATCTGTGCCATGCGTCATCCCAAAGAAGGCGCACCCATGGTAGCCAGCGCTGTCTCTTCTATTCCCGTGATTAACGCCGGCGACGGCGGTCATCAGCATCCCACTCAGACATTAACCGACCTGCTTACGATCCGTTCCCTCAAAGGACGGCTTGATCACCTTGTCATCGGTCTGTGCGGAGATCTGAAATTCGGACGTACGGTTCATTCACTTGTCCGTGCCCTCGCACGCTATGCACACGTCACTTTCGTCTTTATCTCTCCGGAAGAATTAAAAATACCGGAATATCTCAAAGAGGACGTCCTAGACGCGGAAAACATTCCCTATAAAGAAGTGGAGCGGATTGAAGACGTCATGCCTGCTCTGGATATTCTCTACATGACCCGTGTTCAAAGAGAGCGGTTCTTTAACGAAGAAGATTACATACGTCTGAAAGATTTTTATATTCTTAACAATAAGAAAATGAAGCTTGCCAAAGAGGACATGATTGTCATGCATCCCCTTCCCCGGGTCAATGAAATCGCCGTGGAAGTAGATAAGGATCCGCGTGCAGCTTATTTCCGTCAGGTCCAGTACGGCGTATATGTCCGCATGGCCCTGATTCTTACCCTTCTGGAGGTGAATGTATGTTAAATATTGGCGGACTGAGTGAAGGATTTGTGCTTGACCATATTGAAGCAGGCAGAAGCATGGAAATCTATCAATATCTGAATCTGGACAAGTTTGACTGCTGTGTTGCCATCATTAAAAACGCCCGCAGCAGCAAAATGGGAAAAAAAGACATTATCAAAATCGAATGTTCTATCGACGCGATTGATCTGAAGGCACTTGGATTTATCGATCACAATATTACGGTCAATATTATCAAAGACGACCATATCGTGGAAAAGAAACGGCTTTCTCTGCCAAAAGAAATCAAAAATGTTGCCAGATGCCGCAACCCGCGCTGTATTACTTCGATTGAACAGGAACTGGACCACATTTTTGTACTGACTGATCCCCAAAAAGAGATCTATCGCTGCAAATACTGCGAGGAAAAATACAGAAGAAAGAAAAAATAATACCACTTATTGACTTTCATTTATAAGTATACTTTCTTGTGAATTTGCCAACATACAGCCTGTCACGGCTGACTGTTTTTTAAGCCTCATTACAGGGCGCGATCCTTAGGGCGCATGTTTTGCGCCCCTTAGGAACGCGCGGCTTTTTCCGCCGCCGCATTCATCATTTCCTTTTTCAGTTTCTGCTTCTTCAGTCTTCCGAGCACCCATTCTCTTGCCAGCTGATAGAAAAATGCAAAGACAGGAACTCCAATTACCATCCCTACAATCCCGAACAGCCCGCCGAACAGCAGAATCGCAAACAATACCCAGAAACTGCTCAGATGCGTCGTATTTCCCAGGATCTTTGGCCCCAGGATATTTCCGTCGAACTGCTGCAGAATCAGAATAAAAATAATAAAATAAATACATTTGACCGGACTGACCATCAGAATCAGAACCGCTGTTGGAATCGCCCCGATAAACGGCCCGAAAAACGGAATGATATTCGTCACACCAATCACCACACTGACCAATACCGCATAAGGCATATTTACAACACCGGTGAAAACGATACAGATCAGCCCGATAATCAGAGAGTCCAGAAGCTTTCCTTTAATAAACCCACCCAGATAATCATTAATAATATCCACTTCTTTTAAAATCCAGTCTGCTGCCTGCATCTGATCTTCTTTTAAATGCTCTTTGGATGGAAAAAGTGCATAAACCACCAGCTTTGCCTGCTGGCTGAACAGTTTCCTGCTGTTCATAAAGTAAACAGCCACGATCAGACCAATAACCAGATCCTTCGCCGTCATCAGAAGCGTCAGTACACTGATCGAACCTCCGCTGATAATACTGTTGATATTCGGAAGCAGCTGTGTTTTGGCAAAATCCTGCATCCCGGTCATAATCTGCTCTGAATACTGTTCCACATAATTGATCAGCAGCGTATCTTCTTTTACCAGCTCTTCCAGCCACATGGTGACTTTGAGGATATACCCCGGCATTGCCTCAACGAGCATCGTGACGCTGCTGAATACTTGCGACACTACCATGGCAACCAGCACATAAATTATAAAACAGAACAAAAACAAGCTCAAAAATATACTTATTCCGGCAAAAAGCCGCTTCAGCTTTCTGACTGCCTCTTCAGACCTTTTCTCAAGATTGCAGATTCTGGCAAAATAGCATTCAAAATGATTGCACAGAGGGGAAAGCAGGTAGGCAATGACCGCACCAAACGCAAATGGTCTGAGTATTTTCATAATCATTCCTGCATATGCCCGAATCTGGTCAAAACGAAAGAGCAGAAAAAAGAACAAAATGCACATGGCAACAGTTAAAAATACAGCCAGTCCCTTATGATAATAATCTTTCCAGTTTTCTTCCATTGTTTTCGCCTCATTCTTATGTAAATTTTTCCATTAAGAAGTATTTCCCGTAACCCGAAAGATATACTTCCCCTTTGCAATCACATTATATTACAGTTTCTTCTGTAAGAAAAGTATAATCTTTTTAATTTTCCCGTTTTAGTTTCCCTTGCCTCAGTACCAGTACCGTGTCCGCCTGTTTTGCCACTTCACCGGAATGAGAAACAATGATCACGCATTTCTGATACGCTTTTGCCGCTTCACGAAAAAGCGCCATAATCTCCATGGCCGTATCCTCATCCAAGTTTCCGGTCGGCTCGTCTGCCAAAATCACCGGATTGTCGGATGCCAGGGCCCTTGCGATCGCCACGCGCTGCTGCTGCCCTCCCGACAGCATCTGTACATTTCTTCTGCATTCTTCTCTCGTAAGCCCCACCTTTTCCAAAAACAAAATTGCATCTTTCCTGGTGGTAAGCTTTACATTTTCTTCCGGCGTCATATAGTCGATCAGGTTATAATTTTGAAAAACAAAGGAAATATTGCTGCGCCTGTGATATTCCAGCCCCTTTTTCTGAATATCCTCACCTTCAAAAAGAACTGCTCCTTGCTTCGGTACATCCAGTCCCCCAAGAAGCGACAAAGCTGTTGTTTTTCCGCAGCCCGAGGGACCGAGAATCACATAGATCTTTCCCCGTTCAAACATCTCCTGAAGATCGTCCAGGATCTTTTGGTCTTTCTTATACTCATAAGATACGTGACATAATTCCAGTACAGCCATGGCTTCCTCCTGTATTTATTCAATCATTGCAATCAGTTCCTTGGGTCTGTGCCGGGCGACAGCAAGAAAAGCAGTGCCGGTTGACAGTCCGATTACCAGAATCCCCGTAAACACAGTCACTCCAAGCACTCCGGGCTGTATTCCTGCGTCAAAAGAAAAATCACTTTCAATCAACTCTGCATTCACGGCCCCTTCCAAAGCCGGCGCTTCTGACAAGTACTCCCCTTCGCTCCTTTCGGAAACCTGACTGTAAAACCAGTCTCCCGCTTTCTGTCCGAAAGCCGGCAGTATTCCTGCCGAAATACAAAAAGCTGCAAAAAAGACGAATATGCATTCCAGAAAATGCTGCCACCAAATATTTCTTCCGGGAATACCAAAAGACATCAGAATCCCTGCTTCGCAGATACGATCCCGCTCCCGTAAAATCAGAATCAGCGTAAGGACTGCCGTTCCTGTGATTACGGTCAGAATAAGCATCAGAAGCGACAGATTGCCAAGCCTTGCCAGCGGTTGCGCGCTGTTTTGATACGCGGCATTATTTACGGTAATCTTTGTATACACAGGATCAAAAAACGCTGCCTCTTCAATCTCCCGGACCACCTGATCGATGTTTTCCGGATCCGTCACAAAAAAAATCGCTCCGCCGGTATAAACCTGACCCTTACCCTGTCTCATGGCCTGTACCATCTGCTGGGTCGCAGCGATATCGGTAAAGATAAAATTCTCCGGGATATCATATTCCGGTGTCTGCAAGGAAACCGGCGTCTTTTGTACTTCCTCAAATAATCCGACAATCTCCAAATCATAGAGTTCCTCAGACGCGCTGCCGGCTTCCGATTCCGGCAGGCGCAAAAGCAGATGGTCTCCCGGCGCAAAATGGTTCAGCTCTGCCAGTTCTTCTGAAATCAGCGCTTTTCCCCTGTCTGTCTCCCCCACATGGCGTCCCTCAGTAAGCTGTAAAATACCAAGCGAAAAATATTCGTGAAGGCTGGTATCCGTGTTCCCCAGCACCCTTGTCTGGTGCGCCTTTTCGTCCCCTTCTCCCGAAAATTTGCCGGCTTTGATTGCAAATTCAGAAGTGTCCATGTAACAGATATCCAGAGCACTGCACGCTTTGATTCCGCCGGTACCTGTTATATGCTCCAGCAACTCCTCATCAATCTGATTCTCTGCATCCAGCCTGCTGTAATCCGGGCTGATGCGGAAATAACCGCCGATGCTTTCCCGAAGCTGTGCAGCCGACCGCCCGGAGGCATCACGTATGGAGATGCTAAGCAGAAGCACTGTTGTCATGACGAACAGGAGGAGAAAAAGCAGAACGCTTTTTCCGGCCTTTCGTGTAATATAAAGATATGCTCTGCGCTGTACGCTGATGGGACCTTTTCCGGCACTTCGCCAAAATCCCTGACGCCAGCCGCCAAAGGAAACAGAAAAGCGCAAGCTCTTCCTCCTGAGCCTTATAAACGCAAAAAACACCGTGCCCCAGGACACCGCCATCACCGCCAGAAACGTCAGAAAGCTTTCGCGGAATGTAAGGGCATAAGAGAGCGGTTCCTGCCTGACCGGCGCGCGGTCAATCGAAGTGACCCCCGTCTCAATCTCGTAGGTAGTGTCAAAAGCCGCCGCTTCGGCGGAAGGATTCGTAAATTCCGTCCATGTATTGCCGATGATATGCGTAGCCGGACCGGCCAGGATAAAGGCCAGCAGAAAAGCCGGTAACGCAATCATACTGATCTCCAGCAAAAACTGGGCCAGAATCGTCTGTTCACGAATTCCGAGAGAACGCAGAAGATTCATCTCCTGTCTCCGACTTTGCATCCACATAGCCAGAACCAGCGACAGTATCACGAGCGCACCGGCCGCCATGACCGCCACCAATGAAGTGGCAAGCAGAACCATGGTCAGAAGCGGCTTTGCAGCAGCCCTGTAATCCTTATCATAGCGGCTGACGGAATAATAGCTCCAGTCTACATGTTCATTTTCTTTGATCTCTTCCATCACCCTGTCAAGATCATCCGGATGATCCACATATATGGTGATGCTGCCAAGAAGCCGGTCTTCTTCCAGGGCAAGTACATTTCCTCCGTAAAACGTGTTGTACTGCACCTGTCCCCAATGGCGCAGCTCAAATGGAGCGAACACGGTATTGGCAAGAATATTGGGCTCGGCAACCCAATCCGAAAGCTGCTGCTCAAAATTGATACGGAAAATACCCACGATCTTAGCCCGGTAAACCTCTCCGTACCGTTCCCCGGACACCGCATCAAAGCGCTGCCCTTCTATAAAATCACCGATTGCAAGATTATTTCTCAGGGCAAGCTCTTCAGAAATCAGAATTTTCCCGGAATCCTCCCGGTGAAGATGTCTGCCTTCTAAAAGCTCCATGGCGCCGCCCCGAAAATGCGGATAATATTCACTCTCCTGCACAATGCGGAAATCATTGGAAGCCGCCCAAATCCTGTTCGATTCCTGCATCTCCTGTGGCAGGTTCTCTTCATTCTCCCGGTCCTGTTCCATAGACCAGGTAAAGCCTCCCGGATGCACGCGAAGCCCCGTATACAACGTCTCCGCTCCCATCTCGCTGTAATACCCGCTGACTCCCTCTATGGACGCCAGCTCCTCGGCAACCGACTCCGTAATCAAAGGAATCTTCAACCTGCGGACAAGTTCTCCCTTTTCGTTATGGTCAAGATCATAGATTTCCTCTCCTGGAACCGCAGCCATCCGGATATTCAGACCGGTGGAAATACTTCTGCGCATATCTTCCGCAGCCTGTCCGGCACTTTGGCGGATCGAAAATCCGGTCAGCATAAAAAGAGCCATGAAAAGAAGAATAAGAAATAACAGAACACTCCTCACCTTCTTTCTGATCAGATATAGACCGGCTCTTCTGAAAATAGTCATAATACCTCCTCTATAAGTCTTTGCCATAGGCTGCACCGAATCACTGCTGCAGATAACTGTTGACGGTCCTCTGCAGGATTTTCAAGCTGCTGTCAATGGATTTCTCATTTTCCAGAATGTTGTTGATCTCACTGTCCGCAAGGGAAAGCGCCTGCTCATATCTTTTAAACTGCGGTTCGATGTGTCCCTCTTCAATCACCCGTCCCAGCAGATTGCCGCTGATGACCGTATCTCCTTTTTCCATATCTTCCTGAAGGATATTCTCCATCTCCCGGGACTGGGTCACCGCTTTCAGCACGGAAGCACCCTGGGAATACCGGAAGATATCGGTCTGAAATTTTTCATCATAGGTAAGCAGTTTTAAAAATTCCCAGGCCAGCTTTTCTTTCCTGGTGTTGGCGCTGATCCCCATCAGAAGCGTATCCACCTGGGAGAGATTCTCTCCCTGCTTTCCCGCCGGCATGGTGATGCAGTCCCACTGAAAATTCGCATACCGCCGAATCTTGTACGGATAAGTCTTGTAAGTCCGGTATTCCGCAAAGGTCAGAGGCATAAATGCCACCCGTCCCCCGTTAAAATCCTCCTGTACCACTTTTTGTCCCTGGTTCAGCTCATTCAGCTGCCGGATGTACTTGACCGATTCGGCGATCCGGTCATCGGTAAAATAGCAGGCGGAACCGTCGGACTTGAAAATCTCCCCGCCATTAGAGCAAACGGCATCCATCCAGTCAAAATTGTAGATTCCAAAATAATCCAGGGTCCCGTCTCTGTCAGTATCTTTAGTCACCTTCCGGCAGATCTCGTAAAGATCCTCCCAGGTCCAGTCCTGATCCGGCATCTCGATCCCTTCCTTGGTCAGAAGGGTTTTGTTGACGAACATCAACGTGGGCATCACCTCGTAGGGCAGAGCATACTGAGTCCCTCCGTACTGGCCCGTCCGAAAAGCACTGGAAAAATACTGCTCCTGGTCAAAATCCGGATCTTTCCGGATCAGGTCGTCCAGATTCTTCATCACGCCCAGGGAGGAAAACTGATTGAAATCATTACTCAGCACCATGAAGACATCCGGCTCCTCCCCAGCCAGCATCTTTCTGGAAAGCCATTCGGAATAGTCATCTTTGAGCACACCGCTGTAATAGTGTATCCGCACGCCCGGATGTTCCTGTTCAAATCGGTCGATGGCCTGATCGATAATGACAAAGCTGTTGGCATTGGCCACGTCCCAGTTGCTCCCGGCAAACATTCCGAACTCCAGCACAATCTCCTGATTATTTTTATATCCAACAAAAACAACTGTCAATACAAGAAAAAAAAACATTGTCAGAGCCGCCCAGAAAACCCGCGGCACGGATTCGAACCGGAATCGCCTATACCACCTGCTCATGATTCTTCGTCTCTTACGTGCTTGGCTGCATTGGTCTGCACCGCCCAGATCGCAAGCTGGGTCCGGTCTCTGAGATCCAGCTTATTCAGGATCGTACTCAGATAATTTCTCACCGTTCCGTCCGAAAGTTTCAGTGCTTCAGCGATCTCCTTGTTGGCGGCGCCGGTTTCCACCTGGGCAATGATCTTCCACTCGGTCCTGGTCAACTCCTCGATGCCTTTGTTGCCCACCTGGATCGTATAATCCGCCTGAGCCATCTGGGAAAAGAGCCTCAGCACCTTTGTGGCAATATCCGGATTGATCATGGCCCGCCCGCTGTAGACCGTGCGGATAGCATTTTCCAGCTCCTCCATGGACACTCCTTTCAGCAGATAGCCGCTGGCTCCGAACTTCAGGGCATTGTACACATATTCATCATCATCAAAGGTGGTCAGGATGATGATCTTGACCTCCGGATAATTCTCTTTGATGATCTGGGTGCACTGCACGCCGTCCATCTTGGGCATCCGAATATCCATCAGGACCACGTCCGGTCTCTGCCGGCGAATACACTGAATCACTTCCTGCCCGTCAGACGCCACATCGGATACCTCAATGCCCTCTTTGCTGTTCAGTACGATCTGAAGACTCTGGCGAATCAGTTCCTGATCATCTGCAATCAATACTTTAATCATAGGTCTCTCCCCATCGAATCGGTATGCGGGCGGTCACAGTAAAGCCGTGCTGTCCGTCAAAGGTAACAGTCCCGCGCAGCATCTCGATCCTTTCTTTCATGTGTTTGGTTCCAAATCCATGCTTCATCTCTTTGCACCCGACGCCGTCGTCCCGGATGGTCAAAAGGATCTCTCCGTCAATTCTCTTCAGGGTGATCCAGACAGAACGGGCTCTCCCGTGCCGGACCGCATTGGTGATCCCTTCCTGAATGACCCGGTAGATGGCATTTTCCTCATCCTCATCAAATTTCAAGTGCTTTTCATCGGTTTCAAAATAAATCTGTACATCCGACACGTCGCTCATATCCGTTACCATCTTGCGAATGGCCACCTCCAGACTCAGACGTTCCAGAGCGTCGGGGCGCAGTTCGTTGACGGAACGCCGGATGTCATTGATCCCCTCCCGGCTTACCTTGGACAAAAGCAGAAGCTGCTTTTTCGTCTGTTCCGGCGAGATCTCAGTCAAAGCCAGACAGGCGTCCAGTCCTGTCGCAATTCCCGTCAGCGTATGCCCCAGCGTATCGTGAATCTCTCTTGCCAGCCGGTTTCGCTCTCTGGTCCGGGCCATGCGCTCACTCATATCTGCGTACTCTTTCAGCTGCTCATTGGCCGTCTGCAGCTCATGATACAGCTGATTTACTTCTTCAATGGTACCCCTCTGGGCGTTGATCACATAGACGCAGTAGACGATAAAAAGAATGATGTTCAAAGAGATCATGACGTTGTAGACGCTGAACAAATACTGCTGAGTGTTAGAGCTGTAATACCGGATGTAATCATCAATATTATATAAGGGCATATAGATGGACAAAAGTTCATAGTCTGCCACCAGATACCCGCCGATCGCCAGTGCCACGAAGAACAGCTTCAGTTTCCCGTCCTTTACAAAGGCAATCACATTGGCAAACACCAACAAAAGCAGTCCGTTGTAATTGAAATCCAGCTGAAAAATCACCCCTGCACATACCGCCATGTCCAGGATCAGCGTCACCACGATCCAGCGGTTCTGCAGCTCCTTCATAAACTGCCGGAGCAGAAAAGTCAGCACCAGAATCCCCATGAGAAACAGGCATATTTTCAGATTATTGCCGGGATTCGCCGGGATCGTCGCCACACCGTCCAGAAATACTCTGGCATCATACCTGGCAAGAATGCTCCTGGTTGTAATATAAATAAAGATACAGATCATCGTCACAGCTGCAAAATTCAGAATCAGCATTGCACCCTGAAACAATACGATATACCGGTCATTTCTGTCATTCATATACCACCTCTGCCTTACTGCCAGCTGTCTACCTCATAATCATCCAGATTATCTCTGGTGATCATGTATGGCTCAATGCTGATATAAGTCTCTATTTCTTTCCCGCTCAGATAATCATAGGCAGTCTCTGCAGCCACTTCTCCAATAGTTTTCGGGCTCTGGGCGCTGGTTCCGGATACATATCCCAGCTCCAGCATTCCTTTAAAATCCGGAGAACCGTCAATCCCGTAAATCAATACGCCTTCATCTCTCCGATACTGCTGCAGCGCCGCCAGTACACCAAGCGCAGTCGGATCATTACCTCCGAGCACTACATTAAACTCCACATTTTCCTTGAGAAAATCAGCTACCACATCAGCAGACACTTCAAATTCTCCGGCTCCAACTCCTGTATATACCACCTGATAATTATCATTTCCTTCAATCGTATCAAGAAAACCCTGTACCCGGTTCTCAATGGATGTCTGAATCGGATTACCGATGATCACAATCCTGGCACTTTCCACCTGTTTCATCATCTCCTGCGCACAGAGAACGCCCGCCAGATAATTGTCAGTTTCGACAATAGAAACCACATACTCGGTATCTTTCACTACTGTATCAACATTGATTACTACCACTCCGGCCTCACGGCAGGCTTCAAGAGCCGGTCTGACCTTTTCCCAGTCCACCGGATTCAAAAACAGCACTTCAATCCCTTCTTCGATCATTTCCATAATCTGTGCATTCTGCTTTTCCTGGTCCTGACAGGGATCCCTGGAAATAAGGATATCTCCGTTTCCTTCCACCACCTCCTCCAGAGCTTCATGGAGCACATCAAAATAAGGATTATTTCTCGTCATGTAGGTAGCTCCGAACAGCCGCGGCGGATGTTCACTCCCCTCTGTCTGCGCCCCCCTGCATCCTGCAACGGCTCCCGACAAAAACAGAAGTACCAGAATCAGCCAATACTTTTTCATCTTTTCCTCCTGCGCAAAAGTCCCCCGGGCCTTACGACCCCGGAGACTTTTTCTGCATATCAATACCTTTTTATCTTCCCGCTTTCTTATTGCGGATGAAGTCTACATAGACAGCCAGCAGAATGACGAAACCTTTTACGATATACTGCCAGTTGGAATCCACACCCATGAGGTTCAGACCGTTGTTGAGAACGCCGATGATCAGAACGCCAATTAAAGTGCCACCCAGCCGTCCGGAACCTCCGCTCATGGAAGTACCGCCGACAACAACAGCTGCGATCGCATCCATCTCTGCGCCGTCGCCGGCTGTGGGCTGCCCGGAATACAGACGGGACGCCACCACCACGCCCGCGATACCGGACATGATTCCTGTGTAGGTGTAGACGATAAATTTTACTCTCTGCACATTGATACCGGAAAACTTTGCCGCCTGGGCATTGCCGCCCACCGCATAGATATGTCGGCCAAGCTGAGTCCGGTTAACCATCAGTACCGCGATGGCAAACACAATAATCATCAGAATAACCGGCGTCGGGAAGGGACCTACATAGCCTGCCCCCGGGAACTTAAAAGTATCCGTCATACAGCGGATCGGAGAACCTCCTGTCAGCACCAGGGCAATACCCTTCGTAATGTTCATGGACGCCAGTGTCACGATAAAGGGCGGAATATCCGTCTTGCAGATCACAAAGCCGTTGAACATACCGACCAGCGCGCCCACGCCGATGGCTGCCAGGAAACCTACAATTTCCGGAAGACCAAAGTTCACCACGCATCCGGCCGCCACAACGCCGGACAACGCGATCACTGAACCAACCGAGAGCTCGATGCCGCCCAGGATGATGACCATCGTCATACCCGTTGCAAGGAACAGATTCGACGCATTCTGCCTTAAAATATTAAATACATTTTTCGGGGTTAAAAAAGTCGTCCTGGTGGTCGGAAAGATCACCAAAAAGATACACATCGCCAGCAGTGCGATGATAATGCCGATATTGTCTTTAAAATATTTGACAACTCCGTTTTTCATTCTGGCTGTCATATTGACACCTCCTATTTAAGTTCCGCATCTTCCCTCACAGTGCCTTCTTCCTCTGGAAGCTTTTTCGGCTTCGCTCCGCATCCGAAAACACTTCCCCGCACTGTCCGGTCCGATGCTGTTTTATTTTAAGTTCCGCATCTCATAAGATGCTGTTTTTTATTTTGCTGCAAGCTGCATGATGGATTCCTGGGTGACGCTCTCGTGATCCAGACATCCGGTCACGCGGCCGTCGTTCATCACATAGACCCGGTCGCTCATGTTGATAATCTCCGGAAGCTCCGAGGAAATCATGATGATGGACATTCCCTGCTTCACCAGATCATTCATAATCGTATAGATCTCGGCTTTCGCTCCCACATCCACGCCGCGGGTCGGTTCATCCAGGATCAGGATCTTCGGGTCCGTGGCCAGCCAGCGGCCGATCATCACCTTCTGCTGATTTCCGCCGGACAGATTGCCGATCACCTGCTCCTGACTGGGTGTCTTTGTTGCCATCATGTCAATATATTTCTGTGTAATCTCTTCTTCTTTTTTTGTATTCACGCGAAGGCTTTTAATAAACTGCGAAAGCACTTCAATCGTGGAATTAAAACGGACGCTCTGTACTTTGTAGAGCCCCTCTTCTTTGCGGCTCTCCGGAACAAGCGCAATCCCATATTTTAACGCATCCACCGGAGACTTAATCTGCACCTTCTGACCATCTACATAGACGTCTCCCGTCATATGCGGCGCAAGTCCGAAGATTGCTTTCATTGTCTCGCTCCGTCCGGCTCCCACCAGACCTGCAAACCCGATAATTTCCCCTTTTCGAAGCTCAAAGCTTGCATCCTTCGCCATCTTTCCATCGGAAATATGCTCGCACTTCAAGATCACATCTCCCGGCGTCAGATAATCCCTCGTATAATAATTCGTCAGTTCCCGGCCGACCATCAAGGCAATCAGATCGTCTTTGGTCGTCTCTTTTACCACCTTTGTGCCGACGGTCTGTCCGTCACGCATGACTGTCACACGGTCACAGATCTCTTCCAGCTCGCTCATCTTATGGGAGATATAGATAATCCCCACGCCCTTTTTCGTCAGAGCCCGCATGGTCTCAAAAAGGAATCCAACCTCTTTGTCCGATATGGAAGAAGTCGGCTCGTCCATAACAAGAATTTTGGAATTAAAGGAAATCGCCTTTACGATCTCCACCATCTGCTGCTGCGCGATAGTCAGATGCTCCACCAGCGTATCCGCATCAATATGCATCTCATAAGCATCCAGGAGCTCCTGCGCATCCTTTGACATCTGTCTGCGGTTAATGTTCAGCTTACTGCCCGGTTCTCTTCCAAGAAAGATATTCTCGGCAACCGTCATATACGGAACCAGCACCAGCTCCTGGTGCACGATGGAGATCCCCGCCTCCCGCGCTGCCACAACACCATCAATCTTTACCTTCTGCCCCTCGATATAGATCTCTCCCTCTTCAGCATGATAAATACCGCCAAGGACCTTGATCAAAGTGGACTTTCCGGCGCCGTTCTCTCCGAGAAGCGCATGCACCTCCCCGGCTTTTAACTGAAGCCCCACGTTCTGAAGGGCTTTTACACCCGGGAAAGATTTGCTGATGCCCCGCATCTCAAGTAAATATTGTTCACTCACGAAATCGCCACCACCTGTCTTATATGTATTCAGAAAAGGGCTTCGCTCCGCTTACAGGAGCAAAGCCCTCTCACTGTCTTGTTTACCAGTTACGATTCTTCGTATCGCTTACTGCCATCCGTCTGTGCCGTAATCGTCTACGTTGTCAGCGGTTACAAGGAAGGTCTCGATCGGAATAAATTCTTCTACCGTCTCGCCGTTCAGCCATGCATAAGCAGTCTCTGCAATGGTTTTGCCGATGGTGATCGGAGACTGAGCGCCGGTACCCTCAAGCATCGTATCTTTCAGAAGCGCTTTTACGTCCGGAGATCCGTCCACGCCGTAGATCAGCGGGGATACGCCTGCTGCATCAGCTGCTGCATATGCACCAAGAGCGGTCGGGTCGTTGCCGCCGAAAATCGCAACCACATCCGGATTTGCGGTCAGAAGGTCTGTTGCTTTTTCATTCGCTACCTGCTGGTTACCCTGTGCATCCTGCTGTCCTACAATATTGAAAGTTACGCCGGAATCCTCAATTCCTTTCAGGAAACCGTCGGTTCTGTCTGTTACGGATTGCATGGTCGGGGAATCCAGTACGAGGATATCGCCGCCTTCCGGAACTTTCTTCGCCAGATCTTCGCCGCATACATAACCGGCATTGTAGTTATCGGAGCCCGCGTAAGAGGTCAGATAACTCATATCGCCTACCTGCGTATCAAAACCGAACATGGTAACTTCTGCATCTTTCAGCATATCCAGCGCCGGGATAATACCGTCAGCGTCTACCGGATTCACGAACATGATCTCCACGCCTCTGGAAATCATATCCTCGATCTGATCGATCTGGGTGTTGGAATCATTGCCCGGATCCATGGAGATCAGAGTATCACCGTTACCCTCTACCACTTCTCTGATAGCTGCTTCCAGTGTTACGAAGAACGGATTGGTTCCATCCATACAGGTGTATCCAAACACTCTTCCGCCTTCAGCCGCTGCCGGAGCTTCCGTCTCTGCATCGCCTGTTTCATCTGCTGCCGGTGTTTCTGCCTCTTCTTCCGCCGGCGCCTCTGTATCAGCTGCTGCCGGTGCCTCTGTCTCTGTAGATTTTCCGCCGCAGCCTGCTGTCATTGCAGCTACCAGAGCCGTACATAACAGTGCGCTTACAAATTTTCTTTTCATCTTCAATTCCTCCCTTGAATGATTTGTAGTTTGTAAGTCTCATTTTACAGGTTTTCTTTTGGACTGGCACCTGTAAATTGTAACCATTTTCAGATGACATTTGTCATATCCCTTATTGAATTGACTTTTTTTATATAAATGCCGAATCAAATGACAGTCTGCCGCAGGGATCTTCTCTTAGCTCCCACCCTTTTTCTATCTTGTCATTCAGCTCTTCCAGCGTCTTAATTCCGCTGAGGGCGTCAAACTCCTCCACACAGGAAGCGCCTTCCGCCGCAGCCAGACTGACGCACTGTTCCGCCGGGTATCCCTGCAGACAGGCATACAGAAATGCGGCAATACTTGCATCCCCTGCGCCTGTTCCCGAACGCACCCGTCTGGGCCGAAAACTTCTCTGAAATCCTTCCCGGCAGCACCAGTTTCCGACATTAAGCCCCGCTGACGCCGGTATTTTTCTGATCACCTCTTCAGAGCCTGTACAGTAATACATTCCGGACGCACCACATTTAATCAGCAGAATCTTTGCTCCCATATCCATCACCCGGCGCGCCAGAGGGCGAATATCCTTTTCTATCTGAAGAATCTCTGTCACATCTCTTCCGTCAGCTCTTGTCATCCACTCTTTGTACCGTTCACGGTCCAGCATATAGCAAAGTTCCTCTGCACTTGGAACAAAAAAGTCAACCCAGGGAAGCGTGGTTTCGAGAAGCTTCTTCCAGTCCGTTTTCGCCGCTTCCGATTCTTCGTCCACCGCGGCAAGATCAAATGACACCGCAATTCCTTTCTTCCTGACCTTCTGAAACAGCTTCAGAAGCTCTGCCCCATCCTCTGTATACATCCGTCTCATAATCGACGGATATCCAAAGTGAAACAGCGCCACGTCCGAAAACATCCGGTCTTTCATATCGTCCGCACAGAAACTGTCATTTGCTCCCGGATTATGAAGAAAAATACGGTCAACTCCCGGAGGAGCCAGAACAATCGTATACGATGTAGAATCGTTTTCATCTACCAGCACATCCCCGTCCGCGTCATATTTTTTCATAATACCGCGCACCACATCTCCAAACGCGTCCCTTCCGACTTTTCCGACCAGACGTACATCCGCCCCGATCTTTTTCAGGGAAAGCCCTGTATTCGCCACAACTCCTCCTGTATGTATTGTCGCCGGATTCATATGAATCAGTTTTCCCGGTATCAGATAATCTGCAAGCTGCTGGTTCTTCCCCTCCGGAAACACCGGCGTAATATCCACGCAGAGATGCCCTGCAACCATAATCTTTTTTTCCACAAACAATCCTCCTTTTTATTTCGTGATTTTCACAAAACAAATTGCAAAAAAAATATTCTTATGTTACTAATAATAGTACAGAGAAAAATAATTGCAAGAGGCTGATATAAAATATTTTTCACGCCACAAGCAGTATTTTCCGAAAATATGAATGCACTGACCACCTGACAGGCCGGATCACAGGCAGCGCTCTTTGCCGCAAAATAACAGGCAGTCAGTACACTGTATAAAAAGGAGCCAAAACATATGGTAAATGTACGTTTAGGAAAAACAGAAATCACTGTCAATAAAAACGGTTTCGGAGCCCTCCCTATCCAGAGAATTCCCACGGCTCAGGCTGTCCGTCTGCTTCACAGGGCATATGACGGGGGAATCCGTTTCTATGATACCGCACGCATGTATACGGACAGTGAAGAAAAGCTGGGACAGGCTTTTTCAGACCGCCGCAGCCGGATTTTTATCTCCTCCAAGACCGGAGCAGTTACAAAAGAAGATTTCTGGAAAGATCTTGAGACAACGCTTGCAAATCTTAAAACAGACTATCTGGATATCTATCAGTTCCACAACCCCGCCTTCTGTCCGAAACCAGGAGATGAAAGCGGAATATACGACGCGGCTCTGGAAGCAAAAGAAAAAGGAATGATCCTGCACATCGGCATCACCAACCACCGTCTGAACATAGCTCAGGAAGCGATTGACAGCGGACTTTATGAAACCCTCCAGTTTCCATTCTGCTATCTGTCCGGTGAACAGGAACTGAAACTTCTTGAAGGCTGTAAAAAGCAGGATATGGGATTTTTGTCCATGAAAGCTCTGTCAGGCGGACTGATTACCAATGCAGCCGCTGCCTATGCATTCCAGGCACAGTTTCCGGAAGCGCTGCCTCTGTGGGGAATCCAGAGAAATGAAGAACTGGATCAGTTCCTGTCCTTTGTAACAAACCCGCCGGATATGAGCCCGGAACTCTCTGCCGTCATCGAAAAAGACCGTTCGGAACTGCTCGGCGAATTCTGCCGCGGCTGCGGTTACTGTATGCCCTGCGCGGCAGATATTGAGATCAATAACTGCGCACGCATGTCCCTGCTGCTGCGCCGGGCCCCTTCAGCCGCCTATCTGACACCGGAATGGCAGAAAAAAATGGAGAAGATCGAAGACTGCCTGCATTGTAATTCCTGCAGGAAAAAATGTCCGTACGGTCTGGACACTCCGGAACTTCTGAGACGAAATTATGAAGATTATAAAGAAATACTGGCAGGAAAAGAAATATAAACCGGAGCGTATCTGAATACCGGTTTCTGCCAGCCGGGCATCGCCGCCTGCGGAAGTCCTGTGCAGCCTTTAAGCATTTTTCATAATCCGCACAGAGCACCAGAACACAATACCGCTTGCGATTGTCGTTGTTAAAAATACCGGCACGGATCCATAGATTATTTCCAGCAGACTGCAGTCCTCCAGAAGCAGAACAAACAGATTCGCCGCCATATGTCCTGCGATCGGGATCAGGATTCTATGGCTGTACTCCATCAGCCATGCGAAAAACAGACCTACCAGAAACGCATAGACTCCCTGTACAAAATTTCCGTGAATGATTCCAAACGCCAGGGCGCTCCAGAACATGGCAGCCCCTGGTTTCATCATGGAACGAAGTCTCTGATACAGAAGTCCCCGCATAACCAGTTCTTCCACCACAGGTCCGAAAAGCCCGACACATGCAATCCGTATCCACACATTCCCGCTGTACAGGGTTTCACTGACTTCCTCGTAACTGTCCGACCACTGTGCCAGCGGCAAAAGACTGATTGCTCCATTGCAGAACATCGCCAGCGCGGCGCATCCGACCGCTGTCCACAAAAGCCTGCCCTCTGTGAGAGAAAATTCTTCTTCACTCCAGCCGGACTGCTTTTTTTTCTGCACGTCACGATAATACAGCCAACCAAAGACAGGAATCGACACCATCATCGACGCCAGAAGAACCGTCAAGGTTTCTTCTGCCACACGATTCATAATATATGTTTCCAGATCTGCATAACCTGCCCCTGAATACATCGCCCATGCGGCAATCGCAATTCCGAATGCGCAAATCATGCTGACTGCAAACTGTATGCACAGATATACCAGAACCGGGTACAGGCTCCTCCAGATACCGCCCAGAGTTACTCTTTTTCTGCTTTCCATTTTACATCCTCTCCGGAGCTTCAAACCCCAGCAGGTCAATACAGGTCTCCAGCACACGCCTGGTCAGTATCAGAAGCTGTATCCTGCTGTTTTTCTGTACTTCGTCTTCTGTTCCCAGAATGCTGGTCTCATGATAAAATTTATTAAACGCATTCGCCAGGTCATAAATATAAGCGCAGATCTTATGCGGAGCAAGCTCCTCATACGCGTTTTCTATGACGCTTCCAAATCTTGTAAGCTCCAGCATCAGAGCCTTTTCACTGTCGTTGCCATACGCACAGATCTCTGCATTGTCCGCACATCCGCCCTGCTCCTCATATTTTTTCAAAATCGACTTGATCCTTACAATCGTATACAGGATATAAGGACCTGTATTCCCCTCTGAGGAAGTAAAGCGTTCTACATCAAAAACATAATCTTTGGATGCCTGATTGGATAAATCGCCGTATTTTACCGCGGATAAGCCCACCACTTTCGCAATCTCGCGTGCTTCGTCCTCGCTCATGGGACGACTTTCTCTGATCTTTTTCAGCATCTCTTCATTAATATCAGACAAAAGATACTCCAGACGCATCACGCCGCCCTCGCGGGTCTTAAACGGCTTTCCGTCTTTTCCGTTCATCGTACCGAATCCCAGGAAACGGAATCTCATATTTTCACTGACCAGCCCACATTTTTTTGCACAGCGGAACACCTGTACAAAATGCATTTCCTGACGCTTGTCTACCACATAAATGATCTCATCCGGCTGATACAGCTTCATCCGCTCCACAATCGTCGCCAGATCCGTCGTCGTGTAAAGAGACGCTCCGTCAGACTTTAAAATCATACAGGGCGGAACTTCTTTCGTATCTGTCTCCTTTTTGATATCCACTACCAGCGCTCCGTCACTTATATAAGCATGGCCCTGGTCCTTCATTGCCTGCACCATATCCGGAATATACGGCTGTGCATCTGACTCGCCTTTCCACAGGTCAAACTCTACCTTCAGATTTTCATAATTGCGTTTTAAATCCGTTACAGATACATTCAGAATATGCCGCAGCAAGGCCTGATATCCTTTGCGTCCCTGCTGCAGTTCAAAAGTTGCCTGCATGGCAGCCTCTTTATAAGAATCATCCTCTTTGGACTTCCCGCTGGCCGTAGGATAGATTTCTTCCAGTTCTGCAATCGTAAACGGAGCTTCCCGGGGATACTCTCCCTCATAAGATGCATCAAAATAAGGAAGTTCCGGCTTCCTGCTTTTAAGCTCTGTAATAATCAAACCCATCTGCAGGCCCCAGTCTCCCAGATGTACATCCCCGATCACTTTGTGCCCGACAAACCGTGCGATCCGCTTAACGCTTTCTCCAATAATTGCAGAACGGAGGTGTCCCACATGCAAAGGCTTCGCCACGTTGGGTCCGCCGTAGTCAACCATGATTGTCCTTGGCCGGTCGGACTTTTCAAAGCCCAGACCGTCGTTCCTGCGCATCCCGTTCAGATAATCCTTCAGAAAATCCGCGTTTATTTTCATATTGATAAAACCGGGATTCACCGCCTGTACATCCTCAAACGCCCCATTGCCCGACAGCGCCTCCACTACGTCATTCGCAATCATAACCGGCGCCTTGTGATATTCCTTGGCCGCCGCCATGGCTCCATTGCACTGATACTCACACAGATCCGGACGGTTTGACAGCGTCGCTTTCGCATATTTCTCATCATATCCTGCGCTCTGGAAGGCTTTTGCCATTTCTTTTGTAATCATATCCAATATTTTTTCCAAATCTTTTTTCTCCTTTCATACAGACAGATAGGATACTGACCATCTGATATTCTGTATTTTAAAAATCAAATCTGTAGCCAAACAAAGCTACAGAATATTCGACAGTGAAAATATACACTTCCACAACAACCATCAGACAATCACGCTGCTGCCTGAGACGGTTTGAAAACTGTGTTCAGTATAGGAAAAATCAGGACGTTTGTCAAGTTGGCCAATGAGCCTTATTCCGAACAACACCCCTCCTTTGACTTTTCCAGGTTCTTCTACTATACTGTACAAAAACAAAGGAGATGACTACAATGTTAAAAATTGGTTCTCATGTGGGAATGAGCGGAAGAAAAATGATGCTTGGATCGGTAGAAGAAGCACTTTCCTATGATGCAAACACCTTTATGCTCTATACCGGAGCCCCGCAGAACACAAGACGCAAAGAAATCAGCGAGCTGAACATAGAAGCTGCACAGACGCTGATGAAAGAAAAAGGAATCCAGGAATTTATTGTCCATGCCCCTTATATCATTAATCTTGCCAATACTGCAAAATCAGAAACCTACGAGCTGGCAGTCCGCTTTCTGAAGCTGGAGCTGACCCGCGCCTCTGCCATGGGAAGTCGTATTCTGGTCGTCCATCCCGGCGCGCATGTAGGCGCCGGGGCAGAAGCCGGCATCGCCTCCATTGTCAGAGGGCTGAATGAAGTCCTGACAGATGATACAGACTGCCTGGTTGCACTGGAAACCATGGCCGGGAAAGGCTCTGAAATCGGACGGACCTTCGAAGAACTTGCAATGATTTACGATGGAGTAAAGAAAAAAGACCGGCTGCGGGTCTGCTTTGATACCTGCCACACACACGACAGCGGTTATGATATTGTTCATGATTTTGACGGCGTCATCCAGAAATTTGATCAGGTCCTCGGAAAAGACCAGATCGCTGTCTTCCATATCAATGACAGTAAAAATTCCTGCGGCGCCGCCAAAGACCGGCATGAAAATCTGGGAAAAGGATGTATCGGTTTTGACGCGCTGAACAATATTGTCCACCGTCCCGACTTTGCAGATATTCCTAAAATACTGGAGACGCCCTGGATCCCCATAGATCAGGACCCAAAGAATACAAAGGCTCCTTATAAAGAAGAAATTGCCATGTTGCGAAAACATGCTCCTTTCTAACTAAAGTGTGTTTGAAAATTGCTTTTCGCCGGCTGTGCGTCACAGTCTATGGGAGATTGGACCCGAATAAGAGGGCGCAGCAGGCTGCGTTGACCTGGTGCGGGTTCAAGATATCGCAAAACAGAACGCTCAGACGGCGGAAATGAATATTCAGACATGCTCTAATACTCCGTACTCCAAAGCTTGTTACCGTATCTCTTATGCCGCTTTTTTCCCGGGAAGCTGCGCCAGAATGATCGCCGCAAACATCAGCACACATCCGAACAGTTCCTTTCTGCTCAGATTCTGATTCAGAAGCAACCATCCTGCCAGTACGGAAAAAACAGACTCCAGACTCAAAATCAGGGAAGCTACCGTAGGATCCGCATGTTTCTGCCCCAGAATCTGAAACGTGTACGCTACTCCGCAGGACATGACGCCGGCATACAGAACCGGCATCCACGCCGCCAGAATTGCACCCGGATGAGGATGCTCCCACAAAAACATCGGTACTGCGCAGAGAATCCCTGCCGTCAGAAACTGAACGGCCGACATGCGGACCCCGTCCACCAGTGGAGAAAAATGGTCAATGACCAGAATATGTACCGTAAATACCAGTGCGCACAGGAGCACCAGTAAATCCCCTATACCAAGTGACAGCTTTTCCGTCATACAGAGCAAATACAGTCCCGTCACTGCCAAAGCCACACACAGAAAAATCAGCGGTTTTACTTTTTTACCGAAAAGAATCCCCGCAACAGGAACCAGCACGATATACATTGCCGTAATGAACCCCGCCTTTCCCACCGTTGTGTACTGGATACCCAGCTGCTGAAGACTGCTGGCAGTTCCCAGTATCACACCACAGCAGATTCCCCCGGTCAGAAGGGTTCTGGTACTTCCTCTCTCCCTTTTCATTTCTTCCCTGCTCATTCCGCTCTTTTTCTTGAATCCGTCCATCAGAAAAATCACCGGCACCAGCACAATACTGCCGAGAATACATCTCACAGAATTAAAAGTAAACGGTCCTACATAATCCATGCCCACACTCTGAGCCACAAACGCACAGCCCCAGATTAAAGCCGTCAAAAGCAGCATGGCATTATTTTTCATCTGTTTTGCTCTCATAATATCTCCTCACACTGATACAGCGAATACTAAATATCCGACACAAATATATCCGTTATTTAGCATCCACTGTATGAAACAACGGCAGCGCATACTGCCGACAAATGTATTTTATTTGTTCCGCCTTTCAAAAAAAGCTTCGATCCGTTCCCTGATCTGTACAGGTTTCAGGTATTTCAGCAGGTATCCGTCCGGCTTCAGCGCCAGTACTTTCTTCACACTCTCCGGATCATCTCTGCTGGTCAGGAAAATGACCGGAACATCCGCAAATTCTTTCTCCGAGCGCAGCATCTCCAACACATGCATTCCGTCACAAACCGGCATCTCATAATCCAGCAGTATCAGATCCGGCTTATCCAACGTAATCGCCCGAAAAGCAGATATTCCTGACTGGACTGCACAGACCTCGTAGTCGTCTCCCAGTAATCTTCGGATTCCCTCCCGTATCGTCATGGAATCGTCCACCACCAGCACCTTGTGTCTCATACTTCTGCCTCTTTTTATCAGATATTTTTCAATCTCCGTCACTTCGTTATTCACTTCCAGAGATGTACCGATCTCATCGTCCAGAAGATGAGGCGCAATGACACAATATGAAAAATATCCTTCATCCGTACTGAACAGCAGACTGATCTGAGGATTTTTCTTCTCAAATACCTCCCGGAACTGTTCATAAGTCAGAAGATTCTCCTCCTGCATCTCATAGGACTCAATCGACGGAAAATGCTTCATCACATGACTTACAAACTGCCCGGCAGTATATCTGGCCGCATTGATCAGCATAACATCCAGCTTATTTGACTGAACTCCCATCAGTCTCCCCACAGTATTGATCAGTATTTTTTCTTCAAAGACAAGAATGATCTCCCATTTTTTGTCATCCTGCTCCCTGCCATAAACCAGACGGTAATACACCCCGTTTCCGAACTTCTCGCCACCATAAGTTTCACTGATCACCTGGGATTTCAGCTGAAACATTTGATACAGAAGTTTTCTGATCACCTTTTTCGTGACTTCCAGTTCTTCCTCCGGCAGAAGATCTTCCCACTTGCTCATCTTCCCGCCGGCAATCGCACGGTCTTCCGTCAGCGTGTGGCCAATCAGCCATCCGCTGCAGACTGCCAGAAAATGATCCACTGCATCAGAAGAATAATTCGATTCCTTCAGTTCATCCTCAAGCGCCGGCAATGTCTCTTCCCGAAACCCCTTATGTATCCGTCTGTGTACTTCCAGATTGTCATAATGAATCGCTTCCATGTATTTTTCTTCATCCGCAAAATGTCTTATGGCATGTTCATAAAAATATTTAACGCCCTCTTCACATGCTTTTTTCCCTTTCCGCTCCTCTTCTCCCAGAGCATACAATTTGTTGATAATCGAAAAGAGCCGCTGATGTTCTTTATCAATAATCTCTACGCCGAGGTTGAATTCATCCTTCCATACCAGCTGATTCTCCATGTCCAGTCCTCCTTCAGTTGTCTCCGGCTCAAATAATACTCTTTGAGCCGACCGCCCAACTGCCATTTTTTACTATATCATATAAGTATGAATTTACGAATGACAAATTGACAGATTATGACTGAACAGACAAAATATTGGGCTTATGACCGCAGATCAGGCCAGGTCCCGATTCTTACATACCTCTTTGCTGACCATATAATTCCAGAACATTGGAGCTTGTTTAAAAATTACTTCGCCAGCTGCATCACAGTTTGTGGAAAACTTTGTTCCAAAAAATGCGGTGTGACAGGCTATAATTCTTGTTAAGTTTCACTCTTCTCCAAAAATTTCCTTATAAATGTGTTCCATAAAAAAGTCTTTTTCCACTGTTATAACTTTTTTATATAAGACTCCCTGATAGACTTCCAGACCAAACAAGGTTCTGTCCCTGACCCCTGCCAGGCTTTCCAACTTATTCTTGAAATACTGAAAATGTTTACTCTCCTGTTCTTTTTCCGCTACATAATCATCGTTGTAAACCACAACCAGATACAGACGATTCCGAAGTTCTTCCAAAGAAAGATTATTGTAAAATGCAAACAGCAGTGTCAACGCGCTGTCATAGGCTTTCTGACTGCAAAAATTTTTTCCGATATGGCTTTTTCTTGCATTTTTAAACTCAAACAGATAAATATGCCTTTCGTCTTTTAAATACAGAGCGTCGCAGGATGCTGCCGGCTTCTTATTGCGATAACGATTCGCAACCTCTTTTGTAATTTCATCGAAGTCATAGACCTTCTGGTTACTTTCAATAAAACCCTCTCCGTTGTCTGACTTTGAGCGTTCACCCAACGTACTGTATATTTTCGATTCATCAAACTGCATTATAAATCCTCTATGATAAGTATTCCAGCGGTCGGTACAAAAGTTCATAAATTCTGTCCGTACTCTCTGTTACATCCTGTGTTTTAAACTGATTTTTTCCTGTCTCCTCCATCAGATAATAATGACCCTTGTTTTTCATACCATAATCCGCCATTTTGACTTCAAGCGCCCTGATAAAATACGGACTGTGTGAATTCACAATCGAACGAACTCCCATATTTTGATACATCAGCACCAGTAGCTCTGCAAATTTCAGATGCCATTCCGGATGCAGATTTGTCTCTGGTTCGTCAATTAGTAAAATACTATTTCTTTTTAATCTTCCTTTTTCCACCAGCGACTGAATGATCAGAAAATTTTTCATTCCCGAAGCGACATTTCCAATGCTGACGTAATCATTTAAATCATTGTCCATAAAGGAGAGCTGTCCTGATGGGAGCTTGTCCAGCTTCCCATGAATCACTTCTCCCAATATATTTCTAATCGCTTTTGTATTGCTCTTAATCTCCTGATATTCTTCGAAAACAGGCTCCTCTTCAATGGTAAGCAACGCATCCCTTATATCGTTTTCCGGTGAATATACTCTGCGGTCCACAGACGCTCCAACCATATCCAGCAGATTATATGCCGGAAGGAAAAAAACATCTCCCCCTGCATTTGCAGAATAGCTCATATCGTCTATTTTATTGTCTTTTACGGATATAAAATATTTCTCTCTGTCAGAATCGATATGTATGGAAGCCTGACTCCCGACTCCCAGACTGTTCAGCTGGCCTTTAAATACATTGAGAATATACATATCCCCCATATATCTGATATCTTCATTTTTATCCCGCAGACAGATTTCTTTAAAACCGTTATACAATGGTATTATAAACTTATCCGAAAAAAAATAATCCGCTTCCGTATCTTCCAAAAAGATCCACCGATACACTTCAAAGCTTTTTACAAACAGTTTTTTAAACATTTTATAATCGTTTTTATTTGTGCTCATGAAATCAAGTAAATGTTCGTTTACCTGATTTGCCAAATCAATCAGTACATTACGGGGAAGTTTGTCATATCCGTTTTCATCAAAATAGGTTTCCTGCTTCAGAAAATAAGATCTTACGCTTCTTTTACGTGCATCTATGATCTTACTGTTTGAATTACGAAACGTATTAAAAATAACATATGCCGCCTTAAGAATAGTACTTTTTCCCATATTGTTATAGCCCGCTATGGCTGTCACTCCATCCAGAGCCACATCTGCCTCCAGTATTTTCGCAACATTTTTTACTGTAATTTTCATTTTTATCCTCTCCGCATGTAAGACTGATCTCTTCAACAATTTTATCATACCTCATTTTCTGCCGGAAAGCAATTTTTTCCAAAACCTCGTCAGCCTGTCCTTTATACAGAATATATGCGGCAACCATATATTTCAGAACAGATAAGGTTCTTAAAATCAGTCTCATATCATACAATTTAGGTTCCGGAATCAGGATCATACAGACGACGGGATGAATTTTCAGACACGCTCCAGCACGGAAAACAACTCTTCTGTATCTGCCGCCGTATGTTTCGCTCCCAGGCTTAAAAGCAGCTCTTCACTGCGGAATCCCCAGGTTACGGACACACAGGGAATTGCACAGTTTTCTGCCGTCTTCAGATCCACCTCCGAATCCCCCACATAAATACAGTCCTCCATCTGCACGCCCAGTTCCCGGGCGGCACGTTCCACTGTATCCGGAGCCGGCTTTCTGCGAACTCCTTCAGATTCTCCAATCGCTACCGGGATATGCTCTCCAAAATATTTTTTGCTCAGCTCCCGAACTGCAAAGTCCGGTTTGTTGGACACGATCGCCATTAAAACTCCGTTCTCCGATAATTTCTCAAGAAGGGCCGCTATTCCCTCGTAAGGTCCTGTATGGTCGTTCAAGTGTTTTCCATAATGCTCCTGAAAAGCTTTCAGACAGTCTTCCAGATAAGGATTTTTCTCTCCTTTTGGAACGGCACGGCGCATAAGATTCCATGCGCCGTTACCCACAAACTGTCGTACCTCCTCCTGCGTACGCTGCGGAAACCCGTACCGCGCCAGCGCCGCGTTGGTACTTAAGTACAGATCCTCCAACGTATTCAGCAGGGTTCCGTCTAAATCAAATATAACCGCTTTTTTCATGACAGTTCAAACGCTCCTGTATACAACTGATAATATTTTCCCTTCTCTTCCAGAAGAGAGTCATGATTGCCCCGCTCAATGATACGGCCCTGCTCCAGAACCATGATCACGTCCGAATTTTTGATTGTGGACAGACGGTGAGCGATTACAAATACCGTCCTGCCTTTCATCAGCTGATCCATCCCCCGCTGAACAATCGTCTCCGTTCTGGTATCGATACTGGAAGTCGCCTCGTCAAGAATCAACACCGGCGGATCCGCGATGGCTGCTCTTGCAATGGCAAGAAGCTGGCGCTCTCCCTGAGACAAGCTGGTGCCGTCACCGCTTAACATGGTATTGTACCCGTCCGGAAGTCTGGTAATAAAATAATGGGCATTGGCCAGCTTTGCCGCCGCCACAACTTCTTCATCCGTGGCAGTAAGCTTCCCATAGCGAATGTTATCCGCAATCGTACCGGTGAACAAATGCGTATCCTGCAGTACCATTCCCAGCGACCGCCGCAGATCCGGCTTTTTGATTTTATTAATGTTGATACCGTCATACCGGACTTTTCCGTCCTGAATGTCGTAAAAACGATTGATCAGATTGGTAATCGTAGTTTTGCCGGCTCCGGTAGCGCCCACAAAGGCAATCTTCTCACCCGGATTGGCGTACATTTTAATGTCGTGCAGCACAATCTTGTCATCCGTATATCCGAAATCCACACCGTCCAGAACCACATCCCCTTCCAGCTTCTTATAGGTAATGGTTCCCTCCGCCTTATGAGGATGTTTCCACGCCCAGATTCCGGTCCGCTCTTTTGATTCCTTCAGCGTTCCGTCCGGCTCCTCCGTCACATTGACCAGCGTTACATAACCGTTATCTGTTTCTTCCGGCTCGTCCAGAAGATCAAAGATCCGCTCCGCGCCTGCCAGCGCCATAATAATAGAGTTAAACTGCTGGGACACCTGGGTAATAGGCATATTAAAGCTCCTGGTAAGCTGCAGAAACGATGCCAGCGCTCCCAAAGTCAGCCCCCCGATACCATTAATTGCGAACACCGCGCCTACTCCCAGAGTCAGCACATAATTGATATTTCCCAGATTGGCCATGACAGGCATGAGGATGTTGGCAAAAGTGTTGGCGCTTTTGGCGCTGTTGAACAGATCGTCGTTCAGACGGTTAAATTTCTCTTTGGACTCTACTTCATGACAGAAAACCTTAACTACTTTCTGCCCCTCCATCATTTCTTCAATATAGCCGTTCAGCACTCCCAGAGACTTCTGCTGACGGATAAAATACATACCGCTTCGACCGCCGATAAAACGTACGGCCCGCACCATAACCACAACCATCAATATAATCAACACGGTCAGCGGCACGCTTAAAACCAGCATGGATATAAACGTGCTGACAATGGTGATGGAGGAACTGAGCATCTGGGGAATACTCTGGCTGATCATCTGGCGCAGGGTGTCTGTATCGTTGGTATAGCAACTCATAATATCCCCATGTGCATGAGTGTCAAAATATTTAATAGGAAGACGTTCCATATGCATAAACATCTCATCCCGAATCTCTTTCAACACGCCCTGCGTGATAACGATCATCAGCCTGGCATACAGAAAAGTCGCCGCTGTACCCGCATAATAAATGCATGCCATCACAATGAGCGCGTGAAGCAGCGGTGCAAAACTTGGATCTGTCTCCCCCAGAAACGGCAGAATATAATCGTCGATCAGACTTCTCAGAAACAGATTTCCAATCACACCGGTGAGGGAACTGACCGCAATACTTACCGCCACCGCAATGCAGTGGATTTTATAGTCTTTCCAAATATACGCCAGCAGGCGCTTTAAAGTCTTTCCCGGATTCCTGCTTCCCTGCCCGCCGCGCATTCCCCGGGCGCCGGGACCTCTGACTGTCCTTGGATTACTCATCAAAATCCGCCCCTTTCTGCTGTAAGTCATAAATATCACGATAAATCTCATTATTTTTCAAAAGCTCTTCATGTGTGCCAAAACCTGCTACCGCTCCCTGGTCCAGCACCAGAATCCGGTCTGCATCCTGAACAGACGAGATTCGCTGCGCAATGATCAGCTTGGTCGTATCCGGTATCTCCTCGGCAAATGCTTTTCTTATGAAGGAATCTGTCTTCGTATCCACCGCACTGGTAGAATCATCCAGAATCAGGATTTTCGGCTTTTTCAGAAGAGCTCTGGCAATGCAGAGGCGCTGCTTCTGTCCGCCTGACACATTCGTGCCGCCCTGCTCGATAAGTGTCTCATAACCATCCGGCATCTTCTCGATAAATTCATGAGCCTGCGCCAGCTCACAGGCATGGCGGCATTCTTCCTCCGTAGCCTCTTTATTTCCCCATCTTAAATTCTCCAGAATCGTTCCGGAGAAAAGAACATTTTTCTGCAGAACCATGGACACGGCATTTCGAAGTGTCTCCAGACGATATTCCTTCACGTCGTGTCCACCCACGCGCACAGCCCCGTCCAGCACATCATAAAGCCTGGGAATCAACTGTACCAGCGTCGATTTAGAACTTCCGGTTCCGCCGATGATGCCGATCGTCTCTCCTGAATGAATCGTAAGATCGATATCCCGCAGCACGCATTTCTCTCTGTCATCGCTGTAGGAAAAATTTACATGGTCAAACTGGATGGAACCGTCTTCCACTTCCAGAACAGAATGTCTGGAATCAACTAACGTGCTCTTTTCGTCCAGCACTTCCACAATCCGCTCCGCAGACGACCGGGCCATAGTCGTCATAACAAAAATCATGGAAATCATCATCAGGCTCATGAGGATCTGCATGGTGTAGGTAAACAAACTCATAAGTTGTCCGGTCGTCATGGTGCCATCCACCACGATCAGTTTCGCTCCGAACCAGGACACCAGCATGATACAGGTGTAGACTGTAAACTGCATGACCGGCTGATTCATAACCACCAGCCGCTCTGCATGAGCGCTTAAGTCTTTCAAATTCTCTGTTGCCCGACAGAATTTCTCTTTTTCATGATCTTCCCGCACATAGGCTTTCACCACCCGGATCCCTGTCAGATTTTCCTGTACGCTTGCATTCAGCCGGTCATAGCCTTTGAACATTTCATCAAAGATAGGAAAGGCACGACTGATAATAAACGCCAGCACACCCCCCAGAAATACCAGCGCCGCCAAAAAAATCAGCGACAGTCTGGGGCTGATATTCACACACATGAACAGGGCCGATACCATCATGATCGGCGCGCGCACAAACATCCTGATGATCATCTGAAACGCATTCTGTACATTGGTCACATCCGTTGTCATGCGGGTTACCAGTCCCGCAGTTGAAAAATGATCAATATTCTGGAATGCAAAATCCTGAATATTGTCATACATGGCCTTTCTTAGGTTACGCCCGAATCCCATGGCTGCTCTGGCCGCAAACACCCCTGACAGAGTGCCTGCCAGAAGAGAGAGCATTGCCACTCCCAGCATAACTGCGCCCAGCCTCACTACATAATTCATATTTCCCGCCTCGACACCGCGGTCAATGACCAAAGCCATCAGAACCGGCAACAGGACCTCGAGAATTACCTCCAGGATCACGCTTATTGGAGCCAGCATAGTATCTCTTTTAAATTCTCCGATATGCGCTGTTAATTTCTTAATCATATTCTGCCTCCTCAAGTCTTGTCTCTATCTTCCGAATACATGAAAACCAAAGCCTGCGCTCCTCCTCAGTCAACGCCTGATTCACCATTGCCTCCAGACAGTTCAGCCGTTCCAGAACCTTTTCCTGAACCGCCGTTCCCTGCTCCGTCAGCACCAGTTCCTTTTTCCTGGCATCCCCGGGAACCCCGATACGCCGCACCAGTCCTTTTTTCTCCAGAATCTGGATCACACTTGTAACCGAAGATTTCCGTATCTTAAACTCCTCCTCCAGTTCCCGCTGAAACACCTTCTTCTCCCGGCGGCACTGAAAATAAACATAGCCCAGCATCCGGCTCTGAATGGAACTCAGTCCCAGATCCGACATCTGTTTCTCAATCACCCGATGCCAGATACAGTTCAGATTCACCATCTCCCTCATGGGATACCCGTCGTCCTTCACACCTGTCCCTCCTGAATTGTTAGATTTCTAACCGATTATAAGTTAGATTTCTAACAATGTCAAGTGTAAATCAGTGAATATTTTGTGAAACTCATGGAAAATGCATTTTCATATAGTTTCTGCCTGGAAGGAACAGACCAAAAAAGCTGCCGCAAAAGAGAAGCTGCCATAAATATAATCCTGCTTGTTCACTCAGTAATGCTGTATGGATTAAAGCGGAAGAAAGTCCGTTTTATGTCCGATACGTTCCATACAAATGCTGAATAAGCAGGCAGGTTTATATTTACAGCAGCCCCCAGCTTAACCGTTTATTCCGATTTCTATTTTTATCAAATGTTTTTTATCATCTATCCTGTTTTCTGTTCCTCAGCCGTCCCTTTACCCGATGCCGGAATTCTTCCAGATCAGGAACATTTGCCATCAGGCGAAAACCCGGATTGTGCGCCAGCAAAAGCTCAGCTCTCTTAAGCATCCTGTCTTTCAGCTGCTCCTGTTTCTCCTGCAGCCGGCCAATTTCATGTTCCAGCTTCTGCAAAAGCTCTTCCCCGGACTGCTCTGCGCGTTCCTTTCGTTCCTCAATCCGTTCCTCTACAGCCACCCTTGCAAAAGTTGCGGCCGCTTCCAGAAGTCGCTTTTTCTCCGCTGCCCGTTTCTCAAGCTCCGCACAGACCAGTTCCGCCTGAATCAACATTGCACGCAGATCCATGGCTTTGCGTAATGCACAGCTGAAATCATACACGATACATACGGTGATCCCGAAAGTCAGCACAGATACTGCTTCCTCGTGCATCCAAAAGAGAAACTGTTCCACCGGTCTATGCACCACATACACCATCAAAAGACTCAGAAATCCCCAGGCAATCGAAGAACTCAGGCAAATATGACCTCTGTACTGAAACTTCTGATTCGTGTAGTCCCAGTATCGTACTTTGAACCATCTCACCATCGTCTCCCCGGTCGCATATTCCAGAAGCGTTGCACCCAGCGCTCCCACCACATACACCAGCACCGGTGTCTTCTGAAAAGGAAGTGTCAGCCATAACACCAGAATCGCTCCGCTTCCATAAAGAGGAAGCCAGGGACCTTTCAGGAACCCACGATTGGTCAGACGCCGGTTTTTTACGGATACATAGATCGATTCAAAACACCAGCCAAATATACAGTAAAAATAGAAGAACGACAGCCATTCACGAAAATGATAACTGTACATAAAAACCTCCTCAGATACTCCGCCTCGTTTTTGTCTCCATACAACGTACTGAGCAGATATCCAACCGTTTAACCGTGAACTCCCTGACTATTTCTGCATTCATGCAGCAGCGCTTATACATTAATGTCCGCTCTCATCCCCAAAAGCTCCTGATTTTCCTTCAGAATCGGAGAGACCACACTTTTTAAAAATGCTTCCACCTGTACTGCACTGCGCCCTACATAGCGGGAAGGCTCCATGCACGCCTGAAGCTCTTCCAGAGTCATATGAAAGGCCGGATCGGCTGCAATCAACTCCAGAAGATTATTTTCTTTACCCTCGGCCTTGACATTTTTTCCGGCTTCCATGGAAAGCGTACGGATCTTTTCATGCAGCTCCTGCCGGTCTCCGCCCGCTTTTACTGCGTCCATCATAATATTTTCTGTCGCCATAAACGGAAGCTCACTCATCAGCCTCTTCTCAATGACCTTCGGATAGACTACAAGCCCGTCCACTACATTCAGACACAGATCCAGGATTCCGTCAACAGCAAGAAATCCTTCCGGGACAGACAGTCTCTTATTGGCAGAATCATCCAGTGTACGCTCGAACCACTGCGTTGCTGAAGTAATCGCCGGATTTAACGCATCGATCATTACATATCTGGCCAGAGACGCAATACGCTCGCTCCGCATGGGATTTCTCTTATATGCCATTGCCGAAGAACCGATCTGAGATTTTTCAAACGGCTCTTCCACTTCCTTCAAATGCTGCAACAGACGGATATCATTGGACATCTTATGTGCAGTAGCCGCAATCCCTGCCAGAACATTTAAGACTCTGGTATCCGTTTTGCGGGAATACGTCTGCCCTGACACCGGCACACACGCTTTAAAGCCCATCTTTTCAGCAATCATGGGATCAATCTTATCAATGATCTCCTGATTTCCTTCAAAAAGCTCCAGAAAACTGGCCTGCGTTCCTGTCGTCCCTTTGGAACCCAGAAGTTTCATAGTGCCAAGCACATACTCCACATCCTCCAGATCCATGCAAAATTCCTGCAGCCAGAGTGAAGCTCGTTTTCCAACTGTCGTCGGCTGCGCCGGCTGAAAATGGGTAAATGCCAGTGTTGGAAGCTCTCTGTGTTCCGACGCAAATTTCGCAAGCTCCGCAATCACATTGATCAGCTTCTTCCTGACCAGCTGCAGCGCCTCCGTCATGACAATAATATCCGTATTATCGCCCACATAGCAGGATGTTGCGCCAAGATGGATGATTCCTTTCGCTTTCGGACATTGTACGCCATAAGCATAGACATGAGACATGACATCATGCCGTACTTCTTTTTCCCGCGCCTTTGCCACCTCATAGTTGATATCCTCTGCATGCGCCTTTAACTCGTCGATCTGTTCCTGTGTAATTGGCAGTCCAAGCTCTTTCTCGGTCTCTGCCAGTGCAATCCACAGTCGTCTCCATGTGCAGAATTTTTTGTCTGCAGAAAAAATATACTGCATTTCTTTACTGGCATAACGCTCGGACAAGGGACTTTGATATCTGTCTGTACTCATATATTTGTATCCTTTCTATATCTGTTAATCATCCGGAACAGATAATCCCTGCAGCCTGATCAGTACTTATCTGTTCTGATTAAAATTTTTCCAAAAACAAAGAAAGCGCTGAAAACCGGAGACGGCAGTTCCCGATGCCGTCTCCGACCCTGCGCTTTTTCTTATGAAAGACCCAGTCTCTTAAATACTTCCTGATACGCTTCTTCCACGTTTCCAAGATCCCTGCGGAAGCGATCCTTGTCCAGCTTTTCATGCGTTTTAGAATCCCACAGTCTGCACGTATCCGGAGACGTCTCATCCGCCAGAAGAATCTCCCCTTTATAACGGCCGAATTCTATCTTAAAATCGATCAGATCAATTCCCAGTTCCGCAAAATATGCTTTATACACTTCATTGACCTTAAACGCATATTCGGTAATCTTTTCAATCTCTTCTCTTGTTGCAAGATTCAGTGCAATCGCAAAATAGTCATTGATCAGCGGATCACCCAGTTCGTCATTTTTATAGCTGAACTCCAGCGTCGGAGCCGCAAACGGCGTTCCCTCCTGCACTCCCAGCCTCTTGGAAAAGCTTCCCGCCGCCACGTTGCGGACGATGACTTCCAGCGGAACAATCTCCACTTTCTTGACCGCAGTCTCACGGTCGTTCAGCTCCTCGATCAGATGAGTCGGAACACCAGCCTTTTCCACCAGCCTGAATACATGATTGCTCATGCGGTTATTGATCGCTCCTTTTCCCACGATCGTTCCCTTTTTCTGTCCGTTAAATGCAGTCGCATCATCTTTATAAGATACAATCAGTACATCCGGTTCCTCCGTAGTATATACTTTCTTTGCTTTTCCTTCATACAGAAGTTCTTTTTTTTCCATAATTGCTCTTCCCGTCCTTTTCTACATCTCTTTGTTATCCACTGAGGGTATCATTTACTATTTCTGCTTATAAGGTGCCTTCATTATAGCAATAAGTCTCCGAGGTGTAAAGCATTTCTTTCCCGATAACAGACTCTGAGAAAATCTCACCCCTGCGTAAATCTTGACAGAAACTGCCTGGTCCGCTCTTCGTGGGAATGTTCGAACACCTGTTTCGGCGTTCCCTGTTCCAGAATATAGCCGTCATCCATAAAAATTACATGGCTGGCCACGTCTCTGGCAAAGGCCATCTCGTGCGTCACAATAATCATGGTTGTCTTCTGATCCGCCAGTTCCTTCATGACACGCAGTACTTCTCCGGTCAGCTCCGGATCCAGCGCCGACGTAGGCTCGTCAAAGCACAGAATATCCGGTTTCAAGGCAAGTGCACGAGCGATAGCCACCCGCTGGCACTGTCCTCCGGAAAGCTGATGTGGATAACTGCCCATCCGGTCCGAAAGCCCCATCTGTCTTAAAAATTCTTCCGCCAGTGTCCGGATTTCCCCCTGTATCTCCTTTTTCCTTGCTTTGTAATCCGGCTGTTCTCTGGCCAGAAGCTCCTTTGCCAGCATCACATTTTCCAGCGCCGTATATTGAGGAAACAGATTAAAAGACTGAAACACCAGCCCAAAATGCAGCCTTTTCTTACGAATCTCAGATTCCTGCATGGGAGAAGGATTCCGGCTGTCATACAGCGTTTCGCCGCACACGCGGATCACGCCGCTGTCCGGACGCTCCAGAAAATTCAGACACCGAAGAAGCGTCGTCTTGCCGCTTCCGGAAGAGCCGATAATAGAAAGTACCTGTCCTTCTTCCAGAGAAAAGCTGATATCTTTGAGGACTTCGGTTTTTTCAAATGATTTACAGATATGTTCTACTTCCAGTATCGCCATATAATATCCTCCTATCGGAAATAATCCAGCTTTTTCTCCAGTCTGCCTAAGAGTACAGTCAGGACTCCGCTGAAAATCAGATAATAGATTGCCGTAAAAAACATGGGCCATATGGCGCCTGAGATCCCCTGAGACCCTTTCATAAATGCCTGGCCTGCCCAGATAATTTCCTGCAGTGCAATAATCCGCGCCAGAGAAGTATCCTTTACCAGCGTGATAATCTCATTCGACATAGGAGGAACGATACGCTTAATCATCTGCAAAAGTGTGATTTTGAAAAAAATCTGGCTCCTCGTCATCCCCAGTACCAGCCCGGCTTCCTCCTGTCCGACCGGAACGCTTTGTATCCCGCCCCGGTAGATTTCCGAAAAGTAACAGGCGTAATTAAAAATAAAAGACACAGATGCGGCCACAAAGCGTCCCGCTTCACCGCCGCCCCATATAGGCTTTCCAAAAACAAGCCCCGGAAAATAATAAATAATCAGCAGCTGGATCATCAACGGAGTCCCCCGTATGATCCATACCACCACTTTCGTCAGATAGCCAAGAGGCCTGAAACGTGACATCGAGCCAAACGCAATAATCAGCCCCAGTGGGACTGCACCCAGCAGCGTTACGAAAAAAAGTTTCAGCGTCTGCAAAAAACCAACGTTTAATGACTGGATGACGATTGGCATCTGCTCCAATATCAGTTCCATATATGTATCCTGCCTTCCTATTAAAACAGGGACCGCTACAAAACAAGCCTGTCTGTGCATTCAGCAGTACTGAACACACAAACAGGAATACATTTTGTAACAGCCCTTTTCATAATCCTGTATGATCAGAAAATTACTGTGCAATGATTGCAGCCTGTACTCCATAAGTTTCAGCAATCGTTTCCATACTTCCATCTGCATATGCAGAAACAAAAAACTCATTCAGCGCTGCTGCCAGATCCGAACCCTTACGGAAACCGACGCCGTACTCTTCACTGTTCAGGCCCACAGTGTAAGTCAGATTCGCATAGCCGGTACCCTCGCCTACCATTGCCGCCGCCATCAGAGAATCGATCACCGCCGCATCAGAAGTGCCTGCTGCAACCTCCATCAGCGCATCAGACTGCGCCGTGACTTCTGTAAAATCGAGTCCCAGACTGCTGACCTGCTCTTCACCTGCACTGCCTCCTTCTACTGCAAAGTTCAGCCCGGAAAGACTGTCGATATCCTGATACTGTTCCGCCTTGTCTGCCGGAACGATCACAATCTGCGCATTGTTGCAGTATGCATTGGAACATTCCATAGAACTTTTCACTTCGTCTGTAAGCGTCATGCCGTTCCATACGCAGTCGATCGTCTTTCCATCCAGCTCCATAATCTTGCTGTCCCAGTTGATCTCCACAAATTCAACCGCAACTCCCAGACTCTCTGCAAATGCCGTCGCCATATCTGCATCAAAGCCGATCCAGTTGCCGCTTTCATCTTTATAATCCATCGGCTCAAAGTCTGTAATACCTACCACCAGCGTCCCTTTATCCTTGACATACGCCATATCGCTCTCTTCAGAAGCGACTTCTGTCTCCTCTGATACGGCATCTGTGCTTTCTCCTTCCTCTGTCTGCGCCTCGTCCGCTGCAGGCGCCTCTGTCTCAGCCGGAGCATCCGCCGGTGTACCGTCATTATTTCCGCCGCATCCTGTCACCATCGCCGCTGTCATAACGCCTGCCAGCATTACCGCAATTAACTTTTTCATTTTTGTTTCCTCCTCTGATTTCCATATGCTACTACTTTACCATAATAAAGTACAGATACAACACTGAAATCATAACAGGTATACGATAAATTGTCAAGAACTAAAATTTGGCCCTCACTCTGTACTCCCGTTCCCACTGCAGCAGTTTTTTCTGCAGATTGATATCGCCTGCGTTATTTCTTCCTGCTCCCGGCAAAATGCCCTCTGCAAGCTGCCATGCAAGTTCCGCCTGTTCCTTTGTTGCTTCATTTGAACAATATTCACAGGAAGTTTCAAAGCATTCCGCAGCTTTTTTAAACAGAAACTGTCTGGCATAACATACTCCCAGATTGTTCCATACCGCACTGTAAAATTCCATTCCCAGACGACTGTTCTGATGCATACGTAAAATACGCTCATATTCTTCCATTGCCGCCCATTCATTTCGATTGTTCAAAAGCTCATCTGCGCGCAGCTTCAGCCTTTCCTGTTCCTGCAGTTTCACAAGCCCCTTCAGCCTTCCGCTTAGATTTTCCCGCTCTATTACAGAAAAGATTCCTGCAAAACCAACTGCTGCCAGCATCAGATTTTCCACACTGGCAGTGGACGAAACTCCTTTTCTGATCTGATCTGCAAGTTCTGCACAGCCGCATTCACAGAGCCACCGGCATAAACGCTCATCAAAAAATTTTCTGTCCACAAGACAGATATTATGATACAGAAAATACGCCAGTTCTTCCACACTGTACAGATTCAGCCCTGCCTGTTCCACATAAAGCGGATTTTTTGTTCTTTTATATTTACAGATCATGACTAATCCCATAACCGGTCTCCTCCTGTTCCTGCATTTTCAAACGCTTTCCAGCACAAACGACTCTTTCCAGGAAAGCTCTGAGGATGGATACAGTTCTCCAAATCCCAGATCTGTAACTTTGATCTCACACTGTGTCGGAGAAGAAAAACAGATCTCCACCAGAAGCCTGCTGGTTTTCTCCGGCCTGTCCGGCAGATCTGTCAGATGCATCCCCGCACAAATCGGATCGCCCCCCAGCATGGACTGAAAAGAAAATTCCAGAAGCGGCTCCGAGATTAAAAGCATCTCACAACTCCCTTCTGCTTCATACCAGTTACATCCGGCTCTGATGAGCGTATAGAGTTCTTCCTTTTCCTCCTTGCCGATGCGGATCCCCACATTGAACAGAATCATCTGTTCGCTCAAAAACAGATACGGCCTGCGTTCTGCACAGTCTCCGGCCAGCATGCAGGCTCCTCTGGCATGAATCAGATCTCCCAGAAACACTCTTCGCTTGGAACAGATTTCTTCTCTGCTTTTTTTGTAATCTCTGGCATTCAGATCTGTCCCTGTCAAAAACACTGCCGATACATGATTGGAATTCTTCCCAAATCGTTTCTTTATATGTTCAAAAAGCCGTTCGTCCCGGTTTCCTTCCAGAAGAGTCCCCACATACCAACTTTCCGGTTCCTGCGCTTCCACGACCATAGGAGTGCTTCTTTTATTCACCGAAATCCCCGTCGCCCGAATCTCTTCTGTACCAAATTCCAGAAGCCAGACCTGCTGTTGCCAGATATCGTTGGTCTGGTGCAGGACAAAATGGACCACGCTTTCCACTTCTCCCATCACCTGCAACTGTCCTTCCTGAAATCCGGCATCATATGCCTCTTTCATAGATTGCAGAATCCCGTTTTCTGACATATCCGGCAATACAAGCGCCACCCGGATCTCTTCTTTTTTTCCATACCGCTTTAAAGCAGACAAGATTTTACGCAGACAAGCTGTACGCCCTGACTGTTTTCCAAAATCCAGCGGAAGCTCCTGCGGCTCTTTCATCTGTTCGGTCTGATAGCAGACTCTGGGACATTCTTCCCTGTAATCAATACCAGCCCAGAGCCGCCCGATTCCGTCCGCACTTTTCATGATTGACCTTTCCTTTCCTATCTGATATGAAACCTTTCTTCCACCAACACTGTCAGTTCCTCATATTCTTCCATCATCTGTCTCAGCGTACGCTCCTGCCTGTGGTCCAGAGCCTGCTGCATCCGGCAGAGTCTGCTGTAGCGGCTGTCTCCTTCCGGATCTTCTTCCCTGTTTTCCATTGTCCTGCACTCAGTAGAGATCTCAGTCCCATCCGCAAAGGTTTCTGTAATAAACCAGGTCAGTCTCTCTCCGTAAAACAGAATAAACGCTCTTACAAAAACTCCGCCACAGACCGGATAGAGACGTTCAGACACATAATCGAAGGTTTTCTTCCCATGATATTCCAGAACATAATGAAGAACCACTTTATGTTCCGGATCGCACCGGTATTCCACTACTGCCTGATGCTCAGGCCTTGCCTTCTCTCCCATATACGGAAGCAGATTCTTCATAAATGCAAATCGCCGGTTTTTCACTGTCAGCTCTTCTAAAAATTTTTTTGCCAGACGCTTCTGGACCTCTGTCAGAAGCAGCAGGACAGAAAGCTGCTTCAGCCAGGACAAAACAGCTGTTTCATGCAGATGATCTTCCCACAGAAGATGATGTTCCAGACTGTCAAACAGACCTTCCGGCACATCCTGCCCTTTCACAAAATCCAGCCAGCTTAAATAATTCAAATAGGCAATACCCGTCATCGCTTCCCCGCCTCTGTCGTCCATTGACAAAAATACAGGAAAAACTTCACAGATACACGTCTCCGTGAAAAGTGCCTGAGCGACAATCTGTTCTTCCAGTTCCGGCAGCGACATGCCGAACTGATCCCCTGCCTTCCAGAGTGTCAGAAGCTCCTTTGTGTCCCCTGTTCCCGTCTCTGCCAGCATCTCTATGATCTGTTCTGTATATACCCCCTTGTCGAACACCTGGCGGGCCAGAGGCAAAAGCAGGTTTCTGGAAGTTCTCCCCTCCGCCGCCAGACGCTGCAGCAGTCTGAGCAGCAGTTTTGCGTCCGTCTCCCTGCATCCGGTTTTCCAGAGAAGACGAAGCGCATCTTCATCTTTCTGAAGAAGAATCAAAGTCTCTATATAAGATACCTGACATTTTCTGGAAAGACTCTGTACTTCTGCATCAGAAAACAGCAGCCGTTCATTGATCTCTTCCAGCCTGCGGTGTTTTCTTTCATAATTCAGCAGTTCAATCTTAAGCTGCTGCCTGTAAGATTCTCTCACACGCCCATCTTCCAGAAGTTTCCAGACAAGAGGCAGATTATCTTCATTCAGCCTGTGTTTTCCTTTTCCGTCCAGTAAATAAAGCGTTATCCCCAGATGATTGTTCAGTTTTGCCTTGCAAAGCTCCAGAAAGCCCGGTTCGATCATCAGACGTTTCCGTTCGTACGGCACTGTCTTCCGATGTCTTTTTCCGCGTTCATCCACAAGGATAATCTCTGCATCTTCTGTATAAACCGGTATACAGGCACACCCCCCTGTCAGAGGAACCGATATGGTTTCTTCCAGCTGTTCATAGCAAACCTCCACCTGCCGAATTCTTTTTTCTTCACAGGTTATTTTCTGCAGAAACAGAAGATCTGCCAGCGCCTCCAGAAGATCCGTTTCCAAAGTCTCTGCCAGCAGGCATTTTCCATACAGCCACGCCAGTGATTCATTCAGTTTCCGTCCTCTGAGCTGCTCAAACAGAAACTCCTGCAGAAACCTTCGGTGTTCTTCAACAACCGGGTCGCCTTTTGTCCCATACTTGATAAGGTTGCAGTAAAACTCTGTCTTTTGCTGGTTTGACAGTGTATTATGATAGTGAAAATAGAGAAGCACCTGTCTGGGAAGAATTTTTTTATAGCCCTCCGGAAGAGCATAAATAAAATACTCATAAAGATTCGTGATCTTCGCGTCCCATTCCACGCCCTTTTCATACCATTCAAAAGCTTCTCTGTCCGTTCGATTCCCACGGATATACACAGAGCATACGGCGCCGGCCGTTTCTTTTGAAGGATGTACCTGATAACATGTTTTTAAAAGGCGCGCTGCCAGAGGAGACCACCTTTTGATCCTGACTGCCTGAACTGCTACAGCCTGAGCTGTTTCCTCTGTCAGAAGACCGCAGGACGCCGCCCAGCCAAAAACCTGAAGCGTGAACCGGTCCAGTCTGGTAAACAGCGCCATGTCTCCTTTTAATACAGAAAATGCTTCCTGATACAAAAGCCTGTTCCTCGTTCCCGCCCGATACTGTCTCTCCAGCACCATATAACGAACCCGCACATTTTCCCAGAGCTTTGTATCCAGCTCCAGCAAGAATGCCGTTACCATCCAGTTTTCCGGCTGTTTCTGATAGATTCTCTGAAGCTGAGAAACTGCCGAAGCCGTCACATCTTCCTCTTCCCACAAAAGACTGTTCACATACAAAAAAACAGCCCGCACAGACATTTCTTTCTGCTGAAGCAGGCGGGTTTTCTCATATTTTTTAACAATCCGTCCCGCTTCCTCTTTTCTGCCTTCCCGAAGCATAACCCATGCATCTAAAAGAGGAAAAAGCAGCGATTCCGGATCGGAATTGATCAGAATATCTGTCAGTTTACGAAGCTGTTCGTCTGCTTCCTGTCTGCTTAAAATTTCTCTTCGCTCTTTTTCCAGTATAATCTGGATCTCTGCCAGCGACTGCTCTGTCTGTCGCTTCATTTTCCACTCCGCGCTCTGACCTTTTCCTGTACGACAGACCGTAAGCTCCTTTTCTCCTGCCAGCAATATGGGCAGCTCCTCCTCCGGCTCCTCTTTTTTCTCGTTCCCTTTTATCCGTACTTTAACCGGTAATGCATACTCTCCTGCACTGGTTTCAAGCCAGATCCAACCCTCTGTCGTCTCGCCTTCTCTAAGGCACTGCGGCTGGTAGGTATACTCCACCCTGGCCGCTCTGGCAAAAAAACTGTCTCTGCGCAGGGTCATACCCGGGATTCGGGTGTGCAGAAACCCTTTTATCCTGCGCTCGTCTTTGGAAGTGATCACGAAACTGCCTTCTGCCTTTTCCCAGGATTCCAGTTCAAATACCAGTTCTTCCGGCTCGGTCCTGAGTCCGGCCTGCCTGTAGGAAAATATTCCATTAAAATAATCCGTTATCTTCTCTTTCATATAAACCCCATTGCTTTTTCAGCGTTTTGGTATATAATGTTCTCGTATCATTATAGCACTCATCCGTTGCTTCATGCAACCATGAGGGCCGGCAAGTGAGGAAAAACAGATGAAAGACAATATAAAACTGACAAATCAGGAACATTTCCACGGAAGTGATCTTGAAAAAATCGAAAAATATTTTGGGATTCCCAAAGAGCGCATCACCAGTTTCGGAGCGAACGTAAATCCTCTTGGAATCTCACCTAAAATGAAAAAAAGACTGGCAGAAAATATTAACGTCGTTGCTTCCTATCCGGATCCGGACTATACAGAATTAAGAAAACATATTGCACAATATACCGGATGCCTGCCGGAACAGCTTCTGGTCGGAAATGGCTGCACAGAACTGATTTCTCTGTTTATACAGGTTCTGAAACCTCAGAATGTGCTGATCGTTTCTCCCACTTACTCTGAATATGAAAGAGAAGTGCGCCTTGCAGGAGGAAATGTGCAGTATTATGCCCTGCAGGAAGATTCCGACTTTCAACTAAAAACAGCTGATTTTTGCAGTGCACTGGCATATGGGCCCGAACTTTGTATTCTCTGCAATCCGAACAACCCAACTTCCACTGCCACCGGCCCGCAGGAAATGAGGCAGATTCTGGACTGCTGCAAACAGCAGGGCACATTTGTCATGATTGATGAAACCTACGCAGAATTTGCCCCTGAAGAAACCAGCGTCTCATCGGTGGCTCTTCTGAAAGAATATGACAATTTTGTTATCCTGCGCGGAATCTCAAAATTCTTCGCTGCCCCCGGACTTCGCCTCGGTTATGCCATGACCAGCAGTCAGAAACTGCTTTCTGCAGTAAAAGAACGTCAGAATCCATGGACGCTCAACAGCCTTGCCGACGCCGCAGGCACACTTATGTTTACCGATAACGACTATATTGAACGAACCCGGCAGCTGATCTCCTCTGAAAGAGAGCGGATCTATCAGAAGCTTCTGACCTGGAACCATATAAAAGTCTACCGGCCATATGCCAATTTTATCCTCGTCCGCATCCTGAAAAAAGGCATCACTTCCCATGACATTTTCATTCATGCCATGAAGAAAGGCCTGATGCTTCGTGACTGTTCCAGCTTTCCCGGTCTGGAGGACGGAACTTTTTTCCGTTTCTGCTTTATGACGCCGGAAAAAAATACAGAACTGCTGGAATGCCTGAAAGAAATACTGGACTGAATTTACTCTTCAAAATATTTTCTGTAGACCTCAAAAAATGTACTCGTCTGCACTTCTTCATAATCTGCAAAAATCACTTTGTCCCACAGCTTCTCCTGAAGCTCTGACAAAGTGTCTTTCATCAGTTCTGTATAAATGCTCTGAAAACGCTCTGTCTTCTGCTTCTGCGCCACCTGCAGTTTGTTGGCCTCAGATTCCTCTTCCACATAAGTATTCAGGCATTTCAGAATATAATAGCCTTCGTCTGCTGCAAAAACATCGCTGACTTCTTCATTGTTCAGTTCAAATGCCACTTCTTCATACTCGCCGCCTTTATCGCCTCTGGCAATGAAAAGCGTTGTCTGAGAAAGCCGCGAATAATTGGCGGCAAGGACTCCGAAGTCTTCTCCTTCTTCAAGCCTGTCTCTCAGGTCACGGGCAAGGCCTTCCTCCGGCACAAACATCTGCTGAATCTGGATAATCCTCGCTTCGTCATCACTGATCTCAATGCTTACATCTTCTGTAATCTGTCTGTAGGTTTTAAAAGCAAGGCAATAGTCTTCATACATTTTTCTGACTGTATCCTGATCTATTTTCAAAGCGGCAACTTCCTCTTTGTTCAGAGAGGCAAAATACTCCGCAGCAGCTTCCGATGCATGCGCCGTTTCTGTCTCGCTCAATGCAATTTCCTGTTCTTCCGCCAGAAGAACCATACTTTTTACCTGTGCAAGCTCGGAAAGCACCTGACTTTTCAGGTATTCTTCCATCGTCCCGTCTCCCATCGCATGTTCCCACATATCGATCCCGTATATTTTTTCGTAAGTACCTTTCTGATTCATCAGATAGACCAGCGCTTCCGGAAGCATACAGGATATTTCTCCGATCCGGAACAGTTCATCTGAAGCCAGTCCCGTTGTAAGTACAATTTTTGTCCTGCTGCAGCCGGACAGCAAAAAACAGAACACCAGTATAAGACAGGCCGCCCTGTATTTTATTTTATTTTTCATTTTGCACCTCCTCAACAATCTGCTTCAGTATTTCGAGCACACCGTCCTTCTCATAAGACGCGGCAATATTCCCCGCAGCTGCCTTGATATCCGGATGAGACAACTCAGAAGCATAACTTCTTTTCGCCCGCTTCATCATGGAAATATCATTATAATTATCTCCAAATACCACCGTTTCTTCCGGGGTTATTCCATATTTTCCCTGAAGCCACTGCACTGCATTCCCTTTGGTGGAACGAAAATCGTTGATATCCACCCATCTGGCGCCTGACACGTGAATAGCAAACTTGTCTTTCCATTCATCATATAAAAGACCATAAATTTCCCGCGCCCCATTTTCACAGTACAGACTTACTTTAATGCAGGCGTCTGTATAATCTTCTATATATTCCACAACTCTGCCGACACCTTTATATTCCTCAAATACCAGCCGGCAGAATGTTTCGTCCTGATCATCCGTATAGTATCCTTCTCTGGAAGAGAGGAGCAGACGCTGCCCCTGAATTCCTTTCAGAGCGTGTAAAAACTGAAGAAGCGTCTCTTTTTCCATCAGAGTCTCCTTCAGTATCTCTCCGTTTTTCAGAATACAGGCCCCGTTGTCTCCCAGATAATAAATACGGTCTCTCAGCTCATGAAAAATTGCATCAATACTGCTCGCCTGCCTCCCGCTTGCCGCCGCGAATCTCACTCCCAGATCCAGCAGCCTGCGGATCACTGCCATATATTCCGGATTTACAGTATTTCCGCCTTCCGGAACCAGCGTTCCGTCAATATCGGTAACAATCAATCGAATCATGGTTTTCTTTCTCCCTTTAGTGTAAATACTATAACAGTGTAATAGAAAATGTTCAGAATCACAATGGATATTTTCTTAAATTTTAATGATTTTTTACTTTTCATCTTTCCCGGTTTATATTAAAATAGAGAAAAGTCAAACCTGAATGAAAGGAGTAACCCGATGAAAAAAGCATTAAAAGCACTTACGACCATTGGAGGAACCGTTCTGGCTATAATTGGAGGTGTATTCGTTTACCGCAGATTTTTCCAGAAAGAAGAGCTGGAAGAAGCTTTTGAGGACGAAGAGCTGTTTGAGGAAGAGGAAGCAGACGATATCGCCGCTTTTGACGATGAGGAAGAAATTTTTGAGGACGAAGAAACAACTGCATCCTCTGCTGATATTTCTTTCGAAGAAATAAAAACACCGGAAAAATCTGATCCCGAAACCATGACTTTGGAGGAGACAGCTCCGGAAAAAACTTCCGGCACCGAAAAAGACACGCAGAATATATAAACTGCACCTTACACATGAGAAGAATATGTAAAAGAGGCTGCCCGCAAACATGACTTTGGCAGCCTCTTTTATCATCTCTCTTTTTCCCAGCACAGACTTAAAATCTTTGCTGCCTCATAAATCTCTTCTTCTTTTATTTTCGCATACCCGAGAATCATCATTGGCTCATGTTCTCTTTGATCCAGACAATATTCTGACAGGGAATATACACGGACTCCTGCTTTTTTAGCGCAATCTGCCAGTTCCTGTTCCGTCCTTTTATCCGCCATCTGCACCAGAAGATGGACACCGGACCGCTCACCCAGGATTTTCTTAACCCCCTGCATCTTTCTGAGCTCTGCCAGAAGCGCATCATGTTTATTCCTGTACAAAGCCCTCATCTTATTCAGATGACGCTCAAAATAACCTCTCTCCATGAAAAGCTGCAGCATTTTCTGATCTGTTCTGGAAACAGTACAGGAAAAACTTCTTCCCACCTGCTCATACCGGTCCAGAAGCTCTGCCGGAAGCACCAGATAACTGATTCGAAGAGACGGTGTAATTGATTTGGAAAAAGTCCCGATATAGATCACTTTATGGCAGGTATCACTTCCCTGGAGCGATGGAATCGGTTTTCCAATATAGCGGAATTCACTGTCATAATCGTCTTCTATGATATATCGTCCTTCTTTCACGGCCGCCCACTGCAAAAGTTCCTGCCGCCGCCTGACCGGCATTACAATGCCCATCGGATACTGATGGGAAGGCATTACATAGGCGATATCCGCCCCGCTTTCCCGGAGTTCTTTCACATCCATCCCGTATCTGTCCATGGAAACGGTACAGCAGTCATAGCCAAGACTTTGAAATATATCATATGCATGACGATACCCGGGGCTTTCCATGGCTATGCGGTGTTCGGTCCCCAGCATTCTTGAAAGCAGCATCTGCAGGTAATCGTTCCCCGCCCCGATCACAATCTGGGCGGGCTTTGCATTCACCCCCCGCGCCTGATACAGATATGTGCTGATTACTTTTCGCAACGGATACTCTCCTTTGGGATCTCCCAGGCCAAACAGCTCTCTCTGATCGCTCTGCAGCACCTCTCTGCTCAGTTTTCTCCAGGTCGCATAAGGAAAATGATCCAGATCGATCCCGCTGGGAGTAAAATCATACCGATACTCCCCGGTTTCCTCTTCTTTCTCCTCGGATACCGGCGGTTCCTGATCCAGCTGATACAGTTCTTGGATCTGACAGACATAATATCCGCTGTTAGCAACCGCTTCTATATAGCCCTCGGACATCAGCTGTTCATATGCCATCTGCGCTGTGCTTCTGCTCACGTCCAGCTGCTTTGCCAGCATTCTGGTAGACAAAAGCCTCTCCCCACAGGGAATTTTTCCGTTGCGGATCTCCTGCCTGATATACTCGTAAATCTGTTCATACAGACATTTTTTCCTGTCGCCATCCAGATTCAGCATGATCTCATACATGCCTCTGCACCGCCTTTCGTGATATGTTCCGGCAGCTCTGATACTATTTCGGAAGTTTGAAAGAGCTCTTCAGCGACACGATCCGGTTAAACACCAGCGCATCTTCCCTCGAATCCTTAGCATCGACACAGAAAAATCCATTTCTGACAAACTGAAAACTGTCATACGCCTTTACATCCTGAAGCGCAGGTTCCAGCTTCGCCCGCACCACTTTCAAAGAATCCGGATTGATATTCATACTGCCGTCCTCATTATACACCCCCTTCTCTTCATCGATCAGGTTTTCATAAAGACGAACCTCTGCATCCACCGCGTGAGGAGCCGGCACCCAGTGAATCGTACCTTTTACTTTCCTTCCGGTAAAGCCGCTGTCCGCCCTGGTCTCCGGGTCATAAGTACAATGTACTTCCACTACTTTTCCATCCTCGTCTTTTACAAAACTTTCGCATTTTACAAAATATGCATGCATCAGACGGACTTCATTTCCCGGGAAAAGACGGAAATATTTTTTCGGCGGCTCTTCCATAAAGTCATCACGTTCAATATACAGTTCCCGGCAGAACGGAATCCGTCTCGTTCCAAGGGCTTCATTTTCCAGATTATTGGCCGCATCCAGATATTCCACTTCGCTTTCCGGATAATTATCAATCACCAGCTTGATCGGATCCAGAACCGCCATCATACGGGAGCGTTTCATCTTCAGGTCTTCCCGAATACAGTATTCCAGCATCGCATAATCCACAGAGCTCTGTCCTTTTGCCACTCCGCACAGTTCCACAAACATCTGCAGAGACTCCGGCGTAAAACCTCTGCGGCGCAGAGCAGCGATGGATACCAGACGTGGATCATCCCAGCCGTCCACAACGCCGTCTTCCACCAGCTTCTTAATATAACGTTTGCCAGTCACCACATTTGTCAGATACAGCTTGGCAAATTCAATCTGTCTCGGCGGATGCGGGTATTCCAGTTCTCTCACTACCCAGTCATACAGCGGACGATGATCCTCGAACTCCAGCGTACAGATAGAATGCGTAATATTCTCGATCGCATCTTCAATCGGATGCGCAAAGTCATACATAGGGTAAATGCACCATGCATCGCCGGTATTATGATGACTCATATGCGCCACCCGATAGATGACCGGATCCCGCATATTCATATTCGGAGACGCCATATCAATTTTGGCACGGAGTACTTTTTCTCCATCCTGATAAACTCCGTTTTTCATATCCTCGAACAGCTTCAGATTCTCCTCCACTGTACGGTCTCTGTACGGGCTGTTTTTTCCCGGCTCCTTCAGCGTCCCGCGATATTCGCGAATCTCTTCCGCCGTCAGATCACACACATAAGCTTTTCCCTTTTTGATCAGCTTTACAGCTGCCTCGTACATCTGAGGAAAATAATCCGAAGCAAAAAACAGCCGGTCTTCCCAGTCGGCGCCCAGCCACTGAATATCCCGTTTGATTGCATCTACAAACTCCGTCCGTTCCTTGGTCGGGTTTGTATCGTCAAAGCGCATATTGAATTTTCCGTTATATTTTTTTGCCAGCCCATAATTCAGAAGAATCGATTTTGCATGGCCTATATGCAGATAACCGTTGGGTTCCGGCGGAAAACGTGTATGAACGGTCTGATACACTCCTTCTGCCAGATCTTTATCAATCTCTGTCTCTATAAAATTTTTGGAAACAACTTCATTCTCCATAACAGCTTCCTCCTTATTCTCTGTCTGTAAAACGTTTTTATCATAGCATACTGCCGTAACGGTTGCAAGATGATATCTGTCCATTTTCTGAGCGTCCGGCACAGGCGGATATTCCTTGCGGCCCTCGCCTCACGAATACCTCCGTCCGTCTGTCATCTCCGCCGTAATTCTCTGCACTTTCTTTTTGTAATCGTCTGCAGATACATACAGCTCCTCCTGAAATTTCTCAGCCATCTGTCCAAACGCGGAAATTTCCAGCACCTGTCTGAGCGCCTGCTCCAGCTCTGCCGCGTCCTTCAATACCGGAAATGTCTTTTTTACCTGATATCCCAGAGAACAGGAGCCGACCTTTTCATCCGGAAATTCACTGACAATCACCTTTTTCCCCGCCAGGATCGCTAATGACATCATCGTAGAATAATCCACTACCGCCACATCGCTTGCCATAATATACGGAATCCAGTCCTCCCCGGGAGAGCGGACGATAAATCCTTTTTCCCGCTGTTTCTCAACAAGCATTCCCATAGGTTTTACCTGCGGATCGTACTCCTGATACTCCCGCGGATGAATGGAAAAGATAAAAGAATATTGCTCTTTTAACCGATCACAGATGTCAAACAGCTCTTCTCCCAGCACATGAAACAGACTTTCCCTGTTCCAGGAACCAAAAAAGCTTACCACCGGACGATCTGCAGGAAGGCCAAGTTGTTGTCTGTACCACGCCGCTTTTTGAGACTCTTCTTTAATCTTCCCTGCAAACCGGTACCCTGTATGACAGATCAGATCTGCAAATTTTCTGTCTTTTTCTTTCATAAGCGCTGCGATCCTTCTGTTAGGTTCCAGCATTTTATCAAACAGAAATTCCCCGTTCTCATCATAGCTTTCGGGACCATAATCATACACGGTCTTTCCCTTGTCATAACTGACATTTGATATCCCGTGGCCAATGTAAAGAAGAGGAATCGTCCCTTTAAACAGCCAGAACGGATAATCCAGATCCGCACATACAATCAAATCCCAATATGTGCAGAACATCTGCCACTGATATACCAGAGGGACTATCTTTTTCCCATGAAATAAAGTATCCTCCAGTCTGTGCCTTGCTCCGTCCACATATCCGGTTCCAAAATAAACAAAAAACTGATACGGCCCATCCTCAACCTGTTCCACATAATTCAAAAGGTGCTCCTCCATCGCAGAAGCGTTGCAGAACAGCAGTATCTTGTACTTTTCCCGCTTTTTCCTTTTCTTTCGATTGATAAAGCGGGAAATCCATTTCCCCGAATATTTATACAGAAAAAGAAATTTTCTTCTTATCCAGCTATTCATGATTTCTTTTCCTCCAGATCATTTGAATCATATCGTTCCGGTTCTTCCACAAATACCACAGAAGCCCTGCCAGCAGAAACAGTCTGACCGCCATATAAGGATACAGAAGCGGAGCCGCCGCCGCTATAGCCAGCACGCCGCTTCCTACGAGAATCAGCTTCTTCATATCATAGACGGAGCTTCCCGTCACTTTCTTCATCGCCATATAGGCCCACAGAACTTCAACCAGATATGCCGCCAGTGTTGTATACCCGGCAGCAAGATAGCCGACTGTCGGTATAAAGAGCATATTGAGGATAAAATTGGCGACAGCCGCAGCCACTCCTGCCCCCATCACATATCTGGGCTTTTTATGATAGTAAATCACGTTTGAAAAGATGCTGAAGATGGACATATAAAAAACGCCGCCCACGATCGCCGGAATCACATACATCCCTTCTCCATAACTGGAAGGCGCCAGAAAAGCAATAACCTCCGGGGCCATCATCATGATCATAATACATATGGAAGCATATGCCATGATGACAGGATTGACAAATTCAGACAACGTATGCATTCTTTTCTCTTCACAGCGTTTATAGATCGTGGGGATCATCGTCGCATTTACAGAAGACCAGATAATATTTACGACCGCAGACATCGTATAGGCAATGCCGTAAATCCCCGCCTTGTCTTCCCCGCAGTAATGAGCGATCATCAGCCGGTCGCTGCTGCTTAAAATATAGGTAGAAAGAAAATACGGAATCAGAGGCAGGTTATACAAAAGCGCATACTTCCAGTATCTCACTCTGGGCATACCTTCCGCCCGCAAAACTGTAAGCACATAGCAGCCCGTACAGATCAACAGCGTCATCAGCTGTGCACCGACAATTCTGGCCTCCACCTTCGCTTCCGGAAACAGAAAAATTCCGCCTATCGCACAGAGCGGTGAGAAAATCATCACCAGGAGCATAAATACGCACAGAAGCCGGTATTTAAAATCGAATCTCTGTCTAGTCTTCCAGAACTCGAACGCCGGTTCCAGAAGAAATGTAAAAAACATAAACAGAATCAGATGATCCGATACCTGCAAAAATCGAAACACGTATTTATTTACCGTCCAGACTGCGGCAAAAACAAGCAGTGTAATAAGATTTGACAGAGTAAGCATGGAAAATACAAACCGGTTTCTGTCTTTCTTAAACTCCGTAATCCCGTTATAGAAGACATTGTTGCACAGTCCGAACATGGCAAAAATTCCGATTACATCCAGCCAGGAAGCGTAAACGGTAATCTTTCCGTATTCTTCTGTCGTCAACAGTCTCGTAAAAATGGGCGCCGTCAGAAAAGAGATGCCTTTCTGCATAAAGTTTACGGCCATAAACGCCATGGAAGCTCTTACCTGCACCGACATCTGCTGAAACGCCTGGATTCCTTTTCTGACCAATACCTTCATCTGCCCATTCCTCTCCTAAACTAAATACCTTATTGTCCATCAGCAGTCCAATAAGTATACGAAAAAAGCGGAAATTCCATGGAATCTCCGCTCTCCAAAGCTGCTGACGGGAATCGGACCCGTGACCTCCGCACTACCAATGCGACGCTCTACCGACTGAGCCACAGCAGCCTGTCATATCGCCTGCACCCGCGACTTGATTATAATATCACAGCCATTATTTAGTGTCAACACTTTTTTCATCTTTATCCAACTTTTTTTTCAGCCTCTGGATCGTGTTGTCGACAGCCTTTTCATTCTTCCCAATCACCGATGCAATCTGCCCATAGCTCTTACCTTCCAGGTAGAGCTCCAGCACCAGTTTTTCCATATTGCTCAGCCGGCTGTGAATCTGATTGTACCGGTTTTCAAGATTCTCCTGGTCAATCACCAGATCCTCGGGGTTCGGCTCCATATAGATCTGCGGCTCTTCATCCAGCGACACATACGAATTCAGCGGCGCATGTTTTTTACGATTGGAAGCCTGCACTGCCGTATACATCTGCCGTGTAATACACAACTCCGCAAAAGTATAAAACGATCCCTCTTCACCCGTACGAAAATTCTGGATTGCCTTAAAAAGACCGATCATACCTTCCTGAATCAAATCATCATTTTCTCCGCCGATCAGATACATGGTACGCGCCTGTCTTTTTACCAGCGGCTTGTACTTATCCAGCAAATACTCCACAACCTCCGGCTCATCTGCTTCCATACGCATCAGAAGCTCTTCATCTTTCAGTGTTTGATAACGCTCTTTCAGACTCAAATCAGCACATCCTCTGTCTTACAATTTCATATGCCAGTATACCGGCCGCTACTGATGCATTAAGAGAATCAATATCTCCCTTCATGGGAATAGAAGCTGTCAGATCACATTTCTCCCTGACCAGACGGCTTACCCCTTCTCCTTCATTTCCGATAACCACGCCGACAGGACCCTTCAGATCCAGATCGTACATTCTGGTTCCTTCCATATCCGCGCAGACAAACCAGAGCCCCTTTTTCTTCAGCTCCTCTATCGCTGCACACAGATTGGTCACCTTCGCCACCGGCGTATAGTTAATTGCTCCGGCAGAAGCTTTGGCAACCGTAGCCGTAAGTCCTGCCGCCCGTCTCTTCGGAATCACAACTCCGTGAGCGCCGGCAAGATTTGCCGTACGGATAATCGCTCCGAGATTATGCGGATCTTCAATATTGTCCAGCAGGATAAGAAACGGCGGTTCCCCTTTTTCCTCCGCCCGTCTCAGAATATCGTCTATTTCTGCATATTCATAGGCAGCGGCATGCGCGATAACTCCCTGATGCTTCCCGGTTTCCGACATCTGATCCAGACGCTCCTTCGCCACAAAGCTGACTATGGTGTCCCGCTTTCTGGCCTCTCTCAAAATGCTGTTCACTGGACCATCCTGACACCCTTTCAGGACAAACAGCTTATCTATCGTCTTTCCGGAACGAAATGCCTCCAGCACTGCATTTCGTCCTTCTATCGTCAGTTCCTCATACCTCATGGCAGTCCTCCTGTCCGTTCCATCCCCATCCGGACCAAATCGATCATCCGGATCATCTGACCTGTAAGATACAGATGTCCCATCAGTGCCTCAAAACCTGTAGCGTGACGGTACTCGCTCATGGTAGCATGCTTCGCCATACTGAATGCTTTGGCATTACGTCCTCTTTTATAGACGTGATGCTCTTCCTCCGTCAGCTCTTCCCTAAGTGCCAGTATCATCGATGCCTGCGCAGACGCCTTTACATAACCGCTGGCTTTTTTATGAAGAATGCTGGCCTGACAGTTCCCCTGTTCTACCAGAACAGTCCGGATGATCAGTTCATAAACCGCGTCTCCGATATAGGCAAGTACCTGAGGCGAATAGGTCCTCATATCCACATCTTTAAGCCCGAACTGTTCTTTCAGATATTTTATGCTCTCTTCCATTTTACTCCTTCACGTGTATCTTCGAGAATAATCCCTTTCTCCAGCAGAAGATTCCGAATCTCATCGGCTCTGGAAAAGTCTTTCGCTTTTCTTGCCGCCTGTCTCTCTTCAATCAGGCCCTCAATCTCTGTATCCAACAGTTCCGCCTTCTTTTCGGTGATAATTCCAAGAATATCGCACAAGCTCTGAATTTTACCGCACAGCGTCTGTGCAAAACTCCTGCTGCTTCCCTCTTTCGCATGAGTATTGGCAAATTTCACGAGATCAAATACCGCCGCAATCGCATCTGCCGTGTTAAAATCATCATCCATTGCGCGGTCAAAATCCGATTCAAACACTTCCGACTCTTTGATACTCTCTGACTCCTGCGCAGACAGCTCTTCTGTCGCTGCGCACTCCGCCAGATATTTCAGATTGTCTACAGCAGTCTGTACACGCTCCAACGCATTTTTAGACGCCTCCATCAGTTCGGCGCTGAAATTCAGCGGACTGCGGTAGTGCGCATTCAGCATAAAAAACCGTAGAATCTGCAGATCATACTTCTCGCTGATTTCCCGGACCGTAAAGAAATTGCCAAGAGATTTGGACATTTTGCGGTTATCAATATTCAAAAATGCATTGTGCATCCAATATCTGGCAAAGACTGACCCGCTGCAGGCTTCACTCTGGGCAATCTCATTTTCATGATGCGGAAAAACCAGATCTTCTCCGCCGCCGTGAATATCGATCTGTTCTCCAAGGTATTTCCGGGACATAACCGAGCACTCAATATGCCAGCCCGGACGTCCCTCTCCCCAGGGAGAAACCCAGTAAGGCTCACCTTCTTTCTTCGGTTTCCAGAGCACAAAATCAAGGGAATCTTCTTTCTCATCTTCTCCGGATACCAGCAGAGAACGATTGCCTCCCTGCAGATCATCCAGATTTTTGTGAGACAGTTTCCCATAAGTTTCAAAACGCCGCGTGCGAAAGTACACCGTTCCGTTTACCGCATATGCATATCCCTTTTCGATCAGGATGGAAATCATTTCAATCATACCATCGATCTCCTGCGTCGCAAGCGGATGCGTGGTTGCAGGCATAATATTCATGCCTTCCATATCCTTTTTGCACTCTGCAATATATCTGCTGGAGATCTCGTCTGCAGACACGCCCTCCTCATTTGCTTTTTTAATAATTTTATCATCCACATCGGTAAAATTGGATACAAAGTTCACCTCATAGCCTTTGTGTTCCATATAGCGGCGAACCGTATCAAATACAATCATCGGCCTGGCATTTCCGATATGAATAAAATTATAAACCGTCGGTCCGCATACATACATACGGACTTTTCCCTCCTCAAGAGGGATAAATTCTTCTTTTTTCTTAGATAACGTATTGTAAATTCGAATCATGACTGCATTCCTCCTAAATCTCTGTTTTGGCAAATAAGGTTTTGTATTTTTTCATTTCTATAAGCATGAACCGAGACGCTCTTACGCCTCTTTTACAGCTTCCTTCAGCATGTTCAACTCCTTCTGCAGTTTTCTGTTTTCCTTCTGAAGTTCCGAAATCGCATCCAGAATCGGATCCGGAAGGTTGACCTGATCCAGATCGTTTCTTGGTATCCGGATACTGTCTTTTTTGACAATCCTTCCCGGAATTCCAACGACCGTACAGTTTGCCGGCACCGGGCCGAGCACGACGCTCCCGGCGCCTATTTTTGAATTTTCCCCGATTGTAAAAGAACCCAGTATTTTGGCCCCTGCACTAACCATGACATTGTCTTCGAGTGTCGGATGGCGTTTTCCCTGCTCTTTACCCGTTCCGCCCAGAGTCACACCCTGATACAATGTCACATTGTCTCCCAGAACCGCTGTCTCTCCTATGACCACCCCCGTCCCGTGGTCGATAAACAGTCCTTTTCCGATCGTCGCTCCCGGATGAATTTCAATTCCTGTCTTTCTTGCTGTACGCTGTGAAATCCATCTTGCCCAGAAATAATGTCCGTTCTGATACAAACGATGTGCAAAACGATACCGCAAAATTGCATGAAAAGTCGGATAAAGAAATACTTCCATGTTGGATTTGATCGCCGGATCCCGTTCCCGGATCACATCGATCTCTTCTTTTATATAATTAATAAATCCCATAATCCTGCTCCTTATTAATAAGTCGATTCCGGAACCTGTAACCAATACGCCAGAAAAGCCTCCGTCCCATATAGAGACGAAGGCATCCGTGGTTCCACTCTATTGAAAAGCCTCTGCTTTCCACTCGACACATGTAACGCATGCCTGCGTACAGAGATACTGCTCTTTCCCTCTGTCTGCTCCCGGATGCACTTCATCTTCTCTCTGCCCGAAATGACTTTCAGCCGCGGTCATCCCTCTCTGACGGCGTGTCGAAAATTACTTTCTCCGTTCCCTGCATTTTTTATTTTCTATAGCATATGAGATTCCCGACATTTTGTCAAGCGTTAGAACATGTTTGAAAATCACTTTTCGACGGCTGTCGGTTACAATTTGCGGGACGTACAGCGGACGGAAATGAATTATCTGACACGCTCTAAACCACTTCTGACAGACAAATGCGAAAGTTGCCGAATATCATTGAGGCAAGTTCGCCAACCGTAAGTTCCAGATCCACCTTCTCCGGTATCCCCTCCAGTTTTTCCGCCCTGCTGTCTTCTTCGGAAAACTGCCACAAAAAGTATCCGTCGTTTTCCGGTATGATCGTATCTTTTACATGCAGGTACAGACGGCGCTTCTGCCTGCTTCCCGCAAGACGAAGCATCTGACACACATCTGTGATTCTTGCCATGTAAGGAGGTATCCGTTCCGGCTGCGTCTCTCCTTCCTCTGCCAGCTTTTCTGCCCGCAGTTCTTCCATATAGCGTTGATCTCTTTTACAGAACATCTGATACCTTGATGCAAGATACCGGTTCTGCCTTTCCTGATCCATCTGCATCACACGTACAGGCACTTCCGTATAGGGACATATCCACACAAAATCAAATGGAGCGTAAATACTTTCACTGGCCGGCATCAGGAACGTAAACGGCATGTTCTGCCTTTTCATATCCTGCAGAGCTTTTTCCAGCAAAATACTCATATATCCCCGATGTCTGCAGGCTTCAAGAGTGGCAACGGCAACTATATAGTTGCATTTCACCTCGTATCCATTGACTATCATTTGATATGGATTCATATGCAGCATAGATACAATCTGCTCTTCCTCCTTCAGTGCCAGAATCTCATTATTTCGGATTTTATACTGATAATAATAATCAACAAACCGTTTCGTATCGTCGGTAAATACTTTCTCATAAAGAACCCGGGAATTTATTTTCTCATGCTCCGCCAGATAAAACGGTAAAGGATGTTTTTTCAGTTCTTCTGACATCCTGCGCACCTTTCACATGCCGTATTTCCCGGCATTCTGTCCTCGTCAATATAAAAGGCAATCGGCATCAGGGCGCAAACCGCCTGTGCGGAAATGCCCTCCATGGCTCCGGTAAACCCAAGTCCCTCTTCTGTTGTAGCTTTTACATTCACCTGATCTTTTTCAATTCCCAGCGTCTCTGCTATGTTTTCCACCATCCGGGGAATATGCGGCAACATTTTTGGCTTCTGTGCGATGATTGTCGCATCGATATTGATGATCTGATAATTTTCCTGTTCCAGAAGTTTTCTCACATGTCCAAGCAGCAAAAGGCTGGAAATCCCCTTATATGCCGGATCTGTATCCGGAAAATGTCTTCCGATATCTCCCAGGGCTGCCGCACCCAGAAGCGCATCCATGACAGCATGCAGCAGTACGTCTGCGTCGGAGTGTCCCAGCAGTCCTTTTTCATACGGAATCTTCACTCCTCCAAGAATCAAATCCCGATCCTCTGTCAGTCTGTGCACATCATATCCCATACCAACTCTCATCTGTTTTCCTCCTGTCAGGATCTTATGTCTGGTTGCATTTGTTTCTGATACAAATATTCCGGCACCATTGCCACCGCAAAAATACTTACTGTCAAAATTCGAAACGTATACCAGTAATGAATATAGGAGTGATTTGCCAGCAGCAGATACCAGACAATCGGCATACAGGCGGCCATACACAGAGGAAGCAGATTTCTGACTGTCACTTCTTTCCGGTATCGCCGCATTCCCGACAGCAGCCAGATTATTATAATGACAAACAACAATATGCCCAGAACCCCTGCATAAATATAAAAATTACGCAAAATTGCCATCACACGACTGATATGCTCCTCATTTACCGCTCCGGAAACTCTGAGATTTGCCGTCTCAAGCGCTTTGATCCACAGATTTTCTCCTGTCAGACAGGAACCAATCGCCCATTTTCCCATCCACATGCCAAAATAGCCACACGCCCAGCATATGCAGTTTCCAATCAGCTTTTTCAATTCATGCTTCTCGTAAACGATGCACAGAACCAGCGGCATCCCCAGTGTGAACAGAGGATAAGTAAGAAAGTCCAGATAGCTGGCGCACATTCCCGTCACAAGGAAAAAGCTTTCCCACAGTTTTTTCTCCTCCATCCTTCTGCTTTTATACAAAATCACCGCTGTTGCAGTCAAGCCAACATAAAACATGCCGGAATACTGCAAAGAATACGGAATTACCATCGGATACAGCCCTGCAACCGCGAACAAAAATGCAATACATCCTCTCCATCTTCCAGAACGCAGAAATCCGAACAGATTGAGCGCCAGTATCACAAAAAAGAACATTCCGTTTAAGATCCGTATCTGACCAAAATTCAGAACAAGCAGGAGAGGCTTTAAGAATATCAGATACCCATGCCAGTACCTGGAATAGTCTCCGGTCAGATGCCTGTCATCTTCCAGAATATATTTCTGAAGAGCCACCATCGTGTCTCCCTCTTCATCCTTCGCTCTTTCTACCAGCATGGCAGACTTATAAAAAGGCTGCTCAGATTCAAAGACCGCATTGCCAAGCATAATTGCATCTGTACTGTTATCGAGAGAACTGCCTTTATAACCGTTCAGAAGAAACGGATTGTCTCCTTCTGCCATAAAGCTGTCCAGAGATTCCCTTACATGCTCTTTCATCGGAACTGTCGGCAGAAGGTACACAACTGCCAGTAAAAATGTTCCCAAAGCCAGTACTGTCAAAAAGATCAAAAACATGCCTGTTATCTTTTTCAGCATACGTTCTCCCAGCTTTCTCTAAAATCATATTTCCAGATACTGCAGATCCCCTTCATACAGAAAATCAGACATCACAATGTCCGCCCCCGCATCACGCATTCTTTCCACGTCTGTAAGTGTATTCACTGTATGTACGCATACCAGAAGACCTGCTTCTTTCAAAAACTCCATATATGGAGTAACCGGATGTCTTGACGTCGACGCATACTCCCGCGATACCGACACTGTTTGAATTCCTCTCGAAGAACACTCCTCCACAACCTGATTCCAGTATGTCATATCTTCACTTGCATGCAGATACGTTGCATACATAATATTGGGAAATTCATAAACTTCCATCACCGCATCACAGGTTTTGGCATCATATACCTGTACAACAAATCTTTTCAAAAGTTCATCATCATATTCACACACATCTGCAAGATACTGAAATTCTTTTTTCATCTCTTCCGGATTCTCACATTTGGTATCCGTGACAATATAAATATCTCTGTGTTTTTTCATCCATGCAATCAGATCTTCCACAGTCATCGATGTATATTTTCTGTGTATTTTGGTCGCACGAAAAGTTTCCAGGTCCGGAATACCTTCCGGAATCTCCAGCATTTCTGCTGAATGCTCATCCCAGCCATGAGCCAGCACAAGCTGCTCGTCATTTGTAAAAGAAAAATCCACCTCAATCATCCGGTAGCCGTTTTTTGCCGCCTGGTTCATCGCTTCCAGAGAATTGGTCAGAGTTTTTCCGTCAATCCCGCTTCCGGCATGTGCAATCAGCGGGATTTCCCACCAGCAGACATCCTCTTTCTGCCCTCTGTCCGCCAAAGCCACCCGAAAACCAATCAAAGCAAGAAGAACTGTTATTAAAAACAGCCCTTCTCTTAAATATCTTCTTTTCCTTTTCACCGAATTCTGCACAAATATCCCTGCCTGACTACCTTATTTCTTACCACAGCACTGTTTATACTTTTTGCCGCTTCCGCAAGGACACGGGTCATTTCGTCCAATCTTCGGACCCTTTCTGATCGTACCGGACTTTTTCTGCTCCAGATACAGTTCTTTTCTGGTTGCCTCATCAAAAATTGCTTCCCACTGTGGCAGCTCATACAGCCAGTCCGCTTTGGCGTCCACCATATTTTTATACAGTCTCTCTTTATCAAACTTCAGACTGACTATGGTATCCTCTTCCATCTCCTCAATCGGATTTGGCTCCACAAGACTGTCATTAATCCCATCCAGAAACCCTGTCATCTCCATCACGCTCAGGCCATACTGCTCTGCCAATTCTTTAACCGTACCTTTTACTTCTGTATCCGGTTCTGCCAGCAGTTTTTCATACACGCTTTTTTCCAGATTAAAATAATTAGCCCAGAACCTTTGAATCGCTCCCTTATCCTTCGTCTCATCATATGCAATTTTCTGCCACTCTTTCAATAATGCCATAATTTCATCTTCCCTTTCCCAGTATCATAGCTGCATAAATTATCATGCTTCTCCTAATATATACCAAATTCCACGGTTTTTCAATTCTTTTTATCCATATTCTGTCAGACGATCCACTTCCCTGCCAGCGGAATCCTGCGGATACACCATACAACACCGAAACTTATAAAAAACAAAACCGCCGAAAATGAAAGGATGAAAAACACATACGAAATTTTTGCCGCCTGAAAGAACGGATACAGGCTCTCAAGCAAAAATACATGCACCAGGTAAATGCCAAACGTACACTCTGACATTGTCCGAAGCATTCTTCCCATTCTTTTTTCCGGTCTGTAATCTGACAATATCCGGCACATCAGCACGAAAACCGCAGCAGAAAAAACCGTAACCCAGATACTTAAAAGATCACCGCTAAAACCTGTATGCTCTCCTATTTTCAGAGAAAAAAACATATCCAGAACCGACATCAGAAAAATCATCAGCGAAGACAAACCCAGGCACCATTTACAGGAGATATTCTCTCGATATTTATATAAATAATAACCCAAAACAAAAAAAATAATACCTGTCGACACATCGGAAAGTCCCATATCTCTCCAGAAACTGTTCCACACTGCAGGATTAAAAAAATAATCCAGGAACGGATCCAGCGTGGTTTTACCAATTATCACCACCAGAACCACCACGCCTGTATATCGAATCAGCGACTGAGAACCTGTCAGAATCAGCTGCTGAAGAACCGGAAGACATATGTATACTCCCAGCACAGCCGGAAGAAACCACAGATGATAATGTCGGGATAAAACCCGGATAATAAAATATCTCAGATTTCCATTCCCATCTTTTATATAATCAATCCACGCATAAAAAACAGACCAGGCAATCAGCGATACCACGATCCTTAAAACATATTTCGTATACAGCTGCTTCACAGAAACCTTCTTTTCCATGAACAAAACGCCGCTCAGCATAAAAAATACAGGAACCGCACATCTGACTATACATGTAAAAACATGATAAATCACCCAATCCACGGAACGAGCTTGAGTAATCTCACCTGTATCCGCAAGAACATGGATCAGTATTACAAAATAACACGCTGCAATCCTGATTACATCCAGATCCCATTTTCGACTCCCTGTCACGGTTCTGTTCTCCTTATCAATCTGTCTTATCGCCTTTTATTTTGATCCATTCCTGCGGAATGATGTCTACCTGTTCTTTGGACTCGCTGTTCGTCCACCGTTCCGGTGCGATAATCATTTTTCTTGGGTTCTGATTCAGCCATGCAGCCCACCAGCTGAAAGAGCTGTTCGCAACAATATTGTGTCTGCAAATACTCATCAGCTGCATATCCCGGAAACTGTCTTTTCCTTCATTTCCTTTTACAAAGTGACAGTTTGCACCTCTGAAATGTTTTTCTGCCCATGGAAAATCATTCGTAAAAATGTAAAACTCCACGTTCTCAGGAATCTGTTTTCTGACATACTGCATTGCTCTTCTATAATATTCTACTGTACATATATCCTGCAGATATGGATATTTCAGATAATCTCCCCGGCGGATATGTACACCGACAGAACAGGTTCTGCGGATTCTGTCGGCCCATCTCTGCTGTTTCGCAGAAAATACCGGAAACTGATAGGTCTTTAATATGTGTTCCTTTATATCAGAAAAATATCGCTCGCTCTGCCAGTAGCCTTCTACATAGTAGCCGTCCAGCCCGAGAACCCGTTCATCAAACGCATAGGATTCATTATTATAGATCGTCTTTTTTCTAAACGGCGTCCGTTTCAGAAATTCCGTCAGGTGATTCGCCTTCTGATATCCCAGCTTTCTGATCTCCCGCAGTTCTGCATATCTGCAGTCAATGCCAAAGATCCGATCCAGTTCAAAATCATTATGCGCATGATGCTGCTCATATTTCGTCACATCGATCTTCACCTGTATTCCGCGGCTTTGCATCTTCAAAGCCAATGCATACTGAAACATCTGATTGCCCAGTCCGCCGTCAATCCACACAACATTCATATCGTTCCTCAGCCCCGGACAGTTTCCTGTCCATCTCTGCTTTCTCTCCAGAGCGCGACTTAAAATCACTTTCCGTCAGCTGTATGCCAGAGTTCACAGGAAACTGACCTACAGGTATAATTTTTCAGGCACACTATCAGTAAAAGTTAAAAAAATGGAAAGCGTAAATGAATCAACGCTTTCCAGACTTTAACCAATAGCGAGAGGGGGACTCGAACCCTCGACACCACGGGTATGAACCGTGTGCTCTAGCCAGCTGAGCTATCTCGCCATATACATGCCTTATTGAACATTGACAGTTCAATAAGTATCATTTAATGAAAAACTACAGAATTAAAACCCTACAGCTTTCCTCATTCATAACCGACTTCGCTATCATACCAGATTCAAAAGGAATTGTCAACCATTTTTTTCAATTTTTTACACCTTTTTACACCTTTATTCCTCCGTTTGTTCCTGTATGGATTACACTACTTTTTTTCCGACAACCGGAATCCTGCGTATACACCATACCGTGAAAAAACTAAGCAAAAATGTCAGCACAGAAAAGCATACAACAGATATCAGCGCCGGAAAACCATCCTGCGTAAGTCCCAGTCTTCGATATACCTGCTCCAGAAACAACGTATGAACCAGATAAATCCCAAGCGTATGATCTGACAGCAAAAAAAGCCTGACTCTGGTCTTATCGCTGATCTGTCGTTTTTTTAAAAGCTGCAGCAAAAGCAGGAACAGCGCTGATGAGGCAGTAAATACCCCCAGCCCCAGATAGTCATAAGTCACGCTTACATGAATTTTCATTCTGCAGGCCCAAATCTGATTGATGATGCTCATAAGAACAACGCTTCCTGTATACAGAATGAAGCACAGTTTTGCTGAAAAGGCAGTGTATGTCTGATACAGATAATATCCCAGTACAAAATATACCACACCCGACGAAAGTTCCGGAAAACCGAGATTATCCCAGACTGCGTTCCACACATCACCAGAGAGAAACGGAGCCAGTGTATGTTTTCCCACGACTCCAATCACCACCAAAATTCCCAGATACTTGATTTGCTGCTGTGTACTGTGCTGTACCAGATTTCGAAGAAGCGGATACAGCAGATAAGTTCCCAGAAGCGTCGGCAGAAACCACAGATGATAATGTCCTTGTGCAAATCTTTCCAGAAAACAACTCCAGGAACCATTTCCCGCTTTTAAAGATGCAAGATAATCAATCCCTGCATAGAAAGCAGACCAGATCGACCATACTGCTGCCAAGTGAACAATATATTTACGATACAGTGTACGCAGGGGAATCTCTCTTCTCAAAAAAAGTACACCACTTAACATAAAGAAAACGGGTACCGCGCTGCGGACGATACACATTGCAATATTACGGACCGCCCAGTCAGACTCTGCCGGGTCTTTGATCTCCATCCCGTATCCTGTTACATGAATCACAACCACCATAAAACAGGCAAGAATACGGACTGCATCCAGCTCCCATTCTCTTTTTTTCATAAGCTTTGACTCCCCTGTTCTCACTGAATCTTAACGTTTTTATTGCTTACAGCTTCCGACGCATGAACGTTTAAACTTCCGTCTCTATCTTCCTGATTTCTTTCGTACGGATTTCCTGACAGATTGCGCCAATAAACTCCTGAAGGTCTTTCTGTCCTTCATCTCCCAGAAAACGGCTTCTGACCGCTACTTTGTCTTCCGCCTCTTCCTTCTCGCCTACAACCAGCATATATGGTACTTTTGCAAGTCTTGCCTCCCGGATTTTATATCCTATTTTCTCCGCTCTCAGGTCTATGGTTGACAAGATACCATTCGCTTTCAGTTCCTCGTTTACTTTTTCTGCATAGCTCTGATATTTATCAGAAATCGGAAGTACGCGCACCTGTTCCGGGCAGAGCCAGGTCGGAAACATTCCGGCATACTTTTCGATCAGCCATGCAAGCGTACGCTCATAACATCCGATGGAAGTTCTGTGAATGATGTACGGCCGTACTTTCTCCCCGTTCTGATCAATATAGTACATATCGAACTGTTCCGCCAGAAGCGCATCCCACTGAATCGTGATCATGGTGTCTTCTTTGCCGTATACATTTCTGGTATTAATATCTACTTTAGGACCATAGAACGCAGCTTCCCCCACATCTTCCACAAAAGGAATCTCCAGTTCTGTCAGAATCTCCCGGATGTGCTGTTCTGTCTCGTTCCAGACCTCCGGTTCTCCGATATATTTTTCACGGTTGTCCGGATCCCACTTTGAAAGATGGTAGGTAACATCTTCTTCCACGCCCAGAGTCGTCAGACATTTCTTCGCCAGAGCCAGACATCTTTTAAACTCTTCCACCATCTGATCCGGACGGACAATCAGATGACCTTCGGAAATCGTAAACTGACGGACGCGCGTCAGCCCATGCATTTCCCCGGAATCTTCATTGCGGAACAGAGTGGAAGTCTCTCCGTAGCGCAGAGGCAGATCACGGTAAGATTTCTGACTCGCTTTATATACATAATACTGGAAGGGGCAGGTCATCGGACGAAGCGCAAATACCTCTTTGTCTTTCTCTTCATCTCCCAGAACAAACATTCCCTCTTTATAATGATCCCAATGACCGGAAATCTTATACAGATCGCTCTTTGCCATAAGCGGCGTCTTCGTCCGGATATATCCCCAGTGATTGTCCTCCTCGTCCTCAATCCATCTCTGAAGCGTCTGGATCATTTTCGCTCCTTTCGGCATCAGAAGCGGAAGCCCCTGACCGATCACATCCACTGTCGTAAACAGCTCCATCTCTCTGCCCAGCTTGTTATGATCGCGCTTTTTGATATCTTCCAGGTGCTGCAGATACGCCTCCAGTTCCTCTTTTGATGCAAATGCACTTCCATAGATCCTCTGCAACATCGCTTTCTCTGAATCGCCTCTCCAGTATGCACCCGAAGAAGAAGTCAGTTTAAACGCCCTGATTCCTTTTGTACTCATCAGATGCGGGCCTGCACATAAGTCTACAAAGTCGCCCTGCCGATAGAAGGAAATCTCCTCTCCCTCCGAAAGCTCCTGAATCAGCTCTACCTTATACGGCTCATTCTGCTCTTCCATAAACTTCACTGCTTCTTCTCTCGAAAGAGTAAATCTTTCCAGTTTCGAACCTTTTTTAATGATCTTTTTCATTTCTTTCTCAATTTTGTCAAGATCTTCCCTGGAAAAAGGCGCCGCATCAAAATCATAATAATAACCGCTGTCAATAGCCGGTCCAATGGTCAGCTTTGCCTCCGGAAACAGATTTTTCACCGCCTCCGCCAGCACATGAGAACAGGTATGACGGACAATCCGAAGTCCGGCCTCATCCCTTGCCGTGAGAATATTCAAATTACAGTCTTCGTTCAGCACCGTTCTTAAATCCACTACTTTTCCATTCACTTCTCCGCCGCACGCTGCCCTCGCCAGGCCTTCGCTGATATCACGGGCAATATCAATAACCGATCTGCTCTCTGCATATTCTTTTATTGAACCGTCTTTCAGTGTAATTTTCATTTTCTTTTCCTCCTGTTTTTCCAGCAAAAAATCCCTGAACAGTCAAAAAACTGTTCAGGGACGATATACAAAGCTACCGCGGTTCCACCCTTATTGCATGCACCACTCATTAGACGATAACGGCGTCGACCGGGCTGTATGAGAGCCGCTCCAGGGTGGTCTTCAGGCAGTTTTCCCACAGGATGCTCGCACCATTATGCATCCCTCTCTGAATGATCCTTCTGCCTTACTCTTCCTGTCTTCGCATTTGCTGTCTTTTATTGCTTATCATTATAGCATCTGTTTTGTTCCTGTCAAGTCTTCTTTTTCATTAACAGTTTTCCTATAGCCAGTTTACTTTTCTTCCCTGCAAGTATTACCATTCCCGCCAGATCCAGCGGTGTATCTGCAACGCTGAACCGGAATCCCGTAAACTGAAAAAGAGGTATTAAATACCAGAGATTGAGAATCAATGAGACGCATACAGCTTTTAAAGCTCCCCCTATCCGTTTCCGGTCTGTCAAAAACCGGATATTCAGAACCGCAAATCCCAAAGCAAAAATCATGCTCATCTCTGTAGTCAGCAGATGACTTTGAAGCACCCCGCAGCAGCCTGACGCAGCCATCCACCATTTTTTATAATCTTTGCAGACAATATGGTAGATCCCGATAAACAAAAGCGGAAGAAATGTCATAGCAAGATATTCTCCCAATGCAAATCGGATATACAAATCATTTAATCGATATGGCGACAACATGTAGACTATGGAAAAGAACAGTGCAATCCTCTTTTCAGCGACTGTTTTCATACTATAATAGCCGATCAATCCTGTTGCAATATTCACCATTATCAATAAAAATTTAACAGAAATCAGCAGAGAAACACCCAGCATTCCCAGAATAGCAGGAATATACAGAAACAGTTCCGGGTACATAATGGATGTAAGCTGCCCATATCCGTTATTAAATGCCAGATTCACGCGAACCGGAAACTAATCACCCTGGATCAGACTTTCTGTCAGTCCATTCAATCTCTGAAGATGAAACAAAATATCATGTCCCTGCGACAGAAAATCAGTAAACAAAGGAGCCGATATCACCAGCCCAACAGCGAAGATTATCAGATACGGCCTGGCGTTTTCTGATAGAAGCCACTGATATTTCCATATAATTAACACCCAGAGAACTATCCAGATCAGAGCCAGAAACCACGTATCCGAGTAATATGGTTTTATTGAATTCAGACAATATCCGCTGACTCTTAATTTCCCGTCTGACTGATAACTTCTTATACAAAGATTTTCCGCATCTTCTTTTAGAGAAAACTCATATCTGTTCTGGCTGCTCCCCTTTTCAAATGTGGCGGAATATAAAATTCGTTCTGAAATCTCAACCCCATCGCTGTATGCTGTATCTACAATTTCAAAGTAATTATTATTGCTCTGACTGTTTGAATCAATCTGTATATAATAATCTCCCCGTTTCAGATGAATATCTCCCACAGAGGAAATCATCCCTTTGTATTCTTCTTTTTCTGAATCTTCGTATTCTGTTAAATAGCCTCCGTCATCCGTTTCAAAATGATAATAGTCACGATAACGAAGAAGCAATATGCAAACTAATCCTATCAAAAATACAAAATATCACATCTTTTTCATGGCTGTCGATCTTTTCCTCAATGATATCTAACCTATTCCGCTGCGTTTCCTGTTGCCAAAAGTAATGCCGGACTTTTCTCAAAATTTCAAAGAGCTATTCTTTTTTGTCTTACAACCGAATATATTACATCTGCCATATTCAGCAACAACAGCAAATATGCCATCACGGCAGTCCCCTCATTTAACTGTCCATGAAATACATAAATCCAAAAGCAGGGAATACAGAAAATCAGTCCTAAAATCAAAATATTAATCCCTTTCCAATACTTTTCTCTGCGAGAGTATGTATCTACATATTCTTGATGCTCCCTTAAAAACATCAGCAGAACCGGAAGATAATATACCGTATTATATATGTATCCGGATGCGATATAAGAAACAAGTATTCCTGATATAAACAATATACTCTGCCATTTTCTTCTGCTCAGGAAAAAACACCCGACAGAACACCCAAGGAATGCAGTCTCCATACAGACGCCGATTGGCAAGGCTGCAGCCAACTCCATCTGCCCATACTTTTCTAACAGATATAAGGTCATCCCCCGAATCGTTCCATACTGTGTCGTCTTGATCATGGAGAGCGAAGTCAGATTGCTGATCAGTGCGGACAGCCCCCGGAATCCGCCGAAAAACAAAAACGGAACAAAGATAAACAAGATACCATAAAGAATCAGCCGCACCACCCGTTTCCAGTCCTTTCGCTTTATATACATAAGTCCCATAACTGCCGGATAAAATTTAAAAGCTGCTGCAACTGCAATCAGTATCATGGCGGCTTCTTGTTTAACCGCGCTTTCCGAATCCATCCACAGCCACGCCAGCGCAATCAGAACCGCCACCAGCGCAACGGAATTTCCCCTCTGCAAAGACGTGCAGAAAAACGGGTAGGAAATTATAATCGCTGCCGGAAGCAGCAACATGTATTTGATTCCGGTTTTCTTATAATATTCGGTAATACAATAAACCAGCAAAAAGGCAAACAGGATATCATATATAATCAATACCAGCATCGCATTGTCTGCATTTTTAAAATTCAGCCAGTTCATGATAGATTCCGGATCTTCATATGGATGCACCCGCCACAACAGCCAGTACATGCAGTACGCCAGCGGAGGAAAACAGAAACGGGAATCTGTCATATACATGTGCGCCGGATCAGAGCTGCCTGCAATGTGATAGAAAAAATCAGAGAAAGAACTTTCTGCATCCATCACACTGCAGAGAAAATACCCTCCATGATTACGTATATTCAGTAAAAAGCAAAGTCCTGTAATCCCTAAACTGATGATCAGGAACACATCGATCATCTGTATTTTCGAATAAATTTTTTTCATTTCATATTCCCTCGATTTCTTCTCTTTTGCATCGCCATAAAAATGATCAGACCAGACAGACTTGCGAATGAAATAATCATTCCCAGCCGCAGTCCCGGCGTTTCATAGACCAGCCTGATTTCATGCTCTCCTGTTTCCAGCTCCAACCCCATAAACATAATATTTGCCTTTAAAAGATCCTGCTTTTTCCCGTCGACATATGCGTTCCATCCACGTGAATAGGGAATCGTCACACATAAGACTCCTGCAGAGTCCATGGTAATATTCCCCGTCACGGTATCGGTTACCGACGGAGCATCATTTACAGGTAAATAATGCATATTCGGATTTTCAAGCACATTTTCCCTCAACGCCTCCGACTGTCCTGCATAACTTTCCATCGGCTGACCTAAAACATCCAGACTGTCAAATTCGTATATGCCTGTCTCCGGAAATATAATGGTTATCGTCTTTTTCTTTGCATCATCGTATCCCATATGAGCCAGAAAATCATGACGCCCTGTTGTATAGATCTCTTTATCCGTCCGATATGTAAGAACCTTTTGAATGGTCGTTCCATTTGCATGATCCGACTGAAAAACGATTTCCAGGGTATCCGGCTCTGTCTGATACAGAAGATCATATATGGACAGATCTTCTTTCTGATAATAAAGTCCGTCCATATACAGATAGGTTTCCGCTTTTTCCATACCGTCGAAAAGAAGCGTTACCGCAGAATTCTCTTTCTTGATAACAAACGCACTGTCTCGCAGCTCAACCTCTCCGTCATTATACTCCATCACATAATCTAATTTCCGGGAAGTAACTTCAGGCTTCGCCTGCCCGCATATGTCCGTCCCTTCTTCAAGAACAATTCCCTGCATCATTGCTTCCTGCCGCTCCAAAGGGGTAAATTCTGCAAAAGTATCCGAAGAAATATATTCTTTATAGACATATCCCAGAGGAAGTGCATAGTCATTTTCATAGAGACGATATTTAAGCGCCGTTTCTTCATCTTTGATTGTTATTTCCGAATATCCATATGGAACATAATTTTCATGTCCGTTTTCCTTGGCTGTAACAAAATATTTGACTCCTGAAAGTGTATTCAATGCAGTCCTGTCATCCAGCGTGTGATAAAAATGATAGGTATTCTCCAACACTGCCGTTTAACTCCACCATTCAAAAAATGACCCCGGCGAAAGACTCCAGTAATAATCAACACCGGACAGATCACTTAAAACAGTAGAATTGGTGTCATATGCATGACCGGAATATCGATAAAATTCTTCATCCTCCCTCAACGATAAAACAGCCTGATCAACCGTATCGTAGAGTTCATCATTAATCGTCTCCTGCCGTTTGAATTGTGCGATCATATTTCTGGAATGCTCTGAAAAATAGCAGTACGCATTTCCATAACTCCCCAAAAGCACCACGCCCAAAAGAAAAAACTCTGTCAGCTGTTCCTTTTTATGCCATTGTTGAAGAAAAAGCACCGTCAGAAACAATCCCGCCATAATTCCGGACACGAATAAACTTCTGCTCACCCGCTGTGATAAAACCACACACAGTCCCAAAAACATTGAAGTCAAAAACGACAATCGGATAAGTTCTCTTTTTGATACTGCCTTAAAATGCGGCCAGAAAAAAGCAACCATATATGAAAGCAGCATACTGTACACCCATATCCAGCGATTCGCAACATACGAAAAGCCATTAAATACGTGCCCGAACACTGGAAATACCAGAAACACTGTCAAAAGAACAAATAAAAATTGCTGACTGCAGACAAAAATACCATCCCGATAAATAAACCAGGCTTTTTTCTTTTAATATTTTCTCTACACCCAAAAGCAGCAACGGAAAATAAATCATCGGATTTACAAAGTATGGGTTTATTACAGAATAGCACAGAGAAAACCCGCTGAAAATATACACCAATGCCCCTGTCAGCGTCGATTTCCTGTCCCTGCCCATATAGAAACAAAAACAAGAAAAGCTGATTCCTGCCAGGTAAAGACGTAATATAATCAATCCCCCATACAAATGATACATGTATCTGACCGGAACAAACAAACAAAGAAGATTCAGCGGATCTCCAATCACATAATAGTGCAATGTAGTTATGATGTCAGAACCATATCCCATACTAAAACTGTATGAAGGAATTGAAAACGAATGGTTTTCCACTACATTCATCACGATGGAGCGAAGCCATCTTGCATAATAAATCAATGCTTTATAATGCTGCATCCAGGCATCCAGACGCCTTACTAATGTTCTTCCTGAAAAAGTGAAAAAGCTGAAAACAGCAGCGGTTATGAGCACAAAAATTATCGTGTATACCAACCAGTACTTTTTTTCATTCTTCTGAAACAACGAATCGATTTTTCTCATGTGTATATTTCTCCCAATCACAGCTGCCTTGCTTATGATTCTGCTTTCTGTCGAAATTGCTTTTCCATCGCCCTCTCCAGCGCTTTTTCATCAAATGCCTCAAAGAATTCCGCCCGTTCATAATCACCCACCATATCTTTTGCGTACAGACAGTCTGCGGCTACAATCCATGCGCCCGCTGACCGGGCTTCCAAAAGCGGAAGTCCTATCGTTTCAATATAAGACGGAAAAATCAATACCGATGAAGCATACAGATCAAACAGTTCTCTCCTTGGCATCGGGCCTTTAAAGACAATCGGCAGTTTTCTCTCCTCCGCTTCCTTTCTTACAGCCAGCATATTTTTGTTCTCTCTTCCTGTCACCGTCCAAATCACCTGATAATTATGATATCCTTTATCCTGCAGTATTTCACATGCTTTTAAAAATGTTCTGTGATTTTTATAAGCGGACGCGTTCGCCGGATAAAAGAACACCGGCTTTTCCTTGTCCAGACAATATGATTTTGTTTTAAGCATTTTTACCGGCGGAAATTTTACCTCGATTTTTTCCGGAGTTATCCGGCATTGGCGCACAATCTCCTCTTTCATCCAGTTTGTCTGCACCATCACCTTCTCTGCCCGCTTAACCGATCTTTTCATCATCCGTCCAAGAATCTGCTGCGTCATCCAGGGGCGTACGCCCTCCCAGGGACGAAAGCGGTATTCCGAAAAAGGAAGCGCGTTATGCTCATATACCATCTGCGGAACGCCCGCGTGGGGCAATTCGATATTCTGAAGAGACAAAACCTTGTCCGCTTTGTATTTTTTTACAAGTTTATGCGCTGCAAAATGGTCAAAATACAGCCGGTGAAACGGACTCTTTTTAATCCATGGATAATTCAGCACCTTAATATGGGCAGTCTCAGGCAGTTTAAAAACGCTCAGAACAAATATATATTCATTTCTGGTATCTTTGCAAAATTCTTCATAAAAACTCTGCAGCACCGTTACGGCTCCGCCGCTGTCCGCCGCCACGTCATAGACCAGAATTCTCATGCCTCTTTCACCTTCTGCATGGCCCGAATCAGCATCTCCTGTCCCCGGAACGCATCGTCAATGGTCGTATTCGTTCCGCCGTTTTTCAGCACATCATACAAATATTCATATTCCGCTTTGATACCTTTATCCTGCTCCAGTTTCTCTTTAACAGTTTTTGTACTTCCGAATTTTCTCAGACGGATAAAATTATCCATCTCATAAACAGCGCCGTTTGACAGCACCCGCAGCTGTTCTTTGGGATACTTTTTCGAACCCATGGAAGAATAGACAATATTTCCAATCGCGCCGGAAGCAAATTTCACAGAAATGAGAACATTGTCATTCATAGGATAGGCTGTATTTCCCGCCGCCGTCACACGCAGGTCCGTCAGCTCACTGCCGTCCAGATACTGAAGCAGATCTACAAAATGACATGCTTCTCCCAGGATCCTTCCGCCTCCTGCCGCTTCCTCCTGCGTCCAGTGATCTCTGGGAATAAATCCGGCATTGGCAATAAAATCGTATACTGCCGGAATCTGATCCGTCTTCAGTTCTTTTTTTATCTGCCTAATCAGCGGCGCATGCCTCCTGTTCAGCCCGCAGAACAGTTCACCGTCAGAAGCTTCATACGCCGCTTTTATCTTCTCCAGCTCTTCCAGCGTCAGACAAAGCGGTTTCTCACAGTACACGCTTTTTCCGGCGTTCAATGCCTCCACTATAAATTTTGCATGACTGTTATGCTGTGTGGATACCGCAATCAGATCAATTTTGGGGTCTTCCAGCAGTTTTTTATAATGATTGGTTGTATATGCAAACGGAGTTCCGTCATTCGCCTGCGCTCCGCCCACACCACCGGTCGTAGCAAGTCCGCGGAACTCATATTTTCCGGTCTCTTTCATTACAGGAAGCATGGTGCTGCGCACAAAATTCCCCGCCCCGATCAGGCCCAGACGAATCCTGCTTCCGGATACGTTTTTTTTCGCCCGTGGATTTCTGACCGTGTTCCGCCATTTTTCCTTATTTTCGCTGTATTTCAGCAAAACGCCGATATAATGCTCATGATTCGGATTTTTTGTGATCATCTCGTAGGCTTTCGCCGCATCCGCAAACGGAATCTCGTGCGTGATCAAATCCGACACATCCATCCTTTTCTGTGAAAGCAGCCGCACAAATTCTTCAATATTACGCCCTTCTGTAAAGCGCACATATCCAATCGGATAATCAATCCCTTTTTCTTCATAAGTGCTGTCATACCGTCCCGCTCCATAAGAACGGGCAATCCGGAAGGAAAGCTCTCTCTCATAATACGGACGCCTGTCTATATTCATCTGCGTCACACCGATCATACAGATGATACCCCGGTCTCTTGTAATCGCCGCCGCCAGATCCATAGGAGCATTGCTGTCCGCCGCCGCCGTGATGATCACCTTGTCCACTCCCCGTCCGCGGGTGAGCGCCCTGCCCGTGTCCGCCGCACTGTCATCATTGGAATTGACAAACGCCTTCAGCCTTGTCCCCGGCATGCTTTTATCCACCACATCATAGCCGATCACATCACAGCCGTAGGCGTCCAGAATCCGACTCGTAATATGTCCCAGAAGTCCCATACCAATCACTGCCACGGTCTCCCCCGGAACAACTTCCGCCTGATGAATTCCCTCCAGCGCAATCCCGCCCAGAGCGCAGAACGCCGCCTGGCGGTAATCCGTCAGCTCTTCCGGTACTTTTGTCATCATCGTCCGGCTGACCCGGTTGATCTCGCAGTGGTAAGCGGTTCCGACCATCGCCACCAGATCGCCTGCCTGTACCTCTGTCACGCCTTTTCCGCAGGCAACCACCCGTCCGACGCCTGAATATCCCATAGGCATGGGTTCTGCCAGTTTGTTAAACGCGCTCTCCATCGTCGATACAATTCCGTCCGTAGACAGCTTCTCCAGCACCTTTTTCACCTGATCCGGACGCTCCAGCGCCTTTTGTACCAGATTTTTTCCGCCGAAAGAAGCAAGTCCGCGCTCCGTTCCGGCGCTGACAACCGTATAAAGACTTTCAATCAGTGCCATATTTTCCTTAACCGTCGGCATGGGCTGGTCAAGCAGTTTCATACTGCCGTCTTTTACATTTAAAAATAACTGCTTCATGTTTTTCCCCCGTTCAAGTTTTGTAATACTTTTGTTTTTTAGATCCGCAAAATTTTCGGCTTTACAGACGGTAAGTTCCATCCAGGAAACAGATATGTCTGGTATCCAGAATAATCTTTCCTTTCAGTTTTTCCATCTGTTCTCTGATCTCATCATGCCCGACCAGAAGCACCACCATATCCACGTCCTGCAAAAATGTATCCAGATCATGGTACTGATTTACAACCACATTCTGCATGACATAAGGATCGTACACTTTGATCTGTCCGCCGCACAGATGACGCTCCATGCTCTCCAGCATCTGCAGGGTCGGACTCTCCCGCATATCGTCTACATTTTCCTTATAAGTCAATCCATAAAGCCCCACTCTACCCACATCACTCAGACCGTTTTCTTTCATAATACTGTAAATCCGCTCCAGCACAAAATCCGGCATGGAATCATTGATCTTGCGGGCTGAGAGGATAATATTGGCAAGACCCGGATAGTCTCCCACCAGAAACCATGGATCTACGGAGATGCAGTGTCCGCCTACCCCCGGCCCCGGAGACAGAATATTCACACGGGGATGCTTGTTGGCAATGCGGATGATCTCATATACATCCATATTGTCAGAGCGGCAGATCTTCGCCAGCTCATTGGCAAACGCAATATTAATATCACGGAACGTATTCTCTACTACTTTAGTCATCTCGGCAGTCCGGATGTCCGTTACTACAATCTCACCTTCACAGAACGAATGATATAATGCTTTTACTTTCTCTCCGACCTCTCTGCTGTCAGCCCCGATCGTACGCGAATTGTGTTTCAGCTCATAGACCATATTTCCTGGTATAATGCGCTCCGGAGCGTGTACCAGATGAACATCTTCTCCGATCACAAACCCCTTTGCCTCGATAACCGGTCGGACATACTTGTCGATTGTACCCGGCGATACCGTAGATTCTATCACGATCGTTGCGCCTGCAGGGCACACATCCATTACATTTTCCACTGCTCCGGCCACAAAACCGGCATCTACTTTTTTGCTTGTTTTATCATATGGAGTCGGCACCGCCACAATGTACAGATCTGTTCTCTGATACTCGCAGGAAAAACATATTCCTTTTGACACTGCCCTTTGAAACAATTCATCCAGACCGTCCTCCTCAAACGTGGTCTTTCCTGCATTTAGTGTATCCACCAGCGTCTTGTTATAGTCTGTCCCGATCACCTCTACCCCATGCGCCGCAAACATCAGCGCGGTCGGCAGACCAATATATCCCAATCCTACTACGTTGATCATATAAGTTCTCCTCTGTTAAATGTTCTGTCATCCAAACTGTATCTGTATCATATGCCCGGTTTCTTTCCCGTCCCAGACAATTTCCAGAACCTGTATCGGCTCCATTTTTCCAAATTCCGGCGCATACACATACCCGTCACCTTTTCTGTGAATTTTCATTCTGTCCCCCGGCTCTGTCTTAATTCTGCAGATTTCCTGTCCTGCCCGGTCAAGTACCAGAACATCGCTCTCATAACGTTTATATTGGTATTCCGGCGCCAGATGAAAATATCCTGTTGCACTGCCAGGCGCCAGATCCCAGATCTGCAGCCGGCCTTCTTTTAATTCCAGTCTTCTTTTCTGCTGTTTTCCGCTGCAGGTTGTCAGGCTTCCCTGCACCCATCCGTTCCCGCACTCTCCCTCCGCCGCGGTCATTCTCCTGCCGACCCGATGTTCTCCCCAGCACTCCGACTGCTCTTCTCCATCGATCACCACCGTGTTGTGCGCCGCCGTACTTCTAAAATAAGAGCGGAGATTCCCCTGATACAATCCGGTTCCGGCATTGACAAACAACGGTCTTCCTTTCCTGGACAATTCAAAGCTGAGACCGTCGCAATGCCCGTGTCCCGGCATATAATCAGGCGCAATCTCTCCGGCATCAAACACAAGTTTCCAACCTTCTCCTCTCAGGCAATAATATCCTGCACACGGAAACGACTGACGCCGGCGGGGCACAATCTGAAACTCTTCCTGCAGTGCTTCCTGCAGACATTCAAGCGGCCTTGCCACATTATCTCCGGAATCATTAAATAATGGAGTCCGTCCCATTCCCTCTTCCAGAGAACAGACGGCATCCGCCATCCTCTGCATGATTGTTTCCAGTCCGGTATTTCCCTTTGTCTTCCGGTTCTCCCGATTCCAACTTTTCAGCGCTTTTGCCACCCGCATGAAATCTTCCAGAATAATTTTATGATACATCATGCTTCTCTCGTAGTGAACCCCGTCCGGTAAGATCTGCTCTCTGATTTCATGCACAAATTTCTTTTTGTAATTTTGATAGACCAACGATTCCTGAAAATATCCGGCTCCGAGCAGAACTGCTTTCAGATTCTCAAAATAATGGTTCCCCAGAAGATGCAACTCCAGCCTTTTCTGAAGATGGCAGTACTGAGCATACATACTGTTATTTAGTTCCTGAAAAAACCCCTGATCTTTTTGTAAAATCTCGCCTAATCCATCCATACAGATCCACAGATTCGTCAGACGCAGCGAGATCGTGTATGGATGCCAGCCGTCGCCGGTTCCCTCTGCGTTATCTTCAATCCATCGTCTGCAGTATGTCCGGAAACACTCATAATATCGTTCTTCATTCTCACACCGGTATGCTGCCGCCAGAGGAATCAAAAATTCCAGATAATGAAGGTTAAAATTCCACAGATGCGATTTGTCAGGAACCGCCCAGTTCTTCCCTCCCGGCTCACCGCTCTCATACAGAAGCGTCACCCGGCCTTCTAAAATTTCCTGCAGATCAAACCGTTTCAGATATTGGGGATGTTCATCCAGTCCTCTGCTCCACAGATGAAGCTTACGTACTTCGGGCGCCCGCATCATCGTCACTGCTTTCTTATTTCTCTCCATCCGGTTTCTGAGCAGATAGAAAAACTGACTTTTTTTCAGATATTTTAAGGTCTGATAATATTTTTCAATCTCTTTCCACACTTTTGATCACCTGATACAATCGCTCCGTCAATACAGAGAAGTCAAAGTCTCTTGCACCTTTTCTGGCGTTTTCAGACATCCGGGTATAAACTTCCGCCGGCATATTGTAGATTTTCAGAATTTCATCCGCCAGCGCGCGTGGAGTATCTTCTTCCAGCGACAACCCGCACTGATAGTGATCCAGAATGCAATATCCCATTTTCACGGTAGAAATAACCGGTTTCCCGCTTGCCATATACTCAAACAGCTTATTGGAACTGTTCCCTCTGGACCAGTTGTACTGAGACTGAGAATAGTTGAGAACATTGACAGAGGACCGGCTCAGAATATACGGAATATATATTTTGTCCACATATCCTTTCAGTGCAACATTCGTGATTTTTTCGTTCTCTGCCCGCTTCTTAAGCTCTTCCAGCTGGTTTCCCCCTCCGAAAATCAGGAAACGGATATTTTTATGTTCCTTCAGAAGCTTCGCTGCATCCAACAGATTTCCTACATGATTGACCGGACGAATGGTCCCTGTATAAACCACCTTAAAACTGTCGCTTTCCAGATCCGGATCCGACAGGATATCTCTTTTCATGCTCTGAGCATATTCATCCAGTTTCACACCGTTGTTTACATAATAACATTTTTTCAGATCAATTCTGCCGCCGTGTTCCGTATCCCATCCCATTTCCCTGATATGATCGACGTCGCCTTCTTTTGTAAACACAATCGCATCCGCATGAATATACATCCACTTTTCTCCGGCGCTGAGCATTTTACCGACCAGACTGTTCATCTTAACCTTTCCAAAAGAAAAAATCGCTTCCGGCCACAGATCCCGCACTTCCACGATTGCCGGAACACGAAACTTCCGGCCCATAAGTATACCGGCTATACTGGTCAGCGGATGAGCGCTGGACCCCATGATCACATCCGGTTTTCCATATTTTTTTGCATAACCTCCGCAAATGCGCAAAAGTCCGAAGAAAAACGACAGCATGTTTTTTACACGGGAAATTCCGTTTCCCTGGTAACGGCTTGTCCTGACAAAGACAAAGGGAACCCCTTCCTCTTCCGTCCGAAGATAAGGCTTCCCGAGTGTATCGACACAGCCGCCGGTCTGATGAAGTTCATTGGCTGCAAAAACCGTGGTCTCCAATCCTTTCTCTTTCAGGCATTCGGCAAAATAATAATGCCGGAGCATAGGCCCCGTCTTGGGAGTTGTCGCATAGTGATTCAGTATCCAAAATTTACGCATGGTTCTGTCCATCTTCCACACCTTCTGTACTTTCTTTCATAAACATGATTTTCAGTGTCAGAAACATCAGCCGAACATCCATAAGCACAGAATAATTCTCAATATACATCAGATCCAGCTTCAGCTTGTCCAAAGGAGTCGTATTATATTTTCCATAAATCTGCGCATAACCGGTCAATCCTGCTTTGACCTTCAGACGGTAGATAAATTCCGGTGTCTCCTGACAGAACTCATCAATATACTGCTGCCGTTCCGGTCTTGGACCCACAATGCTCATATCCCCTTTTAAAATATTCAGAAGCTGCGGGAGCTCATCCAGACGCGCGGCACGGATCACCTTTCCCACCTTTGTGATCCGGCTGTCATTTTGAGTGGAAAACTGCGCTCCGTATTTCTCCGCATCCACAATCATGCTTCGGAATTTATAGATCAAAAAGCCTTTTCCTCCTGCGGTCACCCGTTCCTGCTTGAACAAAACCGGACCGCCGTCTTCTAACTTAATTGCCAACGCCGTCAAAAGCATAAACGGAGAGCCGACAACCAGCAGTACGCCCGAGATTATTACATCCATCAGCCGCTTTATCACCCGCTGCTCAAAGGACAGACCATAATTTCGCAGCAGCAAAAACGGTGTATCAAAAGAATGCACCTTGTCCGCTCCCCTGAGCAGAATATCTGTAATCTCCGGTGCCACATAGATACGAATCGAACGCTCATAACAGTATTTGATCAATGTATTACGTTTCTGCTCCTCCAACCCGTAAAGCATCATTGCGTCACATTTTTCCGCCTCCTGCTTCAGACGATACAGAGGTTCTGCAGAGGAAACGCATCTGGAGATCTCATACAGATCTTTTCTTCCGGAAAGCTTCCGGATCAGATTGACCTTATTGTCCATATCACAGATTAAAAGCAGCTTCTTGGGTGGAAACATCCGTTTTAATATTCTGTCGGATACCTGGTTTAATATCAGTATTACCAGAAAATCCGCTCCGCTGACGCCAATCATCGGCCAGACAATAGGCAGAGGAAACATACCGAATACCATGATAATCTGAATATAAATCACCACGTTCGCGATCAGCGTACCAATCGTCTGAGACAGAATCAGCTGCCCTTTCTGGTAATATGCATACTTCATCCCTCCATACATATATACAAATACCACCTGGTACAGCACATAGAAACCAATCATCATCCAGTTTCCCTTATTTTCGAAAGGAGTCCGCATCCGCACATTGTAGATATAAAACCAGACGACCGAAAAAAACACCGTTTCTACGAGTATCTCAAAACCTGCGATTCCGAGACGTATCAGTCTTTTGTACTGCTCAAATTTATCCATAAAAACAATTTCCTCATGATTCATACTTGTTGAACTGCTAATGTTCAATAAAATATAATTTCCAATTTACCAGTATTCTAACATTTTTTATCTTTCGCCACAAGTATCTGTATCTGTGCACGGTTTGCTTTTCCTATCGTTACGGTTCTATTCCTGTACTTACCGAAAGTCAAACGTGCCTGTGTGTCCGGATTCTTTTACCGTTTCGATACTCGTTGGATTATAGAGAATCACCACAATATCCGGCTCTGTCTGGTTAATATAACTCTCCACACTTCCGCTAAAATCTCTCAGATCCAGCATATCTGTATATTCGATCCCCAGAGACATGAATGGAAACACACTGTTCAGATAAGAATCTCCGATAAAGAGAACTTTTCTTCCATCCGCAGCGCCTTCATTATGAATCTGTACAAGAGCGCCTCCGCTGTGATTGTAAGCCCCGTATGGGTCCAGACGATATAAATCTTTCTCTTCTATCTGCGACATATCATACGTAACAGAGAAATCGCCCGTTGTATCGATCCCCAGTTCCGGCATTTTATATGTCAGACTCGTTTCCCTGCGCGGATAAAACAGACTGATATCATCGGGCTCTGTACGGGCAAGCGTAATTTTCTTTCCTGAAGATCCCAGAAACCAGTCTTCATATACTTTTTTTTCAAAAGCTTCTTCCCCATATAAGGACAGATCAATCGAAAAGCCGAATTCCTGATTCAGCCGGTCTGCAACAGCTGCCGCCGCCTGCAGTGCAGTCTCCGTTGTCCAGTGATGATCTGTCCGGTAAAACAGATCGTGATGAGGCATGCCCGTTTTGTGAAATTCTTCTCTCAAATCCAGACAGGGAACGCCTCCGTTCTCTGCCCCTTCCAGCAGGGCGTCTGCATTCTGATTGGAAAAATCTATAATTCCGGATACATCCGTATCCTCATATTTGCAGATCTTATACGGAGCCTGCACATATAAAAAATCAATCTCTTTTTGCTGACAGCTTTCATAAAATCTTATCAGAGCTTCTGCCGACGAATTCACATTCATCTGTGCAGAATACACCATCAGATGACCATCCGAAAACTCCACCACGCCATTATATTCCTCCAGAGCCGCGATGTTCCATCCAATCAGTTTTTCATAGGCATTGGACATCTTCACAAGCGAAGAGTAGCCTGCCAGATGATTGCTTGTATAACGCTCGATCCCATGCCGGATCATATCCGCTTTCTGCTCCAGCCTTCTGACCGCGCCTGCCGACCGATTTCCCTCTTCCTGCACAGCTTCTGTACTTTCCGCCGCTTCTCCCGGTTTTGCTTCAAAAGGATAAAATTCCTGCCAGTCTATCCGCATCCTCGCTGTGTTTGTCTCCCCTTCTGCAGTATCCAGAGACATCACCTCATCGTCCCCATAAAATATAAAACGGGTAAACAGATTGTCCATTCCCATTCGGTTAATTAAAATATTTTTTGTCAGCATCCGCATCACAACCGTTACCATGAAAAACACCGTCACTGCAACACAGAAAATAATGACTGTCTGTTTTATTTTTCCCTCTTTCATTCTCTTCTCCTCTTAAAAGTTAAAATAAATAAAAGGATTATAAGTAGAGCTTACCACATTAACCGCTGACAGGACAAACACCAGCAGCACCAGAGCAGCTTCTGTTATTTCCTGTACTTTCTGATGGCAGGATAACCGTTCCTTCAGCCACGGATACACCGGTGCACAGAGCAGAACGGAAAAGAACAGCACTGTCCTTCCGTTCCAGATATAATGGAAAAATGCAGGATCTATCAGGCCCGTCGCACGAACGCCAAACATTCTCCCAATCTGCATAAATCCCTGCAACACATTCTCCGACCGAAACATCACCAGCGCAGTTGAAACCGCCGCCATTGTATAAATATGAGACAGCAGATTTGTCCTTTTCACAAAACCCGTCGTCCTTTCCACAATCAACAGCACAAAATAAAACAATCCCCACAGCAGATATGTCCAGTTGGCGCCGTGCCAGATTCCTGTCAGAGTCCATACTATCAATGTATTGAATATCCATCTCGGCCTGCTGACCCGGTTCCCGCCCAGCGGAATATACACGTAATCCCGAAACCATGTACCCAGTGATATATGCCACCTTCTCCAGAATTCCGTCACACTTCCGGACATATACGGATATTGAAAGTTTTCACTAAAATGAAATCCAAACATACGTCCAAGCCCAATCGCCATATCCGAATATCCTGAAAAATCATAATAAATCTGCAGTGTGTAAGCCGCCGCACCAAGCCACGCAGTCAACACGGACTGAGAAGGCATCAGAAAAATATTGTCCGCAATCTGAGCCACATAATTGGAAAGCAATACCTTTTTCCCCAGTCCGAAAATAAAACGTTCCATCCCTGTCACAACGTCGTCTTTTCGTTCCTGACGGTTCAGAATTTCTTCTGCAACCTGCTCGTAACGCACAATCGGACCCGCAATCAGCTGTGGAAACAGAGAAATATACAGACCCACATACAGCACATTCTTCTGTGCCTTTGCTTTTTGATAATATACGTCAAACAAATATGACATCAGCTGAAAACTGAAAAACGAAATGCCGATCGGAAGTGAAATATGAACTGGCTGATATCCCTGTGGAAACAGCCAGGCGAACTGCTCTGATAAAAACGAAAGATATTTAAATACAAACAGCAATGCTACATGGAAACTGATTCCCAGCGTCAGCAGCAGTTTTTTTCGACGGCACTTCTCGATTCCAAGACCAACTGCCCAACCGACAACAATGGAAAATATCATCAGAAATACAAAAACCGGTTCTCCCCATGCATAAAAAATCAGACTGGCTCCTAAAAGTACTACATTCCGAAAAACTCTGCCTTGAAACCACGGATTATAATAAGCCGCAAAAACAAGCGGAAAAAATAAAAACATAAAAACTGTCGAAGAGAAAACCATAACCTGCTCCCTTTATCTTTTGTATTTTCAATTATTCTTCTGTTAGTTGATAAATATGAAACCCTGCAACTTTATCTTTTTCTTCGCAGGAAACGCCATCATACAGCTGTTCCAGGTATTCGAGACCTTTGTCAAAATTGCAGATAAGATATACCCGGCTGTTTTTATACAGCGCCTCTCTGACACTGCTGATTCCATTCTGTTCCAGTTTCTCCTCCCAGACGGGACTAAAGCTGATCCAGTCTCCCAGAGACATATAATTCATAACATATGGTTCTGGTTTCCACCAAAATACGTTGCTGGTTGTAAAGGCAAAAGAAACCACATCATTAAAATAAAAATTTTCCGGATGCGACATACAGTATTCTTTCAGTTCCTCCACATCCTTATTTCTTTCGTACATCTCAAGATTCTCTGTACGAAGCTCTGTCAGCCTGCCCGCAAGGACCGGAAGCGCCAGAAGAACTGCCGCAAACATTCCCGCTTTTTTCAGTATTTCTGATATCTGTACTTCGTAAAATATTTCCCGTGTCAGAAGCAGAAGCAGAACAGTCAACATCAGATTCATACTGTAGATTACTCTTTCCGGCAATCTTCCTTCATAGATCAGGTAAAACCACAAACATATCTGTGCTCCGCCTGTACTTAATACTTTCATACCGGAAAGTCTGTTTCCGCGAACAAAATACCAGACGGATAATACCACATAACCCATCAGCAACCACAGATGCATACTGCCAAATCTGCCCTCTGCAGCTCCTTTTACGTATTCTTTTCCTGCACCCGAAAGCTTCTGCATTCTGCTTCGCCCGTCAGGAAGCAGCTGATCATATACAGCAATATATCTTTCAAAAAACCCCGGTGTGATCCTGTCATCTGCCGTATAATTATAATTCATCAGAGTCCTTGCCCTGCTCTTTTTCTCAATTCCCGCGGCACGATACAGTTCTTCTGCACCTTCATAAGGCGGAAACGTATGATCCGCATAATCATAGACTTCTGAACGCGCCATATTGTACTGATGATAGGCCTGCCATTTTTCACTGCCGTATCCGACCCGGTTTCCCAGCATATTCAGTACAAGTATCACGATCACAGCTGCCGGCAGAAGAAGATGCGCAGGCGTCCTCTCTTTCTTCTCCAGTATTCGGAACAGCCACAGAACGAAACATACAGGAAGTATCATATAAAAGATAGATTCACGTACCTGACAGGTCAGAAATCCCAGAAAAAACAATACGGCCAGATCGATGTACCCGATCTGTTCCGACGTTATATACCAGAACAGCACCGTCACGCCCAGCACTGCCGCCGTGGTCGTAAATGTCAGCTGCACTGCCGCCTGCATCCCCAGAATCGGAATCAGAACGGATATCAGAACCGTTGCCATGATTTTTTCTGCTTTTGTATTATGCTCTGACCATACCCGATACAGAATCAAGGCAGTACATCCGGCCTGAAAAACAAGATACAGAAAAGCATACCAGTCCATCTGAGGTACCAGAGCATACAGGTTTTTCAAAAACAGAGTATACCAGTAACCTGAAAAAATTGCATGTGCGTCCGGCCTTCCAAGATACTGGCCGGATATAATCTCCATCATGGTACGGTCGTCAATAATGCCATAGACATATGGAACCACCTGGCCCAGAATCAAAAAATATCCCACAGCGCACAATACTGCTGTAAGCGCGTTCCTTCTTTTTTCTCCGCTCATACTCCACTTCCTGTATTACCCTGTAATCTTTCTTATTCTACTCTATTTTTCTCTGTTTGTCATTATTCTTTTCCCAGATTGCAGCTTTTCATAATCAGACCTGAATATTATTACAGAATCAGGGTGCGTGTTTTGAGCCCTTTAGTACTGCTTCGTTCCCTGTAATGATGAGGGTCCCACGAAGTGGAAAACGGCATGATTACTTATCTGGAAGGAACAACTGTCTGGATTAACAGCTGTTTTTATCAAAAACTATACAAACGATTTGAAAAGATCTTGTAAAATACTAAATTTCGATATATGATAATCAAAAACTCTGATCGGAGATTTCTATGAGCAAACCTGTTTTATCCATCATTACCGTATGCTTTCAGGCATCCGAAGCGGTCCGGGCCACCCTGAACAATGTCCTTTTGCAGTCTTACCTCTCTTTTGAATATCTGGTGGTTGACGGCGGATCCTCTGATGATACAGAAGAACTACTGTCTCGTTATCAAACTCTTTTTTCCGACAGAGGGATTCTTTTTCGTTTTGTATCAGAGCCTGACCGGGGGATATATGACGCCATGAACAAAGGCGTGAAAATGGCGCGCGGAAAATGGCTTCTTTTTTTAAACGCAGGAGACCTGCTCTGTGCAGCGGATACGCTGGAACAGGCTTTCCGCCATCATATCGATGCGCAGATTCTCTATGGGGATACACTCGGCGTCTATCAGGGCAATACCCGGCATTATCCTGCTCTCCCGCTGAATCATATCACCTATGAGATGCCTTTCTGTCATCAGTCCGCCTTTATCCGGCGCGAGCTGCTGACGGCATCCCCCTATGATATTACTTACCGGGTTTGTGCCGATCATCATTTTTTCCTCTCCATGTACCTGCAGAAGAAAAAATTTGCATACTGTCCACTGTTGATATCCGTCTATGAAATCGCCGGTTATTCGGATCAGAACAAGCTGCTCTCTCACCGGGAAAAACACCGTATGCAGAAGGAACTGGGGATTTTTCATCTCTCCTTCGCCTGGATGATCCGGGAGTTTGTTTTTTATATAAAATATGGGATCCGCAGGCTGTTCGGACAGCAGCTAGTCGATTTTATACGAAAAAAAAGGAGCTGCCGCACCTTATAGCTCTGCTGCTGCGATCAGGCGGCGCGGTGTACCGGCTCCGGTCACAGAACAGAACTGCATGTTGCAGCATCTCCCATATTTTGCAGATTTTCGATCTGCCTTCCATCAACGTCCGGCATTCCTGTCCTTAATTTTTCTCCTCCGCAGTTTCATGATACTCTTTTTCTGTATTCACATTCCAGACATTTTCTTTGTTCTTCTTCCCTGACAGTATGTTGTCCACCGTCTCGAACGCAGTCGCCATGGAATGATCCATATTGTTATAACGATGCTGTCCGTTCCTGCCGACACAATAGAGATTTTCATATTGATTCAGATAGGAGATCACCTCATCAATATGGTCATACGTATCAAAATACGCCGGATAAGCTTTCTTTACTTTTTCCCTGTGAGCGTCCAGAACATCCTCCTTTTTATCAATAATACCCATTCGGATCAGTTCCTTGACTGCAAAAATTTTGCAGTCTTTGCCTGTCATATTCCAGAAATCATCGTTCTCGCTGCAGAAATACTCCAGTCCGACCCATACCTTATTGTCCACGTCCTCCACCATATACGGCGACCAGTTATTGTAAATCTGAATCCGTCCAAGTTTTACCTTGGTATCCTGCACGTAGATCCAACAGTCCGGAATGATATCGTTCAGTGTCTTTATCTTTGTAAGATTTTTCATATTCAGCTTTCTGACAAGCAGTCCTACCGTCACATAATCTCTGTAAGGAAGCCCTGCTGCCGTCTTATGGACCTTCTCAGGAACCACATTCCCCATCCCCAGCACCAGATCCTTCAGGGGCATAGAAGAAATAAAGATGTCCCCTTCTATAGTCTCTTTCGTTCCGTCCCGGCGTTCTGTCTGCACAGACACCACTTTCCCGTCTTTCGCATCAATGTCGGTCACTCTGCAGTTCATGACGATCCTGCCGCCCATCGCCTCAATCTCGGAAGCCGTAATCTCCCAGAGCTGTCCCGGGCCATACTTCGGATAAATAAATTCCTCGATCAGAGAAGTCTCAACCTTTCTGTTCTTTTTTCCGGGAAGTATTTTAGAAAACATATCTTTGATAATCGCCAATATCGACAGACCTTTGACTCTCTGCGCTCCCCAGCTGGGATCGATTTCTTTTGGATGCCGCCCCCACAGCTTCTCCGTATAACCTTCAAAAAACATTCCATAAAGAACTTTTCCAAAACGATTGACATAAAAATTTTCCAGAGAATCTTCTTTTCGTTTGTGAAAACACGAAAAAAGGTAACTGAACCCCGCCCGGACGGTCTGCACCAGCCCCATATTGATGAACGTCTGAGGCTTCATGCTGATCGGATAATCAAAGAATTTTTTATTATAATAGATTCTGGACACTCTCTGACGCACCAGCATAACCCGGTCTTCTTTCTCCGGATCCGGTCCTCCTTTGCTCAGAGGCTTCCTGCGTCCAAGCTTTTTGTCATCATAAGCAGGCGCTCCCTGCATCGGCATCAGGGCCCGCCACCAGTCCATAACTCTTTCATCTTTGGAGAAGAAGCGATGCCCTCCGATATCCATGCGGTTGTTTTTATATCTGACAGTCCTGGATATCCCGCCGATGGCATTGCTTTCCTCAAGAATCGTCACATCATACGATTCCGGAGAACGTTTCTTCAGTTCATAAGCAGCCGTCAGTCCCGCAGGACCTGCCCCGATCACAATCACTTTTTTCATCCGTATTTCTCCTTCTATTCTATGATATCTGTTTTATGTTTTCCGATTTCCTCTGCGCTTTGAAACTCCCATACCGGAATTCCTTCAAGCTCCCGTACCTTCCTCGCCTGTATGGTCTTGTCGTAATGTTCCTGCAGATACCTGAGCATCCCTGTTTCGTCCAGAGCCACATAATACATCCGGTCTCTTTCTATCAGCGCCTTCACCGGATTGGGAATTCCAAGCCTCTCCAGATACCGCTCATAGTACACCTGACCGTAAACCCAGTCCCCATAAGACAGATTGTGAGCCAGGAATTCATCTGTCATAAATTTTCCCTGGTTGATGTAATCGGCCATGGGATATAAGACATACTCACTTGTTTTCCAGAGATAGAGCTCTCCATCGGCATAAGTTGACTGCCACCTGCTTTCGTCCTCATCTTCCCTCACCCGGAAAACAGACTGAGGAGATATAAAATCATACGATATAGTATCCGCACATACCACAGAAAAGACCGCCAGGCCGATAAGCCGCCTGACCCATTTCGCCCCGTCTCTCCCTTCTGTCATACTCCCCTTCCTATACAATATCAGCACAATACCAAACACTGCATACAAAACAGAATTAACGATTCGAAGAGGCGCACGTCCGATCCAGGTAAAATATAAGATAATCAGCCAGGCACCGCTGTATGCCAGAAGCAATTCCAGTTTATTGTACCACATTGTATTTGATAAAACCAGCCACAAAAGCAGCAGGAAAAGCAAAACTATCGAAAACAGTGTCTTTTTCGAAGTTATGATGGTTTCCAAAAGCTGTCTGTTTGCACTCCATAAATCCGAAATACCGGCTTTTTTTGAACCGCCCTCCGAGATTCTTCTGGCATAAGCGGCATCAACCCTATCAGTATCTGCATACATATGCAGCCGGAGACTCTCATAATCATTTTTGCTGATTCCGGGCAGACGGTCAGCAACATCCTCATAATTTTCCATCGGAAAGTCCACCACGGAACTGACTGCATTGGAATATTCTACACCTGCTTTGTATTGATCTGAAGCCTTAAATCCCAGATCCGTCAGAAGCAGTAAAACAGTACACAGCACCGCCGGTAAAAGCAATCTGCACGTTTTTTTTATCCACTGCCGCTTTTTTTCTCCTGTAACCGTACGAAAAACCAGGTCCGTGAACAGTTCCAGTACAAAAAACGGCAGAAAGATCGCGGCAGACTCCATTCTCCACATCACACCGCAGATCAAAAACACAGTTCCTGCAGCTGCCTGTTTCCGGCTTTCCTGCTGCACAGCCGATATAAGAGAAACCATTCCCGTACAGGTAAAAAAAGACGCCCAGATCGTAAAATAATCAAAAAACAGACTTGCATTGACCACCAGCAGAAAGAGCATCAAATATCCGCAGAACAACTCCAATTTCTCACGTGAAGCCTTCGCAATATGATATCCCAGGCACCAGACACCCAGCAGAATCAAAACTCTGCTCAGCAGTGTGTAATTGTCTGCAGATGGCATTACGTCCCCAAGCAGGCCTGAGAGCAGACACAAAAGCGGATTCACAAACATACAGTAATTATCTGCATCGTAAACTCTGTTCAGTACCAAAGCTGTCTGATAATTATCTACATTCAGATAAAGCGGCTGAAACACGGCAAAAATTCCGCATAAAGCCGCCATCAGAAGTGAAACGCTCAAACATCGGCAATTCCCGTGTTTTTGCATGATATTTTCCAGTCTGCTCTTCCACATTTTACTCATCTTTTTCCCTTAAAATACCTGCCGTAAAGATCAGGATTCCAAACAAAGCCACCAGCTGTGACCGATACGTATACCAGTAGTGAATCTGCGAATGATTGGACATGACCAGATACCATACATATGGATAACCTGCAACAAACAAAATCGGAACACACGCCAGTACCTGCTGTCTGTCTTTGAGTTTCTTCCATATCACCAGAATCAAAATCACGATTAATATGATAAGCGCCACTTTGCTCCAGGTAATAATTCCGTCATCCTGTACATTCATCCAGGCTTTCAGATTTTTTCGAATCGTCCCAATCCGGTCCAGAGGCTCCTCCTCATTTCCCTGCAGACGGTACTGAACCACCCCCATCGTTCTCCAAAAATATCTTACCCCAAGAATTACTGTCGTGATTCCCCATTTTATGACCCAGGTCAATGCATACCCAAAAAACCACGAAACTGAAGACTGAAACATAAACCAGAAATTATCCTGAAAATCTGCCTGCTGATCCCTGACTCGAAGCCATAATAACAGAATCAGCGGAATTCCAAGCGTAATCACCGGATAAGTCAGAAAATCAAAAAAATTTTCCACCATACCTACCACAAAAAAGTACAGAAAAGGATTCAACGGTTTCTTGGCGTCATACCTGGACAGCAGCACAATCAAGGCTGCAAACAGCACATAAAACGTGGTCAGATACTGAAAACAGGTAGTAACCACCGACAGATAACTGCTCGCGATTGTCAGCACATACAATGCGGCATACGCCGGCCTGGTTTTTTTTGCAGTCAGCCATGCACTCCAGAAAAACAGAAGGTAGAATAACATCATACCCAGATAACGCAGCTCCTGCACCTGGAACACTACTGTCAGCGGCCGCAGAATCACCTGATAACCATGCCAGTATCTGGGATACTGATTGATACTCACAGATGCCTGCACTGCATTATAATCTCTGTTCGGTATCAGGCTCTCATACATCAGCATGTCTGTATGATTATCCACGATTGCGCTGTGACGGTAAAATGCATACATGGGTCGTTCTCCCTCCGTCTCCATCACCGCCAGAGATTTTTCCACATTCTCCTGAATCCATGAAACCGGAATACAGTACACCAGAGCCATGGACAGGAAAAAGACTGCAATCAGTATCACATATATTTTTGCATAAGGTTTTAAACTTCTTAATCTTCCCATTTTCTGGTATCCTGACCTTCCTTATAATCTTCATCTACAAATACTCGAAACTCATCATTGACCGCATATTCCCGATAGCCATAATCCGCCCAGTCTCCCACATATGTCCGGCTCAGAGAAAACACCAGAAATGTACAGCCTTCATCCCTCACCAGCGGTCCGAGCACATCCACATCAATCTCCGGCTTCTGTGCTTCCAGATACATGATCTGATTGTCAAACAAATCTTCTGTCATCCCGTTAAAACTCAGTGCATTCCGGCCATACGCCAGAGTTATGGTAGGATCACACTGCCGGATGTAAGGCATCAGCCGGTTCGACACCATCGCATGTATATTTCCCGGCAGGATCTCACAAATATCGATTACGTTCTGCGGCAGCTTATAGATATTTGTAGAAGGCTCAAACCACTCTGTCGAAAGCACACTGCTCCCGCAAAATGCAAGCAACACCATCAGAAATAAAAAAGCGCATTGCCTCCATATGCCCTGCAACCGTTTCAGCAGAAGACACATTCCATACGGGATTGTCACTCCCAAAGGAACCAGCCATAGAATCCTCCAGTAGACATTTTCTCCCAGAAGCCTCATAAAAGCCATACCCGTCAGAGGACACCAGTAAACAGCCAAAAGCACCGCCGGCAGAATTCCTGCCAGTATTTTCCGATGCCACTCTTCCTCTTTCCAGATAATGATCAGCACCATTACAAGCAGGAGCGGGAACAGCCATCCACCGGCAAACGTCGCCATAAAATCTGTCTTTGCAATCTCAAAAAAATCTTTCATTGCTTTTCACCTTCAATGAGCCAGATAAATATAATAGATTCCAAGTACGATGCAGGGCAGACAGGCCCCTATACCTGCCAGCAGATATCTGACACTTTTTTTGTATACCGCCAGAAGGCATACTGCGGTTCCGACAAAAACCGGACTGAGCATAATGCCCATCGACGAAAGCAGACACCCGCCAAGACAGGTGATGCCCAGCAGCAGCCAGTTGCTTATCCTGTTTTCTTTTGCGGTTCTTAAAAGCCAGTAAAAAAGCATTGGAAACAGAACCGCAGCCAGAACTCCTTTCCCCACCCACGGGGTAATGCTCAGAAACGTCAGTCCTGACGTATGCACTCCGCTCATGAACAGGTGCAGAAGAACTGCCATAGAGAGAAACATCCCCCGCAGCTGCCTTTCCTCTGAGAAAATCTGCTCTGCAATCAGCCCATAAACCATATAGGCAAGCGGAATCATAAGCCAGGGCATGATCGTGTGCGCCATGATCGTCGGAAGCACCCCCGTAAATCTTGAAAGCCATGCATAAAAGATCGGCCAGAGCGACAACACATACCTTTTATCAAAATCCACAAAAGTGCCCGTTTCCGGATAGACCCAGTAAATTTTATTGGAGAATACTGCTTCATTGGCAAGATTTACATAATAGGTGTCATCCCACTCCAGATACATGTGATGGTGAATAAAATACAGCTGGCAGATAATTAATAAAAAAGCAACCGCATGTCCCGGCGTCAGATATTCTTTTGCCCTGCAAAAAAACCGCCTTCCGTCTTCTATAATATCCTTCCAGCAGTAAACTCCGTATAAAACTGTCACCACCAGAACAATACTGTATACAAAAGTCAGCGCACGAAACGATGCAAACCTCATGGTCATTGGCACCAGAATCAGCTCCAGCAACGCCCACCACAGCGCAGTGCCGGCAATGATGGAGAAGAGTAACCCTTCTCCCTTTATTTTTAAGACGCGGCGCAGCGCATATCCGGAAAAAAAAGTTCCGCCGAAAAAAATGACCGCCGTCAGTAAAATTTCCAGACGCATATTTTCACCTTCTGTTATCTCATTCCTGAATCATCCACAGCTTCTGATCTTCAATATTACGGTTATAGATTTCCTCCAGCCACTCTTCATATGGATAATATTGATAGATTTTACTTTTTTGAAAAACAGACACATATGGCAGATTCCATACTTTTACCACCGCCGGATCATAATAAATAGCCTGCCGGATTACCGCGTTGAGATTTTTTATTCCCATCAGTATGGTCAGGCCTAAAAAGAAAGCGGCCGCAAAATTGACGATCGTATCTCTTTTCTGTAATAAAATCAGCAGCACCGCACATTCCAGAATCTTAAACACAGCGCAGTAACGGCTTGCATAATAAGAATTTCCGCACATCAGCAGATAAAAGCAGGTTCCACACAGATACGCCTTCAATAAAGCATCCTCTGTTTCAGATGTCTGTCGGTCTCTTTTCGCCACCCACCAGTACAATGCCAGAATTGCCGTCGTACTGATCAGACGCTCCGCACATGCAAAATAACTGATCTCTCCTGCCTGTAGAAACTGTTGCAGATGATAAGAAGGAAAGTATGACAAAAGAAATTCCTGAACTGCCTGAAGTCTCAAAAGTAATCCGCCGGCAAACGCTCCTCCTGCCAGCACCGGCATCAGCCACACCGGAAGGTATGATACTGCAGGCAGTAAAAGCCACGCATACCCTACTTTGTGCAGCGATGTCGCCACAAGCACACCCAATATATAAAGAATCCATTTTCTTTCAAGGTACAAAGGAACCAGAACGCCCAGAAAAATGCACATAGCCAGACCCTGACGCAATCCGGACACCAGATAGGAAAGGAACAGTACCGGATAAAACATAAACAGTCCTGCCGTTTTTGCAGGAACATACTTCTGCAGAAACCGGTGAACGAGACACATCTCTGCAAATCCCAGAATCATTGCAAACACCCAGAAAGGTACATGCACAGCTTTGAATGCGGCGCACAGAAGACGCCAGCCGATCTCCGGATAAAAACCGCACACATACCCCTGCGAAAGATCAATGACCGGCGGAATCGTCTCATAAAGACCGTGATAAGTAACATAATCCACTCCCTGTCCGTAACGCAGGCACAGACAGGCCGTTACTGCCGTCCAGCAGACCAGATAACCCTTTTTCCCGTACTGAGGCCGAAACCATTCCAGCAACGCCCCTGCTGCCAGAAGCATAAAAAGTAAAAGATATACACTCATGCTTTTCCTTCCAGTATGTCTGCAATCCGTACGGACGCATATCCGTCCCCATATGGATTGCTGGCTGTGCTCATTCTCTCATATTCTTCCTGATCTTCCAGCAGCTGTTTAAAGCTCTTATAAATCATTTCTTCATCTGTTCCCACCAGTTTCAATGTCCCGGCCGCAATCCCTTCCGGACGCTCCGTCGTATCGCGCATAACCAGAACCGGTTTGCCAAGTGAGGGAGCTTCCTCCTGAATGCCGCCGCTGTCCGTCAAAATCAGATAACTCCTCGCCAGAAAATTATGAAAATCCAGTACATCCAGAGGTTCTATGATGCGGATTCTTTCATCACCGCCCAGAATCGCATCCGCTGTCTCCCGGACTGCCGGATTCATATGAATCGGATAAACTGCTTTGATATCCGGATGTTCATCACATACCCGACGGATTGCACGGAACATATGCTTCATCGGCTCTCCCAGATTCTCCCGACGATGCGCCGTAATCAGAATCAGGCGGCTTCCCTGAGCCCACGTAAGCTCCGGATGCGTATAATCCTCTTTGACTGTCGTCTTCAGCGCGTCAATAGCCGTATTTCCGGTCACATAGATCGTCTCTTTTTTCTTGCCTTCATCGATAAGATTTTGCTTTGACAACTCGGTAGGAGCAAAATTGTACGATGAGATAATACTGACCGCCTGACGGTTGAACTCCTCCGGATATGGAGAATAAATATTATAAGTCCGAAGTCCTGCTTCCACATGCCCCACCGGAATCTGCAGGTAAAAGCATGCCAGAGCAGTCACAAATGTAGTGGATGTATCCCCGTGTACTAAAACCACGTCCGGTTTTGTTTTTTCCAGCACCTCTTTTATGCGGTTCAGAATATTCGTTGTCACATCAAATAATGTCTGTCTGTTCTTCATAATCGACAAATCATAATCCGGAACGACAGAAAATGCTTCCAGTACCTGATCCAGCATCTGCCTGTGCTGTCCGGTCACACAGACAATCGTTTCTATATGTTCTCTTTTTTTCAATTCATTGACCAGCGGGCACATTTTAATTGCCTCCGGCCTGGTCCCAAATACAAGCATGATTTTTTTCATAATACTCTAATGTCCTTCCAGCCGGGCGAGTATCTCTTTTGCCAGTCTGCCGTTATTTTTCTCCACCTGCACTCTGGAAACAAATTTTCTGACGGAATTCTGCCATCTGTCATAATCGTCTGCAATCACCCGGATAGCCACTTCATAGTCGTCGGATGCATAACCGATGTTGTATTTCTCACAGAACTCTTTCAGAGGAGGATTGGTAGAGGTCACCACCGGCTTTCCTTCAAAGAGAAATTCAAAGATTTTTCCACTGGCACAGTATTTATTATTCAGATCCCTCTGGTGATAGGTCACCATGCCGATCTGGCTGTTCTCTATAAAATACTTCAGGTGATCCTGGTCCATCCGGGGCAGTATTTTCACATTGGTAAGGCCAAACGAACGAATGGTTTCCTGCACAATCTGTTCATCTTCCTCATCATTTTCTCCGATCAGCAAAAGCTCATATCCATCGCCCAGCCCCTTCATTGCTTCCAGCATCTTTCCGGTGGTCCGACTCATATCGCAGCCTGCTGTCGAAACAATTCGAAATTTTTTATCCGCAAAAAATTCCCGGCACTCTTCTCCCACGCTTCTATGTTTCTCCGCTGAAGTATACTCCAGACGGCGGATATTTTCATAATTCAGCGGCTCCTTTTTCAATCCGAACATTTTTACCATCAGCCTGGCCCGATACACATTTGCCGCAATCACCACATCCGAACGGCGGGTAAATATTTTCTCAATCAGACATCCGATCTTCCCCGCTGTCCCTGCTGCACTTCTTATATGATAGAGTTCCCTGCAATCCTGTACCACATACCGGGCATTTGACAGTTTTTTGGCCAGATATCCAGGAACAATTCCCTTACGGTTATCAATAAAAATCAGATCCTGCGCTCCGATTTCACGAATTTTACTGCAGACAAACAGAATAAACCTGCTGTATCCCCGATCCTGATACAGAATATGCGACGCTTCCTGCGGTTTTTCTCCATCGGATGCACGGGTAATATAAGTTACTTCTCCCAGAACCTTTGATGTTTTTATCAGCTCCCGGAGTCTGCCGTCATATTTATAATAGTCGTAAGATATCAATAAAATCTTCATGCAAGCGCCTCTTTACTGCCTGATGTCTTTTCCCTGATCAGACGAATCACTTTCTGCTGTTCTTCTTCTGTCAGATATGGTGACAGCGGAAGCGCCAGCACCCTTTTACATACATCCTCTGTCACAGTGAAATCCTCTCCATACAGACACAGACCGCGAAACGCCGTCTGCTGATGCATCCCTCTCTGATAATAAATCATCGTCGGAACATCCTGTTCTCTCAGATAGCTCTGAACCTCTTCTCTTTCTTTCTCATCTTTTAAAAGGATACTGTACTGCGCCCAGCCGGAGCTATAACCTTCCGGAATGAGCGGAACCTTTACACAGTCCCTGAGTCCTTCTGTATAGCGCGCCGCAATCTGATCCGTATCACGAAGCTCATATTCGCAGAATGCTTTCAGTTTAACCTGCAGTACAGCCGCCTGCAGTGTATCCAGTCGGGAATTTAAGCCAATTCTCACATTGTCATATTTGTCGCTTCCCTTACCGTGTATCCGCAAAGACCGAAGCAAGGATGCCCATTCGTCATGATCTGTAAACACTGCCCCTCCGTCGCCGTAGCATCCCAGCGGCTTTGCCGGAAAGAAAGAGGTAATGGCAATATCTCCAAAGCTTCCCGCCTGTTTTCCATGGCAGCTTCCGCCGAATCCCTGCGCTGCATCCTCCAGAATATACAGCCCGTATCTGTCGGCAATCGGACGGATTCTTTCATAATCTGCCTGCAGTCCGAACAAATCAACCGTCACTATCGCTTTCGGCTTCAGCTTTCCCTCTGCCAGCACTGCCCTGACTGCCCGCTCCAGACTGTCCGGGTCCATATTAAAAGTATCTTCCAGTATATCTGTAAACACCGGCGTTGCTCCTGCATACGCGACCGTCTCCGCAGAAGAAAAAAACGTAAAATCCGGTACAAATACCGCGTCTCCCTTTCCGATTCCCCACGTCATCAGAGCCAGCGTAAGCGCATCGGTCCCGTTGGCGCAGGTCACGCAGTGCCTGACTCCCGTATACCCGGCCAGCTCTTCTTCCAGCTCAGTTACCTGTCTTCCGCTGATATAGTTGGAATCTTTCAGCACCTGCAGAAGCGCCGCGTCTATTTCAGGCTTTAATATTTCATACTGTTTCTTCAGATTGCGAAACTGCATTTATTCTTCTCCTTTGATCTTCTCCAAAAGCTTCCACATGCCTTTTGCCGAATTAAAATTCTCCGGTATAATCTCTTCCGCCGGCACTTCCACACCAAACTGATCTTCTATCTCCGCAATCAATGTGATCACGTCAAAAGATTCCAGGAGTCCGTCATCGATCAACTCCGTTTCTCTTTCAAAATCAATCTCCGGCTTTAAAGCCGATAACAATTCCATCAATTCTTCCATCGTTCATTCCTCCACTGTATTCAAAGTCCAGGTCTCCAGATCTTTGCGCACAAGACCAGCTCCGTCCCGATCGCTGTACAGATAAATTTTCGGCATACGTCTGCTCAAAAACAGATAGATGCCTTCTGTCACCGAATAAGCACCGATATTATGGAAAACAAGATAATCTCCCACCCTGGCGTCCTTTAAAGGCAGTTTTTTCAGCAGGATGTCCGCCACTGTGCAGAGCGAACCATACACCGTCCACTCTGTATCCTCTCTGTCCTCTACTGGATGTTGAGGGAAATACGACAGAAACGGCGTTTTCATAGCCATATTCTGTCCGTAATAATTTACATGATGAATCCCGCCGTCTACCAGGCAGACATGAACTGCGTCATTCCTCTTCTGATCTACAATTCTGGTTATATAATAACCGCATGACGCTGCCAGGAAACGCCCCATCTCAAAAACAATTTTATAGGGACGTTCTTTCTGAAACAGCTCCGCAAACGCTTCTAAAAGCCGGACATCTTCTTCCGGATCCTCCTTTGTAAAGTAAGTGACTCCAAGTCCGGGACCAAATTCCAGTACCTGGGTGACAAAACCGTCTTCTTTTTCCAGTCTCTGAATAAGATCCTCTATATATTCCACTTCTGCTGCAATTTTTTTTATATTTTTTTTCTGAGTTCCCGAAAAATACTGTACTCCGCGAATCTGAACATGCGGGCATGATGCCCTGCTGCGAATCAGTTCTTTCACATCCGCCTCACTCATACCGAACTGGTTGCCGCTTGTCACCCGAAGCAACAGGTCCACCGTCGCGCCAGACTCTCTCGCACACCGGCACACAAGTTCATACTGACGCTTCGACTCCGCTGTATAATGCTTTACTCCCTGTTCCATAGCATAGCGGACATCCTCATATTCTTTATTTACCCCGGACAACACGATCTGATTCATATCCAGCCCGCTGCGAACACAAATATGAAATTCACCCGGAGAGCAGACTTCATAGTGTTCCACACTCCCTTTCATCGTCTGAAGCAAAAACGGATTGGCCTTTACAGCAAAACAAAGTTTTGCCGGATGCAGTATTTCTGCCGTCCATTCAATTCTTTTTTTCAGGATGTCTGTATCAAATACGTAAGCGGGAGTTCCCAGCGACACCGCCAGTTGTTCAAGCTTTTTCTCTTCCATTAGACAGGTTCTCCTTTTTCAGCCATGTCTCTGCTGCTTCTGATAATCCTCCATCAGCGACTTTCTGTCAATTTTTCCGTTTTTTGTAACCGGCATGTACTCTACTTTATGGAATATATTGGGAATCATAAACCGTGGAAGCTTTTCTGTCAACCGTCTGATGATTTCTTTTGCTTCCAGAGTCCCCACATAAAAACCGATAATCTTCGTATTAGGTTCGTCATAGATGCAGCACACTCTTTCGATTCCCTGAAGAGACTGGAAAGCCGCCTCGATCTCTCCCAGCTCAATCCGATGTCCCATATGCTTAATCTGGAAATCTTTCCGGGTCACATAATACAGATCTCCCTGCTCATCGTAGCGTCCCAGATCACCGGTCCGGTACATCAGTTCCGGATAGCATTTGTTCAGAGGATTCTGAACAAATACCTGTCTGGTCTTCTCCTCATTTCTGTAGTAGCCCAAAGCCAGAGCTGTCCCCACGACACAGATTTCCCCCAGCCTCCCGGCTTCCCTGACCAGTTGATCCTCCTCATCCAGCAGGAAGACGCGCTCATTTGGAAACGCCTCTCCGACAGGCAGTTGTGCGTCTTCTGACAGGACCTGATCTTTGTCTATCCTGTAATACGTACAGTTGCAGGTAATCTCCGTAGGTCCGTACAAGTTGACATAAAGCGCTTCCGGGAGATATTCCCGCCAATAGTTCAGATGCTTCACCGGCATCACTTCCCCGCTGAACATGACGCGGCGAATGCTCGATGGCACTTTATAACGGAATCCCTTCAGCATGGAAATAATACACAGTGCCGACACAGCCCAGGTAAGGCTGGTCACTTTTCTGTCATCCAGGAAATCCAGAAGTTTCTTAGGCACAGAAAAAAATTTCTTCGGAATCACTTCCAGCGTTGCTCCTACTTTCATCGCCGGATAAATGTCTTTGACTGATACGTCAAAATCAAAGGGAGCCTGTCCGCCGATCACATCTTCCCGTTCAAATCCAAAAATTGCAGTAAAATGCTCTGTAAAATCAATCACGGAACGATGACAGACCACAACGCCTTTTGGCGCCCCTGTGGAACCGGATGTAAAGATTGCATACAAGGGATCCGTATCACAGGCATGTGTTCTTCTTTTTGCAAGTCCGCGTTCGTCTGCTTCGTGTTGTACCAGATCTTCTGCAAACAAAATTTTCCCTGTAAAGCCGGTCTTTTGGATCTGCCTCTCACGTCTTCTGGATGTCACAAGAACCTGCGCATTCAGGGTTTCCAGGATTGAGCCGATCCGTTCTGCGGGCAGTTCCGGTTCCACCAACGTATAAAAGCAGCCTGCACAGACTGCTCCCATAAATACATTCAGCGTCCATGCTTCCTTCTCCATCAGGACCGGAACAGGCGCATTCTGAGGAAGTTCCTCCAGCAGTGCACTGCCGATTCTTCTGGCATTATGAAGGACTTCGGCATATGTATAGCTGTCCTCCAGGTCTTCACACGCTGTCTTTTGGGGACAGGACGCCGCACTTGCTTCCAGATAATCCAGAACATTCTGAACCATAATATCTCCTCTATCTTTTCTTCATTTCCAGCACTTTCCGCGCCGGATTTCCAAACTGCTTCTCGCCTTCCGGCACATCCTTAATCGCTACAGCTCCAATACCCAGATAAGCGTTGCTGCCGACCTCAATCCGATTCGTTGTCACAGACATGGGCGCCACATACGTATGGGTACCAATCCGGCAATGTCCGGAAATACTTGCCTTGCCGCTGATCAGCGTCTCCTCTCCGACCCGGCAGTTATGTCCTACATCTCCTGCCATACCAATCATTGATCCTTTTCCAAGTACCGTTGTTCTCGTATCCCCTGCCGCCAGTATCGCCCCCGCCAGCAGAAGACATCCGTCCTCTATGACAGTGCCCGCCAGATGCGGCAGCGTACGACAGCTCCCGTCTTCCAGACGGTAAATATCCGCATCCTCCGCCCCGATCACACAGTGCTCCTTGATAATTACATGGCTGCCGATGCGGACATGGTCTTTGATAACAGTCCCGGCTCCTATCCGGCTGTGACTTCCAATCACTACATCCTGGCCGATCACACAAAATGGTCCGATCCTGACATCTTCTCCGATCCTGGCGTCTGCATGAATATAACTTCCCTCCGACATCCGCATCTTTGCCTTCGGTATCAGACTGATCAGTCGTTCCAGCAGCCTGCCGTACAGATTCTTCGGAGTACCGCTTTTCATCTGCATGCAGGATGCATCCAGAGTCAGTTCCATCTCTTCCCCGGTAATAAAAATACTGTTTTTTACTGTTGTATAAGCTTTCGACAGACTGTTTTTCACAAATATTATCGTATGATCTTCCGGTTCTTCCGGATCCGACACGCCATACAGCAGAAAGTCCTCTTCCGCTGTTCTGCCAAAGTCTGCTTCCAGCAAATCGCCGGCCCTGATCTCACATATTTTAAACATCAAACTCTCCTGTCATGTCCGTACTCCCAAAGTCTGTCAGCGGCAGCTTCACAGGCTTTCCCTCTTTCTGACTTTTGTAAATCGCAAGTACTATCTCCAGAGCGTTCCTGCCTGCCACCGCATCCACATACGGTTTTCTGTTCATCTGAACAGCTTCCACAACATCTGCATACAGACTGCTATGCCCGTTGCCGTATACATTGCTGGTAGCTTCCTGAAGGTGTTTATTGGCGTCATCGCGGTCCGTCTCGTCTGCAAAATCCCACACGTCAATATTGTTGGTGGACTTTCCGCCGATTTTAACCGTCCCCCGTTCTCCGAATACATACAGCGTTTCTTCCAGATTCTGCGGATACACATTTGTCGTTCCTTCTATGGTTGCAACCGCGCCGTTTTTAAATTTTACGACAGCCATACCCACATCTTCTGCTTCCAGATAATGATGAAACTGCTGTCTTGTCGCCCCGTAAACCTCTTCCACTTCATCTCCGAACATCCAGCGAAGCAGATCGATGCCGTGAATACACTGATTCATCAGTGCACCTCCGTCCGACGCCCATCTTCCCCTCCAGGGTGCCTGCTCATAATAACCCTGATTCCGGTTCCAGCGTACATGGACCGAGCCATGAGACAGTTTTCCGAAACGTCCCGCCTCCAGCGCTCTTCTCGTTTCCTGTACCGCAACATTGAAACGGTTCTGATGACAGGCCGATACTTTCACGCCTTTTTCCTCGGAACGCCGGACAATCTCGTCTGCATCTTTCATGCACATGGCAACCGGTTTTTCAATAATACAGTTCACTCCATGATCGATACAAAAAAGAGCAATCTCTGCGTGAATACCGCTTTCCGTGGCAATACCCACTAACTCCGGCTGTACTTCCTGCACCATCTTCCGGTAATCTGTATAACGCCCAATCTTCTCATCTTTTTCTAACCCGTGTACGGTCAGCAGCTCTTCCATATGTTCCGGAACCACATCGCATACCGCTGCAAATTCCAGGCCGTTATTCAATACGGCTCTGACATGATTTCCTGCAATTCGTCCGCACCCGATCAATGCATATTTCATTACAATACCTCGATATTCACTCTGTTTTCTAAGTTTTTCATCACATTCTTCGTATCAAAGACAGCCTTTGCATGCTTCTGAACAAATTCATAGTCCACATTGGTGTGCGCTGCCGTTACCATGACAAGATCTGCACTTTCAAGCAGTTCCTGCGTGAGTTCCGGTTCACTGTTCTGAACGCTTCCCTTGTATTTATACTGCTTTACCCACGGATCATAATACAGGACTTCCGCTCCTGTCTTTTCCAGCTCTTCGATCACCCGCAGCGCCGGACTTTCCCTGTAATCGTCAATATCCTGTTTATATGCCACTCCCAGAATCAGTACTCTGGAACCATTAAGCGCTTTTTTAAAACGGTTGAGAATCTTTCCTGCGCGTTGCACACAGTAAGCCGGCATACGGTCATTGATCATCATCGAACTCTCAATCATGGAAGTATGAAATCCGTATTCTCTTGCTTTCCATGACAGATAATACGGGTCCAGAGGGATACAGTGTCCTCCAAGCCCCGGTCCCGGATAAAACGGCTGAAAACCGTAAGGTTTGGTGCTTGCCGCATCAATCACTTCCCAGATGCTGATCCCCATTTCATTGCAGAGCATAGCCAGCTCGTTAATCAGGCCAATATTAATATTCCGATAAGTATTCTCCAGGATTTTTTCCATCTCTGCAATCGCAGGAGAAGACACTTCTTTGACATCACCTTCCAGTACGGAACGATACATGGCTGCGATCACTTCTGTCGCATCCTTTCCGATCCCGCCCACCACTTTCGGCGTATTTTTCGTCTTATAGATCAGATTTCCCGGATCTACACGTTCCGGAGAAAATCCAAGATAAAAATCCTCTCCGCACGTCAGACCTGACCCCTGTTCCAAAAGCGGCCGCACCAGTTCTTCCGTGGTTCCGGGATAAGTTGTGGACTCAAGCACCACCATGGTATTTGCTTTTAGATGTTTTGCAATCTCTATCGTAGAATTGCGCACAGAACTCAGATCCGGTTCCTGATGAACGTCCAGTGGCGTCGGCACACAGATGGCGATAAAATCTACATCCTTGATAAATTCAAAATCCGAAGTTGCAGACAAAAGCCCTTCTTCCACCAGCCTTTTCAGATCTTTATCCACCACATCTCCGATATAATTATGCCCCTGGTTCACCATCTCCACTTTCACCGTCTGTTCGTCAAAGCCAATGGTTCTGAAACCGGCTTTTGCCTTTTCCACCGCCAGAGGCAGTCCCACATATCCAAGTCCGATCACTCCGACAACAATTTCTTTTTCCGCAATTTTATCCAACAGTAGCTGTTTCATGGTCTCTCCTCTTTTTTCTGCAGTTCTCTGCCTGCACCAGTATATCCAGATAACGTTTTGCCAGCAGCGAATAGCTGTACTTCTCACGAATCGTTCTGCGCCCTTTTTCTCCCATAGCCCTGCGCTGCTCCCCGGGCATCTGATATACGGTCATCAGCGCCTCCGCATAGGCTTTTGAGTCCCCGCAGGGTACCACGATACCTGCGCCGGAATCTCCCACCACATTTGCAGAATTACAGGCAAATACCGTCGGATTCCCCGAATAAAGATAATCGTTCAGTTTATTCAGGCTCAGTCCCAGATCGTTGAGTACCCTGTCGTCTTTTAAAGCAGCGATGCAGACCTTTGCTTTTGATAAAGCCACCGCCACCTGACGACTCTCAATTCTGGAAAAAATCCTCACGTTGGTCAGCTTTTCCCGTTCTGCCCGCTCCTCCATCCGGGCTCGCAGATGTCCATCCCCGATGAATGCGAACTTTATATGATCCATTCCCTGCTTTTGCATATACGCTGCGGTATCCAAAAGGTCCAGCAGACATTCCGAATCCACAAAACTTCCTGTGTACACCGCACACCAGTGGTCTTCAAGATAACTCCGAAGATCCTCTGAAAGCCGGACATTTCCGCTCTGAATCACCTCGTCAATTCCTTCTGTATGATACCCGTTTGGAATCCAGTAAATACGTTTTCTGTCTACATAAGAAAACTGCTCCAGATATCGATACCCAAATTCCATCGAAGTCACAATCGCATCCGCCCTGCGATAGGCTCTTCGCTCCAGAAGAGAGAACAGCAGACAGATCGGATGGAATTTTGACCAGCCGTACATTTCAATAAATGACAGCGGCCAGAAATCCCGTATCTCACAGATAAACGGGATATGGTTCCTTTTTGCAATGCTGTATGCGCTCTCCCATGCAAACGGATGAACCGATGAACCGATGACCGCGTCCGGAACACCAAACTTCTCATAGAAATTCCGCCCATATTTTTTCATAAGCCTGCTGTAGTCCATCATATTTACAATCCGGGCAGGACCGTTGCCATGATAGGCAGGCGCAGTGCGCAGCCAAACATAAGTGATATGCTCCGCCACCTTTCGAACCGTCACTTCTTTCTCATATAAGTAACTACCTCCTCTGTGACTGTAAGCAGACAAAAATACTACAGTCTCCAGACCCTCTTTGGCAAATTCTTTTGCCAGCTCAAAATGACGGTCCCCTTCCAGGCCGGAATGATGATTCAGTATCCACAGTTTCTTCATCCGTCAGCTTCCTTTTCTTTTTCTGCGTTCTTCTGCCAGATTCGGCTCCACGGCCGCCGTATTGACCGCAACGCCGTCCCGTTCAAATACTTTTGCCGCTGTCTTCAGAATAATCTTCATGTCTCCCAGAAATGTAATATGCTCCGCATATACTGCGTCCATCTCCAGACGATCATCCCATGCCAGAAGATTGCGTCCGTTTACCTGTGAAAGTCCGGTAAGCCCCGGCATCACTTTATGCCGGAGTCGCTCTCTTTTTGTATAGTAAGGCAAATAACTGCACAGCAGCGGCCGCGGTCCTACGATACTCATATCTCCTTTAAAAATATTCCACAGCTCCGGAAGCTCGTCCAGGCTCGTTCTGCGCAGAAAGCTTCCAAATTCCGTCAGTCTCTTTTCATCCGGAAGAAGCCTGCCTTTTTTGTCGCGGGCATCCGTCATCGTCCGGAACTTATACATTCGAAAAATTTTTTCGTTCCTGCCGGGACGTTCCTGGCAGAAAATGACCGGACTCCCAAGCTTTATCCGTACAAGGCAGGCAGTCACTGCCATAACAGGACTGAAAACAATCAGCGCCGTCCCGGAAAGCACCTTGTCCAGTATTCTTTTCACATATCTGGCGTATACTCCCTGTCTCACTGTGGCATATCCTCCCTGCGGATCATGATTTCATTATACTTCATCATGACCAGCCCTTCCTCATAGTTTCCGATCTCCGGAACATTCGGCTTTCCTTCCAGATTGCGAACAATGTATTTCATATGGTTCACTCCTGCCTCATAGGCATGAGGATAACCGCCGCCAAATCTGGGATTGACCTCCGAGATGTAATAAACTCCGTCCACGTCAAAAATATCAATGTCAATCTGTCCTCGAAAACCGCTTTCTTTTACAAAACGCTCCACCAGCCCAAACAGTTTTTCATCCTTGAAGGAAAGACCCTTGTCCGTCTCTCCGGCACGCATGACCAGTTTCTTTTTGCAGAAGACAGAAATCACTTCTCCACTGATCATGTCAATGTAACAGTCCACTCCGATCTCCTGTCCTCTTAAATATTCCTGAATCAGCAACCCGTCCGAGTGGTCCATGAAAACATCCACAGTCTCCCGGTCCTCTGCCGTTGTGACCGCAATGCTTGCGCTGCCTTTTGCAGGTTTTACAAACACAGGAAATGCGATATCTTGGTTTTCTACTGCATCGTAAAAACAGTCTCTGTCAATATAACTTTTTGCACAGGCATAACCGTGTTCCTGAAGCCACTGATACATCAGCCATTTGTCCAGAGTTCGTTCACACAGCTCATAGGAAGAACCCATCACCGTCACTCCGAGCCTTCGGAATTCATCTTCATGCTTTGCCAGCAGAGACAGTTCCGGATCGATCAGAGAAAACACCCCGCTGATCTGTTCTTTTCTGCAGATGTCAAAAATCACATCCAGATACCCTGGAGCCGTCATTCTGGGCACCAGATAATACCTGTCCGCCTCATAGAGCGCCGGCGCATTGGGACTCATATCCGTCGCAATCACGTTCCCTTTCCCGAGAAGTTCTTTTTTCATATACTGTACAATTTTGTTTCTTGTTCCACAGCTTAATATCAGAATATTCATTCTCTGCTTCCTCTGCGATCGACTGTTCCTGTCTGTTTTTAGTTTACTCATTATAAAGCCGGTTTATAGCTGTCGCCTTTATTTTTTCACCCACAAATCTTTTATGATACTGCAAATCCGTTCCAGATCCGCCTCCGTCATTTTTGTATCACTGGGCAGACATACGCCGCGGCGGAACAATTCCGCGCCGACGTTGCCGTTGTCAATATAATCATATCCTGCAAACACCGGCTGCAGATGCATCGGTTTCCACACCGGACGACTTTCAATGTCACCTTTTTCCAGAGCGATCATCACATCCAGCGGACGCACGGGGCATTCCTGAGCAAGCTGTATCACACTCAGCCAGCAATTTGCCCGCTCTTTCTCATGCATCGGCATAAAAGAAATTCCTTCCAGATTCCCCAGATGCTCCTGATAATATGCAAAAATATGGCGTTTTTGCTCCACTCTTTGTTCCAGCACCTTCAGCTGGCCTCTCCCAATTCCCGCGACAATATTGCTCATGCGGTAGTTATATCCTATTTCTTTATGTTCATAATGACGTGCCGGTTCTCTGGCCTGGGTCGCCCAGAATCTGACTTTTTTGATCCGCTCCTGCACCTGCCCTTCCAGATTGCAGACCAGCATGCCTCCGCCGGAGGTAGTAATAATTTTATTGCCGTTAAATGAAAATACGCCGTAATCTCCAAATGTCCCTGTATGCTGTCCGTGATACCAGGAACCCAAGCTCTCCGCTGCGTCCTCAATAACCGGAACCCCATGCTTCCTGCATATCTTCATAATCTGTTCCATATTGGCAGGCAGTCCGTAAAGGTGCACCGGTATCACAGCCTTCACATTCGGATATTTATCAAATGCCTTCTCCAGCGCCTCCGGTGACATATTCCATGTCTGACGGTCACTGTCGATAAACACAGGGACTGCTTTTTCATATAAAACGGGATTGACCGTCGCAGAAAAGGTAAGATCCTGACAAAAAACGGGATCTCCCTCCTTTACTCCTGCCGCCTTTAATGCCAGATGAAGCGCAGAGGTTCCTGAAGACAGAGCCGCTGCATCTTCCGCACCTACAACAGCAGACAGTTCTCTTTCAAATTCATCGACATTTTTCCCCAGAGGCGCAATCCAGTTGGTATCAAAAGCCTCTTTTATATACTGCTGCTCATAACCTTCCTCACTCATATGAGGAGATGCAAGATATATATGCGCCATTTTTATACCTCTCTTCCATCATGTGGTTCTGCATGATACGTCGGAACAATCTCCATCACTTTTTCTTTAATGCAGGGACTGTCCTGCCGGGACAGCTCGTCCAGTTCCTCAAGCTGCCTGCAGAACTTTTCCTCGTCAAATTCAATCGGTTTTCCAATATGAATCAGTTCATTATCTGTACTTTGAAGTCCTTCCTCACTCATCAAAAGTTCTTCGTAAAGCTTTTCCCCGGGTCTCAGACCGGTAAATTTTATGTCAATATCTTCGTATGGTCTGTATCCTGACAAACGGATCAGATTCAAGGCCAGATCAAGAATTTTGACCGGCTTTCCCATATCAAGAACAAAGATTTCTCCACCTTTTGCCTGTGCACCTGCCTGCAAAACCAAAGAGACCGCCTCGGGAATCGTCATAAAATAACGGATAATATCCGGATGCGTTACGGTCACAGGACCGCCCTCTTCAATCTGCTTTTTAAACAGCGGAATCACGCTCCCGTTGCTTCCGAGTACATTTCCAAAACGCACCGCTACAAACTCCGTATTCGACCGATGGTTCATCATCTGAATCACCATCTCACACAGACGTTTGGAAGCGCCCATAATATTGGTAGGATTCACCGCCTTGTCCGTAGAAATCAGCACAAAACGGGATGCATGAAAGCGATCCGCCGCCTGCGCCGTCTTATATGTGCCCAGAACATTGTTTTTTATGGCTTCATTCGGACTGTCTTCCATCAGAGGCACATGTTTGTGAGCTGCCGCATGATAGACAATCTCCGGACGGTATTTATCAAACACATTATTAATTCTGTGCGTATTCCTGACAGACCCGATCAACACGGTCAGATCCAGCGCCGGATAACTGCGTTTTAACTCCTGTTGGATATCGTATACATTATTTTCATAAATATCAAAAATAATCAGACGTCTGGGTTCATGCCTTGCAATCTGCCGGCAAAGCTCGCTCCCGATCGAACCTCCCCCTCCTGTCACCAGAACTGTTCTGCCGGCCACATAATCCATAATACTGTCTACTTTCGTATCTACCGGATCCCTTCCCAACAGATCCTCGATCTCCACGTTTCGAAGTCTGGATACGCTGACTTCACCGTTCACCAGCTGATAAAGGCCCGGAAGCACTCTCAGCTTGCAGCTCGTCTGGCTGCAGATATCCAGAATCTCCTGTCTCGTTGTATGCGATGCAGACGGAATCGCGATCATAATCTCATCAATATCGTATTCGCTGGCCAAACGGCAGATATCATAGCGGCTGCCGGCAACCAGCACACCTCTTAAATATTTCCCTTTTTTACCGGGATCGTCGTCCACGATACACTGTACGTTTTGTTCCACAAACCGGCTGTTCTGAAGCTCTTTAAGCAGCGTGTATCCGGCCTCACCCGCACCTACGATCATAGTGTTCTTTTTTCCCGCCTTGAGCATCCCTTCCCGCCTGGACTGGAAATATCCCAGAATACGGTACATAAAGCGAAAAACACTGATGCCCATGGTCAGAATAACAAAATACATAATCGGATAACTTCTGGGGAATTCCAGTCCCATCAGCTTCATTCCGGCCGTCTGCATCAGTGCAGACAGAGCACAGCCAGCCAGAATGTTCACCAAGTCTGACGCGCTGGCATACTTCCATATTCCGCGATACAGCCTGCACAGCATAAACACGACCAAAGTAGCCGCAAGATTTAACGGAAGATAGTGCAGTATATTCTCTATAAATTCCACTGCCCGCGGTTCAAAAACCAGATTATAACGAATATACACTGCCAGCGGCCCTGATATAGTAATGATCCAGGCATCCGCCAGCATCAGCAAAAGGATCCGATATATCATTTTCCTGCTTTTATTTTTAAACATCCGATACTCCCAGTTTCAGCCGTCTGCTCAGAACCTTATATCCTTCCTCCGTATAATATGGATCCAGGCATCCGCACGGCGTAAAAGTCATCTCTCCAAAATAGATTCTGTCACCAAGTACATAAAAATCAATTCTGACAAACGGAAAACCGGCTGAAAGCTTTTCGGCATATGCAAAAAGCTCTTTCAGACAGGAAGGACGTTTGATTCCGCTTGTATCATCTCCCACCGAATTGATCTCCCATGGCAGGAAATTCCAGTTCTTATCTACAAAATAGAACTTTTCACGTTCGCTGCCTCTTCCTCTGCAGAGCATAATATATTCCGCTTTCCCATCAAAACAAAAAACCTTGTAATCATCCGGAACTCTTCCGGATTCCGGCTGCAGATATGTTTCACAGATAATTCGGGGGGTTATATAACGATACTGTATCTCTGCATGCGTGCGCCAGTATTTCTCTTTCAGCCATCCTGACAATCGTTTTGTCTCCGCCACAGAGTCCAGCTTATCTTTATCTGTACAGATAATATTATAGCCTGCTCCGTGATTACACTTCAGTACAAATTTCTGCGGCAGGGTATGCCAGGGAATATCTTCCGGTTTTTCATACACACCCAGACAATCAACCAAGATTTCTTCACATCCCCGTTTTTTTATATAATCCCGCACTCTCACTTTATCGGCACATTGAACGACAAGCGGATTTTTATTATACGTATTTAATTTCAGCCACATAAGCTTTTCATTAAATCCGCGGGGATTTTTCAGATTCAGTTTTTTGCCGAAATTCTGCCGGTAACGGATTTTACTTACCAGAGTCGGTGAAAAACAACTCAGATAACTGACACCATCCACCCATACAGCATTGAACATTCTGTATAAAAATCCCTCTTTTTTCACCTTTTTCTCTCCTTAATTTCTGCAAAAGCACATATTTGACGGTCCCATTATACTACACCTGCAGAAAATCAGCAAGAATAAGCTTTTTCATACTCTTTTTGCAACCTCCGGTCGATCTCCGGATAGTGTTCTATGACCTGATGAAACTGTATCCAGAACAAATTCTCTCCCTGATCATTTATACTGGACAACGTAGGTCCTTTCTGCGTCGATTCTACATAATGAAGTTTCGGAATATTGTGTTTTGGTACGCTTATGCGCACTCCGTTCAGCACTGCCATCAACCAGAACCAGATATCGTCATTGGTCGAACAGATTTTCAGAAAGATATCCTCTCTCAAGATATCCTCCGCCATACAGTGCGGCGGATACAACACTCCACCGCATCCTGTCACTTTGTACAGAAAAGAACTCTTCGGCATCACGCCTTTTCCCCGGCCAACTGCGTCATAGCGGCCGTCCTGCAGATAAAATTCTGTAATCCTGTGACAGTGAACCAGTTCCGGAGCTGCTTTATATTCCTTATAAAGAATTTTCAGCCAGTTCCTTTCATAATAAAGATCGTCGTCTGCCGTCACAATCACGGCATCCGGGTATTTCCGCAAAGAAGGTATCAGTTTCTTAAAAGAGCGGATATCTCTGCACCATCCTATCGTAAGTCCGTATTTTCTCAATGCAAGCAGTCCCTTCGGCAACGAAGCGGTTCCACCCGGAAACTGTTCCGGCGCCAGCCACAAAATCACCTTATCCGGCTTGTGAGACTGCAGAAGGATCGAGGCGACGGTATGCTGCACCGTCTCAATCCGGGCCGGAAAAGAAGTCAGAGACACGATCAGTTCCGGTTCGTCTGATCCGGTATTGATTCCTTTCCATCCTGGTATGGAAGTACATATTTTCCATCTCAGCTTCAGACTCCGGCGAAAACATTTTTCCGGAACTCCATAGATCCATCTTTTGATTTTTACAACTGTACGAAATCGTTTAAAAAAGGCAACTGTTTTCTTCCTCATCTCTGTTTCCTTCGACTCTTTCTCCATTTCCCGGCGAATTTACGCCTGATCCGCTCAATACTCCAACGCATCAGATCACGCCCGTCAAGCACTCCATATCCATATTCCAGCAGACGAAGGTGAATATTTTTCTCCTTCTCTCCGCCCGTATCCTCCGATACGGCGGTATCATACAGGCACAATTCCTTCCCGGGAATCTCCTCCAGAATATTCAGCTCCGCCGGCTTCATCTGCATAGCAAAACTTTTCAGCACTTTATAATCCAGTCTGCGGCTGCTCAGTACATATCTGCGGTAGCTTTCCGAAGGCTTGCGTCCCCACAAATCACAGGTAAAATGCTCTTCTTCCACTCCAAGGTATTCCCCAAGCCCCGCCGGTTCTCCATAGATGTCATATTTCACCCCGTCTTCAAACTGCGGCATCCGGTAATCTTTTTTTCCATAAAAAAGCACGGATTGCACAGCTGAAGAGCTGCTGCCAAAGTGCTGTCCGGCATCACCGAAATTTGTAGTCAGAGAATCATAGCTGTATACATAATATTTGCCGGTATCCACAATATACGTCTGATAAAATTTGGCCCAGGATGTGTCTGGATAATGCAGAACTTCCGGCAGCACGTCCTTGTGATATGGAAGACTGGGATGACTGTCATACCAGTTTCGGAACCCGCTCCACATCTGCTCGTTCCACACCTGCCCCCAGGAAGTCGCAAACTGCTGAAAGTAAATATCATCTCCTCTGTGCAGCGGAAAAAACGGATACGCGCTTTCCAGAAGCTCTCTTTTGGTATTCAGTGAAATACCTGCAATCTGCGGCAGCTCTCCATATTGTTCCAGTGCTTTCATGGCATAATTATAGAAATCCGGCGACACATACAGATCATCCTCGAGAACCATAACCGCGCCGTATTTCCGGGTCAGGTCTCCGCAGGAAATGATATGTCTGCGAAGCCCCAGCCTCTGCGGGTGATGGATAATCACGCGCTCGCCAAAATCCCATTTAAAATTTTCCGCCGCTCTGACAACCTCTTCATTTCCGCTGTGATCAATACTGATGACAAGCCTGATATCCGTATAATCATACTGTGCCTTTGACAACGAATGCAGCAGCCTCTCCACCGCATCTGCACGATTATAACCTACCGCGATAATTGTGATTTTTCCCTGCATTTTATAACTCCAGATTCTTTTTCTTCTGCCAGTGTCTTTTTATATGAACAGTTGTTCCGATTCAGAAATCATTCAGCGGCGACCGCGCTTATACATATCATTGACCAGACAATACCATTTTACATTGATCAGGCAAAGCAGAACCCTGAACCGATTCCAGTTTGTTGCTGCTTTCCCCTTTAAAAAACGCTTGTCCAGAAGCATCCGGTACTGCGGCTGATACATCCTTGCATCCTGAACCATATTCAGATAACTGTTCAAAACTGCATTTTTCATCCAGCGGCACAATTCCCTTTCCTGCTGTTTTGCCAGTGCGTCCAGTTCCCTCAGAGTCTGAAACAGATCGCGGATATTTTTAGTCTTATCTTTCTGTGTACAGATAGAATCCTCCCGAACCATATAATGATACAAATTGTCCGGAAGCTCTGCAACCGTCCTGCATTTCAAAAGTGCCCGCGGGGTAAATTCCACATCCTCGTGAAGAATCCCTTCCCGAAAACGCAGACCCTGTTCCAGCAAAAATTCACGCCTGTATGAATACAGCCATGCTTCTACATTCATGTTGCGGGTTTTATAATGTTCCAGAAGAAACGTTCTCCCGTCTGTACGCCGTTTTTTTACAACCGGAACCGTCCTAAGAGACACCTGAATGTCTCCGTCATCCTCCATTCCGCCAAATACCAGCGCATCTGCATTTCCATGACGACGCAACTCCCTGTCCAGAACAAAGCAGGTATGTCTTTCAATATAATCATCAGAATCAACAAACAGAACGTAATCGCCTTCTGCTTTTTCAATCCCCAGATTCCTTGCAGACGACAGTCCCCCGTTCTCTTTATGGTACACTTTGACCTGCGAAAATTGCTCTGCAAAATCATCACACAGCTCACCGCTTCCATCCAGGCTCCCGTCGTCAATCAGCAGAATCTCCATTCCGCCGTCCACTTTTTCCTGGTGCAGAAGGGAATCCATACATCTGCCCAGATAGTTTTTCACATTGTACACAGGTACAATGATCGAAAATCGATAATCACTCATCCTGTTCCCCCAGTATCACCGGTAAAAGTGAAAACGTTATCACAGTATTAAACGCAAAAAAGCGAAAATCCGAACCGCAGAGCAAAAATGCAGTTCCAAAGTTATAGCACATGACAGGCACCCAGTACAAACATTTCGACAAATCTTTTTTCAGACGGCTGACTCCGGCAAAAAGCAAAAGCAAAATATAAAATCCCGTATGCCATCCCCAGGTCAAAAAGATACCGCCGCGAATTGACCAGTTATATACCATGTCCAGCAGCTTTTGTAACGGTTCGAATCCATTCATCTCATATCCGAATACATTTCCGGAATGTACATTTGTATGATAACTCCATGTTACCTGCTTTCCTGCCGGCTTCCATACAACTTCAAACAGCTTTACCACCGCACGGTAGGAATAATAAGGAGAACGACAGATGGCATGCCATGTATACGAAAGCACTCTGCGCGCTCCGACTTCTTCAATCACGTCATTGGAAATATCCTGCCCCATCCATTTCGCACTGTTCCAGCTTCCTTCCCGATAAGTGTTCTCCCACAGTTCCTGGTCTCCGATCCGATACAGAAAATCCCTGCATTCCGGGTCCAGATTCTGCGGTTCATTCACCAGAACATTGGCCAGGATCGTCATCGGAAGCCCCAGCATTTCCGCCGATACCTGCGGATGAGTCGCAACACCCACCAGACGATAAACCGGACCTTTAATCCCCGCCATCACCACCAGCATCAGCACGCCCGCTGCAGCTGCTTTATATTTCAGCTTTTTCCAGTAAAACAAAACAAATGCCAGCAAAAGGGGAGCTGTCAGAAGAATCCCGTTATGCCTCATCATCGACGCAAGAGCGGCGGCGACAGCAACGGCAACTATATGATGCCATTGCCGCAGCCATTCTCCCTTTGAACATACAATTTCAATGGTCTGACCTGTAAGAATTATGACAAAGATCGTCATCGCTGTATCTTTCCAGATGAAAGACAGTACCATAGAAGAAGAAGGCACTGCAATCCCCAGCCCCACCGTCACCGCACACAAAAGCCTGGGAATTCCCCAGCGTTCCATCACCATCCCCAGATACGCACACGCAAGACCAATCCAGATCAGCTGCATCAAATCGGCAAAAGCCAGATCATTGCAGACAAGAGAAGGCAGCTTCATAAACAAAAGCGTATGAATAACCGGATGCCAGTCCACATATCCCCCTTTTTGCACCTGATACCACTGGTTAAAGCTGTCAACAATAATTCCACCCGGATAGTATGCTGCATAATACAGGCCAAGCACTCCTGCTGTTAATGCAAAAATGAGGATTCCGAATCTCCAGTTCAGTCTTACCGGCTGTGTGCGCATACACAGTTTCAACTTCTGCAGATAGTTGCAGATAACATGCACAAGAACAAAAAATCCAGCCAGTCTAAGAGGCGTTGTCCAGGATAACGGTACGGACAGCGTATAAAAATAACTGATAAAATACAGATACAAAGTCAGGAGTATCTCTCCGGCCAGAAAAAGAGCCGGAACCTCCCCCCTTTTTATAACGGTGCCAATTTGTATATTTCTAAACATATTCTTTTTATCCTTCGTTTCCAGTTCAGCAGTTTTCTGTTTCTGCATTCCTGCCATACCTCTCTCCATATCGGATGTGACAGAATCTCTTTCAGTCTTTTTTCTTCCGGATGCGTACGTTCATATGCACGATACATCCTGGCCGTCAAAAAAAGCCGGTCCCAGTACATTTCATAATACACTTTTTGACTGTCTTCCCCCCAGATGCCGATATTATCCATAAACCGATACAAAACATCTGCGGTCTTTCTCTGTATCTCAAATAAATCTTTTCTGTACGAGTTGCTCAGACTGCCGTCCCGGTTCTCCCGGTAATAATAAAACGGCTTCCGGATGATTTTCCAGTCACCTCTGAATTTTTCCTGATAAGACAGATTGAACCACAGATCCTCGCCCAGACTCATATCTTCCGGAAAATGGATTCCATGTTTCCGGATTACAGCTGTATCATACAGTTTATTAAACGGCGGATTGATATGGTCATCATAGTACACATGCATAAACCGTTTTTCTTCCTGATACTCTACATACTGCTTCCAGTCCGATGACTGAAAAGACCTCCACATTTTTTCATTTGTTGTCGCACCGCACACAACCGTCACTCCCGGTTCTGCCGCCTGCATATAGACTTCAACCAGTTCCGGGCGGATGCAGTCATCCGCATCCACAAAAATCAGATATTTTCCTTCTGCGCTGTCTATTCCATCATTCCGCGCAGCCGATACTCCCTGGTTTTCTTTATGAAGCACCCGTATCCGACTGTCTGTCTGTGCATATCTGTCACAGATCGCTCCGCTTCCATCCGTTGAACCATCATCCACCAAAATAATTTCAATCTCCTGATAAGTCTGCCCGCACAGAGTGTCCAGACACTGCGCCAGATACGAATACACATTGTACACAGGGACAATAATGCTGACCAGCCCCTGGTCTCTCATTGTCAAATGCATCTCTCCTGTCATTTATTTCTGATAATATTCCTTATACCATCTGGCATATCTGCCCAGCCCTTCCTCCAGGCTGGTAGACGGTGCAAAACCAAAATCGCTTTTCAGCTCATCCACATCTGCATAAGTCTGATAGACGTCTCCCGGCTGCATAGGAAGAAATTCTTTTTCAGCCGGCTTCTCAATAATGTGTTCTTTCATCAGACATTCTTCAAGAATCTCCACAAAGCGCAGCAGACTCTCCGGTTTATTATTGCCGATATTATAGACATGAGAACGGACACCATCCTCATCTGCTTTGGGAATTTTTTCCATAACTCTGACCACACCCGTAATGATATCATCAATATAGGTAAAATCCCGGTACATATCGCCATGATTAAAGATCTGGATCTTCTCTCCCTTTACAAGTTTGTTTGTAAAGCTGAAATATGCCATATCCGGTCTTCCTGCCGGACCATAGACCGTAAAAAACCGCAGCCCGGTAACCGGTATTTCATAGAGTTTGCTGTATGCATATGCCATCAGTTCATTGGATTTTTTAGTTGCCGCATAAAGAGATACCGGATGATCTACCTGATCCGTAGTTGCATATGGTACTTTTTTATTGGCGCCATAGACAGAGCTGGAACTGGCATAGACCAGATGTTCCACTCCCTTCCTTCCCTGTTCACGGGAATGGCGGCAGGCCTCCAGAATCCGGAAGAATCCAACCAGATTACTTTCAATGTAGGCCTCCGGATTCGTGATGGAATAACGTACGCCCGCCTGCGCCGCCAGATTTACGACAATATCCGGCGCATACTCTTTAAACACTCCGTCTACAAGCGCCTGATCCGCAATACTTCCGCGGACAAATACAAAATTTTTATTCTCTGTCAGCGGCTGCAGTCGATGTTCTTTTAAAGATACATCATAATAATCATTCATATTGTCAATCCCGACAACCTTTACATCTGAAACCGTGTCCAGCAGCCGTTTTATCAGATTGGAACCAATAAATCCCGCAGCTCCTGTAACCAAAATCGTTTTTTCTTTCACACAAACCTTCCTTTCTGTATATTCAGGATAATTCCTGAATTGCCCGGCAAATCTGCACATAATGCTCTTCGGTCGTATACTGACTGCCGGTTTGTTTTGCCCTGTATCTAAGTTCTTCCCTTTCTTGCGGATTTTGATACAGTCTGTACATCTGTTTGTAAAGTTCTTCTTCAAACCGGTCGGTAACCGGCACCAGAACTGCACTGCCCCGCGGACAATATTCCGGAATTCCGCCTCTGTCTGTCGTAATCAGCGGAAGACCTGCAACCATGCATTCGATCATGGCGTTTCCCGAAGGCTCATTCCATGTGGACGGAAGTACTGCCGTATCTGTAATTGCATGAAGCTCCGCCATCTGATCATGCGCAACATTTCCGGCAAAAATGATATTATCCTTCTTCTGTTCCGCCGCCCGCATGACTTCGTCATAAAACGCACGACTGTTGTTCCATACAGACACATCTCCCGCGATTAACAGCTTTACGTCCGTTTCTTCAAAACGATTAAACGCCTGTACCAGCTCCAGGACTCCTTTTTCGCGTTCTATTCTGCCCGCAAAAGTAAAGACAAAATCCTCTTCCCTGATCTGATATCTGCGGCGGATCTTTCGTTTCTGCTCTTCTGAATATGTGGTCAGATCAAATAAAGTCTGGTCACTGCCCTGCTGAATCTTTCGTATCTTCTCTCTTTTTGCACCTGGTATATTCATGACGCATTCTGAAATATAATCACTGACCGTCAATATCCCATCCAAAGCTTCGACAATCTGCGCTGCATTTCTTGTAGAAGCATTCAGATGGTCATTTCCCAAATGCAAAAACAGCGGAGCCTTCGTCGCTTTCCGGATCTTCAGCACCCATTCTGGCTTGTTTTCCAGAATCACAGCCTCCAGATCCTGTCTTTTCTTCAGTAAATTCAGAATATGATACAAAAACGGATGGTAAAAAAGCTTCGCCTGTATATTTTTATTCTTGAACAGCTTTCGTACGGCACGATTCCAAAGTTCAGAACGATCCACTGCGCGGGGACTGTTTACAAAATACCAGAATTGCGTGTGCTCATACCTGCGGCCGTATTTTTCCGCATTTTCATCATAACCGGAAGCTATTTCCAGCTCCCACAGACCATCTCGTTCATTTTCTTTTATCAGATAATCCACACGTGTCTCAATCGCACCTCCCCGGACTGCAGGTACCGGAAGACTGCCGCCTGTGATGATCAGTATCCGCATTTATCATCCTCTCTTTCTCAGACGTTTTGTAATAATATTCGTTAAATATTTCACTTCTTCTCCCCTTGACCATATAAGCATAAACAGTCCCACAATGCCTGCAACACATACTGTCATCTCCACTGCAATCCTCACCAGTACATGTACATGCAGCATATGGCGGACTTCCCAGGTAACTATCCCCACCACTGTCAGAACCGCCGCATAAGCGGCGTTCTTGGTGAAATACTGTCCGGGAGTTACTTTAAAAGCATATTTGCAGAGAATCAGCGGATCAAACCAGAGATAGGTTGCACACTGCGAACAGATAGTTGCAGCCACAACTCCATGGATTCCGTAATCTTTCACCAGCAGAACAGACAAAGACACATTGATAATTGTCGCAAACAGAGGGCGATACTTCGCCTGCTGAAAAAGTCCCGCCGCGTCCCGGAAAATAGAATTTACGTGCTGAATACCCGCCAGATACATGGATACTCCCATTAAAACCGGCAGAAGCTCCGAGATGACATACTGTTTTCCAATCCATACAGTCAGCACTTCATTAGAAATAACTGCCAGACCCACAGAAGCTGTTCCATAAATAATTGCTGCCATATAATTACAGGATAAAAAAATCTGATACTCCTTTTCCCTGTTCTCTTCTGCATGAAGATCTCCAATACTTGCCTTCATGGAATAAAAAATCTTATTAATGAAAGAAGTAAAACATTTATGGAAAACCATATAGTTGGAATAAAGACCGACCATACGAAGTCCGATAAAGGAAGACAGAACCAGGTTGTCGCACGCATTCATAATCGTAGAATTAATCCTGTAGATCATCAGCGCGCCGCTGTTTCCAAATATTATACGTACTTCCTCTTTGGACAGTTTCTCATCCTTTTTTTCTTTCAGGTAGGGATACATCCTGCAGGCCGTCCATCCAACCAGCAGATTTTTCAAAACATTGGTACCCAGAGCAATCAGAAGATACAGAATATAATTCGATGTGAGTAAAAGTATGATAATCTGAATAAAGGTGCTGACAATCGCCTCTGCTGAATGAAACAACGCCATGATATAACTTTTCTGGTCGGCTTCTATGATCGAACTGTAATATGCCATAAAGAAATACGACATTACACTCTGCAGCAGATAGATCATGTAGACCACATATATGTTTACCAATTCCGTGCCGCCGTTCATCAAATGTGGGAGAATCGGGATCAGTAGACAGCCCAGTACCGCTACTGCCATACCAATTACCCGATACACCGTCTTAAACAGCTTCATCAACGCATAAATTTTTTTCTCGTCTTTATTCCTCAGAGGCTTGTAAAGTGAAAATATGATTGACGATCCGATGCCCAGATCTGTCAGCGAAAGAATTCCAAGAACATTTGTATACAGACCGCTGATACCAAGGTATTCCACTCCCAGCATTTTAATAAAAACCGTTCTTCCTATGAAGCTGGTCAGCGTTAAAACTATCTGATAAAAAATTTCTCCTGAATAATTTTTAGCTACTTTCTCCAGTCTGGACATCTTCCGCGCCTCTTCTCTGATCATTTCCGACCAATTTGTGAATCGTCACCTGTTTATTTTTTTTGTTTGGGCGGTTTTTTCATCGCCGCCAGCTTCCATCCATTGTCATTCGACAAAAGCAAATGACGTGAAAACCCTTTTCCGTCATAAGAATATTTGATAAGGTACGTAATATATCCATCCTCAGATTCGACTTCTTCAAGGCTTCTCACTCTTACATACTGCATATTTCTGATCTTGAGAAAGTTCCAAATATATTCCGGCGTATCCTCATAGTGACGTTTCGCCCATTCCAGATCCGCCCGGCATAACAGCATCTGATAGTAGAAATCCTGCAGCTGCATTGCCGCTTTTTTCTGCCTGTCCAGAAAATCAAGACTAAACTCAGGGCCTTGCTCACCCGTTCCTAGATCAAAATACGTCAATGCCGACAGAATATCTCCTCTCTGAAAATAAATCCAGCAATCGCTGAGCATTTCCGTTGCACTGTCTCCCGATCGGCTGTTGAGCAGTGTATAATTAAGCGGAAGCTGATCCTCCAGGTACGATGAAAGATCCATAAAAGTATCTTCTTCTGTTTCTTCTCTTCCATCGACCGCACGAATATCCGGCTCCTCGTTTTTATATTGTTCCATCGGAGCAAACAGGATCACTTTCCAGAAACGCTTATACTTTGCGAGCGAAAGATGAAGCTCCACCGGTTTACCGTTTACCTCCATGGAGACTGTACATTCACAGACATCCCTTGCTCCCAATATATTACTGATCTGTTCCAGTCTCTGAAAATATTTTCCATCCGGATTTTCCGGTTCGATGATAGAGATATCTTTAATCTCCAGTGTTTTATCCTGACTCAGACGTTTGATGCACTTCTGAATCATATGTCCGTAATCAGATGCCAGACGTATTTTTGTAATCTCATAGTACACCTTACTGTCTACCATGGGAATCATTTTTGCACCCTGAAAATCCTCTGTATAACTCAGATATTCCACCAGGTCAGCATACTCCGAGATATCCTCGATTGCACAGACGCGAAGCGCCGGTTCCAGATCACCCTTTTTAATATTTGCCATCAGATAGGAAACTGCCTCTACCGGCTCTTCATAGCCCCGCAGCTCGCCTTCTTCCTCTATTACCACCGGATCCTCGACTGCTTTTACCACTTCAAATATCTGATAATAAAAAACAGCGGCTAAAATAGTCAGTATTCCCAGAGTCCCGGCAATCAGTTCAATTTTCTTCATAGTCTGTTTTCCTCATCTCATTTTCCTTCAGCCCTGCAAAAACAGTCAAAATCAACGGACAGTACTGCAGCTGAAGTATCTGCGGCTCTATCATCGAGTGCAGAGAAACAAGCGCCAGTATCCATAGTATTATCCAGTTTCCGTATTTTCTCGCACGAATTCCGACAATCCAGAACAGCACCAGAAGAATCACCAGCATCACCAAGCCATACTGGACGCTGAACTGCATCCATGCACTGTCTATATAAAAATATTTTGAAGCAGTCTTGCCCAGTCCTCCGTTTCCGGACAATGTAATCTCCTGTCCCCACAGACAAATCCCATAAATATCCATTGCTTTCTGCGTCAGGACAAGACGGCTGCTCATCAGACTGTCCAGACTCTTCCAGAGCGCACTGTCCGCCGAATACAGTACCGTCATGACATTGATCACCAGCGACGCGCCTATTGGCGACAATACGAGAAGTGAAGAAAGCCAGCTGTTCATTTGATATTCGGTTCCTCTTTGTTCTGCACGCCGGAAGGAAAAGGTCTGCCACAGCATCACCGCTGCCAACATTATCAGCATCACCGCGTTCAGTCTTGCTTTGGAACATAATTGCACAAAAATACCTGCTCCGAGCGCAAGAAATGCTTCCTGATATCTCAGCTTTCTGTCCCTCAGATACCAGTACCACAGCATCAGGAAAAACACATGCGAGGCAAATCTTGTCGGATAGGTAAATCCGAATGCTCTTCGCCCGCCGCGGCTCTTATATACCAGTTCTTCAATCCATCCCAGCTGTGATGCTGCCACCACACATACAAAAATGATCAGTACAGTCACAAAATACACGCGGATCAGTTTTCTGAATGAGATTCCCCATGCTCCAATCATCAGTAACAGCATCATCAGTATTTCATCATACTGATTGATCTTCACTGCATGTGCAGATATAAGATATATCACAAATGCAGCGACAATTCTCTTGATATTGTATTCTTCTGCGCAGAGATATCTGATAACAGCAAGCGCAAAAAGCAGGTGATTTGGCTGCAGCACAATGTAAGTGATCAGAAACTGGATAACCGGAATTCCCTGCCCCATCTCCTCCCACATAATGTCCACCTGCACATAGGACAGTACCGCATGAATCGTCAAAATAACCAGCATCCCCACATACCAGTTTTCAGAGAGCCGGAATAACCGCTCTTTCATATGCTGTACTCTTTTTTTTATGTCTGCTATTTTATCAGCTGTTCTGTTTTCAGCTTCCAAAACGGTACCTCCCTTTCGACAAAATTATAACATACCTATCTTACATGATTTCCTCATTATTATCAAGCATTACATCAATTTTCATTATTTCAGAACAGTAAACCTTCACCCATAAACTCCCGCATGTTTATTCGCTACCCAAGTGAAATTTATCAGGCAGAAAACGGGTTTGTCTGACTCATTCGGACATTTTTTCGTCCGAGACAGACAAACCCGTCCTCAACCCGCCGAAATTCACACAACGTAGCTGATTAAACATGCGGGAGTTTAGGTAACAGCCCCTTTTACAACTTCTTAATAATCTTTATAAGATATATTCAAATCCACATTTCCGCTGATTCCGTTGACCCTGCCGGTGCTGGAGTACTGCCACATAGTAACATTTCCTTTTCCTTTGTATCCATGTCCATACTCCGGGCTTCTCCATCTGGCCACCCAGATATCCACATCTTTCAGCATATCCATATCCAGATAATTATTCAACCATGTCGTATTTGCATAAAGAGCGAACTCGTATCCTGCATCCTCCACTACTTCTTTAAATGCCAAAATAATCTCTGATCTTCTCTGGTTGCTGTTTGTCTTTGACAGAATACTGGAATCTTCCATATCCATGACTATTGGATAATCCAGTTTTCTGCCATTCAGAGCATTAATCGCATTTTCAGCCTCCTGTCTCGCTTTCGTACGGGTGTACGCATAACTGTAACGATAGACACCGATCTTTATGCCATTATCCCTTGCTGCATTATAATTATCCTTAAAGGTTGTATCTCTTGTCGTAGACGAACTTGTTCCGGTCATCAGACGCATCATCGCAAAATCAATTCCCGAATCTGCGACTTTCTTCCAGTCAATACTTCCCTGATAACTGGATACATCAATCCCTTTATACTCGCTAGGTCCTTTTACCGTCACTTTCACGCTTTTAGTCAGGCCATTGGCCTTCACATAAATGGTTGCTTTTCCGGCGCCTACTGCAGTGACTTTACCATTGCTGTCCACCTTGGCAACTTTTTTATCCGAAGTGCTCCAGGAAACCTCCACCTTCGGGATCGTTGCCACTGCCAGTTTCTCTGTATCGCCAACAGACATCGACAGACTGCTGTCACTCAGACTCATTGCAATTACCATCGCATGAGCGGGGCCGGCTGCCGAACTCTTATAAGTGCCTCTTGTCGCCTGCACTTTATAATAATAGCTCTGTCCAAACGCAAGGCCACTGTTGGTATAAGAAAGTGTGGAGCCGGAATCTATTGTTTTAACCGTTTTATAAGTTCCACTCTTTGACGTGGCACGGGTAATGACATATCCGGTGGCACCGTTGACTTTCGACCAGGTCAATTTGATACTGCCGGTTTTCTCACTGCCAGTCGGAACTGCCTTCAATCCGGTCACCTTACTCAACACGGGTTTTGCATTTATCAACCCTGAGAAAGTGCTATATACTTTTTTCCCGCTCACCGTCCTGTATGCACGAACTTTATAATAATATGTCTTTCCGGTTGTCAGACTGGTGTCAGTATACGACAGCGTCGAACCGCTGGAAATCCTCTTAATATGCTCATAAGTTCCAGTTTTACTGGTAGAACGATAAATATCATACCCGTTCGCTCCGGAAATCTTATTCCAGGTCATTTTTACCGAATTATAAGTCACTGTAGATCTTTTAAGAGCCGGGGTATTCAGCTTCGGCTGTGCATTTACTATGGCGCTGAAAGAACCATATATCTTTTTTCCGCCCACTGTTCTGTATGCACGGACCTTATAATAGTACACTTTCCCCGTAGCAAGACCTGTATTTATATAGGAAAGGCTGCTTCCGGAAGTGATCGTTTTAATTTTCGAATAAGTTCCGTTTTTACTTCCGGAACGATAAATTTCATAACCGCTTGACCCGCTGATCTTCGACCAGGTAAGTTTCACGGAATTGTATGTGACTGTAGACCGTTTTGCAGAAACGGTAGCCGGTACTGCTTTCGCGCTTACTACGGTACTGTATCCACCGTATACTTTTTTTCCGCTTACCGTTTTATATGCCCGAATCTTATAATAATAAGTCTTTCCCGCAGTCAGTCCGGTATGCGTGTAACTCGTCCCCGTCACCGTCTTCAGGGTCTTATACCCGGAATTTTTTGAAGTCGAATAGTATACCACATAGCCGGATGCTCCGGCTGTCTTTGTCCAGCTGACTTTTATGGAATTGTAGGAAGCGGATACCGCTTTTTCTTTTGTCACCTTCCCCAGCTTCGGAACTGCCTTCACAGCGGAAGAATAACTTCCATAAACTTCCTTTCCGCTGGCCACACGGTAAGGACGTACTTTGTAATAATATGTCTTGTCCATGGTAAGCCCTGAATTCTGCCAGCTTACCGTGCTGCCAGACTTAATTGTTGCCACTGTTGAATAAGAACCGTTAGCGCTGGTAGCACGATACACTTTATAACCGGAAGCCCCTGCCACCTTCGCCCATGTGATCTTCACTGTATTATAATTAACACTGGAAGTGGATGTAATCTTTGTCGCTGCCAGCTTGGAAACCCCTGAAACCGCAGAAGAATAACTTCCGTATGTATTCTTTCCATCTGATCTCTTATAATACGCCCGGATGCGGTAATAGTATTTTTTATTAAAGCTGATCTTATTGGCATCTGTATAGCTTACCGTACTTCCGGAGCCGATTGTCTTCAGAGATTTATAAGTAGATCCGTTTTCAGAACGCTCAATTACATAGCCGGTTGCTCCCGGAACTTTACTCCACGTAAGTTTTATAGAGTTATATGCCGAAGACGATGTCTTGATGCCGGACACTTTATTGAGCGATGTTACTCCGCCCGTTATGGGAGAATACTCTCCATAAACTGTTCCGCTTTTATCACTGCAAAAAGCACGGACTTTATAATAATAGCTTACACCGGGCTCCAGCTTCGTGTTCTGATAGCTGACTGTACTCCCTGATGAGATTGTTGCAACACGACTGTAGGTTCCCGACTTACTTGTTGAGCGATATACCTGATATCCTGTCGCCCCTGTCACTTTGCTCCATGTAATCTTCAGACTTTTGTAATCTACTTTCGTAACGGAAGCGCTTTTCACTGCCGGCAGTACAGGCGTTACACTGATCTCATTGGAAGCGGCCCCTTCAACTTTCGTCCCATTAACAACTTGATAGGGAATAATCCGATAGGTATACTTGGTATTCGCCTTTACACCATTATCTGTATACGCAAGCGTACTGAGAGGAATTTCGTCCGCAATTACCACATAACTGCCCTTGTCAGTCTTGCGTTCCACCCTGTAGAACTTCGCACCAAATGATTTTGACCACTTTAACGCCACCTGTTTGTAACTCGACGAAGAGCACTGCAGTTTCACAGCCCCAAAATTAATCGTGGCTTCCACCTCATTAGAAAGACTCATCTTTGTCGAATCATACTGATTATCAGCAACATCCTCGGAAGCCGCTGCCACTACGTAAGTATGAGTCTCGCCTAATTTTACACCTGTGACTGTATGCGTAAAACTGACGCCGGCCAGTGCCTGCACTTTATTTATATATTGATATGTACCATCTTTCAGAAGTTCATATATAAAATAATGTGTTGCACCTTCTACGTCTTTCCATGTAAGAGTAACCGTATCGTCTTTCGTTGTCGCTGCCAGCACCGGAGCACTCAAAGCGACTCCCCTCACTGCAGCGCTGGAATCAGAATATACCATCTGCGCATCTGCAGCCTGAAAAGCTCTGACTTTATAATAACGTTCTTCTCCGTCTGTCAGCTCCTCCTGGACATATTCCGTCCCTTCCACCTGTCCAATCGGAACAAATGTTCCATTTTCCTGATCCGAAACTTCAATCTCATATCCGGATGCCAGCTCTACTTCATCCCAGGAAAGCGTAACGGAATCCTTTCCGGACTCCGCCTCCAGATTTTCCGGAGGCATCAGTTCATATTCGCCTGACACATGCTGGCTGAACGCACGTAATTTCAATCCTTCTTCTGTGGTCTGATAACCGCAGAGCACATATTCACAGTCTGTCTGTGCTTCAAACGGTGTACTGTCAGTAAAAATTCCGCGCTCTTCCTCCCATGGAAGCTCTGTCAGCTCATCTGCGCAGATCCGGAACAGCCGATACTGTTCAATCCCGTCTGCAGGAACAAAAGAAAGCTCCACCTCTTCCATATTGCGAACCGCAGTCAGAGAAAGCAACTCCTCCTCAGAGACCCTTGACACTGTTACTTTCTGAACTTCCTGGTCTTCCCCTTTTTCAACATATGTATATTCTATATAAGGAAGCAGTGTATAGTATGCCTCCTCATGATTCACCAGCCAGGTCAGGATATCACTCAGTTGTTCCGAAGACATCCCATAATTGCTGATATCAGCAGTGTCCTCTTCAGAAAGAGCTTCTGATACACCCTGCAAAACTTCCTCAACTGCGTGATTGTCAAATCCTTCTGAATATTCAGGCAAAGTACCATACTGAAGAGCGCTCAGAGTCAGATACTCCGTCTTTTCCTCCTGCTGCTCTTCCTCCACTTCTTCTGGTATGACGCTATCCGCATCGTCCGGCAGTTCCTCCTCCGGTATGGCTGGATCTTCCGGTGTTTTTTCATCAGCATCTAAAGAAGAATCCGGTGTTTCCCCCTTCTCCTCCTCTGATTCTTCCGGAATATCTCCCTCCGAGTCCTCCGGTTTTCCAGAATCCTGCAGATCATCGTCCGTCGCTTCCGTATCACCGTCTTTTTTCTCTTCGGCCTCTTCGATTTCTGCATCCTGATTTTCTGTCTGCACCACAGAGTCTTCCGCATCGGTCAAAACATCCGTTTCCGGTTCCCCTGCCGTTTCTTCCCCTGGCACTGCCGCCCCGTTTTCCGGCGCTGCCTCAACCTGTATCGGAGCCTCCATCAATAAAAGTCCGGCCAGAAAACAGGACAGCAGCCTCACTGCCACACTTCTCCTCATCGTATTCCTCCATTTTCCCAAAATACAATTACTGAACTGTTGATATAAAATAAGATACACTTATTATATTACCAACGTTCAATTAAGATATGCTTATCAAACTACTGACATTCAATAAAGCACAGGTTCGCATGTTGTTTACCATTATAATCAAATTTTTCCAGAACTTCAACCAAATTTATCTTAAGATTTTTTTAACTCCCTTTTCGGAAAATTGTCCCCGCTGCGTAAATCTTTAAAAATGATGCCTGCTTTTACATACAATTACTGCATTTGCGCTACTTAGCAATCATGTAAGCTTGAGATCAGCGGATAACGTAGCCCATCCACAAATCTTGTCATTTTCTCAGTTATATTCCGATTTATATATTTAATTATAAAATATTTAACAGACTGATTTTCACAGTTGTCCGTTTTCTGAAGTTTCTTCATTTCCGGATCTATCAGTATCTTGATTCTGCTTCCTCTCTCTGGACATTTCTACCCACTGTCTTGCTTCTTCTCCGATAATTTCTTCTACCGCGGCAATATACTCCATTGTTTTTGAATCGAAATTCACCTGTGAAGCCCCTGTATATTGTCTCTGAACAGACAAAAGACTATTGCATGTATTTCGATATAATATCCATTTCTCTTTCAGTCTGAAAAGTTCCTGAACAGCTTCCAGAAAAATAATACCTGATGAAAATGATGTGACCAGCCACGGAAAACTTATTGCTGCTCCCATTGTCTGAAACACAGGAATCATTCCCAGCAATATCAGCTTCATCAGACTGATCGCATAAAATGACCATTTGCATCTCATCGATCTGCTATTGTAATAGATGATATAAGCGGTCACTATTTTATCATATTCTGTCTGCGTTCCAGACACATTTTTACAAATATATTTTTCAATATCATATCCTGTACAACCAAACATCACTCATACCTCATAACAAAAACTTCCTTAAAACACATTCCCGATCATATATTAAGCATTCTTCTCGGACGTCTTTTCACCGGTTACATATAGACCATCGTCTGTATCAAATTATGATCGCTGACATAATTACCGCTGTTTGTACAGCTGCCACACATAAAATCCATACAGCCATGCGTCCTGCACTCCCGCACTATACGATTGTTGATATTTAAAACTGCAAATCCAGGATCGCTTCTATAAAAAATAAAATCATAATAATTCGTTCTGTCTCCGGCTCTCCCCTGCGTGGGATTCGCGTCAAAAAGCATATTACAAAAACAAATCCCTCCAATGGAATTTGCAGCATACGGTATTTCCTGTGATTTGTTAGCAGATAATGCTATTTGAGGATTTCCGGCAATATGCAGCGGATAATCCCCTGGACACGAATTAAAATCTCCGGTCAGTATCCAGCCATTCGAAGGCGCATCAAGATCCAGCCATCCTATACCGTTTTTTATCTCGAGGACAGATGATGATACATTTGCCGTCGCATGAACCGTCGCAACCCGTACGCCGGCCGCCAGATCAACATAGCAGATCGGACGCCTTACCTCTGGTATGTATTCACCTGTTCCCACAATATGAGGACGTAAAATTTCTTCCGCAAATATTGCCGTACTGCATCTTAAATTTTCTGCTGTATAATCTATTGATGCGCTTATGCAGATATATCTCCGACCGCCAATCTCAACATCGTTTCCTTTCTTAAATCCAGTCGTTCCCGGCGCACCTTCTTCCTGCAAAACCAACAGATTTGCATAAGATGAAGAAAGCATGTGTTCAAGAGAGGACAATTTTTCCTTAGAACCGCCCTGAACATTCCAGCTGTTTATCATAATTCCAAAAGCATAATTCATTTGTCATCCCTTTTCTTTCCAGGCTGTAATAGTTAAAATCACATCATTATAGTCATAATCTATATAGTCTTCTACTAAAAATACCATTGTCCGGGCAATTACTTCTCCTCCGGGCCCTGTAATGTCCCATGAATTTTTCCGTATCTCAATGTTACTGCTTGCCGGAATATCCAATTTCAGCCGCATAGCTTCTCCCTGTACATATCCGTCACCGGTTACCATCGGCGCCGGCTCTGTCGACTGGCGTTCCTCATCCAGATATACTGTCGTCTCATCATATAATTTTATGTATACCTTATTTGCAGCCTGTGTCGTAAAGCTGAAACACATATAATACCCCTGTGGTATTTCTACCGGCAACTCTCTTCCTACTGTTAATTTTAATCTTGTTTCCATTTCTTTTTCCTTTCTTTTTATGAATTAAATATTTTCTAAAATCCTTTACTTCAAATACATATCTGAAAATCATGTTCCGTCAGCCGTACATCACACTTTGTAAAAAATCACTCCCAATGAACACTGTCCTATGGGCTACAGTCATTTTGCAGGTACATTTTATGTAATCTTCAGCCAAAAACCGGCTGCGATACTGTTTCCTATCGTATCTTCAACCACTAAATCCACATATACTTCTCCCCCTCCGTATTTTGGTACTCCGCAGATGGTCTGATCCTGTATCTCTAAGCCTTCCGGCAAGCCATTTCCTTTCCAATAATAAGAACCGCTGCCGCCTTCAGCTTTCAGATCGCATTTGTATTCTGCCCCGGACACTGCCGCAGATAACGAAGTCGTCAGTATCGCAAGCGGTTTCCCTATCTTCGCTTTCAGTCCCGCCGTTTCTCCCTGGTATATATGGCCGCCGTCATACTGGTATAGCGCGTATACCTCCACTTCAAAAAAATTCTCTTTTCCTGATTCCAGAGGTAATTGTATCTGATGTTCTTCCCCTGTGTACTCCACCAGAGCTTCCCCGCTTCGTTTAACCATCACATGATATTTCACATTACCGCTGCCCCCGGCTGAGATCGGCCTCCATCCAAGCTCTGCCATATCGGCTTTTTTCTGCATTAATATCAGCTCTTTGATCTCCAACCGCTCAATAACTGCTTTCTCTGCATCTTCACGGGCGGCTTCCGCTTCCTTTTTCTTTTTATCCACCTCTTTTTTGTATTCTTCCAGATCCTTTCCCGAACTGCCGTCGCCTATAATACTTATACCAGCTAATGCGCCAAAAAATGCCTCCACCATTTCCAGGCCCTTCGATGCAGCCATAGAACTGCTTCCCGCCAGTTGGGCGTCTGCAGCCACTTCAGCCAGACTTTCTCCACTTGCTGCCGCATCCGCATACTGCTTTGCTTTAAACCCCTCTGAAGCAGATTTTACCAGCTCCTTTCCGCCCCTGCATAGCAGCGCCCCAAATGCTTCTTCAGTTGCCTGAACCGCTCCCATTACCGCAATCAGCTTTGCAAGATGCCCCATATCCTCCACAATCTGCCCGGCAATCGAAACGGCATTTTTTAAAACTGTGCCGACTACAAGCCCGGCAAGCGCTTCAAATCCGATTTCCGAGGGTTTCTCGATTCTGACAATAAGCTTATTCATAGAAGCCGTAAGGATTTCTGTACCTGCTGCTGAAACAACATATCGTACTTCCAGTTCTGCCGTCATTCCATCTTCATCGATCCCGCCAAAAGACGGAGTAATCGTAAATTCCGTCTGGACCGCCTTGTCAAATATAAGCCCGGCAATTTTTTTGCATTCTCCCTGTGTACTGCTACTGGCCTCCTCTATCAGTTTTGCATAATCCAACATTTCATCCAGAAAATGCATGGGAAATTCCAGAATTTCCGGACCTTTTTCTCTGTTCCAGGCAAATGAAATAGTCCCTCTGAACAAGGTAACCGGTCCGGTATAAGATATTTTTCCTAAAAAACGCTCTTTCTGAAATTCATAATCAAAGTATTTTATATCAGCAAAAGGTTCCCCAAACAAAAGAATTTCTCCGCTGATTCCCAGCTTTTTCTCTGCCTGGTCAAGTTCCAGGTAAACTGCAGGACCTTTGGTGTGAACTGTATCTGTCAAAGTCAGGAAACCGAGGTCTATAGGCTCTGATGCACTGCCCTTTAACATAATTTTTCTTTCCCGTGTATCACCGCTTACGGAAAACTCAAATCCATACTCCTGCCCTCCTGCTGCCAGAAATACCCTGCCATTGAGACCGTAACTTGTTCCTTCTTTTATTCGGCAGAAGAATTCCAGCTGCCGAAAATACAACAACTGAAAAAGCGACATCTCCTTTAACCCAACGCGGACAAGAATTTCTCCTTCCTCTTCCGGAAAGTACAGGCTTGTTTCCAGAGTCGGTTTCTCCTCCCCTGCCAGTCCAAACAAAAACTGAAACACAGGCGCCACAAGTTCCAGCCTTCCATAAACAAACAAGCCGCTCTTAATCTCACTGTCAGTCTGAGGCAGGCCCGACGGTATCCCAAGCTCTGGCGGAAGCTCAGCCATCACATCAAGAATACGCCTCCCAGTTAATGCAGACAGTACAATCCCGCCGGTCCGAATCAGAAAAACAGAATCCATAAAAGCCAGACATCCGGAAATTTCTGCAAACTTAAAGTTTTCGTCGGCTACTGCCGCCAGGATATATCCCATTTTCCCCTGAACATCCAAAGACGTCGCAAAAATGCAGGTTCCCAGATTTTTAAGCTTCCCGCTCACCGCATACTTTTGCTTCCCTGTATCTGCCCACAGAACCGCTTCTTCAAAGATTGGTACATCAAAGCCTTCCGGCAGCGGCAGATTTTTGTATCTCAGATTTTCATCTACAAACCCGTCTGCCATCACATCAAACTGAATCTGCTCAGCCTCATCTTTTTTTAATACCGCAGACATTTGTAATGCTTTTGATGTGCAATCCACCTTAAGACACAGCCTGCATTCTATTTTCTGAAATATCAGAGTCCCGCTGCCTTCAATATATGGTCCTTCCTCATCCCTTCCTTTAATTCCAAGAGACACATTGTGAATCCGGATCTGAAAATTTCCGATTGCAAAGATCAGTTTTTTCTGACTTGAAATTTCTAAATTATATTGTGCCAGCCGCGGTTGAACGTCAAAGTCCACGACAAATTCCAGTTGACTGATTCTGTAATCATTCAGATTGTACAATTCATCGGGAATCAGCTCTTCTCCGTTTCCAATCCCTGCAATTTTTAACAGTTCTTCAAAAGAAGGCAATGCAATTCCTTTTTCCCTGCTGCTAACTCTGACCTGCCTGCACCCTTCCTGCAGAGGCACCGTCACAAAAATCCCGGGGGCATCTTCTCCGCCGCCAAGTCCAAGTTCACCTGCCAGAACAACTGCGCTTATCCACTCTGTACCTTTTATCATATTTATGAATATATTCCAGTCTTTCAAGCAAAGCCCCGTATGAAACAGATCACAGCTTTTCCTCTGTTTTAATGAAAATTCTGCCCCGGTTATACAATTCTGTGAGACTGAAAAAGTAAATACAGCTGTATCAAGCGAAAAATCTCCGGTTTTTTCTCCAAGCCAAGAGACCATTTCTTCTATATTTTCTTTCGGAAAACCAACCAGTTCGGCAATAGCGACAAGCCAGTCTCCTTCTCCGCAGTTCAGATATACACTCCACACGTCTGAATCCCCAATATGCACCAATATCTCTGCCTGTTTTTCCGATCCAATCAAAAATTCACCCTGAATCGATACACTGCTGATCTGTATGGTATCTTTTTCCCTCAGCATCGTCTGCTTTCTGCATATAACAGACCAGTTCTGCAATTCCAGTTTGTTTTTCCACAATATCAATGATGCATTTTTCGGTCCCAGCTCTATACAGGTTTCCTTCTGTACCGTTCGTCCACAATATAATCTGGAGCAAACCTGCAGCAGATTTAACTGAGAAAAAGCTCCCAGTTCTTTCGTGTATTTAAACAGCTCTGTTCCTGACGTCTCCTTAAACACATCCGCCAGCACCAATGTCCCCTGTTCTGATCTTTGCTCCATTTCCTGCTGTAAATCCCCAAAATCAAATTGCAGACACAACTTTGGATCACTGTCTTCTGTCCTTTCCACATAGAAAACAGACTGTATTCCATCTCCTTTCAGATACAGCCTTTCTTCCTGAACCGACAGCCTGGGTTCCTGAACATTCAGAATTGTAATTTCTCTTTTTCCGTAAAACTGTTCCCATGCATCTGTCCAAACTTCATTTTGGACCAAGTCCTGATTCAAAACCAATATCCTGTCTTTGGTAATCCTTTTATAAATTCGCTCAAGAATTCCATACAGCAGTTTGATACCTGAAGAAATATTACATGTTGTCACCGCTTCTTCCGAAACTACCTGCAGCGCAAACTCGTACCTGTCTTCCGTATTTAACTGTTCGGGTACATAAACAGGCACCGGCATGACTGCTGCTTTGTCTATCCTTTTCTCTGCAACAGTTTCACAATTTTTCGTAACCCGCAGCAAATAAAACTGATCTGTCTCCTTCCGTACCCAGGTAGCATAAAATCCATCCGCATGATAGTCGATAAGCAGTTCTCTCTCCTCCATCTCTTCCCCTCCCCTTCTGTCTTTTTATTCTACACCATTTCTCGCATTCCTCCATACATATTACATACATTGTACTACAAACTGCATATTTTACCATCTGAAAATTTCATTCAGCAAATATCAGCTTTTCCTGACCCCGGAACGACCCTATTTATGACAGATATTGAGAAAAATAGAAAGCCCCCTCCATCTCCCACAGGCCCGTTACAGAACTAAATTTATTTCATTTATATGTGGTCAAAATCCTGGTCAAAAATCACTGAAAAACCACAGATTATCGGGCTTTTTCGGAGGAAGTCGCTAAAGGGGGCATTTAGTGACTAAAATAAACATTGAAGGAGTGATGTCTTGGGTATAAAAAGATATTCTTCTTCATTTTTTTTCAGATAAAAATCTGTGTGATACATCAGACAGGAACTTTCGACAGAGTTTCAATAATAGAAAGTAATATTTCAAAGAAACGGAGATTATTATGAACATCAGTTTTTTCGGACTTGGATATGTTGGTTGTGTGGGTGCAGCGTGCTGCGCAAAAATGGGACACCATGTAATAGGAAATGATATATCAGAAAATAAAGTAAATCTTATTAATCAGGGACGACCGACAATTATAGAAGCGGAGATCGAAGAACTTGTCAAAGAAGCACATGACAATAAGATGCTGGAAGCAACGATGGATTATCACTATGCCGTACATAATTCGGATATTTCTTTTATCGTTGTAGGTACTCCCAGCAGTAAAGAAGGTCATCTGAATCTGGACTATATTTATAAAGTTTCACAGGCCATTGGAGAAGCATTAAAAGATAAAGAAGAATTTCATATTATCGCTGTCAGAAGTACGGTTCTTCCCGGAACCAACAAAAAAGTGGGTGAAATCATTGCCGAAGCATCAGGAAAAACCCGTGGAACAGATTTTACAGTTGTTTCCAATCCGGAATTTCTGCGGGAAGGAACGGCTGTACAGGATTATATGAATCCTCCGCTGACACTTATCGGCACAGACAGTAAGATTGCAGAGGAAAAATTCAGAGAATTATATAAAGATATTCCGGGAGAATTTATTTCTACCGATATCGAAGTGGCGGAGATTATGAAATATGTTAATAACACTTATCACGCCCTGAAAATTGTCTTTGGCAATGAAATAGGAAATATCTGCAAAGCAATGGGAATTGACAGCCATAAAGTGATGGAGATTTTCTGTAAGGACAAGCAGTTGAATATTTCTCCTTATTATTTTAAACCGGGATTTGCTTATGGCGGTTCCTGCCTGCCCAAAGATTCAAAAGCATTGCGTACTTTGGCACATGATTTTTATATAGATGTACCTGTTATTAATGCAATTAATCCTTCAAATGAATTACAGAAGAAAAATGCGATCGACATCATTGAAAGCAAGGGAAAACGCAAAGTCGGTATACTTGGATTGAGTTTTAAATCTGGGACAGATGATTTAAGATGCAGCCCAATCGTTGATGTGGCGGAATCTTTAATAGGAAAAGGCTATGAAATTCATGTATATGACAAAAATGTCCGCATTTCTCAACTGACAGGTACAAACGCAGATTTTATTGCGGCAAAATTACCGCATTTACATGAGATCATAACTGACGACTTAAATGAAGTTGTAAATTGCTGTGATGTTCTGGTCGTAACAAACAAAGAAGAGGAGTTCAGAGATATTCCTCAAAAGTATCCTCATAAAGTAATTGTCGATCTGGTACGCCAGTATCAGGAAATTGATTATGAAGGAAATTACGAAGGAATCAGCTGGGGAAATATCAATCATAATCCTGCACAGAAACTTTCATTGTCCCATGATATGAGTACAACTGAATTTTAGAATCTGGGCATTGGAGGTATCGGGAAATGGCCCGCATTGTGTGGCTGGTGCAGCGTTTAAAAGCGATGAGCATTCAGGAAATTATCTGGCGAATATCGCAAAAAAGACTTCAGCTTGAGGAAAAGAAACGTTTTCAGGGGCAAAAGATGTCCGTTGTATCCGAATTGTTTGATCCTGAATTGAATCTGCTTGTCCCGCACAGTAAGAAATTGTTCCTGAATTTTGAGAATCAGAAATATTCTCTGAATACAGACATTCCTCTGCTCGGAGAGTATGCATATAAAGACTACAAAGACCATTGGCATGCCGGATTTCAGACTCTGAATGAATGGCCGCAGATATTCTCCTATTCCCTGGATTATAAACAGCGTGATGACATCGGAGACGCCCGAACAAACTGGGAATTAAACCGTCATTTTCAATTTGCCTTACTGGCAAAGGCATATCTGGTTTCCGGAGACAGAAAATATCTTGAAGAGCTGCAGGAACTGTTTTCTGACTGGAACCAGAAAAATCCGTTTTTATGGGGAATCTCCTGGACCAGTGTGATGGAGATTGCAATTCGGACAAACAGCTGGTGTTATACTTATTGTTTTTTAAGTGCGGCAAAGGATGTTCCTCAAACACTTTTAGAACAACTGAAAAACGGCATCTTAAATATGACCGAATATGTGTCGCGTCATTTTTCACGCTATTCATCGGCAAATAATCATTTAATTGTAGAAGCATATGCTGTCGGTCAGACAGGTATTTTGTTTCAGCAACAATCATGGATTGATACAGCTCTGTCAATTTTATCCCGGGAGCTTCAGATTCAGAATTATTCTGATGGAGTCAATAAAGAAATGTCGCTCCATTATCAGGCCTTTTACATGGAAGCTATGGGGCTGATGATACGGTTGCTGATCAAGAATGATATACCAATACCTGACGGCTGGGAACAGATGCTTGATAAAATGTGCTGCTACCTGGCAGACTGTCTTGGATCGTATGGGGAAGTCATTGAATTTGGCGATGACGATGAAGGAAAAATCCTGGATCTGCATGGCGGAACGGACTATTGTCAATATATATTGGGACTATATAGCTTTCTGCTCCCCAAAAAATATATTTCTGTCAATAGACAGACAGCGTGTGAAAATCTGTATTGGCTTTTCAACGACAGTGAGTGGTCCATGTTGGATCGTAAATCGCTCTACCGTTCTTTGCAATATACCTGTTACCCGAATGGCGGGGTCACAATCGTCAGAAGTAATGACAGGAGAATGATAGCAGGTATTGATCATGGTGCATTAGGCTTTGGAAGCATCGCAGCCCACGGGCATGCAGACGCTTTAAGCTTTCAGCTTTATATGGATGGAAAACCACTCTTTGTGGACCCGGGCACCTATATTTATCACTGTAATCTGGCAAAAAGAAACTACTTTCGGCTGACAGAAAATCATAACACGGTCTGCTTTGACCGGAAAAATCAGTCAGAGATGAGAGGCCCCTTTTTATGGGGGAAAAGAGCAGAATGCAGGCTGCTCGATTTTCAGGAAAAAGGCGGAATGATTCAAGTGAAAGCCTGTCATGACGGTTATGCACCGTTTGCTCACATAAGGACATTGGAATATGCAGGAGGAAATCAGCTGAAAATCATAGATGATATGACGTCGGATGGAAGCAAAGATATAATCTTCTGTCTTTCGCCGAATGTACGGATTGCAACTGAACGATCTGCTGTAAAAATAGTTCTGGAATATATAAACTGTCTGCTCAAATTTTCCGGGGATGATGAAGCCGGAATTTTCATTGAAGACCAGATGCTTTCTCCGTCTTACGGAAAACTTGTTATGTCTAAGAAAGTCGTAGTTTCAACAAAAGCCAAACAAATGATAACCACGATATATTTTGAAGATAAACGCTCTGAGGATAACCGATATGAAAAACAATAAGAACCGAAAGATACTGATCATTGTTGAAAATCTCCCCGTTCCTTTTGATACACGTGTGTGGCAGGAGGCAACCACGCTGGCAGCAAACGGATATACCGTATCTGTGATCAGTCCGAAAGGAAAAGGGTACACGGCAGAAGAAGAACTGATAGATGGAGTCCATATTTTTCGTCATGACCTGCCAACTGAAGGCAATGGCGCAGTCGGTTATCTGCGTGAATATTCCGCGGCGCTCCGTGCAGAAATCAAACTGGCCAAAAAAATCTACCAGACCATAGGTTTTGATGTGATTCATGGCTGCAATCCGCCGGATAATATTTATATGGTAGCAAAAAAATTCCGAAAGCACGGGGTAAAGTTTGTTTTTGATCACCATGATATTTGTCCGGAGCTGTTTGAAGCAAAGTTCGGTACAAAAGGCATCATAAAAAAGCTGATGTATCAAAGTCAGATTTTTTTTGAGAAACAGACTTATAAAAACGCGGTTTTCGCATTTGTGACAAATGAATCATACAAACAAATTGCACTTACACGCGGAAAGATGGACTCCAAGAAAGTAATTGTTTTGCGGAGCGGTCCCAATCTGGAACGACTGAAAATACAGGAGCCTGTCGAACAGATTAAACGCGGCAAAAAATATATGGTAGGCTATCTTGGGGTAATCGGACAGCAGGAAGGAATTGAATATATTCTGGAAGCCGCCAGGTACTGTAAGGAAACTTTAAAAAGAGATGATATCTTCTGGGGAATTGTCGGCGGAGGACCTCATGTTGCTCTGCTGAAACAAATATGCGCGGAAATGGGGCTGGACGACTGTGTGGAATTCACCGGGCGTGTTTCAGATCAGCAGCTTTTGGATTATCTGAATACTGCAGATGTCTGTGTGAACTCGGATACTTATAACAGTATGAACGATAAATCTACCATGAATAAAATACTGGAATATATGGCGCTGGCAAAACCGATTGTTCAGTTTGATCTGACAGAAGGACGTTTTTCAGCGCAGGAATCCTCCTTATATGCGGAGCAGAACAATGCACAGGATATGGCAGAAAAAATTGTAAGTCTGCTGGAAGACCCTGAGAAAAGAAAAGCGATGGGAAACTTTGGCCGTAACCGCGTGATTCAAGAATTAAGCTGGGAGCATACAAGCAAAGCACTTTTGGATGGATATGAAAAATTCTTCACCGGATACTTTGACAAGTAAGGAGATTTAAAGCATGAAAAAAGTGCTGCTTATTTCAAATGATGTTTTGCATTACCGGGAAAAAATATATAACTGTTTTTATGACAGATTTTTAAAAGATGGCTATGATTTTCAGGTTTTAAGCAATTTCTTCCAGGATGTGAATTATGAACTGAAATTTAAAAAATATGAGCTTCCTTTTTCGGTCGGAAAATATATTCAGAAATTAAAAGAACTGCATCCGCAAATTGTGATTCTTTTTTTACATTTGAAAGATAAAATTATGCTTCCGGTCATCTGGTACTGCCGGCTGCATCAGATTCCTGTTATTTACTGGAATCATGGTATTAATATTAAAACACCGGATCACAAAGTAAAAAATATGATCTTCCACTTTGTGCATAATCAATGCGATGCGCTGATTACTTATACTCCGGATATGAAAAAATACTTTTCAGAAAAGAATTATCGAAAATTGTTTGTGGCTTATAACACCCTGGATTTTTCTGATATTGACAAGGAAAAAGTTCCGGATAAAGAGGAAACGAAAAAGAAATACCAAATCAAAGAAGACAAGGTTATCTTGTATATTTCCAGAATGATGCCCTATAAACGTGTGGATCTGCTAATGGAACTTTTTGCAGATCTGGATGACATAGCTGTAGTCATTGTAGGTCCTGGATTTTCAGAACAACATCAGCAAATGATCGACCAACATTCCAATCTCTACTATCTGGGTGAAAAATACGGCTCTGAAGTACATGAGATCTATAAAATGGGGGATGTGTTCAGTACTCCCGGGCATATTGGACTGGCCATGAACGAAGCGCTTTTCTGGGGACTTCCGGTAATCATTCTGCAAGGTACGCATGCGCCGGAAGTCTACTATATGAAAAATGGTATTACAGGTTATCTGGCTGAGAACGAAACAGATTTAAAAGACTATATGATTCAGCTGCTCCGGGATGAAAAAAAACTGCAGAGAATGTCCCGGGCTTGTCTGGATGTATTTGACCAGGAAGTCAGTATTGATAACATGTATCAGGGATTTATTGATGCAGTCAGATATTGTGAAAGGCGGGTCTGAAGTTATGAATGCATATAAATTATATCTGGCAGAACGATGGCTGTATGTCCATCATATCCCTCTGTTCCCCAAACTCATCAAAGGTCTTATCTATTTCTTTCATAACAGCTCCATACCATATGAAGCCAAACTGGGGAAAAACTGTAAATTCCTTTATGGAGGAATCGGCTGTGTGATCAGTAAAAAAACCACCATGGGCGATCATGTTGTGATCGGAACAAACGTACTGACAGGAGGCCGTTCGAATAAAGAAGGCCATCCACGGATCGGCAGCAATGTGTATATTTCTACAGGAGCTAAAGTTCTGGGGGATATCACAATCGCAGATAATGTCATTATCGGTGCCAATGCAGTTGTCATCCATGATGTTCCGTCCAACTGTTCAGTAGGAGGAGTTCCTGCAAAAATATTGAAGGAAAATATCGATGTGACAGAATACTGCAGTCTGAAATATTATGGGAAAGAAATACCGGCAGAAAAATCCGGCGGGGAAAGCCAATGATCTATTTTGTAATTCCACTTATGAGTAAAAAGGCAGCCAAAGACTGGGAAATGGTCTCCACATTGTTCAACAGAACACTGTGGAGCTGCTATAACCAGACCGATCCGGATTTTAAGATTCTTGTCGCCTGCCACGAGATTCCAAAGCTCACAAAGGTATATGATGACCGGGTGGAGTTTATCCAGGTAAGTGAAAAAGAAGCCCCGATACCGGCAACGCAGGAAGAGAAAATGGTGGATAAAGGTTATAAAACGCATACGCTGGCGATGAGACTTCGCGAGTTGGGAGGCGGTTACGCAATGATGGTCGATGCCGATGATCTGATCAGCTGTCACATGGCGGAGTTTATTAACCAGCATCCGGATGAAAACGGATATTATGTAAAAACCGGATATGTTTATTTTGCCGGAGATGATTATATGAAGATCCTGCCCAAATTTTCAAGCGGATCAGCATGTATCGTCAACTATTCTGTGGATGATCTGCCTGACTGTTATCCGGATATCATGACTGCCAACTGTGACGCAAACAAATGGATTATCCGCAAACGTCATGGCGGAGTTGTTCCGGCCTGTGCCGCTTTGGGACGGCCGCTGAAACCTCTGCCGTTTAAAGGCGCCGTATATGTGCTGGGAACAGGTGAAAATCATTCTTTATATGGAAAAAAAACAAAATATCAGACCAGGCTGCGCGGCATGCTGGAGTTTTTTGTGGGCAAAAGAAAAATTAAGGGGAATTTGAAAAAAGAATTTTCTGTTGACTGGGTATAATGTATGTTTGAAGATTCAAACATGTTCTGACATAAAGGAGTTTTAACATGTATACAATATCTGTCCGAAAAAAGGAATGGCTGTATCTTTTTTGTATGGCAGCAATTTTTGAACCGGATATTTTTAAAATGTTTCCGTATACAGACCGTTTATTTCTTGTCATGAAAATGGCGGCTGCAGTCATTATTATATTCCAGTATATCAATATGCTCAAAAGACCTCATTTTAGCTGGCTGATTCTTTTATACGGCGGAGTATTATCTGTGTCTACCCTTTTAAACAATCAAAGCCTTGTATTTTGTTTTCAGAAAATGATTGAATGCATCATTGCAGCCATGGCTGTTGAAATTGCACTGTATCGGTTTAAAGAACGCAGTATTTATCTGCTGTTTCAATATTTGTCCTGCCTGATGCTTCTGGAATTTTTACTGTGTATACTTTTTCCCAACGGGATTTTAAACAGCAATTCTGAAAACTACAAAATGTATTTTCTGGGAATAAAAAATGGATTTATAGAATGGGCAATTTTGTTATTTACATGCGGTTTGATTGTTTGCTATCAGAAGCCCGGCAGAAAAATCAAAAGGCAGCTTCTGTGTCAGCTGATGATGATTTCATTCTGTGTTTTGACCGTACGCTCTTCAACAGGAATCATTACATGGGTTTTGTATTTACTGTGCCTGTTCCTGGGTATTTCCAGAAGGCATAGATTTTTCTGCTTTTATAAAGTATTTCCTGTTCTGATATTCATATATTTCGGTATTGTAGTTTTTCGAATACAGGAGAAATTTGAAGTAATATTCAGAATGCTGTTTCATAAAAGTGCAAGCTTTACAGGAAGAACAATTACCTGGGACGCTGCGATTGAGTATATTGGGAAAAATCCTATATGGGGATATGGAATCCGCCGAATTGAAGTAATCCAGACGGCGTCAGGCCGCGGTTACAGCGCACATAATTTCTTTCTGTATGTATTGCTGTGCGGCGGAATATTTACATTTATTGTAATTGCAGCCATGATTTTTATGTTTGTGCACAACAGTTATCTTTATAGGAATGAAGTAATACAGAAAGTGCTTACTATATCGCTGATCGCGTTTTTCTTTGCCACGCTGACGGAATCAGGTATCTACAGTGCAAAATGGTTTGTATTGTTTGCAATGTTCGGGAATTTAAAAATAATTTTGAATCCCACATTTTCCTGTTCCTGCACTTCAAACTTGGCTGCAGTTGTTAGGACCTCAAACTTATTGTGCCATGCTGACTCTTGACCTCAAACAGAAAACGAAATTATGAACCGCCTGTTTCCTGTTTTTGGACCGTTGAAATTTCCTGACGGTTCTGCTTACATTGCTGTCGGAAATTTTTATGGTAAAAGCAGAAACCAGACCACTTATAAATCAGAAAAACGATTATGGAGAAAAAAACGTATTCCATGAAAAAAGCAGTGCTGATCAATGCTGGCTCCAAATATACACAGGTTATTGTACAGCTTCTGTTAAATATTATCCTGGCCAGACTTCTTGATCCAAAAGCATATGGAGTAGTTGCTGTTATCACTGTTTTTGTATCCTTCTTTAATATTCTGGCAGATATGGGGTTTGGAAGCGCCGTAATACAGGATAAAACACTTTCAGAAGAAGAGACATCGGATATTTTTTCATTCACCTGTTATCTCAGTCTGCTTTTAAGTGCAGTCTTTGCAGGGCTATCCTGTCTTGTTGCTGTCTTCTATAACAATTCGATATATTCTGTCATCGGTAGAATTTTGGCTGTTTCCGTAATGTTTAATACATTAAACATGGTTCCCAAAGCAGTCTTGATGAAAAAGAAAAAGTTCCTGGCAGTTGCGGTCAGAACTGTTTTTTCATCTGCAGGCGCAGGCGCTGCGGCTGTGATTCTGGCATATTGCGGATGGGGCATCTACGCCCTTGTTTTTCAGACAGTGATAAGTTCTGTGATTGCCTTTCTGTGGAATGTAACGACTGCAAAAACTAAATTTAAATTTCGGTTCAGTCTGAACAGCATTAAAAAAGTACTTGGATTCTCCTCTTATCAATTTGGGTTCAGTATTGTCAATTACTTTTCCAGAAATCTGGACAATCTGCTGATTGGTAAAGTATTCGGTGAATTTTATCTGGGAATATACAGTAAGTCTTATCAGCTGATGACTTATCCCATCAACAATCTGACCAGTGTTGTGACCCCGGCACTGCAACCGATTTTATCTGATTATCAGAATGACAGTGAAATTATTTATGAAAAATCAATTTCCGTATTCTCATTTCTGGCAGTTTCCGGTGTATTTGTATCGGCGTTTTGCTGTCTGGCGCCTGAGGAAATTATTTTGATTTTATATGGAACAAAATGGACAAACGCCATTCCGTATTTCAAAATACTCAGCCTGTCCATTTTTGCACAGATGATCTATGTATCTGCTCCTGCTGTTTTTTTAAGCCTTGGCGATTCAAAATTATTATTTCAGACAAGTGTCAAAAATACACTGTTAACTGTTACTGGTATTTTTGCGGGTCTGATCGGCGGGAGTATGTATATCCTCACGATAGGAGTGACTATCGCATACAACATTATTGCCGTTCATACGTTCTATGTATTAGTTAAACACGGATTTAAGCACAGGCCCGGACGTTTCTGGCAGGATATGAAAGTGCATCTTATGATGTACCTGATTTTGCTTCTGTCCATTGTGGTTTTTCCATTTCATATAAAAAATATCTGGATAGGAGTAATTGTGAAAGGGCTTTATCTTGGAAGTATTTATATCATACTGCTGTTTGTAACCGGAACCTATCGGATTTATCTTAATTTAGTCAAAAAATCCACTGCAAAATAACGGGGCAATAAGCTGCGCAGCCCTGCTCCGGCAGCAGCCAAACGGACATACTGTACATCCGCCAGACCTATCGATTGCAGGAACAAAAAAGGAAATGAAGTAAATGAAAAAAGTCTGTATTGTGACAATCACGCTTGGAAGTAATTTTGGAAACCGCCTGCAGAATCTAGCGCTTCAGGAAACAATCGCCGCTCTTGGACATCAGGTGGAAACGGTCAGAAACCTGACCGGAGATAGTAAAATACTGCGTACTTTTCCGGTCTTACTGAAGATAATGGAAGGTATAGCCGCAAACAAACAGGTTTGTCTGTTTCTGAATTTTTTTATAAAAAATCCACGGATAAAGAAAAAAATATGTTTTTTGGGATTTAACAAAAATTATATCAAATGGAGTCCATATATAGTTATAAAAGACCAAATTCCGCGGGCATTTAAAAACGATTATGACATTTATGTCTGCGGCAGCGATCAGATCTGGAACCCGGATATGAAGTTTAATTCAGATATTGAATTTCTGCCGTTTGTGAAGAGAGAGAAAAAAGTAGCTTATGCGGCCAGCTTTGGTACAAACGATCTGCCGAATGGGTATCTGGAACGTATTTCCTTCTACTTGTCCGATTTTAATTATATTTCAGTGAGAGAAAAAAGAGCTTTGGAATTTTTGAAACAGATCCATCGATCCGACGCTCTGCTGGCACTGGATCCAACAATGCTGCTGACTGCAAAAGAATGGGAACGCCGGGAACAGAGACCGGATTTTGAAACAGAAGAATATTCTTATATTCTGTCTTATAATTTAAAAACCAAAACTGCCGACTCAGAAAAATTCATACAGGATTTAAGTGTAAAAAAGAATTTAAAAATAATTGATCTTTTAGACCATAAACAAGCCGACTATTATGGGATCGGTCCGCTGGAATTTATTTATCTGATTCATCATGCGGCCATTGTGTGTACAGATTCTTTTCATGCCACAGTTTTTTCCCTGCTTTATCATAAAAACTTTATTGTTTTTGACAGAAAACATATGAATTCCAGAATTGATACGTTGTTAGAGATTGCAGATATGACAGACCGAAAATTTTCCGGTCTTGAAAACATCGAAATGGATTTTTCCAGATACGACTGTTTTGAAAAAAACTTAAATAAGAAAAGGAAACAGTCCACAGAGTTTCTGATAAAAGCTCTGCACTGATCAGCAGTACTGATTCCGATAATCAATGAAGGAAACCGGATTTTAAAAGAACTTGCCAGAGCCGCGGAGTATCATGTATCAAACTATGCGGATATCATTATATGCGATGGTGGATCTACAGACGGTAGTATTGAACGTATTCAACAGTATCATGTAAATAGCCTGCTGGTTAAACAGGATATTGGCAAACAAGGAGCTCAGCTTCGCATGGGAATCTGGTGGTCTCTTCAACGGGGATACAGAGGGATTATTACTATTGATGGCAATAACAAAGACAGTATTGAAGATGTTCCGTTATTTATTGAAAAACTGGAAGAAGGATATGACTTCATTCAGGGTTCCCGTTTTATTAAAGGCGGTAAAGCAGTTAACACGCCCTTGATCAGAATGATATCGATCAGGCTTATCCATGCACCGATTATCTCATTAACGGCACACCGGAATTTTACAGATACAACGAACGCTTATCGGGCATATTCTGCAAGATACCTGAATGATAAAAGAGTTCAGCCTTTACGCGATATATTTATGACATATGAGCTTTTGGCCTATCTGTCTGTACGAGCCACTCAGCTGGGAATGAAAGCCTGTGAAATACCTGTCAGTCGAGTATATCCCAAAACCGGGAAAACACCTACTAAAATAAGTTTTTTTAAAGGAAACAGTCAATTAATAACTATTTTGTTTAAAAATATGTTCGGAGCATATACGCCGCGGAAGACGGATACAATGTTGGAAGCTGCAGATATGCCAAAAAGGGATATATAAATGATCGAATTAAAAAGCAAAAAAGAGTGCTGCGGCTGCAGCGCCTGTGTAAATATCTGTCCTCAAAAATGCATTATTATGAAAGAGGACGAGGAAGGTTTTATCTATCCGGCCGTGAATGCCAAAACCTGTATAGAATGTAATCTCTGCAGACAGGTATGCCCGATATTGAACTCTCACGCCAGTCGCCAAATGAACCCACACACGTCCGTCATATCCGCTGCACGCGAAAATCACGAACAAAACGCTTCCGGTTTCTGTCCGTCAACATATGCGGCCTACTGTCTGGATCAGGAAATACGACAGATGAGCTCTTCCGGAGGAATTTTTTTCACAGTGGCGGAGCAGGTGCTTAAAACAGGCGGAATTGTATTCGGAGTCCGACTGGCCGAAGACTGCCGGTCCGCTTATCATATAAGCGTTGAAAATAAAAATGAGCTGTCCTTGCTGCTGGGATCAAAATACATGCAGAGCAATCCTGGAAATTGCTTTTCTGAAGCCAGACGGTATCTGGAGGAAGGAAGACGGGTTCTTTTCGTTGGCGCTCCCTGTCAGATTGAAGGACTGAAAAAATTTTTAAAAAAGGATTATCCGTATTTGCTTTGTATGGACTTTATCTGCCATGGCGTACCCTCGCCGAAAACATGGCGTAAATATCTGAAATACCGGGAACGTCAGGCAAACGATTCTGCCTGCGCCGTGCAGTTCAGAAACAAGAATTTCGGATGGCAGAAATATCAACTAAGCATACAGTTTGAAAATGGCGGTTGTTACCGCAAAGAACATGCAGAAGATCTGTATATGAAGCTTTTTTTGAACAATATCTCTATGAGGCCTTCCTGCTATTCCTGCAGCTTCAGAAAAATTAACCGTGTTTCGGATCTCACAATCGCGGATTTCTGGGGAATCGGACGGACTGTGCCGGAAATGGACGACGATAAAGGAACTTCCCTGATTGTTGTCCACTCCGCAAAAGGGAAAGACCTGCTGGAAGCAATCAGGGATCAAATCCGGTTGAAAGAAGTAGATGCAAAAAGAGCTTTTTCCGAAAATCCGTCTGTGAAAAAGCAGCCTGTAAAGCCTCTGCTGAGAGGACGATACTTTACAACTATAGACCGTCTGCCGATCGAAACAGCCGGTGCAAGGTATCTGATTTTGAGCGAGTGGAAAAAGAAACTTCGCAAAATCAAAAAGAGCATCATCTTATCAAAGAAAAAGAAAGGAACCTGATGAAAAACAGAAAAACCTATCTGGATTTTTTACGTATTGCGGCAATATTTATGATTTTATTCAATCACACAAGAACCAGAGGATTTCTTCTCTTTACTGTCGCGCATCATTCTCCATTTTACTGGTTTTATATGTTTTTGGCTGTTTTTATAAAAACTGGGGTTCCTTTATTTTTTATGATCTCTGGAGCTTTGCTGCTTCCAAAAACAGAGTCTGTATCGTATGTAATTAAAAATCGTTTTTTTAAGTTTTTATTCATCCTGACAGTATGCTCGTTTATTTCTTATATGTATTCCTTAAAATGGAGTTTTTCAGAGGCGTCTTTCGCAGAATTTATCAGAACTGTATACTCCAGTCAGATAATTCCGGCATACTGGTACCTGTATTCTTACCTGGCGTATTTGTTAATGCTGCCGTTGCTGCGCAAATTTGTCAGGGGGGGGGGTAAATCATCAGGACTTTAAATACATCATATTGGTTTATTTTCTAATGCAATGCCTGGATATTATACAATTTCTTCTCTGGCACGGAGAGGTTTCTCTTAATCCTCGTTTCTCATTGTTTATTACTGAAAGAACTGTATTTTATCCTTTACTTGGCTATTATCTGGAAAATCAATTAAATAAAGAATCCTATACCTGGAAAAAGCTTGTAATGCTAGCATCCATCAGCTTCGTCGCCATTGTTGTCTGCTGTGCGCTGACACATTATAACTGGAGAATTCTAAACATGGGAGATGAAAATTCCAGTCAGACATTTCTGAATGCCTTTACTTTCATACCGGCGGCAACTGTCTTTTATGCGGTTAAATTCTGGTTTTTGAAACATCCGCCTGACAGCCGCGTGTCAGAAATAATTTCTTTACTTGGTTCTCTGACGTTCGGCGTATATTTGTTTGAACAGATTTACCGACATGCAACCGTTAAAATATTCGATTTCCTGCAGTCGTATCTGCACAGTCTGCCAGCCTGCCTGATCTGGATCCTGGTCGCCTGTACGGCGGGATTTGCCGCAACATGGATCATGAAGCATATTCCGTTTATTGGAAAGCTTTTATGAACAAAAAATAAGGGGATTTATTTCATGAAAAATTTTATGTCGGAAAAAAGAACGTGGATTATGATTGTGTTTATCACTTTGGGGGGGGGTATTTTACGTACGCTCTGCTGTTTCTGGGGATATCCCTGTCAGCTTCATCCAGATGAACACACCATTGTGGACAGCGCCATAGAGATGCTGTCCAGACATTCCTGGGAATCTTATGTGTATAACCGTCCTGATCAGTTTGAAATCAAATGCTGTTCAGTTTTATTTCAGATTTTTTCGTTTTTGAGGTATCGTATTCCCGCCTACGAAGCATTTGAACTGCATCCGGGAGCTTTTTACGTCGTTGCAAGGTTTTATACCGTTTTCTGGGGATGCGCGCTTATTCCGTTTGGCGCGCTGCTGGCGGGAAAAATGTTTAAAAAGGAGGAACGTCTGCAGGCTCCTATCCAGATTCTCACCGCCGGTTTGTTTGCCTTCTCCTACATTTTTGTACAGCATTCCGCTTACGCGACGCCTGATATTGTTTTAACGTTTTTTTTCGTGGTAATCGCATATGAATCTCTGAATTATCTGGAAAACGGCAGCATGAAGGCATTATACTTTATTGCCGTTTTAACAGGAATCGCGATCACAATCAAGTATCCGGCTGCCGTTATCACGCTTTATATTGCGTATATTGTTATATATCGGGCAGTTACTTTCAAGCAGCACCGGGTGATAGTTCCCGTCGGCTTTCAGTGCGCAGGGATTATACTGATTACCATGTTTATAACCGCTCCCAATCTGTTCACTGATATCCATACGCTGATCGGCATTTTTGAAAGAGAAGCGCGTACCGCGCACTTGGGCGCCGACGGATTGGGGCTGTTTGGAAATATGAACTATTATTTTACGACAGCGGTAAATTCCTTCGGATATGTCAGCGCCATATGCTTTTTCTGCGGCCTCGCACATCTGATTCGAAGTCATAGAAAAGAATATCTGCCTTTGTTATTGAATGCAGGGTACTGGATGATACTCAGCATATTGCCTCTTCACTGGCTGCGCTGGGGATTTCCAATGTATATTGCATATGTGCTGATTGCTGCAGCCGGTTTTCTGTTTCTTTTTGAGCAGTGCAGAACGCATATAAAAAATCGTTTCGCTGCTTCAGGAATCCGTTTTGCGGTTGCAACAGCAGGAATTATCGGTATGACAAGTATTCTTTTGACCTCTGTATCCATAGTTGTTCACAGCTTAAAAGAGGATACCAGAGTTCATGCAATGGAATACTGCGCGGCAAACGACATAACGGTTGATAACAGTATCTATGAAGGTTATACGCCCCTGCACACTGCAGTTCGCAAGCCCCAGCATGATTGCTTTGTACTGGAAGAAGACGGATCCGTGACAGTGGTTCCTGAACTGGCTGATAAAGAATACCTGGTAATCAGTTCTTCTTATAAAAAACGTTATGCTGCCAAACCGGAGCTCTACCCCGCAGAAAATATGATTTACCAGGGCATTGAAAACACATATCCACTGATTTATTCCGTCAGTGGAAAGGGTATCAACCACAAGGCAAACGATTTAAAAAATATCAGGGAGCAAATAAAATATTTATTAAGCGGCGAATCACTGACTGGGAACAGTATTTATATTTATGATTTAAAACCATAATTAAAATTCGTTTATTTATTAAGGAGAACGGTTGATATGCATGATATTTTGAATCCCGCAGATAAAAGAGTGAAATTTGTGCAGGCTTTACTATCAGCATGGGCGGTTTATTTGTTTTATTTGCCTGTAAAGCTAAAGTCGAATAATTTTATCTATGCGGTGGGACAGATTCATACATATGATTCTTCTTTGTTTGTGTCCAATGTATATCTCTCTGATAATGGGATTTCACCAAGATATCTGTTGGATTCCCTTTTTGCTCTTTTCATGAAATTAAACGGCGGAAACTGGGCTGAGACAGCGTATTTCTTTCTGCATATCGGCGTGTTTACACTTGCTGTTGCCACAGCAGTGCTGAGTTTTCAGATATCGGAAAAAAACGAAATACCATATGCCGTGATTGTCGCACTGTTTTTTGTAAAGAGCGTCGGCGGAAAAATAGCAGGGTTTGATACATTTCCGGCAGCGACCATCGGAATAGGGATGGGTTACGCGCTTGCCATATTAGCGATTGCGCTTGTTGTAGGTGAAAAAAAGTATTTTAATATCGCCTGGTGTATTCTCGGTCTTGCGGTTGTTTTTCATGTCCATGAAGGCTTATATGGAGCTGCCGCCGTTTTTCTCCTGTTGCTGACGGAGATTATTTCCAGCAGAAAATTACTCATCAAAGAAAACAGATGCGCTCTTTTTTGCTTTGCAATTCTGGTTATAACAATAATACCTAATATGCTGACAGATCCCTTAACGATTGCCAGCAAAGAATTTATTGATATTTATGCCGTGCTACGGCATCCGCATCATTTACAGCCTTCTGTTTGGGGCCTGGACACAATACTGAAATCATTCCTGTTGCTTTTATATCCGGCATGTTTCCGTCTTGGCTATTTGTTTCTATATGAAAAAGAACATTTGAAAAAATTTATCATAGAAATTTTATTGTTTTCAACCGTATGGCTGGGAGCGCTTGGAGTTATGTATATCGGAATAGAGAAACTACAGGTTCCCGTGATTACAACTATGTATTTTTCGAAATTTTTTAAGTATGTCTCGGTCCTGTCACTGGTGTGGCATATAAAAACAGCGGAGAACTTTTTTGCACGCCATAAGCCGGTAGCTGGAGTTTTTTTACTTTTATTTGCAGGAACGGCGCGCTTTATGGGTTTTTATGCCATACCCGTGTTTTTGGGTACGTTTGGCTGTATATTTCTTCTCCGAAAGGAATTTTGGAGAGGTAATATATCATTATCGCCGGATAAAGATAATACAAATCAACAGTTATCTGGGCAAAATACTTTCGCAGAGTCATCGCTATGGAATACAACCGGCGGCTTTTACAGAACAAAACAAATAAACAGACGAATATGGAAGTTTTTGTCAGCTGCATTTACTGTTGTTTTTTTGATCTATTGTTCCTATGAAAAGCTCTGGCAGATTTCTGACAACAAACCGACGATACTTTCGCCTTCCGAAATATTGGTGAACACCTGTGGTAAGGATATCGGGCAGCTGGCCCGCAGTTTAAACGAGCAGACAACTCCTGAGGAGAGCTTTCTGGCCGATCCGCGCGATGAAAACAGTTCCGGATGGATGCAGGTAATTTCAGAAAGGAACTGTTATGTGAATCCCAAAGTGATCCCATCGTTTAAGTCGCAGATTGGAGAATGGTATAAACGGTATCAGCCGGTACGCGGATTGTTTGAAAAAGATGTTGCGGAAATTGCTGATGTGATGAGAACTGCAGATACAGACTATCTTCTGGTGCGCTCAGACGACTATGAGAGAATGGAGAATTCTGACTTATTTGAAAGGTTTATTACCTGTGACGGAGATTCCTACAGAATATACCGCCTGATCTTTTAAATGGAGGACTGTTTATGAAAATTATTATCCCCATGACGGGTTATGGTTCCCGTTTTGTAAATGCCGGATTTAGAGAATTAAAGCCCCTGATACCAGTGGCCGGCAAACCTGTTCTCCAGTGGATCGTGGATGGAATATACCCCGGAGAAAAGGACCTTCTGTTCGTATGCCGGCAGGAGCACCTGGATTCCATAGCCGGTATGAGGGCACAGCTACATAAAATTGCCCCCACTGCCGAAATATTCGCCGTACAGGACTGGATCAAAAAGGGACCTGTCTTCGATGTTTTAAGAGCTTCCGATGCAATCGACGACGATGGCCCCTGTATCATCAATTACTGTGATTTTTACATGTCATGGAACTGGCCGCAGATGAAGAACAACCTGCTTCTTTGTGGATGCGACGGATGCGTTCCCTGTTATACAGGCTTTCATCCGCATCTTCTGGTGCCGGAAAATTTCTATGCTTCCTGTCTGGTCGACAAGAAGAATTATCTGGTCGAAATACGTGAGAAATATTCTTTTGCAGAAGACAAAACCAGAGCCAGACATTCTCCTGGCACTTATTATTTTCGAAGCGGAAAGCTGCTGAAAAAGTACGCGCGGCAGCTGGTGCGGTCAGGACAGGAATTAAGCGGAGAATATTACGCCAGCATGATTTACAACTTTATGGTAAGAGACGGACTAAGCGTCTGGGTTCCAACGGATATTGATTACTTCTGTCAGTGGGGAACCCCTGAGGACATGGCAGAATCCGTATACTGGATTGAATTAATGAAAGGCATACAGAGATGAATATACTGATACCAATGGCCGGGGCCGGCAGCCGTTTTTCTGAGGCTGGATATACCGTAAGCAAGCCTGCCATACCGACTTTTGACAAACGGACCGGAAGACCGTTACCGATGGTAGTCTGTGCAACGCTTGACCTGCCGGGAGTAAAAAGCGGCGGTTCCAATGTAATATACGTAGACAGGGAGTTCCATAAAAAGGACGGAACAGAAACATGCATTCTGGAATGGTTTCCGCAATCCCGGTTTCTCACGACAGACCATCTTACAGAAGGACAGGCCTGTACCTGTCTGCTGGCGGAAGCACTGATAGACAATGACGAAGAGCTTTTGATCGCAGGCTGCGATAATGGAATGGAAATGAATACAGACCGGTACCATGCACTAAGAAAGGAAGCCGATGTTCTCGTTTTTACATACCGAAATCATACGTCTGTACTTTTGAATCCGGATGCATATGGCTGGATGAAAGTCGACAAGCATGGAAATATTGTGGGAACGTCTATCAAAAAGGCGATTTCCAGTCAGCCCATGAAAGATCATGCAGTAGTCGCTACTTTCTGGTTCAGAAAAGGCAGTATTTTTGTTGAGGCTGCCAGAAAAATGATCCGGGAAAACGATCGCATTCGCAATGAATTTTATGTGGATCAGACGGTAAAGCATGCGCTTGATCTGGGATACCGGGCAAAAGTATTTGAGATTGACCGGTATATTGGCTGGGGAACTCCAGAGGATTACGAATTGTATCAGAAAACATTTGAATACTGGAACGGATTTTATAATAAGGAGAAGCGGTTTTTACAGTAGCTGTTATGAAAAGAACGGTATTTCATCGTGTAAATTTTAATATAGGCGTCATCATGGGTGTGCTTCTGGTTTTCAAGCTGATTCTCATGGGACTGTTTTCATCGGATTATCAGGATCAGATGTTTATTCCGTTTGTGAAGGTATTTTTATCAGGAGAAAATCCATATGAATTTTTTTACGAAAACGGTTTGCCGGCATCCTTTCCATATTTCCCGTTTATGCTGTTGATTGAAGGCGTTGGGGGGGGGATTTTAGGGCTGTTATCTCCCGCAGGAGTCTTCTGGCAGAATCTTATATTCAAACTGCCGCTCCTGATCTTTGATCTGACCGGATTCATGATCCTTTGTAAAATGAAGGTCCGGTTTAAATATGCAGTCGTGTTTTATTTTGCGTCCCCTGTAGTTTTATACAGTACGTGCATGCACGGCCAGCTGGATATCATACCGACCGTACTTCTTCTGATTGCCATATATCACCTGCTGAACTGGAAGAAAAAGTATCACCTTGCTTTTTATGCGGTCTTTCTGGGAATTTCCATCGGATGTAAATTTCATATCATGGCTGCAGTGCCAATCCTGTTTCTCTATATGGCCAAGAAAAAGAATTATATGACATCCATAAAATATCATGTGTGGTCTGCCTTGATTGTGATCGCTTCCTGTATTCCATTCTGGGGAAATGGATTTATACAGACCGTGCTGCTCAATAAAGAGCAGTTCTCACTGACCGCCGTTCATTTTGATTACGGTGCTGTACGGCTGGCGATTCCGATTGTGGTATTGCTGCTTGTATATCTTAATATATTCGAGCTGAACTATTTTAACAAGAATCTGTTGATCTCCATGCTGGGATTACTGTTTACGGTGTTTCTCATCTGCATTTCTCCCATGCCGGCATGGTATCTGTGGGCAGTACCTTTCTATACGCTCTACTTTGGATTTGTTGTGGAAGATAAATATAAGACCATGATGGTCTATGTATTTTTTAATATTGTGTACCTGATTTATTTTATATTTCTGCACAGGACAGACTGTACAGACATTGTGTTCATGGGGAACAGCCTCCAGTGGCTGAAAAGCCATAATTCCACTTTGCGGTCTGTTGTATTTTCGGTCATGGTGGCTGCACTCGGAGTCATCATCTGTAAAATTTATCGGTTTGGAATCGCAAGTAACGAACTGTATCAAAGAAAAGGAAACGCTTTTGTGATAGGCGTAGCCGGTGACAGCGGCGCAGGCAAAAGCCGGCTTCTGGAAAAAATCGAACATTTATTTGGGAGTGGAAAGGATATCCTGTTTATTGAAGGAGACGGGGACCACAGATGGGCAAGAAATGACGAAAACTGGCAAAAAGTCACTGCCCTGGATCCACAGGCAAATTTTCTGTACCGGCAGGCAGAAGATATTCGAACATTAAAAAGAGGGAATTATGTGCTGCGGACGGAATATGATCATCTCACCGGTGAGTTTACAGAGCGCAGAAAGATAAACACCAGAAAATATATCGTGCTGTGTGGGCTGCATTCTTTGTATCTTCCTGTTCTCAGAGAAGAGCTGGATCTGAAAATTTACATGGATACGGACGACGAACTTCGCAATTTCTGGAAGATTGAACGGGACGTTTCCTCCCGCGGATATTCAAAGGAAGAGATTATTGCTCAGATCAGGAAAAGGATCTCTGACGCAGAAAAATACATCTATCCCCAAAAAGAATATGCGGATCTGGTGATTACCTATTTTGATAAAACGCTCAAAAGCGCCTTCCAGGAGCATCACAAAGTAGAATTAAGCGTTAAGTTTCGAATCAATATAAACCTGAACATTGAACGGCTGCTTGCATCCTTCCGGATATATCATGTTTTTCCGGAACAAAAAATCTGTGACGACTTCCAGCATCAGGAAATTACCTTTGATGGCAGGGAATTGCTGCAGAATATTGAGTTTGAAAAAATAGCGGAAATTAATATTCCGCAATATGAGGATTTTTTCACTTATTATCCCCAATGGGGTACGGATGTGGAGGGAGTGATCCAGATCGTATTACTTTTTATGATCAGTGAAAAGATGAAAGGATGGCAGGGATGATAAAAGCAGTCATATTTGATCTGGACAATACGCTGTATGACTACGACCGGTGCAATGCGATTGCAGAATATCATCTGTACAGAATGATTTCCGCCAATCTGAACCTCACCTATGAAGCCGCAGAGGAAACCGTCAGAAAAGCAAAAATCAAGGTTAAGGAAAACCTGGGAGCGGAAGTTGCCGCATCGCATAATCGTCTGTTATATATGCAGAATGTATGCGAACAGCTCGGAAAAGACCCCTTAAAATACGCACTGGAATTCTACAATGTATACTGGGACACGATGTTAAGGGAAATGGAATTATTTGATTATGTAAATCCATTTATAGGCTCTCTGCGAAACAGAGGAATACAAACAGGAATTCTGACCGATTTAACCGCACATATTCAATACAGAAAAATCATCTCACTGGGCTTGTCCGGAAAAATTGACTGCCTGGTTACGAGTGAGGAGGCAGGAGAAGAAAAACCATCCAGGAAAATCTTTAAACGGATGCTGAAAAAATTAAGCGTGCTGCCAGAAGAAGCTCTAATGATCGGTGACAATCAGAGAAAGGATATTGACGGAGCGATATCGGTTGGTATGCAGGCTGTCAGATACGTGAAAGGAATGGATGTATATGAACGAACGGCAGCATTACTGGGATAATGTAAAAGGAATATTGATTCTGTTAGTGGTTGCAGCTCATTTTATGCTGCGAAAGGATGAGATATCCAAAGCAATCTATAATGGTATCTATTTGTTTCATATGCCTTTATTTATATTTATTTCGGGTCTTTTTCACCGCCATGAAAAAGTCCGGGAACGGGTTCTCAGCCTGATTATAACAGGGATTCTCTATAACGCTGCATTGATTGTGGTAGATCATGTACTGCTTGGTAAAGTACAGGATTTTTATCTTTTCAAAGCGACAAAGATTCCCTGGTTTGTTTTGACCATCGCCATGTGTACGCTGCTCACATATCTGTTCAGAGACTGCAGTAAACATATGGTTTTGACGGTTTCCGTATTTTTGGGATGTGTCGCATGTTATGATTCTTCGCTGATGAACTATATGGCAATAGCAAAAATGGTATCCTGGTATCCTTTTTACTTTTTAGGATCTATGCTGGATTTTAAAAAGACAGAAAAAGTTCTGAAATCAGAACGAATGTTTTCGTGGGCGGGGGGGGGTATTTTGGCGACATATATTCTGGTGACAATACTAGGCAGAAACGGGTGTGTAAGCATTTCAAAAATGGCTTTTTTATATGGAGCGAATCGTGTATATCCAACACTGTCTGCGATCTGGATAATCGTCAAACTGATTTACTACGCAGTAGTTATTGTTGTGTCGTTATCACTGCTCTCAGTTATTCCATCCCAAAGAGTTCCAGGACTTACCACTCTTGGAAGAAGGACCATGCAAATATACTTCTGGCATATCATGGTCAGAAGTCTAGTGTTTGCCGCAAGAGTACCGGAATATATCTGCATTTCTCCGGCCGGTTATCTCCTATGGACCATCCTTTCGATTGTGATTACAGGTATATTGTCACTTGATATTTTTGGTTTTCCGACCAACTGGCTTATCCGCAGTGTAAAGAAGAGGTGATGTTTTGAAGCTGGCAGTTGTGATCCCCTGTTATAACGAAGAAGAAAATATTCCATTGGTTCTCAAAAGATTTCATGAGGTAATTGGAGGAAGAAAGATTGAGGTTCTTTTGGTAAACAATGGTTCTACCGATCGTTCAGCCAGGGTGATGGACGAGTTGGTTCCCCAATATCCGTTTGCAAGAAGCATCGCTGTTCCGGTAAATCGGGGATACGGCTATGGGATTCTGCAGGGGCTGAAATCTGCGGATGCGGATTATATTGGATGGACGCATGCAGATCTGCAGACCGATCCGGCCGATATCGTGAAGGCGTATGCCCTTCTTCAAAAAAGAAAGCAAGAAAAGATTTTTGTAAAAGGTTTCAGAAGAGGACGCCCTGCTTTTGATGAATTATTCACCAAAGGCATGGGGTTATTTGAGAGCATCTATTTTGGAACGCCCCTTTGGGATATCAATGCGCAGCCTAATATATTCCCGGTGGACTTTTTTAATTCATGGATAAATCCTCCATATGATTTTGCTCTGGATTTATATGCATTATACATGGCCAAAAGGCAGGGAGTAAAGGTGGTCAGATTTGCAGTGGATTTTCCAAAACGAATACACGGAGAGTCCAAATGGAATACGGATGGTCTGAAATCCAGATGTAAGTTTATAAAGCGGACATTAAAATTCAGCCGGGAATTGAAACATAGTTTTAAAGAGGATAAAGGATTTGAAAAACAAATATTTTCCAAAACACGAAAAGAACAGAATGAGAAATGAAGGCAATGTTGTTTCGGCAAGAGAATATTTTCTGACCGGAAAGAACAGGATTTTGTATCATCTGCTCAGACAAAGATTTTCCTGGATGAATAACTATATCAGGACGACGGATCAAACCGTACTGGAACTGGGATGCGGAGCAGGCCTGTCAAAACAGTTCATAAAAAGCAAAAAACTCATTCTGACTGACGTTGCAAGGCATGAATGGGTTGATCAGTATGTGGACGCTTTAAATATCGATTATTCAGATGAAAGTATTGATGTCATTGTGTGTTCGCATATGATTCATCATCTATCCAATCCGGCATCTTTTTTAGACCATGTAAATCCCAAACTAAAACCGGGCGGAAGAATTATCATTCAAGACATTTATACTGGTACGCTGATGAAAACCGTATTAAGAATCATGAGGCATGAAGGATGGTCGGATGCCATAAATGTATTTGACAGAGAAACCATTTGTAATAACCCGTCAGATCCCTGGTCTGCAAACTGCTCTGTCCCCAAGCTCCTTTTCTTTGCACATTCTGCAGGGGGGGGTATTTTGTGATGAGTTTCCGGCATACAGAATCATAAAAAGAACGCGAAATGAATGTCTTCTGTTTCTCCTCTCAGGAGGAGTGATCGCAAAGACTTTTTATATTCCCATGGGAGACAAATGCGCTGCTGCCATCGAAAAGCTTGACAGGTTTTTGGTGCGTCTGGCTCCGTCCGTCTTCGCATGTGGATGTTCTGTCGTTTTGCAAAAAAAGTAGCTCATCAAAGCAAAAATATGGGTGACCTGTTTCAGAATTATTAGAATGTGAGGGAGCGATGAAAGACTTTATAAAAATATCAAAATATGCGGGAATGCGGGAAGATCTGGTTCAGGCGGGAGGCGGCAATTCGTCCTGCAAAATTTCAAGTGATCGGATGCTCATCAAAGCATCCGGGGTTTCACTGGCAGATCTGACGGAAACGACCGGATATGCATGGATAAATCCATCTGTCATTCGCGATTATTTTTTAACGTCAGATATTGCTGCCATAACGGAGGAAGACAGCCGGCAGATACTGGAGAAAGCTTTTCTGAAGGGGGAAAAGCCATCCATAGAAACTTTTCTGCATGCTTTTTCAGGAACATATACGCTGCATACACATCCGATTGTGGTGAATGCACTCACCTGCCGAAAAGGCGGCATGGAGCTGTTGAAAAAGATGTTTCCGCAGGCGCTTCTTGTGCCATATGCAACACCGGGCGCAGAACTCGCCAGAGCATATGTTCTTTCGTATAAAAAAGACTTTAAAAACGAAAAAATACCAGATGTCGTGTTCCTGCAAAACCATGGACTGGTCGTTTCCGGTGAGACTTCCGAAGCGGTAATCAGAAAAACCGAAGAGATAACGGATAAAATTGAACGTTTTCTTAAAACAGACTTTCGTGCATACCATGACGCAACAAAAATATGGGAAATGTTCGAAGACCAAATCATATGGCGGGTAACCGATGCAAATGTGCTTCGGGAATATCACAGACGCGGCTCCATATGGCAGTATACATTTTGTCCTGATTGTGTGGTATTTCTTGGAAAAAAAATATTGTATTTGAACGACAAAGCAGACAGGGCACAAAAAGAAGAATTTGAAAACAGATATGGAACTCCCGTTTTAATATGTTATAAAGGAGAACTTTATATAGCTGCGGACCGTGTAAAAAAAGCGCTTGAGATTCAAAGTGTTCTCAGCTTCAGCGCCCAGGTCATGGAAATGAACAAAGAGGCAGAATGTATCTTTTTGCCGGAACAGGAACAAAGTGATCTTCTGAACTGGGACGCGGAAAAGTACAGACAGACAGTAACGTAAAGGAGGTTGGAAGAATGGAATATATTGCGCACAGAGTCAACTCTGCCGGAGAACTTAGAAGTTTGCCACAGGAGTACGGAGTGGAACTGGATTTAAGAGATTCCCTGGATGGAAGAATTTATATTCAGCATAATCCTTTTGAGCCAGGGGAGGATTTTGAGGAATATCTGAAAGAATATCATCATGGCACGATGATTCTCAATATAAAAAGCGAGCGAATTGAATGGAACATACTGGAGCTGCTGAAAAAATATGCAGTGAAAGATTATTTCTTTTTGGACTGCTCTTTTCCGATGATCTTTTTATTGAGCAGTCATGGAGAAAAGAATACGGCAATCCGCATTTCCGAGTTTGAAGGCCTGGATACTGCCAGAAATATGGCTGGAAAAGTAAACTGGATCTGGGTGGACTGCTTTACCAAGCTTCCCATCGGGCCTCAGGAATACAAAGAGTTAAAGCAGCTGGGTTACCGCCTTTGTTTTGTATCACCGGAACTGCAGGGAAGAGGAGAGGAGATCCCGGCATATGCAAGCTGGTTAAAAGAGCACGGCATGAAGATGGATGCCGTCTGTACGAAAGCTCATCAGATTGAATTATGGCGGCAGTTCTTCTAAAGAGATATTCATCGCTGTTTTCTGTATTTTTCCGCTTCCCACCCAAGCAGATACTTCTGTTCTTCATCCGGCAGGAATCTGCATGTCTGTCCCTGGTTCAGCATCATGACCTGGGCGCTAAAGCTTAAAATACTTTGCAGTTCCATGGCTTTTTGGACGCTGTCTGCAACTAAATAGAACTCTTTTCCCAGTCGGATGACCGCCGGGCGCCCGTAATCAGCGATAAAACTCTCCAGGGCGGCAGCCAGATTTTCGTATTCGGAATTTAATATATTCCTGCCCAGAAATACGACGCAATCAGGGCAGAATGTATGTTTCCATATTCCGCCAAAGCTTTCATACGCTGCATATATATGCTGATCGGTCACCCTCCAGATTATTTTCTCCGGAAAGTATGTCCATAGTTCGGTTACCGTATGATACGCCTCCATATTGCAATCCAGATATTGCTCGATGGTTCTCACAATCTCTTCTGTTTTTCTGATGACAGTATCAGCCGTACTGCCGCTGACTAACAAGCCATGGTTCTGCATAAATACCACTTCACATACTGAGTCGGTATTTTGAGCTGTTTTTTGATAAGCTTCAAAGTATGTTTTCGCCAGTTCTGCCCCCGGCGTTGCATAGGGAACCATCAGCGCTCCGGGAAAAAGTTCCTGCAGTACCGACATTCCATTCTCTCTGCACGTTAATGCGTTTACCACAATCGGGTGCGTGTGTAACGTATAACGATTTAAAAACGCGTGGAGAAAGGTTTCGATAGACGGTTTCTCTCCTTGGACAAAAGCTTTCCGGAGAAGGGCCGTACCTTCTTTCTCTGTCATTTTATACAGGAAATCCGGACTTTGGAAAGATTTCCTGATGATATCGGGATTGACAACTGCAAATCCTTTCGTCTCCGTTATATCGGCCAGCTGGTATCCGGAAGCCTTAATGATCATACGGGTTTCCGATACTTTTACAGAGGAATTGCCGCCTCCGGCCTGTACAAGATCTTCTCTCATCCCTGCATATCTTGACATCTTTATAAACGTTTGCATAGCTGTTCTCCTTCAAAGCTCCTTCAGTGAATGCTTTAGATTTTTACTGTATTCCAGTGTTCTTCTGATAAATCTGTATTTGGATACGATCCCCGTATTCCACTTGGACTTTCCGTGTATTCGTTTCGGAAACAGGACGGGAAATCTTACGATCCGAAGCCCGCTTCTGGCCGCCGTATAGACCGCATATAAATCAAGTGAAAAATCAGACGGCGGATTTTCCCAGGTTTCAAAAAAATCTCCGGGAAATATATTGGGCTGCGCATTGATATCCCGCAGGGGCATACCAAAGTAGATACTTTCAAAAACACTCATTCCCCAGGTGAAAAAACGGTCGGACCATGGTCTTCCTCTGCGGGTTCCTTTTACATAAAGCCGTTCATCCGCTTTTTTCAAAATCAGCCTGTACGCCCTTATCACATCTTTCGGGTCGGTTTGCATATCTGCATGCGTCCAGCCAATATAGTCTCCGTCAGCCTGTTTTAATCCCTGCACAATTCCATACCCATATCCCTGATTCACAGGAACGACTACAGATTTTGCAAACGGATAGCCAGGCAGCAAAGACTGTAAAATCTCATCGGTAGCATCGGTTGATCCGTTGTTCACAAGAATCACTTCTATGTTGTTGCCTTTGATGACCGTTTGAAAACGTTCCAGTATCAGCGGTATATTTTCCGCTTCGTTATAACAGGGAACGACAATGCTCAGTTTTAGTTTGTTCATATTTTTCTTCTCTGATTTTTATATTCTTTCTTTTATTTGTTCTAAAATATCCATATCGGGCCTGAATAAAATCGCCTGCATCCCTGCATGTAGTGCGCCCTGGACATCTCGTTCCTGATTGTCGCCGATCATCAGAAGTTCCTGAGGTTCGCAGGGGATTTTCTGCAGCATTTTTTCAAATATGATATCGGACGGTTTCTCGGCGCCGGCCTCTTCGCTTGACGTAAAATAATCAATCTCCTTTTCAATGCCCAGCTTTCTGATCTTGCGGTGTTGTATGTGGACGGTCAGATCTGTAAGAATCCCAATCGCGCAGTTATGCTGATGCAGAAATTTGAATACCGGTTTTACATAAGGATAAAGCTGCATGGTTTCCAGCATTGTACTCCAATAGAATTCATAAAAATCCAATGCACAGACTAAAGGAGGGACTTTTTGCAGTTCGCATAAGATCTGCATGTACAGCAGACGATTGTGCGAAGCAGCAGTATTTCCGGCCTGCTTTTTAACAATTCTTTTGGCTTCGGAAAACAGCGTGCGCGCTGTTTTGCCGGAAATACCAAACTGACTGCAGACGGTTTCCATAAGCTGTTTTTCTGCGAGGCGGTTACACGTTTCGTAATCGTACAACGTCCCGTCCAGATCAAATATAACTCCTTTGATTTTCATATAATCTCCAAACTGTCGTTTTATTTCTACAGATATCAATTCAGACGGACATGCTGTATGCCCGTTTGACTCCTCCAGGCTATAGCCGTAAATATGGCGGATATGTAAACTTTTTCATTCATTGCACTGCCAGAAAACAGAAAGACTGTAAATCTATTATTTCACCGTTTTTGTTTCGGAATTCAAAACTGCTGCAATTTTCAACGGGCGCGTCAGGAATGAATCCCACCGCAAGTGTTCGCATGTCCGATGTGACCGCCGGCTGTTTCCAGACAATGTGATTATTGGAATCTCTGAATACACAATAAATATCGTCTGTCTGGGACAAAAACAATTTTTGAGTATAAACCGCCAGCAATCTGTTCTGGGCAATAGATTCATCCAGACAATATTTCCTCCGGTTTGGATCATCAAAATAGACGATATCTTCAGCCCTTATCCCACTCAATCCTCGAAAAGGACCTGTTGGAAGATGCTGTTTTTCTCCCAAATATGCAATACGGCAATTATTTATAAGAAATCTTTTAGTATTATAATTTGGGATTGCATAATCCGACTGCGTCAGCATAACGCTGTATCCCATCCAGTTGCCAATGGAGTCTTCTACATACATATCCTGAGGACGCAGCAGCATTCCTTTTGCTGCGAGTCCTATAAGAATTATCATTCCAAGACGTCTTTGGTGCTTTTGGGTCATGAATTCATGAATTAAAAACAGCGCTGCCATCATCAAAAAAACATATACGAAAAAAACATTTTTTTCATAAGTGTACAATGGTGTGCTTGACAGTTCCCTCAATCCAATACCTGATTCATTGACGAATTTTGCGCTTCTTTCATTTCCCAGCTGATTGATTAGAATCTGTAAAAAGGCGGCTGTTTCCAGACAAATTAACAGTATTCCATTTGCATTTTTTCTGGAAATAAGAACCAGGATATACCCGTGAACAAACAGTAGAATCAAGATGCCAAAGAAAAAAACAGCAAATGGATTTATGTGTTCATTCATTAAAAAAATAATTTTTACAACAGTTGCGATGTAATACCATATTGCAGATAACGTCTGTTTAATAAAAAATTTGATATTTGTATCAGCGATCACCTTTTCATTGGATGAACTGAAAAATACATAAATCAACTGAACCAAAAGACAGAATTCTAACCATAGCGTATATTTCAGAGTTCGATATTTTTTGCATCTGATGCACAGGGGGATCACTGCTGCAATAATGGGAAGTAATACCAGATAAGTTCCTTTTGATGCAATCATCAGTCCGGATACTAAGCACCAGCCTGTCACGCTTTTCTTTTCTAAATTGAGCATATAAATATATGCGGCTAATAAAATACCAAAATATGAAAAGTTCAGAAACAGAATCATTTGTGACTCTGTCACCAGAAGCTGCGTACAACTCATAATCAGCACAATAAGAAATCTTACTTTTGAGCTGAAATAACCGGAAAAATTTTCTGTAATAAAAAAAGCAAAAACACCTGCGATAACAGCCAGAGATATGATCTGCATGAAAAATGGAGCATATTTGGAAACACCCAATATAGCTATAAGGAACAGACTGATCACTTTGGGAAAAACCGGAAGATATCCGGCGTCTCCTGTGAAAAATCCCCGAAGGCCTTTTTGGTAGACGTCTCCAAAGTATAAACCCTCTATCTCAAAATATGCTTCACCCCCCCCACGCTTATTGGATACTTGCAGTACATTTGACACAAGATAATGCTCATGCACGCCAGAAAAATAACCCGTTCCTGTTTTTTCTCCGGTTCTGTATTGCCGCATTGCAACAAAAATTTCCCAACACACAGAGCGGCCAGAAGAGAAAAGAAAAGCATGACGGTCTGGAGCCATATACATGGAAAACTAAATTCTGTGACAACAGAGAGAGCGACGGCGCTCCCTTTTTGAAAACCATTATCAGAAATCTGTCCCAATGCAGTGTCGTTTGACAATAACAAACCGATATTTTCGCCTTCCGATAAATCCAGGCATTCAATCGAAAGCAGAAAATCACCTTTTTGAATGCCAGGGTTATCAAAAAATACGGGCGCTCCGCTCTTAATTTTATTTATATAGAATTCTTCGGAAAATAAAAGTTCCTTCTGTTTAAGAGTAATTCTGATTCTGCTTTTTGGGGAAATATCTCCGTTGATCTGAAAGCAAATTCCAAGCTTTGTAAATCTGTCTTTTAATAATAATTCTTCGGTAACTGGTTGCTTCGTCTCTAATTCGTATATCTGTCCATTGGCTTTACAGTCATATTCCCGATTCTGACGGGACATTTTCAGTAAAGACGGTAATGTCGGTAAAGTCAACAATATTATAATAAACAAATAGTAGAACCATTTTTTCATATATCTGTTATCCCTTTGCGCAGCTTATAACTGATTAATACAAACAAAAACAGCTGAATAATTCCATCAAGAGCATTATCATACTCAATACGTTGTCTTGTAATTTCTTCCAGTTGTTCTACCGCCTGGTCTGCAATCGTATGATAGGGAATCGTCTTGTTTTGCAGCATGCTTCCGTCAAATATTAAGATTTGTTTTTTCAGGTCGTCACTGTAATCGTATACTGCATTAACATTGTACTGCGCAAGTATGGAGAGCAGAGGTTCCACATTGATCTCTGAATCCAGCGTCAATTTCAGACTCAGCACAATCTCATGATTATTATCCCTGTAATCCTGCAGCGTCTGGTCAAAATAATGAATGATAATATCTGCATGATCCTTTTGCGGAACAATATATTTTGACGAATCCTGAGCTCTCTTTTTTATCTGCTGCAAAATGTCATCCAGACAATATCCTCTTTGTTCCATATCTCTTTGAATCTTCCAATAATATCTGAGCTTCTTATCCACATCCATATAAATTTTCAGATCTGCGATTCGCCGCATCTGCGGTAAATACAGCGAATGAAGTCCGCATAAGATGATAAAACGTTTTGAGTATACTTTTTTCGCTTTCTTAAACGTTCCGGTGTCATGATCATATTCTGTTCTTCGGACGCCGTTTCCTGTTCTCAGTTTTTCTATATCCTCGGCCTGTCTGTACAGGTAATTGGCTTTGGGATTCAAATGTGTGTATTTCTTCCACTCCGCCATGCCCCGTTCCCAGCGATGATCCCCGTCTCCTTCAAGCAAAAGAACACTGTGCCTTCCCAGATATCTGCTTAACAGTTCCACCAAGGTTGTTTTTCCGGATCCGCTGTCCCCGGCTATGGCAATCGTAAAAGGAATGTTCCTCCTCTTATACAGGGAGTTGCTTGTGATTCCCAACCGATACATCAGATAAACCAGATAGAGTAAGGTCGCAGCCAACAGGGTAAACACAAGGTTCTTGGCAGTTTCATTTTCCACTTTCATCCAGGTAAGCTCCTGACCATAAAAATACAGGTCAACGATTCCTTCTCTGAAATGAAAATTTATAAAATAAAACAAATATAAGAGATTCATCGTCAGACAGATGAACATATTTTTATATTTATTTTCATCCACCTGTATAAAAAATATAGTTATAAACGGCACAATCCAGACGTACCAGCCCGGCATGGGCGGACAAAAAGCCAGAAATACAGTAAATACGCTGTTTAAAATTCCAAAGAGCAGACTTCTGTTGATCATGTTCAGATTGCAGGTGTTGAAATATATAATCAAAACGGCAAATACCGGTATATATACTTTCACAGTTGAAAAATCAAAGCACACCTTTGTAAGCGCCGACTGCTCGGCGTTGAACAGTACCGTCTGAATAAAGCCTTCGCTCCAGAAAGGAAACATGCCAACAGCGCAGATGAAAAACAAAGAGACGCTCCATCGGACGACCGCAAACAGTCCGTCTCTTTTTAGAATGTACAGAATCACAACAGGGACTGCCGCAAGGATATGCAGCTTGGACAGCAGCGCAAACGAGAGCATCAGAGACGACAAAAGCATATGGTTCTTTTGTTCCCGTTCCAGGAAATACAGGCTGAGTATCAAAAATCCGGTTGGTATCAGATCCAGCTGTCCATGCATGTAGACCGCGTATAAAATAATCGGAGACGCAAAATAAAATACGGTTATATAGCGTGTTTTGTTGGGGAACATATGGAGCAGACAATAAAAAATTGTCAGATCCATAAGAAAGCCCGGCAGTTTAAAGAGCAGGTTGAATAAATAATCCGACTGCACATGTAAAACGGCCGCTATTGCTCCGGATACAGACTGGACAAAAAGCATCACAGCCGGGTACGGAAACATATTCTGCTTTCCCGCTTCGTAAAAGAAATGATAGGGATTATCCCTGCTTTGCAGGAAATGTTTCACAAACGGTATAAACAGCTGATTCTCATAATCCGAAGAAAAGGAAAACATCAGGATAACTTTTAATAATACCAGGAGGATAATAAAAAGATCCAAACGTTTTATCCTTTGTTTTTTTCTCTTCATAACGATCGCTTAATCCTCAGGAATAAATCTTTTATCGGTTACAAAAGCCCTCCAGTATCTGACCGTGGCCATATAATTTTCATAATCCACAGGCGTTCCCCAGCCTATGTACCGTTCTATATCAAAAATCCGACAGTCATAACCCAGTTCCAACGCATGCTTTAACACCTGATCCACATAGAATTCCCCGTTTATTCTGTCATTTTCACGAATCATTTTTTCAGCGGCCTCGACAAAAATATTGCCTCTGCGAAACCAGAAAGATGCTACAACCGCATGGTCATTTGTAGGCGTGTCCGACACTGCTTTTTTAATGGATACCGTCTGTATTTTTCCTTCTTCATCAGGTATGTACCATCCATATGCATCCGGATTGTCAAGAACCGAGTCATCGTGCGAATAGGTAAAAGCAATCACGTCGCATTGCTTTGTCAGGGCCTCAAATTCTACCGGATCAAACACCATTCCATTATCGCAGCCGGCTATAAAAAGAGGCTGTTCATTATCAATCATGGCTCTGGCAAGCAGACAGGTACAGGCCTGTCCCTCTGTCAGACTGTTTACCGTAATAAAACTTGCTTTCGGATAGTGATTGCGAATTGTTTCTTCGACACCATTATCTTTGTGAAAGGTTCTGTCGATATAGATCAGATTCGCTCCTTTTGCTTTCAGACCGGGAAGATCCATCGTCGCACAGATTACCATAGGATATTCTTTCCCGCTTCTTCTGTCGATCACAGGTATTACAGGTTTACTCACTTTATATCCGGCTTCTGCAAAACGCTGTCCGGCTCCCGCCATCGGGATGACAATATTCATAGTTCAAACCTCCTGACCTGTTCCGTCCAGAACAGATACTCCTCCAGATCTTCCGGCGTTCCCCACTGGCAAAAATGCTTTACATTGACCGGAACCCACACTTTCCTTCCGTCTTTTACCATATAATTGTAGGGCAGGCTTGCGTAATATTCATTGTTCAACGCAGGGCCGTAACTGACCAGCTTCTGACAGTATTTCTTCAGTAAAGCGCCGGTCCTGAAATAATAAACGCCCGGAGAATGTTTTGCTTTCGTCTTATCTTTTTCAAAGGAAAATTTTTCTCTGATCTCCAGTAAAAAATCCTTTTCATCCGTCAGGCAGGAAGCATAAACATTCTTTCTTTTCAAAAGATGCGGATGAAAACCCGAATAGCAGGGAATGGCGCCGTCCGCATCCATATCCAATACTTTTTTCTGAAATTCGTCCCAATCCCATGTCATATAAAAATCACAGTAGTTAATGATGCATGGTTTCATATCGTCGATAAATTCCGCCGCACGCAGTACGTCAAAAACAGGTCCTTTTTTGATCCAGTTATTGATAGAGACAATCCTTGCAGTCGGAGCAATGGTTTTTAACGTTGTTTCCATATCCGGGCGACTGTTCAGATGTTCGGCTCTGCATATGAATGTAATGTCCGTTTCTCCCGGATACATACCTTCCAGTATCCATTGTAAGATCGGTTTTCCCTGAACGGATATCAGCGGCTTAAGTTCTTGATATCCCGCCGCCACAAACCGGGAACCATATCCTGTCATGGGTATGATAATATTCATTCTTAATATTCTCCTTTGCAGCACTGTTTCCAGATATTCAGATTATAGAATTTACTGCACACAGCATCCAACGTCCAGTTATTGTCTTTTATATATGCTGCATAGTCCTCAACGTCTTCCTGCCGTCCCTGCAGTTCAGGCGAAACCATACACAGGCGATAACCCATGGCATGAAGCTCGTCCACCTCTTTTGAAGAAACAGGTATCCTGCTGAAACAGTCAATCCAGACCCAATTTACGTTTCCTTTCATATTTCTCAGCGTATCCATTCCTTCATATTCGGATATCCGCAGAGCGATACTTTTTTCTCCCTGCTCAGACAGCAGATGAATCATCGGAAAAGAAGAGTCCAGAAAAAAATACTCCCGAATGCTGTACTTCTTCAGCAGCTCCATAGCCCTTATTTCAATTCGCTCGCTTTTGATATTTAATATCATCAGACCATGCCGGTATTCTCTTAAATAATCTTCAAACAGTTCCCCAGACTCGAACGGATTATGAGAAAGATATAAGTTTCCATTCAGATCATCCCGCAGATCCAATTCGACGCCGTATTCCTGCGGTAATTGTCTTAATTCCTTTAACGTATTGATCCTGTGCGCTATAAATTCCATGTTTCCTCCTGTTAGAACGCAGCCATAAGAACAGACAGATGAATATGCCGGTTCCGGAACAAACTGCCCCTGCTCTTAGTCCCGGCACGCTGTATTTTGCTGCAATATGATGCCTGCCTTCTTCCAGCCAAATACCAAGATACATATAATTCATTTTTTTCGTCGGTACCTCAGCGCCGTCCACATATACCCTCCAGCCGGCAGAATAGGGCAGTGAAAAACACATCCATTTATCTTCTGATGCATCTATCATTCCCTCAATCCTGTTAGACCCTATTGTGATATCCGTCAGCGACTCTTTTTGCAGCTCTTCGATATAGGAATCCATAAGATCCATAGGCTGGTACAGAACCTGGATATTCTTCAGGTCATAGACGCCTTTTTGGGAGAAGGAAACGGTGCATTCCATACTTCCCGGATCTTTCTGATAGCCGAGATTCATCAGACAGGAATTTCTTTCTATTTTGTGAAAATCTCCTTTTTTGTAGGATATTACGGTTTTGTCGGTAGTTTTGCATTCAACGGTATAGATCACGTTTTTACTGGACGGCGTCAGGCCGGAAAGTCGTACATATACCTCTGAATTGTCCGGATGGTCAAACCGCAGACGGACAGAGCCATTATTTTTTTCAATGTAAATCTGACCGTTTTCGATTCGTGCATTTTCCGATGGATGTATCTGATAAGCAATCTCTGCGGAAGTTGTTTCCGCCCTGTTTACAGATTCCGCTCCGTTATCCATAATCGGATGCTGAAGCATCAGTTCCTGTATTTGCAGACCGTTTAAACCCTCCAGTGCGTCTGTGGAAACAGCATCTCCTGGATAGGTATATGCAACCGGAAGCATAGTTGTATTCACATAGATATTCATGTTATTGTGATCGCCGGCGCCCTGTGCAGACTGTTCAAATCCAAAAGGAGGATCATGGTTTTCTCCTGACGGGACAAGATAATATTTTACACTGGCAGGCGCAAGAGCCATGGCGCGTCCGTCAAGATCTGAGATTTTATTATTCATAATAAATCCCCTGTTTTCTGTGGCAACATAGTAATCACAGGGTTCCTTCATCAGCACAGAATGGAAGACGCTCATTCCCGGATAGTCGTACCATTGGGGAAGGTTCAGATTGAATTCACCCTGATAATTATATTTATCAACTCTGTAGAAGCCAGTATCTGTTATCTCAGACGCAGCGCTGTCCGGAAACTGGGCATAATAATTCTCCAGCGGAAGTGCTGTGTCCAGAAAACTTTCTGAAAACGGAAAGGACAGGATTCCCATGTTAAAACAAATATTGATGCATACACTGGCAAGCAGTAAACGTTCTTTTACAACGGTATATTCTTCAAGCCATTTGCTGTTTAGCGCCATAAAAAACAGCATCGCCAATATAAGAATGAAAATTGAATAACCGGCAAATTCCGGATGAGTGAATTCATAATGAATTAAATAGAATATATTTAATACAAAAAATATTTCCAGCACTATTAGTTTTCCGGAATTTACTCTCGCCAGGAATGAAAATGCTGCCGAACCTGCATAAGCCGCGAAAAAGACCAGACCAAACATCCAGTAATTGCTGATATTTGCGAATCCTTTGGCAATCAGTCCCCAAAGCGGAATTAGATATAATACCAGAGACAGAATCAACATATGATATGCGGCTCTGGTTTTTCTGTCCAATTTGCCGATCGCTAATACAACCATAATCGCCGGCAAAAAAACCGGAATTGCAAAGTAATTTCCCCATGTGTTTTTCACAGCCGGTTCCAGAAAACCAGCTGCAAATGATTTATAATTTTCGATGTGATACCATAAAAGCGAGTCGGTAGAAATCGTCATTTCCATTCGGGAAGAGCTGCGGATTCCGGAGACAACAGGAAAAAGAACGATTCCCGATAATGCGATACCCAGTCCCCACCATATGATTATCCGGATGACAGATCGGACATATAATTTTACAGTTTCCAGCAAAGTTTCCGAGTTTTCTCTTGTTTCATAAATTCTGAACAGAATGTAAATTGCCAGAATAAGGGTGACTGGATAAATAAAAGTAATACAACATAATGCGGTTATCCCAATCATTAAAGAAAAAAATAACCCGTTTTTCTTCTCCAGTATTTTTTCGATCCCCAGAAGACAGAGCGGAACAAGAACCAGCGTATGTGCATATACCGGCTGTTTCATTAAATAGAACGTATAAAAACTACCGAAAACATAGATCAGACTGCCTGTAAGAAGCGCACGGTCAAAAAATTTTCTGTGTTTACCGAAAAGCAGAAAAAAGATACCGGACAGATACATTTGAATCACATACATCAGAGTATATACCCATACGAGATTTTCAACTGGAAGCAATACAGCCAGGAAATCCCGGATTCCCCAATAAAAGAGGCGAAATATATAATGATTTTCAACCAGAGAATAATTTGTAAAAGGTACGGCGCCTGCAGTAAAAGAAGTATGAATCCAGTTTCTGACCGCTTTTAATTCAATCATATTCTGCGATATGCCGTCGTCCAGCCAGACCAGAGTTTTTCCATGACAGAGAAATCCGGACAGGGTGAAGAAGAGGCATATAGCAAAAAGAAGGGAATATTTGAAATACAAGGATTGGTTGAAGGTTTTGGTGGATGGGTTTTTCATGTTGTATTACTTTCGGTTATCAATGTTTGCCGGTCTCCTGTTTATGATGCAAAATAAACCTATCGATTATTGTGTAAAAAAAAGTTACAAGTTTTTATATAGTTCTATTAAGTATCGTCTTTTTTCTCTGCCTGCCATGTTTTTAGTTGGAACACACAGAGGATTCTTTTTGGCCGCATATTCTTCAACAGTTTCCAGAATTTTTGCAGGGATTCCGGCAACAACGGAATTATCAGGAACATCTTTTGTGACGATACTTCCTGCTGCAATAATACAGTTTTTACCTATTGTCACTCCCGGCATAATAATTGCATCCCAGCCAATATTTGTATTTTCTCCTATCTTAATTTTTCCAAAGAAATCTGCATTTTTATTTACCAGACCAAGATTGCGGGCGACCCACAGTGAGCCATCATGTGTAATAAATTTTACTCCTCTTGTTATCCGTACGTTTTTTCCAATTTCAATAAGATAAGGTTCTTTCCCAAATTCTGCGCTTTTATCAATTATACAATTTGGACCAATTATTACCCCCCCCCCGCTTTAAAATCTGTATATATTTTTCGTTATCTGCCAGAGCTATACTTATTTTCTGCAGTAAATTTTTAAATCGGTTCCATATCATATTTATGATGCCTCCAATATTTTATCAATCCATACTTGAGCTATTTTTTCGGCATTTAATTGTTCTTTTACATATAATCCGCGATGTGCTTTTTGTTCTGTAAGTTCCCAGTCCAGCAGTGCATGCTGTATGGTTGTTTTTAAAACATTTTCATTCCCGACAGGTACAAGGCTTCCACATGCTCCGTTTTTCAAAAGTGTTCGGGCAGCATTTGTATTAAAGTCTGTGGATATAACGGGTATACCATTGGCCATTGCTTCAGCCAGTGTATTGGGAAATCCTTCAAAGTCAGAAGACATTACAAATAAAGCAGCATCGTTGTTCTCTTTTAGCGCATTTGGTACAATACCTTTTAGAATAATCCGAGATTGTAAACCATACTTGTCAATCTGTAATTGAAGCTCATTTCTCAGCTCTCCGTCACCAAAAATATGGAGCTTGTATTCGGGAAATTCATTTGAAATGGTATGAAAAACATCAATTAGCATTTTCTGATTTTTCTGTGGTGTCAATCTCCCAACATTAATTATTACCTTTCTTCTGCTTCCTGTATATGGTTTACTACTATATGACGCTTCATCCAGTGGGTTTTCAATTACTGCTGTATTGCATTTGACAGTTTTGAGGAGCATTTGACGCACAGCTTCTGTCTGGCAGACAACCAGCCTGGCTTTCTGGTAAGTGTATTTACTTAACAGTTTCATATAATAGAAATATGAACTGTAATCGTTTCGGATAGAAACACAAAAAGGTACATTCATTGTTAGGCAGTTGGGAATTGTCAGTAGTTCAGCCATTTCCAAAAATGGCAATACAATATCCGGCTTAAACTCTTTAATCAGTTTTCTAATAAAAAGAAATCTTTTTATTTCTATAGCAGGCGCTTCTGCTATCTTCCTCCATTTTTGTTTTCGCCTAAATTCCAATCCCATTTTTACCCATTTTACTTTTTCAGATATCGGATAGAATTCAGAGTTTGAATCAAAATTAGCAAGACATACTTTGATATCTTTTTTGGAAAATTCATTTGCCAGCTGACACATCACGCGTTCTGCCCCGCCCGAGGTGTTTGTTGGTATAATTAATAAAATTCTTTTGATTTTTTTCATCTGTTTTTACCACTTTTTATTATACTTTTCATTAATTGTATATCCAAACGAGTTAAAAACATCATCTCCTGTATTGGAGTTCCTGTCGTTTTACAGAAATAGAGCAAAAACATAAGTCCACATATGGAACATGATATTAAGGACGCAAGTGCTGCTCCAAACATTCCTGTATATGGAATTGTAACAGCATTTATTAAAATATTGAGTGATGCTGTAACGGCAAGAAATATTAGATTTATTGTTTTATGCCCATTTACAACATTATAGGAATATACCATTTTATAAAATACCATTCCAATTACCCCCACAAATATGATGAGTGTAATCAAATATGCATCTTCATATTCTGAACCGTACATTAGAAAAATTAATGGTTTTCCAAGGACAGACATACCGATTACCATACAGATAGTGACTGCAAGGCTGATTCTGGTTATTTTAGAGACTTCCTTATGGTTCTTTCCTTTGGCCAGATTAGAAAGCAGAATATCTTTTAAAGCATCTGGTATCATCCATAATTTTTGTGCCAGCATAACTCCTAATGAATAAATGCCAATATCTGCTGCAGCAATTTTGAAACGCTCCAGCATTATAACATCAACTTTATAATTGATTTCCATCAAAATCACTGTAATCATAGGAGTAATGCCGTACTTAATATAGGGAATGACTCCTTTTAGTGTCGGATGGATTTTAAAAATATTTACTTTCAGATTAGCTATTGCAATAACAAAGAAGAATAAATGTTTTATAATGAGAAAAAGTATGCACAAGCTATAATTTGCTTTTGTAAATATCAATAAAAGAAATAAAAAAATAATATCAAAAAGATCCAGCTTTATATTAGCTGTATTTCTTAATTTTGGATTTTCAATCAAAACAACATAATTTAGTTGTTTAATTCCCATAAGAACCGGAGCCAAAATAATAGATATTACAATATTTATTGAAAAAATCCCTGTAAGACACAGTAATATACCCATGATTAAATAAATCAGAAAGAGCCCAAATACATAATTGATGTATTCCATATATATAGATTCTTCTCTCTCTTTTCTGAAATATGGATATGCCTGATAGATACCCAAACAAAGGATCAAAGAAATTATTTCTGAATAATTTAAGATTATTGAGGCAGTTCCTCTTAATTCAGGCCCCAGATATCTCGCAAATAAAATAGAATAGATCAATCCTGTTATAATGCTGATTATCTTGGCAATTACTGAAAAAATGTATGTGTTTTCTGTTATATTTTGCAGTGTTTTTTTGATTCTCACCTTCATAACTCCGGACATATCCTAGATTTAACTATCATCACCAGATCTTCTGTGGGTCTTCTCATGTCAAGATCCAAAAAATTCCAGCTGTTTTTAGAAGCAACCGCAGTTTCCAGAATATAGAAAAAAACTTTTTCTTCTTCTACGTACATTTTTTTTAACATATCCGCGTCTGTGATCGCGTCGAGTCGTCCCTCATTTTTTCTATCTCTCATCTTCATTCGCTGCTGTGCAGTGTTCAGATCAATTATACAATTACAGCAATAATCCACATCTTTTTCATATAATAAAATATTTATAAATTGTCTTTCAAATTCTATTCCTTTTTGAATCAGCCTTCCACATTGCAACGAGGCTGCCTGCTGAAGAATTCCATGATCAATTAAAATAAAATCATAATCTGAATATAATCTGCAATATCGATATAACAAACTGATTTTGATTGCAAACCAGTACATGTACCATTTTCGTTCCCTGACAAACGGTAATTTCAAGAAAAATGACAGATACTTTAAAACGCCGCCAAAAGAAATGCTGCCTAACATTTGCCGTATGGTACTGTGTTTAAAAGACTGAGTAATATCTTTCCAGACAGCTGTTTTCTTCCCCTCGCTGATTAATTCCTGTTTGAGCTCTTCGGCCAATCTGCTCTTTCCGGATGCAGGAAGGCCAAAAAATTCTATAATGATTGTATTTGTTGCCATATCAGTCCTTTTATTTTAATTATTTCACTTTCATAGCATTCTGCAGCATCGATAATATAAACTTCGGAATCGTTAAACTTTAAATTTTTAATAATCTCATGTTTTTTAATAATAATGTTATAATCTTCTTCTGGTTTCCTTTGTATAGAAACTTCCGGAGGAAGAATTAATTTAAAGATGATTTCCGGTGTGATCTGTACAGCGGCATTTAAATATTTTTCTTCTCTGTTTGCACAATAAACGATATATGCTTTTATGAGTGAGTTTGTGACTCTGGGAAGATAATTACTTCTGATTTTGGGACCGTCATTAATTCCTTCATACTCTATCTGCGGATAACGGTCAAAAATTGCTATTCCACCTTTCCCGGTGTATTTTTGAGCTTTTTTAATCGTCCGAAAGGCAGATCTGGAAAGTGCCACGTAATCGCTGACGGTCAGCCAGGCACACAGGCAGGAAATAATTATATTTTTGTTCACTGATAAATGGTTGTGTAATCTTTTTCTCCACGAATGATATTGTTCACCACTGCCAAGATAAAACTTTTTAGCTTCAATTTTCCATGTCAGCCATTTTTCAATTTCATCAGTGACAGTACTTTTTCCTGAACCATCCTGACCGATGAACGCAACCAGAAGACCTTTCTTTGACGACCGGATTTTTCTGGTGATAATATTAAGCTTCCGTACATTTTTGGCGTAAGAAATACTTTTCAAAACAACTGCATAATAGTATTTCTGAACTGTTGAAATTATTTTTCCGTGTTTTCTGTATTCCCTGCCATTATCAGTCGTAATATTTATCAGCTGTAAAAATGTCTTTGAATCTATTTCAGACAACTTTATAATTTGATAAAATTGTTCCGCTGATTTACCATAAATGCTTTTCAAATGGGATTCAACAGATTTCCAGTCAATGCGTTTTTTTAAATATTCAATTTCTTTTTTTATATCCTGAGCAAGCTCAAAAGTTCCTTTTTTAGCCTGATGTACCTGTCTTATAGAAGCTTTCAGGCCTATACGAGTATATAAAGTGATCAACTCTAAATCAGGCTTCATAATATAAACGCTCGTCTGAGGATCCAAAACGCGGGTATTTAACGCCAGTTCAGCCCAGGGAAGCTCATATTCCTTTAAACCTTTATGTCCTGTTATCATACGATAATGGAGATGGACATGAATCAAACGACCTGACAGCGAATCAAAACCAATCCACTCATCTACATCCTGATACTTAGAACCATATTGTGGAAAGAATTTTTTATATTTACATAAAAGAAGAGTATTTTCTGCATTAATTTTGTCATGCAGATCCACTAAAATATCTAAATCCGTATCGCCATTCAGACCGTCGATCAGATGCTCATTGCTTTTCCAATGGCAATATTGTACTTGTTCTGCATTCCAGCGCTCAAAAAGTTCTTTGCTCAAATTCAAAAGTTCTATCATATAAAGGCTCCTGTTTTGTGCCAATATTATTTTTTTGTCGTTGTTCAATAGAATACTGGCAATATGCGAGAGCATACACAAAAAACACGCCCCGCTGAAGATAATTAACATTATACCATTCTATAATAATCGTCATAATCATAACCGATGCAAAAAGCAGATTCAGTTTATTTTGTCTTGCATGCCATAGTTTTATGGTTATAAACACAAAAAAACTATAATAGAGCAAAGTACCGATTATCCCAACGCCGCACAAAAGTTCCAGAAAATTATTATGTGCATAAAGATGATACGTATTTACATTTTTGTAAGTATCAATTCCGTTTCCTATTAACGGAGAGGAAAGAAAATATCTCCATGCGCCTTGTCGTAATATAGCTCTTTCGCTTGATGATTCCTCCTGGCTCAGATTTGTAAATATTCTGCTTCCAATGGTATGATACATGACGGAATTCTGCGTGAGAATGATATAAGCAAAGAAAAATATTACCAGTACTGTAAAAATTTTCAGCATATTTTTTCTCATATTTTTTGAACTGTACAAACTATCCATGATAAATATTCCTGCAATATAAATTAATATTTTTCTGGAACCAGTTAAAAAAATAGTGGCGCTGAATAGTATCATAAATAAGATATAAATTATTTTTTTAATTATATTTTTTTCTTTTTTCAACAGATACAGGCAAAAGGCAACTGCTGCACCAAGATTTAAAGCCGGCGTATTAGGCTGTCCTCCTGTTGTACTCCATCCATATCGTACATTTTTAATACCAATCGGTCCATCTTTGAGTACTATAACAGATAAAATTATAGACGCGAGTACATAGCAAATAATTAATTTATCAATATTATTTTCATTTTGGCAAAACATAAAACAACTCATAATAACAGGAATGTGGAAAAGCCCTACATATACAATGGTAGAAAATCCATCCGAAGGAGTTGACGAATATAATAAAGATATAAGCATGATAAACCAGAATATTATATACCAGATCAACATTCTGTTTTGACATTGAAGCCGAAACTTAAATATAATAAAAAACAGAAGAATACATACACCAGTTAAAAACATGACATATCCTACAGGCGTATATATTGGGCCTAAAAATGTAAAAACTGCATTCATTAATAAAAAAAAACCAAGCAATGAAACATCTAATATTTTTATTTTTAGAAACATATTATGATTTAGCTTCATTCGTTTATTTCCATAAAATCCTGTTTTGTAATATGTTTATGAGTAAATTCAGCGGTGGACATGATACATTTTGCCGGATTGCCACACCACACGGTTCCACTTGGGACTGTTCCTTTAACGACACTGCCTGCTCCGATGATTACATTATCTCCAATATTTGTTCCGGGAAGAATGAATGATCTGGCACCAATAAAACAGTTATCTCCAATAGAAATCGGTTTTGAAAATTTAAACCGTTTATGTTCATTCTGTATATCTATGGAGATCATTCCGTTCCAGATAGAATAATCGTGTGTCAACATCATAACTTCTTTTGATATAGTTACATTATTTCCCAAAGTAAAGAGACGGTAATCGGAAGAATCAAAATAAACACTCGGATCAATATAACCAGTACCTTTGTAATCGGGAATATTTATACCACATTTTTGCAAAAATGAAATATATTTTTTCATATATTTTTTTACATTATATAAATTGTGGAACGCTATTATTTTCTTATTAATAAAACATATTATTTTCCGTACTTTACTCATTATTTGCCACTCCTGAAAAAATTTTGCCTATATTTTTAATATATAGTTTCTGATTATAATTTTCTTTACAGTTTTTTCGATTTCTCCTCATGATTGTTTTCAGTTTTTCAGAGTTAATATGCATTTTTTGATAAAGTACTTTCATATTTGTCTCTCGGCTAACGACAATTCCATTTTTTTGATCTTCAATGATATCCGGAATTCCGGCATGGTCAGTCGTAATAACAGCCATTCCGTTTCCCATAGCTTCTAAAATGCTGATTGGTTGTCCTTCCTTTGGATACCGTGTCATCAATACAAAAATTTCACATTTTTTCAATAATTCCTGTTTCTGTTTTCCAGTAACAATTCCATGATAAGTAACATACTCTGTCAGATTATTTTGATTTATATAATTCCAAAAATATTTTTTTTCTTTTACATCAAAAAAATCCCCGGCAAAATCAAAATGAAATGTCTGTTTATTGTTTTGCAGGCTCATTTCTTTTTCAATTTTTGCCAGTTCTAAAACTTGCCGATATCCTTTTGAAGCAATAAAATTAGATAAATATAATACGTGTTTTATGCATCCATCATTTATTAAAGAAAGTTTTGCTTCAAATTGTTCATCATTAATTAAATATTTTTCTTCTATACAATTTGGTACTACATAAATTTTTTCAACCGGGAGCATCCCCATAAAATTTTTTTTGAGTGAGGGACCGAGAACCACTGCTCCATCCAGTTGAGAAATTGCATAGTAATTAGCTTGTCTCTGCCATTTGGATAGTTTATGATCAACTAATTGTCGATAATATCCGCCATGCAGATGAACCACACATTTTTTATGTTGCATTTTAAGAACATTTAAAATAATCAGATCACGAAGATTTCCTAATCTGGTCTGACTGATTGTAAAATAAAACAGATTGGCATTACTTTCCCTGATATATTTTAAATTTTTAATAAAGTTCAGATTATTGCTAATATCTATTTTTTCAAAATCAAACAAAGTCTGAAGTTCAGATTGGTATAATATCTCCACCGCTTTAGAAAGTCCATGAATAGGAGGAGGAAACTGTGCGATAAAGCAAATTTTCTTTTTTTCCATTTTTTATGTCCCGATACTCTTACGCATATTTTTTCACAATCTTCTTATGACTTTTGCCGGATTTCCGGCAATAACAGAATTTTCTTCAAACTGTCCGCAGACAACTGCGCCGGCACCGACAACACAGTTATCTCCAAGGGTTGTCCCTTTTAATATCAGACTATTACACCCAATAAAGCAATTTTTTCCAATCACGACAGGTCTGGATACAATTTTGCTTTTGTCATCTTTGATCCGCGCTTCTGCGTCAAGCGGATGAAAATCATTGTCGAGTATCTTGGTATTACCGCCTATATTAGTCATATCGCCGATGGATATACTTTTACGGGCATAAATCACGGCGCCTGAAATTCCCACATTGTTTCCTATATGTATCTCAGCGTCGTGCGTTCTGGTTACAATAATTGTTCGGGAATATAATCCAACAAGGTTTGAAAGCAGCGTGCTTTTGATTGTACAGTCTTTGCCAATAGATAAAACTGCACCCTTTTTATTAAAGATAACGGGCATACCTTTTAACTTTAGATTTTTTCCGTATTGAATTTTCTGAAAACGCATAATCAGCTTAAACCAGTTGCTGTTCACAGACTCACCTCAGTTTTCTAAAATACACTTTTTGTACTTTTCAATGGATATGTCTTTTGACAGATGCGTAACCAAATAGTTACGGCCATTTCTTCCCATCTGCTTTATTTCTTCTGTTCCAGCATGATCAATAAACCACTGAATATTTTCTTTGATTTTTTGATAATCTCCAGGAGCAGCGCACCGTCCGCATTTAATCTGATCAATGAGCATTTGAATTTCTGATCCATCTTCCAACACACCGAGTACAGGTTTACCAACCGCAGCAATGCCATAAAATTTTGACGGACAGGAAACTCCTTTTATTCCGTCTGCGTTTACACACCAGTGAAGATCAGCAGCATTCATACTGTAAATCAAATCTTCTTTTTTCTGATAAGGGATAAATACAACATTATCCAAATGATGCTTACTTTTATATTGCTTTAATTCATTTAATATGCTTCCTTCTCCTACAAAGGCAAAAACAATTTCTCTTCCATCTTTAGATTGTATCTGTGGATTAAACTTCTGTATTACTTTTATCAGATTTTTCAGATCATAATAAAGCCCGATATTTCCAGAGTACATTATGACAAATTTATTACTTAGTCCATAACACTGCCTGAAGTTTATTACTCCTTCATTTTCCTGCGACAAGGGATAAATTTCTTTTTCATTAATCCAATTATTGATCATGACATGTTTTGGAATCTTACCATTATAAAAACGTATTTTCAATGTTTCGATAAGATCCCGACCCACAGTAATTACAAGATCTGCATGTCTGCAACTGAATTTATCCAGCTTCATCATCATTCGCAGCAATAATCGGTTTTTAAAATATCCAACAGCTATTGTCTGCTCCGGATTAAAATCCTGAATATTATATATATACTTTGCGTGTTTTAACCATTTTCCAAATACTCCGATCAATCCTCCGAGAATTGGCGGTTGCGAAATGGAAAAGATATAATCTTGTGGACCAACTGCAAATGTGGCATGTACGGCACCTGTCAAATATGAAAGAATATTTATCACTCTGCTGAATTTGTTGCTTTTTCGGAATTCCGGAACACGAATTCTTAATACCTGTACGCCGTTAATGGTTTCTCTATAATATCTTTGAGTTTTATACGCAGATGCTATCTTCCCTGTATAAGACGGAACGACGCAAATTACTGTGACATCAAAAGTATCCAGCATGCCTTCTGCAAGTTCCCGGAGAAGCTGCCCTGTAGAAGCGACATCCGGAACATAATAATGCGCATATATCAGCATCCTTTTTTTCATAGTTGCCAGCGCTTCCTCCCCTATTGCTGAGAACAATTCATATATCCCCAAACATAAATATGTTAACCTTTAAACTGCATTATTTTTATTTAAATCCGTAATGTTTAAAAATTTTTATTTGTTTGTAAAACGAAAAATGGAAGCCCAAAATCTCCCATTTTACCGACATTTTGTTCACTAAATGCCCCCTTTAGCGACCTCTTCAATGACTATGATTACCCAATTTCTGCTTTTTTAATCAAGTCATTGGCTATATTCTATCATTTCTTTCTCAATAAGTCAATTTATCTTTTAAAATTAGCAGAAATTTCTATAAAAAATTGGTTCTGAGTCTCATTTTTTGTGCAAAAACCAGTTTTTCCCATATTACATATGCTAATTTTATGCTGAAACTGATTTTTTGCGCAGTCAAGAGCGTGGTCACAAAAGAGAAAGGAGACATTATGTCGAGAAAGGGAGAAAACATTCGTAAAAGAAAAGACGGGAGGTGGGAAGCCAGATACATCAAAGGCAGAAAGCCGGATGGCAGTATTCAGTATGGGTATGTGTATGCCGGTAAATATCTGGAGGTTAAGCAAAAAAGAAATGATGTTTTGCGAAATTTTGAAATTGCAGATTCCTGCGAAATCATTAGTATTACATTCAACAAGCTTTTTAATGAATGGAAAAAAGAGGTCCGCCCCAAAGTAAAAGAAAGTAGCTATTTTTTTTATGAGACAATAATTGAGCATCATCTGCGCCCATTTTGGGGCGGAATGCTGCTGGATCAGCTGTCCTCTGCACGGATCCAGGCTTTTATTTTGTCAAAAACCGAAACAAATATCGCATCTTCTTATCTGCATTCTATTCTGATCCTGTTTCAAAGCGCCCTGAAACTGGCGCAGCGTCGTGAATATATAAATACTCCTATACCATTTTATCAACTTCCCAAATCAAGAAAAAATACACCGGACATTTTTACATTAAAAGAATGGAAACACTTGGAAGAATACCTTCGTAAGCAAGAGGATGATTTTTCTTTTGGAATCCTGTTATGTATGTACACTGGAATTCGAGTAGGAGAACTTAGTGGTTTGATGTGGGGTGATTATGATCCGGAGAGTGAACAAATTCTGATAAGACGCACCATTTATCGAATAAAGAATGCTGATTATGATGGAGTTCATAATAAGTCTAAAACCATATTGTGTATGGAATCACCGAAGACAGCTTCTTCCATACGGGATATTCCGCTGCCGAATTTTCTAGTCATTGAAGTGCAGAAAAGAAAGGGAAGCAAAGATGATTTTATATTGACTGGAACAGAACGCTTCATGGAACCTCGGAATATTCAAAAAAGATATAAACGGATTCTGGAAAAATGCAAACTGCGTTATCTAAATTTTCATTCTCTCCGGCATAGTTTCGCTACAATCGGAATCCAACGAGGATTTGATCACAAAACAATGGCCGAAATCCTTGGACATGCATCTGTCAATACAACATTAAATATTTATGTGCACAGTAACCTTGAACGAAAAAAAGAATGCATGGAACTACTCTCCTGATTAATGGTCAAAAATATGGTCATTAAGCGCTGGAAGTCCTTATTTTAGGGGCTTCCTTTTTGATTGCCGCTAAAGGGGGCACTAGACGATTGCCGCGAAAAGGGAATGGAAGGGAATACTTCCATTTTTCATTTTTCAGAGAATTTATCAAAAACGGGAGTTAGCTGAATGACTCCATTTGATATAGAGCTTCATGGCAAAATTTTTGTAAATGAACTATATAAAACCATTATCGACGATAACGGAAACCGTACAGTTCGTGTTATTTGGAATAGATATTATTAATAACGATTATGAAAAGTTGGTTGCTTCCGTATTCCATAACTATCAACTACAAATTGTTGTGCATCTTATTGCCCAAACTGGGGTGCGTTATTTGATTATTAATCCGAATGCCTAAGTGGAATCCAACTTGATTGAATTTTGCAATATTCTGGCGTCCTGCAGGCATTCTTATGCTAATGATGTTTTGGAAATGGATCACCTATTGTATGATTCCAATTCCATCATATATGGAAAAAATCAAAAGTTTACCTACTCTACAAAAGATCTAAACCCAACAAACTAATAACTTATGTATTTTCCAAGCTGTACGAGATTCCATGTCCCGGACTCTGTTTTTTACGATATATGCGCTGGCAGAACGTTCGGATATGGCATATTTTCAGATCGGTTGTGGACAGGAAGACAATATGAAGCTTTAATTTCGGAAACTGTAAAAAACTTTTACTTATATTAATGACAGATATAGGAGGGTATCTTCATTGTCCAAAAACAATGGATATAAACGAAAACAGCGTGGAATATAGCTTATTCCGATTCAAACAGGTGATGCAGAGATGACCTACGCGGATATAAAGGAAATAGTAATGGATTTTGGATCAAAACATTCACCAGCCCGCAAAGTAGAATCAGGAAATCTATGGAATGAAATAATGGCTTTTATACGTAACTCAGTAATATGTTTAGCTTTTTGAGCGCGTTTTTGAAGAGAAAATATGGATGCAAAATTAAGTTTAACCATTGTGGTATACCACAATTATAGGGACGCCTGGTATGCATTAGAAAGTATTGAAAAATATACAGATCCTCAGTTATCAAAGCAAATTTTTATTGTTGATAACAGTTATCCGGAATCCTCTGAAGATAGAAACGAAAAAGAGCTCTTTGAAAAATGGATTTCTCAATATCATGATGTCTGTTATCTATATACAGGCACTAATCTTGGCTTTGGAAAAGGACACAATTATATACTACCTAAATTGAACTCCGACTATCATGCCATTATTAATCCGGATGTTCTTTTAATAGAGGATACGTTTTCTTCTATTATTGAATACCTGGATAAAAATAATGATGTGGGTATGTGCATCCCCAAAATTATAGATGAAAACGGTAAACTTCAACTGGTATACAGAGAAGAGGTTACTGTTTTAGATATGTTTATCCGTATGTTTTGCAGAGGTTTATTTCCAAGAAGAATGGCCAGGCATACTTTGCAAAATAAAGATTTTTCAAAAACATTCCAGGTTCCGTTTGGTCAGGGCAGTTTCCTGGTGATTAAAACAAAACTGTTTCGGGAATTAGGCGGATTTGATAACAATTTTTTTCTGTATCTGGAAGATGCGGATTTATGTAAAAGGGTAAATCAGGTTTCCAAACTTATGTATTATCCCGGAACCAGCATCATACATAAATGGGAGCAGGGATCGCATAAAAGTAAAACGCTTTTCTGGTATCACATTCAGTCGATGCGTTGTTATTTTAAAAAATGGGGATATAAATTTTTCTGACTCAAAAATATCTTTTCATTGTCTGCGAGATTTAAACTTGTTGTCGTAGGAATAAACGCTTCTGGTAATTGTTAAACAAAACAAGCGATAGATAGGATTTATTATGAAATTACTGGTAATTCAGGAACAGCACTTTACACAGCTTCCAAATGGAGAAGTGTGGGTTGATAAGCAATCAGATGTCAGGTTTTGGGAACGGTATTTAAAAGTGTTCGATTCCCTTATTGTGTGTGCACGAATGAAAAAAAGCAGGCAGACGGGTGTAAAGGCTCTTCGTTCGGACAGAAAAGAAGTCACATTTATCGGAATGCCGGATTTTCGAGGAGCAGGCGGAATCATAAAACACTATCCCGCAATACGAAGAGCGTTAACAAAAGCACTGAAAGAAGCAGACTGCGTTATATTCAGAGCACCCAGTCCGATTTCCATGGTTTCTTATTCCATAGTCAGAAAAAGTAGGAAACCATTTGCGGTTGAACTGATGAATAACCCGCAGACACACTTTTCTGTTCAATCTATGCATCATATATATCAGCCGTTCATTCAAAAATTCATTACCAATCAAACAAAAAGAATGTGCAGAACTGCGAACGGCGTTTCCTATGTAACCGAACATGTATTGCAGCAGTTGTACCCTTCTACAGCCAGAATTAACCGAAAGAAGGGACAAAAGTATTTCGAAAGTTCGTATTCTACAATTAATTTGTATGCGGAAGATTACAAAAAAAGAGAATGGTCGAATAAATGCCCTGACCCGATTGTTCTTGTGCATATTGGTGAGATGCTTGATCACCGAAAAGGACAGGATATTTTCATTGAAACGATTGCAGAACTAAAAAAACAAGGATATTCCATACGTGGAATTTTAATTGGAGACGGAGAAATCCGCTCAGAGTTTGAAGCTCTCGCACAAAAACTGGGAGTCATGTCCGAATTGAATTTTGTAGGATGGAAATCCGGATTTCAAAATGTTCAGCCAGAATTAATGAAAGGACATATTCTTGTATTTCCGTCTACAGGAGAAGGACTTCCAAGATCGGTAATTGAAGCAATGGCCAGCGGACTGTTGTGTTTTGGTTCAAAAATAGACGGAGTTTGTGAATTACTTTCTGGAGAATTATTAGTCGATAAATTTGATGGAAAGGCATTTGCAAATAAAATAAAACCATATCTGGAAAATTGGGAAAAAGCAATTCAAAGCCGTGATGAGCTATTTGAGAGATCGAAGAAATATGAGAGTTCAAAGCTGGAAGAAAAACGGACGGATTTTTATAAGAAATTGAAAAAATGTGTTTTATAATATTTAAGCAATATTTAATAATATGAAAGAGTCATATTAGGGTGCAAATGAATGAAGAAAAAACTTCTTTTTGTGACAAATGGAAGCAGCCATGGCGGATCATTAAAAATTTTCACTTGGCTTGCTAATACCATGACGCAGTATTATGAAGTATGGTATTGTAATCTTAGTAATAAAAAACCATTCTATACATTAAATAAGCATATCAATTATATAGAACTTAATTCAAAAAAAACAAATTCATTTTTGGAAAGAAATACCATCGGATTATACAAAAATGTCAAAGATCTTAAAAATTTGATAAGAGACAAAGAATTTAGTCTAGTAATAAATTTTGCTGATCATAGTCTGTATAGCCTTATAGTTGTCAAATGCTTTATTAAATACAAATTATTGGTATCACAACGCGTTGATCCTTTTTCCTGTATAAGAAATACTGATAAATTAAGACATACATTTTACAAGTATACTGATGGACTGGTATGCCAAACTTACAGTGCCCGAGACTACTTTAATACAGCAAAATATAATAAAATCAAAAAATATGTAATTGCAAATCCTGCATTCAGAAAAACAAACATAAGATGGGATAAAGAAAAAAATAGCGGATACATTATTTGTCTCGCCCGTATTGATCTAAAACAAAAAAGACAGGATATTTTAATTGAGGCCATGAAAATAGTGCATAATAAATATCCTTTTGTAAAGCTTCATCTTTATGGAAAAGAAGTTGAGGGTTCTCTTAAAATTTTAAAGAATATGATTGAAGTGTCAGGATTAGCAGATACAGTTCTCTATTGTGGTGTTACGAATAATGTATATGAAGTTCTTAAACAAGCCAGGATGATGATATTGTCTTCAGATTATGAAGGAATTCCCAATGCAATTATTGAAGCAATGGAGATAGGGCTGCCAATTATATCTACTGACTGTAGCCCCGGCGGTGCAAAACTTCTACTTGATACTACAGACAAAGGAATTATTGTTGAACGTGGTAATCCTATACAGATGGCAGAAGCTATAATATATTATATCGAACACGCGGAAACAGCCAGCATAATGGGAGCAAACGCCCATAATTCCTTATCACGATTTGACGAAAACAAAATAGCGGCAGAGTGGAAAAATGTAATTGAAGATATTTAATATCTTTTATTGTTATGTTTAGAAAAGAGATAAAATTATGGAACACTCAAAATCTTTAAAAAAGGTAATTGATATCATATTAGTATCAACGATTTTGTTAAATGTTTTTGGAGCACCTATTGCAAAAAAATTTAATCTTCCTACATTTTTTATTACAGCTATTCCTCTGATATTCCTGTTTACTATTAATCTAAAAATCAAGCAGGGAAAACTTGATATAAGAAAAAATATAAAATTCTATATAGTTATCTCTGTATTTGTCTGTATATTGCATATTTTAAAATCCATCATAAAGTCTGAAATTGGACTGGGTAATAATGAATTTAAATATTTATTGTATATATTAACCTTTTTAACCACATCATCTGTAATAAAGATAGAAAACTGGTATGCTGTTGAATTTTCACTGATTGGAATATCCTTGTTTTTAAGTTTTGATGCATTACAGTATCTTCCACTTATGATATCGACCGGGACCAGAATTTATAATGTTACAAATTATACACTTTTAGATAAACCGGTGTATACACTGATTCTTACCCTTACAGTAGTGTGTCTTTTAATCAATATATTAGAAAGGAAAAGAAGTAACAGGAAGATTTCAAAATATTTAATGATACTCTTAGCTTTGTTTTTAAGCGGCATTAACATAGTCCTAATTCAATCCAAGCTATTTGTTCTTGTTTTGACAGTTGTCTTTTTTCTACTTTTTTTATTTGTCAATAAAATATCGCGTAAAAATGTATTTTTATTTTTTCTTTTAGTCTTTGCGGGAGTTATTACATGTTTTTTGATTTTTCCGAAATATGTGCCTGACTATATTTATATTTTTTTGAATAGATATCTCGGTATCTTTAATAATGTTGTTTCAAATATACAGGCTTATGACAGATATGCAGCTACTTACCATTACAGAAATGCAATATATATGTATTCATTTAATCTGTTTCTAAATAATTTTTTTGTTGGTGTCGGCTTTGGAAACTATAAAAAATATGCAGTCTTGAACAGTTTACTTCTTAACGGAGTAATTCAAACCGAATCTTCTTATATGAATCTTTTAGTTGAAGGGGGAATTATATATTTTTCACTTCATATGTCTTTTCTATTCTCTTTGTTCTGCAAATTATGGAAAAAGCAATATTATAACGAAAAAACTTTGTATTCTTTAAAAATGTTTTTATTGTTAATATCATATTTTATATTAAATACGGGAAATGATTTTTACAGTATACAATATTGGATAATTTTAGCTTTTATATATCAAGTTGCTATTATTAAGGATAAGAAATTATGGAACCTATAGTTATAATCAAAGGAAAGATCAAAAAACGGTATGATGTGTGGGCAAATAAGTTATTGGCCAAACATCGAAGAAAAAAGATAAATAATACAAATTTCAGTATTATCTGCAATAACTGTTGGGGAGGGTACGTTTATAGATATTTTGGATTAGCTTATTTAAGCCCGACTATAGGGTTATATATAAATCCCAAAGATTTTTTATTATTTTTATCAGATATCAAAGGATATCTTGAAAAACCATTACAATTTATAAATCCGCAAGAAAGCAAGTACTATCACGAATTGAAAAAAAAGAATCAACTAAGTATACCAATCGGTAAAATTAATAATGTTGAAATTGTTTTTTTGCACTACAAATCAGAAAATGAGGCATATGAGAAGTGGAATCGACGTGTGTCACGAGTTAATTATGATAACCTTATTATAAAATTCAGTAAAATGAATAATGCTACTATAAAAGAGCTTGAAGCTTTTGATCAATTACATTTTAATAAAATGTTCATGTTTGTAAATACTCCTGAATTAACTGACCAATTTCAAACTGCGGTGTATTATAAAGGTCAGGAAGATTTGAATGAATTGAAATCCGATACAATATTTTATGATAAATATATTGACCTCTATACTTTAATAAATTCCAAAAAGTTTCCGTTTAAGAAAAAGGATGATATATATGCATAAATGTAAAAAAATTATTATTGTAACCGTTTATAACAGTTATAATTTCGGTAGTATTTTACAGGCAGCAGCACTATCTGAATTACTTTGTCAGTATGGATCAGTTTGTTTTTTAAAAACTGGTGCCAGAAAAGGACATCTGATTGGATTTAAATTTATTATCAAAGCAATATTTCATTTTCAAATAAAAAGGTTACTTTTTGAATGTAAAAACTTATTAAATTTTTTTAGAATAACAGGAAATTTCAAAACAATCTCAATTAAAGAAGCAAATAATGCTTGTGCATTTTATTGTTTTGGAAGTGATGAAATATGGAATATTAGCAGAAAAGACATTTCAGAGTATCCGATTTTTTGGGGAGCCGGACTATTCGGAAAACGAAAAATTGCATATGCTCCTTCAATTAATAACACAAAAGAAAAACAACTGAGCGGAACCCACTTTATTGAATGCTTAAAAAATTTTGAAATGATCGCAGTAAGGGATTCTTATTCTCAAAAAATATTAAAAAAACTTTCTGGAAAGGACATTCAAGTAGTACTTGATCCAACTATGCTTGTTGACTATACCCAGAAAAAATCACCTTCAAAAAAATCCCATTATATAGGCACTTATATTTTTGAAAGTAAATTTAAAGACAGTAATGCAGGTGTAAAATCATTAAAGAATATTGCTTCTTTTTATAACAAAGAACTTGTATCAATAGGTGTTTGGAGACGCTGGGCAGATCAAAATTATACATCTATTATGCAATCCCCTTTTGACTACTATATTAATGCAGACTATATATTAACTAATACATTTCATGGAACTCTTTTTGCTATTTTATACAAAAAGCAGTTTGTGGTATTTGTTGATAAAAACCAAAAAATCAAAGAATTATTAAAATGCTTTGATTTAGAAAATCATATGGTGAATGAATTTATGGATATAAAACAAATATGTGCTATTCTTGAAAGTAAAATTGATTATGCCAAAATTAATAGGTGTCTGGAAGAAAAAAAAGCATTTTCTATAAACTATATTAAGAATAGCTTTTACGATTAGCTTAATACGAATGATTACACATATTGTAAGAAAATAGAATAAGTGAGGAGAACATATGAGAAGCAAAAAAGTAATATGGAATACATTTTCTGCATTAATATATGAAATAACCGCTCTTATATGTGGCTTTATTCTTCCAAAATTAATTCTTTCAGCATTTGGTTCCAGTTATAATGGGATAACATCATCTATCACACAGTTTCTTGGTTATGCTTCTTTAATCCGAGCAGGAATAGGAGGCGTAACTAAAGTTGCTTTATATAAACCATTAGCATCTCATAATTACCAAAAAATAAGTGCGATTGTTAATGCGACGGACCGTTTTTTAAAAAAGGTAGCATTTATATTTTTGATCAGCCTCATATTTTTTGCACTGCTGTTTCCAATATTTGTAAAAGACGACTTTGACTGGATATTCACATTTACGTTGGTAGTTATTATTGGCATCAGTACTTTTATGCAGTATTTTTGGGGATTAACGTACCAGTTTTTACTTCAGGCAGATCAAAAATATTATATTATTTCAATCATACAAATTGGAACTACTGTTTTGAACACAATAATTGCAGTAATTTTAATTCGGCTAGGTTCATCTATCCATATTGTGAAGTTTGGAAGTGCCATTGCTTTTTCTTTAAATCCTTTATTTGTACATTTTTATGCAATGAAACTATATAAAATTGACAAATCAATTTCTCCTGATAACAATGCAATTAAAGATCGATGGGATTGTTTTGGTCTTCAGGTTGCAAACTTTGTAAATTCAAACACAGATATGTTTTTACTTATTGTATTTACAAACGTTTATGAAGTATCCGTTTACACTGTTTACTATATGATTACAAATGGAGTACGAAAATTTTTGTTAACTTTTGTAAATGGACTTGGAGCCACATTTGGTAACATGTTTGCTTTGGGAGAAAAAGAAAATATTAAGCGGGGTTTATTATTATATGAACAAGTTACATTTGCAGTTTCAAACTTTTTCTTTTCAGTTACTATGATAATGATTTTATCATTCATAGACATTTATACAATAGGTATTACAGATGCTGAATATATAAGACCTTCTTTTGCATATGTTTTTGTTATAGCAACACTGTTTGGGGCTTATCGAATTCCGTACCAGTCAATCGTTGAAGCAGTAGGACATTTTAGGCAAACACGAAACGGAGCTTTTTTTGAAGCATTTTTAAATATTGCTGTTTCTATAATAATGGTTCGATGGTTGGGGTTGATTGGCGTAGCGATAGGTACACTTTGTGCAACAATATTTCGTACTTTTCAATACTGCATATATATGTCAAAAAATATTATAAAACGTAGTTTATGGTTTTTGATAAAGCGTTTGCTTCTTTCAGCTCTAACATTTGGCATTATTATTTCTCTAAGTCGTATATTTTATTTTTGTCAACCAAATACCTATGTGCAATGGATAGTTCAAGCTATTGTAATATGCACACTTGCAGGTACTGTAATAATCCTTATTGAGCTGATCTTTTATAAAGACGATTTACAAATAACAGTTAAAAAAATCATTGCAGCTCTTTTTACTAAAAGAGCATCAGGGTGACTTTATGAAGATTAAAAAAAATGAACCACTTTCAAAATATACCACTTTCAAAATGGGTGGAATAGCAAAAAAAATGTACTTTCCAGAAAGTATAGAAGAACTGATGACTTTAGCAGATAAATATAATCATATTCTTAATTATGCAATCGGCGGAGGCTCCAATTTACTAATTAACGATAAACAATGCTTTGATGAAGTTTTATGTCTGAAAGACTTTAATAAAAGGCTTGAACACTTTGGAAATGGAACATATTATATTGGCGCGTCTGTCCGTTTGCAGACATTTATAAAATCAATTAATAATGACGGTTATGGCGGAATTGAATATTTATTCTCTGTGCCTGGGCTTGTCGGCGGTGCAGTCTATATGAATGCAGGACGCGGAAAAAAACACAACAAATGCATCAGCGATTATATCCAAAGTGTAGATGTATTGATTGATGGAAAAATAAAAACTTTTTTAAAAAAAGACTGTGAATTTTCATATAGAACATCGAAATTTCAATCTTTACCGAAATGCATAATAACAGGAGCTCTTTTTAAATTTCCGGCTATGTCAAAGGAAAAAACAGCAGCCGAAATACAGGCAAGAATTGACTTATGCAGACGTGTTCAGGACATGTCTGCGCCAAATTATGGGACTGTATTTTGTGAATCTAATAAATATATTATGACCCTTGTTCAGAAATTCCATTTAGGATATAAAAATGGCTGCAACTTTTCCAGAAAAACAAAAAACTGGATGCTGCATGAAGAAAACGGCACTTTTGAGCAGGCAGTCAATTTATTAAATAAGGTAAAGAGGTGGCATAAGATTTTTCATTTAAAATGTAAAGCAGAAGTTAGAATATGGGAGTAATCAGTATCTGATAATGTTCAATTCAATGAGTTTTTGGATTTTCGATTGATAATGACAGGTTAGGAGGATTCTATGTGTGCACACAAACTGAAAATTCATCCAAAATCAAATCGTATTGAATATATGGATACTGCAAGAAGTCTCTGCATGCTCTGGATTGTTGCGATATGGCATATGGGAAGATATATGGATATAAAACTGCCAATATACAACCCGTATGGAACAATCGTAACTCGAGGCGTGCTTGCTACGTTTACTTTTCTATCTGGATTCTTCCTTGGGCAGATAACATGTACGACAAGACAGAATATTGCCACGTTTTATATCAAACGACTAAAACGATTTTATATTTTATACGCAATATCCTGTATATCGCTTTATGGAATATATATTATAAGAAATGATATTGCTTACATTTCATCATTTCTGCAGCTTCTTTTATCTCTGACGGGACTGGCATGTTTTACCCCCCCCCTCATGCCTTTGACAGTATGGTTTTTGTGTATGATGATTTTTCTCTATACTGTTACACCGCTTATTCTCATCAGAAAAGCAACATACTACAAAATTTTCACCGCTTTTATTATATACATTGCCTTAATAATATTTTATAATTTAGGCGTAATGGACAAAAACTTGTTACTTTATTTTCCGGTTTATTGTCTGGCATTGCTTACTCCGCCAAATATACGCATACTGAAAGAATCTTTTAGTATGAATTTATTTCTGATTTCATTTATATTCAGTACTACTTGCACTATATTATGTGTAAATGTAAACAGCGTCACCATGCACATTCTGACGGAAATATCGATTTGTATTCTGATATTAGAAATATCGAAACTGATTACTTTTCCCCGAATGCAAAAGATTTCATCCCGGATCAGCTATGCTTCTATGTGTACCTATCTGTTTCACCGGCAATATTTTACTATTATATATAAAATCTTTAACTGTAATGGATCCACCGCATTTGCCTGGCTCATAGCAATGCCGCTGCTTATAATAATATGTTATTTTATACAAAAATCGTATGATTCAGGTCTTGATTTTTGCACTATTAAAATGAAAATTAATGTCAACAAAAAATTTAATAAGGATAATACAAGCCATAGATAAAAAATATTAAAAAACAGATCATGAAAATTTTGCAATATCATAAGTCATTTTTCCAAGCAGTTCTTTATGGAATCTTTCTCTGCTCAGGGTTGTTCCATAGACCATCCGGTTCACATCCTCTGCTGACAGACGTAGACTGCCCAACAGTTCATTTTGTTTTTCAATCAGTACATTTGATCTCAGGTAACGTTTTCGCAAGATATCCTGAATGTCCTGCTTATGAAATTGATACACGTCATTTAAGTAAAACATATCCAGATTTTGCTGAATCTTCAACTTTTTGTCTTCAGAAGCATCTGCCTGAATCTCCCAGCCAAATGTAAAATGATCGTTCATACCGACTATCGAACCTGCATCCGCATAATTAATTTTCAAAATACAGTCATTTTCAAACCCGACCGTCATAGGAGACAGAATTCTCCGGTTGTACTGCCGTTTGAAAAGCTGATTGCAAGGCTTACATACAGGAGTCAGATTCCACAAAGATAAAGAAAACAGTTGATAGATACTTTTAGGATAAAAATGATCCAGATCTCCTAAGTACATTCCTTCTTCTGTCATAGAAACCGTGTGGATATACTGCCGATTACAGTAGGGGCAGATCTGAACGTCCATTTTCTGATACAGTTGATGTCGCATCTCCTGGGACATAAAGGAATAGTCGACTACAGTACTGATGATCCGATTCGTCTCTTCGCAGCAGTGCACCGCATTTTGCCATAGTCGGTTAAAATTTTTCCAGGAACGTGTAAGCTCCGGTTCTTTCATTGACAGACCGGCAATCAGTTCTTTTAAATAGTATCCCATGTATTGGTTCAGATATTTCGTCCGTAAAGACGCATATTCTTTCTTTTTCTTTGTGAGTTCCTGGAGTTCGCTGTAATATGCAATAAAATCACATAATTTTACATATTCTCTGATCCAGACATATTTTTCTGTCAGCCTTCTTCGCTCCTCCAGCAGAATATCGCACAGATTTTCTTCAGTAAGCGTCAGCATCTCTTTATACAAGGTATCAAGTATTGGATCAGAGCTTTTTCTTATCGGTGCTTTTCCTTCTAATTGTTTCAGCAGCCGCTTTGCATACCATTTTTTCAATTTTTCATCTTTCCAATATCTCAATTCAATCATTTTTCCTGTCTTTTTCCGCCGCGCGAAGACGTTCCAATTCTTTTTCCAAGTATGCAATCCTCATCTTTGCAGGCTGCCGGTTATTATATAAATTTATAGCGTCAAGAGAACGCTGCAGAGTTTGACGTATATAGGGATCATCGATCAGGTCAATATCTCTTTGGAGACATTCAAACTGTGAGTTTAAATCAATGTGCGAGTCTGCAACTCGTTCAAAAGCCGCTTTCTTCAAAGCGGTGATTCCGGCAATAATCGCATTTGTATACTGTTCTGCAAAAGCTCCAAACGGAGAGGTTAGAAACATACTGTCCAGTAAAATGTCATTCAGGTTGCTCATAAATCCGTAATTGGCTTCTGCAATCTCAATTCCCTTCTTAGTTTGCTGCAGACAGACGATATCTCTTCTTGGCACATCGGACAACAGCAACGGAGAATGTGTGGCAATAATAATCTGGAAACGGTATCCTGAAAACGGCTCTGCCCCGAGCAGATGCATCAAGCGCTTCAGAAAAAGCCTTGACCATTCCGGATGAAGTCGACTGTCCGGCTCATCCAGCAAAAGAATCAAATTTCTTTTCTGTGGATTCCAGCCTCTTACTCCGTTCAAAATCGCCGCATACAGGTCGATCATAGCCATTTCACCAGTACTGAGATTTTCCACTGTGAAGGAAAGGAAAGCTTGATGATTGATCTCATGCATTTCGTTTTCCCGATTTTTATCATAGCATTTCATCAACTCTTCCAGGAAATTGGTTTCACAATCTTTCAAATAAATTTCAGCATGGTCTCCGCTTTTGAAAAAACAATCCGGAATCCGTTCTATGGCAGTGCAGAATTGTTCTGCAAGCTGAAGGTCATACGGATGCATGATCGTGTCCTTATAGGAACCCGGCCCTGCAGGGACATGTGTCAGGCGCGCAATAAAATCCAGAAGAAAATCTCTTCGCTGTATATATTTCTCTTCTTCTGTCCGTCCGCTGATGATAAATATCCTGTCGTTTTTTACAGTCTCTTCATTCAGTAAATAGATCAGCAGCTCCTCCAGATAACGGATAATCATACTGTGCTTATAGTTCAGCTCGTCATTTGTATGAAATATCTTCTGTAGTTGGGGCATGGATACAGACAGAAATGTTCCGCCAGCCCCGTAAATAGCTTCCGCCAGCGGATCATCTTCCAAAAAAAATCTTTTTCCATCGATCTCGTTGCTGCTCAAACGAAGCTCAGCTTTCAGGGCGGAAGGAGTATTGTCGAAAAGCAGCCTGAAATTATCTTCGTTTTTAGCCGCCAGATACAGAAAATGCTCTACACCATAATAATCAAACTGAGATATATCATATCGTTCAAAAAAGTTATTATCGTATTTTTCATATTTTCGGCGTTTCTGTTTGCCATACCACGGAGCGTCCGGTTCCAGACGGTAAGAAAGATACGCCATCTGACTGATATATCGGCATTCGGTATCTTTCTCCTGGAAATCCTGCAGAAAATCCAGAAGCGTCATATCATGAGTCTGAAAGTCATATCGAAAGGCAACGGAGTAATGAGTATTCACGTGCGAAGCTACTTCCAACAACGCCGGCAGATTATAGCCTTCCAGCGCGAACAAGTCGTCTTCCAGATGGTACAGTGCAAACCAGTCGTGCGCTTTCCTGGGCAACGGTTCATTTTCATCTTCATACTGCCAGAATTCCTGTCGCAGATCATGTGCGGTCAATCCCAACAGATTTAAGATTGTCGATTTTCCACAGCCGTTTTTACCAACAACCAGCTTTAGATCCAGAATTCTTTCTCCATAGATTGAGCGCTGTGTCTCTGGATTTTTGTTAATCAGCAGTCTTTTATGTCTGCGATCAAAATGAACCTGATAATCATTGGAAAAAGTTATTTCATGTTCGTTCAAGGGACGGTTCATATGACCTATATATAAATATAATAATTTCATCTATATTCTGGAGTGCGTCTGAAAATTGCTTTTTGTGGGCGATGGAAATGAATTTTCAGACATGCTTGAGCGCTAATAAAATTCGAAATACTTATTGGTAATGCCATTCTTTATTCCTCTTTTCTTCCTCTAACTCACGCTTTAACTTTTCCCTTATTTTAGCATAACTTCTCAAAAATACAAGAGTTAAAGCACGGAGCTCTTATAAAATGAAGAAAATCTATAAATTATAAATATTTCCTCATATGCCTGGAAAATTAGTCAAAATCCTGGTCAAAAATCACTGAAAAACCACAGATTATCGGGCTTTTTCGGATGAAGTCGCTAAAGGGGGCATTTGGTGAACAAAATGTCGGTAAAATGGGAGATTTTGGGCTTCCATTTTTTATTTTGTTGTGTTTGTTTTAGCTTATTTCTCAATAAATACTGGAATTGAAAAATAGTTATGACCTAACATAGCGCTGTAAAAAAATGTTTTGGTCATGGATACTGTCAATTTTATTGGTTTCAATCTTGTTAACAAGTCTGCTGGAAGTCTTCAATAATGAAAACTGAAGTTTATGAATAAAAGTGGAACCTGGGAGAGGGGTGCGCAGATATTATGATAAATACATTAAACATCACAATGTTAGGACACAAGCGCATTCCATCTCGGGAAGGCGGAATTGAGATTGTGGTAGAGGAACTCTCTACTCGTATGGTAAAAGAGGGGCATTCTGTAACCTGCTATAATCGATCAGGTCATCACATAGGCGGGAAAGAATTTGATGAACACATAGGGAACGCATACAAAGGTGTAAAATTAAAATCTGTCTTCACGATTAACCGGAAAGGTTTTGCGGCTATGAGCTCTTCTTTTTTTGGAGCAATTTGCGCCGCCTTGGGAAAATATGATGTGGTTCATTTCCATGCAGAAGGTCCCTGCGCTATGTTATGGCTGCCAAAATTGTTCAGAAAACGTTGTATTGCTACGATCCATGGCATCGACTGGCAGCGGGCTAAATGGGGAGGGCTTTCCAGCAGATATATTAAGTTTGGGGAAAAGATCGCCGCAAAATATGCCGATGAGATTATCGTCTTGTCAGAAAGCGTTCAAAAATATTTCATGGACACCTACGGGCGAAGTACTGTGTTTATCCCCAACGGTGTCAATCGTCCGATCCTCTGCAGTCCGCAGTTGATAAAAGAAAGGTTTGGGCTTAAAAAGGATCAATACATCCTCTTTCTTGGACGGCTGGTCCCAGAGAAAGGAATTACATATCTGATAGATGCATTTAAAGGCATAAACACAGAGAAGAAATTGGTCATTGCAGGTGGAAGTTCTGATACAGGCGATTTTATGAAAAAATTAAAGAAACTTACCGAAGGCGACAACAGAATTGTGTTCACTGGTTTTGTACAAGGCCAGTTACTGGAAGAACTCTACAGCAACGCATATTTGTATACATTACCCTCTGACTTGGAAGGTATGCCGCTGAGTCTTCTGGAAGCAATGAGTTATGGAAATTGTTGTCTAGTATCGGACATTGCTGAGTGTTCAGAAGTTGTGGAAGATAAAGCAGTATTATTCCATAAATCAGATGTTCCCGATTTGAGAACAAAGCTGCAGTATGCGATTGATCACCCGGATGAAGTAATGAGACTGAAAAGTGAAGCGTCTGACTTTATTTGCCAGAAATACAACTGGGATAAAGTGGTTTCTCAAACGTTGAAGCTATATTAGAAGTAATTTGGGAGAGAGTAATGGAGAGTCGAAAATTAACGAATCTGCAAAAACAGGATTTAGAGATATTAAAAGTGTTCATACAAATCTGTAAAGAAAAAAAACTGAGATATTTTTTGGTTGCAGGCAGTATGCTGGGAGCTAAAAGGCATCATGGATTTATACCTTGGGATGATGATATTGACGTTGCAATGCCTAGAAAAGATTATGATATTTTTTTGTCCTGTGCTCAAAGTATGCTCCCTGATAAATACTATTTAGAAACCCCGAGAGAAAAAAAACATTTTCTAATGGGTTCTAACATTTATTCAAAAGAAAAAAGTTTTTTCCTCAATAATTCTGAAAGCAAACAAATTACAGGCGCCTGGATAGATATTATGGTGATTGATGGGGTCCCAAATCCTGGTATTAGAAGAATAATTCATTGGTATCAGTATATGGTGTTGAGGGCATTATATCAAATATCACATTTTAATGAAGCTGTTAATCAAGAAAGAAAAAGACCCTTTTTTGAAAAAGTAATTATTTCCTTTGCAAAAATAACACAAATGCAGCGACTTTTGAATCCGGAGAAAATAAACACTTCCATTGAAAAACTGTTGAGAAGCTGTGAATATGACAAAGCTGACTTTGCAGCGACATATGGGGGTATATATAGAAAAAAAGAAATTGTACCAAAGCAATGGTATGGTAACCCGCAGACGTATCTGTTTGAAGAGCTCGAAGTTTGCGGATTGGAAGAAGCCGATAAATATTTAACTCAATTGTATGGCAATTATATGATACCGCCATTTGATAAAACAGGCAGACATAATGTGACAGAGCTGTAATGTTTTTCGGAGGACTGAAATGAAAAGAGTAATTACATATGGGACTTTTGATTTACTTCATTATGGGCATATTAATTTGCTTAAAAGAGCAAAATCGTTAGGAGATTATCTAATCGTTGTGCTTTCAAGCGACGAATTCAACTGGAATGAAAAGCAAAAAAAATGCTACTTTTCTTATGAACAACGAAAATCGTTGTTAGAATCCATCCGTTATGTAGACCTTGTGATTCCAGAAGAGAATTGGGAGCAAAAAAAGACAGATGTGCATGAATATCACATTGATCTATTTGTAATGGGAGATGACTGGACAGGAAAGTTTGATTTTCTAAAAGATGAAGGCGTTGAAGTTGTATATCTTCCGAGAACTCCAGAAATCAGTACGACACAAATAAAAAATGACTTGAATAAGTAATAATGTATTTTTTTTAAATGTAAGAATACATTATAAGAGGAACAATAAAATGAGCGGCAGAAATAGGACTGATCTTGCTTCACATCAGGAAGCGGCATTTCAGGCGTTATGTGAAGTGGACAAGATATGTAAAGAAAATGGAATAACATATTATATCATTGCAGGAACAACACTGGGTGCTGTCAGGCATAAAGGTTTTATACCTTGGGATGATGATATTGATATAGCGATATACCGAAAAGACATACATGTGGTAGCCTCGTTATTACAAAAATATTTATCAGATAAATACTATTATGACGACTGTTATATAAATCCAAAATTTCCAAGGTTCTACGGAAAAGTTATAAATAGAAGCAGCAGGTACGGATGTGTGGATGTTTTTCCACTTATTCAGACAAGTAATAACATTCTTGGGCGCAAAATCCAATGGTATATGCGAAAAGTGATTTTTAAGATTTATAAGGCAAAGATTGGATATGTAAATAAGAATGAAGTTCAGGGGATAGTGAATTACTGTAAATTAGTTACTGCAAAGTTGTTATCTTTTTTATTCACCAGAGACAAAATCATGAATATGGTTGAAAAGAACGAGACCAGATATGAGAAGCCTGCTAATAATCAAAATTATATTGTGTTGTACGGCGCGCATTCCATGCAAAATGAAACAATCAAAGTCGATTGGCTGGAACCAAAATCTGTAGTTGAATTTCATGGGCAATATTTCCCAACGATGGGAAATATTGATATGTATTTGACAAATATGTATGGTGATTATATGACCCCCATCAGAACGGAGGAACAGACGCTCAGACATGATGAAACATTTAAGGAGGGCTAGAAGATGCGCAGTAACTTGTATGAACACCAGCGAATGGCGGTTGAGGCTCTGGAAAATCTTCAGAGCATTTGTGGCAAACATCATTTGACGCTCTATCTTCTTGCAGGGACTACATTGGGCGCGATACGTCATCAGGGAATGATCCCCTGGGATGATGATATTGACGTTGGATTGACTTACAAAGACTGGTATAAATTGCGGGAAGTTTTGCCAAAAGAGTTAAATCCAAAATTTGAATATATTGATTATAATATAAAAAAAGATTTTCCCCGTCTGTTTGGAAAGATATTATATGATCGGCGAAATTGCGTAGATGTTTTTCTGATTGCAAAATGGACATCCAATCCTATTTGGGGGAATTTACATTGGCAGATTAGGAGAATGGCGCAAGAATGTTACAAATTCTCATTAAACTATGCAACACCGCTTCGAGCCAATTTGACGGAAAAACAGCAAGCGCATATTAAAAGAGTCGGATTTATAAGAAAAATAGTTTACACAATCGTTAAACCATTTTTCGGCAGAGAAGATTATATTCGTTTAGCAAAATGGAATGAAAAATATTATGAAACGCATCCATCTGACTGTTATGTAAATTTATATAGCATTTACAAAATGGAAAAAGAGATGATTCGTGCTGAATGGATTGAACATACTTCTGTTGTTGAATTCGAAGGAAAACAATACACAACCGTCGGCGACACGGACGCATACTTGACACATTTGTATGGAGACTATATGACGCCGCCGCCAATTAATAAGAGACAAGCTGTACATGGTGAAAAATTCTAAAGAATCAATAGAGACGCATAAGAATACTAGATAATCTCATGTCGCTTTTTCAGCACAGTGTATTGTATCTGTAATTAGAGGAATACATTAATATGATATTGAGCAAAAAAACAATTACCAAGGGAGTATGGGCATATATTTTTTTCTTTATTTCCCTAGAGCCGGCCGCATTTCAACATTACGGAATAGTTGATAATTTTTTTACTGTTGCACAGATTTTGATGCTTATTTTACTACTTTTTTTTTCGTTTGGTCGCATATCTAAAAAAGAACTTTCTTTAAAAAAAGTATGCTTGTTAATGATTATATATTATATGTATTTTATCCTTAATACTTATGCAAATGACGGAAGGGTTCGACATTTGACCATTCAAGGTATACAGTTTATTGGATTTGTTCTTTATCTCGATCTTGTCCTCAAGGACAATCCCAAAGAACTATTTAGATCAGGAATAAATTTATTAACTGTAGTCATTGCAATTAATTGTCTGCTAACTTTAATCTTAAAAAATGGTTTATATGAAACAATTTATTATACTAATAATTATTTACTGGGATATGATAACCAGAATATAAACTTTATTCTTCCCACACTTGTTCTTGTTCTGCTAAAAAATGAATGTTACAAAAAATGTAAAATGCATATTATTGTGACATATGCAATAGCATGGATTACTGCCGTTAGAATTTGGTCTGGAATGACATTAGTCGTCACTGCGCTGATGACGACGGTTGCTATATTTTGTTTTCATGGAAATAAAGGTTTTTTTATCCGGAGAATACTTACTGGAAAGATTTTTAATTTTTGGAACCTTCTTATCGTTGATATTATTGCAAATATAGCTTTGGTTTTCTTTCGGCTTCAGTATTATTTTGAGTTCTTTATTGTCCATGTTTTACACCGTAGTCTTACCCTTACAGGCAGAACAATTATATGGGATAAAACATTTTATTTTATCAGACAAAGGCCGTGGTTTGGCTACGGACGAGAACATTATGATTTTCGTGCGTTGAAGTATGGTAAACACGAGACCAGCCCCACTGGCTTGCATGCGCATAATCGTTTCCTGGAGACACTCTACAGCGGTGGAATCATTATGTTGATATTATTTCTTGGAATAATGTTTTATGCTGCAAAATGTTTATATAAAGTCAGGAATACAACATTTGCCAAAATACTATCTTTTGGTATTTTTATATATTTGATTGGGATGTTAACAGAATATTACGACTATTGTATTTTTTTGTGGGGTTTTTTTGTTATTGCGGAAAATGCAGAAAATATTTTATCAAAGATGAAAGCAGAAACACCACCACCAGAGGGTGTCTGATAATTGTATAAAGAAAGAATGATGATCAACGATGCCTTTAAAACATAAACTTAATAATCGTTTGGAAGCTCTGTCTCCTGCAGCAAAAGCGTCAGTAGTATTGATGTCTACCCAAATGATACAAAAAGGACTTTCACTGATTACTAGTCCTATATTTACAAGATTGCTTTCAACCAGCGAATATGGAGAAGTTTCGCTTTTCTTTTCCTGGTATGAAATATTTGTTATTTTTACAGGACTTTGTCTGTCAAAAGGCATATTTAACAATGGAATGATGGACTTTAAAGACGATCGTGAATCTTTTACATTGTCTATGTATCTATTAACCTTTATATCGACATCGGTTATAGGAACGGTAGTTATCGTATTTTGTACGAGCTTTTATAACTTTATAAACTTACCATTAAAACTTATTCTTTATATGTTCATTCTCCTGGCATTTGAGGCAGCCTTATCGTTGTGGACAGTTCGGAATCGCTTTGAATATAAATATAAAGCAACAGCCATTGTAACAATCCTCATTGCAGTTGCTTCTCCTATATGTGGGATGCTCGCGATATATCTGTTTCCGAAGGACAAGGTTATTGCAAGAATTTTCGGAGCACGAAATGTTTTTCTCGCCTCATATATAGCAGTCTTGATTTATTTAATTTATAAGGCTCGTGGAAAATTTAAGACATGTTACTGGAAGTATGCTCTGAAGTTTAACCTTCCATTGCTTCCACATTATCTGTCTCTTCAAATTCTTAATCACATGGACAGGATTATGATATCGTCTATTGTAAATAATTCTGCTGCAGGAATTTATAACGTTGCTTATAATGGTGCAGCAATAGTTAAAATATTTTGGCAATCCATTAACGCTTCGTTAATTCCATGGACATATAAAAAATGTGAAAAGAGAGACTTTAAGCGTTTAGCGGATCTAACGAAAGTATTAATTTTGGGATATGGACTCATTTGTGTCGCCTTTATGTTCCTTGCTCCGGAGATTATGAAAATTCTTGCACCAGGTTCATATCATGAAGGTATATATGTTATTCCCTCGGTAATAGCAGGTGTATTCTTTTCATCTCTGTATTATATTTTCGCAAATGTTGTTTATTATTACAAACAGCCTAAGTATGTCATGATAGCAAGCATTACGTCAGCCGTTTTAAATGTAGCGCTGAACGCAATATTTATTCCTGTCTTTGGTTATCTTGCCGCAGGGTATACTACAATGGTTTCATATATTGTTCAGGTCATTATAGACTATTGGGCAATGAGAAAAATTGTAAGGCAGGATATCTATGATATGAAGTTTGTGTTTTTCATGAGTATTGGCGTTATAGTTGTGGGGATTTCGTTAAGCTTTCTTTATCCGTTTACAGTAATTCGCTTAATTTTATTTTCTTTATTCATATGCTGCGGTTCTTTCTATTTGCGAAAGAATAATTTTATTTTGAAAACATTCTTCAAAAAGAAGAAGGAAAAATAATAGAATATATTACAACAAATAGACAAATTTTTTAAGATCCCTATTATAAAACCAGATGCCAAAAGAGCAATCAATAGGACTGAAACGAAATCTTCCGTAATAGCAGATGTATTTTATTATGCTTCTGATAATATTGCGTATTATTTGTATTAAGAAAGGACAATAAGTTATGAAAGCGTTAATTTTAAACTCAGGAATGGGGAGTCGAATGGGAATTCTCACTTCGGACCACCCCAAGTGCATGACCGAGATTTCCGCTACGGATACAATCCTAAGCCGACAGCTTAAACTGATTGCAGGCGCTGGGATCAAAGAGGTGGTAATGACTACAGGATATTTTGAAGAAGTGTTGGTTAACTATTGCCAGTCTCTGAATCTTCCTCTGCATTATACCTTTGTAAACAACCCGCTTTATAAAGAAACCAACTATATTTATTCTATTTTTTGTGCAAAGGAGCATCTGGATGATGATATTCTTCTCATGCATGGAGATCTTGTTTTCGAAACATCAGTTCTGGATGAAATGCTGTTATTTGAACACAGTTGCATGAAAGTAAGTACTACTCTCCCACTGCCAGAAAAGGATTTTAAAGCAGTCATACACAATGGGAAGGCGCTGAAAATTGGCACGGAGTTTTTCACGGATGCAGTGGAAGCACAGGCTCTCTACAAATTAAAAAAAGCAGACTGGAAAATCTGGCTAGACAAAATATGCGAATTCTGCGAGATGCATAACCAAAATTGTTATGCAGAAAACGCATTTAATCAAATATCTGATGTTTGCAATATCTATGCATTTGATGCGAAAAACAGACTTTGTTCGGAAATAGACACGATGGAAGATCTGGCCATAGTGACAGCGAGATTAAATGAAATCGAGAATCGTACAGTATATATGTGCTTTTCAACAGATATGATTCATGGCGGCCATATTGCTATTATTCGCAAGGCAGAAAAACTTGGAAAACTTATCATCGGAGTACTTTCGGATGAGGCTGTCATTTCCTATAAACGATTTCCATTAATGCCCTTTGAAGAACGCAGGACTATGTTTGAAAACATTACAGGTGTTTTCAAAGTAGTAGAACAGAAAACGCTTAGTTATAAAGATAATCTGGAGAAATATCAGCCTGCATACGTTGTTCATGGCGATGACTGGATGACAGGTTTTCAAAGGCTGATCAGGGACGAGGTATGCAGTATATTAGCTTCCTATGGAGGTCAGTTGGTAGAATATCCTTATTCAAAAGACAAAAAGTATAGGGAATTGGAAATGCGTGCCCGTGCAGAATTGTCTACACCGGATCTTAGGCGCGCACGGCTGAAAAAAGAACTTGCCATGAAGAAGACCATTACTGCGATGGAAGTCCATAGCGGATTAACAGGTCTCATCGTCGAAAATACAGTAGTCGAGGAAGATGGCGGGTTGCATCAGTTCAATGCCATGTGGGTCAGTTCTTTATGTGATTCTACTGCAAAAGGAAAACCGGATATTGAATTGGTCGATATGACCTCGCGTTTTCGGACCATCGATGACATCATGGAAGTGACTACGAAACCAATCATATTTGACGGAGATACAGGCGGATTGACAGAGCATTTTATATATACCGTTAAGACTCTGGAGCGAATGGGGGTATCCATGATCATCATTGAAGATAAGACTGGCCTGAAAAAGAACAGTCTGTTTGGAAATGAAGTCATTCAAACTCAGGACAGCATCAAGCACTTCTGTGAAAAAATCCGTGCCGGAAAGAAAGCTCAAAGAACGAAGGATTTTATGATCTGCGCCCGTATCGAGAGTTTGATTCTTGAACAGGGAATGGAAGATGCACTGAATCGTGCATTTGCTTTTACAGAAGCAGGCGCTGATGCGATCATGATTCACAGCCGGAAGAAAGATCCGGCAGAGATCTTTGAATTTGTAGAAAAATATCGTGAAAAGAATCAGATAACACCAATCGTTGTAGTACCTACCTCTTTTAATGAAGTCACAGAGGAAGAATTTCAGGCTCATGGCGTGAACATTGTCATTTATGCAAACCAGCTGACAAGAACCGGTTTTCCGGCTATGCAGAATGCAGCCAAGCTGATTCTTGCAAATCATAGAGCAAAAGAATGCGACGATATTTGCATGCCGTTCAAGGATATTATTCGCCTAGTTCCGGAAGAATAGTTCATAGTCTGGACAATAACCAGAAAACTAGTTAGTAGTGATGAGGTGTAAAAAAGATGTACAGGAGGATCATAAAATAATGACTGTAGAAAAACTAGTAGAAATAGTTGGGGCAGATTTTTATACAGGAGTTCCGGATTCCCAGTTAAAAGCACTTTGCAATTACTTGATGAAAACTTATGGAGTTGATCAGAAACATCATATAATTGCAGCTAATGAGGGAAACTGCACTGCCATAGCGGCCGGTTATTACTTAGCCACAGGCAAAGTTCCGGTTGTATATATGCAGAACAGTGGGGAAGGAAATATTATTAATCCTGTTGCTTCCTTACTCAATGATAAAGTATATGCAATTCCAGTGATCTTCATTATTGGATGGCGTGGTGAACCCGGTATCTATGATGAGCCACAGCATATCTATCAGGGGGAAGTGACACGCAAGCTTCTGGAAGATATGGATATCAATACTTTTGTTATTGATAAAAATACCACAGAAGAAGAAACGGCTGTCGTAATGAAGAAATATAAAAAAATACTGTCGGTCGGTAAGTCTGTAGCATTTGTGATTTGTAAAGGAGCCTTGTCATACGACGGCAGCATAGATTATCGAAATGACAATAGCATGACTCGTGAAAAGATTATACAGCATATCGTCAGTGTCAGCGGGCAGGATCCTGTCATATCCACTACAGGCAAAGCCAGTCGCGAACTGTTTGAAATCCGTACTAGCAATGGGCAAAGCCATAAATATGACTTTCTGACAGTTGGTTCCATGGGACACAGCTCTTCGATTGCTCTCGGAATTGCGATTAACAAACCTGCTTTAAAAGTGTGGTGCATAGACGGCGATGGATCAGTTCTCATGCATATGGGAGCCATGGCGGTCCTTGGTGCCTATGCTCCTAAAAATATGATTCATGTAGTTATTAATAACGGCGCCCATGAGACTGTCGGTGGTATGCCTACGGTAGCAGATAAGATCGATTTGACAGCTGTTGCCAGAGCATGCGGTTATCCGAATGCGGTATGCGTTGACAGTTTAAAATCGCTGGACAAAGAACTGGAAGCTGCAAAACAGCGCTGTGAACTAAGCTTCATTGAGGCGAAATGTTCTATTGGTTCAAGAGATGATCTTGGTCGTCCTACATCAAGCGCAATAGAAAACAAAAATCATTTTATGGAGTATCTGCAAAACAGATAAGCACAAATTATCATGAAGAAAATACATTTGGAAATTGTCCGGATTGTTGCAATGTTTTTTGTATTATTTAATCATACAGAAACAATGGGATATAAACTTTTTACAGTGCGTCAGGATTCATATTTTTACTTCGGCTATTTGTTTTTTTCTATTTTATGTAAGGTATCTGTACCGTTGTTTTTTATGGTATCAGGCGCACTGCTGCTGCAAAAAGAGGAAGATATCCGAATTCTATACAAAAAACGGATTCTTAAATTTGTTTTTATTCTTGTAGCTTTCTCATTTATTCAATATCTTTACAAAGTAGTACGTCTTGGTGAAGATTTTCATATTGAAATGTTTTTTGCGAAACTTTATTCCTACCGGATCGCGACTGCATACTGGTATCTCTACGCCTATATTGCGTTTCTGGTCATGCTTCCAATACTCAGACGAATGGTAAAAGCAATGACAGAACAGGAATTTATATATTTAGGTACCTGTCAGTTTCTCATAAGCGGCGTTCTTCCTGTTGTTCAGTTCCTGATCTGGAAAGGAGAATACACCTTAAGTCACTGGTTTTCCGTTTCGCTCATAGTAAGCTGGAATACCTACTTTACGATCATGGGATATTATTTTGAAAATAAACTGGAGGATTCATATTATAATAAGAAGAAAGTAGTTTTATGGACAATACTAAGTTTTTCTGTAATAACTGTATGCAGTATAATGACCAAGTACGCGATGAATCTGACCGGAAATATGGAGGAACCCTATCCGTTCCATAAAAGCATGATTGCTATCCCAACATTCACGTTTTATGTCTGGATAAGATATTTTTCATTGCATACACGAATTCCTGCCCGGATTAAAACCTTCATTTTTTCTCTGGGGGGGGTATTTTTGGAATCATGCTCTTTGAAAATATTTTCCGCAGAGAGTTTCGATGGGTGTTTGATATGATGGAGCCTTCGATCAGGACGCTTCCTGCATGTCTTGTTTACATATTTGTAGTTTATTTTTCCTCATTTATATTTGTATCTTTTTTACGAAAAATTCATTTCATTCAAAAACTGATATAATATATGCCGCTCGGAACAGGAAAGGGAGGATTTGCCAGATAAAATTTTTGATTGTCTAAACAATTCATGAATAAAACTATTCAAATGTTTTAAAATATTTTATATGATGAACAAATCAGCAATTTCCACATGTAATATTCTGGGCGTAAATATTGCCGCTATAAATATAGATCGGTTATTAGACTATACAATTAAAAACATTAGCGAGCTGTCAGGCGAATATATGTGCGTTTCAAATGTACATACTACGATCATGGCCTACGAGGATGAAAATTATCGCAATATACAAAATCGCGCGATTATGGCTATACCGGACGGTGGACCGCTGTCTTCTGTTGGGAAGAAGTCAGGTTACAAAGAAATGACAAGAATTACAGGGGCGGATTATATGGAAGCAATTTTACAAATATCTGTTCAAAAAGGATACCGACATTATTTTTACGGCTCTACAGAGGAAACTTTAGAAAAAATGTATCACAACCTCAAAAAAAAATATCCTGACGTTAAAATTGTCGGTATGTACAGCCCTCCATTCAGAGCATTAACAAAAGACGAGGAAAAAGATGTACTGAAAAAAATCAATATGACGAAAGCTGATTTTGTGTGGGTTGGCCTTGGAGCGCCCAAACAGGAATGTTGGATGGCAGAACATTATAAAAAAGTAACAGGCTTTATGATAGGAGTAGGCGCCGTCTTTGATTATATTGCGGAAAACATCAAAAGATCTCCCCAATGGATGAGACAGTGTAATTTGGAATGGTTATACCGGTTGCTCCAGGAACCAAAACGGTTATTTAAAAGATATCTCAAAACAAATAGTAAATTTTTATGGCTTGTTTTTACAGGAGAATTGAAAAATGTATGCGGAAGAAAATCGAAATCTGAAGAAATTACAACAATTAGAAATTGATATTTTAAAAAATGTTGTAAAAATATGTGAAGAAAATCATATCAGGTATTTTGCTCTGGACGGAACTCTTCTGGGCGCGGTCAGACACCAGAATATGATCCCCTGGGACGACGATATTGATATCGGAATGCCCCGAAAAGATTACGAAAAATTTTTAAGCATTGCTGATAATTGTCTTGAAGGAAAATTCAAATTGCTGACGGATACCAGCAATGAAATATATACTGCCAAAGTTATTACTGCAGATACGAAAGTCAGGCTGAATATGGCAAAGTTTCCTGTTATCACTAATGTTTGGATTGATATTTTTCCCCTCGATGGTATGCCTGAGAAATATGGAATGCAGATTTTACATAAGTTTTTGCTTTTGTTTGCAAGACTTATGGTACAATTATCTGTTTTAGAACAGCAAGTACATCTGTATCGTGAAAACAGACCTATATATGAAAAGTTTCTGCTGAAATTTTTTATGGTAACAAAATTTGGCAGAAACATTGACACTTACAAGTGGAAGAAAACAGTACAAAAACTGCTGAAAAAATATGATTATGATTCTTCCGAGACGATAGTAAACTTCTGGAGCGCTTATAAATTTAGAGAAATGTTTCCCAAAAAAGTATACGGTATGGGACGAAAAGCTGCTTTTGCTGATCTTCGCATCACTATACCGGTTTATGCAGAAACTGTTTTGGAGAAACTGTATGGTTTTTACAGAGACATTCCAGCGCCCGATAAAAGATTCAGCCAGCATAAAATAGAAATCATAAAACTTTAACAACAGGTTTTACTAAAACAGATCGCTTATTTTTTATGCCAATCAAATTTTTGCAGACTTCTTTTTTCATAGAAAACCAGATCATGATATTAACGACCTAGTTCGGGACGGATACTTCTGTTTTTCATACTCCTTTGTTTTCTGTGAAATATAACATTCCAGAACCGTTTTATAATAGTTTTTTGCTTTTTGCTTTTGTTTCAAATCCTGACAAACTTGAGCCAAATCCTTATAAGCCGTCGTAAGACAAATTTGATCTTCTTCATTTCCTGATTTTTCAAACAGAATTTCAAAGGCTTTTACAGCTTTCAAATAGTATTCCTCGGCCTGTTTTATTTGCCCCGTTCTGTCACATAAATATCCCATGTTATTACAGGCTTTGGCAAACTCTCTTTACATATTCAGGTTTCCTGTTTTTTTGACCAGTTTTTCCTGAATATCCAGCGCCTTTATGTCATATTCTTTGGCCGGCTCCAGCCGTCCTGTACTGCTATTTAAGAATCCTAGGTATTCATAACCTTTGGCAAGATCATTTTGCGCATAAACAGTGCCTGTTTTTACAGCCAATTCTTTATATATTCCAAAACTTCTTTCATAATATTCTCTGGCTGATTCTGTGCGACCAGCATACATATACAACTATGATCTCAAGACTCCTGGCGTAGTATTCTTCCGACTGTTCAAATTTTCCCGATTCTCTACTGAAATTGCCAAGGTTATTGTAACTGCCGGCAAGGTTCTCCCGACTTTGTATGCTCCCTGTTTCTACCGCTAATTCTTTCGTAAGTTCCAGGGCTTTCTGATGATAGTCCCATGCTGGCAGGGGTCGTCCGGCATCTTTGTTAAAAGCGCCAAGATTGTTGTAAGTTGCAGCGAGGATGTTTCTGGCCTCAATAATTTTTGTTTCCTCCGCCAGTTTTTCCTGAAGTTCCAGAGAATTCAGATAATACGTTTCCGCTTCATCCGTCTGTCCCATATTTTAGCTTAACAATCAATGCATTTGGGAATATTATCATAGCATTCTTCTAAACGCTTCCTGTTTGTCGGTACAATTTTAACTGGAAGGATAGGTTTTTCTGCTGTTTTGGCAAAGGGATATTCAATAGTGTGGACATAATTGCCATCTTCCAGAATGTTTGGAGTGACTGCCATAACAAACAATGTGCTTTTTGCAGTGCGTTTTCTATGCTTTGATTAAAGTTTTCACTGAGAATCAAAAATTCATCATACCAGATAGCAAGATCACGGCAAAAATCATTCTCATGAATCAGCTCCATCAATTTTTGCGCATATTGACGGTCTTTCTTGCGATAGCTCAGGAAAATGTAAGCTTTGAAAGCGGCGCGAATTTGTACTGAAAGATCATCTTTAATTAAAACAGAGTGAAGAAATTTCTCCAGCTTTACATGATAGGGAATTGCATTCATTGACTTTTCATCCTCTGTGTCCTTATCAAGAAAGTGCAAATCGCTACAAATCCTGTCAAACGGTTCATTTAACCCCTTTTCCTGCATAAGCAGAAGAATAGGAATATGATGTTCTAATGCATAGGAATTTCGACATCTCTGGCACGATTTTCCTTCAAAAGAAAATTATTTGTAGCGGGAATTACTACAATCTGCATTTGAGAGAGTTTTAGAAACAGATTATTCTCGTTATAATTATATTCTGGTTCTTCATCATAATAGATTGTGCAGTTTTGCAAATCAAAAATATCGTCAGAAACGACCTTAAAGTACAAAGAATAATCTTTTGGATGTCCGGTAAAATATACTCGAGGCTCTATCTGTGGGTTTGAATTCCCTCTGGTAATATAATTTAATTTCATTTGTATACACTTTTACTATGTTCTCTTATCGTCTGTGTTTTTCTATTATACAACTGTGTTTTTTACTTTTTTCATCATAGTTGATTCCGACCAGAAGAACGTCTCCTCCGTAATTCTCCAATATTTGAGGATATTTATTATTCTTAATTTGCTTAATCGCACCTTCGTCTGATTTATTCCATTTCAATTCAATCAGAAGTACAGGCATTGCAGAGCCTTTTTTTGGCAGATATACAACATCCGCATATCCCTTACCTGTTGGCAATTCTTCAATTCGCAGAAATTCATCAATACAACTGATATAGGCAAATTTTATTACGCTTCTTAACGCCTGCTCATCATTATAAAATAGAGGAGCGGTTCCGGCGCTGTGAGCTGTTTCGATTGCAGTAGCAACTGCTTCGCTGTTCATATTTAAGGTTTCCTCCAGAAGCTGATCGAAGGTAAGAATCAACTTTACTGCTTCTCTGTGTTTTCCCGCAGTTACAGCACGGATAAATTCCTGTCTGACTTCTGCATTTGGAATAAATACTGTTTTTTCACCTGCATGATAAGTCAGATAACCAAGATGGACCAACAATGTAAGAACATCGTCTCTGCATCTCATACTTGTCAAATCATTTTGAAACGTTCCGATATCAACAGGATAATGCGCGCCCCCCAACATCTGCACAACCGCCTCCTTCAGGCCATCCTCGTTCATATCTATGTAAATCTTCAAGGATTCATAGGTTTCCGTCTGTGTCCAATAATTCCCCAAACGATTCCGTCTGATTGCGTCAAGTACAGATTTAGGGCTGTACACATGATTGTCGTTCCCAAGAAGATATCCGTCATACCAGCGCTGGATTGCAGAAAATTCTAATTTTGTTTCCGTGCATAAACTGCGAACTTCATTCTCTGTAAAGCCCATATATTCTTCCAATGGCTCTGGTTGGAGCATCGTATATTCATCAAAATCCGTTAATGCTGATTGAGTACCATATTTTTTGACAGGAAGAATGCCGGTGATATAAGCAGCTTCTATCATTTTATCTGTTTGACCGCTGCTTTTAAACAAGCCTCGAAGAAGTCGGATATATTCTTCCTGCAGGCGATAATCCTCTTTTGCCTCCCGAAATAACGCATCCCACTCATCAATTATAATGATAAATTTATTGCCAGTTGCTTCTGTAACGCTGGAAAGCATTTTAGGAAGTGTTTCTTGTTTTTCTGCTTCAGGGAAAGCAGCGCGCAATTCTGCGATTACTTCCTGCTGCAGATCCATAACTGTATTTTTTATATTTACTGAATTAGAAATAAACCAGGTAATATCCAGATAGATTACATCATATTTATTTAAATGTTGTTCAAAAGAAGCGTCGTTTGCAATCTCCAGATCTGCAAACAATTCTCTGGAATTACAACTCTTATCATAATAAGCACACAGCATTTTCGCAGCAAAAGATTTTCCAAAGCGTCGAGGTCTGCTTACACAAGTCAATTTATTCATTGTTCCCAGGGTACTGTTAATATATGAAATCATCTTGCTTTTATCAACATAACATCCCTTTTTTATTGCTTTAAATCCGGCATTTCCAATATTCAGATAATTTCCCATTTTCCCACCTCATATTACTGAATTTAGCAGAATTTCAGCTCCTAAAATAATTATTCCCGTCTGAATTGCTTTTTCATACCTTTCTCATATGTTCTCTTAGTGTTCTACCTCGTCTGAATCTATATTGAGGACCTGGCTATGCGCAACCATTGCTTCCGAATAAATAAAATAATAATCTTCTGTACTTTATTACGAACAAAAATTTGTCTTACAGCCAATATATTAAAGAAATGAAAATCGTAATGAATATTATTGCTGTATATATTGTATGTAGATTCCTGCTGAATATCAAGGACTTTTTGATTTTTCAGACAAATGTCTGATTTTAAAATGGTCAAAATCCTGGTCAAAAATCACTGAAAAACCACAGATTATCGGGCTTTTTCGGATGAAGTCGCTAAAGGGGGCATTTAGCGGCTAAAAACGGTGTAAATGGAAGTTTTTTGACTTCCATTTTTTTAAGAAGAATTTATTAAGAACACCAATATACAAGATTTTCCATGTCTCAAATTATACAAGGGGAAAACATTTATATGCAGGATAAAGTAACTGTCATAACTCCTTCATGGAACAGTGAAAAATATATAGCTTCAGCAATCAGGTCCGTTCAGGCACAAACTTATCAAGACTGGGAAATGCTTATAGTTGACGACTGTTCTGACGATCATACCGTGAATATTATTGAAGAAATAAGCAAAGAGGATTCAAGAATAAAAGTTATTCGGCAGACAATAAACGGAGGAGCCGCAAAGGCAAGAAACCGCGCGTTAGAAAATGCTTCCGGCCGTTTTATTGCATATCTGGATGCAGATGACAGATGGAAACCGGAGAAGCTGGAAAAACAGATACAGTTTATGAAACGACAAAGATGCGGCTTTTCTTGTACTTCATATGAAGTAATTAATCAGGCAGGCCAACCGTTGTACAAGTATATCCATATGCTTCCCAAAGTTGATTATATTGGATTTTTGACAAACAATCTGCTTCAGACAGTAGGCATCATGATTGATATTACTATAGTTCAAAAGGAACATTTGATTATGCCTGATATTCGAAGGCGTCAGGATGCGGCTACATGGCTTCAAATTTTAAAAACCGGACATGAATGCTATGGTCTGGATGAAGTTCTTGCAGAATACAGAAGGACAACCAACTCCTTATCAAGCAATAAATTAAAGGCTGCCAGAGGAGTATGGAGCCTATACCGAGATATTGAACATCTTTCGTTTCCATTTAGTTGTCATTGTTTTATACGTTATGCGCTTCTTGCCATTTGGAAACGAATATACGTCGGAGGAAAAAGAAGTGAAAGTGGGAATTTTGTCATATCACAGAAGTCTTAACTACGGCGCAGTCATGCAGTCTTTTGCATTGTCGCAAAGGCTGAAGGAAATTGAGGGTACAGAAGTTGAAATCATTGATTATATGTCAGCAAAAATGAACTTGTATTACAAACTGTTTACTCTTTACCGCGGAAAAAACAGTTTTTTTCATATATGTGACAGAATCATTATGTATAAAGCTTTCATGAACGGAATACGAAGACTTCCGCTCTCCGAAAAAAAATTAGTGTCTGACAATATAAAAAAATTTTATTCCTATATTAAGAATCAATATGACGTTATCGTGGTTGGAAGCGATGCGGTATGGAATTATGAAAAACGCGGATTGCCCAATCCATATTTTCTGATCAACAGCAATAGGGTGCACAGGCTGTCCTATGCAGCGTCCTGCAACGGTATCCACTACAAAAATTTAACTTCTGAAAAGCTAAAGATTTTAAAACAGTCGTTTGACGGTTTTGAATATCTTGGAGTCAGAGATCAGCTGACAGAGAACATTGCGGAACATGCAACCGGTAAAAAGAGGTCCATGCATAACTGTGATCCCACTTTTTTATTGGATTTCGAAAAAGATGGGTTAGGAAATGCATTTAAGCAGAGACTGGTAGAAAAACTTCAGCGAAAATATCACTGGGATCCGCAAAAAAAACATATTGGATTGATGCTGTCCAATTTGAATGGAAATCTTGCAGATATTCTTACAAAAAATTTAAAACAAAAATATGGTGACAGCTACCAGACAGTAGCAATTTATTCATATTGTAAAGCGGCAGATATTCCATATATTGCCGATCTTACGCCCTTTGAATGGAGTCGTATTTTTTCCTTATTCGACATTACATTTTCCAAATACTTTCATGGTACCTTACTGTCGATTTTAAACGGAACTCCGGTAATTTCATTAAGTGCAGAAACAGAGACGGCAGGAATTCCTTCAAAGGTCGAGGACGTTCTTAACCGGCTTGGGCTTATGGAATTCTATTATCCTGCAAAAAGTGCGTCAGAGATTGAATGGGACAGTTTTATGACTGCTGTTGATCATTTGATTCATAATCCGCCGCTTCAAAAAATGAATGCCGGAATAGAAAAAGAACGCAAAAGCTCGGAAAGCTTTTTTGAATATGTAAAAAAACTGGCACAAGAATCAGCGAGGCAGGAAAAATGATCATTATGTTTATCGCTCCCGGAAGAAGCATACACAGCAACAACTGGGCATCCGCAATGTGTGACCGGGGACATACCGTTCATTTTGTTACCCAGGAATCCTTCATTGATAATCCATATTCATTTGTTGTAAAAGCTGATTCACGGATTATAATTCATCGTCTTCCCTTTTCAGGGAAAAAAGGATTTTTATTGAATAGATCTGCGGTCAGGAGCATAACGAAAAAAATCAATCCTGATGTGATACACGTTCATCAGGCTGCAGGCTATGGACTGCTCGGCACATATTCGGACAGAGAAAAAGCCTTTTTATCCGTATATGGCTGGGAGGTATATGATCTTGTAAACAGCAAAGTCTGGAAACCAGTAATCGGATACATTTTAAAATGGTACAAACATATCGGATCAACCAGCGAGTGTATGAAAAAGCAGATTTTAAAAGAGTTTCCTGATCTGAAAGCTCCGGTTGTAGTTACTCCATTTGGAATCGACCTGAATAAATTCCATGAAAAGACTGTGAAAAAGCAGGAATTTATTATCGGTACAGTAAAAAAGATGGATAAAAAGTACGGTATTGAATATCTGATTCAGGCTTTCGCTGATGTATACAAAGAAATAAATAAAAGCGACCCGGAAATTGCAGAAAGACTGTTTCTCGAACTGGTTGGGCCAGGAAAACAGATAGATAGCTTAAAAGCGCTGGCTCGCGATCTACAAATTTACAGCCGGGTTCGTTTTATAGGAAAAACAACACATGAAAAGGTACCGGACTGGCTGAACAGATTTGACATTTATGTTGCTCCAAGTATTTTGGACAGCGAATCATTCGGTGTTGCCGTGATTGAAGCTTCCGCATGCAGAAAACCAGTCATTGTTTCCAATGTTGGAGGTTTGCCGGAAGTCGTCAAAGACGGAGTGACCGGATACATAGTTCGGGCCAGAAATTCAGGCGATATTGCCGAGAAAATAATGATTCTTCTAAAGGAACCAGAACTACGGAAAAAAATGGGGATCGCCGGTGAAGCGCTGGTAAGAGAACGATACGATTGGAAGCGCTGTATTGATCTGATGGAGAAAATCTATCGGTCGATCATTGAAAAAACGTATGTGTCTGTTTTTGCAGCGGCAAAATCTGGCGAAGACCGCATGACGGGAGCAATAAAGGATGATGATTAAAGAAAATGAGCCTTTAGAAAAATATACTACTTTTCGTATGGGCGGCAATGCAAAAAAAATGTATTTTCCTGAGACAGTGGACGAGCTTTGCGACCTGATAAAATCTGATGATAATATACTCAGCCATGTAATCGGTGGCGGATCGAATATATTAATTAATGATCAAAAGGAATATGAGCATGTTTTGTGCTTGAAAAATTTCAATAAAAAAATGATTGCATTTGGAAACGGGCATTATTATGTTGGCTCGTCTGTTTCGCTGCAGAAGCTGATCAAAACAATTCAGACAGACGGTTATGGTGGCATTGAATACCTCTTTTCCGTTCCGGGTCTTACTGGCGGCGCAATTTATATGAATGCCGGACGAGGAAAGAAATATGGAAAATGCATAAGCGATTATCTTACGGAAGTAGAGGTTTTAAGACATGGAGAAATCTGCAGAATTGATAAAACAAGCTGCTGCTTTTCCTATCGGACCTCCATTTTTCAGAACATGCCGGATTGCATCATTCTGGGAGCAAAGTTTAAATTTCCCCAAGTCTCTAGAAAAGAATCTGAGATGAGAATTCAGGAAAGGATTCACTTGTGTAAAAAAAACCAGGATATGACATCTCCAAATTTCGGGACTGTATTTTGTGAGTCAAATAAATATATCATGGCATTTGTAAAAAAATTTCACCCCGGATATAAAAACGGCTGCACTTTCTCAGCCAAAACAGCAAACTGGATGCTTCGGGGAAAGAACGGGACTTTCGAACAGGCAATCAGCCTTTTAAATAAGGTAAGAAGATGGCACTGCCTGTTTGGTCAGAAATGCCGAACGGAAGTTCGGATCTGGAGTTAGTAATCCTCCAGACAAATTCGTTACAATCAGGAGGAAATCCTGCATGAAACTAAAATATGAAAACTGGGGAGAAAAAGGTGAAGCTGTCGCAGCGGCATGTTTTTTTCTGATTTGTTTTTTTAAAAGCTTCTGGTATTTAGAGCTGCCAAACATATTTCTGCGGATGTTGATGTTTGCAGGAGCAATGCTTGCTTTCTTTATTTCCAAACCTCATTCTTTTATCAAAATGTCAAAGCTTGAAATTTTATGGCTGATTGCCTTGGGTGTTCCAATTATGAGCCGGGTTTTCAGAACCTATGACGGCAATGGCATAAAAGAAACGCTGGGGTTTACGACCTTTTATTTGTGCTCTACCATTTATGCTCTTTCATGTGTAAGAAACAGAACGCTTATGAAAGCCAGTTTTAAAATTATATCCGTTTATTCAGTCATATTGGTATTTTGTACAATCCTTTTTAGATACACGCCGCAGCTTTATATGGAACACATATTGGTCCTGTTTAACCGACAAGAAGATTTGGCAAAAGGATATTTATCCGGTAATATGTCAGGTCTTACTTCGCACTATAGTACCAATGCAATCTATATGGCTCTGGCGGTAATTCTGACAGTCTGCAGTATGATTGTGAACAGAAAAAATTCTGGAAATAAAAGAAAAGTGCTGCTGTATTTCACTTTTGTTACTGCGTCGGCAGCATTGTTAATGACTGGAAAAAGAGGTCAGCTGATTTTTACGATTGTCGCTGCAGCGGCCGGCTATTATTTTTATATGTCAGACAGGACGAAAGGGCGCATTTTCAGGGTCTTTTCAATTTTAATATTGTCGCTGCTTATTTCATATGCAGGCTATCTTCTTATTCCGGATATCTTCAGTTCGGTAACAAGAATGATCAATAAAATGGATTCTGTCGATGTGACTACCGGAAGGGCCAGGCTATGGACAATGGCGCTGGAATATTTTAAAAACTATCCGTTGGCAGGAATCGGTTTTAAACAGTTTCTGCGCATTACCGAACTGGATGTTCATAATATCTATCTGCAGTTTCTGTGTGAAACAGGAATTGCGGGAACGGTCATCTATATGACTGCTTTGACTTATACATTGAAAGTGAACTTTAAGAATCTGATTTCGGCAAGGAAACTTCATCTTTATGAAAATTGTGAGGACGAGTTCTTTTTATTGTTTTCTTTTATGTACCAGGTGTTTTTTCTGACATACGGAATAACCGGAAATCCGTTTTATGATCTTCCGACATTATTTCCGTATATGTTTTCCGTGGGGATAACCCTGTATTACAAAAAAGAGAATAAGCTGCAAAACTCAGGACAGGAGCAGATAGATGAATTACAGTTTAGACATCATAGTACCCGCTTATAATGCGGCAGATAAAATCAGTACTCTTCTGCAGTCTTTTGAAAAGCAAAAACGTACGGATTTTCGGGTTATTATTGTTGACGACGGCTCCACAGACCACACATATGACTTTTGCCGAGGCGCTTCTCAGAAAAGCGCTTACAGCATCCTGGTATTGACGCAGCAGAATCAGGGACCAGGGATCGCAAGACAAACCGGTTTCAAGCAGGCGGATGCAGATTATGTTATGTTCTGCGACGCAGATGATTATCTGCATGAAACTGCGATTGATCATCTGATAACTATTCTGAAAAAGGAGCCGTTGGATATCCTGGAATTCGGCTACCGGAAAATCACAGAACAAGGCGCAATGATACCTTCTGTATATCTGAAAGATGAAAAGTTTTTTGGAAACTGCCTGGAACATTATATAAAACAGAAAAATACGACAAATTATTTATGTAATAAAGTATTTAAGCGTCAGCTGCTAAAAGTATCTGATTTTAAAAAACTTTACTACAGCGAAGATGCAAGAGCATTGGCTCTGATTTTTTCCCGCTGCACCAGTTACAGGGTCGTTTCGGATCCATATTATTTTTATGTCATAAATAAAGACAGCGCCTGTGGTAAGGCCTATGATTTGCGACGTCTGGATACGGTACAGGTTGATGAGGAAATCTGTGGACTGGTCGCTGGGAAAAATCCTCAACTACTGCCGTTTGCCGCCTGTACAGCCTGTGTGCATACAGCAAAAATTTATTCCGGGCTGAAAAATGCCGGACTGCTGGACGGTGAACTGGACAGAACTTTAAAAACGGTGTTTGACCGCAGATATCGTGAATTGAGCTGCGAAAAAGGACAGGTATACAAAACCCGTTCCAGAAGACAGATTCTGGCAGTTGAATTGTTCCGGATTTCGCCGTCCTTATTCAGCATATTGAGCAGATAAGAAGAACAGAGAATGAAAACAGGGATTATAACATTTCACAAAAGTAACAATTATGGCGCCGTTTTGCAGGCTTATGCGCTCCAGTATATTATAAATCAGTATTCAGAATGCGAGATTATAGATTATCGGTCTGATGCAATTTCCGGCGAAAAGAAGCTCTCAGATCTGAAAAGAGCCCGAAACTTCAAAGGTTTTTTAAAGCGGATAGCGTCCGAAAGCTACTACGAAAACAAGAACCGAAATTTTAATAAATTTCTTGGAAATTGCCGTCTTTCAAAAAAAACTTATACGATGAAAAATATCTCAGAAGCCAATCTGGAATACGATATGTTTATTACAGGCAGCGACCAGGTTTTTAATCTTTCTATGACGCATGGAGACAGAACCTATTATCTGGATTTTGTTTCTGCAGAAAAAAAGAAGATTGCCTACGCGGCAAGCCTGGGTTCTTACAGCTTTGAATCCGATGACATGTTTACAAGAAAGCAGATTATTTCTATGGATTACATTTCCTGCCGTGAGCCGGAGGCGGCCCGGGCAGTAAAACAGTTTACGGGCAGAGAGGCTGACGTGGTACTGGACCCTGTGTTGCTTCTGGATGAAAAGGAATGGAAACGTATAGAAGAACCTTACGACAAGATTCCTTCCGAATATATTTTATTGTATTTGATTTCACCGGAAGCAGGATATTTTAAACTTGCGTATGAAATGGCAATGTCCCTGAAGCTGCCTCTGTATTATATAAATTATTCCCCCAGAAGGCCTTTGAACCCAAAGATCAAAAATATGCGTAATATATCGCCGGGACAGTTTTTGTATTTACTGCATCACGCTGCATATGTAATTACCAATTCCTTTCATGGTACTGCTTTTTCCATCCTATACAGGAAAAAATTTTTTACTTTGAAGGATGAAAGGAAAAGTAAAAGCAATCAAAGAACAGAAAGAATCCTGAATTTGTTTTCTCTTCAAAAACAGTTTGTTACTGAAACGTCACAGAGCCTCAGCAGGGAACCAGATTATTCGCAGACTGCGTGCAGACTGGAAGAAGAGAGAAAAAAATCCATTACCTTTTTAGAGAACGCGGGTGTTTTTAAGCCATGAGCAGGCAGAAAGAATTAGTTAAAAACACAGCCTTACTGGCCGTTGGAAAGATCAGTACTCAATGCATCAGTTTCTTCCTTCTTCCATTATATACCTCCATGCTCGAAACATCGGAGTACGGAACATTTGATCTGATGATAACTTATGGAACTTTACTCCTGCCGCTTGTGAACTGGCAGTTTGATCAGGGAATTTTCCGTTTTACATTGGATTGCAGAGGGAATCGTGAAAAACAAAGCATGCTTTTCAGCACGATGTTTGCAGCCAGCTGTATACAGTGCGCAGTTTGTATCTTACTGTTATTGACAGTAAAAGCAATATGGAAATTCAACAATCTCTTTTTTTTAACAGGGTATGTTGTTGTACATGTGTTTACCGCGCTGCTCCTTCAGTTTGTAAGAGGGCTTGGCAATAATAAACTTTATGCTGCGAGCAGTTTCCTTTCCGCTACGTCTGCCATTGTATTGAATGTAATGATGCTGGCGGTATTTCAGACCGGCCTGCCGGGACTGTTTCTGGCAACGCTGTTGGCGCAGGTTGTTACCATTATTTATTTATGCAGAAAAGTCCGACCATGGAATTATTTCAGTTTTAGCAATATCGATAAAGAAGTATTTAGAACCGTCAGAGAGTATTCCATTCCATTAATTCCAAATAACCTGGCCTGGTGGGTGGTAAATGTTTCGGACAGAACGATTATCTCATACGTTCTTGGAATTACATTTAACGGTATTTATACGGTAGCAAACAAATTTTCGAATGTATTCATTCAGTTTTATAATATTTTCAATTTATCATGGACAGAAACTGTGTCTCTGCATTTTGAAGACAGCGACAGAGATCTGTTTTTCAGCGATACGATAACAACTTTGTACAAACTTTTTTCGTGCGTATGTTTTATGATTGTGTCCTGTATTCCGTTTGCTTTTCCAATTCTGGTCCATGACAAATATGCAGACGCCTATGCTCAGATCATTCTGTTAATGTATGCGATGCTGATGCGAGTGTTTGTCGGACTTTACAGCTGTGTATATATAGCAATGAAAGATTCAAAAAAAGTAGCGGAAACTTCCATAATTTCAGCAGTCGTTAACCTGTTAATAAACTTTGTATTGATTTCCAGAATCGGACTTTATGCCGCATCAGTCTCCACGCTGATTTCTTTTGGCAGTATGGCTGTCCTGAGATATATAGACGTGAACAGAAAAGTGCAAATGAAAATTAAACGAAATGTACTGTTGTCTTCTGCCATAGTAGCCGTTTTGCTTATGATCACATATTACAGAAATAACCCGTTGCTTAACAGTATGATATTGCTTATCGTAGTGTTCTATTCGGTCATTATGAATTACGGTTTTTTAAAATCAGGTTATCGTCTGTGTTTAAAAATTCTCAGAAAATAAAGGAGTTTTCTCCATGAATGATTTACGGATTCCGATTCGGATATTCGGAGCAAAAATAAAAAATAAACAAAAGCTTTTATCGAGTCAGTCCGGCGGCGCATTTACGGCAGTGGCTGAAACTTTTCTAAAAAGCAACGCTGTTATATACGGCTGCGGGATGGATGAAAATCTGAATGCTGTATATATGCGTATTACAGATCCGGAAGAACTTGGGAAGATTCAGGGATCAAAATATGTCCAGGCCCGGTTGAAAAATGCATATCAGGATATTCAAAAAGATCTCGACGAAGGAAAAACCGTGTTATTTTCGGGAACTCCGTGTTATGCAAACGCAGTGAAGCGTTATTTTAAAAATCATCGCTTTTATAAAAATCTTTACACAGTGGATCTGATCTGTCACGGCGTACCGAGTCCCAAAGTATATCATGCATATTTAAAATATCTGGAAAAGAAACAAAACAGTCCGGTCCGTTCTTTTGTCTTCCGCGATAAAACCTGTCAGGGAGGAGGATGGCACAAACATATAGAAAAAGTAACTTATGCAGACGATACTGTCGCATATGAAGAGGGTTATACAAAACTGTTTTATACCAATCTTCCTTTGCGCCCCTCCTGCGGGACCTGCAGATTTTCATGCATGAGTCGAACGGGGGATTTTACCGTAGGAGATTATTGGGGTGTGGAACAAATATTTCCGGAGTTTCACGACGATCAGGGCGTTTCCTTGATATTTTTGAATACAAAAAGAGCTGCCGAAATGTTTCCATATATTCGGCCGGCTCTGGAAACCGTAGAATGCAGGGAGGAACAGGCCGCTGTGCAGCCTAATCTGAAACAGCCTTCTTATATCCCTAAATGCAGGAAAAGATTCTGGAATGATTTTCATAAAAAAGGGATAGCGTATTGCATCCGGCATTGGTCGACTGCGGGAGGCCTTTCGTTCCGGATAAGAAGAAAGGTCATGAAACTGTTAAAGCTATGGTAAAAATATTTGATAAAGGCAGGAAAGATTGTGAAAGAATTACCGCTTTTGTATAAACGGAAATCGGACTGCTGCGGCTGTGCAGCTTGCGGCGCCGTCTGTCCGGGACAGGCGATATCCATGGAAGAAGACGAGGAAGGTTTTTCCTATCCGCACATAAATGACGCGCTCTGTATACGGTGTTATAAATGTTTGGATATTTGTCCAATGAAAATATAAAAGATAAAAAGGGAGTTTACTTATGAAAAAGCAGATTAATGTCACTCAGTCATCCATGCCGCCTTATAAAGAGTTTATGGAAGAATTATATCCCGTATGGGAATCCCGATGGCTGTCCAACCGCGGAAACGCCTCCAGAAAATTTGAAGGTATGCTCAAACAATACCTGCAGGCCGATCATTTATATCTGTTCGCAAACGGACATGTAGCGCTTGAAGTTGCATTGAACGCATTATACTTAAAAGGGGGGGAGGTTATCACTACTCCGTATACTCACTGCAGCACCACTCATGCCATTGTGCGAAACGGCCTGACGCCTGTGTTTTGTGATGTAAAAGAAGACGATTATACGATAAATCCGGAACTAATTGAAAGTCTGATTACGGATAAGACGGTTGCGATTGTCGCCACGCATGTTTATGGATTTTTATGCGATACGAAAGCAATCGAAAAAATTGCCCATAAACATCATCTGCTTGTCATTTATGACGCGGCGCATGCTTTTGGAGTAACCAAAGGCGGGATAAGCGCTGCGAATTTCGGAGACGCCGCGATGTTCAGCACCCATGCAACCAAAGCTTTTCACACGATCGAAGGCGGAATCGTATGCTACAAAGATAAAAGTCAAGCTAAATATGTCAAAATATCCCGTTATTACTAATGTTTGGATTGATATTTTTCCTCTTGATGGAATGCCTGAAAAACATGGAATACAGATTATACATAAGTTTTTGCTTCTGTTTTCAAGACTTATGGTACAATTATCTGTTTTAGAACAGCAAGTACATCTATATCGTGAAAACAGACCTTTATATGAAAAGTATTTGCTCATATTTTTTATGGTTACAAAATTCGGCAGAAACATCGATACCTATAAATGGAAGAAACGTGTACAAAAAATGTTAAAAAAATACGATTATGATGCTTCGGAAACAATTGTGAATTTTTGGAGTGCCTATAAATTCAGGGAAATGTTTCCTAAAAAAATATATGACATGGGACGGAAAGCCCTTTTTGCTGATCTTCATATCATTATACCAGTTTATGCCGAAATTGTTTTGGAGAAACTGTATGGTTATTACAAAGAGATTCCGGAACCTGATAAAAGATTCAACCAGCACAGAATAGAAATTATAAAACTATAAAAGCAAATTGCTACAGGACAAAAGCATGAACCAAAAAGAATTGTATTGGCATCAAAAGAATGTCTTTGAGGCCTTAGTAGAAGCAGAAAAAATATTAAGAGAAAAAATCTGAATAAAGTGTATAAAATCTAAAGTATTGGTTATGCTATAAATTGCGAAAGTAATCGACAGTAGGATTTACATATCGTATCCTTTATGCACTCTTATGTTAAGTCTCCATGTTTTTCAAAAAACTCTTTCCAGGCCAAATTTATCCGCTGCATTTTATCCAAATGCTCCAGTTTTTCGCTCAATATCAATCTTTTTTGAAGCAGATCATTGAAGTATCCTATCTTTTTTGCAGGATTACCACCAACAATTGTACCAGGTTCTACATCTTTTACGACAACCGACCCTGCTGCAATAATGGAATTTTTTCCTATTTTTACTCCGGGACAGATTATTGAATTAGCTCCTATAAATACATTATCTTCAACCTCAATACAGTCTTTTAACCCCCATATCTGCTTATCAAGGATTCCTGTAAAGACATGATTAATTATATCATGCATTAAGAAAGTAACATTTGCTGCTACAGCAATGTTATCATGTAAAATCAGATTATATGGATCTGTAGGGTAAAATCGTGGCTGCCAATGAACATGTTCTCCCATTCCACCAAGAATCTTATGTTTTTTCAAAAATCTGGTTCTTATTTTGGCATTTGGAAGCAGATAAAATATAAATCTGAATAAAAAAGCTTTTTTCCCGGATAATAGGGTTGTATTAATATTTTGTTTCATTTTGTTTCCTTTTTTTTATTACGGTTTTTAGTAAAATTTTTAGAAGTTCATAGTTTAAACCTACAAACAAAGAACTAGAGAATAATATATTTATACAATCCATCCACAATATTCTTTGCATGTTAATGAACGATATGATGCATAAAATAATAAATAATTCAATTATTCTTTTGTAGTTAAAATTGATTTTTTGTATTTTCTGAATAGTCCTCATTCGATATATACATAACCATATATAACATACTGCTGTTGATATTGAAGCTGCATATACACCTACTATCTTTATAAAGCACAGATTAACCGTAAGATTAATTAAAGCTGCAATGGTTGTTGTTATGCCAATCTCTTTTGATTTCATATGAGCAATATAAATACCGCCTAAATATGAGCAGATGGTGCTGAACAAAACACCAATATAGAGAATAGACATATGATTATATGCTTCATCATAATCCCCTTTTATCAAAATTTTAAAAAGGAAGGGAGTAAATGCAATCAATAACGCCATAATCCCGACCATAATATTATAGATTCGGTCAAACATTTTTCCGTAGTATTCTCCGGAATCTTTGTCATTTACTGTTTCAGATGCATTTTCCTGCCATGCCAGTGAGAAAGTACTTTGAACAACGCTAAAAATACTGGGTAATTTATTTGCAACTGCGTAAACTGCTGTTGCTTCAATTCCTATAAATAATGAAAGTACTAATCTGTCTGACACCCGAACAACCCATGAAGACAGAGCATTTGGTATCAGCGGCCATGAATAATCAATTAAAGATTTTATTTCTTTTAATGCTATCAGTCTTATATCTATATAAGAAATAATATTGACTCGTATAATTATATATAAAAGAGAAATGCCTTGTGAAATTGTCAGAGCATATAGTACACCGTTCAGTCCAAGTCCAATTTGTACCAAGAAAACCAAAACCAGAACAAGTTCTATGACTGAATTCATTAACACGCTGACAGAATAGATCTTGTTTTTGCCAAGTCCTCTGATAATTTGCCTGGCCATAATGAGCATAGTATCTGTAAAATAATAATTTATAATCAACAATTTTATTGAGGAATGAGTATTCCTCATGCAAAAATAAAGTGTTGTCAACGCCGCCAGACAAACAGGAACTGTGAATAATACAATATTAGATATTATTAATTTTTGTCCTGTGTGGTTTTCTCTTTCTTTTATTAAAAAACGAAATGCCGATGCCTGCATTTGCAATGTGGCGATAGGTAAGAACAAAGAAGCAAGCGTAATAAGCAGATCATAAATTCCATATTCTTCTTTAGTTAAATACCCTGTTATAACAGGAAGCATAATAACAGAAATAAACCTGGGAAAAACAGTACCGAAGAACAATATGGCACTGTTCTTAATAAACTCTTGTTCTCTTTTCATTATTTAAATTGAGATGTCCATTTTTGAATATTATCCTCATTTAATTTTATATCTGTTGTAAAATGAGAATATATTTTTTCTTCAAGACGCTGCAGATCATTACGTTCTATTGTATTTATTGCATAAGCTGTATTCATATCTCTTACTCGATGGTCAATAGTTATAATAATTGTTCGTTTTTTGTGCTGCATTGCATACATTCCTGCGTGAAGTCTTGTCCCAACATATTCTACATCATTCATAGACAGCATTTTAGAAAATGCACTTAAATCAGGAGGAATAATTACAATATTTTTAATATTTTCAAATGAATTTAAATATTCTTTATCAAAAGCGCCCTGAATCCAGAAATATACTTTTTTGTAATTTTCAACTAATATATTAATGATTTGTTGATCAAATTCTCTGTCTGCTCCGTAATCCGTCAATGTAAATATTACATTTTCTGATTTTTCTACAGGAATATCGTGGCAAAATTTCTTTGTAAAACACCACATAGTAGGGCAACCTGTATTGATTGCCTTAAATCCTAACTCCTCAACAAATTTTTTTGTGTTATTGTCACGTACACTGTGAACATAATCATATGAAAGAATCTTTTTATATAATTTTCTTGTATACCAATTTGTTTTTCCGTTTTGATTACCTGTTCCTACACCGAATAAAATACTATTTTTGTAGGGCATACAATTCAATAGATTCACATTAAAAACCGGACGGGGTTTTAACATGTTTTTCCATAATAAATTAGACCCGCATATAAATTTATATTTTGCATTATCATAAAATCTCATTCTTGGATTCATGTGAGTATTCTGATAACATGTTACAACTGGCGCATGTGTTGCATGCCTCAATACATAGCGGTTTTCTAATATGTTGAGTCTTTTTAACTCTTTTTCGGCCGAATCCATAATAATCTCATCACCTTTGTTTAGTGACCTGATGCCCGGATCAAATAATATTACACTTTCCATCTGACAACACTTCTTTCATTAGTCGTATAATTTGATATAACGGCTGCAAATATAATAACGAATTCTGCAGTCACATATGACGCAAAAATTCCAGTTGCAACACTTGAAATTAACAGATATATAATGTAAGTTAGTGAAGATATAATAAAAAATTTACATCCTTTTGATTGTTCATAAAATTGACGTATGAATAAATATACTAATATAACCATTAAGGCCAAACCAATAATACCCAATTCTCCACATATTGCAGGCCAATAACAGTCTGTTAATTCAGAACCGTTTTCTGCCAGTCCCCAAAATGAGTTTAAATCATACTGGTAATACAACGGTGAGTAATATGTTGCGGCTGTCTCCGTCCCGAAAGTTCCAAATCCTGCTCCCCAGGGAAAGAAATCATTCATGATTCGTAATCCACCTGAAACCAGCAAGTTCCTGGCAGATTTTATGCCATTGCCAAAATATTTACTAAGCTGTCCGGCTCCCATTAAAACTATTATAGAAAGAATAGTTAAAGTATATTGAGGACGGAATATTTTTTTTACTATCCTATTATCATATATTGCGAGAAACATATTTATATTTCTGCTGATATGGCATATAAACAGCCAGACAGTTATCATAACGAGTGCGCGGGAACGAACAGTGGAAGCCCATATTACGATTAACATAATAAATGAAATCCACCGTTTGCAGTCCAATCTATGAATTGCAAGTTCTGCAGTCAAAATAATCAAAAAAAGAATACAATATTGACTTAACATACCTGCCGATGAATACACAAATGCATAGCATTTAATTCCAAATCTAATGTCCCTTGTCATTCCAATGTTAATAAGCTGGCTGATAATAAGACAAATAAAGGCTATCCATACAATTATTCTCACCTCAAATGCTATAAATCTTAATAGGTTTTTGTTTTTTTGAATGCTTTTAAAGTAAATTGATGCACCGATAAAACAAATAAATACTTTAAATAAGTACATAATATCTAGGGCTATCATAAATGCAGATCTGCTGACGCCTGAGATGATATTACTTATTATTCCGACTGCACAAAGAAACGCCATCACAATGTACATCTTAAAATAAATTTTAGGTATAATTTTTTTTTTGAATAAATAGAATATAGTATACAATCCCAAAAAAAGGGTCATGATTTCATCTGTATATCTAAAATAATCAATTCTTATATTAAATGCATTTTGAAACATAAAGATTGTAAAAAGAAAACACCAACTTATATCGCGTATTATAATCATAAATTTATATTTTATCATTTTTTTGATCCTTCAGTATAGTTTTTTCTAATACGCTTTCTCAAACGCGATATTGATGGTGCAATACCAAAAAATGAACTGAATATCTTGACTTTTTCAATTATCAAATCAGTTGGTTTGATCTTTAAAAATTTATTTACACTGTTTTTAATTCCGATTTCGTTCATACTTTTATAGAAAACATCTCTGTATTTATGCTTTTCCGCACTATGCATAAGCATACCGCCATTAACAGGAATGATCTTTTGCAAAAGTACCGGATAAAAATATAATTGTTCCTTTATCTCATTCATAATTATTTCTGCTTTGTTACTTCGTACAATAACATTTGTATACCCTTTATCGTCATCTTTAATTCCTAAAATATTTTCGACATGCCAGGCATCATAAATTGTAAAATCAGAACATCTTTTGATTCCCTTAAAATTACATTTGTAGCAGGACCATCTAAGTGCAATATGCGAAAAGAAAGTTTTTAACATAATATCTGTTCTTGCTGTGGCAAAGTATTTTTTGTTGCCTGTATAATCAATACTCATTCCTGAAAGCTGATATCCAAAACATTTATCTCTAAAATTTATCTTTTTAATATTTTTAATATTATGAACACCCAAATATTCTTTCCACAATGAAGCGGACGGTACTCCGTGACATACAAAATCAACTAAGATCAGATTTTCATATTTTTTGTTCAGATAGTTTTGTAAACCTTCAACCTGGCAAGGTGTTCCCGAAAAACAAACCCATCTTCCATCTGTAAGAAATTCTTTAACCTGATGAAATATTCCCTTTATATTACTTTGAATATATTTTGACCCTTGAAATGCTGTACATTGTTCTAATGTTTCTGCAAAGCAATGTTTTACATTCCACTGTTCATCAAATGCGGCCCCAAATACAACCCCATTTTTACCGATTATAAATTTTCAGAGAGCCGTAAAAAAGCCTCCTGATGAACTGTTTCGCAGTATTTCATTATCTTGGCATCTGACAATATAAGCTTTTTCTTTTGGCTGTATACCCTTGGGCCTGGTTAACACCGGGCAAACTTTTTCACATAGTTTACAATCAACACAAAGTGATGATTTGACCTTAGGGTAAATAAAGCCTTCTTCATCCGATAATAACTCTATACATTTTTGAGGACATATACTATAGCATGCCGTACAACCACAACATTTGCTTTTGTCGGTAATTACAATCATAAATAATTTTGCCTCTGGTTATTCAATTTGTTCCAAAGCTAGTTGTAAAAATTCAATAGACTGATTTCGTAATTTTTTAATTTTACTATCAACAGAATTATAATTTATATTATTGACAACCGGAACTACAGTATCTGCAAATCTTCTTTCTTCTAATCCAAGAAATGTACAAAGACTTTCTATCCGGCTGTTTCTTGAATTAGCACCTTCTTTAAACCTATCAAAAATCAGGAACTTCTTATGATACAAAATACTGAACACAGAGCCATGAAAAGAATCGGTAAGAATATATTCAGCATGACGAATCAGATTTATAAAATCCGCTGCATCAATATCAAATAACTGAATATCACCAAATTTCCGGTCACTTAAAACAAAATTGTCCAAAAACGGGCAGGTTACCAAACTGAGGCCTGTAGAATTTTTAAACTCAGTTGCAGCTTTCCTGTGATCTGTATTTGTTCCAAGGAAATAACAAAAAACATATGGTTCTTCAATTATCTTTCTGACTGGTATAATATTGTTCCAGTTTTCGGCATCAAATAACAACGTGGGATCACAGACAACAGGCGCTTTTTTTTCCGTTAATTCTTCAATAATTTTTTGACCGGAAATTTCCCGTGTACTAAGTGCTTGAAAACGATTTAAGTATTTCGTGGTAATTCTTCTTTGATAATTTGGAATTTTACTCACCCCAAAACTGGTAGCATACGCGATTTTAGGTTTGTTATCTGGTGCAAATTCCAAAGTATAAAAATGACTGCCAAGATTCTTGGGTAACCATAATTGATCACTTCCACATAAAAACGCATCGTATTTTTGAGATGCTTTTTTAACGAGTGTTTCCCATCCTGGATACGGTTTTGATAAATTTGTAAAATATTTATCTACAAACTCATTAAATCGCTTATTTCTTTTTGATATATCAGATGCAATCATTGGATATTTTTGGATTTCTTTTTTCCTTTTTTTTCTTGCCAGTTTTGATTGAATAAAGGAAATATTAAAAAGTCTCGGAAGAGTCTGTAATACAAAAAATGGTGTTATTTTTTTCTTATATCTAATAATTTCGGTAGCATAGTTTAATTCTTCTATTTTTCTGATTGTTGCTAAAACTTGTAGCTGACTTCCAAAATTCAGAGTATCATAACAAACGGCAAGTCCTATTTTTTTTGCATCACTCATTTCTCATCCCGCCTGTATGTAGCATTCAGCTAGAATTTTGTGCATTTTCTGCACGCTAAATGATTCTTCGATTTTTTGTAAATTAGCAAGACTCATGTCAGAAATCAACATTGGATTTGTCATACATATCTCCATTGCAGAAACCAGAGCATTAACGTTACCCGGTTCAATGATAATCCCATTTTCCTCTTTGACAACTTCCGGCAATGCGCCGACAGATGAACTGATAATTGCTTTTCCTGCCGCCATACCTTCTAAAATGGACATAGGCAATCCCTCATTATAGGAAGGTAATACTACAGTTGCTACTTTTTTCAAAAGCTCTATTTTACCAGCGAAGTCTACCCATCCTACGACTTTGATATTTCTCTGTAATTTTTTCTTTATAATCTTGTCGTTGATTTTTTCAATTTCACCGTCCCCAGCTATATAAAGTTTAACATCCGGATATTTTGGGGCTAACATTTCAACAGCGTTGACTAAATCGTATGCGCCTTTTCTTTTACCAATTCTACCCAACAGCAAAAATGCATTTGTATGTTCTCCTTTTTCTGTAACAGCGCATCGAAAATCTGCTGTACTGATGCCGTTGGGAAGAGAAATACAATTTCGTAATTTGAAGTGCTTTTTGAATTTGTTCTTCCACTCATCAGATAATGCAATTACTAAATCGCAACTATTGAGGATGTCAACAATATAATCCTTTTTGCTATCGCTTAAATTATTATAAAAGTCCATGAATGCGGCGCCGTGAATATGCAATATTACTTTTTTTCCTCTCTTTTTCAGAAAAGAAATATATTTTGCTTTTCGAAATGCACTTCCATAAGAAGCAACATGAATATGAAACAAATCATACAGACTATATATTTTTTTGAAATTTAAAAATGCTATAATCATATAGACAGCTCTTTCAAATTTATTTCCGTCTATATAGGACTCATAAATTTCAATATCAAACTGTTTATTTAGCTGTTTATCATCTCTGATATCTTTTATAACTGTAGCCATTCCGCCTTTTGATTTTTCAGGGCTTGGCCCGATTACCAATACTTTCAATTTTTTCTCCCATACATATATTTTCTTAAATGACTTCTTTAAAAAATTTACTATTATATAGTAAATTTTCAGATTTAGATTAAGGCATACTGATTATCTGCATAAAGTTATGGCTATCAAAATGTATCTACTTATTAACAAATCATTTCTATGTCATTAATAATGGTGGTTGTTTAGAATCAAAAATATCTATATTGCAAAATATTAATAAACTCTTGCACCAATATGGCTTAAATCATCTGGTAATTGTATCCAATCACCCATAACTTTATCCCAGGAATCAGGATTAAAGGGCATAAAACCACTGAAATGATAAAAAGTAAGTTCACCAAAATACAATTTTCCATCCACCTCATAAAAATCAACCCGGACATGAGGTATTTTTTCAGACAATTTTTTTGATAATTCAATCATTTTATCAAACGTCGCAGGTTTTCTTTGTATTGTGGGTGAATTCGGATATTTTTGTTTTAGATTTAGATGATTAAATTCCAGATCATAATAATCGAATTTTGTTTTACCTTTTTCTCTGTCTGAGGCAATGAACATCATTTTAGGCTCCCCACTAAAACAGAAAAATTTATAATCCCGTAATTCACCATCCGTATGATCTGTCATGTACTGTTCGACAATAATTCGAGGTTTCACATTTTTATACGGCCATTCCCTTCCTATATAATAAAAATTTTGTTCCAATGAATCAGTCAACTTCTTTTTAGCAAAATCAATATCCAGATTTCTTTTGTTCTTAACAATAACAATTCCTTCTGAATCATGGGTACACTTTAATACAAACTGATTTGGTAATTGTTCAAAATCTATTTCTTCAAAACTGTTATAAATTCCCAAGGTTGGAATAATATATTCTTTTCCTATAATTTCAGAAACATATATTTTGGCTTCATATTTATCAACCATTTTTGAATAATCAGGGTTGCGATCATATAATTTTAGCCAGTTAATTTTTTCGTTATATGTTTGAGGATTTTTTAAATTACATAATTTTTTAAAACGAATAAAATAATTCAACTGTATATACGTTTTGTCAGGCAAAAAACGCATCATATATCTGATTTTTTTTGCGGCTGGATTACTGCTCATTTTTTGATTTTCTCCATTTACAATGTAGATTTTGAAACATATTTTATTTGATGTTTATATTTCTTTTTATTAAATTAACTCCAAAGAAATTCTTTTTTTAAAAATTTTTCAATGCTTTCTATGTATTTGTAGGTGTTGGACGTATAGGTATTAAATTCTGTATTTTTTATACCGTTTAAAGCAGTTTCTAGCTCATCACAATCTTGTAAACCATATATAAAATTCCGTTTGGTAAATTGTTCTATTAATTGAATCTGATGATTATCAACATGTTCGCCGTATTGAACTAATCTTGGGATAGCTATAACTTTTTTTCCTTGCTTTATTGCGTTAATAATAGTGCCTGTACCTCCATGAGTGATCACAATGTCACATTCTTTCATTATATCTACAAATTCTTCTTTATCTAAAAAACATTTGAAAGAGTACTGTTGAGGAATATAATCGCTGTTTCCAATTTGGGCAAAAATTTTTTGTGTAATTATACCATGTTCAACTAATTCATCTAATTTTATCAACAAACGATTGAATTGAAATTTTTGTGAACCTACCGTAACAAATATCATATTTTTCCTCTTAATAAATTCCACCAAGGTAAATTGCATTGGGATAGAAAGCTTTCATTTCAGGCCATTGAATGTAAAACTGGTCTGCATATTTATATAATAATTTTCCGGATTTTGTAGGACTTGTAATCTTTGCAAAAGATTCTATATAGATTAATTTTTTTCCAAATAATTTTGACAATAAGCATAATGGAATCATTGCCAAAACACCTGTGCACACAATTACATCCGGGTTTTCAATTAATAAAATTTTTAATGATCTGATAGCATTTACAAATAATTTGAAGTAACAAAACGGTTCTTCCCGGTTAACCTGAAGCATGTAATACGTTTTAATTCCATGGTTGGATATTTTATACTTCGTCTTTTCGGTTATTAATGTGCTATTGTACTTCTTCATTAAGGCTTTTAACATCATAAGCTGCTCAAAATGACCACCCGAAGATGCAGCAAAACAAAGTCTTTGTTTTCTTTTCATACTAATGAAATCCTTTAAGCTTATTTAGTTTCATAGATTCTCCCCAAAATGAAAAATGGAAGTAAAACCCTTCCATTTCGTTCCATTTTAGCCGCTAAATGCCCCCTTTAGCGGCAACCGCCGAAAAAGCCCGATAATCTGTGGTTTTTCAGTGATTTTTGACCAGGAAGCTGACCACTCATACGAATCACTTACTTAATAAATATTTCAATATTTCATACACCAAAAACAGAAAAATCCAACAGAATATTTAGTAAAAGAAACAATACATATCTACTATAATAATAAAATAAACTTATTGAACTACTAATGTTTCAATAAGGTACAAGTTCTGATATAATATAAAAACATGATTTGAATTTGACAAAATCAACACTGTAAAGCTTAAATGTTTTAAAGAAAGGACTTGGAGATAAAATGAAAATATTTGTAAGCTGGTCAGGAGAATTAAGCAAAAAAATCGCAGAAGAACTTAAAAAGTGGATTCCTTGCGTCATACAATCTGCAGAGGTATTTTTCTCCCAGGAAGATATAGAGAAAGGCCAGAATTGGAACAACAGAATTGCAGAAGAACTATCGCAATGTAATTATGGAATCGTTTGTCTGACTGCAGAAAACAAAAATGCAGGATGGATTAATTTTGAAGCCGGCGCAATCGCAAAAGAACTGGATGCAAGAGTTACTGCACTGATGATTGATATTGCTCCGTCAGATATACAAGGTCCGCTTTCTTCTTTTCAGTCAACCAAAATAGAAAAGGATGATTTTTTCAAATTGTTAACCAGTATAAATAATTGTATGGATTCAGCTATAAATATTGATGTGTTAAAAATTTTGTTTGATGCTGTCTGGGAAAAAATGTACGATGAATTTCAGGAAATTATCAATCAGAAAATGCCCTCTCAAAAAAAGACTGGACCAAAAGAAAACGATCAGAATTTGCTGGAGGATATTTTACAGAATATCAGAGCGCAGAGCAGGTTGCTGAGCGACCCCCAGAATCTTATTCCTAAAAAGTATCTTTTAGAGATACTTTCCAGCAATGACGAAATAAATTTTGATAAAGACGATTTGGTTGCTTATACAGACAGTATGATAACCAACTTTAAAAAACTGATTACCATGTTTCTGGAAATAGAGGAAAACACGCCTTTAAAAGATGAACTTTGGAATAGTATACGAAACATGTTAAATGATATCATGCTTATGCTGAAAAGACAGAAAATTCTTGATTATTATGGAAATGAAGATTTGGAACCAAGAATCCGAGCATTATTGAAACAAATTCGCAGGTGATATACCGCTGGAAACAAAATCATACAAAATCTTTGGCAGAACCATAAAAATTCCGCCTCTGAATTCAGCAGACTGTTTGGAGTAAGACAGCGAAAATACATACTCTCTTATCCGAAACGCCAGCAAACGCTGATTACAGAAGCGGAATTAGATATTCTATTTACTTTTTATGATTCCACGACCACAGCTCCTGCCACGCAGATATTCTGCAGTCTGCAGATCTCCAGCTCTCTCTGAATCTCAGTATGAGTGGTTTTTCCTTTATGGACGCACAGTATAACGCCCGCTTTGTCTTTTGCCCGTTCAAGCGCTTCACTGTCATTCTGCATCAGATTGCCATACTCTGCTTTGGAACAGTTTTCTATAAGTCCCTTGACAAAAGCTTCCACTTCCTGGTCTTTCAAATCTCCAATCAGCAGCAATGTTTTTTCATCGAGAATATTCATCGCTGACGCAATATATTCTCTGCTGCTTCCCATATTTCTGTTAACTATCTGCTCCTGCAGCTTGTCAATTCCCTTTAATTTACTGTCTTCCGGTTTATATCTTCCTATTAAATGGAGTCCGTAATAATTCGACACCTCTTCCGCATACTTCACTCGCTTATCAAACAAATATTTTACGAGATAGAATCCGCCCCAACATACTATGCCCAGCATAATCCCAATCAAAAGCCATTTCGCCACACTGCTTTTTGCCGAGACAGGCTGTTCCATTTCTTCTTCAAATTCTTCCTTGTCCAAAATATCTTCTTCATCTCTTCCAAGGTAGACTGTCTCATAATATGCCATTTCTTCATCTGTGAAATCTGCTTCCAGTTTTGTAATATTGGTAAGGCATGCATTCATAACATCAATATCACTTTTCTGCTTGTCCAGACGACTGTTATCTGCTACAAACTGCACACCGTCAAAAACAATCTCCTGGGTATACTCACCGTATTTCTCCTGGCACTCCGCCTGCAGAGCCGCGGCCTCCTCACGAATAATCTGCAGAACTTTTTCACAGACCTCTGTATTACTGTAGACAACTGAATATGAAATCAAAACACTCTGAGGTACCGTTTCTGTTCCATCTATACTGATGATCGGGGCGTCGCTTCCGCTTAATGAACAATTAATTAGCTCTCTTACATACTGTTCTTCGCAGTCTATAGACGCGCTCTCCTTAATTTTGTGAATAAATTCCCGCTTTGATATCATATTTTGATATAACAAACTCAAAAGCTCCGTGTTGTCCCCGGCTGAAACATAATATCTTAATGTACCTGTATATACTTCATTGGGGTCAAGTTTCATCAAAATCGAATTCTGATTATAATTAATCTGTCCCTCATAAAGCCCTCTGTATTGATATGCCAGCTCCATGTTGCGGATAACATCAGGAGCAATCTTCAGTTGCTCCGCAACCACGTTCATATCTTCCTCACTCTCCAGCAGCTCATCCACTGCAGCCCCTTTATCCGGAGAAGCTCCTTTTACCTTCCAGATGCCAACGCCGAGAAGAACCCCCAGTATAGTAACGATCAAAAGAGATTTCCAATGTTTCAGCAGATAAAACATAAGATCGACAAGATTAATCTCCATCTCGTCATTATAGTTGTTCCTGTAATTTTCGTTCATATAATCTCCTTTTACTTTGCGCCGCTTCCGCGTAATACTACAAGTATCGTTTTAAATATAATTTTAAAATCAAGAAGCAAAGACCAGTTGTCAATATATTCCAGATCCAGCTTTACAACCTCATCAAAATCTTTGATATCACTCCGTCCGCTGATCTGCCATAAACCAGTAATTCCCGGCCGAAAGCTAATTCTGCGCTTTTGATAATAGCTGTACTGCTGATATTCGTCCAGTGTCGGCGGTCTGGTACCTACGAGACTCATATCTCCCTTTAATACATTCCAGAACTGAGGCAGTTCATCAATACTGGTTTTCCGGATGAAAGCTCCAACTTTAGTAACTCTGGGGTCATTTTCCATCTTGAACATCAACCCCTGCATCTCATTCTGCTTCATCAGATCTTTTTTTCGCTCTTCTGCATCGACATACATAGAACGAAATTTGTAAAACTCAAAAACGCGTCCGTTTACTCCCACTCTTTTCTGCTTGAATACCAGTGGTCCTGGCGACTCCAGCAGGAGAAACGGTGCCAGTACAATTCCGACTACAAACGTAATAATCAGTCCCGTCAGACCTCCCAGTATATCAATCAGACGTTTTAATACCACTGCTCTGTAATCAAACAGTCTGCTGCTGAATGCCACAACATGATAGCTTTCCAGATTATAAATTCTTTTCTCGCCTGTCAGTCCGAGATTAAACAAATCTAAATTCAGATTAATGACAATTCCCATTTTCTCAAATTCCAGAATCATATTCTTCAGAAACTTTTCCTGTTTCTGAATGGCATCCACCTGAATAAATACTTCATCTACTACATGCTGTGTAACATACTCCAGATATTCTTCTTCTGCAGCCGAGACAATCGGTATTCCATGGAGAAACTTTTCTTCTGTTTTGCTTCCAAGCAGCATCACTCCCGTAATATCCCAGGCTGTCTCCTTGGATCTGGCAAAACGTTCCACAATCTCCTGAAAACGTTCTTCCGTCGTAACAAGCAGAAGACTGACATTTCTCTTCCATCCAACTTTAAATACCCAGTCCTTATTGCGGATAAACAAATGCGTCAGCCAGACGAGCAACGTATTCAGAATAAAAAAATATCCCATAAATAACCGCGCACGAAACATTTCTTGTTTCATGCCAAAGCCAAGTAAAGTAGCCCCTGCAATCAAAATTACATTATATTTAATTACAAGAATAAACTCTTTATATCGCCCTCTTCTGAAAAACCCGTCATATACTTTCAGAAAATAATATGCAGCCACATGAAGAACCAACATGATACTGCACAGAGTTTCTATCGGCTCTGCATGTACCAGATCTTTTAGACTCTGATAGCGCAACATACCAGCCACCAGCAAACTAAACAGTATTGCTGCTGCATCTGCCAGGCAGACGGTGATTTCCATCAGTTGATTTCGTTTTCGATACATATTCAGCACCAACCATATCTTTTGACTGTAAAATCTCAATCTTGATTATATCACAAAACTCGTTATGTGCAACATGAAAATACATATAAAACGGGAAATCCCTGCCAGAATATTCAAAGCAGAGATTTCTGTCTTTTAAATATTTTTAAAAATCTCCTGTTGTCAATTTTGCCGCATTAAACCCGGAAACTCCTTTTTTCCAACTGGAAATACCTACTGTCGAAAGATATTTTTTCATATATGCCTCAGACTTCTGCGTATCTATAAATTTATATAAATCATAGGACAGTTTTTTCTTATGCGAAGCACTCATCAGTCCCAGGTACAGTCCTGCCCTTGTCTCAGCCGGATCATCCAGATAAGAACGGATAATATATGCATCTACGCGATTGTTAAACGCAGCAATGTAGTATCCATATCCCAGAGCTGCCGCCTGCTTCTTTTCTGAGCCCGAATTTCCCTGAACAGCGCTGAACCCTTGTTCGCCGAGAATCACCCGGATCGATCCTTTCGGTTTTCCATATTTGGATTCCAATGCTCCCAGATAGTCCGTCAGCACCTTAATATTTTTCATGGATATATAAGGTGTGCTGGAGGATCCAGTCGTATTAGCTCCATCTCTCCAGAAATCCACCCGGTTAAGCGGCTGAGAATATGGATGGTAGTCCATGTTCCACTGAATCGCCGGTGCTGTTTTATTCATATAAGAAGCAAATGTATCCAGAAATGCTTTCCCGCTGTGACCGCTGTTAGACGCTGCCCAGCTGTGATCCAGAGAAATAAATAACCGGGATGTAGATGCTGTTCTTTTTATCCCCTGATTCAGAAGCTGGAACCCTTCCGCATAATTGGAAACGCAATCCTGAAGTGACATTCCTCCGGAATAATTCCACGCCTGGCAACAGTTGACTTCATTGCCCAGAACCCAGTTACAGACACGGCTTTTTTTATTATCTCCCAATCGTTCACCCATATAGCAGAATAACGCCTCAAAAGTTTCCCTAGCCTTCTTCTCCTTCATATTAAGAGTATAATAAGGCGCCGCTCCTCTTCTTCTTGCAGAAGGATGTATCAAATAGGATACATCGTCTTTCCAGCCCAGCAGAAGATTCAAGGTTACATTTCTCCTGTGCCATCCAAACGGATTATCGTTATCCCAGCCGTTCAGGTAACGAACAGTCTGAACAAGCGCATTTAAATCCTGAAAATAATATGTCTTTCCTTTATAAGAATATCTTACATAGCCTGCTCTCGCCTTTGTACTGACCAGTGTGGCCAAATCCACATTCAAAAGTACATGCTGAACACCCAGATCCTCCATATAATCCTCAGAAGCCCCCTGAAGTCCTTTCTTGGATGTGACCTTCCCATCTTCTTCGTAATATCCGTTATATGGTTCCGTCATAGAAGCTGTCGCCTCCGGATTCTGAATATAAAGTGCATTTCTGCTGATCTGCTGATAATTGTCTCCCACTTTAACAGCCAGCGCATATTTACTCATCATGGCGCTGCGGAACTCATCCGTCGCAGAAAGCTGAGCGCTGACTGTAATAGCAGAGGAATTATCTACTTTTCCCGCTGTTTTTCCAAGTACAGTTTTTCCAAAACTGTCCAGACGAATAATGTAAAAAGAACTGTTCAGTTTCTTCAGAGTACTGCTTGAACTCGCACTGATCTGTATTGTCAGCTTCCCGCTTTCTGCATGATAATCAACAGCCATACAGGATTTCAGTGTCACTTTATCAGATTCAGAAAAAGACACTTTCAGGCTCTGAGTTTTACTGCCTGTATAATTCCCGGTTCCTTTGATTGTAATCGTATTTGTTCCGATTTTAACGCCATCTTTATATGTAATCGTGTAATCTTTCCCCTTTTTCAGAGTAACAGAGCCAAATCTGATTTTCGCATCTACATTCGAAGCTTTCAGATAAGAACAATTTCCTACTTTCCCTACAGAAAGACGATTAATATTGACAGGAAGAATTTTAAATTCTTTCGTAAGATAACCGGAGTACACTCCAATCCCTTTAATTTTCACTTTTGCCGTGCCTGCGTTTACATTGTTTGAATAACTGACCACATAATCCTTTTTCTCTGTCAGTTTCTTTCCGTCATCCCAGACCTTTACTTTTGGTGTAAGCGCTTTCCCTGTATAATCAGCTTCCCAGTACGACAGATCCATACGGATATTTTTCCCCGCAAACGGTTCACCCAGAATAACAAATTCCTGGTTTCTGGTCCCGCAGTAATTCCCAAGACCGGTCAGCCTGACTGTGGCGACTCCCATTTCCCGATTATTCAGATAAGTAACTTTATAATCCGTTCCTTTTACCAATGTCTTATTGCCAAAAGTAACCTTCACAGAGGGCGTCTGTGCTTTTCCTGTATATTTAAATTCACTTTTTCCACCTGTAAATGTCACTTTTATATCTTTGGCGGACAGACTTTTTCGCTCTATTTTAAAGGAAACGCTCTTTACGCCTTCATAACCACCTTTAGTGATACCCTGTACTTTAACCGTAGCGGTTCCAGGGAGTTTGTTATTGCTGTAAGTAACTTTATAATGTGTATTCAGTTTCAATGTTACCTTCGATTTTCCTGTGCCATATGTGACAATAATTTTCGGTGTAATTGCACCTCCTGTATAAGTCTGCGTTGATATTGCCTGAACAGACACTTTTCGTATCAGTTTATTTTTAGTAATACGAAAAGTTTTTGTCACAGAGCCGGTATAATTCCCGATTCCTTTCAGTACAATCTGATAATTCCCGACATTTTTAATATTTCCTGTGCTGATCGCATTTCCGGAACTGGTTTTATAACTGATTGTGTAATCGGTTCCCTTCACTAGTACATTCGAACCCACTTTCACTTTTCCAGGCGCAACGGCTATACTTTTGCCAGTGTATGACCACAAATCTGTCAGAGACACCGCTGCAGATGACACGGAAGCTTTCGAAATCGTGTATGTCAGCTTTACAGTTCCGGAAAAATTATTGATCCCCTGAATGGTAACTGTCCCTGTTCCTGCATCTTTACAGTTGGTATAACTGACTTTATAATCTGTATTTTTTTTGAATTTTATTCCGTTATATGTCAGTGTCACACCCGGCTGCTTGTTCGTCCCGTCATATATTACTTTTGTATACGCCAAAGACAGATCACTTTTAGACAGCGTTTTTCTGGCGATTTTGAATGTAAAGCTTTTACTTCCGCTGTAATTACCGATTCCTTTGATTACAATCTTTGCTGTTCCAGCATTTTTATTTGCAGAATAACTGATCTGATAGTCTGCACCTGCTTTCAGCGTCGCAGCTGCAGATTTCCTCGTAACTTTTATTGATGGTTTAATTTCTTTCCCCGTATAAGTATAACTACTGTTTATTTTGCTGTAATTAATATCTGAAGAAGTAATACTGCAGGCTTTAATAGAAAATGTTTTCCTGAAACTACCAGCATATCCGCCTTCTGTAATTCCCTGAATTATAACGGTTGCTTTCCCTGCGTTAATATTATTCGTATATTCTGCCCTGTAATGCTCTCCGTCTCTTAGAATATTCCCCTTTTCGTCTTTAATTACAAGTGCAGGTACAACGGATTTCCCTGTATATGTCTGAGCAGCAATATCCTCATATTTCATCTCACGGATCAAAGACAGCTCTGTCACTTCAAAGGTACTTTCCAGACTTCCTTTAAAATTGCCGATACCGTTCACTGTCAGCCTGTAGCTCCCAGGATCTTTTACAGGAGTTTCGCCGGACGACTCTTTCTTATCTGTTTCGTCCGTCTCTCTCTTTGCCGTTTCATCTGTGAGTTCAGACGCCTGCGTTCCCTCCGAATTTTCAAAATCTCCTTCTGGCAACACTTCGCCGGTAGACTTTTCGTCCAGTGTCTGGTAGGATTCGTTCTCAGGCTTTCCGGCCTTGGCCTCCGGGGAATCCGAATTCTCTCCATCCATTATTACTTCTTTCTCTGTATCATCAGATACATTTTCTATCTCCTGGCTGCAGGAAACCAGGTAATCCTTTCCGTATACCAATACTTCTCCATTATACTTCAGGGAAGCCGGAAGCACCTCGATCGCCTCTCCTGTATATTTCCAGTAATCTACATACTCTGCCTGGCATTTTCCAAGATCTGCCGGAGCAATTTCAAAGCTTTTAACCACTTTACCGGAATAAATGCCGATGCCTTTTATTGTATACCTGGCGGTTGTTCCGACATTTACATTATCAGTATAAGAAATCTGATAATCTTTTCCCTCTTTCAGCGTCTTTCCATCATAAGTCACAGCAATTTCCGGAGTTACTGCTTTTCCTGTATATGTTGGAACACCTCCTGAAATGGTGCAACTCATTTTCTCTTCTTCAAAGGGGTCACCGAGAATGGTAAATGGAACTGTTCTGCTGCCAGAATAATTCCCGATCCCCGTAATCACGGCGCCGGCAATTCCCATTTCCCGATTATTGACATATTTCAACTTATAATCGACATTCTGCCTCAATATTGTTTTCCCATACCGGACTGTTATCTTCGGAGTATATGCATTCCCGGTATATTCAAACTCTTTGATCCCATCTGTTAAAAATGCTTCTATATCTTTAGCGGCAACGGAATGTCTTTGAATCGTAAAAGTCAGAGTTTTTCTGCCCGCATAACCAGAACCTTTTTTACAGGTAATTGTAACAGTCGCTTTTCCGGCATTTATATTATTGGCATAGGTCAGTGTATAGTGTGTTCCCTCCTTTAATGTCCTGACCGTTCCTGTCTGCTTATTCTGAATCGTCACTTTCGGTTTGCATCCTGTGCCGTTGTATGTCTGTGTTGAGACAGCCGATATATTCATTTTACTCAGCAGAAAATCTTTGGTAACTTCAAAAGGAAGAATAACCTTACCTGTATAGTTTCCTTTTCCCTGAATCACCACCTTGTATTTTCCAACACTGTTTATAGAAGACACTGTTTTCCCAGAAGCATTCTGATAACTGATCGTATAGTCTGTTCCTTTTACAAGCTTTTTACCGCCCACTTCCACTTTGGATGGTCCAACAGATAGATTTTTTCCCGTATAAGCCCACAAATCTGTAAACGTAACACATTTTGTGTCAATCTTCCCCCGGATTTTAAACGTCAGCGTTCTGGAACCGCAGTAATTGCCGATACCGCTAATAACGACTTTAGCCGTTCCCGGATTTATATTTGAGCTGTAACTGACTTTATAATCCGTTCCTGACTTCAAGGTTCTCGTACCGCATTTCAGAGTCAGCGCCGGCTGGATTTTTGAACCAGTATAATAATAGCTGCTGCTAAGCCCGCTGACTTTTATATCGCTGGCTGCTACACTGTGCCGGCTGATCGTGAAAGTTATTTTCTTTCTTCCTGTATACCCTTTACCGTTTATGCCATCAATAATAATAGTGGCGGTTCCCGCATTGACATTATTGGTATAAGATACTTTATAATGGGTTCCTGATTTCAGAACTGTTTTTGTTCTGCTGTCTGTAACCTTCACAGTCGGTTTAACAGCACTGCCGGTATATGTTTTCGCAGTCACTGCACTCACTGTCATACCGCTTATGTTGATATCATTCGTCACCTGGAATTTCAAAGAGATTGTTCCTTTATAATTTCCCATTCCTTCCAGCACCATATAGTAAGTACCCACAGATCTTACTGCTGATATGCTGTTTCCAGCCGAATTCTTATATTTCACCCTGTAATCTTTATTGCGACCCAGAGCAGTATTCCCCCATTTTACCGCATACGGCACAATAGTCAGTGCGTTTCCTGTATAGGATGCTCTGACCGGGAAATCCACAGTTACTGTTTTTTCTGTAAACGCTTTGGACAGATCCCTAGCAGTAATCTGAAATGTTTTGGTTTCTGAATAAGAACTGTAATTTCCTTTCCCAATAACAGATACAGACGCTGTTCCTGCATCTGTATTATCCCGGTACTGAAGGCTGTAATCGGTTCCCTCTTTCAGAACCTGAGTTCCTTTTTTCACTGTAATCTTTGGTTTTTTTATACTTCCGTTAAATTCTGTCGATTTATATTCTATCGTTGACGTTATCGGACCATCAACAATTTTTTCATTCCTGCTTTCAGCGCTTTCTTCCATTACCTCCTCTGACAGTATCATCGGCAGGTCTTCGGTCATGATATCTTCCATATCTTTCAGCGCAGGAAATAAATACAGTTCTTTGACACTTTCAGATAATTCTTCGTTTTCACCGGCATCTCTCCAGATATCTACAGTATGCCAGTTTTCTCCGTCCAGGCAGATATAATTCCAGGTATATAATTTTTCGTCTTCTGTACATTCACTGCTTATGACACAAGGAATACCAGCCTGATCGCACAGCAGCTTAAATGCTCTGGCCAGGCCTTCCTCGTCATACAAATCCTTCCCCTCCTTCCAGGTAAGCACTCCAAATGCTTCATTTGCATGACTTAATTCTTCCTCTGAATTTTCTTCTTCCGCTTCTGCCTCCTCCTCATTCTCCATTTCCAGCATATATGAAGTCTGCGTCTTAAAATACTTGTATATTGTACTTATATATTCCTCTTTTTCCTGCTCTCCACACTCATACTGTTCCAATATTTCTAACAGCTCATTCTGTAAAGAACCCATTTCTTCTGCTTCGTATTTACAGACAAATTTCCACTCTGCATCGGCGGACCAGTGTATTTCTTCATCCGTCTGTTCCCCTGTATAGATAATTTTCAGTTCACATTTATCACGATCAAACCAGTCCGTATTTACATAATCAAGCCAGAAAGCATCCAGTGCATTTTGAAAGGCAAGTTCCCAGTCTTCTCTCCATTTTTCTGTTTCTTCCGCTCTCTGTTCCGGACTCTCAGTATCGAATTCCCCCAGGCTGAATTCCAACTGTATGGTATGCTCTAAGAAATCTTCCCCAACTGAAGAAACAGAATCTTCCAAAAGTTCATATAACTCCGACTCCAGACCCTCATCTAAAAGACTTTTATATTCATACTGCTTTTCAGATTCCCATTTTTCAAACAGAAAATTCTGATGAAATTTCCATTTTTCATTTTTCAAAACTTCAGAAATATTTTCCGGATTCCATACTTCTTCAAAATACAGTTCTGTTTTATCACCTTCTTCTGGAACAACCTCTCCGTCTGTAACCTCTGAAGGATCTTCTGGATTCATATTTATATTTTCGGATCCATCTGACTGTATTTTGTCATTATCTGTTGCCGGCTGATCTTTCTCTTCTGTCTGATCTTCAGAATCCTGCAGATTTTCATTTTCTTCCGGATCCTTCTCTTCCTCCTCCGGCCGCTCTTCAGACTCTTCCCGGTTCTCCCCGCCTTCCTCCGGCCGCTCTTCAGACTCTTCCTGATTCTCCCCGCCTTCTTCCGGCTGATTTACGGATTCTTCTGGATTTCTCTCTTCTTCCGTCTCATCCTTGGGAGTCACTATATCTTCTGCTGGCTCATCCGCTATCCCCGTATTTTCTTCAGAATCACCGTTTCCTTCCTGCTCCGGAATAAAATCAGGATCTTCTACCAGCTCTTGATTCTGAGACCTTTCGTTGATCTTTGGCCGCTCATCTGTCGCCTCCATATTTTCATCTATGGATATCCCCTGATATTCTGCGGCATAAGAAATTCCCTGCTCGGTTATTAAAATACTGCATGCAAGGCCAAGAGCTAACATTCGTTTTAACATCCGTATCCCCATAGTTATAGATTCTCCTCCTTATTCACAGGGGATGCCACAAAACATGCATACCTCCGTGATCAGCGTTCTACTCCACACAATTTTACTGATCACAGGGTCTGGAGCACATTTTGCGACACCCCCTGTAACAATCACTTAATAAATTTTCACAGACGATTTCTGGCCTTTGTTTTTAAACAGGCTTTTATACTTCGAAAGTTTGGATTTTGGAACTTTGATTTTTGCGCTGGAATAAATACCTTTCAGCGCATTGGAACCCACTTTTGTAATCTTCGTAGACTTTATTGTTAGTGTTTTCAGTTTTTTCATCCCGTAAAAAGCTTCTTTTCCGATTGTCTGTACATTACTTCCAATCGTAACAGAAGTAACTCCTGTTTTATTCTTCAGAGCCTTGTCACTGATCTGAACAATTTTAAATTTCGCGCCCAGAATCGTAACAGTATCTCCTATCGTCACACTGCTTACACTTTTCGCAAGTCCTACAAAAGACACAGTGCCTGTTCCATTTGTCTTTGCAGATATAATCTTATACTTATAATTTCCTACTGTATAGACCTGACCTTTTTTACAGCTGATCTTTGCAAGTGTCTTCTTGGATATAACTGCGCCACAGTCTTTACAGATTATTTTTGTATATCCCGTTCTTAAAAAGGTTGCTGCCAGTTTCTCTGTTCTTGTACGCCTGTGACCCAAAGCCTTTTTCAATACCGCCTTACATACCTTACAAGTCTGTGCTTTCGTACAGGTTGCAGCCGCCCCGGGTGTGTGCCCCCGCTTTGCTATAACTGCGCTCTCCGTCTTTCCGCAGACTGTACATTTCCTGGTCTTCTTCCCTTCTTTCAGACAGGTACTGGCTGTCGTCGTTGACCATGATCCGTATTTATGCGTTGTCAGTTTCGCTATCGCCGCGCTCTCCGTCTTTCCGCAGACTGTACATTTCCTGGTCTTTTTCCCTTCTCTCAGACAAGTACTGGCTGTCGCCGTTGACCATGATCCGTATTTATGCGTTGTCAGCTTCGCTATCGCCGCATTCTCTGTCTCTGCGCAGACTGTACATTTCCTGGTTTTCTTCCCTTCTTTCAGGCAGGTACTGGAAACCACAGTTGACCATGATCCATATGGATGTGGCAGCTTTGCTGTTGCCTCTGTATAAGTATCCTGACAGTCTGAACATGTGTAAATTACTTCACCTTCCGCACTGCAGGTTGCCTCTCTGACCACCGCCGCCTCATAACGATGCCCCCCTTTATGAACTTTAATATATACTCTGTTGTTCACTCCGCTGAGATAAGTTACATATATTTTACCATCATACAGATACGCTGAAAGACCGGAGATCAGCTCTCCTGCTACTCTGCCTCCTAGAGGTGTCCATTTTCCTTTATCCAGTGTCATCACATAGGTGGTCTGGGATGTGCCTCCTAAATAAGCGATATATGGTGTATCTCCCTGAAAGACAAGAGCCATTTCGGCGATACTCTCATTCGCATAGAAACCATCCCCGAGTCTGCTCCACTCTCCGCTCTCTTCTGACAGATCATATGCATACAAATAGGCTTCATCCTTGCCAAATTCCTCTCCATTTTTCAGCATATACAGCTGATTCCTGTGGAGCCGAATCATCCCGCTGTTTGCTGAAAGCGGAAGAGTCCCAACCGTTTTCCATGTATTGTCTGTATCTTCATACAGCCTGACAAATACCCGGTTGTTGTTGAAAGCTTCCCGATACATTACTGCAATTTTTCCGTTTTCAGCTGCAACAGACGGATTGGATATCCGGTTAGGTACGAAACCAGAGACCTCATTAGCCGTTGCTACCTGATTTCCCAGAGCCTGGACACTTGTTCCGGAATATCGGTACGCATACAGCTTCCTGCCGTCATTGCTTGTATATGCCAGACAGATACCATTCGCATCTGACGTCATATCAAGTTCTCCTGAACTTACGGAAGACGTATATACAGTCTCCCATTTTGTCCCGTTCCACCTGGCCAGTTTTACCCTATCGTTTTCTACATATCCACTGTAAATACTGCCATTATACTTTTCCAGATGATACCATATTCCGGACCCAGGAAGCGCACTGCTCAACCTGTTCCAGCTGCCGGACGTATATGTATATAAATATACAGGACCGGATATTGCATTATTCTTCCGCTGCAGATAATATAATGTACCGTCCGTATCCATGTAAGAAATAATCGTCTGGGAAGGGTCTTCCTTTTCCTGAGCAGAAACATTCTGCCAGTAATCATCCTCCGACACCTCTGCAAAAGTAATATCAAAAGTTATCTGATCACCTTCTGCACTCCCTACATTGCTGATCACAATTCCGCTGTTCGTCCCGTCAGCAAAAGTAATTGCTCCATCGGATAAGGATTTATCCATGTCATGCGTTCCATAAGAAGTTCTTCCGGACTCCGCAGATAAAAAGGAAGCGTCCAGATTGCCGCCTGCAATCTCCAGATGATTATCATCATAGCCATCGCCCGGCCGGAAGACATAGATCATATCCCCGTCTCCCGTTATATTTGTCTCACAGGCCAGATTTACACGATAGATAATCAGACCAGAACCTGGTATTTTACAATCATAATCCACGTCGCTGGCATAGCGCCCCTGTTTTCTGTATTCCAGAACAAAAAACTCGGTATCTGAATATTCCGTCTTTAATATCACAGCCTGTTGATCTCTGTTTTCATAAGAAGCTGTAGATGCCGCATATAACGACATCCCCTGAACAGATTCTTTCACTTCCGGGATATCAAACCAACCGGTAATCTTTCCTCTCAGATAAGCCAGCGGATATTGTACAAACCAGCTTGTGCTTGCCATAATATCCCATCGTTCTACAGGTTTCCCGGTAGTCTGTGTTGCATTTCTTCTGTAAAGATCCGGGTAACCGATTGTATGAAGAAATTCATGAGCAATAACTCCGAAATTCCCGCCAAGATAAGCCCCTGATTCCGGTATCACATTATATGCTCCGACTCTTTTGCCGTTAACACTTTCATTTCCGGGGAAATCAGCTTTATGTCCGTACAGATAATCGCTTCCGCCATTTTTCTGACATGGGACCACGATGGTAAGATTATCAACCATCATATCTCCATTTCTGTCCACGTCCAGATCCTCTGACAAATGACCGTTCTCTCTCATCTGCTGAACCGCTTCCTGGATCATGGCAGAATCATTATTGTAATAATAGTTTTCATTATTTTTCAGAAGATATGGCGTAATCGCTCCTGTCTCTTCATCATACTGAGGAAAAATATTTGCCAGCTCCAGCTGTCCATACGATATATTGGACACAAACTGTCTCATTCCCCGTGTACTTTGCTCGTTTCCATTAAACAGCTCCAGCGTATACTCTGCATCATCCATAAAACATTTTCCAAGATAAGACGTGTGCCCTGAATGATCTGTATCCTGAAAATCTACAAATAACACAATATTGGCAAAATTGCCTGGAGTTGCATATGTTTCTTTTGAAATTTTCGACAGTTCAGAGATTGTTGCCTCTGTATTTTCTTCCACCGGCTCCTCGGATATTTCTTCAGGTTCCAGTTCGTCAGGATCCTCTGTTTCAGCAGGATCTTCCGTCGGTGTCGTCACATCCGTCTGGTCATCCTTTTCTTCCGGTCCTTCTAAATCCCCTGTCCCTTCTTCTGTCACATCCGAATCCGGAGTATCCGTTTCTTCTGACGGGTCAGAAACTTGATCCTCCGATTCTTCCTCTGGTTGTTCCGGAATATCTGTTTTTGAATCTTCCGTCGTCGAATCCGGAATATCTGTTTTTGAATCAGTAATCGGAGGTTCCTCTGTCTCCTGATCACCTGTCTGGTCTTCTTTTTCCGGATTCTCTCCATCTGTGCTTTCTTCTGAAGCATCACTGTCTTCATCCGGCACCTGAGAATCTGCCCCCTCTAAAAGCTCCTTCTGATCTTCAGCATCTGCTGTCACATCAGAAGGTTCCGCTGCCCATACCCCAACTGAACTCCAGTCAATGATTTCCAGCAGCATACATACAGAAACGATCATGGACAGCATTCTTCTGGATTTTAAAAATTTCATTCAACTAGTCCTCCCCCATGTTTTCAACCTTATGTCATGGTTACATTTCCCCCAAAAGCAACTTTTAATCCCGCCTGAATACATCCCTTGTATACACCTTACCCGCCACATCATCCAGCTCCGCATCATATCGGTTGGCGATCACAGCCATGCTTATTTCTTTAAACTGTTCAAGATCATTTACTACCCGGCTGCCGAAAAACAGGCTTCCGTCTTCCAGTGTCGGCTCATAGATTATAACCTCAACCCCTTTGGCCTTGATGCGTTTCATGACTCCCTGAATCGAACTCTGCCGGAAATTATCGCTGTTTGCTTTCATTGTCAGACGATAGACTCCTACGATCACATGTTTTCCCGGTATTCCGTTCCTTCCGTTCGCACCTTCATAATAACCGGCTTTTTCAAGAACTTTCTCAGCGATAAAGTCTTTTCGGGTTCGGTTTGCATCTACAATCGCCTGGATCAGGTTTTCCGGTACATCTTTATAATTGGCCAGAAGCTGCTTTGTATCTTTGGGAAGGCAATAGCCACCATATCCAAACGACGGATTATTATAATGACCTCCTATTCGCGGATCCAAGCATACGCCATCAATAATATCCTGCGCATTCAGTCCATGAACTTCTGCATAAGTATCCAATTCATTAAAATAAGACACCCTTAAAGCAAGATACGTATTAGCAAACAGTTTTACCGCCTCTGCTTCTGTCGTTGCCATAAAAAGTGTCTGGACATCTTCTTTGACAGCTCCCTCTTTCAGCAGACCTGCAAATATATGAGCAGCCTGTTCCATCTCTTTATCATTCTCCGGAACTCCGACAATAATCCTCGACGGATACAGATTGTCGTACAAGGCCCTGCCCTCTCTCAAAAATTCAGGAGAAAACAGCAGCTTCCTGCACTGATATGTTTCCCTCATACGTAAAGTAAAACCAACCGGCACCGTAGATTTCACTACCATGACTGCTTCAGGATTATACTTCTGAACCATTTGTATGACCTGTTCGACAGAACTGGTATCAAAATAATTTTTCACCGGATCATAGTTGGTGGGAGTAGAAATAATCACAAAATCTGCATTTTTATATGCCAGTTCTGCATCCGTTGTTGCAGTCAGATTTAATTTGTGACTTCTGAGATATTCTTCTATTTCCCTATCTACAATCGGTGATTTCCCGGCATTGATTAAATCTACTTTTTCCTGGATGATATCAACTGCAAATACTTTATTGTTCAATGACAGTAAAATCGCATTTGACAGTCCCACATAGCCTGTTCCTGCGATTGCAACCGTGTAATTTTTATTTTTTTCTACATTCTTCATTCCTCTGATTTCCTCCGGTTCATGTATGTTCAAATTTCCCTTCTGTTTACAGTTCTTCATCATAATACTTATTGAACCATATTATAACGAAACAACTGTTTAATTACAATGTCACATTTTACAAATTTATATATTTTTCATCCTTACCCTCAGTAAACAAGGGAATACACGGCTTTATTCCACAGTCTGCAGCCGGTCTGACCCATATAAATACAGTGTGCAGATATTAAAAATGAATTTCTAAACAATTCTGTTTGACTCATAAACCTTCTCAAACTGTTTCAGCATTTCCTGTTCTGAAAAAGTCTTTTCTACCCAGTCCCTGCAGATCCTGCTCTTTTTTTCAAGCTCTGCCGGATCTTTGAATGCTTCCTGGATTACTTCGGCCAATGCCCTGGAGCTGATCTTTTCTGCAAGCCATCCGCAGGATTCTTTTACAATCTCCGGCATCGTACAGACCGGAAAAGCTGCTACCGGCGTCCCGCTTGCCATCGCTTCAATATTCGTAAGACCAAATGTTTCATACACTGACGGATTCACCAGCAGGTCCGCCAATGCGTAAAAATCATTCAGTTCCTTCTGCGAATACAAATATCCAAAATACCGGACCTGAAACCTGATATCCAGTTTTTTCAGCTCTTCATTCTCCTGCCCTGCAATGAGCAGCAGATAATTCTCAGGATCCGGAATATTGGCCAGCGCCTCCAGAAGATAGCTCATCCCTTTTAATTTTTTTGTCGGGTCTGCCGCGATGAAGCCAAGAATCTTTCCCTGAAAATCCATTTGATATTTTTTTCGAATCTTCTGCTTATCCAATAAATGCCATTGTTTGGTATCAAGACCATTATAGATCTGGACACATGGAAGTCCCTGCAGATGAGAGGCTTCAAACTGCCGCCGCATCCAGTCAGACGGAACAGTAAATAGTATCTTCTGTTCCCGGAAACTCTTCTTTTTTTCCTGAAAAAGCTGCCTGGATACATCTTTTCGCAATGCAGGATAATTATTCAGACAGTCACAGCTAAGACATCCTTCTTTCCAGCGCTCTTTGCATCCATACGGATAAGTACAATGCCCTGTCATTGCCCAGAAATCATGCAGTGTCCAGACTACGGAACACTGTTTTGCAATATCGGCAATATCCCGAATTCCAAGGAAATTGTCATGTGGATTATGCAGATGAACAACATCAATCTGATGCCGCCTGATAAAAGAACGGATATATCGCCTGCTGTACCAGATATGGAGACTTCTGTTTCCATGATTGTCTGTAATCATCCGATTAAACAGTCTCATAAATCGGGAGCGGTAGATCACATGAACACCTGCCGGCAGACAGGATTTTTTTGTATCATAGCTGACGATCTGCCAGGTCTGATGTCCTCTGTCCCTCATACCGTGAAAAAGCTGAGAAGTAACTTTTTCAGCCCCGCCGCACTGATAAGTTGTATTCAGATACAGAATATTCATACTTGTTGTTTACTCCTTCCGCCAGACCGCCTTTGCACTTTCGACTATTATAACGATTTTGATATCATTTTATCAGATTAATAAAAAATTAGCAATTTTTTCGGTATTTTCTGTCAAATCTTTATTTCTCAATCGTTTATAGAAAGAAGACTACGAAAGAGGAGCCCGTCATCATGAATGAAATCAGATTTACCATCAGTGAAATTCCCCAAAACGACCACGATGCATTGATTCAGCATCTCAAAAATTCCATTCGGGATTATAATCCACGACTTCAGGTCAGAATCTCTGTGTCCGAACCATTTCTCTGGCTGAACACGAAAAAAGGTCATTTCAAACTATATTATTCCAAATGCCGCTTTATTGAAACAGATAATCGGAGTCTAATCTTTCATTGTGAGAACAACATATTGCGTAAAACCGGAAAAATATCAGCCCTGCTGGAACAGCTGCCGGATAATCTGTTTTTTCGCTGCAACAACAGTTATATTGTAAATCTGAATCATATCAATTCTATCATTCCTGAAGGGGACCGCTACAGTATCCTGCTTCGCTCAGGCGAAAAAATCCCTCTCAGCAGAAGCCATCATCAGGACTGTCTTGCCGCACTGAACATTCTGAATGAATCGTAATTTTTTCCTTTCGTGAGAAGGACACGCATACTCCAAACCATGATATTAACCTGGCTGACTACGTTTCCCCAGTCGCTGTATGTCCGATATGCCTTCATTGCCATCTTTGAAGCAGAACCAATATCAACGTTTATGTCAGAAGAGCCGACAAGAGTGGAGTTCCGGAGAAATCACAAAGAAGCTGCCAAAAAATCCTGCCCGTTTACTCGGCACCTGCATAAAATGTATCGGACAGACAAGACCAATTTTCAGTCTGCTCCAATCCACACAGTGCTGCTGAGTGAACGGACAGGATTATAATTTGCAGCCGCCTTCACAGCAGCTCTTCACTTATTCTATAAAAGAACTTTTTCCCATCAGTGCGGGAATTCTTTTATTTACAGAAATTATTCTATTATGACCTTCTTAAAATTCTTCTTTCCCCTTTTCACTACAATTCCGGCCTGCAGCTGCTCTGTTGTAAAAGAAGCGGCAATGTCCGTCACCTTCTCGCCATCTACAGATACCCCGCCCTGCTGCACATTCCGTCTGGCCTCGGAACGGGAACCGCACAATCCGGATTTATGGACAATAGTCAAAATATCTGCCTTTCCATCCCGGATGTCTTCCATTGTCAGTTTTGCCATCGGCATGTCTTCTGCATTCCCGCTTCCAAACAGCGCCCGTGCGCTGTCCTGCGCCTTTCTGGCTTCTTCTTCACTGTGCACCAGCTTTGTCAACTCGTAAGCCAGAATCTCCTTGGCCTCATTCAGCCGGCTTCCTTCCCACTGATCCATAGCGTCGATCTGTTCCAGTGGAAGAAATGTCAGCATCCGCAGACATTTGAGTACGTCCGCATCTGCTACATTTCTCCAGTACTGATAGAACTCATACGAACTTGTCTTTTCCGGATCCAGCCATACAGCTCCTCTTGCCGTTTTACCCATCTTACTTCCTTCAGAGTTCAAAAGCAGCGTGATTGTCATGGCATGAGCGTCTTTAGCCAGCTTCTTACGGATCAGCTCTGTACCTCCAAGCATATTAGACCATTGATCGTCACCGCCAAACTGCATGTTGCAGCCATACTTCTCATAAAGTTTCAGAAAATCATAGCTCTGCATGATCATATAATTAAATTCCAAAAAACTTAAGCCTTTTTCCATGCGTTTTTTATAACATTCCGCACGCAGCATTGTGTTGACACTAAAATATGCCCCTACATCGCGAATCATCTCAATATAGTTCAGCGGCAGTAGCCAATCTGCATTATTTACCATCAATGCTTTGCCTTCTGAAAAATCAATAAATTTACTCATCTGTTTTTGAAAACATTCGCAGTTGTGCCGGATCATTTCCGATGTCATCATCTGTCTCATATCTGTCCTGCCGGACGGATCTCCAATCATGGCAGTACCGCCGCCGATGAGGGCAATCGGCTTGTTTCCGCCCTCCTGCAGACGCTTCATCAGACAGAGCGCCATAAAATGCCCCACGTGAAGACTGTCCGCCGTAGGATCAAAGCCGATATAAAAGACAGCTTTTCCATTATTTATCATATCTCTGATTTTTTCTTCATTTGTCACCTGCGCAATCAGCCCGCGGGCAACCAGTTCATCATAAAGTTTCATCTGTTTTTCTCCTTTTCTGTTTTGGTTTCCGGATGAAAATTTCTGTTTGAATATGCAAAACAAAAACTCCCATCCTTATTGAAAGGACGAGAGTTGTCATTCCCGTGTTACCACCTTTTTTCGCAGTACATTCGCATATACTGCCTCAGCAGGTACTTTTTAAATACCCTGCACGATAACGGGTGCGCCCGTCTCCTCCTACCCACGTCTCCCGCAGGATACGCTTCAGAGGGAAGCTCCAAGAGGTATTCATGAATGCCTTTCTCCGCGCCTCTCATCAGCCGGCAGCTTTCTGTGGAGTCCCTGCAGTCACTACTTATTCTTTTCTTCGCCTGTCCATATCCGTATTCTATGCAAAAGCTGATCAATTGTCAAGTCAGATTTTGTTCCTTCGGCAGCATCCGGCCAAAATAACGAATCCAGTTCCCTCCTATGATCTTTTTTACATCTTCTGTATCCATTCCCCGCTGCAGCAGCGCCGCGGTCAGCTCCGGTACATGACTGTGATCAATCAGACAGTCATGACGACTCTTGACACAAGTATATCCCGGTTCCGCGTCTCCATAAGAGTCGCAGAAATCCAGTCCCAATCCAACGTGTTCAATCCCGATCAGCGCTACCGCATATTCTACATGCCGGCAAAGCATCTCCAGCGGATTTTCTCCGTTTACGCAGCCGACAATACAGTCGCATCCGTTCAGCCCTATGATTCCTTCCCGTTCTGCCAAACGAAGCATCTGACTGTCGTTCAAATTCCGATAATTAAAAAAAACACTTTGGCTGTTCGAATGTGTTGCCACAAATGGTCTTTTTGCCACTTTGCAGATATCCTCGAATCCGTCATCGTTTAAATGACTGATGTCCAGAAACATGCCCAGCCGTTCTGCCTCTTGTACAGCCGATACTCCTTCCGGAGAAAGTCCGCCCGATATCTGTATCTTCTGCCCGGCCCGGCAACAGCCGCTGGCCAGATCATTTCTCCGGCTCCAGGTCAGAGAGGCTCCCCTCACCCCCAGCTCCCACAAAATCCGCAGAAGCTTTATATCTTTTCCGATACAGTCGAGTCCCTCCATATACAGAACAATTCCTATCTGATTTTTCTTCAGGGACTGCTCCATATCTTCAACAGACCGTATCAGACAGAATTCTTCATTCTGCTCAATAGCCTCCAGCAACGCACTGATCTGATCCAGCGCTGCCCGAAGCCCCCCTTCGGGCAGCTGATCATCCCTCAAATAGACCGAAGAAACAATGATTCGAAAACCACCTGTTCTTAGATTTTTCAGATAATGGCTGCGAAGCGGATTTTCCTCCCCGTTTTGTTTTCTGAAAAAAAGCTCGCCCGCCAGATCCAGATGCGCATCCACGACAGGATAATTCTGATGCAGTGTTTTTGCCATCTCCAAGTATCTGTTTTCCAATATCATTCTGCTTTCTCCTTACTGCCTGTTTCTTTTCCCGTCCACATCACATATATTATAATAAGTCTTATAAATCAGGAACCTAAGTAATTATATGAACATTCTCATTGGTGGTATTCCCGGTAATACCGCAAATTATGAAAAAGCTCTTTCCCGCTGCCATGTCTCTTTTGAAACCAGCCTCCACCCTCTGAACATTTCTTCTTATGATAAGCTGCTACTTCCCGGAGGCGGCGATATTCATCCTTCCTGGTTTGGACAGCCAGATCAAGGTTCTGTCTCTCCCGACCGCGAACTGGATCTGGCTCAGTTCGCACTTCTTCATGCTTTTATTCTTGACGGCAAACCTATTCTTGGTATCTGCAGGGGCCTGCAGATTATCAATGTCTATTTCGGCGGAAGCCTTGTCCAGAATCTGCCGTCGGCAGACACCCATCGTTATCAGGAACAGGATCAAATCCATCCGGTCAGCAATACCCCTTCCTCGCTTTTCTCCTGCCTCTATCAAAGCTCCTGTCTGGTCAACAGCGCCCATCATCAGGGCTGCGATATGATCGGCCGGGAACTTACAATTATACAAAGAGCAAACGACGGCGTAGTCGAAGCTTTAGCGCATGAAACCAAACCTGTACTGGGTGTTCAGTGGCATCCTGAACGAACCAGTCTGCTGTCGCAACAGGCGGATATCGCCGACGGCGGACTGCTTATCCGTTATTTTGCAGAACAGATGTAATTCTGCTTACAACACCTCGAATGTCCAGATTCTCTTCATCAATTATATAATCCGCATATCTCTCATACAAAGGACCACGAATCTGCATAAGATCTTCCAGCGTCTGGCCATGTTTTAATACCACTCCGCGCTTATGCAGATCCCCAAGCCGTTCCTTTAAACTTTCACAGGACAGTCGAAGATAGATAACTACAGATATTTCCCGCAGATGTTCCATCGCCTCTCTGCCAAAAACCACGCTTCCGCCGGTAGCAATTACAGAATTTTCCACATGCAGACCGGCATTCACCTGATTTTCCAGTTTCAAGAACCCCTCATCCCCTAATTCACTGATCAGCTCATGCAGAAGCTTTCCTGTCTGCTCCTGAATCTCCAGATCCGAATCCACAAAACGATACCCCAGCACTTTTGCCAGTACGACTCCTACGGTACTTTTTCCTGCTCCCGGCATTCCTATCAGAGTTATATTTTTTTTGTCCATCTGCCGCTATTCCTCCAGCTATTTTATTCTTTTATCTGATGTTTCATTCCGATGGAAATCAAAGTTACAGATTACCTTTTTTATCTGTCCTGTGAAACTTCACAGACAATACCGCCTTACCGTTCCTCCGGCTTTTTCCCATAATTGACAGATAGCCGGCAGAACAACTTTGGTCAGAAACCGGAAATACAGACTGTCTTGTTTGTTCCGCAGAGCAAGAACGCTTCACCTCCATATTCTCAGAACTTTTACAAGCCATGCTGCCAGTTTATATCGCAGATTTTCCAGTTCCCCGGCTGCCTGTTTCAGTTCTTTGCGAATCTCGATCTTCTGAGGACAAAGTCTTTCACATTTTCCACAGCGAATACATTTTGACGCCGGATTCTGATTTTTTCGGAATGCAGTCGTCATCATATATTCCTTTCTTCCTACTCTCAAACCTTCGGTATACATTTCATTATAACAGCAGAAAGTCCCCGGAATATCAATTCCCTGCGGACAGGGCATACAGTATCCGCAGGCAGTACAGCCAACTTTTATTTTTCTGTTGATCTCCTGCTTTACCTTCTGATAAAGTTCCATATTCTCTTCTGTCAATTCTCCCGCCTTGACATCAGAAGCGATACATACATTCTCCCGTATCATCTGCAGCGAGTTCATTCCCGACAGAACAACCGTAACTCCTGTCTGATTCCACAGCCATCGAAATGCCCATTCTGCCGGAGTCCGCCTGGGCAGTGCACCGGCAAACAGCTCTTTGGCCTTTCCAGGTAAAAGATCCACCAGCTTTCCTCCCCGAAGAGGTTCCATAATGATAACCGGAATCCCTTTTTCTTCTGCATACAAAAGTCCGGATCTTCCTGCCTGCGTATTTTCATCCATATAATTATACTGGATTTGACAAAAATCCCAGTCGTAACAATCCAGAAGTTTTTTAAAATTCTCCGAATTTCCGTGATAGGAGAATCCAATATTATGAATCTGCCCCAGACGCTGCTTCTCTTCGACCCAGTCCTGTACCCCTTTTCTGCACAAAACCTCCCACGTATCTGCATCATTCAGCATATGCATCAGATAATAATCCACATATCCGGTTTGCAGCCGCCGCAGCTGTTCCTGAAAACATTTTTCCAGCCCCGACCGGGATTTGATCAGATAATGCGGCAGCTTTGTCGCAATATACACCTGATCCCGGCACTGGTTTCTTTTCAAGATTTCTCCCAGTACAGCTTCACTTCCATGATATACATAAGCGGTATCAAAATAATTTACACCACTTCTGACCGCTTCCATAATCTCTTCTTCTGTCTTTTCAAAATCAATTTTCCCATTTTTCTTTGTAAAACGCAGACACCCATATCCAAGAATAGAAAGCGGTGTGCCTTTTTTATCATTTCGATACTGCATCCTTTCTCCTCCTGTCTCTGCAATAGAAACAGTCTATCAGAGAGCGGAATATTCGTCAATCTTTGACGGAATACAGAATTCGATACTTTTTTCAGATACCATAAAGCCAGATACTACGGCTACTTTACAGAGGTACATAAACAGCTATCTTAATTGCCATTCCCCTTAAACAGGAAAGAGATTGTTTTCATCTTTTCCTGTTTAATTCTCTGCCCAGAATTCTTACACAACACAGGTATATATGATATTTTATCAGAAAATTATATTTTTTTTAAAAAATAGGTTGACAAATTATTTTTACGTGATATAATAAACTCATAAAACATCAGAAGAGAAAGAAAAACAAAATAATCCAGAAAGAAGGAGTATGAAAAGGAGGAGATTCCCATCAAAACTTAACGGAGTACCCTATAATAAAACAGAAAGGAAGGTACGGACCACCAGAAATAGAAATTTAACCTCATACAATTAAATAATATTTTCTATTTTAATTACAAAATTGCCGTAAGGGGTAATCGTAAGAATGTTTTGAGAAGGTAAAGGAACATACCTTGATAATAAAAAACCCGCGTGAAAATCCATAAAGATTTCAAAAGAAATTGCATATGGTAAAAAAGGTCATATATGACCATAAAAAGGGTCTGTAAAAGGCCATAAAAAAATATAGAGAAACGAGGTTAAGTCCATTGGATATAACAGTATAACAGGCGATATAAGAATTGTCAGGGCAAATTCTTATATCGCCTGTTTTATCTTCTGCTCAACGATATTTCTTTTTCCAGTTTTCAAAATTCCAGCCTGAAAGGAACTTTCCCGCGGCGTTCCAGCCATTTTCAAACAGATTCCGGCTGTCCTCACTGCTGATATTAAAATCCACAGCACTAACCTTGTGTTGCTGTTCTCCTAGACCTACAGGAATCCGAATTGTCCTTTCATAATCTCCTTGTGACAAATGACTGTGGTCAATGGCATCCAGACTGGTGGACACGATCGCTTTCAGATAATCTGCCAGATTAGGCCTGGCCTGACAGACCTGATTTCTACAAAGTTCTGTATCATCCACAAATTTAAATCCAAATGTAGGGTAAGACGGAATGTCTGTTCCATCATCCAGGAGCCACATCGGATAATTGCTGAGAAGACCTCCATCTACTACCAGATGTTCTTTTCCTCTTTGGTCCCTCCAACGGACTGGCTCAAAAAAAATGGGAATACTCACACTCATCCGAACGGCCGGAGCAATACAGAATTCATCCGGATCAACTGCAAATTCCTGAAGATCATCCGGAAACACCAGCAGACGTTTTTCAGTCAGATCGCTGGCTGTAATTTTCAGCTTTCTTTCCCTTTTTTTCACATCTCCAAACTTCCGGACTCCCTTGAGAGTCAGTAAATCGTCTATCCAATCCTCCAGATAATCTGTATTATATATACCAAGACTCAGAAAAAGCGAAATACTTTTCCCCACCATCCCAAAATGATCTGGCAGGTCCATGCCCTTAAACTTCATGTACTCCAGTGTTTCCAGTTCTTTTTTCAGTTCCTTTCCTGTATAGCCGGCTGACAACAGGGCGGCTATAATTGCTCCCGCCGAAGAACCTGCCACATCCCCAAACTGCCAGCCTGCCTGCTCCATTCTGCAGACCGCCCCAACATGACCGATACCCCGGACTCCTCCTCCTTCGAATACGGCGTTACACTTCTTTGCCATGGAGAATCCCCCTGAAATTAAGGGTTTTTATTATTGTATACCTGAAAAACGCGATTGTTCATTCCATGTACCGGAATTTTCGGTTTTCATACAGATAAAAACACTTTATTTTCTGGACAAAAGCGCGACAGTCTCGACATTTGCCGACCACGGAAACATGTCCACACAGCAAGACTTCTCCATCTGATATCCGAATGCCTGCAGCATTTCCAGATCCCTTGCCAGACTGGTAGGTTTACATGAGATATAAATCATCCGTTTTACTCCATAGTCAATTATTTTCCTCAACGCTTTGGGATGAATTCCGTCTCTTGGCGGATCAAGAACTATCAGATCCGGCGTTTCTTCGATCGTGTCCAGCATTTTTAATACATCACCTGCAATAAACTCACAGTTTTGAAGATCATTTAACTCTGCATTTTCTTTTGCCGCCTTCACTGCTTCTTCCACAATCTCTACCCCAATCACTTTTTGAGCTACCGGAGAAAGAATCTGCGCGATTGTTCCGGTTCCGCTGTAGAGGTCAAAGATCACCCGGGCTTTTACATCTCCGATATATGCACGCACAATTTTATAGAGAACCTCAGCGCCACATGAATTGGTCTGAAAAAAAGAAAACGGCGTAATCTTGAAGCGAAGCCCTAAAAGCTCCTCGTAAAAATAATCCCGCCCATAAAGCACCTTTGTTCCGCTATTATGGACCACATCCGCCATACTGTCGTTACAGGTATGAAGAATTCCTGTCAGTGTCCCTTTCAGTGAAAGTGCAAGTATCCTGTTTTTCCAGTCTTCCAAAAGGTTCTCTTCCTCTGGTACATTCTGTGTCGTCGTTACCAAATCAGCCAATATTTCTCCCGTTTTTGCCGCCTTTCTCACCAGAAGGTGCCTCAGATAACCTGTATGCTGCATTTTATGATAAAATGAGATTTCTTTCTCCCGGAAAAATGCAAGTGTTTCTTTTAAAATCAGTCTGAAATCTTCATCTACGATCTGGCAGGCTTCCACCGTTACAATATCATAAAAGCTCCCTTTTTTATGCATACCCAGCTCCAGTGGTCCTCCTTTTTTCCCGTCTCCAAAAGAAAATTCCATTTTATTTCGGTATCCATATTTGTCGGGACTTGCTTTTATGCCTTCGAACTCCCATGAATATTGATCTGCTGCCTGATCCAAAAGCTCTTTTACCTGCTTTTCTTTCAATTTCAGATGCTCTTCGTAAGGCAGATTCTGCCAGGTACATCCTCCGCAATCTCCAAAATGTCCGCAGACCGGTTCACATTCTGCCAAAGAACGTTCCAGCACCTCCAAAATCCGTCCTTCTGCCTTTCCTTTTCTGACTTTCGTTACCTGAAACCGAACCTTTTGCCCATTTAAACCATCTTTAACGATCACAGTTCCATCTTCCATTTCAATCCTGCCTTTATTTGGAAACAGAACTTTCTCTACAATCCCTTCATAAATCTGTCCCTTTTTCATCATTTCCTCCCATGATCATCATTTCTTCCACTTCCCGCCTAAAGCGTGTCTGAAAATTGCGTTCTGTTCTCTGTATGTTACATTTCGTGGAAGACTTGATCCAATGAACACGGCGTAATGGCACACTGAAGTGAGTTTTGGCCAAATTTACCACAAAATAAAGCTCAGCTGGCAGAAATAAATGTTCAGATATGCTTTGACGTGATAAAACTGTCTTCCATCAAATGTATGTCACAATTTGTAAAGTTTTTGATAACTACAGCCGTCATCCGCCCGGCATCGTATTTAACATCTCCCTTTCTCAATACGCCTTTCTTTTCAAGAATTATTTGCAAAGAACTTCTGACAGTTTACCGTCAAGCAACGACACAGCCCCCTGTTCCAGGCGGATCATTCCGTATGGAACAGGGGGCTGTGTCCTGCTGCAACCATCTGAATTCTATTCTTCAGTTTTCTCAGCTTTTTCATCCTGTTCTTCAGCTTCTTCTTCGTCTTCGTCATCAAAAAAGTCATCTTCAAAATCATCGTCAAAGTCTTCGTCAAAATCCTCCAGATAGTCCGGAGTGAAGAAACGGTAAACGGCATATGCAATACCCGCTACCGCGATCACTGCTCCAACAATAATAAAAATCCACATCACTGCATTCTGCTTTTTTTCTTCTTCTTTTTTGATGTGAAGCAGCTCACCAAGCATTTCATTGGTTTTTGCTGAGTTGATAAAATCTTCCACACGGCTCATGGCGGATACCTCTTTTCTTGTATTTTATTTCGTCTTCTTAGTATACCATACTTTCCATAAAAATACTATAGACTTTGAACTTTTTTCAATTTGGCAAACGAAGCAAACATTTTCTTTTCACCCGCCCGGTCAAAATCCACTTTCACTTCAAAATCCCGACCGCCTTCCGTAATATTCAGTACCGTTCCTTCTCCGAATTTTATATGGGATACTCTGTCTCCAACTTCATAATCCAGGCGTTCCGCTTTGACTACCTTAAACTGCTTGGGGTCAAAAGTCTTTGTCCTAAATATTTCCTTAGCTTTTGCATGTGCACTGTCTTTCGCAGGCTGCTGTACTTTCTGTACCGGCGGAAGCACAGATTTTTTTCCAAAAAGTTCCTGTGGAATTTCACGTACAAACCGTGATACTTGATTATACTGATTTTCTCCCCGGATCATTCGAACACGCGCAGCTGTAATCATCAGCTCTTTCATGGCCCTTGTAATTCCCACATAGCAGAGTCTCCGCTCCTCTTCAATTTCTTCTGTTGGGTTTTCTGCTGCAATAGACATATACCCGGGGAAAATACCATCCTCCATGCCTGACATACACACGTATGGGAATTCCAGCCCCTTCACACTGTGCAAAGTCATCAAAAGCACCCTGTTATCCTGCTCTTCCAGGCTGTCAATATCTGCAACCAGGGCGACTTCTTCCAAAAATCCGCTCAGCTCCGCATGTTCTGCACCTTCTTCATAGGTAACTGCTTTACTGATCAGCTCACCGATATTTTCCAGTCGCGCTTCTGCCTCGTCTGTTCCTTCTTCTTTTAAACTTTCTGTGTAACCTGACTTGTCAAGAAGTTCTTCGATCAGTTGTTCCAGTGTAAGATCTGCAAGCTTGAGTCGAAACTCATGAATCAGATGGACAAATGGCTGAATCTTCAGAACCGCTTTACCCAGACCCGGCACTCCGCCTGCACATTCCAGCGCCTCAAAAAAACTGATTCCCACAGAATCTGCGTATGTCTGCACTTTATTAATCGTCACAGCGCCAATTCCGCGTTTTGGTACATTGATGATCCGGTGAACCGCCAGATCATCTTTCCCATTATCAATAGTTTTTAAATAAGCCAGCACATCTTTGATCTCTTTTCTGGAATAAAAGTTTACTCCGCCTACGATTTTATAAGGCACATTTGCCAGCAGAAATTTCTCTTCAAACATCCGCGACTGTGCATTCGTCCGATACAAAATTGCAAAATCCCGATACTCCGCTTCTGTACTTTTTACTTTCTTCTGAATCTCTCCGGCTACATAATCCGCTTCCTCATAAGCATTCTGAAAATAATGAAACTGAATCGGTTCGCCCTGTTCATTCTGTGTCCAGAGTGCCTTCTCCTTTCTGCTTTGATTATTACGAATCACTACATTTGCCGCATTAAGAATATTCTGTGTTGAGCGATAATTCTGTTCCAGTTTGATAACCTTTGTCTCCGGAAATACTTTTTCGAAATTCAGTATATTATCAATATTAGCTCCCCGAAACTTATAAATAGACTGGTCGTCATCTCCAACCACACAGAGATTCTGATATTTTCCCGCCAGGATGCTTACCAGTTTAAACTGCACTGTATTCGTATCCTGATACTCGTCTACCATAATATAGCGGAAACGTTCCTGATAATATTCCAGTACTTCCGGACAGTTTTGAAACAGCTCCACCGTTTTCACAATCAGATCATCAAAATCCAACGCATTGTTTTTCTTCAGCTCCTTTTGATATTCCAGATAAATCTGAGCAATTTTTTCCTGCCGGAAGTCTCCCTGTGCCTTCAGTCGAAACTCTTCAGGAGATATGTATTCATCTTTTGCATGGGAGACAACATTTAAAAGCATCCGTTCCCTGTACATTTTCGTGTCTATCTGCAGACGGCGGCACACGTCCTTCATGACTGTTTTCTGATCTTCCGTATCATAAATGGTAAACTTCTGATCAAAGCCCAGCCGGTCAATATAACGCCGCAGTATCCTTACACAGGCAGAGTGGAAGGTGCTGACCCATATACTTTCTGAGCCGTAACCTATGATTCTGTCCACGCGCTCTCTCATCTCTCCTGCCGCCTTGTTTGTAAACGTAATGGCAAGAATATTCCACGGATTCACACCGCATTCATCAATTAAATACGCCATACGATAAGTCAGCACCCTTGTTTTTCCCGAACCTGCACCTGCCAGGATGAGAAGCGGTCCTTCTGTATGCAGTACAGCCTCTTTTTGTTCTTTATTTAAAAGCTCCAGATCTGTCATCTTAATCCTCCTTTACTTTCTTCATATATCTGTGAAATTTTCCTGTATTTGCCTTTGAAACTGATTTTCTGACATCTGCATTTCGTTTTAATCCATATACCCCCGTATATCCTGTGTATTTTTGCACAGTATATAAAAATCATTTCACAAAATCAGGTCCTCTCTCTTCCGTTCAGAATACCACAAGAACAAACGTTTGACAAGTAAATCAAATCTGTATCTGACTCTTGTTTTCTTTTAAAACAGCATTTATAATAAAAAACTAACAGGATTTTGGGAGGCATTTACATGTATCAAAAAATCAAACGTATTCTGGCACTGTCTGCTGTGATCGTCATCCTTGCACTCTACCTGATCACTTTTTTACTGTCCCTGTCATCAGCTGAACAGGCAGGAGAACTGCTCATTATTTCTTTGATCGCTACCGTTGTAATCCCGGTACTTATTTATATCTATCTGTGGCTGTTTCGCCTGTTTGGTAAAAAAGACAAAAATAAATAATAAAGATTGGCAAATCTTTTTTCCGCCGCATATATTACACTATAAAATTTTGCGGAGGAAATAAGATTATGAAAAAATGGATCAGTCTGATCCTGACCGGCGTCTTGTGTATGATGCTCCTGACCGGATGCAGTAGTCAAGAATCGGCTCCGTCAGAAACTCTGACCCCTGTCACTCTCAACGAAGTAGCACACTCTATCTTTTACGCACCCCAATATGTAGCGATTGAAAACGGATATTTCGCAGAGGAAGGCATCGATCTGACATTGGTGACCGGTTTTGGTGCCGACAAGGTTGCCACTGCTCTAGTATCCGGCGAAGCGGATATCGGTTTTATGGGAAGTGAATCTTCTATCTACATCTACAATCAAAACCCCGAAGACTATATTGTCAATTTTGCACAATTAACCCAAAGAGCAGGAAATTTCCTGGTTTCAAGAGAGCCCCTGGATGATTTTAAATGGGAAGATATCAAAGGTTCCTACGTTCTCGGCGGACGAAAGGGCGGTATGCCGGAAATGGTCTTTGAATTTATTTTAAAGAAACATAACATCGATCCTTTGGAAGATCTTTCGATCGATCAAAGTATCGATTTTGGTTCTACTGCCGCCGCATTTACCGGCAACGACGCAGACTTCACGGTAGAATTCGAACCATCCGCCACAGCTCTGGAAACGGAGGGTGCCGGATATGTGGTTGCCTCCCTCGGTGAAGCGTCCGGTTATGTTCCTTATACTGCATATAGTGTAAAGCAAAGTTACTTGAAAGAGAATCCCGAAATCCTGCAGTCTTTTACGAATGCACTCCAGAAGGGAATGGAATATGTACAGTCCCACACTCCTGAAGAGATCGCCAAAGCCATACAGCCTCAGTTCGAAGAAACAGACCTGGAAACAATCACAAAAATTGTAACCCGATATTATGAACAGGATACCTGGAAAGAAAATCTGATCTTTGAAAAAGAAAGTTTCGACCTGCTTCAAAATATCCTGAAAGAAGCAGGCGAGCTGCCCGCATGGACTCCTTATGAAGATCTGGTTAATACAGAATTTGCCATAAAAGCGGCGGAGTAAACGGTTAAAGCAGGCTGTACTGTGAACTGGATATACCCGCAAATCTGCCTGGTTAGCTGTTTGTAAAAATAATACGGAGGCCCGCATCTGTGATCAGTACTGCACAGCAGATATTGATCACAGATGCGGGCCTCTATAGTCTTTTATCGTTTTATTTTTTAGCAGCCTTAGCAACTTCCCGTTTATTGATATAATAGTTCAATAGAAGAACGATCAGAAGCAGTGCGCCCCAGATAATCTGTTTGTAAAAATCTGAAATGCTCTGATACTTGCTGAGCCATGTGCTGACCATCTGAATAATTACAACTGCCACACATACTCCCTGGATATTTCCTTTACCGCCGGCCGGATCAATGCCGCCCATAACGGCGATCATAATCGCCTGCATAGTATAGGAAGCTCCATTATCCGCCTTTGCAGAGCTGTAACGTCCCAGCATAATGATTCCTGCCACTGCAGACAAGATACCGATCATCATATAATTCAGCACTGTAAGTTTTACATTGTTAAATCCGGAAAAAGCAGACGCCTTCATATTGGTACCCATCATTTTAATCTTATAACCCAGCGTTGTCTTGCTGATGATAAAGATCATAATCGCTGCACAGAGTACAAAGATAATCGCTGCCATAGGAATGCCTGCCACTCTCATGCTGATAAAAGCAGAAAGAGGTTTGCTTCCGGTTACGCTGCTTCCCTTAGAAGCCACAACTCCAAGACCATTATATAAAGACTGCGTTCCAAGCGTTGCCAGCATGGCCGGAATTCCGACTGCAGAAATCAGAAGACCATTCAGAGAACCACAGATCATTCCCACAATCAGCGCTACCAGAACGCCCGCCAGAATCGCACCGATCCCCGCATCGCCTTCCGGAGTCATAGCTTTGATCGTCAAAGCCGCCGTAATCGAACAGAGATTTGCTACATATACAACACTCAGATCAATTCCGCCTGTGAGCAGTGCCAGAGCCATACCGATAGAAAGCAGACCAAACTCAGGAAAAAGTTTTCCCATAGACTGGAAACTGGACACTGACAGGAAAGATTTTCCCTGTGTGATACTGAACAGTACAAAGCATACAAGAAATACCGCCAGAATACGGGTCAGATTCTTATCTTTATTCAATACCTTATTCATATTATACACCCCCGTCTTATGATTCTGTCAGCTTGACAGCCAGTTTTTTCGCATTACGCTGATTCTGGATCGCAGTTGCTGCAGTACCGGCAATGATAATCAGACCGGTCACCACATTCTGCCAGTTAGTACTGATACCCAACAAAATCAAGCTGTTAGAAACGATGGTCAACAATGCCATTCCAAGACACGCCTGCAGCACAGTCCCTTTGCCGCCTGTAATGCTGACGCCACCCAATACGCAGGCAGCAATCGCTGTCATCTCCAGACCCTCCAGATTGTTCGGATGAACTGCCTGAAGCATGCAGGCACGGAAAACGCCAATGATGCCTGCCATCATACCGGAGAACGCATAAATAAATACAGTTGTTCCAAATACATTGAAACCGGCACGTTTTGCCGCAATAATATCACCGCCAATGGCATAGATACCACGACCAAGCATCGTCTTGTTCAGTATAAACCAGCCAAGAATCAACAGCAGAATCATGAAAACCGTGATCATGGGCAGATCGGACGAAAGACCTGTCTCTGCATTCGTCGCTGTCAAAAGTTTTGCTTTTCCCACTGCCAGGAGCGCCGGACAAAGCGGATACTCACGGGACTGGAAAACGCCCTGCATGACACCCCAGCAGATACTGGAAGTACCCAGGGTTACAATCAGCGCCGGGAAACGGTATTTTCCGATAATCACACCATTTAAAATACCAAAAACCAAACCGATCAGCGCTGCCACAATAAAAAACGGAAGCGGATTCGTTGTCACATTCTCCAGATATTTACAAACCACAAACATGGACAGCGACGCAATGGCCGGAAAAGAACAGTCCACGCCTCCGGAGATCAGAACCATCAGCTCGCCTACACAGAACATAACCGGAATCGTAAAAGAGCGGATAATATCCACCAGGTTGTTCCCGGTAAAAAACTGGCCGCTTCTCATCTGGATCAGCAGACAGAACAGGATAATGATAACCCCAACATAAAATTCAGAACTATGTAATATTTTTTTCGTTTTGTTATTCATCTTATCCCCCTCCTTAATCTGCAACTGCAAATTCAGCAAGACTTGCTTCATCCATGTCCTTGGTCAGCCCCTCTTTTACAATCTCACCCCGGCGCATGACAACAACACGATTACAGTTGGATAAAATCTCCGGAATATCATCCGAAATAATAATAACGGACAATCCATTGGCTGCAAGACTCTTTACCAGCTCATAGATATCGAATTTTGCTCCAATATCCACACCTACCGTCGGTCCGTTCAGAATCAGCACATTCAGATCCAAAATCAGCCATTTTGCCAGTACACATTTCTGCTGATTACCTCCGGACAGTGTATTCATAGGATCGTCAATGCTGTGAAGCTTGATGCGAAGCTTCTCCACCCACTCGTTGACAACCTCTTCAATCTTCTTTTCATTCATGATCCCCAGCGGACCTGCCCATTCGTCCCATTTCTCAATAGAAATATTCTCCTTAATAGACTGCGGCAGGAAGACGCCTTCTACAATTCGTTCGGGGGGCACATATCCGATTCCGTTTTTAATACCGTCTTTCACAGAATTGATTTCTACTTTATTCCCACGAATATAGATCTCTCCGGAATCTGCCTTGTGATAACCGAACAGCGCCTGAACAAGCTCTGTACGTCCGGAACCAAGAAGACCGGTGATTCCAAGAATCTCCCCTTCTCCCAGCGAAAGGTTTACATTTTTAAAACCATTTTTCAAATTCAGATTCTTTACTTCCAGAACCTTCTGTGCACCTGGTTTCTCTTCATAAATAAACGGAGTCTCTTTGATCTCGCGCCCTGTCATATAATAAGTAAATTTTTCCTGTGTAAGTTCGGATGCATCTCCGGCACCTGTGTTCTTTCCGTTACGGAAGATCGTAAACCGCTCTGCAATTTCAAATACTTCATCCAGCTTGTGCGATACGAACAGAATCGCAATATTCTGCTTCTGCAGATCACGGATCACGTTGAACAATGCGCGAACTTCCTTTTTCGTGATAGCCGTCGTCGGCTCATCCATAATGATCAGCTTTGCGTTGTTCAAAAGCGCGCGGCTGATCGCAATCAACTGTTTATCAGCAACGGACAGATTTTCAACTTTCTCATCCAGATCAATTTCAAAATTTATCTTGGCAACTGCCTCTTCTGCAATTTCCCGAAATCTTTTTTTACTGACGAATTTTTTTCCGCTTGCAAGCTCCATATTCAGAGCCAGATTTTCCATAACCGTTAAGTTTGGAAATACGGACAGGTCCTGATAAATGACCTGTATCCCTGCTGCGATGGACTGCTGCGGGGTCATTTTCGGATAAGAAACACCATCAATTTCCAGCTCACCGCCATCCGGGGTATAAAAGCCGGAAATTACATTGATGATTGTAGATTTTCCACAGCCATTCTCTCCGGCAAGACAATGAACTTCACCTTTTTTTATTTCCAGGTCCACACCATCCAATGCCTTTACACCGCCAAAGTATTTCTTAATCCCTTTTGCTCTAATAATGTAATCGGACATACCTTTGCCTCCCAACCCTTCCTTCTATGAAAAGATGAGACCGCTGCAAAATATGAGCTGTCCGTGTGATTCATCAACACTGTACGGATCAGGGTGGACTAAGAACTGATTTTGTCTGCCTCATCCGGACTTATAAAGCCCGGATGAGACAGACAAAATCTATTATCTATCCAATACATTCCATATGAGTGACAAACACCCAGACAGAGGTTTGTTTTGCTACAGCCTCATCTGAAAGCTCCCTATAAATCCTCTGCAATGACCATTGCTTAGAAATTATAATTATCTACATTGTCTGCTTTCAGAGAGATCCAGCCAGCTCCCTCAACTACGTTGCTGTTATCTGCATTTACGATCATATCGGAATATGAAGCAAGGCCAAGATCAGAGCCTGCACCGATTGTCTGGCCGTCCAGCATCATGGTAGCCATAACACACATTGCATAACCTGCTTCTGCCGGATCCCAAAGCTGAGCGGAATGAATAGAGCCAGATTTAATCAGTTCACGGCATTCATTCGGCATACCGGTTCCGCAAACGAACACTTTTCCATTCAGACCAAGCTCATCAATCGCACGTGCGATACCAGGAGTATCCATGGAAGAAGTTCCAACGAATCCTTTTACTTCCGGATAAGTTTTCAGGACTTCTTTTGCCACTTCATATGCTCTCTCAGAGTTATTCTCAGATTCCACTCTTGGAGACGCTTCCAGATTAATCATATTCGGATAAGCTTCATTTGCGCGAGCAACTGCACCGTCTGCCCATTCATTCTGAGAAGCGTTGGTCAGATGTGCTACCATTGTCACATATGTACCTTCCTCACCCATTGCCTCTGCCAGGTTATCCATGATGTATGCGCCGTATCCGGCATTGGAGAACGCTTCCAGGTCAATATCACAGTTAGCATTGGAACCCTCATGACAGATCACTTTGATTCCTTTATCTTTTGCATCCTGCAGTACCGTATCGCAGGTAGCCGGATCTACCGGGACAACACAGATCGCGTCAATATCCTGATTAATCTGATTTTCAATAACCTCTACCTGCTGTGCAGCATCTGTAGCCACCGGACCTTTCTGATATGCATTGATGCCGTAATCGCTTGCAAACTGTTTTACACCTTCTTCCATACGGACAAACCAGCCATTGGAAGAATCTTTGACAACAACTGCAATCGTCCAGTCTGACGGATCTGCTGCAGGCTTATAGATGGAATTCACGGCTACCGGAGAACCGTCTGCCGGGGTAAACGCCTCCAAAGCGCCACCACCGCCGGAAGCTGCCTCGCCGTCTGCAGGTGCCTCTGCTTCCGCTCCGTCTGCCGCCGGTGCCTCAGACTCTGCCGGAGCACTTGCAGACGCGTCGTCAGAGCCGCCGCCGCAGCCAACCATAGATACAGCCATCGTTGCACACAAGAGCATGCTAATCACTTTTCTTTTCATTTTTATATCCTCCTTAAATGAAATTATTATTATATCTACAGCTTTGCTGTAAATAACGGTTCATTATTTGACACCTTTCTGCATAATAATGCAGCCATAAGTACCTGTCTCGCTGGTAGACACCGTCACAAATGCCTGGGATGCTTTTTCATAGAAATCCGACCTGGCGATATATCCCACACAGTCTTTCGGTTCATTCTTCTTTACCGCTTCAATGACATCGTCCCATACCTGCGGACGTTCCGGAAGTGTGTGCTCAAACCCCGGATCAGGCTTCATGATTTCTACCGGATATTCACAGTAATCCACATCCAGCGGCATCAGCTTCAGGATCGAATCTACCATCTCTGCCGCCGTGTTTCCTTTGCAGTTGACGGTAAGCCCGCTCTTTGCCTTGGATACAGCCGGATAAAAATTATCCGCGATTACGATCAAGTCTCCATGGCCCATATCTGCCAGCGCTTTTAAAAGCTCCGGACTGATGTTTGCAGGTATTCCTCTTAACATACTATTTTTCCCCTTTCAATTAATGTTCTTTTAAAAATGCGTCGACCTCTTCCCTGGTCGGCATAGCCGGCGTCGTACCCATACGGGTAACAGAAATCGCCGCCAAAGCACTGGCGAATCTCGCCGCCTCCCACTCGTCTTTGCCTTCCGCGAGAGCTGTCAGAAAACCTCCGTTAAATGCGTCTCCGGCTCCTGTTGTATCCACTGCATCCACACGGAAACACGGAACGATCTCTTCCCTGCCATCCGCAGAAATAAAGACTCCCCTGGAGCCAAGTGTGATTACGACTTTCTGTACCCCTTTGCTTCTGAATACAGCAGCCGCTTTTTTTGCAGCTTCCAGACTGTCCACCTTCACGCCCGTCATCTCTTCTGCCTCTACCTCATTAGGCGTTACCATGTATACTTTAGAAAGACATTCATCAGAAACCGGCGAATACGGCGCCGTGTTCAGAATGACCTTAGTTCCGTTCTTATGTGCGCAGTCTATTACACGCTCATTGGCGTCCTGATTGACTTCCAGCTGAAGAAGAACATATTCTGAGTCCTTAATCAATCCTTCAATGGAATCAGTGTCTTCTTTTGTAATGGTTGCACACGCTCCCGGTACGATTACAATCTCATTCTGGCTGCTGCCCTCGTCGACCAGAATTAATGCGATTCCTGTAGCATCTTTTTCATTAAAGAAAATATGATCTTTGGGCATTCCCAGCTCATCCATAACATCCAGCGCAACATTGGCAAAAGAATCACGGCCCATTTTTGTAACCATGGTTACATCCGCTCCTGCCTTGTGAGCAGCCACACACTGGTTAAAACCCTTTCCGCCTGCTCCCATTTTAAACAGAGATCCCTTTACTGTCTCCGCCGGAACCGGAAGATGCGGTGTCCGCGCCATGAGATCAACCACAAAACTTCCGAATACCGTAACTTTGCTACTCATATCATTCCCCTTTGCATTTTATTAAAATAAAGCACTTACTGCCCTACTTCCTTTTTCATATCCCTACTCTACATTCCTGTGGCGGGATTCCATCTGATCATGTGTCAGATCCAGCTTCTTTTCCAGCATCATCACCAGGATGTCAAAAAGCAGAAACAGATGCTGTTCATATAAATTACCCATAGGCTGTTTTGACGGCACCACCCGCGGATCAGTCCCTTTGTACACTGCCGCCGGAACAAATACATTTATATCAGCCTCCGAAGGCGTGCGCTCTGCCGGCGCACCAGTGATCACGGCAATCTTTGAGCCTGTCAGCCGTGCCTGATCCAGAAAATAATCAATATAACCAATCTTACCGGAACCATTTACCGCAATAAACAGATCTCCTTTATTCATCCCCGGAACCGTATCATCCAAAAGCCAGAAAGTCTCCTTGCCAAGATGCATAATACGCATGGCAAAACTTCTCGCCGCGATCCCTTCCCGGCCGGCGCCGAATACAAAGACCCTTTCTGCTTCCCGGATCGCTTCCATAAGAGCCTCCAGATCTTCCAGCGGCTGTGTCTCAAATACCTTTCGGTGTTCCTCCAGCACCAGTTCGTATAACTCTTTATACATCTTCCGCCACTTCTCCTTTCTCAATCTTTGATTCTTCCTGCTGCTTTTTCAGCTGTCCCTGCTCTTTTTTTCCCGTCATACGCTCTGACCCTCTCAGTATCAGCCGCGCTCCCAGATAAATCCGCTTACGCGCACCGTTTCGATGATCCGTATGTGTAATCCGCTCATGCAGAAGCATCATTGCATCGTACCCCATCCTCTGAACCGGACGACTGACGGTAGACAGATTCATATCCGTGTATTCCAGTACTTCAATGTCGTCATAACCGATCATGGAGATATCTCTGCCCAGCCGGAGATTATTTTCCTTGAGATACTTCAAAACTCCGATACTGGTCAGATTGTTCGCAGAAAAGATAGCTGTTGGGGGATCTTTGAGCTTCATGAGTTTTTGCATTCCTTCATAAGATTCATCTTTCTGGAATCTTCCCTCCACCACATACTCTTCTCTGTATGGAATTCCGTATGCTTCCAGCGCCTGTCGGTAACCCGCCAGACGCGCGCGGCCCGGCTTCGTAGTCAACGGACCCATAATTTGTGCAATTTTCGTATGTCCGCTATGTATCAGGGCTTCAACCGCATTATAAGCGCCTTCAATATCATCTGAAAACACCCCGTCAAAGTTCGTATTGTATGCCTCCCGGTCAATCATTACCACTGGAATCGGAAGCCTCAACAGATAAGAACGGTTTACTGTGTCGTTCTCCACCACCGGAACCATCAAAAGTCCTCTCAGTCTTTGTTCCTGAGAGGTTTGAAGAAATCTCAGCTCTTTTTTCACATCCTCGTTGGTATTAAATAAAAATGAATTATACCCGCATTTATCAGCCGCCTCGCTGACCCCTTCCGCCAATGCAGCAAAAAACGGGTTGTCAATATTGGGAACAATCAGTCCTACATTGTTAATCAGATTTTCATTGCTCAAACTTCTGGCAAATGCGTTGGGTACAAACTTGCTTTCTTCTACAATCTGAAGAATTCTTTGTTTTGTCTCTTCTTTTACTAATCCGTTATTATTCAGAACTCTCGACACTGTCGAAGGCGACACCTTCGCAATCTTCGCAATATCGTTTATTGTCATTTTGCTACCCTCAGCTGTTATGCAAGCGCTTTCATTCTGTAATGTTGATTTTAAGATACCACTAATATGTCGATATGTCAATATATTATTTTAATATAAAATGATTTTTATACATTTCGCACATTTTTTATCAACTCTCTCTTTACAAACCAAAAATTAAATGATATGATGTGCTTGTCAAAATGCAAGCGGTTGCATAATTGTTTTTTCATCTATAAAGGAGGATAAAATGAACACGAATGTAGCAAAAACCATTGATCACACGATGCTCAAAGCTGATGCCACTACCGAAATGATTAAAAAATATTGTAAAGAAGCGAAAGAATATGGATTCGCTTCTGTCTGCGTCAACACATGCCAGATTCCGCTCGTTGCCAAGGAATTAAAAGGCTCTGACGTGGCAACCTGTTGTGTTGTCGGCTTCCCGCTGGGCGCCATGCTTACCTCTGCCAAAGCATACGAGGCTTCTGAAGCGGTAAAAGCAGGAGCACAGGAAGTAGATATGGTAATCAATATCGGAGCGATCAAAGATAAGAACTTTGACCTGGTAAAAGAGGACATCAAAGCAGTTGTAGAGGCTTCCAGACCGGCGATCGTCAAAGTCATTATTGAGACCTGTCTGCTGACCGATGAGGAAAAAATCAAAGCATGTGAACTTTCTGTAGAAGCAGGAGCTGCTTTTGTTAAAACTTCCACAGGTTTCAGCACAGGCGGAGCTACTGTGGCTGACATTGCTCTTATGAGAAAAACCGTTGGTGACCGGGCGCAGGTAAAGGCAAGTGGCGGTATCCGTACACCGGAAGACGCGGACGCACTTCTGAAAGCCGGCGCTGACCGGATCGGAGCCGGCAACGGCGTGGTTCTGGTCTAAAGCATGTTTGAAAATTAAAAAGTGCACAAAAACAGAATACACATTCGACATATTAGCCCGGGGAAATGTAATTTTCGTGTCAAAATCGAAAGATAATCCGGGGATTTATTGATAATGATGCAATTTCTTTAGATATATTGCTGAACAAAAGAGAGTTTTCAGACACGTTTCAGAGCGTGCAATTTAAAAAAATACAGATCATGTCATAGTTATCAGCTGACATCCACATGAAAGGAGGTACTTTCTTGAATCTTCAATTAACTGAAAGAAACCAGATGTTTCGCAACGCTTTAATCAACACTGTCCCTATCATCAGTGCTGAGCGCGCACAGATTGTCACTAAAATTTACCAGGAAAACGAGCAGCTTTCCCCTATTACCAAAGCTGCACTTGGCCTGAAAGCTGTTCTGGAGCAGATGACCATTGAGATTCAGGATTGGGATCTGATCGTGGGAAATCAGGCGGATGGCCTGCGTGCCTCTACCATCAATCCTGCCGTCAACACCTGGATTGTGGATGAGCTGGACAAATTTGAGCTTCGCGACGGTTCCCGTTTTCATATTTCTGAAGAAACCAAGGAATCTATACGTAAAATCATCCCTTACTGGAAAAATAAAAACGTATATGAGAAGACCATGGCACTGCTTCCTGAAGATACAACTAACGCAATGGACAGCCTCGTATTCACCTGCGGCTACACATTATCCAAAGGCTGCGGACACTGGCTTGTCAATATGGAACGGGTGTTAAAGGAAGGATTCGCGGGCATTGAAGCTCAGGCCAGAAGTCTCCGGGATACCTGTGATCTGAGCGATCCGGACGGCATAGACAAAATTCCGTTTTATGACGCTGTCATCATGGTGTGTCAGGCGGTCCGTGATTTTGCACTTCGGTATCGGGCACTGGCGCTGGAAAAAGCCCAAAGTGCAGATGAGCAGCGAAAAAAAGAGCTTCTGGCCATTGCTGAAATCTGCGATAAAATTCCATATCAGGCACCGTCCACTTATCACGAAGCAATTCAAACCGTTTTTTTCCTGCAGCTTATCCCCCAAATTGAATCTGATGGAACCGGCATATCTGCCGGACGGCTGGACATGTTTTTATATCCATTTTATAAACGTGATATTGAAGACGGCAGAATTACAAGAAGTCAGGCGGAAGAACTTACTGACCAGCTATGGCTGAAGATTGCCTCTGTCATTCAGGTATGGAATGAAGAAGACAGCAAATCCTTTGGAGGGCATCCCATCTCTCAGGCTATTACTCTGGGAGGAATGGACGAACAGGGAAATGACAATACAAACGAACTGTCATATTTGATGCTCGAAACCACAGCCAGAGTACATATGGCGCAGCCCTCTGTCTGCTGCCGTATTAATCGTGGTACACCTGATGATTTTCTTTCCCTCTGCTCAGAAGTAATCCGGGAAGGTCTGGGCATGCCGGCCATGTATAATGACGAAATTGCCATTCCATCTCTGGTCAGCCATGGCATTCCTCTGGATCTTGCACGAAAATATTATGCGGTCATCGGCTGTGTCGAAATGGGAATTCAGGGTAAACTCTGTGCCTTCGCCAACTCCGGATATTTCAATCTTGCCAAAACTCTGGAGATCATGCTGCATAATGGTATAGATCCGGCGACTCATAAGAAGCTGGTGACCGGAACCAGACGACTGGAAGATATCACTGATTTTCAGAGTTTTACAGAACTGTACTATGACTATATGGAACGCCTTCTGAAACATCAGGTCCGCGTGACAAACGCAGTAGATACCATGCATGCGCGTCTTGTACCTCTTCCATTTATGTCTGCCATTACCGACGGATGCATTGACAGTGGAAAAGAAGTACAGTCCGGCGGCGCACTGTATAATTATGATGGTATTCAGGGTGTCGGACTGGCCGATGTCACAGACTCTTTCCTGTCCGTAAAAAAACTGGTATTTGAAGAGCACTTCTGTACGCTTCCTGAATTCGTGACCGCGCTGGATGCCGATTATAAAGGTTATGACGAATTATGGATCCGGGTCCGTAAAGAAATTGTCCGCTATGGTAATCATTCTGCGGAAGCCGACCGTCTGGCCAGAGAACTGGTCCGCCGCTTCTGTGATACAGTTTCTGGTTACCAGAATTTACGCGGTGGTTATTTTATACCCGGAATGTATTCTAATTCTGCCAATGTACCTTTAGGCGCCGTCGTTGGCGCGCTGCCAAACGGAAGGCATGCCTATGCCCCGATTGCAGAAGCATGCTCACCAAGTCATGGCTCCGAAAAATCAGGTCCCACACAGGCTGCTCTTTCGGTTGCATCGCTGGACCATGTGCTCATGACCAATGGTTCTCAATACAATCAGAAATATCATCCGGCTGCGCTTCAGGGAGAAAAAGGAATCCGTTCTCTGTCGCAGCTGATCCGGACGTTTTTCCTCTCCGGCGGATATCATATACAGTTCAATGTAGTATCTTCTGAAACTTTGAGAGATGCCCAGAAACATCCGGAACAGTACCGGGATCTGGTTGTACGGGTTGCCGGCTACACTGCCTTTTTTACAGACCTGAACAAGGAGATCCAAAACGATATTATTGACCGCACCGAAATGGATTTTTCAGCATGATCTACAGCATTCAAAGATACTGCATCCATGACGGAAATGGTATACGCACAACTGTTTTTTTTAAAGGCTGTCAGCTTCATTGTCCCTGGTGTGCCAATCCGGAATCTCAGGAGCCATCTGTGCAGATCGGATATCTGGAACACAAGTGTTCAGATTGCGGCAAATGCGAACAGATTTGTCCGAAACATGCCATTCAAAATCACCGTATTGATCATCAACTCTGCGACTGCTGCGGGCGCTGCGTATATTATTGCCCGCAGGAAGCCCTGCAGATCTACGGTGAAGAATATTCTGTAGAACAGCTTGTACAGGAGCTTCTGCGCGACCGGATATTTTATGAGCAGTCAGGCGGCGGCGTGACATTCTCCGGCGGAGAAGCCACGTTTCAGGCAGAATATCTTTTGAAAACCGCTTCTGCACTGCAGGAAAAGGGAATCCATACTGCATTGGAATCCAACGGTCTTTTTTCCAGCCAAATGTGCAATCGGTTATCACAGACCATCGATCAGTTCCTGATCGATCTGAAGCATATGGACGATTCCCATCACAAAAAAATTCTTGGTGTATCCAATCAGATGATTCTTCAGAATCTGCATGCTCTCTCTGACAAAGATCTGACCATTCGTCTGCCCGTCATACCCGGTTTTAATGACAACGAGGCCAATCTGCGCCAAACCGCGCGTTTTGCCAGACATCTGAATGTGCCGCTTCAGCTTCTGGGATTTCATAACATGGGTACATCAAAATATCATGCACTGGGACTTTCTTATGATTATGAATCGATTCCCAGCATGAGTATTTCACAGCTGGAAGAAAAAAAAGAAATATGCCGGCAGGAATGGAAGTGCATCTTATGATGCACTTCTTTCCTCAAAAAATATATTTATTACATGGAGACAGAACATGAAATCCTTATCATACTTTATCCTTTCAATCTTATCCTGTATCTTCCTTCTGACCGGATGTTCCGGACAGGCGCAAAAGGTCAGTACAGACACTGTCGCTCCTGTTATGGAAAATGGAAAATGCGGCTATGTGGATGAAAATGGCAACGTTGTTATCAAACCGCAGTTTGAAGACTGCGGAAGCTTCAGCTCCAACGGACTTGCCTATGCCTGCAAAAACGGAAAATATGGTTTTATTAATATCAGCGGTTCATTTGTTATCAAACCACAGTTTGATTCTGCCTCTGTCTTTTCATACGGCCTTGCAGTCGTCAGTCAAAACGGGCTCTGCGGCGTAATTGACGAAAAGGGCGAATATGTCCTTGAACCGACGTATACCGGTATACAGGATTTTACTGCCTGCGGACTTGCCGCTGTCATGCAGGATACTTTGTATGGATATATAGATAATTCCGGCAGCTTGGTTGTTGACATTCAATATGATACCGTGGACCCTTTTACCGATAAAGGACTGGCGCTGGTGTCCAAAAACGGACTTTACGGCATCATCGACACCAATGGCAGGTCTGTAATCCCGCTGGAATATGAATATTTGGAAATGTTCTCGGATAACGGACTGGCTATGGCCAAAGTAAATGAAAAATACGGCTTTATTAATCAGGATGGTCAGACAGTAATTGATTTTCTTTTCGACGGAGCTTTTTCCTTTGCCGAAAACGGTCTGGCAGCTGTCAGCACAGACGGAAAATGGGGTTTTATCGATGAATCCGGACAAATAATCATCGAACCTGTATATGAACTCGTCTATTCTTTTTCCAACGGCCGTACCATCGTAAAATCTGACGGACTTGCCGGAGTTATGGATGAAAAAGGAACGGTTCTTCTGCCTCCTTCCTATGTTTACATTTCTTCTTATGGCGCCAACGGCCTGGCTGTTTTTCGGGCAGACAACGGAAAATGGGGCTTTCTGGACAAAAACGGCGATATCGCGATCGAACCGGTCTATGATTACGCCGCCACCTTTGACTCCAGCCTTCTTGCCCCGGTCCAGAAGGACGGACTGTGCGGAGCCGTTCAGGAGGACGGACAGATAGGTATTGAGCTCAAATATCAAAACATCGGCACATTTACACATTACACCGATAACTGAATATGTAGTTTTTAATACTATTTCTATTGACATTCATATGTATGTGCCCTATAATTATTTTGATAATCAAATAATTATAGGGCATTTTCCCGGAAAGGCATACAGATGAGCAGACAAAAACTTCGTATTGGAGATAAGACCGCAAAACTTCCCTTAATTCAGGGTGGAATGGGGGTTGGCGTCAGTCTCTCCGGATTGGCCGGAGCAGTCGCCAGAGAAGGCGGTATCGGCATTATTTCCACAGCACAAATCGGTTTTCGGGAGCCGGATTTTGCCGAAAACTCAAAAAAGGCAAATCTGCGCGCCATGGTCACAGAACTTCAGAAAGCAAGAATGATCGCCGCAGAACCAGACGGAACCTGTGCAGGATTACTAGGTTACAATATCATGGTTGCCACCAGAGACTACGGCGACTATGTGCGTACTGCCGCCCGGGCATGCGCCGATCTTATCATCTCCGGAGCCGGACTGCCAGTAGATCTGCCTGCATATGTAGAAGGAACCGACACGAAAATTGCTCCCATTGTATCTTCTGAAAAAGCAGCCCGCATCATATTAAAAATGTGGGATCGACACTATCACCGGACTGCCGATCTGCTTGTGATTGAAAGTGCCCATGCAGGCGGGCATCTCGGCTTTTCGCGGGAAGCGCTCACACATCTGTACGAAAAAGATTATGACGACGCCTATGACCGGGAAATTCAGAACATCATTGCCTGTGTGAAAAGTTATGAAGAAACATACGGTATATCCATCCCTGTTATCGTTGCGGGCGGCATTATGAATGCAGCTCAGGTCCGCCATGCCCTGTCCCTAGGCGCAGACGGCGTCCAGGTAGCCACGCCGTTCGTAACTACAAAAGAATGCGACGCCGCACTTTCTTTCAAACAGGCATACGTTTCCGCCCGCGCAGAAGATATTGAAATCGTTACAAGCCCGGTGGGAATGCCTGCCCGCGCTATTCATAATTCGTTTCTGGAAAAGACGAAGAAAGAAAAAGAATCCATCAGCAAATGCTATCGCTGCCTCGAAAAATGCAGTCCCAAAACAGCACCTTACTGCATTACTCAGGCTCTGATCCGCGCTGTAGAAGGCGATGTAGAAAACGGTCTCATTTTCTGCGGCGACAATGCTGCTCATTTAACAGAAATTACGACGGTACCTGAAGTAATACGGACTCTTTTTCCATAAGAATCCATCATATTTTTTGTCTGATAAATTGGCTGCCATGTTAGATTTTGGCTCTGCAGCAATCTCCAGGCTGTCGAGGATCTGTCCTGTACCTGAACATCATGCTCCATAATATAACCGGATACTCATGATCCGTCGCATCGAATCGCATCGGAAGATCATTTCCATCTGGCTATTTTGAACCAGAGAAAACTGCACAGAAATTTGTCGAAAAGCTTACTGCCCGAGAAAATATTGCTCCGGTCAGAAGATCCCCTTTATGAAGCTGCCGGTCACAAAAATATCTAAATCCGGCTATGTTTCCGGACAGTATAAATGATCCTCCGCACTGATCCCATATGTTATCCGGCAGCCTGCTACTGCCATAACAGAAGTCAGTCACCACCCTGTCTCTTTCCATGCTGATATACTTCAGCATGGAGGCGGCAAAATAATGCCCTTGCGCTGTACTGGTAGAGCAGGCGATGACAGCGTCCAGGAACGGGCTCTTCCGTCTCGCATCCGGACTGATGAGCCTGAAAATTGTCATATGATACTCAATTCGGTCCTCAATCCATTTGTGGAAATTTGTTTTCATTTATTCCTTCAATTCCTGAAGTTGTTTCTTCAGTTCCACCATCTGGTCGCGCAGCAAAGCCGCTGCCTCAAAGTTCAGTTCCGCTGCCGCCTTTTTCATCTTTTTCTGAACCTCTCCAATCAGCTTCTCCAACTCCTGCACACTCATGGACTCCGGATCCTTCTCAAACTTCAGTTCTTCCTGAGCTACCTCTTTGGAGATACGAATCAAATCACGCACCGCTTTATGGATCGTCTGCGGCGTAATCCCATGCTTCTCATTATACTCCTTCTGGATCTCCCGCCTTCTGTTTGTCTCTTCTATTGCCATCCGCATAGAATCGGTTATATGATCCGCATACATAATCACGTGGCCTTCACTATTACGTGCTGCACGGCCGATCGTCTGAATCAAAGAAGTCTCTGAGCGCAGAAAGCCTTCTTTATCCGCATCCAAAATCGCCACCAGCGTAATCTCCGGAATATCCAGGCCCTCCCGAAGCAGATTGATTCCCACCAGTACATCGAATACATCCAGTCTCATATCCCGGATAATCTCCGTCCGCTCTAAAGTATCCACATCCGAATGCAGATACCGGACACGGATCCCCAACTCCTTCATATAATCTGTCAGATCCTCTGCCATCCGTTTGGTCAGTGTTGTGATCAATACTTTGTGATGTTTCTCTACTTCTTTATTGATTTCTCCGATCAGGTCATCAATCTGCCCCTCCACGGGACGCACCGATATTTCCGGATCCAGAAGGCCTGTAGGACGGATAATCTGTTCTGTACGAAACAGCTCATGATCCGCTTCATAGTCTCCCGGAGTCGCAGAAACAAACAGCATCTGATCAATCTTACTTTCAAATTCGTCAAAGCTCAAAGGGCGGTTATCCTTTGCCGACGGCAGACGAAAACCATAATCCACCAGTGTTCCTTTCCGGCTCTGATCTCCAAAATACATCCCCCGGATCTGGGGAATCGTTTTATGGGACTCGTCAATGATGATCAGAAAATCATCCGGAAAATAATCGATCAGTGTATGAGGCGGCGTCCCAGCTGCAAGACCGGACAGATGCCGGGAATAATTCTCGATTCCGGAACAAAATCCGGTCTCTTTCAGCATTTCAACATCAAAATTCGTCCGTTCCGAAATTCTCTGTGCCTCAAGAAGTTTGTCCTCTCCTTTGAAATAACGGATTCTCTCCTCCAGTTCTTCCTCGATATCCAGTACTGCCTTCTTTATCTTTTCCACTGGCACTACATAATGAGATGCCGGAAAAACTGCTGCATGTTTGAGCTCACTTCTGATCTCCCCTGTCAATACATCGATCTCCAGCAAACGTTCGATTTCATCTCCGAAAAATTCCACCCGGATCGCCGTATCTGAAGACTCTGCCGGAAATATTTCCACCACATCTCCCCGAACACGAAAAGTTCCCCTCTTAAAATCCATTTCATTGCGGTCATACTGGATATCAATGAGCTTGTGAATCATCTCATCTCTATCTTTCTCCATTCCCGGACGCAGGGAGATCACCATATTTTTATAATCAACCGGCGAACCCAATCCGTAAATACAGGACACGCTGGCGACTATCACTACATCCTGCCTCTCTGACAGCGCTGTCGTTGCAGACAAGCGCAGCTTATCGATCTCATCGTTGATCGAAGAGTCTTTGGCAATATAAGTATCGCTGGATGGTACATATGCTTCTGGCTGGTAGTAATCATAGTAGGACACAAAATACTCCACTGCATTCTCCGGGAACATCTCCTTGAATTCTCCGTATAGCTGCGCTGCCAACGTCTTGTTGTGGGCGATTACGAGCGTTGGTTTCTGCAAGGCTTGTATCACATTTGCCATTGTGAATGTCTTGCCGGAACCCGTAACCCCTAGTAAAGTCTGGAATTGATTGCCTTCCTGAAAGCCTTTCACCAGCTCGGCGATTGCCTGCGGCTGATCGCCGGTGGGCTGGTATGGGGCATGTAATTTAAACTCTGGCATATGAAAACCTCCAATTTGTGACCGAAAAAAGTTCGCCTATTCGCCCAAAATTCGTGTAATTTGATTTTTGATTCGTGTAAAATGGGCTTGCAAAGCTGGCGAATAAGCGTTAAAATAGCAATTACACGAATGCAGGTCACAAAACCGTATTTTTGAAACTAAATAACACTGAATAACAACAACTAATACAGATAGTATTATCCAGTCACTTGGTTTTTCATTATAACATATAAACTAATAAAAGTACAGAGCAAAATCGAACTTTTGTTCTGTACTTTTTTATGGGATTTGCTATGCCATTGTCTTAATTTTATTCAAGAAACTCACTGATATTATCTATATAATCATCTTCTGAAAAATCTGTGCCGCTTTCACTTTCTTCCTTTGGGATTACTTCATCAATAAATGGCTGGAGATCGTCTAAGCAGTCCTCAATAATTTCGGCGGTATCTCCGTAAACATCTATGGTGATGATTTCTTTTGCATGTCCCATTAGCTGTGATACCGCTTTGGGATTGAAATCGTTCTTTAATAATATGGTGCAGAATGTGCTTCTCAAATCGTGCCACCTTATATCGGGCAGTCCATTATCCTCCAGCAGCTTTTTATAATGCTTCCAATGAAAATCTTTACTCCTCGGACGTCCATAGGTAGAACAGCAGATATAATCCAAATCCTGAAAAGTGCCAGATCTCCTTCTGCGGTTCTTCTCATATACTTTTCTTTCTTCCAGAATTGCTTCAAACACATAATCCGGTATGGGAATGGTTCGGTAGCTGGACGGTGTTTTCAGTCCGATTTCCTGCTTTGTAAACGTCTTAGCCGGGAAGTCCCCGGCAGTTGTATTTGGCTTCTTGCCTAACTGCCGCTGCACCTTTAATGTCCGGTTGATATAATCTATATCCGAATATTTTACCCCGTTGATTTCACACCGCCTTAATCCCAGCAATACTGCAAAAAGCACCTGCATATGGATTGGCGTATCCTTACTTGCTTCAATGAGCGTTAAAACCTGCTCCATATTCAACGTCTTTTGTGTATCAATGTTCCGGGTATGATAGGCTTTTTTCTCTACCTGCTTTGGCAGTGCCACATCAATCGTTGGATTGATGGATATAATTTTCTTATTCACAGCGTACTGCATGGACGTATTCATCACCGTTTTCACCAGCCTTGCGATGGAAACAGAAACAGCCGCTTCTTCATGATAAAGGCTCTGGATATGGCTCCGTTTAATTTCTGTCATTCTGATGTTGCCCATCGCCGGAATAACATGATTATTCACAATGTTAGAATAGGTTTCATAGGAACCGCTTGTAATGCGTGGGCGCATTTCCTTTTCAAGCCAAAACAGCATGAAGTCTTTCACTTTTACATTGCTGTACACTACATATGTGCCTGAGTACAGTTCGCCAAGCGTCTTGTCCCTGTCTGTGTTTGCTGCTTTCTTCGTCGCAAATCCTGATTTCTGCTGCGGCATTTTAGTCCCATCCGCATATATCAGCACTACACGGTAACCAAATTTATTTTTAATCGGTGTGACATTATAAACCTTCCAGTCAACAAACTGCTGTAATTTCAAATCAAATTCCATGTTACCCTGTCCCTTCCCTGCCTTCAGGAGTAAAAACATCATTCATAAAGGCAATAATCTTTTCTTTCTCGTCCATGACATCGCAATAATATTCAAATGTTGTATTAACGGAACTATGTCCTAACAGCCCGGATATTTTCGCAAGAGGGACGCCCTGCTCCACTAAAATAGTTGCAAACATATGACGAAGCCCATGCACGGTTACAGCAGGAAGCCCATTCCGCATACATAGCTTTTTCAAAGCAATATTCATAGCGGACAGACTATGTACCTTTCCATTTGCCTGACAACTGATATAATCACTGCCCCTCTGCAAATGTGATGATAACGCCGCCCGCAAGGGTTAAGAACCCGTTGGAACGCTGGCTCGGATCGTGGGACTGCAAGGACAAGCCAACCTGCACAATGCCCCATCCTAACAAAATCAATCCGACTGCACGGATTAAGCCGAAAATGAAATTGGACAGGTTATTTATCACCGCAAGCGGATCGCTTGCGGCATACACTGTCGTTGCCCCGGCTGTCATCATAAGCACCAGTGCGGCGTATACCACCATCGCCCTTCTTGTCTTTCTGCCCATCGGCTGTCTGCGGGTTTCCCTGCTGTTCTCGTTTCTCTTCATCATTGTTCTGTTTCCTCCTTATTTTTTTGGATTTGGTTTATGATAGCTTCTAAATCCTCCTCGGATAAAAGCTCATAGGAACTGGTTCCAGCCTGCCCCTGCGTCACTTCGTCCTCCAGACTGTCCCCCAATGCAATGCTGCCTACCGCCTGCGTCACTTCCCCGTGGCGGTAGGTCTTTCCTTTCCCGTCCGTGGACAGTGCCACGTTGGGGTGCTTCAATATATCAAATTTTTCATCCATCACCGGGCGTTCCCCACGGATAAAAAGAAGTGCGTAGCGGTTGTCCAGCATACGCACTTCATCCGGCGTTAAGAGTTCACGCCCCGATATCTGGTAGTTTGTGGAATAATTGCCGGAATGCCCGGTAGATTTCCCGTAGGTGTTCATGTCAATGGTGGCTTTCCCCAGCAGCTCGCTGACGTACTTATGGGTTCCCTGCTCGTTGCCGCCAAGATACAAAAACTGGTCGCAGTTGCCCACAATGCTTTCCCACTGCTTCTCGAAAAGCGCCTTTAGCTGCGCCATGTTTTGCAGGATGATGGACACGCTGACTTCCCTTGACCGCATGACGGACAGGATTTTGTCAAAATCATCAGGCAAACTGACGTTCGCAAATTCGTCCATCAAAAAATGCACATGGACGGGGAGCCTGCCGCCGTGCTTATGGTCGGCAAGGTAAAATAACTGCTGGAATAACTGCGTGTAAAGAATGGATACCAAAAAGTTATAGCTGGTATCGTTGTCGGGTATCAGCGCAAACAACGCCACTTTCTTCTCCCCCAATGATGGCAGGTCTAAATCATCTGTCGCTGTCAAAGCCGCAAGGCTTGACAGGTTGAATTTCTCCAATCTCGCCGCAAGCGTGATCTGGATGGATTTCAGCGTCTTCGCACTCCCTGAATGGTAGTCCTTGTAGTATTTCACTGCGATATGCTCCGGCTCCCGCATTTCCAGACGCTCAAATAATTCGTCAAGCGGGGATTGGTACTCGTCGTTATCTTCCCTTACTTCCCCCGCCCGCAAAAGCTCCATGACCATCGGGAAATTCTGCTCATCTTTTGGTGCTTCGTACTTTAAATAAAATATCAGTGCTAAGAGTAACATGGACGCTGCGGTGTCCCAGAAGGGATCGTTTGACTGGCTCCCCTTCGGCGTGGTTGCCTTAAATAGATTCGTCACAAGCCGCTGCACGTCGTTGTCATCCTTCAGGTACATAAACGGATTATAACAATGGCTCTTTTCCATGTTGATTAAATCCAGCACACGCACTTCATACCCTTTTTCCTCAAGTGCGCCTGCACCGGGACAATCACGCTGTCTGCCGCCGCAAGTGCATTAATAGTGAGCATACCCAAACTCGGCATACAGTCAATCAGGATATAGTCATAATCCTTTTTCAGCTCACTCAAATAAGATTTCATGGTGAACTCCCGGCTCATGGCATTCACAAGCGTTATTTCCATGCCAGACAGCTCGATATTCGCTGGAATCAGGTCTACGCCCTCATCATGGCGCAATATCCCCTCGCCCGCTTCAATCGGCTCGTCACGGATAATCTTTTCCATCTGCGTTGACAGTGTGACAGGAAGATTGTCCTGATCCGTCCAACCCAAAGAGGTCGTCAAATCCCCCTGCGGATCGGCGTCCACAAGCAGTACCCGCTTTCCCTCGTTTGCAAGCCCTATCCCTAAGTTGACGGCAGTTGTTGTCTTGCCCGTCCCGCCTTTCTGGTTTGCAAGGGCGATTACCTTACATTTAGACATCACGGTTTACCTCCTTTCCTGAAAAATTTAATAGCCACTCCGCATATGGCAGAATGGCTATGTACTGGATTTGGGGCAATAAAAAAACCGACTGATTCTCGTTTTGAAAATCAATCGGCTATGTAATCATGCTTTGTTATCTAGTTACTACTTACATTCACCAAATCAACAATCATTAAAATCCCACTTTTCCTCCATTTTAAGTCCATTATTCTCACAATACTTGATTCCTAACTTTTTATACTCAGATACATCCCAAATCATACGTTCAAAAGTCTCCTCTACTTCACCTCCTGCTATCCTTTTTAGTTCCTCACAAATTGCTTTATTTTCCTCTTTTTTCAATTCACAAATTGCATTGTATGGCTTATCTCCTGATTGCAAATAGCCAAAAAATTGTCCTTCAAAATCTGGTATGCTAACAATTACCTGGTTATTTTTCCCTTTTTCAGCTTCCAAAAATATTTTCTCATTAATAGTCCACATAGAATTTTTAATCCATTTATCTTTTTTCTTTGCTTTAGGTGAATCCAAATCATGAATTACAATATAATTCATTCCAAAATGATTTAAAATTTTCTCAAACATAGGTATATTTGCCTTACCACGACAGTTCAAAATTGTCGTATCTTCTCTTTTAACCTGTGTTAATGCCACTTGTTCCGTATCTCCTTCAACCAAAATTATCTTACTTGCAAAGAAAAATTCATTTATTGTAGGGTGGCAGTTTCTTATCATTTGAAGACGCTCTCGCTCATCATCTGAGAAATTCGCCTTTTCCGTTGAAAAAATCTTTGTCGCATTCTCTACATTTTTCTCTACTCTAATTATAGTTGTATGCGGCTTAGATACATCAATGAAAATAGGAGAATGTGTCGTAATCATAACTTGCCAATTTTCCAATTCAGCTATTTTATACAGTGCTTCTCTCGCAGAACGAATTGCGGGTGGATGCAAAAATGATTCCGGTTCCTCTACTAATAAAATTTTGGGTTCCTCATTTTTTATCGAAGTACGCCCACTTTTCATTTTCCCTGAATCAGCTAAAGCTTCAATTGCAGACCATAGGAATGCTCTTTGCAATCCACTTCCTTGATTTGCTAAAGGATAAAACTTACCATCAGCATTAGATACTTGCAAGTGCGTTCCTGTTGCTAATATCTTATCTACATCTAATTTTCCTACTTGAGGTTCAATATCCACGGTATGTTCTGGAAAAATATCACTCAAGTTTTTTTGCAATTTATTCGTTGTTTTGTCTAATTCTTCAGAAATCTCATTTTTCACATCTTTCGCTAAATCATTTATCTGTTTTATCATTGTTGCTACTTTAGATTGATTATTCTTCACATTATCTTTAACTGCTGATGTCAATATTTCTACTATTTGTTTTTCTAATTGTTCTGAATCATCAAATGGACTAATTTTCAATGGCAAAGGAATACAACTAGCAATTTTAGTATCCCAGCCTCCCATTCCTCCAAGAACCCATTTTTCTTCTTCATTATTCCATGAATACTTTTTGCCCTTCTCCCCACTTTTATTCCACACCCATTTATATTTTATAACTTCCTCATTATCATCATTTAAATATATCCATTTTTCTCCAATCTGCGTTTTATCTTCATCGTTAATTTCATTGAAAATCCCTGCTATTTCTATTGGATTATTTTCATTATTTTGATAAAAATCATCTATTGTTTGGGCGGCTCCAGAACTTCTAAATAATTCATATGCTTTTAATACCGTAGTTTTTCCTACATTATTGGGACCAATCAGGACAACTATATTATCAATTTTTATAGTAACACCCTTTTCATCAATGCATCCTAAATTTTTTATCTGTAACTCAATCAGTTTCATAGGCTCTCTCCTTCATCTAACCTCTTTTTCCTTTGTAGCTTTTAATAAATAGAAACATAAAATTTATACATACAATATTGTTTTGTTCATTGCTCAAATATCAATCACATACTTTTACAATGTTATCGACCGAAAACCACAAAAGTACATATCACCATATTTTAAATATCCCGTAAACCCAAAATGTTATAACAGAAATTAAACCTGATTAAATAGTTTATCAAATAATATTTTATTTCTTTTCTGTGAATCTTGTATCAATTTATTGTAAGGTATAATTTCTAGGTATGCTTTATAAGAATCAATATATTTATAAAAACCCATATTATCAGGAGTTGGTTTCAAATCCTCCAATTTAGCAAGTTTTTTTATACTCAAATCGACATCACATAAAATATAACAGAAAAAGCGAATATTTTCTGTTCCGCTTAGAAATTCACCATCTTTGGTTTTTACTTTTCCCTCAACTATATCATCCATATATTCTTTTACTTGTCTAACTGGATTTTCTGCATCAGTGTAATGTTCTCTACCAGGTCGCTTAAATTCAATAATTGTTATATTTCTATATGGCTGATCCTGTTCATCAGTAAATGCAAAAGGAGAATCAAAAATAACTATATCTGGTTCTTTTCCGCTATTATTATTAATTTCACTCATACTTTTCAGCTTCATGTCCGATGCTAAATAATGGTGATACGCCAACTTTTCATCTATAATCCATAAGTTATGTTGTAAATAATCTATGTCATCCGATGTTTTAGTCATTGGAAATATCAATTGATGAATATTTTTTTCATAAGCATATTTTTGCTGCTCTTGGTCTTTATACTTTATATTCTGAGCTAAAATATCTAAAATCGCTTTTCTATGCATTACATATTCAGCCAAATTACTTTTTCCCATATCAGATACTTTTTCTGCATAGGTATTACGCTTTTGTATATAACTCTGATAATCCGTAACCCCCTCTTTTAACTCTTGTTCAAGTTCCTTTCCTTCTCGCTTTAATTCCAACTTGAATTTTTGTTCCTGTTTAAATAATTCCATCTCAAGTTTTTCTTCATCTGTTATCCAAGGTATTTCATTTAGTAACTCTGGTCTATTCTTTAATAATAGCCTATATTTAGGATTTTTATTATAAACATAATCTTTAACTATTTCAGCTTTCTTTTTATTACTTTCTGTAATATCCTTCCTTAAATAATCCAAAACCATAGATTCCATACATTCTACTATTTCATTACTTCCTATCGACTCCACCAAATTAGGCTGTTCTGGTAATTCAATTTTCGTCCTCTCTCTATTAACATGACTATCTAACAATTCTGACATTACATAACCACTATAAGTAAACTCGCCTTTATTATCTTCTAGCTTTGTGTTTACATTCCCAAATATTTTTGACAAAGAAATTGGTTGAACCACCCAATGATTTGCACATAAATTCACCGTATGCTTCTCTTTGGTTTTCATGTAATTTTTAGAATGTACAATTTTAAATGGAATTCCTTTAATATCAACATCAACAATCTTCGTATTATCTCCTATATTTTCTCTATATAATTCATCAACATCTACTGTATCAAACTCATCACACACAATTATTTTAGGTGCTTTCCCTAATACATAATAGGTAAAACAATGATTTAATATATTTCTTGCAATTGTATCTATCTTTTTAGGACAATTACTTTTATACTGTCCTCGTAACCCCATAAGTCGTACTTGTGTAATTCTTGGAACATCGCTATTCACTTCTTCCACACACATATCATGCACTGCATTATTTGTATCAAATAAAAATTTTCTACACTTTTTCTGATCCATTTCATCAAAAATACTTTCTACACTAACTTCGCAGAATGCCTTTAACCACATCATTCTTCCAACGCCTTTACAGCCTTTTTGAATTTTAAACTCACTGGCGTATGTATCAAAAGAATTATAGTTATCATCATTAAATCCTATCCCATTATCGTTAATAACAATGTTCTCTACATCTGTTTCCCATTGTTCAAAAAGATTCATTTGCTTTTCACGTTCAATTACAATTTCTATTTTCCCATTTGTAATATTTGCGTCCTCTATGCTTTGTATAGAATTTATAACAGCCTCATATAAAGGTAGTAAAGGTGTAGTTTTAGGTAGTGTATGTAAACTTACTAAACCTTTAAAATTCATTTTCATGAGTTATTCCTCCTCAATATGTTTAAAAATCACAATTTTTTACCAATCTCCTTTAAGATACCTTTCTACTTCCCGATCAAACTCTGAAATATACTCTTTATCCTGCTTTACTCGAAACGCCTCATATTCCTTTTCCGCTTTTTTAATAGCAGTCTCATGTGATATTTTTCCCTTTCCTGCCAACACTTCCCGTCGATTATTCACCAAAAACTGATTCGTTTGTTCCACCCAGTCTTGCATACTCATTAAAACCTCGTCTTCTGCCATCAGCTCAGCATAATCAATGAACATTGTTACCAGCCTGTTTAAACGGGACAATTCCTTTTCATTTAAATAATTTTTTGCAATACCTATATCCCGCTTTAGTACTTTACCATCTGGTGCATCCTTCCAGGTTGTCAATCCCATAGCCGGTTTTTCTGAATCAGCACGTTCAAATATCAATTCTGCTGCTGTCTTTCCAGTAACTGCAAAATGAAGTTTATTCTGGACAAAAGCATAAAAGTTCTTTGTGATTTCACTGTTTTTATCATAATCATAGCTGCACTGCTCAAATATATCCGTGATTTTCTGATAGGCTCTACGCTCACTTGCCCTAATCTCTCGGATACGATCCAATAATTCATCAAAATAATCTTTTCCAAAGGGTTTGCCATTTTTCAACATATCATCATTTAATACAAAACCCTTAATAATATATTCTTTTAATGTTTTTGTTGCCCACTGCCGAAATCGAGTGGCTTTTTTGGAGTTCACACGGTACCCTACAGCAATAATCGCATCCAAATTAAAGCATTTTACTTTTCGGCTAACATTTCTCCCACCTTCATTTTGAACTACCGAGAAAAACTCGGTAGTTGCTTCTGCGTCTAATTCTTCTTCTTTATAAATATTTTTCAAATGCAACGAAATATTATCTGCTGTGCAATCAAATAATTCTGCCATTGCTCTTTGCGTCATCCAAAATGTCTCTTCTTTAAAAATGACATTCACATAAACATTTGTATTCTCTAACTGATATAATATAATTTCATGCTCCTGCATAGCCCCCACCTCTCCAAATTGTATAACATATTATTTTTATCATATAAACAATGGATTTTATCTATATGATGTTGCATAATCCATTACACGAATCCAGGTCACAAACTCCACCCGTCCGTCCTAGTGTTATTTCGTCCATATCCCTCTATTTCCTCCACAAAATACGGTACAATCAACACCAAATAACACTAAATAATGCGCTTTTTACCCTGTCCCCAAATTAGGACACAAAATATTCCACCGCGTTACTCGGAAAATACTCTTTGAACTCGCCATAGAGCTGGGCCGCTAATGTCTTATTGTGCGCTATTACCAAAGTCGGCTTGTTAAGCTGTGCGATCACGTTGGCCATGGTAAAGGTCTTTCCGGAGCCCGTAACACCCAGTAAAGTCTGGAATTGATTGCCTTCCCGGAACCCACCCACCAGGGCTTCTATGGCCTGGGGCTGGTCG
>CATOPL010000001.1 GCA_951802115.1 uncultured Lachnospiraceae bacterium | reverse complement strand
GCCAATTTCTCTTGACTAAACTGTAGTTTATCATGAAAGCATTGATTTTGCAACAAAATCAGACACTCGCCTTCACAAACGTTCGACACAACCAGCCTCCATAACTTGTTTTAAAAAGTACACTTTTTCAGTGTCCTTTAAATTTATGAGGGTGAAATTTTTATGATGAACTATGTGTCGTTTGGTTACTATGGGCTGCTGGTGATTCTGCTGGCTCTATATTATGTCCTGCCGTTAAAATACCGGTGGTTGGCGCTTCTGGCCGGAAGCGGCTGTTTTTACTGGCTGGCAGTCGAAGACTGGCAGCAGCTGGTGGTTTTTGCGGTTACGATCGGAATCAGCTATGTATTTGGCGTTCTGATCAGCTGTTTAAAAGAGCGTGAAATAAAAGTGAAGCATCAACAGATGATTCTGTTTCTGGGGATTGTGCTGTCAATATTTCCTCTGTTAGGATCAAAAAGTACAGATTTTTTTCTGGGTTGCATTGTTCACAGACAAAAGCTTTCGTGGATTGTTCCTTTGGGTCTGAGTTTTTATTCGCTTCAGGTTGTTGCATACCTCGCAGATATTTATAAAGGCCGTACAGAATGTCAGAAAAATCTGCTGAAATATGCTCTGTTCATTTCGTTTTTTCCTCAAATCATACAGGGTCCCATTCCAAGGTATGATCAAATGAAAGAACAGCTTTTTGAAGGGCATACATATGATTCCGACAGATTTATGAAAGGAATTCAGTTGATCATCTGGGGTTTTTTCCTCAAATTTATGATTGCGAACAAAGCCTCGATCATCGTTGATACAGTATTTAACAATCATATGGCCTATCAGGGATGTTTTGTACTGGTTGCCGGGGTCCTGTACAGTTTTCAACTGTATGCGGATTTTCAGTCCTGTGTGGTCATGTCTCAGGGTGTTTCTCAGATGTTTGGCATTGAACTGACCGATAATTTTCATCATCCTTATTTTTCCCGCAGTATCAAGGAGTTCTGGAGAAGATGGCATATTTCCCTGAGCAACTGGCTCAGAGACTATGTGTATATTCCTCTTGGAGGTAATCGTGGCGGTCAGTTCCGCAAATATCTGAATCTGATTCTTACATTTGCAGTAAGCGGAATCTGGCACGGAGGTTCCTGGAAATATTTGTTCTGGGGGCTGATGCATGCCGGTTATCAGATCTGCGGTGATTTGACCAAAAATATCCAGGAAAAAGTATATGGTTTTCTGCGCATGCCTGCAAATTCCAGACTGCGCAGACTGGTGCAGCAGTTCTGTACCTTCGGACTTGTAATGACCGCCTGGATCATTTTCCGTGCGGATTCTCTGATGACAGGACTTAAAATGATCTGGTCGATATTTACCTGCTTTAATCCATGGATTCTTTTAAACAGTTCGTTGTTTCGGCTGGGCCTTCACCAAAAAGAATGTGAGATACTGGTTTTGTCATTGTTTGTGCTGCTGTGCGTCAGCAGGCTGCAGGAAAGAGGAATCTGCATCAGGGACTGGTTTGCCCGTCAGCATCTGATTGTGCGGTGGGGAATTTATTTCTGTGCAATCTGTGGTATATGGGTCTTTGGAACATACGGATATGGTTTTGATGCGAATGATTTTATCTACGGAGGATTCTAATATGCCGAAAAAAGTGAAAGGTATTGTAAGAAGCGTGCTGTTTCTTGGCATGCTGATATCGATGCTGTCTGCTGTTAATCAGATCCTGGTGCCCAAATATATTTATGCAAACAGTACATGGCCGACAACATCGTCCTATCAACAGTTTTATGAAATGAGAGAGAACAGTATAGATGTACTGTTTCTCGGATCCAGTGTATGCGTAAACGCGTTTTCGCCGCAGGAGATTTATAATCTATATGGTATCAGAAGCTATAATCTGGGAAGTGAACAGCAAAGTATTTTTCTGAGCTATTATTGGCTGAAGGAAGCGCTCAGATTTCAGAACCCGCAGGCGGTTGTACTGGATACGAGATTTTTGATGACGATACATCCGGAAAGTAAGATCAATACTACAGAAGGGCTGACAAGGAAATGTCTTGATCCGATGAAATGGTCCCGGGTCAAAGCAGAAGCAGTGAAGGATCTTTGTACGATTGACGAAGCGCAGTCAGAACTGAGTTACTATCTGACGAATATCAGATTTCACTCCCGGTGGAATTCTCTGACGGAATATGATATAGATCTGTCGAGAATCCGGCATGCGGAGCTGAAGGGCTACTCTGCCATCGCAGATTACAATGAATATCCATATGAACCGTTTGAGCTGAAAGAACCTGACAGCTATAAAGATTTTGATGCATCTGTGAATACTCTTATGATGGAATATTTGAATCGGACAGTAGAACTTTGTAAAGAAAACCAGATTCGTCTTATTCTGGTCAGTCTTCCCGGAAATAAAATGAATGACGGAATACATAACGGTCTTACCAGATACGCAGAAGAGCATGAGCTTGATTATTATAATTTGTGTGAGAAGCAGCATTATGAGAACATTGGAGCAGTACTTCCCAGGGAAAATGTTATCGGTCATGAAAATCTGTGGGGTTCCATAAAAATGTCGCAGTATATTGGTAAGATACTGTCAGAAACATACGGTGTTGCTGCGGTTGGCGACGAGCAGTGGGAGAACACAGAAGATTATTATACACAGATTATTAAAAACTGTGAGTTGACGCACATATCTGATTTTGCTGAGTATTTAAAAGCGGTTGATGATTCCTGCTATTCGGTATTTATTTCTGTACAGGAAGATGCGGGCGGCAAGTTTTCAGATGAAGTGAAGCAGGCGCTGAAAGAACTGGGGCTGAAAATTGATGTGAGTGAGAGGCCGGGTTACAGTTACTATGCGGTTTTGAATCCGGGGGAACCTGTCATTGAGCAGATCAGCAAAGAGGGGCTTACAAGAACAGGAAGCTTTCGAAACGGCCGGTCTGTTTACAGTATCACAAGCCAGGGGGCTGAAGCAGGGAAAAAGGCCCAGATCGAAATTGATGGAGTGGAGTATACTGTAAATAAAAGAGGTTTTAATATCGTCGTCTATGATCATATGACCATGAGGGTAATTGATCGGGTTCGATTTGATACAAAAGGGGATAATAAAAACGCAGTCAGATGATTCTGCATCGTTTCAGTACCAAAGAGGTGCTGTAAAATGTGATTCTGCATTAGTGATCAGCGCGTTGTTTTCGCTTGCACAGCATCGCTGATTATCAGGAGCAGTTCGACATTTTACAGCATCTTTTTGTTTGCTTTTTGCATTTTTCTATTTCTGTTAAATGTCTTATCAACCATATCATCCTGAAGAAGTGTACAGATTCTGCCCGGTTTGCTTTAAAGTTTGTCTGAAATCTCAGCCAGAGCTTTGATAATGGTTATATAACGGTCATATTGATAGGAACCTTGTTTTTTAACAGATGCAATAATGTTTCCGATGACTGCATCGCTGCCGGGCAGTTCATCCTGGAGAAGATAGTCTGCGCTCAGATTCAGAACTTCACAGACAGTTACCAGTGTTTCCAGAGACATTTTCCGGCTGCCCCGTTCAATGTGCCCGAGAAAAGAAACGGACAGATTACATTTTTCTGCCAGTTCCGACTGAGACAATCCTGCGTCGAGCCGTGCGTTTCGAATGCGACCGCCCATGGCAGTATAATCAATATTTTTCATACATATCACCCCTTCTTATATTAAGATAAAAAGTTCATTGCAAATATTGACTAATAGAATTATAATATGACTAAAAGAAGCAAGAGGCAGAATACAGACGGAACAAAAGAGAAGGGTTTGGAATGTGGATTGGGGTAATGATATTAATGATATATGTTATTGCCGGAAAACTGGATCTGGGAATAAGGGAATGGATGGAAATTATACTGGCAGGGATATGCCTGTTCTTTCTCATATCTAAAACTTAAGGTGGATTTTTGCGGGCGCTGCGATTATAATGAAATACGATGGGGCCGTTGCGGATCAGGCTGACAGAGACATTATTTTTCGACTGTTGCATTGTACGGAAGTCGAAATACGGAGAAAATGGCGGGCCTGAGTGACAAAAGCCAGTATAAAACTGTCCGGAGCGTGTTTGAAAATCTGGGGAAGAAGGAATGAGAATATGTATGAATATGACAGTCGGGTACGTTTTACGGAGGTGGACCAGAATCGCAGGATGACACTGACGGCAATCCTCAATGCGTTTCAGGACTGCAGTACCTTTCAGTCGGAAGATCTCGGCATTGGGATAGATTTTCTGGAAGAAAGAAACAGGATGTGGGTGCTGCGTTCCTGGAAAATTATTGTTTACCGTTATCCCGGTCTGGCAGAACATATTCGAATCGGAACCTGGCCTTACGCTTTCGGAAACCTGACGGGTCAGAGGAATTTCCGTCTGATGGATCAAGAAGGGAATATGGCTGCGTGTGCGGATACTGAATGGGTGCTCATGGATACGAACAGACAACGCCCGACTCTGGTAGACGAGGAGATTCGTTCGCTTTACAAACTGGAAACAGAGCTTGCTGTGGAAGGAGAGACGGGGAGAATCCGGCTGCCGGGAGTACTGACAGAAAGAGAAACCTTTACCATACATATCCAGCATCTGGATGTGAACCATCATGTGAATAATGGACAGTATGTACAGCTTGCGGGACAGTATCTGCCAGAGGACTTCGTGATTCATCAGATGCGTGCAGAATATAAAAAGCCGGCCATGCTTCATGACAGAATTTATCCCCGTGTGGGAAGCTGCAGCGACGGTTATATGGTTCTTTTAGGTGACGGGGAAGGCAGACCTTATGCGGTGGTGGAATTTAAATGACAGAAACAGATTCAGGAAAGCAACAGAGATTCCCGGCAGAAGAGAGTAGGAGAAGATCGTATGGAGTTAGGAAAGACACAGGTACTTGTGATCGCAAAAAAAGTGGATTTTGGTGTTTATCTGGCGGAGGACGGGCGTCCTGAAGAGAGAGTGCTGCTTCCGGCAAAACAGGTTCCGGAAGGTGCGCAGGTGGGGGATGAACTGGAAGTTTTTCTTTATAAAGACTCTCAGGACCGTCTGATTGCAACGACCGCCCGCCCAAAGCTTTCGATCGGCGACATAGCGAGACTTACCGTAAAAGAAGTGACAAAAATCGGGGCATTTTTAGACTGGGGGTTAGAAAAAGATTTGTTTCTGCCCTTCCGGCAGCAGACAAAGAAAGTACGTGCAGGCGAAGAATGCCTGGTGGGACTTTATACGGACAAGAGTGGAAGACTGTGCGCGACGATGAATGTATATGAATATCTGAGGACAGACAGTCCCTATCAGAAAGAGGATCACGTATGGGGGACGGTGTATCAGGTCAGCGGAAATTTTGGCGCTTTCGTGGCAGTGGATGACTGTTATTCCGGACTGATACCAAGCCGGGAATTTTTTGGACAGGCAGGAGTCGGTGAGCGGATAGAGGCAAGAGTGACTGCCGTAAAACCGGACGGGAAGCTTGACCTTAGTATCAGAGAAAAAGGATATGTACAGAGAAATGCAGATGCGGAGCAAGTGATGAAAGTAATCGAAGAGTTTGACGGTGTGCTTCCGTTTACAGATAAAGCGTCTCCGGAAGTCATAAAAAGGGAATTCTCTTTGAGTAAAAATGCGTTTAAACGTGCCGTGGGACTGCTTTTGAAGGAAGGATGCATCGAAATTACAGAAAAAAGTATTCGGAAAATATAAGAAATTATAGGCTCGGATATTGTTTTGATTATCAAAGTATTTGAAAATAACGAAAACCGGTCGGAGGAATATATATTTTGCAGGCAAGGTGAACAAAGCAGAGCCTCCGTTAGCGGAAAGGCCTGTAAATCGGAGCAAAAAAGCACTTGCAATCTTTGGAAACCTTGCGTATAATAGGTGTCGTAAAGAAGGAAAGGAGATTAAGAACATGAAAGTACAGAACATTAAAGACGTAAACAAATTTTTTGAAGTGGTAGATAACTGTGCAGGAAAAGTAGAATTGGTAACGGGTGAAGGAGACAGACTGAATCTGAAGTCCAAGCTTTGTCAGTATGTGTCTCTTGCGAATATTTTTTCCAACGGTGAGATTCCTGAACTGGAGATCATCGCATATGAGAAAGAGGATATTGACAAACTGTTGTCCTTTATGATCAATGGCTAATCAGCATTCAGAAGCGTGTTGAGGGCGTCCGGATACGGACGCTCTTTTTGCATGTAAACTTTTCTTTGAGATTTACAGCAGATGGGTTATAATAGAAAAAACGAAAGAAAGCGGTTGGGAGAAGAAGGATGAATTTTACGCATCTTCATGTGCATACGGAATACAGTCTGCTGGATGGCTCTAATAAGATCAGAGAATATGTATCGCGGGTGAAAGAACTGGGGATGGACAGTGCGGCGATTACGGATCACGGAGTGATGTATGGAGTGATTGATTTTTACAAGGAAGCGAAAGCGCAGGGGATCCGTCCTATTCTCGGCTGCGAGGTTTATGTGGCGCCTGATTCCCGGTTTGATAAGGAAACGGCAGGGGGAGAGGACCGGTATTATCATCTGGTGCTGCTGGCGGAAAATAATGAGGGGTATCAGAATCTGATGAAGATTGTGTCTATTGGATTTACGGAAGGATTTTATTACCGGCCCCGGGTCGATAAGGAGATTCTGCGAAGGTATCATAAAGGCATCATTGCGCTGAGCGCCTGTCTGGCAGGCGAGGTTCAGCGGGATATTATGAAAGGGCAGTATGAGCAGGCATGCCGGACGGCAGCCGAGTATGAAGAGATCTTTGGAAAAGGGAACTTTTTTCTGGAAATGCAGGACCATGGTATTCCGGAGCAGAAGCAGGTAAATCAGGCGCTTATGCGTATGAGCCGGGAACTGGGTATGGAACTGGTGGCGACCAATGATGTTCACTATACGTATGAAGATGATGTGAAGCCGCATGATATTCTTCTCTGTCTTCAGACGGGGAAGCGTCTGGCTGATGAGGACAGAATGCGCTATGAGGGCGGGCAGTATTATGTAAAGTCTTCCAAAGAGATGGCGGAGCTTTTTCCCTATGCGCTTCAGGCTCTTGAGAACACGCATAAAATTGCCATGCGCTGTGAGGTGGAAATTGAATTTGGAGTGACAAAACTTCCTAAGTATGATGTGCCGGACGGATACACTTCCTGGGACTACCTGAATAAGCTGTGTATGGAAGGACTGTCAGAACGTTACCCGGAAGACGGGAATGAATTGAAAGAGCAGCTGGTTTATGAGCTTTCGATTATTCAGAAAATGGGGTATGTGGATTATTTTCTGATCGTGTGGGATTTTATCAAATACGCCAGAGATCATGGGATTGCGGTTGGCCCCGGAAGAGGCTCTGCGGCAGGCAGTCTGGTGTCTTATACCCTTGGAATTACAAATATTGATCCGGCCAAATACCAGCTTCTTTTTGAACGCTTTCTGAATCCTGAACGGGTGTCCATGCCGGATATTGATATTGATTTCTGTTTTGAGCGAAGGCAGGAGGTGATCGACTATGTGGTGGAAAAATATGGAAAAGACAGAGTGGTTCAGATTGTTACCTTCGGTACTCTTGCAGCGCGGGGCGTACTGCGGGATGTAGGCCGGGTGATGGACCTTCCCTATGCTTTTGTCGATTCTATTGCCAAAATGGTGCCGCAGGAACTGAATATAACTCTGGATAGGGCGCTGGATATAAATCCGGAGTTCCGCACGCTTTACGAAACGAACGAGCAGGTGAAAGAGCTGGTGGATATGTCCAGAAGGCTGGAGGGACTTCCCAGACATACGTCCATGCATGCGGCGGGAGTCGTGATCAGTCAGAAAGATGTGGTGGAATATGTGCCGCTTTCCAGGGCGCAGGACGGCTCTTTGACGACGCAGTTTACAATGACAACGCTGGAGGAACTGGGGCTTTTGAAGATGGATTTTCTCGGCCTGCGTACCCTGACAGTGATTCAAAATGCGGTAAAACTGGCAGAGAAGGACAGAAACATTCATCTTGATATTGATCATGTGGACTTTAATGACAAGGCAGTGCTGGATTCTCTGGGAACAGGGAAGACAGACGGGGTATTTCAGCTTGAGAGCACAGGCATGAAGAACTTCATAAAAGAACTGAAGCCTCAGAGTCTGGAGGACATCATTGCCGGGATCTCGTTGTACCGTCCGGGTCCCATGGATTTCATCCCTCAATATATACGGGGAAAAAATCATCCGCAGACGATTACCTATGACTGTCCGGAGCTGGAGCCGATTCTGGAACCGACATATGGCTGTATTGTCTACCAGGAGCAGGTGATGCAGATTGTGCAGAAGCTGGCAGGATACACACTGGGCAGGAGCGATCTTGTTCGCCGCGCCATGTCCAAGAAGAAGGCTTCTGTTATGCAGAAGGAACGGCAGAATTTTGTCTACGGCAATGAGAAAGAGAACGTTCCGGGATGTATAGTCCGCGGAATCTCTGAAAAGACCGCCAATAAAATTTATGATGAGATGATTGACTTTGCCAAATATGCATTTAATAAATCTCATGCAGCGGCTTATGCAGTGGTGGCGTATCAGACCGCATGGCTGAAATACTATTATCCGGTAGAGTTTATGGCTGCACTGATGACTTCTGTGATTGATAATTCCTCTAAAGTATCGGAGTACGTTATTACCTGTCGGCAGATGGGGATCGGGATACTGGCTCCTGATATCAATGAAAGCGAAGGGGTCTTTTCCGTTTCCGGAGGCTCTATACGTTATGGGTTGAATGCGATTAAAAGTGTGGGAAGACCGGTAATTGAAGGACTTATGAAAGAGAGAGAAGAGTACGGACCTTTTAAAGATCTCAGCGATTTTATCGAGAGGACTTCAGGGAAAGACATTAATAAGCGTACGATTGAAAACCTTATTAAATCCGGTGCTTTTGACAGCTTTCCGGCAAATCGCCGTCAGATGATGATGGTTTACGGACAGATTGTGGACCAGACGGCTCAGAAGAAAAAGAAAGAATTTGACGGACAGATGAGTCTTTTTGATCTGGTTCCGGAGGAGGAAAAAGCGGCATTTCGGATTAAAATTCCGGATGTTTCCGAATATAAAAAAGAAGATTTGCTTGCCTTTGAAAAAGAAGTGCTGGGATTTTACATCAGCGGGCATCCCCTGGAGGAATATGAAAAACAATGGAGAAGGGGGATCACTCATGTGACCGCAGATTTTCTTCCGCCGGAGGAAGGAGAGGAATCCAAAATCAGGGACAATGAAAGAGCGGTCATTGGAGGTATGATTACCGGTAAGACTGTAAAAGCGACCAGAACCAATAAGATGATGGCATTTATTACGATAGAAGATCTGGTTGGAACGGTGGAAGTTTTGATTTTTCCGAGAGATTATGAAAAAAATGCCTCGCTTTTGAATCTGGACAGCAAAGTCTTTGTCAGCGGGCGTGTTTCTGCAGAAGAAGACCGGGCGAGCAAGTTGATTCTGGAGCGGATTACTCCGTTTGAAAGTATACAAAAAGAGCTCTGGATCCAGTTCGCGGATATGCAGGAATATGAGAGGCGGGAAACGGAGCTGTATCGTGCGCTGATGGAAAGTGAAGGGAGAGACAAAGTCATCATCTATGTCAAAAAAGAAAATAAGAAAAAGATACTTCCGGCAAACCGGAATATTCAGGTGAATCAGGAACTTCTTGGGCGTCTGTGCGGATTGTTTGGTGAGAAAAACGTAAAAGCAGTTGAGAAGCATATTGAAAATAGGGCAGAAATGAATTAAAATAAAGTTAATAATTTTTTGCGGAGGAAGAACCATGGCGAAAGAAATTAATACAATTGGAGTTTTGACGAGCGGCGGCGATGCGCCTGGTATGAACGCGGCGATCCGTGCGGTGGTACGGAAAGCATGTGCCAATGGCAAGAAAGTAATGGGTATCCGCAGAGGCTACCAGGGACTTCTGGAAGAGGATATCGTGGAGATGGGACGGGAATCCGTCAGTGATACTCTGGATAAAGGCGGGACGATCCTGTTTACGGCCCGCTGTTCGGAATTCCGCACGGAAGAAGGGCAGAAGAAGGGGGCGGAAATCTGCCGGCAGTATGGGATCGACGGACTGGTGGTTATCGGTGGAGACGGTTCTTTTGCGGGAGCTCAGAAGCTTGCGGCTCAGGGAATTAATACAGTGGGTGTTCCGGGTACGATTGACCTGGATATTGCGTGTACGGATTACAGCATTGGATTTGATACGGCAGTGAATACGGCAATGGATGCGATTGACAAGGTCCGTGATACGTCTACTTCACATGAACGCTGCAGTATCATTGAGGTTATGGGAAGAGATGCGGGATATATTGCGCTCTGGAGCGGTATTGCCAATGGTGCGGAAGATATTATCATTCCTGAGAAGTATGACTATGATGAGCAGAGCATTATCAACGATATTATCAGGAACCGTAAAATGGGGAAAAAGCATTATATTATTATCAACGCAGAAGGAATCGGACATTCTACTTCCATGGCACGAAGAATCGAAGCTGCAACGGGTATGGAAACCCGTGCTACAATTCTTGGCTACATGCAGCGCGGCGGAAATCCTACCTGCCGGGATCGTGTGTATGCGACCATGATGGGCAGTCTTGCGGTGGATCTGCTCTGTCAGGGGAAGACCAATCGGGTGGTCGGCTATAAAAACGGCGAGTTTACGGATTTTGATATTGACGAAGCGTTGGCTATGAAAAAGGAAATTTCTCCATATATGATGGAAGTTGCTAAGGATATGTCCAAATAATGATTATGAGTACATCAAATTCGCAGGTGAAGAATCTGCAGCAGCTTCTGAAGAAATCAAAGACAAGAAATGCACAGGACGTGTTTGTTGCAGAAGGTATGAAGATGTTTCAGGAGGCGCCGAAAGAGCAAATCCAGAAAGTGTATCTTGCGAAAAGCCTGTATGAGGAAAAAGGGACCGATTTTCTTGGCGGTCTGGAATCAGAAGTGCTGTCGGATCAGGTGTTTGCAGCGGTCAGTGACACGAAAACTCCTCAGGGAATTTTATTTGTCCTGAGACAGTATCATTATACGCTGGAAGATATGCTGGAAGGAGAAGCCCCGCATCTTCTCTTGCTGGAAGACCTGCAGGATCCGGGCAATCTCGGCACAATCATGAGGACTGCGGAAGGAGCCGGCGTCGACGGAATCATTCTGAATCGAACTGCTGTGGATATGTACAATCCCAAAGTGATTCGTTCTACCATGGGTTCTGTTTATCGAATGCCGTTTCTGTATGCAGAGGAATTGACAGAAGTTCTTCCGGTTCTGAAACAAAAAGGGATTCGTACTTATGCGGCTCATCTGGGAGGAAAGAATTGTTACGACCGGGAGGATTACCGGTCAGGCTGCGCTTTTTTTATCGGCAATGAAGGAAATGGTCTGAGCAGGGAACTGAGCAGTAAAGCGGATGTCAGGATCCGCATTCCCATGCAGGGAAAACTGGAATCTTTAAATGCGGCAGTAGCTGCATCAATATTAATGTATGAGGTCTACCGGCAGCGCCGGTAGACCTTTGATGCAATTATGATGCAAAAATGTAATGGAATATTGACAAATAACGTAATATCTGCTAAAATCTCTGTAACATATGTAATAATTTTGTAATATGTAGGAGGTAATACAGATGTGGAAAAAAGGAATGGCCATGCTTCTTTTTACAGCAATGTGGCTGTGCCTGACCGGATTTGCAAGTCTGGGAACCGAGGGAGAGGATACGTTAAACGCATTGATGGACCAGCTTACTGCAGAGGATGTAGATGAACTGCTGGCTGAAGATAAGTGGGATGGCAAAGTGATGGCCAATGTTGATGATTCTGTCAGTGTCCGCGCAGATGCATCTACAGACGCGGCAGTGATTGGAAAAATGTTCAAGGGCAATGCCGGTGAGATTATAGAGCAAGAGGACGGCTGGACGTTGATCCAGTCCGGCGATGTGACCGGATGGGTCAGCAATGAATATCTGGCATTTGGACAGGAAGCACAGGAACGGGCTGAAGAAGATGTGGCAAAAGTGGCAACAATTACAGCACAGACTCTGAAAGTACGGGACGCGGCCAATACAGACGCTCCGGTTATTGATCTGATCGGAATGGGCGAGACGATTGAAGTAGGCGAGGAAGAAGACGGCTGGCTGGAAATCGTCTATTCAGATGGTGATGTAAATTATATTTCTGCAGAATATGTGGAAGTAAGTTATGACTATGGAGAGGCCAAGACTCTGGAAGCTATCAAGGCGGAAGAGGCAGCCAAAAAAGCAGCGGAGGAAAAGGCAAAGAGAACGGCGAATCTGGGAGCTGTGGCTGCTTCCGGAGACGAAGTACTGCTGCTGGCGGCGCTGATTCAGGCAGAGGCGGGAAATCAGCCTTATGAAGGACAGCTTGCAGTAGGCGCGGTTGTGATGAACCGCGTTAAGAGCAGCGCTTACCCGAATTCCATTCAGAGCGTTATTTCTGCACCCGGACAGTTTGGCCCGGCAGCTACCGGAAAAGTGGCAGCGATCATGTCGTCCGGTCCCAGAGCGAGCTGTGTGCAGGCAGCACAAGCGGCGATCAATGGAGAGACAACCGTGGGAAGTGTTACACATTTCCGGCGTGCCGGAGGGATTGACGGCATCGTGATCGGCAATCATGTATTTTACTGATACGTACGGATGGCCATGGGAAGATTGATTTCAATCATGCTTTAAATGATACTATGATGTTTTGTTAATAATTGTTTACAGAAAGGGACTGTCTGACACATTCCGGACAAATGCTTATTCACGAGCCGGCACTGTGCTTTCAGATGGTCCTTATTTTTTGTCGTCATGATTAAATTCTTATACTGACGGAACTTTGGTTATTATGTCGCTGACAGGCTTTTTATGTGGCTTTCAAATGTCAGATATATAAATTGTCAACTGCATCAAGATGTTGTATAATGGTTATAACTATATTTAAAGAATGGGGGTATAACGTCATGATGTCGATCGATCCGGCAATTTTATGGCTTGGACTCGTTATCTTGCTTTTGATCATCGAGATTGCAACGATGGGTCTGACAACCATCTGGTTTGCAGGAGGCGCTATGGTGGCATTTATTTCCACTTTCTTTGGTGCGGGTGTTGCGACGCAGAGAACGATATTTCTGGTGCTTTCGCTGGCGCTTTTGATTATCACCCGTCCGATAGCGGTGCGATATATGCGCAGCGGCCATGTAAAGACCAATGCAGAAAGCCTGATCGGACGGATTGCAGTTGTTACTGTGGATATTGATAATCTGGCCCAGAGCGGAGAGGTAATCATATCGGATGTAAGCTGGACTGCAAGATGCAGGGAAGACGGCTGCGTAATACCTGTGGGAAGCAGGGTAAAGATCTGCGCGATAGAAGGTGTGAAGCTGATCGTAGAGGAGATGAAAACGGAACTGTAAATTAAAAAACAGCAACTGAGGGAGAAATGCGGGAAGGAATAAGAGACGGGAAACTGTCGAGAAATCCTTCCAGAGGAAAGTGCATTTCGAGAGCAGTTGCGGAACTGTAATAGGAGGAAAAGAAATGCCTGTATTAGTAGCTGTATTAGTGTTGGTGATTCTGATTATTTTAGCATCATGTATCAAGATTGTGCCGCAGGCAACTGCGCTTGTTATGGAGCGCCTGGGCGCTTATAACGGTACCTGGGGTGTGGGAATTCATTTCAAGGCTCCGTTTATCGACCGTGTGGCAAAACGCGTGACGCTGAAGGAGCAGGTGGTGGATTTTGCACCTCAGCCGGTGATTACAAAAGATAATGTAACAATGAGAATCGATACGGTTGTGTTTTTCCAGATTACGGACCCTAAACTGTTTGCTTATGGCGTTGATAATCCGATCATGGCGATTGAAAATCTGACGGCGACGACATTGCGTAACATTATCGGCGATCTGGAGCTGGATCAGACACTGACTTCCCGTGAGACGATCAATACCAAGATGCGTGCGTCTTTGGATGTGGCGACAGACCCGTGGGGTATCAAGGTTAATCGGGTAGAACTGAAAAACATTATTCCGCCGGCGGCGATTCAGGATGCCATGGAAAAGCAGATGAAGGCGGAGCGTGAACGCCGTGAGGCAATTTTAAAGGCGGAGGGTGAGAAAAAATCCACGATTCTGGTAGCGGAAGGCCATAAAGAGTCTGCCATCCTGGATGCAGAAGCAGAGAAGCAGGCAGCGATTCTGAGAGCGGAGGCAGAAAAAGAGAAAATGATCAAAGAGGCAGAGGGTCAGGCTGAGGCAATTCTGAAAGTGCAGCAGGCTAATGCAGACGGACTTCGTTTTCTGAAAGAGGTAGGTGTGGATGAAGCGGTGATTCAGCTTAAAAGTCTGGAGGCATTTGCAAAAGCTGCAGACGGACAGGCGACGAAGATCATTATTCCGTCGGAGATTCAGAAGCTTGCCGGACTGGTAACAGCAGCAGCAGAGCTTGCAAAGGATTGACAGATGGTATAACATACAGATTATTCAGGGGCTGTCGCAAAACAAACCTCTGCTGGTACCCGCTTCTGATCAGTACACTGGTATAACGTTGCCGGGTCCGCAGACAGTTTGAGAGTTTGCGGCAGTTCCTTATTTATTCATGGAGGAAGTATTCATATGGATTTAAAAGGAAGAGATTTTTTAAAACTGCTTGATTTTACTCCGGAGGAGATCTTGTACCTTCTCGATCTGGCTGCAGAGCTGAAGGAAAAGAAGAAGAAGGGGATTCCGGCAGATACGCTGCGCGGAAAAAACGTGGCTCTGATTTTTGAAAAGACAAGCACCAGAACGAGATGTTCCTTTGAGACGGCTGCGCATGACCTGGGAATGGGGACGACATATCTGGAGCCGAGCGGTTCGCAGATTGGCAAAAAAGAAAGCATTGCGGATACGGCGCGTGTACTTGCAGGGATGTATGAAGGGATCGAATACCGTGGTTTTGGACAGTCTGTCGTGGAAAAACTCGCAGAACATGCCAAAGTTCCGGTGTGGAACGGTTTGACGAATGAATTTCATCCCACCCAGATTCTGGCTGATCTTCTGACGATCAGAGAACATTTCGGGACGTTGAAAGTGAAAGTGGTCTATATGGGAGACGCCCGCTATAATATGGGCAATTCCTGGATGGTGGGCTGTGCAAAAATGGGCATGGACTTTACAGCCTGTGCACCGAAAAAATACTGGCCTGCACAGGAACTGGTAAAACAGTGCGAAGAAATTGCGGCTGAAACCGGAGCAAAGATTACTCTGGAGGAGGATGTAAAAAAGGCAACAAAGGAAGCGGATGTTATTTACACCGATGTCTGGGTCTCAATGGGAGAGCCGGATGAAATATGGGAGGAGCGTATTAAGGACCTGTATCCTTATCAGGTGAATCGTGCCGTTATGGAAAATGCCGGAGCAGGGGCGGTTTTTATGCACTGTCTGCCTGCTTTTCATGATCTGAATACAAAGATCGGACAGGAAATCAGTAAAAAGTTCGGCATTGACGCCATGGAAGTGACAGATGAAGTTTTTGAATCCGGGCAGTCGGTGGTATTTGAAGAAGCCGAGAATCGGATGCATACGATCAAAGCAGTAATGGCAGCTACTCTGGGAGCATAGTAAAGGACAGGCCATGAAATTTATGGAAAAATACTACCGGAGCGTTTCTGCCTGGCTGAGTCTGTTGATCATGGTTCTTGCTTTTACAGCAGGTTCTGATCAGTCGCTGCGAAATATGTGTGTAACGGCGGCGTTTTTTGCAGGAATGCTGCTGTATCTTTTGGGGAGTATCCGGGAGTGGGTGCGGAACCGTATGACACCGGCTTTGATTGAAGCGCTTCTGGCAGTCTGTATGTTGACGGGAGGCCTTTTATCTCTCATGCGCATGGGAGGATTGCTATGAAATCGGAATTGCTGAAGATATTAAGAGAAAGTCCGGAATATATATCCGGTCAGCAGCTTTGCGGGCATTTTGGAGTTTCCAGGACAGCAGTGTGGAAGGCGATTCGACAGTTAAAAGACGAAGGATACAAGATTGAAGCGCTGAAAAATAAAGGATATCGGATTTGTGAGATTCCGGATATAATGACGGCGGAGGAGCTGAAAAGCCGGCTGCATACAGAGTGGATGGGACAAAACTGTATCTATCTGGAGAGTGTGGATTCCACGAACACCTGTGCAAAACGTCTGGCGGAGGAAGGCGCGCCTGCAGGGACTCTTGTGGTGGCAGATGAGCAGACAGGGGGTCGGGGCAGAAGAGGCCGGGAATGGACAGCATCCAAAGGCTCTAATATTATGATGACGCTGCTTCTGCGTCCCAGAATCAATCCCGGAAACGCTTCCAGGCTGACGCTTTTGATGGCGATGGCAGTTGCAGAAGGGATACAGAAAGTGACAGGTCTTCCGTCCGGTATCAAATGGCCGAACGACATAGTGGTCCATAAAAAGAAAGTGTGCGGGATTCTGACGGAGATGAGTTCTGAGATCGACTATATTAATCATGTGGTCATTGGCGCAGGAATCAATGTGAATCAGGAATGCTTCCCGGAGGAGATCGGAGCGACGGCCGGATCGCTTGGTATGGAACTGGGAAAAAAGATCTGCAGGGCAGAGCTGGCTGCCGAGATACTGGGAGAGCTGGAGAAACTCTATAATATATTTCTGCAGACAGAAGATCTGTCGGCACTTTATCAAAATTATAACAGGCTGTGTGTCAACCGGAACCGTGAGATACGGGTGCTGGAACCTGGGAATGAATATACAGGCACTGCAGAAGGAATTAATGAAGCGGGAGAGCTGATGGTCCGCAGAGCGGACGGCAGCATGGCCAGAGTTTATGCAGGAGAGGTATCTGTGCGCGGACTGTATGGATATGTGTAAGAGGTGAGAGAATGTATCAGGAACGTGTGGTGCTTTGCGGTGCCAGCTCCTATGAACAGAAGTATTATCTGAATGAGGAGTTTAAAAGTCTTCCTTCTCAGATTCAGGATGAACTGAAAATTATGTGTGTTCTCTTTACTGAAGATGTGGGAGGCATTCTGACTTTGGCATTTGAAGAAGACGGAGAACTTCTTCTGGAAGTGACGGCAGAAGACGGAGACTTCTTCTTTGACGAAATTGGGAGTGAATTAAAGATCCGTCAGATACAGAGAGAGAAAAAGGAACTGTTGCAGGCGCTCGAAATGTATTACCGCGTATTTTTCCAGGGAGAATCATTATGATGGCAAAAACGCTTAAAATTGGAGAAGTGGTTCTGAAAAATAATCTGATACTCGCACCGATGGCAGGCGTAACAGACCTGCCATTTCGTCTGCTCTGTAAAGAACAGGGGGCCGGTCTTGTATGTATGGAAATGGTGAGTGCAAAAGCAATCTACTACCGGAATCGAAATACAGAGGCATTGCTTTCCATTGACGACAGAGAGCGTCCGGTGTCCCTGCAGCTGTTTGGTTCGGATGCGGATATTATCAGTGAAATGGCAAAGCGGGTGGAGGAGCGTCCGTTTTCCATTCTGGATCTCAATATGGGATGCCCGGTACCAAAAGTGGCAGGCAACGGGGAGGGTTCGGCGCTGATGAAAAATCCTGCCTTGGTGGAGGAGATTGTTAAGAAAACAGTGAAAGCAATCAAAAAACCTGTCACTGTGAAAATTCGAAAAGGCTTTGATGCGGATCATGTGAATGCGGTAGAGATCGCCAGGATTGCAGAAGCTTCCGGGGCGGCAGCAGTAGCGGTTCACGGACGGACCAGAGAACAGTATTATCAGGGAAAGGCGGACTGGGATATTATCCGCCAGGTAAAAGAGGCGGTAAGGATTCCGGTGATCGGAAACGGGGACGTCATATCTGCGGAGTCTGCAGAGGCGATGCTTCAGGAAACGGGCTGCGACGGGATCATGATCGGAAGAGGCGCGCAGGGCAATCCATGGATTTTCCGTCAGATTCTGCACTGGATGGAAACAGGAGAGAAAAAAGCCGCTCCTTCTCTGACGGAAGTAAAGACGATGATACTTCGCCATGCGCGTCTTCTGGTGGAATACAAAGGCAGCTATACAGGGATTCGGGAGATGAGAAAACATGTAGCATGGTACACATCGGGATTTCCGCATTCTGCCAGACTCCGTGCGAGAGTCAATGAAGTGGAAAGTCTGGAAGAATTAGAGGATTTAATTCAGGAGCTGTGACATATACTGATGTAAAAGAGGTACTCCTGAAATCTATCCTGAGATTGGTTCTGACCGGAGTCCGGGCGATTCATAAAATCGGGCACAGAATGTTCTGATGCTTCATTCAGTTGGAAATTATGCTGCGGGCAAAAGAGCAGGGGGATCTCAAATAACTGCCGGGGGATATGGAATGCATTTTTTTCGGAAGTTTTTTATCTGGTTCAGAAAAAAAGAAACCGTACAGAAGCCCGTATTGCAGGAAGAGCGCAGAAGTTTTTTTATGTATATGGGAAAGACGCCTGAAATTGCCACTTATTTTCGGAGGGAAAAGGGGATTGCAAAAAAGGATGTGGAGCTGGTTCTGATTGACGATGAAGATCGTCCGGCATATCAGATTGCACAGATTGCGGAATATTTAATGAAGGATCTGAATTTTTTCTATCTGGTGACAGAGCGGGCGGAAGCGTTTGAAGAACTGGCGGAGGAGGCTATGGAGGAATACGGGCTGTTGCTGGTACTTCTTTCAAAGGAAAGCGAAACTGTACCGGGAAACCTGGTGCTTGACGTCAGGGAGTGGGAAAAGCATCTTGACATTATTTCGGCAGTAAGTTATAATACTTTGATTATATAGGAAACTGCCGCAGAAGTGATATTCCGCGGCAGTCTCTTTAAAGATTGCCGGTTTTTTTCGACAGTCAAATGACGGATTGGAAGGTGTAGAGGATGGCAGAGAAAAAAAATATTCTGACTTATGAAGGGTTGAAGAAACTGGAAGATGAGCTTCAGGATCTGAAGGTTGTTCAGAGAAGAGAAATCGCCCAGAAGATCAAAGAGGCAAGAGAACAGGGAGACCTGTCAGAAAACGCAGAGTATGATGCGGCGAAAGATGAACAGCGGGATATTGAGGCGAGAATCGAACAGATCGAGAAGATCCTCAAAAATGCAGAGGTGGTTCTGGAGGAGGAGATCGATCTCAACCGGATTAGTATTGGGTGCGTGGTTCGGGTACTGGATATCGAATATGATGAGGAAGAGGAATACAAGCTGGTTGGCTCCTCGGAAGCAAGCAGTCTCCAGAATAAAGTGTCTAATGAGTCGCCGATCGGAAAAGCTCTGCTTGGCGCGCAGGTAGGAGATGTGGTAGAAGTGGAAGCACCGGCAGGAGTCGTGCAGTATAAAGTGCTCAGCATACAGAGAGCAAGCTAAGGAGAGAAAAAAGTGGCAGGAGCAAAGAACGTTCAGGAGCAGGATTTAAATCAACTGTTAAAGATACGCCGTGAAAAGCTTGCAGAGCTTCAGGCAGCGGGAAAAGATCCGTTTCAGATTACAAAATATGACGTTACTCACCACAGCGGAGATATAAAAGATAACTATGACGCGGTGGAAGGACAGGTAGTGCGCATTGCAGGTCGTGTGATGCAAAAACGTGTGATGGGCAAGGCGTCTTTTTGTAATGTGCAGGATTTAAAAGGAAATATTCAGTCCTATGTGGCGAGAGACAGTATCGGTGAAGAAGCTTATAAAGAGTTTAAGAAATACGATATTGGTGATATCGTCGGTATCGAGGGAGAAGTCTTCAAAACAAAGACCGGCGAAATCTCGATTCATGCGGCTTGCGTGACGCTTCTGTCCAAGAGCCTTCAGATTCTTCCTGAAAAGTATCATGGACTTACAAACACAGATCTGAGATACCGTCAGAGATATACGGATCTGATTATGAATGAAGAGGTAAAAGACACATTTGTGAAGCGTTCAAAGATCATCAGCGCAATCCGCCGTTATCTGGATGGTCAGGGTTTTATGGAAGTGGAAACTCCGATGCTCGTATCCAATGCCGGAGGAGCCGCTGCACGTCCGTTTGAGACGCACTACAATGCTCTGGATGAGGATGTGAAACTTCGGATTTCACTGGAACTTTATCTGAAGCGCCTGATTGTGGGCGGCCTGGAACGTGTTTATGAGATCGGGCGTGTGTTCCGCAACGAAGGTGTGGATACCAGACATAATCCGGAATTTACGCTGATGGAACTGTACCAGGCATACACAGACTATTATGGGATGATGGATCTGACGGAGAATATGTACCGTTATGTGGCTCAGGAAGTGCTTGGGACGACCGAGGTGCCGTACGGCGATCAGATCATCGATCTGGGCAGACCGTTTGAACGAATGACGATGATTGAGGCTGTGAAAAAATATACAGGCGTGGATTTTGATGAAATAACCGATACAGAGGAAGCAAAAAAACTGGCAGACAAACATCATATTGAGTATGAACCCCGACATACAAAGGGTGATATTCTGAGCCTGTTTTTTGAAGAGTTCTGTGAAGAAAAGCTGGTTCAGCCGACCTTTATTATGGACCATCCGATAGAACTGTCGCCACTGACTAAGAAAAAACCGGACAAGCCGGGTTATGTAGAGCGCTTTGAGCTGTTTATTACCGGAAGAGAGATGGCAAACGCCTATTCTGAGCTGAATGACCCGATTGATCAAAGAGAAAGGTTTGCGGCGCAGGAAGCGGCATTTGCAGCGGGAGACGAGGAGGCAAATCATACGGATGAAGATTTTCTGAACGCGCTGGAGATCGGTATGCCGCCTACCGGCGGAATCGGATACGGAATCGACCGCCTTGTTATGCTTTTAACAAACTCGCCGGCAATCCGCGACGTGCTGTTGTTCCCGACGATGAAGTCGCTTGGCGGTTCTGACGTTAAGAAGGGTCAGGATAAGCCGTCAGAGAAAGCCGTCTCACCAGTAAAAGAGGTTATCGACTTCTCGAAGGTTAAAATTGAGCCGTTATTTTCTGACATGGTGGATTTTGAAACGTTCAGCAAATCGGATTTCCGGGCGGTGAAGGTTAAAGAATGTGTTGCTGTACCGAAAAGCAAGAAGCTGTTGCAGTTCACTTTAGACGACGGAACAGACAAGGAACGTACAATTTTAAGCGGTATTCATGCATATTATGAGCCGGAAGAACTGATTGGAAAAACTTTGATAGCCATTACCAATCTTCCGCCGAGAGCCATGATGGGGATTGATTCCTGCGGAATGATTATCAGCGCAATCCATGAGGAGGAAGGGGAGGAAAAGCTCCATCTTCTGATGGTGGACGACCAAATCCCGGCAGGTGCGAAGCTGTATTAGAGCGAATCTGAACATTTTGAACAAAAAGATATATAAGTTACACAAAGGGCTTTGAGAACAATGAAATTCTTGAAGCCTTTCTGTATTTTAGGATAAACGTCGCAGATGGTGAACGCCTGGACGGACAGACTGACTTTGTGAATATTATTATGGAAATCGTTATTTGCTGTCACACAGGCGCGGGAACATTGTCTAATAAAACAGGAGGTAAAAATTTATGAATAAAAAAACGAAGGAAGAAGTACAGGAGCTCATTGACAGGGCTACTGCAGGGGATAAAAAAGCCCTTGAAACGCTTATCGCAGGTGTACAGGATACGGTGTTTAATTTGTCTCTGCGGATGCTTGGTACATTTGCAGATGCGGAGGACGCCACACAGGATATTCTGCTGAAAATGATTACGCATCTGTCCTCGTTCAGAGGCGACAGCTCGTTTACAACATGGGTTTTCAGTATTGCGGTGAATCATCTGAAAAATTACAAAAAGCATATGTTTGCCCGTTATCCTTTAAGCTTTGAATATTATGGAGATGATATTGAAAACGGAAAAAGTCAGGATGTGCCGGATTTGACGCAGAATGTGGAAAAAAATCTGTTGGCAGAAGAACTGAAAATGTCCTGCACCAATGTGATGCTGCAGTGCCTTGATGCAGAAAGCAGATGTATTTTCATATTGGGTACGATGTTTAAACTTGACAGCCGTGTTGCAGGGGAAATTCTGGAAATGACCCCGGAAGCGTATCGCCAGCGGCTTTCACGGATACGCAGAAAGATGGCGGAGTTCCTCGGGCAGTATTGCGGAGAATACGGCGGCGGCAGATGCAGCTGTAAAGACAGAGTGAATTATGCAATACAAAACCATCGAATAAACCCTCTGCAACTGGACTATACGACAGCCGCGGAAATCTCTGTTCAGACTATGGTAGATGTAAAACATGCAATGGAAGATATTGACGATTTATCGCAGGATTTTTCGTTTTGCAAACCTTATCAGTCGCCCGAACGCACAAAACATTTGATACAGGAATTTTTGGATTCCACGCAGCTTTCTGTTATTCAGAAATCGTAAAGGAGATGACAGTTTTATGAATATACAGTTTATAATTGATTATTTATCGGCATTGAGCATGAATAACAACCGTGAATGGTATCACGCAAATAAGGATGATTATAAAAAAGCAAATGCCGAATTTGAAAAGTTACTGCAGGCGCTGATGCTCGAAATCGGAACATTTGACAGCAGCATCCTGGGGAACAATCCGAAAGATCTTACGTTTAAAATTGTAAGAGACACTCGTTTCAGTCATGATAAATCGCCTTATAACCCCGCGTTCCGCGCTCATATTTCCTCGAAAGGGAAGCTGCCTGTTCCTGTGGGATATTATCTTATGATAAAACCCGGAGACCAGTCTTTTTTAGGCGGCGGCCTGTTTGCGGATATGTTTAAGGATGCGACGACCATGATACGGGATTACATTGTACGAAACGGCGAAGAATGGGAAGCGATGATCCATGAGCCGGAGTTTGAAAAATATTTCACCGTACAGGGAACGGCATTAAAAAAGGTACCTGCAGGATATGAAAAAGAACATCCGCAGGCGGAATATCTGAAATTTAAAAGCTGGTATCTGGAATTTCCATTAAAAGACGAAGAGTTGAAATCTGCGGAAACGTTTCCTGTAAAGGCGGCGGAAATATTCCGAATTATGAAGCCTTTTAATGATTATTTGAACAGGGCGCTGACAGGATTCCAAATGCCGGCAAGATAGTGAAATATGCAAATGAAGCTTGTCGGCAAACGAGAGCGTTGTCACCGGGTAAATAATTTAAAAACTCCGATCTGTACATGGAACATATAGTTTTTAATTTGTACTTATGAATAATATTATTTTATAAACTTGCAAATGTACAACTGTCCAAAGCAGGCGGCCGGATTGGCGGCTGTTTGTACCAAAAACTATAGTTTTTGAACTACTAATGTTCAATAAGGTATGCTATAATGAACGGCAGAAGAAAAGCAGAGAGGAAGAATAATTATGAGACTTTTGATGGTGCGGCATGGGGATCCTGATTACGAGCATGATTCTCTTACGGAAACAGGAAAAAAAGAAGCGGCGCTGCTTGCGGAAATTGCTGATGACCTGGAGCTTGGAGAATGTTTTGTCTCGCCTCTTGGACGGGCGCAGGAGACAGCGCAGTATACCTTAAATCGGCTAAACTGTACAGCCAGGACGCTGGACTGGCTTCAGGAGTTTCCGGCAAAGCTTGATATCAACAGTTCTCAGGAGCTTCGCCATGCGTATCCCAATACAAGGATGAAAGAAGGACGTTATCTGCCCAGGATTGTATGGGATATGATGCCGTCTTATTATCTTGCTCATCCGGAATATGCAGAGCGGGAAGGGTGGAGGAGTTCAGAGGTTGCCGCACACAGTGATATTGTTCAGGTGTACGATTATGTGACGGAGAGTCTGGACAGGCTGCTTGCCGGGCATGGCTATATACGGGAAGGGATGCATTATCGGGTGGAAAAAGCCAATACAGATACGATAACCTTTTTCTGCCATTTCGGACTGATCTGCGTCCTGCTGTCTCATCTGATGAACGTGTCTCCGTTTGCGCTCTGGCACGGACTGGTTCTGGCGCCGACTTCTGTAACTGAGATTATTACGGAGGAAAGGGAGCAGGGGATTGCGATGTTCCGGGGACAGCGTCTGGGTGATATCCATCATTTGCTGGCAGGCGGAAGAAAGGCGTCTTTTTCGGCAAGATTCTGTGAGACTTATGACAATAGGGAACAGAGACACTGATTTTCAGACTGTGTACAGTTATGGGACTGTAGCAAAAAAACGCTTCAGCCTGTTCAAACAGCGGTTGTTGAATGAACAGGCTGAAGTATTTTTTATAACCGGTTGTTTTTGGGCGTTATCTGTCCCACTTGTCACACAGCGAGTTGATCTGGTTGGTGAACTTTGTGAGATCCTTGTTGGCGCCGCCCTCGTTGCGGTAGATAACATGCATAAGTCTTTTTCCTGCTTCGAGAAGTCTTGTGAAGACGTCGGATTTGCGTTTTGCAGCCGGTTTTTCCACGACAGCAAGTACGGGGCTGCCTTCCTTGATCCATACGCCTGCGGCCAGATCATAAAGCGCTCCGCTGTATGGTGCGAAAGAGGGAATCTGATGTTCTTCGTTCAGACAGGTGGTGAATTCTTCGCAGGTATCGTCCTCTCCGTGAACGACGAATACCATCTGCGGCTTTGGTGAGAATGCTTTTACCCATTTGATCAGACCGTCCTTGTCTGCATGGCCGCTGATGCCTGCCAGCTTCTGAATCTCCGCTTTGACTTCGATGGTCTCGCCAAAAAGCTTGACATAGTCAGCGCCCTCAAGGATAGTTCGTCCTTTCGTTCCCACAGCCTGAAAACCTACAAACAAAATGGTACATTCCGGACGCCACAGATTGTGCTTTAAATGGTGCTTGATGCGACCGGCTTCACACATACCGGAAGCAGAGATGATGACTTTGGGCTGCGCGTCAAAGTTGATGGCTCTGGACTCGTCGCTGGACACTGCCAGATGGAGATTTTTAAACTTGACAGGATTGATGCCTGCGTTGATCAGCGCCATAGCCTCTTCGTCAAAACATGCACGGAAATTTTTGCTGAAAATGGATGTCGCTTCAATGGCAAGCGGACTGTCTACATATACCGGAAAGTCCATGCCGACCAGATTCCGCTCTTTGATTTCCCGGATAAAATAGAGCAGTTCCTGAGTGCGTCCCACTGCAAAGGCGGGGATAACCAGATTTCCTCCCCGGCTGAGCGTCTTTTTAATCACAGCTGCCAGCTCGCTCACATGATCCGGGGGTGCATTGTGCAATCGATTGCCGTAAGTGGATTCCATGACCACATAGTCTGCTGTGTCCGTATACTGAGGATCTTTAATCAGCGGCCGATTGGCGTTGCCGACATCTCCCGAGAATACGATTTTTTTGCAGATCCCTTCTTCTTCGATCCAGATCTCAATGGAAGCAGAGCCAAGAAGATGACCTACGTCGCGAAAACGCACCTGGATGCCGGGACAGAGTTCAATCTTCTGCTCATAACCGCATGGATGAAACAGGCCGATGGCGCCTAAGGCATCCTCCATTGTGTAGAGCGGTACGTATTCTTCCGCACCGGAACGTTTTCCTTTGCGGTTGCGCCATTCTGCCTCGAATTCTTGAATGTGTGCACTGTCGCGCAGCATGATGTTACACAGGTCATTTGTGGAAAAAGTGGAGATAATCTCTCCTTTGAACCCGTTTTTATACAGGACAGGCAGCCTCCCGGAGTGATCAATGTGCGCGTGGGTCAGCAGAACAAAATCGATCATATGGTCCGGAATGGGAATCTCCTGATTGATATAGACGTCCTTCCCCTGTTCCATACCACAGTCAATGAGAATGTGCTTGCCGCATGCTTCCAGATAATGACAGCTTCCGGTAACCTCGTGGTCAGCTCCTACAAATCCCAGTTTCATATAAAGCCCCCTTTTTAAAAATATAATAATTATGATCTGTTTTTCTTATGTCTATCATACCAATTTATGCATGGATATTCAATGAATATCTTCCTGTTTTCGCAGAAGTTTTCGAATTTTTTAGGATGTCAGGAAGAAATATCTGAAAATCCGGGCGATCGGAAAATATTGAAAATATAAAAGGGATTCGCTATAATAAGGGACAGAAAAACATAGAAAAAAGCTCGGAGGACAGCATGCTGTTCGGAAGAAGAGGAGAAAACAAAATGGAAGTACAATACTGGATAAAAGGACGGCCGACGGGAATTCAGTTTCCGGAAAATTCTGATGGCGAAAAGAAATATAAAATTGATCCCAGGCTTCTGGTCTGGATTAAGAACAATCTGGAAAGATGTCCGCAGACGCTTGATGATTTTGCCAGAATTACCCGTCTGGATCGCTGGAAAGTGAATCGTTCCAGAAGCACGGATGGCTACGAGACCCCTTCCTGGCTGGAGCAGGAGAGAGGCGACTTCTCAATGATCGGGGAGATGAGAGATCTTCAGTATCTTCGGCTGGCAGAGGTAGAGATAGATGATTTCTCTTTTTTGAGCAGATGTAAAAAACTGGAGGTGCTGGATCTTCAACATACTAATTTTTCTGATCTGAGTCTTTTAGAAGGCCTCCCGGAACTGAAAAAAGTATATCTCCCGCCCCGCAGCCAGATGACGCATACAGAAGTTCTGGATGTACTTTTGAAAAAAGCGGAAACACCGAAGATTGAGGTGCCGGAACCATTTTATAAGGATGAAGATTATCAGAATCTTAAGATCGTGGACGGCGAAGAAGCGTCGTTGTCTTATGAAGGAAATACACAGGTTCGGTGCGTCCGAGTGGATTTTTCTGGAAAAGAACCTTCCGCCTGGCAGGGTTTTTGCTGGGAAGAAGAGGATTGCTGGCTCAATGTAGAAGAAGATAAAAAAGCAAAAATGGCAGATCAGCTGGCAGATGCCATTATGCAGGACAGAGTCTGCAGTTTTTTTCTGTCTCAGGAACCATGGGGAGAAGGACACTTTCTGTGTGCGGAGTTTGCCTGCGGCTGGGCCGCGCTGTTCTATGACAGCGGCGACGGAGAGGTCTGTTATTCTATTCACAATGCAGACTACGACACTGTGGAGATTCTGGCTCCGGTAGAAATTGGAGGACAGTCGCCGGTGCCGAAGATGATGGCGACGGAGGATATGGAACTGGTTGTGAAAATTATGCGTTATTTTCTGAAAACCGGGCAGCTCTGTCCCGGAACCAAATGGGTAAAAGAAGGAGAAGAAGAACTCGTAGAAGACAACCGGCAAACGGATGCAGCATTGCCGGCGGACATGGCGGAAAACTTTATTGCATACTGCGGAATTGAGATCATTGCTGAAGAAAATGGATGCTGCACAAAAGTGAAAGTAGAATCAAAACATCATAATCCCTACGGCATTGTTCATGGAGGGCTGCTTTATACGTTGGCCGATACAGCAGCAGGATATACGGTGAAGCAGCTTACCAGATCTCCGGTCACGCTGAACAGTGATTTTCACTGTATAAAAAATGTTCCGTCCGGTACTCTGACAGCAAGAGCGGAAGTGGTTCAGGCGGGAACGCATCTCTATGTTCTTCGCGCCCGGGTTGTGGCTGATGATCAGCTTCTGCTGGCAGAGGGAACATTTACTTATTACAGCGACGGGAAAGATCATGATCTGTAAGCATGATCAGACAATGATCAGGTTCTGGCAGTCCTGATAGCTTTCGTCGGGCATCCGGTCCGAGAGTACGCGGGCAGATGTAAATTCTCCAAAACAGACCGGCGTTGTCTGCTGGAATTTGCTGTGATCACACAGGACATAAGGACGGCGCGTATGACGGATGGCACATTCCTTAATCATGGCTTCATTGATATCCGGAGTCGTAAACCCTGAATGCCTGCTGATGCCGTTGGTGCCAAAGAAACCTTTGGTAAAATGATATTTTTGAAGCGTTACAAAAGCTTCGTTTCCTACAATGGCTTCCGTGGAACTTTTCAGCTCGCCGCCGATCAGGATCACCTGGAAGCCGTTCTCGGCAAGCAACAGGGCATGGGAAACTGCATTGGTTACAAAAGAAGCAGAATGTTCCGTCAGATACGGAATCATGGAGCCGGTAGTCGTACCGGCGTCCAGATAGATAAAATCTTCCGGTTCGATCAGAGCAGCGGCATATTTTCCGATACGCAGTTTCTCTTCCCGGTGCAGCTCCATACGCAGAGAAACCGTTTCTTCTCTGGTGGTAAGCTTTTTATCGTTCTGAACAGCTCCGCCGAATACTTTTACCAGTTCTCCTCTTTTGGCAAGGCCGTTCAGATCTCTGCGTATGGTGGATTCAGAAGCCTGAAAATATTCTGTCAGTTCCTGGACGGTTACGCTTCCTTTTGCATCCAGCAGTTTCAGAATTTCTTCCTGTCTTTTTTCTGTAAGCATATGACTGTCAGAGGGCTTTTCCCCTGTCCTTTCCCATACCGTATCGAATATCAGAAGTTCAATAAGTATGAATGATAAATGCCAATGGTCGGGTTGGTTTTTGCTTCTTTCGATCGTGCGTGTCATTGCCAAACGACGGTATTATTGTACATGAAAAAAACCACATGTGCAAGATTTGAGACGGAATTCGGGAATTCAGCTTTTCTTTTTGGCGGATTTATATTAAAATATGGAAAATAACATTTCGGAATTTGTTTATATGCAGCCTGAAGCGTGTTTGAAAATTGCTCTTCAATGGGCCTGAAAAGAAAGACTATCCATAGCGGGTGTCCGGGTTGGCGGCTGTATTTATTGATAAGTATACTTATTGAACTGTGAACGTTCAATAAGATATAATTCAGGAAGAAAGGCATGAGCGTATGTTTATAGCAGAAAACTGGCAGGACTATGAAGTTATTGACACATCCCGGGGAGAGAAGCTGGAGCGTTGGGGAGAATACCTTTTGGTTCGCCCGGATCCACAGGTCATCTGGGATACAAAAAGAGAACATCAGGGCTGGAGAAAGATGAACGGACATTATCACCGCAGCGCAAAGGGCGGTGGGGAATGGGAGTTTTTTGACCTGCCGCAGCAATGGAGCATTTCCTATCAGAAGCTGGGACTGAGCTTCCATCTGAAACCTTTTAGTTTTAAACATACAGGTCTCTTCCCGGAACAGGCGGCGAACTGGGACTGGTTCTCTGAAAAGATACGGGCTGCAGGACGTCCGGTAAAGGTGCTGAATCTGTTCGCCTACACCGGTGGCGCTACACTGGCCGCAGCTGCAGCCGGAGCCAGTGTGACGCATGTGGATGCCTCCAAAGGGATGGTCGGCTGGGCGAAAGAGAATGCGTCGGCTTCCGGACTTGCTTCTGCTCCTGTCCGCTGGCTGGTAGATGACTGCCGGAAATTCGTGGAGCGGGAGATCCGCAGGTGTAATCACTACGATGCGGTGATCATGGACCCTCCGTCTTATGGACGGGGGCCAAAAGGGGAGATCTGGAAAATTGAAGATGCGGTGCATCCGCTGGTAAAGCTTTGTGCAGAGCTTTTGAGCGAACAGCCTCTTTTCTTTTTGATTAACTCCTATACGACTGGTTTGCAGCCAGCGGTGCTGGCTTATCTGCTGGGGACGGAACTTGGAAACCGGGGCGGGATTGTGGACGCGCAGGAAGTAGGACTGCCGGTGAGCAAAAACGGACTGATTCTTCCCTGCGGCGCCAGCGGCAGGTGGTCAGCGTTTTGATATTTTGCTGTTTTATGCATAATCTCCTGATTTTTGGAATATATATGTAAGGAATGGTTTTTTATGCCATTCCTTATTATTTTTATAGAAAAGAGCAGGAGAGGTGCAGATATGAGATATTTGTGCAAAGGACTTGCCCTGGCGATCTGCGGGGTGCTCGGGGTGCTGACGGTTCTTCTGGTATTGCCGGGGCTGTTTGGCATTCATCCTCTGATCGTACAGAGCGGGAGTATGGAGCCTGCTTATCCAAGAGGCAGCATGCTCTATGTCAGGGGGACCGAAGCGTCCGAGCTTACAGAAGGAACAGCTGTAACCTTTCATCTGGAAGATGAAGAGACACTGGTTACTCACCGGATCATCCGGATTGATACAGAAAAGGAAGAAATTTATACAAAAGGCGATGCCAATGTACTGGAAGATGTTGCGGCAACGCCGTTTGAGAAAATCGTGGGAATACCGTTTTTCTGTATTCCGCATCTGGGACAGCTTGCCGGTTATTTATCGAGTATGGCAGGAAAAGCGGGAGTTATCATGCTGGTAGTCATGGTCTGTCTGCTGTCGTGGATGGATGGGGCGCTGCTGCGTCAGGAAGAGAAGGAGGTCTGGGAGGAGTGAGCAGGAAGCAGATCTTTGTCGCAGGGGTTCTGGGCTGTCTGGCGATGGCTGTGGGGATTGTGCTGTCCGTGCTGTGTTTTCGAAAAGAGCAGGAGACGGTCAGTGCTGTTCACCTGGCTCCGGTCCATCTGGAACTCTGTCTTCTGAACTCGGAAGAAGGCTATGAGGCGGAGCGGGTGACAGGACTTCTTCCGGGAGAAAGTTCCGTCTGGGAGCCGGCGGTCATTCTTGATGGGACATCCCCTGATGCGTATATTCGCATACGGCTGGAATTCGGCGGGATTTTTGAAGAACAGCCGGGAGAGGATGAGGAAAAGAGTGCAGAGCGCCGGCAGAAGATACAGGAACTTTGCAGTGGAATCCGGTTTTGCGATGGCTGGCTGGAAGGGGAAAATAATTATTACTATTATCAGGACAAGGTAAGCGCCGGAAATATTGTACCGGTCTGCAGTCAGGTGACCATACCGGACGAATGGGATAATGATGTCGCGGAGAAGACATTTACGATTGAGGTGTCTGCAGAAGCGGTTCGCTCCGACTGGCTGGAATCATGGATCGGAAAAGATCAGGAGATTCGAAGCTGGGAATGACCGGCGTCGGATGTCGAAATAATATTAAAAACTTGAAAAAGTGCTTGCAAAATACAGATCTTTCCTTTATAATGATATCCGTTGTGACATTGATAGCGATGAAACGCGAGGTTGCCGTACAGAAGTGCGGGTTTTCCGTGGAGCGAATGTCAAGTTAGCAAACTGGCGACAAGTCACTGTACAAACAGAAACTGTCCTTCGAAGGGAAGGAAACGACGTGTGTGAATCGAATGATACACACGGGAGAGTGTACAGTCACCGCTTGTCGTACTGGTAGTCAGAAGTACGAATAAGGAGGCGACTTTTTTTATGGCAAGTCAGGTAATGAGAATCACAATGAAAGCTTATGATCACCAGCTGATCGATGCATCTGCTAAGAAAATCATCGAGACGGTGAAGAAAACGGGATCCAAGGTGAGTGGACCGGTACCGCTTCCGACAAAGAAGGAAGTGATCACGATCATCCGTGCGGTACACAAGTACAAAGATTCCCGCGAACAGTTTGAGCAGAGAACTCATAAGAGACTGATTGATATCATTGCACCGACGCAGAAGACGGTAGACGCTCTGTCCCGTCTTGAGATGCCTGCAGGTGTGTATGTTGATATTAAAATGAAGACTAAGTAAGCTGTGCATGGATGATGAGAAATGGCTGTGCAAGCAAGCTTGCAGCAGACGATTTCGCAGCAGACATGTAGGGCGCACAGCGCCCGGTGAGATGAAGCGAAGCGGAATCGAACTGCACGGCGTATTGTGCCGAGAACAAAAATCAATTCCTGCGGCTAGAATGAATTCCTTATTACAAGGTATTCCGCTGTAGAGAAAACAGGAGGAAAGAAAGAATGAAGAAAGCTATTTTAGCGACAAAAGTCGGAATGACGCAAATCTTCAACGAAGACGGCATTTTAACCCCCGTTACGGTGTTGCAGGCTGGTCCATGTGTCGTGACTCAGGTCAAGACGGAAGAAAATGATGGATACAGTGCCGTACAGGTTGGCTTCGTTGACATCAGGGAAAAACTGGTGAACAAACCGAAAAAAGGACACTTTGACAAAGCGGGCGTTGCTTATAAGAGATTTGTCAGAGAGCTGAAATTAGAGAATGCTGCTGAGTATGCAGTGGCGCAGGAGATCAAGGCAGATATCTTCGCGGCAGGCGACAAGATTGATGCGACGGCAATCTCCAAAGGAAAAGGTTTCCAGGGCGCGATCAAGAGACTGGGACAGCACAGAGGACCGATGACTCATGGTTCCAAATTCCATCGTCATCAGGGTTCCAACGGCGCATGTTCTGATCCGAGTAAAGTATTCAAAGGAAAAGGGATGCCCGGACATATGGGAGCCAAACAGATCACCATTCAGAATCTGGAGATCGTAAAAGTGGATGCAGAGAACAATTTATTGTTGGTAAAAGGTGCGGTACCAGGACCTAAGAAAGCTTTAGTTACCATCAAAGAAACGGTCAAATCCGGTAAGTAAGGTTTGAAGGGAAAGGAGGAACACACAAATGGCAAACGTATCTGTTTATAATATGGAAGGCAAAGAAGTCGGCACGATGGAATTAAGCGATGCGGTATTCGGTGTGGATGTAAACGAGCATCTGGTACACATGGCAGTCGTTGCACAGCTTGCGAATAAAAGACAGGGAACTCAGAAAGCAAAGACACGTTCCGAGGTTTCCGGCGGTGGAAGAAAGCCGTGGAGACAGAAAGGAACCGGACATGCCCGTCAGGGTTCTACGAGATCTCCTCAGTGGACCGGCGGCGGTGTCGTTTTTGCTCCGACTCCGAGAGATTATACAATCAGACTGAATAAAAAGGAGAAGAGACTGGCGCTCAAATCTGTTCTGACCAGCAGGGTTCAGGAGAAGAAGCTTATCGTTCTCGAGGATCTGAAGTTTGATGAGATTAAGACCAAGAAAATGCAGGCGGTTCTGGATGCACTGAACGTATCCAAGGCACTGGTGGTTCTGAATGAGAATGATCAGAACGTGGTAAAGTCTGCAAGAAACATTGAAAATGTCCAGACAGCTCTGACCAATACCATCAACGTATATGATATTCTGAAATACAATACCTTGATCGTTACGAAGGCAGCTGTCGCAACCATCGAGGAGGTATATGCGTAATGGCTGATATTAAATACTATGATGTTATCCTCAAGCCGGTAATTACCGAAAAGAGCATGGCTGCCATGGGCGAGAAAAAATATACTTTCCTCGTACACACCGATGCAACCAGGTCTCAGGTAAAAGAGGCAGTTGAAAAAATGTTCGCCGGAACAAAAGTGAAAAGTGTCAACACCATGAACTGCGAAGGCAAGAAAAAGAGACGCGGCATGGTTGTGGGAAAGACGGCCAAGACTAAGAAGGCGATCGTACAGCTTACCGCTGACAGTAAAGAGATCGAGATCTTTGAGGGACTGTAAAGAGTCCGAAGGGATCGCCAGCCTATATGTTTACTACAAACATGATAATTAAAGTAGATCGAAAGGAGACAAAGTAATGGGAATCAAAACTTACAGCCCATATACACCGTCCAGAAGACATATGTCCGGATATGATTTCGCAGAGATCACCAAGAGCATTCCGGAGAAATCTCTTGTGACTTCTCTGAAGAAAAATGCCGGACGTAATGCACAGGGTAAAATTACAGTAAGACACCGTGGAGGCGGACATAAGAGAAAATACAGGATCATTGATTTTAAAAGAAGAAAAGACGGAATTCCGGCAAAGGTTATCGGAATTGAATATGATCCGAACAGAACTGCCAATATTGCACTGATCTGCTATGCAGACGGTGAGAAAGCATATATCCTTGCACCGCAGGGTCTGACCGATGGTATGACGGTCATGAACGGACCGGAAGCAGAGGTGCATCTGGGCAACTGTCTGCCTCTGGAGAATATTCCGGTTGGTACGATGGTTCACAATGTGGAGCTGTATGCAGGTAAGGGAGGACAGCTGGTCCGTTCCGCAGGCAACAGTGCACAGCTTATGGCAAAAGAAGGAAAGTATGCGACTCTTCGTATGCCATCTGGTGAAATGAGAATGGTGCCCATCAACTGCCGCGCAACGATCGGTGTTGTAGGCAACGGCGAGCACAACCTGATCAACATTGGTAAAGCAGGAAGAAAACGCCACATGGGTATCAGACCTACCGTCCGTGGTTCTGTTATGAACCCCAACGACCATCCGCACGGCGGCGGCGAGGGCAAGACCGGTATCGGTCGTCCGGGTCCGTGTACTCCGTGGGGTAAACCGGCCCTTGGACTGAAGACTAGGAAGAAGAACAAGAAGTCCAATAAGCTGATCGTAAGAAGAAGAGACGGCAGAACGTTTAAATAATTAAGAGGAGGTTTCACCAATGGCTCGTTCATTAAAAAAAGGACCATTTGCAGATGCTAGCTTACTGAAAAAAGTAGACGCAATGAACGCAAGCGGAAATAAGGCCGTGATCAAGACCTGGTCCCGCCGTTCCACCATCTTCCCGCAGATGGTTTCCCATACATTTGCAGTTCATGACGGGAGAAAACATGTGCCGGTATACGTTACCGAGGATATGGTCGGTCACAAGCTCGGCGAGTTCGTACCTACCAGAACTTACAGAGGTCATGGCAAAGACGAGAAGAAGTCCAGACGTTAATAATCGTAATATGCAGTTGTCCAGCACAGGTCGAAGCACCTGCTGCTGAGACCATAAGAACATGATTCAGGAGTGCAAAATCCCATCGCCGCAGGCGATCTTAAATGGATTTTGCATAGTAACTGTGAAGGTACGGAACAGTTACCTTAATTTTTGGAAGGAGGTTTCATCTAATGGCAAAAGGATCCAGAAGTCAGATCAAGAGAGAGAGAAATGCCCAGAAGGATCAAAGACCGTCTGCAAAGTTATCTTATGCACGTGTTTCTGTTCAGAAGGCATGCTTCGTATTAGACGCCATCAGAGGTAAAGATGTGCAGACTGCACTCGGTATCGTTACGTACAGCCCGAGATATGCATCTACACTGATAGAGAAATTATTAAAATCCGCTATTGCCAACGCGGAGAACAACAACGGAATGAGTGCTGACAATCTTTATGTTGCAGAGTGCTACGCAAACAAAGGACCGACCATGAAGAGGATCAGACCAAGAGCACAGGGCCGCGCTTATCGCATCGAGAAGAGGATGAGCCATATCACGATCGTGCTTGACGAGAAGAAATAAGGAGGGCAATCATGGGACAGAAAGTAAACCCGCACGGCCTTAGAGTCGGTGTAATCAAGGATTGGGATTCTAAATGGTACGCTGAAGCTGATTTCGCAGACTGCCTGGTGGAAGATTATCAGCTCAGAAAGTTCCTGAAAAAGAAATTATATAACGCAGGAGTTTCCAAGATTGAGATCGAAAGAACTTCTGACCGCGTAAAGATCACGATTTCTGCTGCAAAGCCGGGTATGATTATCGGTAAGGGCGGCGTTGAGATTGAAAAGGTAAGGAATGAACTTCAGAAAATGACGACAAAGAAAGTTGTCGTTGATATCAAGGAGATCAAGAGAGCAGACCGCGAGGCCCAGCTGGTAGCTGAGAATATTGCGCAGCAGCTGGAAAACCGTATCTCTTTCCGCCGTGCAATGAAATCCTGCATGGGCAGAGCAATGAAATCCGGCGCAAAGGGAATCAAGGCATCCTGTTCCGGACGTCTTGGCGGAGCGGATATGGCGCGTACGGAGACTTATTCCGACGGCACGATCCCGCTGCATACATTGAGAGCAGATATTGATTATGGGTTCGCTGAGGCAGATACCACCTACGGCAAGATCGGTGTCAAGGTATGGGTCTACAAGGGCGAGATTCTTCCAACAAAGGCAGCAAAGGAAGGGAGCGATAAATAATGTTAATGCCAAAGAGAGTAAAACGCCGCAAACAGTTCCGTGGTTCCATGGCGGGCAAGGCGCTTAGAGGTAATAAGATCACGAATGGTGAATACGGTATTGTCGCTGTGGAGCCGTGCTGGATCAAATCCAATCAGATTGAGGCAGCCCGTATTGCCATGACCCGTTATATCAAGCGTGGCGGTAAAGTCTGGATTAAGATTTTTCCGGATAAACCTGTAACCAACAAACCGGCTGAGACTCGTATGGGTTCCGGTAAAGGAACACTGGAGTACTGGGTGGCAGTAGTGAAACCGGGACGTGTAATGTTCGAGATCTCCGGCGTGACAGAGGAAGTCGCAAGAGAAGCGCTGCGTCTTGCTACCCACAAGTTACCCTGCAAATGCAAAGTCGTCTCCCGTGCAGACTTAGAAGGCGGTGATAACAGTGAAAATTAATAAGTATGTAGAAGATTTAAAGGCAAAATCAGCTTCTGAATTAAATACAGAATTAGTAGCTGCGAAAAAGGAACTTTTCAACCTGAGATTCCAGAACGCGACGAACCAGCTGGATAACACTGCAAGGATCAAAGAAGTTCGTAAGAACATCGCCCGGATTCAGACTGTTATCGCTGAAAAGCATGCGTGAGATTCTGCGAGATCAGTTTGAGAAAGGAGATAGAGAATCATGGAAAGAAATCTGAGAAAAACTCGTGTCGGCAAAGTCGTCAGCGACAAGATGGATAAGACGATCGTGGTTGCTGTAGAGAACCATGTAAAGCATCCGCTCTATGGAAAGATCGTTAAGAAAACTTATAAATTAAAAGCCCATGATGAGAACAATGAGTGCGGAATCGGCGATACCGTAAAAGTCATGGAGACCAGACCGCTGTCCAAGGACAAAAGATGGAGACTGGTCAGTATTATTGAAAAAGCCAGATAGGAGGATGCCGCAATGGTACAGCAGGAAACAAGACTCAGAGTTGCTGACAACACCGGTGCAAAAGAATTACTCTGCATCCGCGTGATGGGCGGCTCTACCAGAAGATATGCAAATATCGGTGATATTATTGTTGCCACCGTTAAAGATGCAACACCAGGCGGTGTTGTCAAAAAAGGTGATGTCGTAAAAGCAGTCGTTGTGCGTACAGTAAAAGGCGCACGCCGTAAAGACGGTTCCTACATCCGTTTTGATGAAAACGCAGCCGTGATCATCAAGGAAGATAAGAACCCGAGAGGAACCCGTATCTTTGGACCGGTAGCAAGAGAGCTTCGTGAGAAACAGTTCATGAAGATCGTTTCCCTCGCTCCGGAAGTATTATAGGAGGTATCGGAATATGTCTACAATGAAGATCAAAAAAGGCGACACCGTGAGAGTCATTGCCGGTACTGATAAAGGCAGCGAGGGTAAAGTGATCGCGGTAAACCATAAGAACAACACCGTTCTTGTGGAAGGCGTAAATATGATTACAAAGCATACAAAACCGTCCATGGCGAATCAGCAGGGCGGAATCATCCACCAGGAAGGCCCGATCAACGCTTCCAACGTCATGTATATCAGCGACGGCAAGGTTTCCAGAATCGGTTATAAGATGGATGGGGACAAGAAGGTCCGTGTTGCCAAGGCAACCGGTAAAGTGATCGATTAATCTGGAAGAGAGGAGGGCGTAAGAAGTTGAGTAGACTCAGTGAACAGTATAAAAATGAAATCATGGACGCCATGATGAAAAAATTTGGATATAAGAACGCACTGGAAGTGCCGAAGCTGAACAAAGTGGTCATCAACATGGGTGTCGGCGAGGCAAAAGAGAATGCCAAGATTCTGGATTCTGCCGTGAAGGATCTAGAGACAATCGCCGGACAGAAAGCAGTTGTGACAAAAGCAAAGAATTCTGTTGCAAACTTTAAGATCCGTGAAGGTATGGCAATCGGATGTAAAGTAACTCTGCGCGGTGAGAGAATGTATGAGTTCGTTGACCGCCTGGTGAACCTGGCGCTGCCGCGTGTACGTGACTTCCGCGGTGTGAACCCGAATGCATTTGACGGCAGAGGGAACTATGCACTTGGTATCAAGGAACAGCTGATTTTCCCGGAGATTGAATATGATAAGGTAGATAAAGTAAGAGGTATGGACATTATCTTTGTTACGACTGCCAAGACAGATGAGGAAGCACGTTATCTGTTAAGCTTATTCAATATGCCATTTGCAAGATAGGAGGGAATTTCATGGCTAAGACATCGATGAAAGTAAAACAGCAGCGCAGACAGAAATTCTCTACTAGAGAATACAGCCGCTGCAGAATCTGTGGTCGTCCACATGCTTACCTGAGAAAATATGGAATCTGCAGGATCTGCTTCCGTGAGCTGGCTTATGCAGGTCAGATTCCGGGAGTGAAGAAGGCAAGCTGGTAATTATAGAGAGAGGAGGCATTTGCTATGACAACGAACGATCCAATCGCGGATATGCTTACAAGAATCCGTAACGCAAATACTGCAAAGCATGATACTGTGGATATTCCGGCATCTAAGATGAAGCTGGCGATCGCGGACATTCTGGTAGATGAAGGTTACGTTGAGAAGTATGATCTGGTAAATAACGGAAATTTTAAAGATATTCGTATTACCTTAAAATATGGAAAAGACAAAAACGACAAAATCATTGCCGGCATTAAAAGAATTTCCAAACCCGGCTTACGCGTGTATGCGGGCAGAAATGATATGCCGAAGGTACTTGGCGGTCTGGGAATCGCCATTGTATCCACGAACAAGGGTGTTATGACCGATAAGAAGGCAAGAGAGCTGAATGTAGGCGGTGAGGTTCTGGCATTCGTCTGGTAATTTTTCCAGAGTGCTGAAAACAGAAGGGACGCAGACGTCCCTTCCGAAAATCTAAGTAAGGAGGATTTTAGACTATGTCCCGTATCGGAAGATTACCGGTAGCTATCCCGGAAGGAGTCACCGTGACAGTTGCTGAGGGAAATAAAGTGACCGTAAAAGGTCCGAAAGGAACACTGGAAAGAGTGCTTCCCGCAGAAATGACGATCAAGGTAGAAGACGGTCATGTGGTTGTGACAAGACCCAGCGATCTGAAAAAAATGAAATCTTTACACGGTCTGACAAGGACCCTGATCTCCAACATGGTAACTGGTGTTCATGCCGGTTTCACAAAGGTTCTGGAGGTGAATGGTGTTGGTTACCGCTGTTCTAAATCCGGTAAAAAGCTGACGCTGAATCTGGGATATTCTCATCCGGTTGAGATGGAGGATCCGGAAGGCGTGGAGGCAGTTGTGGAAGGCAACAAGATTACCGTGAAAGGTATTGACAAAGAGAAGGTCGGACAGTATGCGGCTGAGATTCGTGACAAGAGGAGACCGGAGCCATATAAGGGCAAGGGTATCAAGTATGAGACCGAAGTGATCAGACGTAAAGTTGGTAAGACTGGTAAAAAATAAGTGAGGAGAGTGTAAAGATGGTCAGTAAGAAATCAAGAAGCGAAGTACGCGCTAAGAAACACTACAGATTACGTCATCACATCAGCGGTACAGCAGACAGACCGCGTCTGGCAGTGTTCAGAAGCAATAATCATATGTATGCGCAGATTATCGACGACACCGTGGGAAACACTCTGGTATCCGCTTCTACAGTACAGAAGGAAGTAAAGGCAGAACTTGAGAAGACCAACAACGTTGATGCAGCAGCATATCTTGGAAAAGTGATCGCAGAAAGAGCGCTTGAAAAAGGCATTAAAGTGGTCGTATTTGACCGCGGCGGTTTCATTTATCAGGGCAAGATTGCAGTGCTCGCAGAAGCAGCCCGTGAAGCCGGTCTGGAATTTTAGAGGAGGAGGAAAAAGACATGAGACATGAGATCATTGATGCAAGTCAGTTTGAATTAACTGAAAAAGTAGTGTCAATTAAGCGTGTAAGCAAGACCGTCAAAGGCGGCCGCAGCATGCGTTTCACAGCTCTGGTGGTCGTAGGTGACGGCAATGGTCACGTAGGCGCTGGTCTTGGAAAAGCCACTGAAATTCCGGAAGCGATCCGCAAAGGAAAAGAAGATGCTGTGAAGAAACTGGTAACTGTTGCACTGGATGAAAATAACAGTATTCCTCATGATAATACGGGCAGATACGGAAGTTCTTCCGTACTGCTGAAGAGATCTCCGGAAGGTACCGGTATCATCGCAGGAGGACCGGCACGTGCCGTTGTAGAGCTTGCGGGAGTAAAAAATATCCGTACCAAGTCCCTTGGTTCCAATAACAAGCAGAATGTTGTGCTGGCGACTATCGAAGGACTGAAGGGCGTGGCTTCTCCGGATGAAATTGCTAAGAAACGTGGGAAATCTGTAGACGAAATCATGGCATAAGAAAGGAGAATGAACATGGCAGAGAAATTAAAAATCACATTAGTAAAATCTCCGATCGGAGCGGTTCCAAAGCAGAAGGCAACTGTAGAAGCGCTCGGCCTCAGGAAGCTGAACAAGACGGTTGAGATGCCGGACAATGAAGCAGTTCGTGGCATGATTTGGCATGTGAGACACCTGGTGAAGGTGGAAGAAATCTGATTATTTTACAGTTAAGGAGGTGTCACAATGGATTTATCGAATTTAACGTATGCGGAAGGTTCGAAAAAGAGTAATAACTTCAGAAGAGGCCGCGGACATGGTTCGGGAAATGGCAAGACGGCAGGCAAGGGCCATAAAGGCCAGAAAGCCCGTTCCGGAGCTCCGAGACCCGGATTTGAGGGCGGCCAGATGCCGTTATACAGGAGAATTCCGAAGAGAGGTTTTACAAACCGCAATACGAAAGAGATCGTCGGTATCAATGTAAGCGTTCTCGAACGATTTGACAATGACAGTACAGTTTCTGTTGAGACTCTGATTGCAGAAGGAATCGTTAAGAACCCGAGAGACGGAGTGAAGATTCTTGGAAATGGAGAATTAACTAAGAAACTTACAGTTCAGGCAAATGCATTTTCAGCAGGTGCAGCTGCCAAAATTGAAGCTCTTGGTGGAAAAGCCGAGGTGATCTGATGTTTAAAACATTACGGAACGCATTTAAAATTGAAGATATTCGAAAGAAGCTGATCTTCACATTTTTAATGCTCGTGGTCGTAAGGTTTGGTTCTCAGATGCCGATTCCAGGAGTGAACAGAGATTATTTTGCTGAGTGGTTCGCAGCACAGACCGGTGACGCATTCAATTTTTTTGATGCGTTTACCGGGGGGTCTTTTACCAGCATGTCACTGTTTGCACTTGGTATTACACCTTACATCACATCTTCCATTATTATGCAGCTTCTGACCATTGCCATCCCGAAGCTGGAAGAGATGCAGAAGGAAGGCGAGGATGGAAGGAAGAAAATTCAGACGTTTTCCCGTTATCTGACGGTTGCGCTGGCGCTGATTGAAGGTACGGCCATGACGATTGGTTTTGGCGGAAGAGGTCTTTTGCAGTCGGCTACGATTCCCAATATGATCGTGGTTGTGGCGGCTATGACTGCCGGAAGCGCCTTTTTGATGTGGATTGGTGAAGAAATCACAGAACATGGAGTCGGGAACGGAATTTCCATTGTACTCCTGATCAATATTGTATCCCGTATTCCCGATGATTTTATTGATCTGTATACGCAGTTTATCAAGGGAAAAACGATCCTGAATGGCGTACTGGCGGCAATAATTATACTGGCAGTTGTTCTGGTGACAGTGGTTTTTGTCATCTTTCTTCAAGGCGGAGAACGCCGGATCCCGGTACAGTATGCCAAGAAGATGCAGGGGCGCAAAATGGTAGGCGGACAGTCCACCAACATTCCGCTGAAAGTGAATACGGCAGGTGTGATTCCTGTGATTTTTGCTTCCTCACTGATGAGTTTTCCGGGTGTCATAGCATCTTTGCTGGGCAAGACAGGGGGTACAGGCATCGGTGCGAAGATTCTGACAGGTTTAAGTCAGTCCAGCTGGTGTAATCCGCATCAGCCGGTCTATTCCATTGGACTTCTGGTATACATTGTGTTAGTCGTGTTTTTTGCATATTTCTACACGTCGATTACCTTTAATCCAATAGAAATAGCCAATAACATGAAGCGGCAGGGTGGGTTTATCCCTGGTATCCGGCCAGGCAAGCCAACGACGGAATATCTCAGCAAGATTTTAAATTACATTGTATTTATCGGAGCAGTAGGACTGATCATAGTATGTGTGATCCCCATCATATTCAACGGCGTTTTTGGAGCCAATGTATCTTTTGGGGGAACTTCAATCATCATCATCGTGGGTGTCGTTCTGGAAACACTGAAACAGATCGAATCTCAGATGCTGGTACGTTACTATAAAGGCTTCCTGAACGATTAATCAGTGCAGATAAAAGAGCCTGTACGGAAGCACCCCTGTGGTTGTTTCGTACAGGCTTTTTAGAACTTTACATAAAAAAGTATACAGAAGTATAATTATGGTAAAAAATGGAGAAGACTATTATGAAAATAATTATGTTAGGAGCCCCGGGTGCCGGTAAAGGAACCCAGGCAAAAAAAATTGCTGAGAAATATCAGATTCCGCATATTTCTACCGGCGATATTTTTCGGGCAAATATAAAAAACGGGACAGAACTCGGGAAAAAAGCAAAAACTTATATGGATCAGGGGCTGCTGGTTCCGGATGAGCTGGTATGTGATCTGGTTGTCGACCGCGTACAGCAGGAGGACTGCAAAAAAGGTTATATTCTCGACGGTTTTCCAAGAACGATTCCGCAGGCGGAAAGTCTGGAAAAAGCGCTGTCTGCGGTGGGCGAATCTGTGGACTATGCAATCAATGTAGATGTTCCGGATGATAATATTGTGAACAGAATGGGCGGGCGCCGTGCATGTGTGGGATGTGGCGCAACCTATCATCTGGCTTATGCGCCGACAAAAAAAGAAGGTATCTGTGATATGTGCGGTGCGGAGCTGATTTTAAGAGATGACGATAAGCCGGAAACGGTACAGAAGCGTCTGGGGGTTTATCATGAGCAGACTCAGCCGCTGATTGATTTTTACAGCAAAAAAGGGATTCTGAGAGATGTAAACGGAACGATGGGCATGGAAGATGTATTTCAGGCGATCGTGGATATACTGGGAGCATAGAGAATGGCAGTCACGATTAAATCTGCGAAAGAGATTGAATTGATGCGGGAGGCAGGAAGACTGCTGGAAATTGTTCATGATGAGATGGGCAGGATGATTCGTCCGGGTATCTCTACCATGGATATCAATGAGTATGGAGACCGGCTGATCAGAAAACTGGGGTGTACGCCTAACTTTCTGGATTACGGAGGATTTCCTGCTTCTATCTGCGTATCTGTTAACGAGGAAGTGGTACACGGCATTCCCAGGAAAGACCGGATTCTGAAAGAAGGAGACATCGTCAGTCTGGATGCCGGGCTGATTTACAAAGGATATCATTCTGATGCGGCCAGGACGCACGCGGTAGGAAAGATCGATCCACGAATTCAGAACCTGATGGATGTAACAAAAAGAAGCTTTTTTGAAGGAATCCGGATGGCGAAAGCGGGAAATCATCTTTTTGATATCTCTGCGGCTATTGACGATTATGTAAGCCGGTTCGGCTACGGAATTGTAAGGGATCTGGTAGGACATGGAATCGGAACCAGTCTGCATGAAGATCCGCAGATTCCGAATTTTCGGGAGAAACGAAAAGGAATGAAGCTGATTCCCGGTATGACGCTAGCCATTGAACCGATGATCAATATGGGAACCTGGAAAGTAGACTGGCTGGAGGATGAATGGACCGTGGTGACCAGAGATCGTAAACCGTCTGCTCATTATGAGAATACGATATTGATTACAGACGGGGAACCGGAGATACTGACGCTTCATACCTGATGCAGGAGGAAATGTATGAGAAAGATCGAGGAAGGCATGCTGGCGCGATCCATTGCCGGACATGATCAGGGAAGACTTTATGTCATAATCCGTGCAGAAGCAGAATATGTATGGTTAGTGGATGGTATTTTACGGACAGTGGAAAAACCTAAAAAAAAGAAGATCAGGCACATTCAGGTGATTCACCGTTATGCAGAGCCGGTGAGAGAAGCCCTTGAAAATAAAAAACCGCTTCAAAATGAACCGATTAAGCAAATGATTCAATCAGAGAGCCGAAAACGGCGGGAGGATAAATATGTCGAAAGCAGATGTAATTGAAATTGAGGGAACTGTAATAGAGAAACTGCCAAATGCCATGTTCCAGGTTGAACTGGAAAACGGGCACAAAGTACTTGCTCATATCAGCGGAAAGCTGCGGATGAATTTTATTCGTATTCTGCCGGGAGATAAAGTGACAATCGAAATGTCTCCCTATGATCTTTCTAAAGGAAGGATCATCTGGCGGGATAAATAGGCGGAAATCAGACTGGTTTTCACATCCGCGCAGTTTGCTTACTCATTGTGGCAGATAAGTCTTCCGGGCTTATCTGCACACAGCAGCAAGGGTATGAAAAGTAACAGAACCGGGAAAAACCGTCGAAAAATTTACAAATTTTACTTGCATTCTGTATATGCCTCTGATATAATATACAGGCATGATTTTAGGGGTAAGTGTGCCCCTGGGAAGGAAACGATGAAAGGAGGACTTTACTGTGAAGGTTAGATCATCGGTGAAACCTATTTGCGAAAAGTGCAAAATCATCAAGAGAAAAGGTAGTATCAGAGTAATCTGTGAAAATCCAAAACACAAACAGAGACAGGGCTAACAGTCTGTGAATGTTAGCACTTGTAGTTTTTTCATATGGCGGCTGCAGTTGAAACACACGGAGGTGTGGGACAACTGATATATATAAAAGACTGAAAGTGGACGATTATTCATTGGAGAGATGTTACCTGAAACCGGGAAGGATGGAGCGGCTTGCTGCAAGTACCGGAAAGAATGAGTTTTTACTCATTTGGGCAGACGGGTGGAATCCGTCATTCGCTGCCTCATTTAGGAAAATATTGTAGTAGAAGAAAATGGAGGAATAATCACAATGGCTCGTATTGCTGGTGTAGATTTACCAAGAGAGAAGCGCGTGGAGATCGGCCTGACTTATATCTATGGGATTGGAAGAGTAAGTTCAAACCGTATTCTGAAAGAAGCAGGCGTGAATCCCGATACCCGTGTCAGAGATCTGACAGATGACGAGGTGAAAAGAATCAGTTCTGTGATCGATCAGACTCAGACGGTAGAAGGTGATCTGAGAAGACAGATTGCCATGGATATTAAGAGACTTCAGGAGATCGGATGTTACAGAGGCGTTCGTCATCGTAAGAGCCTTCCGGTGCGCGGTCAGAAGACGAAGACCAACGCAAGAACCAGAAAAGGCCCGAAGAAGACCGTGGCAAATAAGAAGAAATAACAGAAACAGTTGACAAGTTAGAAGCAGAAGAAAGTAGGTTAGTTTAGAAATGGCTAGAGTTGCGAAAAAAGTGACAAAAAAGCGTATTAAGAAAAACGTTGAACGCGGACAGGCACATATCCAGTCATCTTTTAATAATACGATCGTTACCCTGACCGATGCAGAGGGTAATGCTCTGAGTTGGGCAAGTGCCGGAGGTCTTGGTTTTAGAGGTTCAAGGAAATCTACTCCGTATGCAGCGCAGATGGCTGCAGAGACTGCCACAAAGGCGGCGTTGATTCACGGTTTAAAGACAGTAGATGTATTCGTAAAAGGACCTGGTTCAGGCAGAGAAGCTGCAATCCGCGCATTGCAGGCATGCGGGCTTGAGGTTATCAGTATCACGGATGTGACTCCGGTGCCGCATAACGGCTGTCGTCCACCAAAACGTAGAAGAGTCTGATCAGGAGGGTATGAAAGATGGCGATTAACAGAACACCAGTCCTTAAAAGATGCCGGTCCCTTGGCCTGGATCCGGTTTATTTAGGAATCGATAAAAAATCCAAAAGGAATTCTCAGAGGGGAAACAAAAAGGTTTCCGAGTATGGTCTTCAGCTGAAGGAAAAACAGAAAGCAAAATTCATCTACGGCGTACTGGAAAAGCCGTTCCGTAATTATTACGAGAAAGCAGACCGTATGAAAGGCATGACCGGTGAAAATCTGATGATCATGCTGGAGACGAGACTGGACAATGTGATCTTCCGCCTCGGTTTTGCAAGAACCCGCCAGGAGGCAAGACAGATTGTTGACCATAAACATGTGCTCGTAAATGGAAAACAGGTAAATATTCCGTCTTATCTTGTAAAAGCAGGAGACACGGTTGAGATCAAGGAAAAATGCAAGAGTTCTGACCGTTATAAAGCGATTGCAGAGGCAACCGGCGGCAGACTGGTGCCGGAGTGGCTAGATGCGGACCTTGAGAATCTGAAAGGCCTTGTAAAAGAGCTTCCGACCAGAGATATGATCGACGTTCCGGTAAACGAGATGCTTATCGTCGAGTTGTATTCTAAATAATTGAAAACCGGCAGTTTTGTCACCCAGCATAGAACAGGAGGGGCTTTTTAGTGGTAGTATTTAATAAACCCAAGATTGAAATTGCAGAGATTTCAGAAGATAAAAAATATGGCAAATTCGTAGTGGAACCATTGGAAAGAGGCTATGGCACGACCCTTGGCAACTCCCTGAGAAGAATTATGCTTTCTTCTTTACCGGGCGCTGCAGTGAGCCAGGTAAAGATTGACGGTGTGCTTCACGAATTCAGCTCCATCCCGGGTGTAAAAGAAGATGTAACAGAGATTATCATGAACATCAAGAGTCTTGCGATTCGAAATACCAGCGACTCGGAAGAGGCTAAGGTGGCTTATATTGATTTTGAAGGCGAAGGAATTGTCACGGCGGCGGAGATTCAGTGTGATCCGGATATTGAGATTCTGAATCCGGATGTGGTGATTGCACATCTGAACGGAGGCGCAGACAGTAAACTCTACATGGAACTGACTATCACCAAAGGCAGAGGATATGTAAGCGCTGACAAAAACAAAAACGATGAACTGCCGATCGGAGTGATTGCAGTGGATTCCATTTATACTCCGGTGGAGCGTGTGAATCTGACAGTGGAAAATACCCGAGTAGGTCAGATTACTGATTATGACAAGCTGACATTGGATGTAATTACAAACGGAACGCTTGCTCCGGATGAAGCAGTCAGCCTGGCAGCCAAAGTTCTGAGCGAACATCTGAGCCTTTTTATTGATCTGTCAGAGAACGCCAAGTCTGCAGAGATCATGGTGGAGACGGAGAGCGATGAGAAGGAAAAGGTTCTTGAGATGAATATTGATGAACTGGAACTTTCGGTTCGTTCTTATAATTGTCTGAAAAGAGCCGGTATCAATACGGTACAGGAATTATGCAACCGGACTCCCGAAGATATGATGAAAGTTCGGAATCTGGGCCGTAAATCGCTGGAAGAAGTTCTTGCAAAACTGAAGGAACTTAATCTGGAACTAAGCCAGAGTGAAGAATAAAGGGAGGCCGAAGGCCGACCGCTACTTTTCAAACTGCGGAGCAGGTTGAGAAGGAAGATTGAAAGTTGATATGCCAGACCCTTTGTCAGTAAGGCCGAAGAAGCATGTCAGAGGGCGCAACGAATGGAGGAAATAAAATGGCAGGATATAGAAAACTGAGCAGAACTTCTTCTCAGAGAAAAGCATTACTGAGAAGCCAGGTAACTGCGCTGTTATTTAACGGTAAGATTGTAACCACTGAGGCGAAAGCAAAAGAAGTGCGCAAGATTGCCGAGCATCTGATTGCTTTGGGTGTAAAAGAGAAAGACAACTTTGAGATGGTAAAGGTTACTGCTAAAGTTGCCCGTAAGGACAAAGACGGTAAGAGAGTCAAAGAAGTTGTTGACGGTAAAAAAGTAACCGTATACGATGAGGTGGAGAAAGAGATCAAGAAAGATCTTCCCTCCAGACTTCATGCCAGAAGACAAATGCTGAAGGTGCTTTACCCGGTGAAAGCCGCAGTAGAGGGTAAAAAGAAGAAAACTCAGGAAGTGGACATGGTTGCAAAAATCTTTGATGAGATCGCTCCGAAATATGTAAACCGTAACGGCGGTTATACCAGAATCGTGAAGATCGGTCAGAGAAAAGGTGATGCAGCGATGGAAGTGCTGCTGGAGCTGGTATAATCTATAAGACAAGAGTGATCCTCACAGGCGGACGGGAGTGTCCGCTGTGGGGATTTTTTCGATTGTATGATGTTTGTATCCGTCAGAAGAAAATGAAATGATGGGACAGGAGAGATGTTTGAAAAAAGGCGCCAGCATTTTTGAAAGTGCCTGTACGTGAATCTGGGAAAACAAAAAAATATACTTGGGGGACAGACAGTATGTTAAATGAACAAATGTATCAATATGGAAACAAAAGCTCGGTAATCCGGGAACTGTTCGCTTATGGACTGGAGAGAAAGAAGATCGTCGGAGAGGAGAAAGTCTATGACTTCAGCATCGGCAATCCCAGTATTCCGGCGCCCACAGAAATCAAACAGGCGATTCTTGAGCTTCTCGAAGAGCCTGCGGAGGTGCTCCATGGGTATTCTCCGGCTGCAGGTGATCCTCAGGTAAGAGGAGTCCTGGCGGATTCCGTGAACAGGAAATTTGGTACTCACTATACGGCAGATAATTTTTACATGACCGTGGGAGCGGCAGCGTCTTTGAGCATCAGCATAAAAGCGCTGGCAAATCCAGGGGATGAGTTCATTGTATTTGCGCCTTTCTTTCCGGAATATGCGGTGTGGGTGGAGACTGCAGGGGCAAAGCTTCTGGTGACACCGGCGGATACGGAGAGTTTTCAGATTGATTTTGATGCACTTGAACGTATTCTTGGCCCAAAGACAAAAGGAGTGATTATCAATTCGCCCAACAATCCCAGCGGTGCAGTCTATTCAGAGGCAACGGTTCGTCGGTTATCGGAGCTTTTGGAGCGGAAAGAGAAAGAATATGGAACATCGATCTTTCTGCTGTCAGATGAGCCTTATCGGGAGATCGTTTATGACGGGCTTGTAGTGCCCTTTGTACCGAATTATTATCACAATACTCTGGTATGTTATTCCTACAGCAAATCATTGTCAATGCCGGGTGAGAGGATCGGATATATCATTGTACCGGATGAAGCAGACGATTCCTTATATGTCAGAGCGGCTGTAGCCGGTGCAGGACGTGCGCTGGGATATGTGTGTGCTCCGGTACTGTTTCAGAAAGTAATTGCGCGCTGTACAGATGTATCCGGCGATATTTCTGCTTATAAGAATAATCGGGATCTTCTGTATGGAGGACTGACAAAGCTTGGCTTTGAGTGCGTTTATCCTCAGGGGGCGTTCTACCTGTTTGTGAAAGCGCCGGAGGCGGACGCCCGGGCCTTTTCTGAACGTGCGAAAAAGCATGATGTGCTGGTTGTGCCCAGTGACAGTTTTGGATGCAGCGGATATGTAAGAATCTCCTACTGTGTGTCTGAAAAGACAATCCGGGATGCCATGCCGATATTTGCGGAAATTATGAAAGGATAGCAGAAAGAGTTATAGAAATAAAAGAGCGGTAATAAAAAGGGACTGCTAAAAAACGCACCCCTGCCTGTTTGCTCAGCATTTATACGGAACGTGACGACGGAAAATCAATTTCTGTCTGATATATTCCATACAACACGGCTGGCAAACGGACAGGGGTGCGTTTTTTGACAATGGGATTTTCAGGAAAGAGAACGATACAGATCTTGTATTTCATCCAGGTAGAGCTCAAGCTGCTGTGTGTCCGGAAAGGAAGTCTGAACTCCCGGGTGCGTAACGCTGATTCCGGCGGCATAGGTTGCATAACTAATAGCATACAGGAGAGGGCTGCCTTTACTCAGAGAAACTGCCAGGGCAGCAATGAAGCAGTTGGCGGCTCCGGTCGTATCAACTACATTGAAGTTGGCAGACGGAATATGCAGACTATACTGTTCGTTTTTCAGATAGCATCCGTTTCCTCCCAGCGTGACAATGATATTTTGACATCCCTTCTGATATAATTGATCTGCTTTTTCTTCAAAGGACATCCTTCCGGGCACCAGACAGTCCAGTTCATAGGAACTGGGGATAAAATACGTAATTTTAGAAAAAAGATCTTCCGGAAATGAATGAATGGAAGAGGGCTTCACAAATACCTTTGTCCGAAATCTTTCACAGGTGCGGATGATGTAGCCAATCAGATCAGGATTGATCTCTGTAGACAGCAAGCAATAATCGGAGGATTGAAACAGATGCTTAAAGGGTTTGATGTGCGCATTGATGTAGGCAGAATTTGCACCCGGATAAGAGATAATGCTGCTGTTTCCGCCATCCGGAATGAATATATAGGCCCGTCCGGTGGGAAGCGAAGACAGAACGGTCAAACCTTCCACATGGACATGGGCAGCTTTCAGACTGTTCAGTATACTGTTTCCTTCGGTATCATTTCCGATACATCCAAGTATATAGACAGATCCCTTCAGTTTGCCGGCTCCCACAGCCTGGGCGACGGCTTTTCCTCCCGGGATGATGGAAATATTACTGGTTTTGAGAATTTCACCTTCTCCGGGCATTTTGGGAAGGTGAATATTAATGTCTGTATTGCAGTTCCCAACAACAAGAATCTGTTTTCCCACAGAGGCCGGAGGCGCGATGCTTTCACCGGAAAGCAGAAGGGGTTCAAAAGTAAAAGTTTTAATATAAGGGGGATTGCGGCTTTCAATACAACTGACCAAGTATTCCAAAGCACTCTGAATGATCCTGTCCGTATCAAATATACAGGAAGTGAGCGGCGGGATCAGATAACTGGAACTGGCGGAAGACTCCGTGCAGATCACCGATACATTGGAGGGAATATAATATTTTCCTTCTTTTAATATTTCATAAACTGCGTTGGCCAGTAGAAATGTCTGACAGAATATGGCGGTTACATTTGCTCTCATGAACTGCTGAATCTCTTCCTGCAGCTTGTGTCGCGATTGTATATGAGTGGCAATATAATAGTCGTTTCCGTATTGCGAAAGCGGGAGAAGGGCGTTTTTATAGCCCTGAATGCACTGACCGGAACAAATGCTGTCAGCACCATTTAAAATACATCCAATCTTCTGGTGTCCCAAATGAACAAGCTCAGATACGGCTTTTTCAGCAACCGCTTTGTAATCTAAATGAAAAACAGTACATAAAGTAGAGGTGAATGAAGCTATTAAAGCCAGAGGGATATGGGAATAATTTAAGGAAACTGCCTCTTCCAGAAGTTCCGGTGAGGACACGCAGAGCAGGATTGCCTCAGCTTTTCGGGCTTCCAGTATTTTCATATATTTGCGCAGACTGTCAGAATGAGGATGTGTAAGTGTGCAGATCAACAAAGAATATCCCAGATGTGAAGCTTCTTTTTCTATCTGAAAGATATAGTTGGAAATATACAGTCCCTCCTGAACGATGACTGCAATCAACTGAGATTTACCGGTGTTGAAGCTGGTTTTCAGATTGGCATAGGGGGTATACTGATATTCTTTGATAATTCTCAGGACCTTCTGACGGGTCTCATCACTGATCTCAGAATCTTTATGGTTGATAACCTTGGAAACCGTTGCTACGGATACGTGGGCAGCAGCGGCAATATCCCGGATGTTCATACAGGTTGCTCCTTTATGTTTAAATCATTGGCAGTATTTTACTGGATGAATACTGTTCATATTGATTATTACACAAATAATTTATACGAGTCAATATATTTACGTCAATTTATGGGATTTATGATTACAGAAATAATATACGAAACAGTGTTTATTATATATAATATCCAAAAAAGTTTCGTAGGCTTGTTAATTAAGAATATTGATTTCCTGGCTAAAAGAAAATATAATTTATATAACAGTTTTCGAAAACATGTTTATCTAAATGTATACAAAGAAAGCTGCAGAAAAATCTGAGAAAAACCTGCAAAAGATCATAGGGAAATGAATCAGATTTTCAGAAAGAGAGAAGGTTTTAAAGGAATTTTACACAGGAGAATCCAGAATGAAAGAAAGAATGTTAGCTCGACTGAGAGAAGAAGAATATGATGTTGTATTTCTGACTTCTCCGGCAAATGTAACTTACGTTTCTGAATTTGATGTTCCATTTTTCGGCGGTTTTATGGCGGATATGGCAGAAAAACTTCCAATGGTGACAGCAGTGCTTTATGTGGAGGAAGGAAAACTGGAGCTGATTGCTTCTGCATATTATAAAAATAAACTGATAAGAGCCGGATATGAAGATGCTGTTTTTTTCGAATGTTTCAGCCATCTTACAAAGCATGAACCTGTGGAATCCTACAGAAAGGCTGTTAAGTCTTTGCTGAAGGGAAAAAAGTCCTACAGAAAGATCGGAATTGAGTCTGTATCGACGCCGTATTGCCTGGCAGAATGCATTAGAGAAATCTTTCCGACCGCTCAGCTTCTGGATGTTAAAGCGGTCATGGAGCATGCAAGAAAGATCAAGACCGCAGATGAAATCAAAAAACTGGAATGTGCGGCTCTTGCAGCAGATGCAGCGCAAAACAGACTGGTGGAACTTTCAAAAGAGTATGGGGAATTTACAGAGCTGGATGTCTGGTTTGAGGTTCAGAAAAGTATCTCACGTGTAACCGGTGAAATGAATCCTTTTTATGGAGAACTGGTTACAGGGCCGAGAACAGCACTGAGCGATTATCCGCTGGGGCCTGCGAACCGTAAGATTGAAGCGGGAGATATTGCGATCATGGATGTGGGGCCCAGGGTGGACGGGTACTGGTCAGACTGTTCCAATGTGGTTGTTTTCTGGAAAGAGCCGAATGAAGAACAGCTTCGGTATTTCCGGGCAGTCCGGGCGGCATATGAAGCCGGAAGAGACGCCATTTATCCAGGGGTAAGTTTTCGGGCAGTAAATGATGCCATGGAGGATGCATATCGGAGGCACGGGTTTGAATTGTGCAGTTATCTGGGACATCAGATTGGGGTAAACGTAAATGAGAAGCCAAGGTTCACGCTGCATGAGACTGAGGTGCTGGAAGAAGATATGGTAGTATGCATCGAACCGCAGTTGTATACCGGTTCGGCAGGCGCTACAGGAGTCCGCCTGGAAAAGATGCTTCATGTGACAAAAACAGGCGCCAGAGAGCTTAATCGGTTTGCCTGGGGGATTGAGGCAGAGAACTGATGTGATATAAGCGTAGAACGCTTTATCAGTGGAACTTTCTGCAGCGGGCTGCGGAGAGTTTGCGCCCCGAACAGGCATGATATGCTTAAGACAGCACAGGATTATTGCCTGCGGGGATAGAACAAAAGACATACAAGAAAAGGAGAGAGAGTATGAAAAAGAAACTGGTTAGTATTTTGCTGTGTGTGGCATTGATGGCAAGCGGCTGCGGCGGAAATAATTCTGCTCCTGCCGAGGAACCTGCTGCTGCTCCGGAAGCGGCGGAAAACGCGGAACCGGAAGCAGAAGCGCCGGAGACATCCGAACAGACAGAAGAAGAGACTGCTCCGGCACAGAGCACGGAAGCAGGTGGTGAATCCGAGACGGCGAAAGTGAATCCCGAAGGTGAAAAATACAGGATTGCACTGAGCAATTCCTATATGGGAAATGATTGGCGTCAGCAGATGGAACGTATCGTAGAGTATGTGGCAGAGCAGGAACCGTATGCAAGCAGATGTGAACTGACAATCGTTAACTGTGACAATACTCCGGAAGCGCAGGCTGCATCCATTGACGCGCTGGTTCAGGAGGGCTACGACGCGATTCTGGTAGATCCTTCTTCTGAAACAGCATTGAATCAGGCAATGAAACGTGCGACAGATGCAGGAATTCTGGTGGTGATCTTTGATCAGCCGGCATCGGAGGAAAGCGCATACGAGATTACGATTGATGCGGTAAAAGCTTACAGAGTTATGGCTAAATGGCTTGCAGAAGCAGTGGGCGGAACCGGAAACGCTGTTGTGGATCAGGGACTTCCGGGAGCTGCAGTTTCCGAGCAGGAGTACAATGCGGCGGTGGAGATTTTTGATCAGTATGAAGGAATCAATGTGGTATCAGATTTTATCAGCAACTATGCGGAGGCAGACGGAGAAGCTTCACTTGCAAGTGTGATTGCTGCCAACAGCGATATCGATATTGTCGTTACGCAGGGCTTTATGACTTCTGTAACCAACGCGTTTAATAAAGCTGGTATTGAAAAGATTCCGGCATCCTGCGGAGGCGGATACAATGGAAACCTTTTAACCTGCCTGGAAAATGACTGCGATGGTATCATTCATGTCTATATTCCGGGAATCAGTGCTATTGCTCTGAATTATGCAATCCGTATTCTGGACGGAGAAACCATGGAGAAGGATATTGTGATCGATCCGGCGTATGTGGCGACCAGAAACGATCTGGATATGGGAGAATTCTCTGATGTGGTAATTGATGTGGCAGAGGATGGTGTGAACTGTTTCAGCGATCAGCCTTCCAGTCTGCAGTGGCCTTGCATTTCAAGCAACTTTGGCCTGGATATTCCGATGTCCGTTGTTCTTGGAGAATAAACAGATAGACGAATGGAAGGGGCTGTCGCAAAACGCTGTGTGATATGCGACAGCCCCTTCTGTCTACACACAGGGTCAGCATGAGCCTGTGTGAAGGAAGCAGGAGAAGCACTTTCCCTGCAGATAATTTAGGAGAGGAGACTGTTATGCCGGATTTTATCATGAAAAACATATGTAAATCCTTTCCCGGGGTAAAAGCACTTGATCAGGCGAACTTTCATGCCAGCCGCGGCGATATCGTCGCTCTTCTGGGAGAAAACGGTGCCGGAAAAAGTACGCTGATTAAAGTATTGTGCGGAGAACACAAGCCGGATGAGGGCGAGATTATTTTTGAGGGAAAGACATTGAAGATTCAGAATACCAGGAGCGCCATTGAACAGAAGATCTGTGCGGTGTACCAGGAACTGAGTCTTGTTCCGGAACTTACAATCGCTCAAAATCTGTTTTTGGGATTCTACGAGACCGGAAAAACGAGAATGGTGTCCGAAAAGGACATGGAACAGAAAACGCGAGATCTGTTTGTTGAATACGGCCTGGAGCCGTTGGATCCCGGAATGCAGGTAAAAAAACTGTCTCTGGCGCAAAAACAGGTTCTTGAAATTTTAAAGGCGCTGAACCGCGAGGGCGAGATCATGATTTTCGATGAAGCGACTTCTGCTCTGTCAGAGAAATATGCAAACTGGCTGATGGATATTATCCGGAGACTGGCGGAAGAGAAAAAAATCATTATCTTTATCTCCCATCGTCTGGATGAGATCCGAAAACTGTGCAATCGGGTTATCGTGTTCCGGGCCGGAACCGATGTGGCGGATATGAAGATGGAGGAAGCAGAAAACGACGAACTTGTACGACTGATGTTGGGAAGGGAGATCGGGGGATATTATCCGAAGAAAGAGGTTTTCACCAAAGAAGAGACAGCCATCGAGATGCGGAATGTTACCAGTGGGCATAAGCTCACAGATGTGAATCTGGTACTGAGAAAAGGAGAGATTCTAGGTGTGGGGGGTCTGGCAGGGCAGGGGCAGTCGGAACTGTTTCTGGCGCTGTTTGGACTGATTCCCTATAAAGGGGAAATTGTAATCAACGGTAAGACCGTAAGCCTTGGCAGTCCAAGGGATGCGATCAAAGAAGGAATTGCATTGATTCCCGAGGAAAGAGGGCTGCAGGGAGTGGTTCTGGCACAAAGTATTCGGGAAAATATTGTGCTGTCCAGTCTGAACCGAATCAAAAATCATCTCTTTTTAAGCGAGGAAAAGGAACGCAGGATCGTGTCGGAGATGATGGATGCTTTTGCAGTAAAAGCAGAATCTCCTGAAACTCTGGTGGGAACACTGAGCGGAGGAAATCAGCAGAAGGTCGTACTGGCTAAACAGCTGGCTACAAACCCTGATATCCTTTTGATGTTTGATATTACCAGAGGCGTAGATGTGGGAACCAAAAAAGAGATGTTCAATGTGGTGAAAAAATATGCCTCAGAAGGAAAAGCAATTTTGTTTTTCTCCACAGATACAGAAGAACTAGTCAATGTGTGCAACAGTATTATTGTGATGAATCACGGCAGAGTTGCCGGGCGAATCGATGATGAAGAACTGATCACCAGAGAAAATATCATCCGTGTGTCCATGGGTGAAAAAGCAGTCTAGGAAGGAGGAAGCGGTAATGAAAAAAATCAAAGACGGTTTTATGAAGTCTCCTGCCAAAGTGGCTATCCTCCTGTTTGTTCTTCTGGAGATCCTGACAGTCATCCTTCAGCCCGGAGCGCTGAGTATGAGCTGGATCAATCTGAAAGCAGAGGCGGCAGTTACGCTGCTGTTTGCAGCGATCGGCGAGACCTTTGTGCTTCTAATCGGCGGAATTGATCTGTCAATCGCCGGAGTGATCAGTTTGACCAACAGTTTTTCGGCCGTGTACATGCAGGATCATCCAGGCTCCATGATCCTGATCTCATTGGTATGCGTCTGTATGGGAGCGGCGATGGGAGCAGTGAACGGATTTATTATCAACCGGTTCCGGATCCAGCCGTTTATCGTCACTTTCGCCACCTGGTATATCGGAGGCGGTATTGCATATCTGATTCTCCCCAAAGACGGGGGAAATGTACCGTCTGCATTTACATCGGCTCTGACGCATCGTTTTTTCGGAGGAAAACTTTCGATAGCAATTTTTCTCTTTGTGATCTGTGCAGTTTTATGGATGTGGTTTAAGAGGACCAGAACAGGGATCAATCTTTACGCAGTGGGCAGCAACAGTAAAGCGGCGTCTTTGAACGGCGTCAACGTACCGAAAGTAAAAATGTTTGCCTATGTGGCTTCCGGCGTGTTTGCAGCTTTGTCCGGAGTGTACCGTACAGCTGTGGTTGCGACAGGGTCTCCCACAGGCGGGGAGAGTTTTTTCAACCAGGCCATTGCGGCGGTTGTGATCGGCGGAACTTTGCTGACCGGCGGAAAAGGCGGCCAGATGGGGACGATTATTGGAGTGCTGGTGCTTAAAATGATCTCTGATATTCTTGTGTTTGCAGGCGTATCTTCATACTGGACGACTTTGTTTCAGGGACTGCTGCTGGTGGTTGCGGTGCTCATATCCTGCGTATCGGAAATCATACGGGAGAGAAAGGAGCTGATTGGCTGATGAAAGGGAATGTAATTTTTAAGAAGCATCAGAATCTTATTTTCAGTTATCTGGCGGCACTTTTGCTGTTTGCAGCTATCTCTGTATATAAGCCTGGATTTGCTTCCGTGAATCATATCAAAGTGCTGGCACAGGAATCGGCAATTATCGGCATTGTGGCTATTGGGCAGACATTTGTAATTATTACCGGAGGAATTGATCTGTCAGTGGCATGGATGATCAGTATCGCTGCAATTATGGTGACCAGACTCGGGGGCGGAGGTAACGAGGCTATGATCTGGTCTGTGCCGTTGATTCTGGTGATGACCGTGTTTTTCGGACTTGTCAACGGAGCCTGTATCGCCTATCTGCGCATGCCGCCCATTGTCATGACTCTTGGTATGAATATTATTCTGCAGGGAGGACTGGTGGCGGTGACTCAGGGGGCGCCTGGTTCCTATGCGTCTGATCTGCTGGTAGTGCTCGGGCAGAAGGCATTTCTGGGAATTCCGTGGCTTCTATGGATCTGGGGGCTTTTTACGGTGCTGGCAATGCTTCTTCTGTTCCGGATGAAATACGGCAGGGAATTGTTTGCTATTGGAAATAACAGCGTGGTGGCCAATTATTCCGGAATCAATGTGAATGCAGTGATCATGTGGAGTTATGGTTTCAGCGGTCTTACAGCTGGTCTGGCAGGGATTCTGCTGGCCGGAAAAGTAGGTTCTTCCTACCTTGGGATGGGAGATGCGCTGCAGTTTCAATCGATTGCAGCCGTAGCGATTGGAGGGACTTCCATGATGGGAGGAAGTGGAAATTATCTGGGTTCTGTTGCCGGGGCGTTTACAATTACAATTCTTCTGGGGATTCTGGCGGCTTTGAATCTGCCATATGGGGTACAAAAGATGGCATATGGATTGATTGTATTGGGGTCAGTTCTGATGGCAGCCCGGAAGATTAAAAACAGCAGATGAATATGACAGAAAGAGTGAGAGAAAATTATGGAGAAAATACTTATTTCTGCGTCCCATTATGATACTTTGTGTCAGGATGCATGGAAACTGTTTGAAGAAAACGGTTATCAGGTTATCTTTGACCCTGAGAAAGAGTTTCCTGCGTATACGACAGAGGAAATTGAAGTCAGGGATGACAGAGAGAAAATCGTGGCGGCTGTGATCGGGATGGATGATTACAGAGATGAGAAAAAATATCAATTACTTCCGAATCTGAAAGCAGTGGCAAAGTTCGGAGTGGGAGTTGATAACATAGACGCAGAGCTGGCAGGGAAATACGGGGTGGCGGCTCTGAATGCGCCGGGCCAAAATTCCAACGCGGTTGCGGAGATGACGATCGGATTTATGATCGATCTTCTGCGGCAGATTATTCCTCTTCATAAAGATATGGAGCAGGGGAAATGGCCGAGGGCAATGGGCAGTGAGATCAAAGGAAAGACCGTCGGTCTGCTTGGTTTTGGCGCGATTGCACAGCTGGTGGCGGAAAAGCTGCAATGTTTTGGGGTGGAAATGATTGCCTTTGATCTCTATCCCAATGAAGAACGTGCAAAGCAGCTGGGAGTCAGGATGACGACGCAGGAGGATGTGATCAGAAACAGTGACCTGGTCAGCATCCATATACCGGCGACGCCTGAAACCTGGCATCTGTTCAACGAAGAAACCCTTGCTTCAATGAAAAGAGGAGCATATTTGATTAATCCGGCAAGAGGAGCGCTGGTGGACCTGGATGCGCTTGCAGCGGCCATGGAGTGCGGTCAAATTGCAGGAGCTGCACTGGATGCATTTGAGGAGGAACCCCTTCCGGTGGATTCGGCGATATTAAAATGCAGGAATCTGGTATTGACGCCTCACACAGGAGCGGAGACAAAAGAGTCCTATTATAACGTAAGCATGACAACGGCAAAAGATATTATCCGTGTCCTGAATGGGGAATACCCAAAGCATTGTGTGAACAGGATGCCGGAAGAAAGAAGATAAAGGAGCTGGAGGATAAGATGAAGAGATTAAACGGTGTGGTAGTTCCGATCATAACCCCACTGACAGAGGAAGACAAAATTGATGTGGAATCACTGGAGAAACTGACCGAATACTGTATTGACGGAGGACTGCAGAGTCTCTACCCGTGCGGCACCACCGGGGAGATGATGTATCTGACGGTAGAGGAGCGGAAACTTGTGGCAGAAACCATCGTTAAAAAAGCGGCGGGAAGAGTACCGGTGTTTGTACATGTGGGTGCGTGGAATCAGGTGGATACCATTGAGCTTGCCAAGCATGCGGCAGAGATCGGAGCAGATGGGATAGGGGTGATTACCCCGGCTTTTTATCTTCTCAGTGACAGAGGTCTCATTGATTATTATGTGGCGGTTGCAAAGAGCGTACCACAGGATTTTCCGGTCTATATGTACGGAATCAAGCAGAATGCAGTCAATGATTTGAATAAACATGTCTGTGAGGCGGTAGCAGAACAGTGTCCGAATGTGATCGGTGTAAAGTACAGTTATCCGGATATGACAAGGCTGCAGGAACTGATGACAGTAAAGGAGGGGACATTTGAAGTGCTGGTAGGGCCGGATCATCTGTTTGAAGCTGTCTATGCGGTCGGTGGGACCGGCGTGGTATCCGGAAACGCCATGTGTATCCGGGAACATTACCGGGCGTTATGGGATGCGCTGCAGAGAGAGGATTATCAGGAGGCTACCCGCCTGCAGAGGCGTACAAATGTGCTCAATGCCGTTATGTGTGAGATCAATAATATTGCGGCCTATAAAGTGATTCTGAAAAAAGAAGGGGTGATCCGCACGACCAGAATGCGCCGCCCCATGGAAAATCTGACAAAGGAACAGGAAGAAAATCTGCTGAAGCGGATGGAAGAACTGGACTACAGAAATATTATTCTGTAATCAGCCAAAGAAGAGGATACGATGATGAAGAAGATTATGAATCGGGCGGAAAACTATACAGACGATATGCTCAGGGGGATTTATGCCGTACATAGTAACATGGTGAAATGTGCAGCCGGAGATTTGCGGTGTTACTGTTCAGCTAAAAAGGTACCAGGGAAAGTGGCAATCGTCACCGGAGGAGGAAACGGACATCTGCCGTTGTTTCTGGGGTATGTTGGAGACGGACTTCTGGACGGATGCGGAGTAGGAGACGTCTTCCAGTCGCCTTCCGGAAAACAGATCTATCAGATTACAAAAGAAGTGGAGGCAGGCGCCGGCGTTTTATATCTGTACGGAAATTATACCGGGGATGTGATGGTGTTTGACGATGCAGCGGAGCGGTGTGAACTGGATGGCATTGAGACCCGAAGCATCACTGGAGCAGATGATGTCAACAGCAGTACCGATGTGAATGTGAGGCGCGGGGTTGCCGGAATTTTTTTCCTGTATAAAGCGGCAGGCGCGAAAGCCAGGGCGATGGGAACACTGGACGAAGTATTAAAAGCGGCTCAGAAAGCCAAGGACAACACAAGGACTGTGGGCTTTTCTCTGACACCGTGTATTATTCCGGAAAAAGGGATTGCCAACTTTTCTCTGGGGGAGGATGAGATGGCCATGGGTATGGGGATCCATGGAGAGCCGGGGATCTGGAACGGACCTCTGAAGACGGCGGAAGAACTGGCTGTGGAAAGCTGTGATACCATCTTAAAGGACATGGCTCTTGAAAAAGGCAGCGAGGTGGCGCTTCTGATCAACGGACTGGGAAGTACTCCGCTGGATGAGCAGTATATTTTGGCGGACAGCGTGATCCGGTATCTGAAGACAAAGGGAGTGGAAGTATATCGTTCCTGGGTGGGAGAATACGCGACCAGTATGGAAATGGCAGGCGCGTCCATCACGCTCTGCAAAGTGGACGAGGAGCTGAAGAGCTGGTTCGACGAGCCGGTGCATACTCCGTTCTATACGCAGGTATAGAACGGAGAACAGGGGAAGGAGGAATAAAGAGCCTATGGAAAAAATCACGACGGATATGCTTCCTGGGTTGTTTGAGGCAGTAGCGGCGCAGTTTGCGGCTCATGCGGAGCTGCTGTGTGAAATGGACAGCAAAATGGGAGATGGTGATCTGGGGCTTACCATGAGAAAAGGATTTGGGGGACTTCCGGACATCCTTCGCCAGATGGGGGAAGCAGATCTTTCGAAACTGCTCAGAAAAGCAGGTATGGAGATGACGGATCTGGTTCCTTCTACCATGGGAATGCTCATGGGGACGGGTATTTCCTATGGCGGGAAAGCTCTGGCAGGCAGGACAGAGCTGGACGCGGAAGGACTGGTACTTTTTCTGAAAGGATTTGCAGAAGGTATTCAAAAACGCGGGAAATGCGCCCGGGGTGACTGTACGGTTCTGGACTGTATCGGGGCGGCAGCAGAAGAAGCAGAAGCAGTCTTTGAGAAAGAAGCAGAAGGAGATCTGGAGGAAGTCTGTCAGGCAGCGCTGCAGGGAGCAGAGAAAGGCGTGGAGGCTACAAAGCAGATGACTCCCAGATATGGAAAGGCAGCAGTGCATCAGAGTGTCTCAAATGGGACTGCTGATCAGGGAGCTGTGGCCGGTCTGGTGATGGTGCGAGGAATTACAGATTATATAGTGGGGCAGTAACGGCAGAATCCCTGCAGGAATTTATGGTCATAGGATCAGGAATATCCTGCAGGGATTTTTTCAGGACTGCTTGCCGATCCGATGGATTTGTGATATATATGTTAGTAGATAATGCCCTTTGTTCACTGAGGGTAAAATTTTATAAGAAGCAGACTGAGGAGCAAGGAAGGGGTAAGAAAATGAATATTTTATGGAGTGACAGGAAACGACTGACGTTATTTGGACTCCCATGGACATTTACAAAATACACATGCGCATCTGAAAAGTTTATAGTAGAGTCAGGAATGCTTTCCACAAAGGAAGAGGAGATCCGGCTCTACCGGATTCTGGATCTGACACTGGAACGTTCATTCTGGCAGCGTATTTTCGGTCTGGGAACTATCTGCTGCGATACGGTAGACAAATCATGTCCCAAGCTGGTGATCAAGAATATCAAAGATTCCAGAAAGGTAAAGGAGCTGATCTCGAAGGCGGTAGAAGAGGAACGGATGAAGAAAAAGGTATCTTCCCGTGAGCTTATGGCTGCGGAGGAAGAAGAATAAAAGAGATCCGGTTTTGAGGCTAGAGTCGGCAGGAAAAACAATTTATGCAACGGCACTGGGCGCTGCAATCATAAATACGGCTGCGGGTATGAAGGATATTGCCTGCAGCCGTATCTGGTATTTCCGACGGGTCAGACTTTTTCGGGCTCCGGATATTTTTCGCCGAACGTGTCCGCGATTATGGATTGGATGATCTGAGGGACAATGGGGCAATCGTTATAGTCTACATCCACTTCTGCGATCTGGTTGACAACATCCATTCCTTCGATTACTTTTCCGAAGGCCGCATAGCTGCCGTCCAGGTGGGGGGAGGTTTTGTGCATGATAAAGAACTGGCTTCCGGCACTGTTCGGATTCATGGCGCGCGCCATGGAAAGGACACCTTCTGTATGTTTTAGTTCGTTTTTAAAACGGTTTTTGGTAAATTCGCCTTTTATGGAATAACCGGGGCCTCCGGTACCGCTGCCTTCCGGGCATCCTCCCTGGATCATGAAATCCTCAATGACCCGATGAAAGACCAGACCGTTATAGAAACCTTTCTGTACAAGGCTTAAGAAATTGTTGACGGTGTTGGGGGCGATGTCCGGGTAAAGTTCTGCCTTGATGATGCCGCCAGCTTCCATTTTAATGGTAATGACTGGATTTTTTGCCATTTTTATTTCTCCTTTATATGTTTATGATTTGTTTCGTATAGTATTTTAATGGGTAAAATTGATTCTGTAAAGGATATCGTTTGGCTTTTGAATATCAATCGCTCAAAAACCATAGGTTTTGATGAAGACAGATGCTGCAGAAGCAGTTTATAATTTCGGTTGTGAAGGACATAAATTTTGGAGGTTGACGATGGAGGAAAAGTTAATAGAAGAACTGGACCCGGCATTTGCGGAAAGGGACCGGTGCAGGAAATCAGGAATCCCGGTGGAAATTGCCAAAACCAGGCGTCTGCTGCTCCGGGAAACGATCATGGAAGATGTGCCAAAGCTCTATAAAATGTGCCGGCAGCCGGAAATGCAAACTTATATGGAGCCTTTGCAGCAAACGCTTGAAGAAGAGATGGAATTTATGGAAGCGTACATCCGCCATATGTATGCTTTTTATGACTTTGGGCTGTGGACCGTATTAGAACGGGGAAGCGGAGAGATTATAGGCCGGGCGGGGCTGTTTCCGTCAAAGATTCTGGAGGAAGGGGTGGAACTTGGCTACCTCATCACAGCGGACAGGAGGAGAAGAGGATATGCGCTGGAATGCGGAAGAGCGATTCTGGCTTATGCGTCAAAGACGCTGGATATCCCAGAGCTTCATGTGCTCGTGGACAACAGAAATCTGCCTTCCGTGAAAACGGCCCGGAGGCTCGGCTTCATCATGAAGGAAAAAATTCGAAGAGGGCGGACGGAGTATATTCATCTGATCTGGCATAGCTGAACCATAATTTTACATATGACATTTCATACAAAGATGGTTAAAATTCCTTGCTATTTTACAGGAACATGGTATAATTCTACATAGTTTTTTAGAAGCCGCCCAGGGAGTGTTTGAAAAATTATTTTTGTTGTCCGCTTTGCGGTATATCCGGGCTTAATACACTTTACACAGCACGCTGCGTCTCGTTCATCCGGATCAGATCTTCTGCAGAGGCAGTGTGCAGAAGCAGAATGCAATTTTTCAAATAATACGTTATGAGCTGTTGGTATACAGGCCGGCTTTTGAGTATAAAAAAATACTTTTTATAAATGCTGAACAGTAAGTGTTCGCTGTAGTGCTGGCGTATTGGCCGGATTACATCTTGCCAAATGCCCCGTCTGAATTTTCGGTTGCTGTGCCAGGGCGAGGGCGTCTCGTCATCGGAGCTTTGTCCTGCAGACTGAAAATACATTCTGCGGTATGACTCTGACCGTCAGGGAGCCAGTATGACAGAGAGGAACAGATAAGAGGAGAACAGGCTATGGTACGGGCAGAAGGGCTGACGTTTTACTATGAGCGTTTGGACGAAGAAGGTAATGTGGAGTCGAAAAAAAGAGCAGTGGATCATGTAGATCTTCATATCCGACCGGGAAAGTTCATTGCAATTCTGGGACATAACGGGTCCGGTAAGTCTACATTGGCCAAACATATCAATGCGATTCTGACTCCTGCAGAGGGAACCTTGTGGGTGGACGGCATGGATACAAAAGAAGAAGAAAAACTGTGGGATATCCGTCAGGATGCGGGTATGGTATTTCAGAATCCTGACAACCAGATTATCGGGACGGTTGTAGAGGAAGATGTAGGATTCGGTCCGGAGAATCTGGGAGTGCCTACAGATGAGATATGGAAACGGGTAGAAGAAAGTCTGGATGCGGTAGGAATGCTGAAATACCGTCATCATTCGCCGAATAAGCTGTCCGGCGGACAGAAACAGCGAGTGGCGATTGCCGGAGTCATGGCTATGCATCCGAGATGTATTGTTCTGGACGAGCCTACGGCCATGCTGGATCCCAATGGACGAAAAAGTGTGATTCAAACTGCTCAGAGGCTGAACAGGGAAGAAGGGATTACGATTATTCTTATCACGCACTATATGGAAGAAGTAGTGGAAGCGGATCATGTGTTTGTCATGGACGAAGGCAGAGTGGTTATGGAAGGAAGCCCAAGGCAGGTATTTTCACAGGTAGAGGAACTGAAGAAGCTGAGACTGGATGTTCCCCAGGCAACTTTGCTCGCCTTTGAACTCCAGAAAAGAGGAGTCCGGCTTCCGGACGGAATTTTAAGAAATGAAGAACTGGTGGATGAATTATGTCGATTAAAGTCAAAAATGTAAATTATACGTATGCCGAAGGGACTGCCTATGAGATTCATGCGCTGAAGGACATTAATCTGGAAATTCCCGACGGGCAGTTTATAGGACTGATCGGACATACCGGTTCAGGAAAATCGACGCTGGTTCAGCACTTAAACGGGCTTGTGAAAGCAACCAGCGGAAGGATTTATTTTAATGAAAGAGATATATACGGGGAAAATTTCTCGATGAAAGAACTCCGGAGTAAAGTTGGACTGGTGTTCCAGTATCCGGAGCACCAGTTATTTGAGGTCGACGTGCTTTCGGATGTGTGTTTCGGGCCAAGGAATCTTGGCTGCTCTCAGGCAGAGGCAGAGAAAAAAGCAAGAGAAGCTCTGCATATGGTTGGTCTGGGAGCAGAGTATGAGAAGCGTTCTCCGTTTGAACTGTCGGGCGGGCAGAAACGCCGGGTGGCGATTGCCGGGGTTCTGGCTATGGAACCGCAGGTATTGATTCTGGATGAACCTACCGCAGGTCTGGACCCCAAAGGAAGAGATGAAATTCTTGATCAGATCGAGTCTCTTCAGAAGGAACGGGGTATAACGGTTGTTTTGGTTTCTCATAGTATGGAGGATGTGGCCAGATATGTGGACCGTATTATTGTCATGGATCATGGAGAAGTACGCTTTGACGGTACGCCAAAAGAGGTATTTCGCCATTATAAAGAACTGGAAAAGATGGGGCTGGCGGCTCCGCAGATGACATATCTGATGCAGGGATTGAGGGAGAAAGGCGCAGATGTGGATGCAGATGCGACTACGATAGAAGAAGCTGCAGATGCGGTCGAACATTGGCTTAAAAGCAAATAGGAGTGAATCCATGATTCGAGATATTACACTGGGACAATATTATCCCGCAAAATCGGTCATCCACCGGCTGGACCCAAGAGTAAAACTGGTAACTACCATGATTTTTATTGTTTCTCTTTTTGTGGCGAAAGGCATTATGGGATATTTGGTTGCCACTCTGTTTCTTGGGGCGGTGATCCGGATGTCAAAGGTTCCGTTTGGTTATATGACAAAGGGGCTCAGGGCAATCGTGATGCTTTTGATGATCACCGTTATCTTTAATCTGTTTTTAATAGATGGTGATTTTGTGCTGTGGCGGTTTGGCTTTCTGAGAATTACAGACAAAGGACTAAAGACGGCTGTCTTTATGGCAGTCAGACTGATCTACCTGATTCTGGGTTCTTCGGTAATGACTTTGACAACCACTCCCAATGACCTTACGGACGGTCTGGAAAAACTTCTGGGTCCGCTTAAAAGGCTCCATGTGCCGGTCCATGAAATTGCCATGATGATGTCAATCGCGCTTCGGTTTATTCCAATCCTTCTGGAAGAGACCGACAAAATCATGAAAGCGCAGATTGCCCGCGGAGCAGATTTTGAAACCGGAAATCTGATTCAGAAAGCAAAAGCGATGGTGCCGCTTCTGGTGCCGCTGTTTATTTCTGCTTTCCGCCGCGCGAACGATCTTGCCATGGCGATGGAGGCTCGCTGTTACCATGGAGGAAACGGTCGGACGAAGATGAAACCGCTTCATTATCAAAGGCGGGACAGAGCTGCTTATGCCGTCGTATGGGGATATTTTGTGCTTATGATTGCAGTGAAGTGGAGTACATCTTATTATGCAGTCATGTGGCTGTAGAAAGGATGAGTGCATGAAGCGTGTGAAGCTGATCGTTGCTTATGACGGCACAAATTATCGCGGATGGCAAATACAGAAAAACGGTCAAACGATCGAGTCTATGCTGGATCAGGCGTTGAAAGAGCTGACAGGAGAAGACATTCATGTGATGGGTGCCAGCCGGACAGATTCCGGTGTTCATGCCATGGGCAATGTGGCTGTTTTTGATACGGAAGCCCGGATGGCCGGGGAGAAATTTGTGTACGCCCTGAACCAGCGGCTTCCGGAGGATATCAGGGTGCAGCATTCCTGTGAGGTTGCTCCGGATTTTCATCCTCGTTATCAGGAAACGGTAAAAACTTATGAATACCGGATTCTGAACCGGAAGTTTCCGTTGCCTTCCTGTCGTCTGAACTCTTATTTTACCTGCCGTATACTTGATTCTGACCGCATGCGTCAGGCGGCCGCATATCTGATCGGGGAACATGATTTTAAAAGTTTCTGTGCAGCGGGTGCGCAGGTAAAGACGACGGTGCGGACAATATACGATCTGCAAATACAAAGAGCCGGGGATCTGCTCACGATCAGAATTACAGGAAACGGTTTTCTATATAATATGGTACGGATCATCGCCGGAACGCTTATGAAAGTAGGCGGCGGAGAATGGGAGCCGGAGTATGTGGAAGAGATATTGGCAGCGCGGGACCGGAAGATGGCAGGGCCGACCGCTCCGGCAAAAGGGCTGACACTGATGGAGATCATTTTCACGGGGAAAGCTGATCCGGGCTGCAAAACAGAGCAGTCGCCGGAGGCATAGTTATACGGAAGAACCCTGAAAAACAGCTGAAAACCGCATATTTTCCGCTTGACACACACGGCTTTGTGTCATATAATATAAAACTGTGACGACGCGAGAAAATGTCTGATCCAATGCCCCGGTAAGATATTTTTACGTATATAGATTTTAGTCGAATTCAATTTTAACAGGAGGTACACCTATGAACAGTTTCATGGCGAATCCAGCAAAAGTGGAAAGAAAATGGTACGTAGTTGACGCTACTGGATATACATTGGGCCGTCTGGCTTCTGAAGTAGCAAAAGTGTTAAGAGGAAAAAACAAACCTGTGTTTACTCCTCATATTGATACCGGTGATTATGTAGTCATTGTGAACGCAGAGAAGATCAAAGTGACCGGCAAGAAGCTGGATCAGAAGATTTACTACCATCATTCCGAGTATGTCGGCGGTATGAAAGAGACTACTTTGAGAGAGATGCTTGCAAAGAAACCGGAGAAGGTTGTTGAACTTGCAGTAAAAGGCATGCTTCCGAAAGGACCTTTGGGAAGACAGATGTTCACTAAGCTTCATGTGTATGCTGGTCCGGAACATCCGCACGCAGCTCAGAAACCAGAAGCACTGACATTTTAACAGGAGGTAGAGATCATGGCTAAGACAAAATTCTATGGAACCGGAAGAAGAAAAAAATCGATTGCCAGAGTATATCTGGTACCGGGAACCGGTAATATTACAGTAAATAAAAGAAGTATTGACGATTATTTTGGACTGGAGACTCTGAAGGTGATCGTTCGTCAGCCTCTGGTTGCGACCGAGAACGTTGACAAGTTCGACGTACTGGTTAATGTGCACGGCGGAGGTTACACCGGGCAGGCAGGCGCAGTCAGACATGGTATTGCACGTGCGCTGGTGCAGGCAGATCCGGACTACAGACTGACCCTGAAAAAAGCAGGTTATCTGACCCGTGATCCGAGAATGAAAGAGCGTAAGAAGTACGGCCTCAAAGCGGCTCGTCGCGCTCCGCAGTTCAGTAAGAGATAATTTAAGTGAATTTCCTCTTGAGATGGGCAGAAAAATTATACAAATGCAATTATATGGACTCCGCAGGTTTTCCTGCGGAGTTTTTATCTTAACTGTCTCCCCTTGGGCGAGATCTGCTTCCCGGGATTTTATATTTGACAACACGCTGACTGCTGGCTCAAGGGAAAAACGCTGCCGTAAAAGTGGGTATCTTGCATTTTATAGAGAACTGTGTTATATTACAGTTACAGCTTTGCCATAGCTGTTTCATGAGCCCGCAGGTGTCGGGAAAGGACAAAAATGTCCGGACCGGTGAAAAGGGAAACAGGTGAGAGGCCTGTACGAACTCGTCACTGTAAACAGGGAATATAAATGCCAGAATGCCACTGAGCGATTGGGAAGGCGGCTTTTATGTGAGGATCTGTGAGTCAGGAGACCTGCCTGCGGAGATGTCGGGGTGATCCCGGACCACGAGTAACTGGTCGTAATTGTGAGTGCTAAACGTCATATTTGCGTCCTTTTGCCCAGGATTGCCGCGGGGAACCGTATCCGAATGCTGATGATTCTGTACAGTCTGTACAGCAGTGACCAGGCATTCGAAGCCGGAACTTGCAGCAATTTTTTTATGGCTGAAAGCCATAAATGTATTTTTGGAAGATCAGGTGCAGTGAGACTCTGAAAGTACATGCATAAGAAAAGGAGGAAAAAAGATGAAAAACAAAATGGCAACTTTATTAGTGGGGGGTATGATTTCTGTATTGTGTATGACCGGGTGCGGCGGCAATGCACAGACATCAGCACAGCCGGTGCCGGCAGAAGAGTCGACAGAAACGGAACCAACTGAGAACATGGATGAGGAAGCCGGAACGGAGTCTCCAAAGGACAAAGAGCCGGAATCGGTGCAGGATAAGGATACTCTTGTGCTGGTGGTCAGCTTTGGAACCAGCTATAATGACAGCAGAGACATTACGATCGGCGCAGTGGAGGAGGCGATCCAGGACGCTCATCCGGAGTATGAAACAAGAAGGGCATTTACCGCACAGATTATTATTGACAAGCTTTCAGAGCGGGACGGACTGGAGATTGATAATGTAACCCAGGCGCTGGACCGGGCTGCGGCAGACGGATTTAAAAACCTGATTGTTCAGCCGACACATCTGATGGATGGACTGGAATACAATGATCTGATCACGGAGCTTAAGGATTACAGGAGTAATTTCGAACATATTTCGGTAGGCAGGCCGCTTTTGACCAGCAATGAGGATTATGCATCTGTGATTGAGGCGATTACAGGAGCAACGAAGGAATATGATGATGGAGAGACTGCCATTGTATTTATGGGACATGGCACGGAAGCAGTCTCCAACGAAGTATATGGGATCATGCAGCGTAAACTGGGAGAGGCAGGATACGAGAATTACTACATAGGGACTGTGGAGGCGGAACCGACGCTGGAGGATGTGATTTCGGCGCTGAAAGAGAAGGGAAGCTATAAGAAAGTTGTTCTGGAACCGCTGATGGTAGTCGCAGGAGATCATGCCAATAATGATATGGCGGGCGAAGAAGAGGATTCCTGGAAGACGGCGCTGGAAGCGGAAGGCTATGAGGTGGAGTGTCTGCTGCAGGGGCTTGGAGAACTGGAGGGGATTCAAAAGCTCTATGTGGACCATTTGGACAGAGCGATAGAAAAGCTGGAGCAGAGTACAGATACGGCGATTCTGGCAGTCAGTTTTGGGACCAGCTTTAATGACAGCCGCGATATCACGATCGGGGCCATTGAGAACAGTATTGCAGATGCCTTTCCGTCCTATCCGGTGAGAAGAGCATTTACTGCGCAGATTATTATAGACAAGCTTTTGGAACGGGACGGGCTGGAGATTGACAATGTGACCCAGGCGCTGGACCGGGCAGTGGCAGACGGAATCAAAACGTTGATCGTACAGCCGACGCATCTGATGAATGGTCTGGAATATACAGATCTGGTGAATGAACTTCAAACCTATGAGAGTGATTTTGACAACATTGTGCTGGGAGAACCGCTTCTGACCAGCGACGAGGATTATGAGGCAGTTATTGAGGCAATCACAGAGGACACCGGAACATACAATGACGGAGAGACTGCCATTGTGTATATGGGGCATGGGACAGAGGCGGAGTCCAATCAGGTTTATGCGGTTTTGCAGAACAAACTGAAAGAAGCCGGGTATACGAATTACTATGTAGGGACTGTAGAAGCGGAGCCGACGCTTGAACAGGTGATTACTGCGCTGAAAGAAGCCGGAAATTATAAAAAAATTGTGCTGCAGCCGTTGATGGTTGTGGCGGGAGACCATGCTAATAACGACATGGCCGGAGCGGAGGAAGATTCCTGGAAAGCAGCATTGGAAGCAGAAGGCTATGAGGTCGAAGTCAGACTGACCGGACTTGGAGAGCTGCAGGGGATCCGCGAACTTTATGTGCGTCATACACAGGCGGCAATCGACAGTCTGTAAAAGAAAACTGGTGAATAGTCAGTTGCGGATATTGCGGAATGAAAATGAATATGCAGTGCAAAAGAATTTTTGCACTGCATACCCGGAAACAGAATGAGGCAAAAAAGCAGAAAAAGATACGACAGGATTTGATACAGGGGATGAGGAAGATGAAAAAATTATGGAGTTGTCTGGCGGCAGCTGTCATTCTGGCAGGAGGGACAGCGGCTGTGTCTGCTACCGTCTATGCCAGTGAGAGCGAAGAAAACGGGATTTCTTATGATCAGGTGGCTTCGGAGGAAGAACAGGTAAAGCCCCAGGAGGTGGGGGTGGAAGGGATGGTTCCGGTGTATGGAACGGATGTAGCGGATGGAATCTATGAAATCCAGGTGGAATCCAGTTCCTCCATGTTCCGTGTGGAGCATGCAGAGCTTACAGTAAAGGACGGAGAAATGACAGCGGTCCTCACTATGGGAGGGACAGGATATCTGAAACTGTATATGGGAACCCGGGAAGAAGCGGCAGAAAGTAAGGAAGGGTATATTGAGTATGTGGAGAATGAAGATGGGAAACATACTTATACAGTTCCGGTGGAAGCGCTTGATCTGCCGATTGACTGCGCGGCTTTCAGCAGAAACCGGGAAAAATGGTATGACCGCCAGATTCTTTTTCAGGCAGAAAGTCTTCCGGAAGAAGCAGTACTGGTGGAACTGCCGGATTACGAGACGCTGAGACAGGAGGAAAAGGAGCGGCGTATTGAGGCAATGCGGAGAGAGAAAGAAGAAGCAGAAGTTGAGCAAGAACCGGATCAGGAACCGGAGACCGGAGCACAGGCGGCAGTAAAGCCGGCGTTTATTGAGATGGAGGACGGAGAATATGCGATTGAAGTAGAATTGTCCGGCGGAAGCGGCAGAACAACCGTCAATTCTCCTGCAGGACTGATTGTGAAAGACGGATTTGCATGGGCGAGAGTTCAGTGGAGCAGTTCCAATTATGATTATATGATTGTAGGCGGTGAAAAATATTTCCCGGTTAATGAAGAAGGATACTCAACATTTGAGATTCCCATTCTGACATTTAATGAACCGATGGCGGTGATTGCGGATACGACAGCCATGAGCACGCCTCATGAAGTGGATTATGTGTTGACTTTTTATGGGGACCGGATCATGTCCAGGGATGAAACGCCTCAGGCTGCGGCACAGAAAGTCGTGTATATGGTGCTTGTGATCGTAGCGGTATGCGTACTGGTGTCCTTTATGAATAAAAGAAAAAGGAATAGAAAAAGATGATTCGGAAGCTGACAGCATTTGTTTTAAGTGTGTGCATGATATGGACCTGCGTCTCCTGCGGTACGCCGGATGGCGCAGAAAACGGTAAGCGGGATACCGATATCAGTCCTGCGCTTACCTACAGCCACAGTATGGAGACGGTCTATGCAGAAAAATTCGCGGTAGACTATTACGAGGACGGTTATACACTGCTCACCATAGCGGACGAAAGCCGTTATCTGGTGGTGCCGGAAGGACTTTCCGTGCCGGAAGGGCTGGAGCAGGATATTGTACCGCTTCTGCAGCCTCTGGATCATGTCTATCTGGTAGCGTCGGCTGTGATGGACATGTTTGTAGCGCTGGACGCGCTGGAGCTGGTGCGTTTTTCCGGTATGAAGGCAGAAGGATGGTATATTGAAGAGGCAAGAGAGGCAGTAGAATCCGGGGAGATTCTGTATGCGGGAAATTATTCTGCGCCGGATTATGAAAAGATCGTGTCAGAAGGCTGCGGACTGGCTATAGAAAATACCATGATTTATCATAATCCGGAGGTGAAAGAACAGCTGGAACGACTGGAGATTCCGGTACTGGTGGATCATTCCAGTTATGAAGCAGAACCGCTTGGACGGACGGAATGGGTAAAGCTGTATGGTGTTCTTGCGGACAGAGAAGAAGAGGCAGAGGAAGCATTCCAGGCAGAGATGGAAGCATTTACCTCTGTCAGCGGCGGGGAGGAGTTTGACAAAACGGTGGCCTTCTTTTACATTACGAGTAATGGGGAAGCTAATGTCCGAAATTCCGAGGATTATCTGCCTAAGATGATTCAAATGGCAGGAGGACGTTACATTTTCGAAGATCTTGGAGAGCCGGGCAGGGAGGAAGGGACTGTTTCCTCTACCGTGACCATGCAGATGGAACAGTTTTATGCTGAGGCCAAAGAAGCGGATTATATCATATACAACAGTGCGATTGAAGGAGAGCTGTCGTCTGTGGAGGAGTTGATTGATAAGAGCAGCCTGCTGGAAAATTTTCAGGCGGTAAAAGATGGTAATGTGTACTGTACAACGAAGAATCTCTATCAATCGTCCATGGAGCTTGGGACTATGATCCGGGATATTCACGAGATGTTGGCAGGAAAAGACGACGGATTGACGTACCTTTACAGACTTGAGTAACAGCAGGAGAAAACAGACAGAAACAAAGGACGGAGTATACAGGAGCGTGTCTGAAATCAGAGCATGAATTTTGTCTGCTTTTGGCATATTATCGGGTAGCCGGTAATTTTCAGACACGCTTTAAAAAACAGAATGAGGAGGCAGGACATGAAACGGAGCAGATATGGAACAGCGTATGTGATACTGGTGCTTCTGGTGCTGGCGCTTCTGGCAGTAAATGTTTGTGCCGGGAGCGTCAGCATTCCTTTTTCAGAGGTGATGAAAATACTGGGAGGAAATCAAGCGGACGCGGTTTTTACGGATATTGTCCTGCAGATTCGTTTTCCCCGGGCGCTGGCTGCAGCGATTCTGGGCGGCGGACTTGCACTGTCCGGTTATCTTCTGCAGACTTTTTTTCATAATCCTATTGCGGGCCCTTTTATTCTTGGCATTTCGTCAGGGGCAAAACTGGTGGTGGCGCTGGTAATGGTGGCGGCCCTTGGAAGAGCGGTCCAGGTCAGTTCACTGGCAATGATATTGGCTGCATTTGCGGGCGCCATGATTGCCATGGGATTTGTGCTGGTGATGTCCAGAGTTATGGAACAGATGTCGATGTTGATTGTCAGCGGCGTTATGATCGGTTATATCTGTACAGCGATCACTGATTTTATTGTGACCTTTGCCGATGATGCGGAGATTGTCAATCTGCATAACTGGTCAAAAGGCAGCTTTTCCGGGATCAGCTGGGATAATGTGCTGGTGATGTCTGCGGTGATCTTTCTGACGACTTTTTGTGTGTTTCTGATGTCCAAACCAATCAGCGCCTATCAGATGGGAGAGTCCTATGCCCGCAATATGGGTCTGAATGTTCAGCTGTTTCGGGTGGTGCTTGTGCTTCTGTCCAGTATCCTGTCAGCCTGTGTGACTGCCTTTGCAGGGCCGGTTTCTTTTGTAGGGATTGCAGTGCCTCATCTGGTGAAAAGTCTGTTTGGGACGGCGAAACCCATATGGATGATTCCGGGGTGCTTTCTGGGCGGAGCAGCTTTCTGCCTGCTCTGCGATTTATTGGCCAGGGTGCTGTTTGCACCTACAGAACTGAGTATCAGTACGGTGACGGCGATCTTCGGCGCTCCGGTAGTCATTTTTATTATGATCCGCAGAAAAAAGGAAAGGGGATAAGACGGAATGTCAGAAATGAATTATCTGTATACAGAAGGATTGTCTGTGGGATATCATGGAGTACCTCTGATCCGGAATATTGCGCTGGGTCTGAAAAGAGGAGAGATACTGACGCTGATCGGTCCTAACGGTGCTGGAAAGACGACAATCCTGAAGAGCCTGATCCGACAGCTCGCTCCGTTGGAAGGGGCGGTTTTTCTGGACGGAAGAGAGATTCATTCCATGGGAGGAAAAGAACTGTCCAGGAAATTGTCTGTTGTGCTGACAGACCGGGTACGGCCGGAGCTGATGACCTGCGGGGACGTAGTGGCGACAGGGCGCTATCCTTATACGGGACGGTTTGGAGTGCTGACAGAGGAAGATCGGCGAATTGTTCATGAGGCAATGGAACTGGTACATATCCAGGAACTTTCCGAACGGGATTTTCTGCAGACCAGCGACGGTCAGAAGCAGAGGGTCATGCTGGCCCGGGCGATCTGTCAGGAGCCGGATCTGATCGTGCTGGATGAACCGACTTCGTTTCTGGATATGAAGTACAAGCTGGAATTTTTGTCTATCATTCAGAATATGTCCAGGACAAGGAATCTGTCGGTCATTATGTCACTGCATGAGCTGGATTTGGCAGGACGGATTTCAGATAAAATTGCCTGCGTCAAAGGCGACCGGATTGATCGTTTTGGAACACCGGAGGAGATATTTTCAGAAGGATATGTCCAGGAGTTGTATCGGATGACAGTCGGCTCTTATGATGAACGAACTGGCAATCTGGAGCTGGATGCGGTAAAAGGAGAGCCGGAAGTATTCGTTCTATCCGGCAATGGAAGCGGGACGGCCGTCTACCGCCGTCTGCAGAGAGAAGGAAGGGCTTTTGCTGCCGGGATCCTATGGGAGAATGATCTGGATTATCCATCTGCAAAAGCGCTGGCGGCGGAAGTAGTCAGTGTAAAACCTTTCTGCCGGATCGCAGAAAGAGAGATGGAACGGGCAAAAGAGCTGATTGAGCAGTGCAGGCAGGTAATCTGCACGATGGACAATGCAGGTGAATTTTATCAGGAACTGCAGGAACTTATAGAATATGCGAAAAGACAGGGAAAATGAGAACCCTGTCTTTTTTGATAATTCTATTGGTTTGTGGTTTTGGTACCGAGCGTTTGAGTGCAATATTTTCCCACTTATTGTGAAAGGATTTGTAGTTGAAGGTAGTGGCAGAATAAAATTGCGTAATGATACAATAATGCTACAGTAGGGAAAGGAAGTGTGCAAATGCAGCAGGTATACATGAACGCAAGATGCAGAGAAATATTGCGGATGCTTCTGGAGAGCGGCACCTGGCTGTCCCAGCAGCAGATCGCAGATGCGCTGCAGGTTACGAAACGCAGCATTTACTATGATCTCTGTAGAATTAATGAATGGCTGGACTTTCATCATATTCCTGAATTGGAGATGGTCAGGGGAAAAGGCATTCTGATTCATGAGGAAGTCCGCCGACAGATTGAAGAGTGCGCGGATGAGATTCAGGGGGATGAGAGCTATATCCTGTCACCTATGGAACGTGTGCATATGATTATCTGTGCAGTGATCTACTCCAGTGAGCCGGTTTATATTGACCAGTTTCAGGACTACTGCGCGGTAAGCCGCAATACAGTTTTTAATGATTTGAGAGTGGTGGTCAATCAGCTTCAGGACTATGATCTGAAGCTGGAATATGAGTCCAAAAAGGGTTATCAGGTAGTAGGAGATCCGATCAAAATCCGCGCAGTTTTTCTGATGAATTTCCAGGAAATCCGCCCGATATTCGCAGGCGGAGGACTGCGATTTGTGGACAGAGAAAAGGTGGAATATTATACGCGGGTTCTCCAGGAAATAGAGAAAGAACTGAACACCCGGTATGTGGATGGTATTCTGGAGTCACTTGCCATGCTTCTTCCGCTGATGGAAAAAGATGGAAGCAGTGTTTATTTCCCCAATCTGAAAAAAGCGGAACTGGAAAAAACAAAGGAATTTGAACTGATCCGGAGATACTTTCCGAATCTGGAGGAGAAGGAGCAAATCTATCTCTGCCTGCACCTTCTGGGGGCCAGAGTGGCAGTTGCGTCCAACGATATTTTCGAATACAACTCCAATCAGACAGTGTATGAAATGACCAAAGCGCTGATTGCGGAATTCGAAAAGACGGCATGCGTGGTCTTTGAAGACAAAGAGGAGCTTGGCCGGGCATTGTTTATTCATATCAATTCGTCTCTCTACCGTTATCAGTACGGAATTCAGATCATCAATTCCATGAGTGAGGATATTATCCGGGAATATCCGGATCTGTTCGAGATTACCAAGATTGTCAGCCGATATATTGAACAGCAGATCGGTTTGCCGATACGGGATGCAGAGATTGCCTATCTTGCCCTTCATTTTGGAGCGCATCTGTCCATCGCGCCCTCAGAAAACGCGGCTCCGAGGATACTGATTGTCTGCGCCAACGGAATATCCACCGGAAATATGCTGAAGAGAGAACTCCAGAAACTTCTTCCCGGCGCCCGAATTGTGGGGGCCGTGTCGGCAGACCGGCTGACAAATGCCCAGAATATCTGTGATCTGATTGTTTCTACAGTGAAGATCAAAAGCGTTATACCAGTTATTCAGGTGCATCCGATTCTGACGGCGGCGGATCGGGAAGCGGTTATGAAACGTGTGAAAGACCGGCCGGTTATGGCGGATATAGAACACATCTTTCGAATTGTAAAACCGTATATCGCGGAAAAAGATTACAGGGATGTTCGCAGGGAGCTGGAAGATTATTATACAGAGAACAGTCGTAAGAACATGGAAGAAATGCATGGAAACCGTTCCAAAGGATTGCTTGATGTACTTCCTGCGGAGCATATCCGCATTCATGAAGGAAGAAAAGACTGCCGGTGGACGCAGGCGTTATATGAGTCGGGAGACTGTCTGGTGGAGAAAGGCATCATTGAAAGTCGATATGTGGACAGTATTATTTCTTCTATCCGCTATTATGGACCATATATGTTCATCTCATCCGGGGTGATTCTGGCTCATGCAAAGCCTGAGGAAGGAGTCCGGCGTCTGGGTCTGTCTCTTCATCTGTACCAGGAACCGGTACAGTTTTCAGATTTTTATAAAGCAAATGTGATTCTTCTTCTGGCTGCGGTGGATCAGGAGAGTCATCTGAAGATTCTGAAGGATATTCTGAATGTGTTTACCATTGAGGCGCGGGTTGACGACCTGGTCAGAAAGAATGAACCGGAGGAAGTGCTTCAGTATATCCGCAGTGTATTGGAAGCTGAAAAGATAAAATAAAAAAATGAGAACATATTTCATAACAGAACTGGAAAAAATGAATGGGGATACATCATATTTCACAAATAGGAAACATTACTTGGACTTCTACAAAGAAAAACAGGGTGATACAATTCTAGCAGATCAAAGGCAAAGGAGGGTTGACAGATGATCTCAGAAATGCTTAAGAGGGAAAATGTAAGGATTCTCGACCGGGTGGAAAACTGGCGGCAGGCAATTCATGTGAGCCTGGAGCCGCTGGTCCGCGGCGGTTATGTGGAGTCCAGATATGCGGATGAGATTATTCGCAGTACGGAAGAGATGGGTCCTTATTATGTGCTGACGGAAGATATCGCTCTGATTCACGGAAGACCGGAACAGGGTGTTATTGAAAAACAGCTGGCAGTCACGGTAGTGCGTGAACCGGTCCAGTTCTCGGAAGACTGTTTTCCGGTGAGATTACTGATTGCGCTTGCTGCCACGGATGCCAATTCGCATCTGGATGTGATGCAGGTGCTGGCCTCCATATTTCTTGATGAGTCTAAGATCAGGGAACTTGTGGAAGCTGAATCAACAGAAGAGATTTATGATTTTCTGTTGACACAAGAAGAAGAAAGGAGGACGATGGTATGCTGAATATTTTGACCGTATGCGGCGCAGGACTTGGAAGCAGCTTTGCATGTCAGATGAGCGTGGAAGCTGTATTAAAAGAACTGGGAGTGGAAGCAAAGCTGGATCACACGGATATTTCGAGTGTGTCCGGACAGAAGGCGGATATCATTCTTTCAGGCAAAAATTTTGAGAAGCAGTTTGAAAGAATTAATTACGACTGCCCGGCAATCTTTCTGAACCGCCTGGTGGACAAAAATGAGATTCGGGAAAAGCTGACACCGGTATTAAAAGAACTGGGTGTACTTTAAAACCCGAAAAGAACACTGAGAAAAAGAGGGGGAAAAACTTATGGTAGTATTGAATTTTATCATCAATAACATTCTTACTCAGGCTGCAGTCGTCATCGGTCTGATTGCATGTCTTGGTCTGGCGCTGCAGAAGAAACCCGCAGGAACTGTTGTATCCGGAACTTTGAAAACCATGCTGGGATTTCTGGTACTGTCAGCCGGCTCATCGGTTATTCAGTCATCTCTGACTTTTTTCGGAACTGCGTTTAATGCGGCGTTCCACATGAAAGAAGGCGCGGTAGTAGCTTCGATCGAGGCGATTAATGGTCAGGCGATGAGCGATCTGGGGCTTGGTGGAGAGATTGCGATTACACTGGCAGGTATCTTTGTTGTCAATGTAATCCTGGCGCGTATTACGAAATTCAAGTATATCTTCCTGACTGGTCAGGCGCTGCTCTGGGAAGCTACGCTCTGTGTGGTATTTGCATATTTCCTGGGGCTCAGCGGACTGCCGTTGATTCTCATCGGCAGCTTGGTAGGTGGCGTTTTTGCAACTTTGATGCCTGCACTTGCACAGCCGATCATGCGTCAGATTACAGGATCAGATGATATCGCCCTTGGACATCTGTGTACCGTCGGTTATATCGTCTCGGCAATGGTGGCAAAGGTAACCGGTGATAAGAATAAATCCGCAGAGGATATTCAGCTTCCGAAAAGCCTGGAGTTTTTGCAGGATACCTACCTGTCCGTTATGACGGTTATGATCCCGTTTTATCTGATTACCGCGGCTTTTGCCGGTGCAGAGGCATGCGCGCCGTTCTGCGGAAATACGAACCATATCGTCTATGCATTTCTTCAGGCACTGCAGTTTGTAACTGGTCTGTATGTATTGATGGCTGGTGTCCGGATGCTGCTGGCAGAGATCGTTCCGGCATTCCAGGGAATTTCCATGAAACTGGTTCCCGATTCCAAGCCGGCACTGGACTGCCCTGTATTGTTCCCATATGCACCGAATTCCGTGATTCTGGGATTTGTATTCACAACCATCGGTTCTCTGATTGGTATGCTGATCTCTCCCATTTTCGGCGCATTTGTAATTCCGGGAGTTATGAGTAATTTCTTTGCAGGAGGTACAGCCGGTATCTTCGCAAACCAGATGGGCGGACGCCGCGGAGTCGTGATCGGCTGTATCGTACATGGTATCTTTATCATGATCCTGCCGGCAATGCTTTCTCCGATGCTTGCTCAGATTGGTTTTGTAAATGTTACCTGTACAGACGTGGATACCATTATCACAGGATTCTTCTTCATGCTGATTAAATCCGTGGTTGGTTTCTTCTGATAATTGCCTGAGCCGGAGAGAATGGAGGAAGTGCAATGTTCTTTTTTGGAAAGAAAAAAACAGAGTCAGAACAGAAGAAAACAGAGTCAGCGCCAAAGCCTGACAGAGAAGAACTTCTGAAGAAAGCGTCTGAGCTGATCCAGAAACTGGAAGGAGTACAGGATAAGAAAGAGAAGACAGCGCTTCTCAATGAAATCGGTTCCTGCTTCTTCCAGGCAAAGGAGCAGGACCAGGCAATCCATTATTATGAGATGAGTCTGGAGGAAGACCGCCAGTTAGGTAAAGCTTATACTGACCTTCTGAAACTGTACAATCAGAAGCGTCAGGCGGCGGCGGAGGCAAAAGATGATGCGAAGCTGACAGAATACATGGACAAAGTTCAGAATCTGATGCAGATGTCCAAAGACGTGATCCGCGGAAAAATATAAGTAAGGAGATAAGGGGAACATGTATAAAAATTTGATCGAATTGTTTAAAGAGAATGAAGGAAAGGGAGCAGTAGGCGCATTCAACGTGCACTGTCTTGAGATGGTGCCGGCGATGGTTCATGCGGCAGAAGAACTGAACGTACCGGTAATTCTTCAGACTTCTCTTGGAACCGCAGAATATATCGGATTCGAGACATTGATTGCAGCAGTGAAAGCTCTGGCGGAGAAATCCACCATCAGTGTTGCGCTTCATATGGACCACTGTAAGAGCATAGAAGCTCTGAAGAAAGCCATTGACTTCGGTTATTCTTCGGTCATGTATGACGGATCTTCTCTTCCTATTGAAGAGAATATTAAGAATACCAAAGAAGTTGTAGCCTATGCCCATGAGAGAGGGGTATCCGTGGAAGGCGAAGTCGGTTCGATCGGCGGAGCTGAGGAAGGCGTTGTAGTTGCGAAAGATGCAGCAATGTATACAAAGCCTGAGGATGCGCTTTATTTCGCGACGGAGACTGGTGTGGATGCTTTGGCCGTGTCCATTGGGACAACTCATGGACAGTACAAATCCAAAGCAAAAATCAACTATGAATTGCTGGTAGAGCTGAAAGCAAAGCTCGGGGATACAGGTCTTGTGCTTCACGGAGGTACCGGAGTATCAGACGAAGATATGAAACGTTGCGTTCGTGAGGGCATGAAGAAGATCAACGTAGGGACAGAACTTAATAAATCTTATATAGAGGTAGTGAGCCAGACATTTACGGCAGAAGGAGTGACACCGCTTACTTCTCTGCGCACCCTGTTGGGACCTGCAAATGACCGGATCAAAGAGATCGTGAAAGAAAAGGCTTCTCTGTTCAAACTGTAAGCAGAAAAGAGTAAAGGAAGTATGGGATATGGGATATTCGGGGCAGTCCGGATGTCCCATATTCTGTATGGACAAGATAAGAGGAGAAATGGGAATGAAAAAGACGCTCATATTGCTGGCGGGATATCCTGCCACCGGGAAATCTTTTCTCTGCAAGAAAATATGCAGCAGATATCCGGAGTTTCGTATCCTGTCTCAGGACGAATTAAAAGAAGCTCTGTGGGATGAACATGGATTTGATAATATGGAAGAAAAAACAGCACTGGAAATGAAAAGCTGGGAATGTTATTATGAACAGATGAACCGGCGAATGAAAGCGGGAGAACAGATTATCTCGGATTATCCTTTCAGTGATAAGCAGAAAGACAGAATCCGAATTATAGCGGAAGCAAATCAGTATCAGGTTGTCACATTCCGTCTTACCGGCGATATTGATGTGCTGTATGAACGCTCCAGAAGCCGGGATGTGGATCCCAGTCGTCATCTGGGGCATCTGGTAAGTCGATACCACAAAGGTGATCAGATGAATGACAGAGGAAGTGCAGACTGTCTGGTTACTTATGAGATTTTTAAGGAAAGATGCCTTACCAGAGGGTATGACCGGTTTGAACTTGGACATCTGCTGGAGATTGATGTAACCGACTATTCAAGGATAGATTATGAGGGTATTCTGGATCGTCTGGGTCTTCTGCTGGAAGGAGAGGGGTAAAAAATGAGTATATTTTGTGTCGGACAGTCGGCCTATGATATCACAATTCCGTTGGAGGAGCCGCTGGTGGAAAATCGAAAATACCGTATTACAAAGCGCCATGAATGCGGAGGAGGGCCGGCGTTCAATGCGGCGTGTCTGTGCGCTATGTGGGGGGCTTCGGTTCAGCTGATTACGAGAATCGGAGAAGATCCTTATGGGGAAGCCTTGAAAGAGATTCTCCGCTCTGTGAACGTGGGAATGGACTATCTGATTTCGGATCGGGGAATGGAGACGCCGTACAGCATGATTATTGCGGGAAAAGAGAACGGCAGCAGAACGCTCTTTAACTTTCCGGGCTGTCGGGGAGAGGTAGAGTATTCAGTTCCTGCTGAATATCCAAAGGTAATTCTGACGGACGGACATGAGGACAGAATCAGCCTGGAACTGATGCGCGCCTTTCCCGATGCCGTATCTGTGATCGACGCAGGGACGTTCAGAGACAGTACCTATGCGGTGGCAAAAGAAGTGGACTATCTGGTGTGCTCAGAGGATTTTGCCAGACAGTATACCGGAAGGCAGATCGATCTGTCTGATCAGAAGGCATGTGAGGAAATTTTCAGGAGCGTGGAGAAAATTAATCAAAAGCATACAGTGATTACTCTGGGTGCCCGGGGGCTTTTCTATCGGGAGGCAGAAGGAACACTCTGTCATCTCCCGGCATATCAGGTTCAGGCAGTGGATTCCACCGGAGCGGGAGATATTTTTCATGGTGCATTTGCCTACGGCCTGTACCGGGAATATTCTCTGCGGGAAAATCTAAAACAGTGTTCGGCTGCGGCTGCACTTTCTGTACAGAAGCTTGGCAGTCAGACATCGATCCCTGCCAGAGAGGAAACAGAAAACTTCCAGGAGAATATGAATGGGCATTTCTGATAAAAAATATCATATATTTTTGTTGAAATTGTTAAAATCACCGGTAAATTTTATTTTTACTTGACTTTTTTGTCTGCAAATGGTATAAAACTAAATATAAAGAATATTGAAAAGTCATTTTCCGTTCAATGGTTGTCGGGAAATGGCGTGTGACCTATGAGAGCTCACACTGTCTGTATAATAGATACATTCTGTTATACAGATGGAGTGAGTTTTTTTGTTGCCTGAAAGGAGGAAAAAAAGTTATGAGTAAAGAGAGACTGGATCAGCTTCTGGAACATTTTATATCTGTCGGGGTGCCGGGGTGTGCGCTTGCGGTCAGCTATAAAGGCAAGATTGTATATACCGGTTATCGGGGCCTGGCCAGAACAGAGGACAAAAAAGCGATTGATGAAAATACGATTTATCAGATTTATTCAAACACCAAAAATATTACGGCTGTTGCGGTCATGAAACTTTTTGAAAAGGGTCTGATTCTTCTGAATGATCCGATTGAAAAATATCTTCCGTGTTTTGCGAACGCGACGTATCAGACCTGGGATGGTTCCAATGAGATTCGTGAACAACCGGTATCAAGATCAATTCGGATCAAGGATCTGCTGGCGATGACGTCAGGACTTCCTCAGGGCGGCAAAGGAAGTATGACGTCGTATGAATACGGAGATATGATGGATATGTTTCAATGTCCTATCATGGAACTGGCAGAACGACTCAGTAAAATTCCGTTGGAGTTTGATCCGGGTACGCACTGGCATTACGGAGTCAGCTTTGACATACTTGGCGCACTGGTTGAGGCGGTGAGCGGCAAAAAGTTCAGCCGGTTTCTGAAGGAAGAAATTTTTGAACCGTTGCAGATGACGCATACTACATTTTTGCTGACAAAAGAGATGGAACCTGATTTTGCCAATATCTACATACTGGAAAACGGAAAACAGGTAAATGCGCACATCCTGCCTTTTATGACTGAAGAAAACGGTTGTCAGGGAGAGAGCGGCGGCGGCGGACTTCTGTCAACACTCGAAGACATGATCCATTTTACGACTATGCTTGCCATGGGAGGAACCTGGAACGGGCAGAAGATTCTCAGCAGAAATACGATTGATCTTATGAGAGAAAATCATCTGGAAGGGCAGGCGTTTGATGATTTCCAGGCAGTGGCCAGAAAATCCTGGCCGTGGTTTGAAGGATACAGCTGGGGACTTGGCGGAAGGACGCTGATCAGCAGAGCGCAAAGCGGAAGCAGCGGTCCGGTGGGCGAGTATGGCTGGTGCGGGGCGGCAGGGTCGTATCTTATGGCAGATCCGGAACGGGAACTGGGCATTATGTACATGCATCAGATGTTCCCTGTGGTAGGAAATCTGCAGGATTACTGCCATCCAAGAATCAGAAATGTAGTATATTCCCTGCTTGATGAGTGGGAGAAATAAAAAGACGCCTGAAAGGGAAAATTTATTAAAGAAAGAAGGGGATGTAATTATGAAACTGGGGTTTGAATCATTTACCATTTTAAAGGATTTTCTGGAGGATTTTGAAGGGACGCTGAAAAAGCTTGACGGTCTTGGATTTCGGTATTTGGAATGGCTGAACGTCAACGCAGGCAGTGATCCGGGTCTGGGCAACGGATATTCTCCGGCAGAGGCAAGGAACATATTTGCGGCTCATGGACTGACGCTGGTGGGAGGTATTTTTGCAGGTGCAGATCAGGAAGCGCTGGTATTTGATATGGAGCGGATTCAGCGGATCATAGACTGGTATGCGGAAGCGGGATGTTCCACGATCGGTCTGGGCGCCGATTACTTTCCGGATGCTGAATTTTTAAAAAGGCGTATGGAAACCTATAATGAGATCGGAAGAAGATGCAAGGCGGCAGGCCTGAGCTTTATGTACCACAATCATTTTCATGAGCAGCAGCATATTAACGGCAGGCCGATTCTGGATCAGATTGTGGAAATGACAGATCCTGAGCTGGTAGGCTTTGACTGGGATGCATATTGGAGCCTGAGAGGACTGATGGACCCAGTTAAAATGATAAAGCGTCTGGGCGGCAGAATCAAATCCATGCACTGTAAGGATTTTCCGTTTGAAAGACTGGACGAAGTCAATATAACCAGCCGGCTGAAGCTGGATGAGCCTCTTTCCTTCTCGCAGGATGACCAGGCGTTTGATATGTCTTTGGTAGACCCGCAGGATTTTATTGAATGCGGTCAGGGAATCATCAAGTGGCAGGAAGTCGTGGATGCTGCAAATGAAGCAGGTGTTCCTTATATGTTTGTGGAGCAGGATTATTCCAGACACGATCTGTATGAATGTCTAAAGATTTCAAAAGATTATATGCTTACGTTAAACGGTATGACCCTGGATTGATTTAAAGGAGAAAAGCTTTGAAAAAGATCATAAATAAAACAGAGAATCCTGTAGGAGAGATGTTTGACGGTTTTATGGCGGCGTTTAAGAAATATTATGAACCGCTTCCGGGTATGACTGCGTTTACATATAAGAACAGGAGAAAGGGAAAAGTGTCGCTTGTAATCGGCGGAGGCAGCGGCCATGAGCCCATGTTCAGCGGTTTCGTGGGACGTGGACTGGCGGATGCGGCGGTATGCGGTAATATTTTCGCATCTCCGAATCCAAACAGCATTTATGAAACGGCAAAAGCGGTTGAAGAAGGAAAAGGGACTTTGTTCGTCTACGGCTGTTATGCCGGCGACAATATGAATTTTGACATGGGAGAAGAACTGTGTGAGTTTGAAAATATAAGGACCGCTCATGTCAGAATTTGGGATGATCTTGCGTCTGCTCCAAAGGAGCGCAGGGAATTAAGAAGAGGAATTGCAGGCGATGTTTTTGTGATTAAAATTGCGGGAGCAGCCTGCGATGCCGGTTATGACCTGGATGAAGTGGTACGGATCACGGAAAAAGCCCGCGACTCACTGAATTCTGTTGGTCTGGCGATCTCGCCGGGCACATCTCCGGGTGCTGACAGCCCCATGTTTGAACTGGGGGAAGACGAGATCGAGTATGGCATGGGGATTCACGGAGAACCGGGGATTGAACGTACAAAAATGCAGCCGGCAGATGTTCTGGTGAAACGTATGTACAGTGAACTGAAAAAGGAGATGGACCTGCAGGCAGGACAGGAGATTGCAGTGCTGATCAACGGTCTGGGTTCCACGACGCTGTTTGAACTGTATACGGTCTGCTATAATCTGGAGAAACTGCTGCTGGGGGATGAAATCAAAGTCTATGATACAGACGTTAATTCCTATTGTACGAGTCAGGATATGGGCGGATTTTCCATTTCCTTCTTAAAACTCGACGATGAATTGAAGCAGTATCTGGATATGCCCTGCGCTTCTCCCTATTATACAAAAGGAGTTATGACAGATGAGGGTTGATGAAACATTAAAGATGGTAATTGCCGCCTGCGACGCGATCATTGCCAGTGAATCATACTTGACAGAAGTGGACCAGAAGATCGGAGACGGCGACCATGGAACCGGGATGGCGCTGGGGATGAGAGCGGCAAAAGAAGCGCTGTTTATGAAAGAGAGCTTTGAAACCGTGAATGAAATATTTAAAACTGCGGGTATGACCATGCTGAATTCCATGGGAGGCGCCTCCGGCGTGATATTCGGTTCGTTTTTCCTGGGGGGAGTCAGAGGGAAAGAGGCAATTACAGAATTAGACGGGAAGACTTTTTTGCATATTATGGAAGAATCTCTGGATGCGATCAAGAAACGGGGTGGCGCTGGAGTGGGCGATAAAACCATGGTAGATGCGCTGGAGCCGGCAGTTCTGGCCATGAAGGAAAAAGACAGCGACTGTATTTCTGAAATGATGGAAACGGCGGCCAGGGCTGCGGCAGAAGGAGTTGAGGCGACAAAGCGGCAGATTGCAAAGTTTGGCCGGGCACGGTATCTGGGAGAACGGGCTCTGGGATATCAGGACGCAGGGGCGACTTCGGTAGCGATTCTTTTTCAGGCAATGTCAGACTATCTGAAGGAGCAGAAGACGGGATGCTGAAAAAAGAAATCAAAAAAGGGGGGATGCGCCTGTGAAGGAGGAACTGAAACTTCAATTTAAAAATATCAGCAAGGCATTTCCAGGGGTACAGGCTCTTGCAGATGTGAGCTTTGATGTCAGAAAGGGAACGGTTCATGCACTGTGCGGGGAAAACGGCGCCGGTAAATCAACGCTGATGAAAATACTGATCGGACTGCAGAAGATGGACAGCGGGAAGATTATTCTGGACGGCAGGGAGGTGGACATTGCCGATGCCAGAACAGCTCAGAATTACGGAATTGCAATGATCTTCCAGGAACTTCAGGTACAGAAGTCGCTGACCGTTATGGAAAGTATGTTTGTAAACAGACTTCCGGTGAACAAAGCCCGTCTGGTGAACTGGAAAAAGGTGCGTGAAGATACTGTACGCATCCTGCAGCAGGAGGAAATCCGGCTTGAACCGGACACGCCGCTGTCCAAGGTTTCGCTGTCGGACAATCAGCTGCTGGAGATCGTAAAAGCGACTACAAACGGCGCAGATATCATTATCATGGACGAACCGACCTCCTCTCTGACTGAAAGAGAAGCGGCGCGTCTGCTTGAAAAAATCAAGAAGCTTCGGACAGAGGGGAAGACAATCATTTATATTTCTCATCGGATGGAAGAAATCTACGGTCTGGCGGATGATGTGACGGTGATGCGTGACGGTCAGTTTATCGCTACAAAGCCGATTGAGGAAATCGTACAGCAGGAACTGATTCGCATGATGGTTGGAAGAGAGCTTACGGATGTTTTTCCAAAGCACACGACATCTTCAGAAGGAGAGATTTTATTTGAGGCCAGAAATGTCAGCTTTGAAGGTGTCTATAAAAATGTATCTTTTCAGGTCAGAAAGAACGAGATCGTCGGTTTTGCAGGTCTGGTTGGTGCAGGAAGGACGGAAATTGCAAGGGGGATTGCCGGATTTGATTCCTATGACAGCGGAGAAATGTATCTGCATAATGAAAAACTGAAAAATAAAAATGTAAGCGAGGCAATCAGATCAGGGATTGTTATGGCCACGGAAGACCGGAAAAAATATGGTCTGGTATTGTGCAGAAGCATTGCAGAAAATATTTCGCTGCCAATACTGCAGAAGATATCCAGATTCCTGTTTATCAATTTCCGGAAGGAAAAGCAGGAGATAAAAGTGTATTTTGACCGGATGCGTGTAAAGGCACAGGATACCAATACGCCGGCCGGCACTTTAAGCGGCGGCAACCAGCAGAAGGTTGTGCTGGCAAAAGCTTTGATCTGCGAACCTGATTTTCTGATTTTGGATGAACCGACCCGGGGGATTGATGTAGGCGCCAAATATGAAATCTATAACCTTATGAATGAGATTGCTTCGCAGGGAAAGGGCATTTTGTTCATTTCCTCCGAATTGCCGGAACTGCTTGGCATGTGCGACCGTATTTATGTAATTCACGAAGGCTCGGTTGCTGGTGAGATCAAAAGAGAAGAATTCTCGCAGGAACTCATTATGCACTATGCTTCCGGCGGAAAATAAGAATTTCAGAGAGGAAAAAGAGATGAAGGTAGAAAAGTTTAATATGAGAGAAGTCTCAAAATATACATCCAGGTACGGAATTTTCATTACCCTGATCGTACTGGTTACAGTATGTTCGTTTGTCAGTTCCAAATTCCTGACTGCAAGCAATGCGCTCAATGTTCTCAGACAGACCAGCGTATACTGCTTGATTGCGCTGGCGGAAGGTATTGTGATTATTTCCGGCGGTATTGATCTGGCTGCCGGATCAACAATGGCTCTTGCCGGTATCGCCTCCATTCCTGTCTGTGTGGCGACAGATTCCATCTTTTTGGGCGTTCTGACTGCCGTAGGAGTCGGTATTTTGTGCAGCGGGATCAGCGGCGCGATCACAGCGTTTCTGGATATGCCGGCCTTTGTTGTAACACTGGCAATGCAGATGGCGATCCGCGGATTTATCATGGTGCGGACTTTAGGCGTCACAGTGGCCAAAACCGGTGGAAAATTTAAGATTTTGGGCCAGGGTTTTATCGGCGGCGTAATTCCTACGGCGATTCTTGTCATGCTGCTGGCGGTTATCGCGGCGGATATTTTGCTGAGATATACAAGGATTGGAAGAAATCTGTTTGCTTTGGGCGGAAACCGGGAGGCAGCTTTTGCATCCGGTATAAATATCCGTCTGTATACGATCATTGCATATGTGATATCCGGTATTTTTGCGGGGCTTGCGGGTTATATGTATATGTCCAGAATCAATTCCGGCGTACCAAGCGGCGCCGAAGGTTACGAATCAAACGGAATCTCTGCGGCGGTAATCGGAGGCGTGGCATTTACCGGCGGATCGGGATCTGCCTGGGGTATTATGATCGGAGCGATGATTCTGTGCATTATCACCAACATTCTGAATCTGATGGGAGTGGACGGAAACGCGCAGAAGATTGTAAACGGAGCGATTATTATTTTTGCGGTGGCTGTGGATATGCAGACAAAACGCCGCAGGTAATGTGGAAAAGAAGATAAAACACGGATGTGTTTTATAAATAAAAATCAAAAGGAGGAATGAAAATGAAGAGAAAGATGATTGGTTTATGGATGGGGGCGGTTATGGCAGTGACGATGCTGGCAGGCTGCGGCGGCAAGAGCAGCGAGCCCGCGGGGGAAACGGAGTCGACGTCTGCGTCAGAAACGGAAGAGGCGCCCGCGGAGGAAACGGGAGAAAGCGCGGGGGCAAAAATGCTTAAAGTGGCGTCGATTCACTCATTGAACCTTCCGTATCATAACTGGCTGAAAACGGAATTCGAAGCAAGGGCGAAGGAATATGGTTTTGAGTTCACTGCGTTCAACAATGAGCAGGATGATTCGCAGACGGTTTCGATTGTACAGGACTGTATTGAGCAGGGCTATGACGTCATACTGTTTCCTCTGACGCAGGGGGATCAGTCGGATCTGGTGCAGCAGGCCAGGGACGCGGGAATTGCAATGGTCAGCTTTAATCTTTCCACGGACTGGGCAAACGGCGTGGTGACGCAGATTGTCTGCGATGAACACGGGCTTGGTTATGCTTCCGGTCAGCAGGCGGCAAAAGAACTTCCTGAGAATGCGAAGATCGTAATTCTTCAGGGCATGGCGGGCATTGACGCTTCAACCGGTCGCAGGGCCGGCTATGAGGACGGACTTCTGGCTGAGCGTCCGGACATTGAGGTCCTTGCAGATTCTTATGCCGACTTTGATAAAGCCAAAGCAATGGCTCTGATGGATGACTGGATTCAGGCTTATGATCAGATTGACGGTGTGATGGCGGAAGATGACGGTATGGCACTGGGGGCATATGAGTCTCTTGTCACCAATGGAAAAGACACTTCCAAGATTAAGATTTACGGCATCAACGGCCTGGCTGAAGGCTGTCAGGCCGTTATCGACGGAGAGCTGGCCGGTACCGTGCTGCAGTCGGCGATAACATTCGCAGACATCATCTTTGACGATCTGCTCTCTCCTTATGCGGACGGAGAGCTGGACCTGGTAAACTATACGGAGAAAATTGAATTTGACGCAGAGACAGTTGACCTTAAAAGAGCAGAAGAATTACTCGCATATTTCGAATCGATCGGAATGTCGGATTAACAGAAATCTAATGTTAAAGGAGTGAAATAAAATGGGCAGAAAAACAGTTAATGTAGCTTTGATTGGTGTGGGTTTTATGGGCAGCGAGCATTCTAAAGCGTACTCGCTGGCGCCGGTGATTTTTCCGGATATCGCGGCGGTTCCCGTAAAAAAACTGATCTGTGACATCAATGAAACGGCGGTCCGGAAAAACGCGGAACAGTGGGGATATGAAGAGTGGTGTACAGACTGGAAAGAAGTAATCGCAAGAGATGATATTGATATCGTTGATATCTGTGTGCCGCCCAATCTGCATTCGGAGATTGCCATTGAAGCCATGAAAGCGGGAAAATTTGTAATGTCTGAAAAACCGCTGACCACAACCGTGGAAGACTGTGAAAAACTGGTTGCAGCCACAAAAGAATATCATGGACGTTCTGCGGTGGCTTTCAACAAGAGGCGCTGGCCGGCCGTGAATTTTGCCAGAAAACTGATCAAAGACGGAGTGATCGGAACTCCACTGACCTACAATGGAAGATATCTTCAGGGAGGCGGCGATGAATTTGCAAAATATTATACTTTCAGAAGCAATATCCTGACCGGCGGCGGATTCGCGGATTCCTGCAGTCATATTGTCGACATGTGCAGGTTTATTCTGGATGATCAGTATGACGAAGTAGTCGGAACAACGGAAGTATTCTGGAATGAAGCTTTTGAGGCTTCCAAAGACGGCGGGGAACCGGTCCGGCATGAACGGGATGCGGAAGATATGTCCATGATCATTGCCAGGATGAAATCCGGCGTCACCGCGACGTTGTATCAGTCCAGTGCATATGCCGGAGCCGGCGAGGATATCTCCTTTGAAGTTTGCGGAACCAAAGGTATGGTGCGCTGGTCCGGAGCAAATCCGTCTGTATTCCAGCTGGCTTTGAATACCAAAGATCCGGAGACAGACGGAACAAAATCGATTCTGATGGGACCGGCTCATCCTTATGGACAAGCAGTTCCGCCTCTGGCGGGATTTGGCGTTGGTGTGGTGGACTGCATGTCGTTCCAGGCTTACGAGGCAGTTAATGCATGTGTAAACGGCACCAAGTATACACCGGATTTCTGTGATGCACTGGAAGTCATCAAAGTATGCGATGCAGTAAGAGAATCCAAAAAAAAGAGAGCCTGGGTTAAAATCTGAATCGGAAACGGATGGAAAGGGGCTGTCGGAAAATGCAGCTCCTTTTGATGCTCGGGCGGATTGAAGGGGAGATTATAAATTTACGGAAAGAAGGAACCGGATTTGAAGAGAATACATTATGCGTGGATCGTTGCGTTTTTTTCGTGTCTGATGACAGTTGGAATAGGAGCGCAGTTAACGGTGCCCAGCGTATTTTTACTGCCGGTAGCGGAGAGCCTGGGAGTAAGTGTTACAACAGTTTCCTTTATGTATTCTATCGGGCCGTTTGCAGCGATGTTCGTCACGCCTCTTTGCGCAGGACTTTTTCAAAAATATTCAGTCAGGAAGCTGCTTTGCATATTTCTACTTATCCAGGCGTGCGGGCTGCTGCTGTATTCTCTGTCGGAGAATATTTATATGATGATCGGGGCAGGATTTATGGAGAGTTTTGGAGTAGCATGTTTTATCTATGTACTTCCTACGGTTATCGTAAAAAGATGGTTCCGGGACAAAGGAGAATTTGTTTTGGGGATATTTATTACAGCTTCCATGCTGGGGGGAGTGCTGTTTACTCCCATGGCAGGCGCGATTACATATTCTGCAGGGTGGCGTGCGGCATACAGATGTCTGGCAGTGTATGTCCTTGCAGCCGGAGCTGTCGGTACGGTGCTAATTATGAAAGAAGGGCCTGAATCAATCGGTCTGCAGCCTTATGAAAACACTGGCTGCGGATGGACTGCAGCAGAGAAAAAACATGCAGCCGGCGGTTGCGACCTTACTGTGAAATCAGCATGGCGTGCGAAGAAGTTTTATCTGGCAGTACTTTATCTGATTGCCATTCAGTATTGTGTGGGAATGCAGAATCATCTGGGAAATTATGGAAAAACCCTGGGACTTTCAGCTGCGCTGGGAGCAGTATTTGCCTCAGTGTGTCATTTCGGAGGTCTTGTGTCAAGAGTTGGACTGAGCTTTTTGAATGAAAAAATCGGGGTCAGAAATTCGACGTTTCTGTGTACCGGTATAGGGATTGCGGCATCGCTTTGCCTGAGATTTATAGAACATCCGCCGCTGGAAATGATTTATATGCTTGGATTTTTGTTTGGTATTGCTCTGAAATGCGGGCTGATTGAAACAACTGCCATGTGTTACGAGGTATTTGGGGATTCAGAGGATTACGAGAGAATCAATGCAAATGTTGTTTTGCTGGGAGGGATCATAGCAGGAACAGCCGGTACTGTTTTTGGATTTATCTATGATTCCACCGGCAGTTATCAGAGTGTAATCATGATGCTTGCCATGCTGTATGCGCTGGCGATGGTTTTGGCGAATATTCTGTTGGAAGATAAAAAAAGGAAACATTGAGACGGGAAGAATTTTATTGTTTGTACTGTCAGGTTAAAGTGTGTTTGTGAACTGCTTTCTGACAGAGAAATGGAGGTTTTATGAAATTACTTTTTGGGTGCGATCCCAATGCGGATGAATTAAAATATAAGCTGATAAAGGCAGTTGAAACTCTTGGACATGAAGTGATTGACATGGGAAGCAGCGATCCGGTTTATGCAAATGTTGCGATTAAAGTATCGGAGGCGGTTGCGGCGGGAAAGGGAGACCGCGGCGTACTCGTCTGCGGAACAGGCCTGGGCATGAGCATTGCGGCAAATAAAGTAAAAGGCGCATATGCCGCACTGCTGACAGATGTTTATTCTGCACAGCGCGCAGCGCTTAGCAATAATGCCAATATTGCCTGTATAGGAGCATTTACGATCGGGGAAAAGCTGGCAGAAGAATTATTGAAAGTATGGTTGGCGTGTACTTTTGATCCCGAGTCCTCTTCTGCTCCCAAATTCGCCCGCTATCATGAGTATGATCTGGCCCGCTGAAAGGAAGGAAACTATTTATGAAGCTGAAAAAACTGTATCTTGGAACGAATACCAAAATGTACAAGACAATCGCAGATACGAGAACCTTTCTGACAGAATTGGACAGGCACACAAAAGATATCGGCAGAGAGAATCTGGAATTATTTGTGCTTCCTTCATTTACAACGCTGCAGGAAGCAAAAAAGTGCGTTGCTTCAGGTCGGATCCGTTTGGGTGCGCAGAATATGGGTTGGGAAGAGGAAGGACAGTTCAGCGGTGAGATTTCACCTCTGATGCTGAAAGAAGTGGGCGCAGAGATCGTAATGATTGGTCATTCAGAGCGCCGTCATGTTCTCGGTGAGACAGACGATATGGAAAACAGGAAGGTGCTCTGTGCGCTTCTCCATGGGTTTACGCCGTTGCTTTGTATCGGTGAGACCAGGAAGGAAAAAGAAACAGGGATTTCTGATGAAATACTTCGCAGCCAGTTAAAGCTTGGTCTGCGGGGCGTGTCCGGGGAGAAGAGCAAAAGGCTGTGGATCGCCTACGAACCTGTGTGGGCGATCGGCGTTGACGGAGTGCCGGCATCAAAGGAATATGCTCAGGAAAAGCATGGGGTGATCCGCGCGTGTCTGACAGAGCTGTTCGGTAAAGAAAACGGAGACCGGATTCCGATTCTTTATGGAGGCAGCGTGAATCCTGATAACGCGCCGGAGCTGATCAGAATGAAAAATATTGATGGCCTGTTTATTGGAAGAAGCGCCTGGGAAGCGTCACGCTTCGACTCAATGATACGCAGCGTTTTGCCGATATGGGAAAAGAAGCAGTAAACTATCAAGCGAAGATGTGGTATAATAGTTTACAGGGTAGACAGAGGCCAGGAGGATTTTCATGAAAAAGCTGAGAATTTTCGTTGTTGAAGATGAAGCCATTATTCTTCGGAGCATTTGTTTGTTTATTGAGGCAATGGGGAACGAGGTGGCGGGAAAAGCAGTCGAGGGATTGTCTGCTGTGGACAGAATCAGGAAAACAGTCCCGGATATGGTACTGGTTGATATCAATATTCCTGGCAAAGACGGTTTGACTGTCGTCAGAGAGGCCTGTCTGGAAAAAATGATTCCTACTATTGTGATTACTGGATATTTTGATGACGATCTGATTGTGAAGGCAAACTGTCAGTGTGTATTCGGTTATATGATGAAGCCGGTTACAAGAGAGGCTCTTGCGGCAGGGATCAACATTGCATGGAGCCGGGCGGAGGCTTATATCGAGGAATGCCAGAGAGCAGAAAAGAGCGAAATGGCTCTTAAAAACAGGAAGGATATCGAGCGTGCAAAGGGAATTTTGATGGACGAATTTGGAGTAAAGGAAAGCGAGGCGATGAAACGGCTGCAGAATATGGCTAAAAAAAGGAGAGAAAAAATAGAGATTGTTGCACAGGAAATTATCAGTGCGAACAATAAATTTGGAGGGTAGGACCAAAGCGTGTTTACGATCAATAAAATTTCGAGTGAATCTGGAGATATCATCCGTCATTTTCAGTTTGAGCAGGACGCCTGTACAAGAAGAGTCATACTATGCACGAACAGCACATTTTTTGATGAATTGACAGAAGTGTTTATGCAGAAAAGACGTCTGACAGAAGGGACCATCGAATATGACGGAGTGAAGCTTGACAAAAAATTTGTACGTCGGTACTGTTGTTTTATTACGGCCGCCAACAATGTGTTTCCCAATATGAATGTCGGGGAAAATATTTTTACAGATTCATGTCGTCATAAAGCGACACGCGGGAAAAGAAAAAAAATGTTCAGAAGCCTTCTGCAGGAGACCAAATTTGAAATTGATCTGGATGCTTCCGTCAGGGAACTGACGGTGGAACAGTGTAAGGTTGTGGAAATCTTAAGAGCGGTATATCAGAGGCCAAAGCTGCTTGTGATCAGAGAATTAAACAGCATTCTGTCTGCGCCGTTGTTCTATAAACTTGTAGAGGTTCTGCAGATCTTGAATGAGCAGGGAACCACGGTGGTGTATTTGACAAATCAATGGGAAGAGGCAGTTCGTTTAAACAGCGATGTCAGCGTGGTGCTTGAAGGAAATTATATAAAAACGTTCACGGCACAGGAAGTCAGCAACGATCCGGGGCGGATATATGATCTGTGTGTGAGTTCGCATCAGAGTCTTTTGGACAACCGGAGATTCAAAAAAGGGCTGATTGCTTTGCAGAACATAAAACACAGCGTCAAAATGGTATCCAGCAATCACAACTATAAAAAAGCGGTCGGAATGTTTTCTGAATATTTAAAAATGGAGTTACAGGCCAAAGCGGTGGCGGCGGTTCTGGTCAGCGCAGCGCAGAAAACGGTGACGGATGTTGTGGCAGTCAGCGGTATGGAGGCGGAAGAAAGAGAACGGATTACGTTGCTGAACAAGAAGATGCTTCTGAAGTGTGCGGACAGCCAGAAGGATGCGGTGTCTTTTTTTAAAAAGAGCGATCCTGACTTTAACAGGTATTTTGACGGATATGCAGATCATGAACTGTCTGCGTGTTATGCAGTGCAGGTAGGAGATGATAATCTTTTGGTACTGCAGATTGATTTTCAGAAGGCAGATGCGGATATGGAGTATATTACCATAATGACCAGGTGGATTGCGGATGAAATGGTGCTGTCTATGGAAAGGATGCAGCAGCGGGAAAATTCGCTTCTTCTGCAGGAAGGGCATCACAGGATTATGAATAATCTGCAGATTATTGTAAGTCTTCTGGAAATGGAAAAGCTGGTTATCTGCAACAAGGATCTGGATGAAGAAACCATGAAAGAAATTGATGCGATCTTTTCCAGTAATATCAGCAGGATCAGCTGTATTGCGGGAATTCACAAGCTTTTGACAAATCCTGCCGGAAATACAGGCATTTACAGTCTTTCCCGTATCATTCATAAAATCAATGATTTTTATCAGAGCCGTGCGAAACTTTATCTGACACTTGATGAAATTTTGATCCCGTATTCAAAAGTGATATCGATTGCGATGGTTATTAATGAACTGATCAACAACAGCATCAAGCATAATGAGCATAAAAGAAATCTGGAGATCAGGATTCAGGTCAGCAGGGCATTGGAGGACCGGTTTGTCAGAATTCAATACAGAGATAACGGGAAAGGGTTTATGAATAAGACCTGTCAGAACTCACAGAATACAGGTATTGGGATGATGGTAATCGAATCTGTGATTGTGGATGAAATGAATGGAAAAATGAAACAATACAGTCAGGGAGGAGCAGTGGTGGAGATCGAAATCTCCGTGCAGTCACTGCTTCCGATCGAAATACGATAGTAAAACAGAGCTCAAAGTGATTCTCCGACCGGTTTGACAACCTTGAGGAATTCCGCATATTGAGCAGAAGCAGCAGAGGGGGAACGAATGTTCACTTTCTGTTGCGTTTTTTTGTCTATCTGTGCTATAATGTGACCGGATTGGGTAATCATACAGGACTATGGGCGCTTGTCCGGTGACAGTTTCACAGCCGCCGGCCTATTGCCCGCGGGAATAAAACAGAATGCAGGAGTGAACGATTGATGACAGAAGAACGAAGAAAATATATCAGGATCAGGGGAGCAAATGAGCATAATTTAAAAAACATTGATCTGGAGATTCCACGCAACGAACTGGTTGTCATGACGGGGTTGAGCGGATCAGGCAAGTCTTCTCTTGCTTTTGACACAATTTATGCCGAGGGGCAAAGGCGCTATATGGAGTCGCTGTCTTCTTATGCAAGACAGTTTCTGGGCCAGATGGAAAAGCCGGATGTGGAAAGCATCGAGGGACTGTCTCCGGCTATCTCCATCGATCAGAAATCCACGAACCGCAATCCCCGTTCCACTGTGGGAACGGTCACTGAAATCTATGATTATTTCCGCCTGCTCTATGCAAGGATCGGTATTCCTCACTGCCCGAAATGCGGGCGGGAAATTAAAAAGCAGACAGTGGATCAGATGGTGGACCAGATTATGTGTCTGCCGGAAAAAACCAGGATTCAGCTGCTGGCGCCGGTGGTCAAAGGACGAAAAGGAGAGCACGCCAAGCTTCTTGAGAAAGCCAGAAGAAGCGGTTTTGTACGTGCGAAAATTGACGGCAGCATATACGATCTGTCTGAAGAGATCAAACTGGAAAAAAATATCAAACATTTAATTGAAATTGTTGTAGACCGCCTGGCAGTGAAACCGGGAATCGAAAAACGACTGGCAGATTCCATTGAGACAGTGCTGGGACTGTCGGAAGGACTGTTGGTGGTGGAAGTTATCGGGGGTGAACTTCTGACGTTCAGCTCCAGCTATGCCTGTCCGGACTGCGGAATCAGCGTGGAAGAAATTGAACCAAGGAGTTTTTCTTTTAACAATCCTTTCGGAGCCTGCCCGGATTGTTTTGGTCTGGGTTACAAGATGGAATTTGATGCGGAGCTGATGATACCGGACAGAAGTCTCAGTCTGGCGGAGGGAGCGATCCAGGTTATGGGCTGGCAGTCCTGTACAGATCCGTCGAGCTTTACTTACGGCATTCTGAAGGCTCTTTCTGAAGAATACTGTTTTGATCTGACAACTCCCTATGAAAATCTGCCGGAGGATATACAGAATGTTCTGCTTCATGGGACCGGAGGCAGGGAAGTGCAGGTGCATTATAAAGGGCAGAGAGGAGAAGGAGTTTATGCGGTAACTTTTGAAGGACTGATTAAAAACTGCGAACGCCGTTACCGGGAAACGGGTTCCGATACTATGAAGCAGGAATATGAGACGTTTATGCGCATTACGCCGTGTCGGTCCTGCAAAGGGCAGAGACTGAAACCAGGTTCGCTGGCGGTGACGGTTTCGGACAAAAACATTTATGAAGTGACAAACCAGTCCGTGCGGGATCTGCAAACGTTTTTAAAAGAAATGACATTGACCAGGCAGCAGCTTCTGATAGGAGATCAGATTTTAAAAGAGATCAGAGCACGCATCAACTTTCTGATGGATGTAGGGCTTGATTATCTGTCGCTGACCCGGGCTACCGGGACGCTGTCCGGCGGAGAGGCGCAGAGAATCCGGCTGGCAACGCAGATCGGTTCCGGACTGGTTGGCGTGGCATACATTCTGGATGAGCCGAGCATTGGTCTGCATCAGAGAGATAATGACAAACTGTTAAACACATTGTGTCATCTCCGGGATCTGGGCAATACGGTTATTGTGGTAGAGCACGATGAAGATACCATGCGGGCGGCAGATTATGTGGTGGATATCGGACCAGGAGCCGGAGAACACGGCGGACAGGTAGTCGCAGCCGGCACGGCGCAGGAACTGATGGAAAATCCGCAGTCTGTGACAGGAGCATATTTAAGCGGCCGGATTCGGATTCCCGTACCGGATACCCGGAGAGCCGCGGCCGGCTGGCTGACAGTAAAAGGAGCAAAGGAAAACAATCTCAGAAATATAGAAGTGAAATTCCCGCTGGGTGTACTTACCTGCGTGACAGGAGTCTCGGGTTCGGGCAAGAGCTCTCTGGTTAATGAGATTCTTTATAAAAGTCTGGCGAAAAAGCTGAACCGTGCCAGAACGATACCCGGAAAACACCGTTCTATTGATGGGACAGATCAGCTGGATAAGGTGATCTGTATCGATCAGTCTCCGATTGGACGGACGCCCAGGTCGAATCCGGCCACTTACACGGGTGTATTTGATATGATCAGAGATCTGTTTGCCTCCACCTCTGACGCGAAGGCGAAAGGATACAAGAAGGGACGGTTCAGCTTCAATGTAAAGGGAGGCCGCTGCGAAGCATGCTCCGGAGACGGGATTCTGAAGATTGAGATGCATTTTCTGCCGGATGTATATGTACCCTGTGAAGTTTGTCACGGGAAAAGGTATAATCGGGAGACTCTCGAAGTAAAATATAAAGGCAAGAATATTTATGATATACTGGATATGACGGTGGAGGAGGCGCTGCCGTTCTTTGAACATGTACCGTTTATCCGCAGAAAAATTGAGACACTTTATGATGTGGGGCTTTCTTACATCAAGCTTGGACAGCCGTCCACGACACTGTCCGGCGGAGAAGCACAGAGGATCAAGCTGGCTACGGAACTGAGCCGCAGAAGTACAGGAAAGACTGTCTATATCCTGGACGAACCGACAACCGGGCTTCATTTTGCAGATGTGCATAAGCTGACAGAGATCCTTGACCGCCTGGTGGAAGGAGGAAATACAGTGATTGTTATTGAACACAATCTGGATGTGATCAAGACGGCTGATTATATCATTGATATGGGACCGGAAGGCGGCGACGGCGGTGGTATGGTCATAGCTCAGGGCACCCCGGAAGAAGTGGCGGAGGTTTCAGCTTCCTATACAGGACATTATGTGAAAAAGTATTTGCAAAAAGAAAAAACTGTTGTATCATAAGAAATTATAATCTATAGAAAGAAAAACAATGGTGGAATCTGGAATGTTGAATATTTTGCAAAAGCTGGTGGGAACGGATTGTGTGTGGGCAAATGAGCCCATGAAAGAACATACGACGTTTCGGGTAGGAGGCTGTGCGCGTTATCTTGTAGAGCCAAAGGATGCGGCGGAGCTGTCGTCGGTTATCCGTGCATGCCGGGAAGAGGGATTGCCTTATTATATTGTAGGAAACGGCAGTAATCTTCTGGTAAGTGATGAAGGTTATGACGGAGTGATCATCCATCTGTTCAAAAACATGTCTCAGATCCGGACGGAGGGAGAATCTGTGTATCTTCAGGCAGGGGCTCTTCTTATGCGCGCGGCAGGGATTGCATGCAGAGAGGGGCTGTCGGGATTTGAGTTTGCTTCCGGTATTCCGGGTACGGTCGGCGGAGCTGTGGTGATGAATGCGGGCGCATACGGCGGAGAGATGAAGGATGTGGTCAGTCGGGTGAAGGTACTGGCTGCAGATGGAAAGATGCTGGAATATACAAAAGAACAGATGCAGTTCGGATATCGCAGAAGCCGGATTGCAGAAGAAAAAAGCATAGTACTTGAAGCGGTATTAACGCTTCGCCGGGGGGAAACAGAAACAATTCGGGCGAGAATGAATGAACTCAGGGAACAGAGGCTTTTAAAGCAGCCGCTGGAATATGCCAGTGCCGGAAGCACGTTTAAACGTCCGGAAGGATATTTCGCCGGAAAGCTCATTCAGGATGCCGGACTTCGCGGATTTCGGATCGGGGATGCGCAGGTGTCTGAAAAACACTGCGGTTTTATCATAAACCGCGGAGGTGCCACAGCGGCGGAGATTGCGGAGGTCATCCGTCAGGTCCAGGATAAAGTATACAGACATTCCGGTATTCGGCTGCAGACAGAAGTGAAATATCTGGGATGGTAGGCTGTCATATGCGGCTGTCCGTCCGGGCAAGATTCATCTGAGAAATGACAGTGAAAAACACAGGAAAAACCAGGAGGAACAAAAGGTATGAGACTGGTAATCGTAACCGGCATGTCCGGTGCTGGAAAAGCGACAGCGCTTAAAATTCTGGAAGATGCGGGCTATTTTTGTGTAGATAATCTGCCGGTGCCTTTTGTGGACAAGTTTGCGGAACTGACCGCCTCCGGAAACAGTGAGATTACAAAAGTTGCGATTGGGCTGGACATCAGAAGCGGCAAGGCACTGGAAAAAATGGAGCAGATTCTGGAGCATATGGCTGTTCAGGGAATCTCTTATGAAATTTTGTTTCTGGATGCCGGCAGCGAGATTCTGGTAAAACGTTATAAAGAGACCAGGAGAATACATCCGCTTGCAGAATCCGGACGAATTGAACAGGGGATTGTGCTGGAACGGGAACGGTTGATATTTCTGAAAAAGCATGCCGATTATATTATTGATACCAGTCAGCTGCTTGTGCGGGAGCTGAAGCAGGAACTGGACAAGATTTTTATTCAGAACAGAGAGTTCAAAAATCTGATGATTACAGTTCTTTCGTTTGGTTTTAAATATGGAATTCCCAGCGACGCCGATCTGGTGTTTGACGTCAGATTTCTTCCCAATCCATATTATTATGAGGAACTGAGAAAACTGACCGGCAATGATCCGGCCATTCAGAATTTTGTTATGGGGTTTGATATGGCGCATGTTTTTCTGGACAAGCTGGACGATATGGTTCGTTTTCTGGTCCCTAATTACGTTCTGGAAGGTAAAAACCAGTTGGTGATTGCGATTGGATGTACCGGTGGTAAACATCGTTCGGTCACGCTCTCTAATAAACTGTATGAACGTCTTCAGAATCAGAATGATTACGGTGTCAAGCTGGAGCATCGGGATATCGGCAAAGATGCCGCTCAGGGAAAATAAAAGGAGGTCCCATGTCGTTTTCTGCAGACATCAAAGAAGAACTTTCACGCCCTGCGTCCATGGGACGTCATTGCAGGCTGGCAGAAACTGCTGCTATTTTAAGCCTATGCGGAAAGATAATCATTACTGAAAATGATCATTTTTGTGTAAAAATACAGACGGAAAATCTTCCAGTTGCAAGAAAGTACTTTACATTATTGAGAAAAGCATTTAATATTAAAGCGGAAGTCGCAGTCCGAAAAAGCCGGGAGGTACGTTCCTATTCTGTGGTGGTCCGAAAGGATTGGGAAGCCCGAAGACTTTTAAAAGAAACGTGTCTGTTCGACGCGGATGGAAACATTCATGAGTGCATGTCGCTGATACATAATCGGCTGCTGAGGCAAAACTGCTGCAGACGGGCTTTCATTCGCGGGGCCTTTCTGGCGGCCGGGTCGGTCAGTGATCCGGAGAAATCTTATCATTTCGAGATTGTATGTTCATCGCAGAAGAAGGCCAGGCAGTTGCAGGAGCTTTTAGCATTGTATCGGATAGATGCCAAGACCGTATTGAGGAAGCGCCACTATGTGGTTTATGTCAAAGAAGGATCGCAGATTGTGGAGCTTTTAGGACTTATGGGGGCGCATGTATCGCTTATGCAGTTCGAGAATGTTCGGATTGTGAAAGAGATGCGTAATTCTGTGAACCGGAAGGTAAACTGTGAGACAGCAAATCTGAACAAGACAGTTTCTGCAGCGGTCCGGCAGGTGGAAGACATCCGATATATAGAAGTTCATAAAGGACTGCACGAACTGACAGAAGGTCTGGAGGAGATCGCCAGACTGAGACTTGAACATCCGGACGCCAGTCTGAAAGAATTAGGAGATATGCTGTCTCCGCAGGTTGGAAAATCCGGGGTGAATCATCGTCTGCGTAAGCTGAGTCTTATTGCAGAACAATTGCGTAAGGGCGAGGAGGAGTAAAATGATTAAAAAACCTATCACCATTCAGATTGCTGACGGACTGGAAGCGAGGCCGACGGCGCTGCTGGTACAGGTAGCCAGCCAGTATGACAGCAGGATCTATGTGGAGATTGGAGACAAGAAGGTCAATGCGAAAAGCATCATGGGGATGATGACGCTTGGACTGTCTGCCGGTGAATCTGTGGTAGTGTCTGCAGAAGGCAATGACGAGATGGATGCAATCGAGAATATTGAAAAATATCTGAGCAGTAATAACCAGTAAATATGTGCATATGGGCTGATACGATAGATGGGGTGTTGCATTTTGCAGCACCCCTTATTGCAGGCAGAAAATCGGTATCTGCCGGAGGGAGGACATGCGATGGATGCATATACGGGATTTGCAGAAGTATATGATTTATTTATGGAAGATGTACCATATGAAGATTGGAGTAATTATTTAAAAGAGATTTTAAGAGAATACGGGATCAAAGACGGTCTGGTTCTTGATCTTGGATGCGGGACAGGTGTCATGACAGAGCTTCTGGCGGAGGCAGGATATGATATGACAGGTATTGACCAGTCAGAGGAAATGCTGGAAATTGCTGCCGGAAGAAAGGAAAAATCCGGGCATGATATCCTGTATTTGTGCCAGGATATGCGGGAATTTGAGCTTTATGGTACGGTACGTGCAATCGTGTGCAGCTGCGACTCTATGAATTATATTCTGGAGGAAGATGAATTTCTTGGTATCCTGCGTTCTGCTGCTCATAATTATCTGGATTACGGGGGACTTTTTATTTTTGATCTTAATACGGAATATAAATACCGGGAGCTTCTGGGAGAACAGACCATAGCAGAAAACAGGGAGGAAGGCAGCTTTATATGGGAAAATTATTATGATGAAGAGGAAATGATCAACGAATATCATCTGACACTTTTCATACGGGAGAATTCGGGTTATTATAGAAAACAGGAAGAAATTCATTACCAGCGTGCATATAGACTGGATACAGTGCAAAAACTGGTGGAGCAGTCCGGGCTTTTGCTGCTGCATGTGTATGATGCATTTACACGTGATCCGGTAAGGGCGGACTCGGAGCGAATCCATGTAGTCTGCCAGAGGAAGACGCCGGATACCGAAATACAGAAAAAGACGGAAAATGGATAAAGGAGATCAGATATGAAAGATTATATTGTGAGGGCGACTGCGGCGGACGGACAGATTCGTGCGTTTGCCGCAACATCAAGAGATACCGTGGAAGAGGCGCGCTTCAGGCATAATACCAGTCCGGTGGTGACGGCGGCGCTGGGACGGCTTTTGACTGCCGGAGCCATGATGGGCGTGATGATGAAAGGTGAGAAAGATCTTCTGACTCTTCAGATCAGGTGCAGCGGGCCGGTAAAAGGTCTGACTGTGACGGCGGATTCCCGGGGGAATGTAAAAGGGTTTGCCAATGTACCGCAGGTAATGCTGGGGCCAAATGCAGAAGGGAAACTGGATGTGGGCGGAGCGCTGGATCTGGGAGTTTTAAGTGTGATAAAAGATCTTGGCATGAAAGAGCCGTATGTGGGACAGACAGAATTAAAGACGGGTGAAATCGGCGACGATCTGACCTGGTATTTTGCAAATTCTGAACAGACTCCGTCTTCTGTGGGGCTGGGCGTTCTTATGGAAAGAAATAATACGGTCAGACAGGCAGGCGGATTTATAATCCAGCTGATGCCTTTTGCGTCAGAAGAGATTATTCACGGTCTGGAAAAAAAGCTGACAGAAATGCAGTCGGTCACTGATTATCTGGACAGGGGGGTTACGCCGGAACAGCTTCTGGAAGAACTGCTGGGAGCGTTTGGGACAGAGTTTCTGGAACGGACAGATATTTCTTTTTCCTGCAACTGCGGGAAGGAGCGGGTGGAAAAGGCAATTATCAGTATCGGCAGGAAAGAACTGAGTGAGATGATACAGGAAGGCAGGAGCATTGAAGTGAAATGTCATTTCTGTAATACGCCGTATGAATTTACAGTTGAAGAACTGAAAAAAATTATAAAAAGGAGTGAGTAATATGGGGTACGGGTTTATAAAAACTGCGGCGATGGCGCCGAAGGTGAAAGTGGCGGATACGGAACACAATGCGCGGGAGATCGTGCGGCTGATGAAAGAGGGCTGGGAGAATGGAGCCAGGATTCTGGTATTTCCAGAGCTTTGCATTACCGGATATACTTGCGGAGAACTGTTTTTACAGGAGCTTCTGTTAAGAAAGGCGGATCAGGCGCTGAAGCAGGTGATAGAAGCCAGCAAAGGGATGGACGGGCTGTTTTTTGTCGGGCTGCCGCTGGAAGTCAGAGGAAAGCTTTACAATGCAGCTGCTGGTTTTTCAGATGGAAAGCTTCTGGGGCTGGTACCTAAAACCTGTATTCCGAATTACGGTGAATTTTATGAGGCGCGTTATTTTACAAAGGCGCCTGAAGAGTATACATTTATTGACTGGGAAGGATATAAGGTAGCTTTCGGAACGAATATCCTTTTTTCCTGTCGGGAGATGCCGGGACTACTGACGGCTGCCGAGATCTGTGAGGATGTGTGGTCACCGGAGCCTCCCAGTGTCCGTCATGCCCTGCATGGAGCGACGGTAATTGTAAACCTGTCTGCCAGCGATGAAGTAACCGGAAAGGATGCTTACAGAAGAGATCTTTTACGTATTCAGTCGGGAAAGCTGGTATGCGGTTATATCTATGCCAGTGCCGGAGAGGGCGAGTCTTCTACGGATCTGGTGTTTGGAGGACATCATCTGATCTGCGAGAACGGGGCTTTGCTAAAAGAATCCCGTCGTTTTCAGAACGAGACGATTTATGGAGAACTGGATATTGAACGTTTAGTCGGAGAGCGCAGGCGCGTCTCTACTTTTGATGTGGCGGTGGATGTACCAGATTATGTGATCATGCCGTACAGCATGAAAGCTTTGGACATGCCGCTGGAGCGTTATGTTGACAAAGCTCCGTTTGTTCCGGTTCGGAAGGAGGAGCGTGAAAAACGCTGTGAAGAAATTCTGATGATTCAGGCGATGGGGCTTAAAAAACGGCTGGAACATACAAACTGTAGAAGTGTGGTCATCGGGATATCCGGGGGGCTGGATTCTACACTGGCTCTTCTTGTATCTGCAAAGGCGTGCGACCTTCTCGGACTTTCCAGGGATTGTATCCGGGCGGTGACCATGCCATGTTTTGGAACCACGAACCGGACTTACAGAAATGCCTGCGAGCTGACAAAAAGACTTGGAGCGAAGCTTCGCGAGGTAGATATTAAGGAAGCGGTAACCGTTCATTTTCGGGATATCGGGCACAGTCAGGACTCACATGATGTGACTTATGAAAATTCCCAGGCCAGAGAACGTACACAGGTGCTGATGGATATTGCCAATCAGACGGGAGGCATGGTCGTCGGTACCGGAGATATGTCAGAGCTGGCGCTTGGATGGGCGACTTATAATGGGGATCATATGTCTATGTACGGAGTAAATGCATCGGTGCCCAAGACGCTGGTGCGTCATCTGGTTCGATATTATGCAGGTACCTGTGAAGATAAAAGTTTGTCAGCAGTACTTCTTGATATTTTGGATACGCCGGTCAGTCCGGAGCTGCTGCCGCCCAGGGACGGCATGATTGCACAGAAGACCGAAGACCTGGTAGGCCCATATGAGCTTCATGACTTTTATCTGTATTATATGCTTCGCTTTGGATTTGCACCGGATAAAATTTACTATCTGGCCAGAAATGCTTTCAAAGGGGAGTATGAGGATGCAGTCGTTCTGAAATGGCTGAAAATATTTATAAGACGTTTCTTCGGCCAGCAGTTTAAACGTTCCTGTCTGCCGGATGGACCAAAGGTTGGAACAGTCGCAGTTTCACCAAGAGGCGATCTGCGGATGCCCAGCGATGCCAGCGCGGCACTTTGGCTGGATTGTCTGGAAAATCTTGTATAGAGTCGGAGTAAAACGGACAGAATGTGTAATGAAAAGAGACCTTATTCATATATTATAGAAATAATGATTTATATGAGGTCTTTTTATGCCAGAAAATGAATTTGCAAATACACCGCGCCTTCCGGCAGAGGAAGGACAGCTTCAGGTGCGTCTTACAGAAGAACGGACCATGAAACCGATACAGGGAGCGGAGATAGAGATTTCCTACGAAGGAGATCCGGGCAGCGAGATTCGCCGGTTTGTAACAGATGAATCTGGAATGACGGAGATCATTACGCTTCCTGCACCGGCAGAGCAGTACAGTACGCAGTTTTCAGAGGAGCAGCCTTATGCGGAATATACCATCCGCGCTCAGGCAGCAGGATATGAGAACGTTGAGGTGGCAGGTACAGAAATCCTCCCGGGAGTTACGGCAATACAGGAGATTCGGATGCAGGCAGCCGCTTTGGAAGAGGAATTTGAAAGGATTGTCATAGGACCGCATACGCTGTTTGGCACTTATCCGCCAAAGATTGCGGAGGAAGAGATTAAACCAACTACGGAGACTGGAGAGATTGTGCTCAGCCGGGTGGTGATTCCGGAGTATGTCATTGTACATGACGGGGTTCCGACTGACGGCAGTGCACAGAATTACTGGGTGCGTTTTAAAGACTACATCAAAAATGTGGCGTCCAGTGAGATCTATGCCACTTGGACAGACGCCGCCATACGGGCCAATGTACTTGCGATCATGTCCTTTGTGCTGAACCGTGTATATACGGAGTGGTATCGGAACAAAGGGTATGATTTTACCATTACTTCTTCGACTGCCTTTGACCAGAAATGGATTTACGGGCGGAATATTTTTCAAAGTATTTCGAATGTGGTAGACGAGATGTATGGAAATTACCTGTCGCGTCCGAATGTAAAACAGCCGATACTGACGCAGTACTGTGACGGGAGACGGGTGACCTGTCCGAACTGGATGAGCCAGTGGGGCGCGCAGAGCCTTGGAGAACGCGGGTATTCCGCCATAGAGATTCTGCGTTATTACTACGGAGACAGCATTTATATTAATACCGCAGTGGAGATATCCGGTGTGCCGTCGTCCTGGCCGGGATATGAACTGGCAGAAGGAGCCAGAGGCGCTAAAGTGCAGCAGATGCAGGAACAGTTAAACGTGATTGCCGGCGCTTATCCGGCTCTTCCCAGAATCGCGGCGGACGGGATCTATGGTCCGGCGACCAGAGCCGCTGTACAAAAATTTCAGTCCATTTTCGGGCTTCCTGCCACAGGTATTGTCAATTATCAGACCTGGTATAAAATATCTGAGATTTATGTAGGGGTGTCCAGAATCGCAGAATTAAGTTAAATAAAGTCTTTTCTTTTTGGAAAAGATTGGGTATAATGTAATACATGGAAAGCGCCGGCACGCTTTCCGTGTATTAACGACAGAATTATGATAAGAACAGGTAAATAACATGCATCATTTAGATAGATGGAAGGAACGAAAGGAGAACTACTATGGCAGGAACAGATGTTGGAATTGATTTGGGTACAGCCAGCATTCTTGTATATATCAAAGGTAAGGGTGTTGTATTAAAAGAGCCGTCAGTTGTGGCTTTTGACAGAGATACAAGCAAGATCAAGGCAATTGGTGAGGAAGCGCGTCTGATGCTTGGTCGTACGCCGGGTAATATTGTTGCGGTTCGTCCTCTTCGTCAGGGAGTGATTTCTGACTATACAGTTACTGAGAAAATGCTGAAGTTTTTTATTCAGAAGGCAATCGGCAAAAAGACTTTCCGCAAGCCCAAGATTGCAGTCTGTGTGCCAAGCGGCGTTACAGAAGTAGAGAAAAAAGCAGTGGAGGATGCTACTTACCAGGCAGGAGCGAGAGAAGTATATATTATTGAAGAACCGATCGCGGCGGCGATCGGCGCAGGAATTGATATATCAAGACCCTGCGGTAATATGATTGTAGATATCGGAGGAGGGACAACGGATATCGCGGTCATTTCTTTAAGCGGTACGGTTGTAAGCACTTCCGTAAAGATCGCCGGGGATGATTTTGACGAGGCTATCGTGCGTTATATGCGTAAAAAACATAATCTTCTGATCGGTGAGAGAACGGCGGAAGATATTAAAATCAAGGTAGGCAGCTGTTTCCCGCAGGCGGAAGTAAGCAGCCTGGACGTTCGCGGACGTAATCTGGTGACAGGCCTGCCGAAGACAGTGACCGTAACTTCTGAGGAGACGGAAGAGGCACTGAGAGAATCTACAGCGCAGATTGTTGAGGCCGTTCACAGTGTTTTGGAGCGTACTCCACCGGAGCTTACGGCTGATATTGCAGATCGGGGTATTGTGCTGACCGGAGGAGGAGCACTGCTGCGTGGCCTGGAAGAACTTCTGGAGTCGAAGACAGGTATCAATACCATGACGGCAGAAGATCCCATGAAGTGCGTTGCGATTGGGACAGGCAAATATGTAGAAGCGCTGTCCGGAAATTATTACGATGCGGAGAGCAAGAAAATGTAAAGTGAGAGGCGGGCTGCTGCGAAACTTTTGCGGCAGCTTCTTTTGTTTGCAAGAGGTAGTTGATGGAAGTACGCAGAGGATATGTGGAACATATTGTATTCCGGAACCATGAAAACGGTTATTCGGTGTTCCAGCTTGTATCGGACGAGGAAGAACTGACCTGTGTGGGTAATTTTCCGGTTCTGTCAGAGGGAGAGCTGATTCAGGTGGGCGGTTTTATGAAAGAACATCCGCTGTATGGGGAACAGCTTCAGGCAGAACAGTACGAAGTTCTGGCGCCGGAGGATGAGATTGCGATCGAGCGCTATCTGGGCAGCGGTGCTGTCAAAGGAATCGGAGCCGCACTGGCGGCGAGAATTGTCAGAAGATTTAAAGGGGATACGCTCCGTATTATGGAAGAGGAACCAGAACGTCTGGCGGAGATTAAAGGGATCAGTGAACGCAAAGCGATGGAGATCGCAGAGCAGATGGAAGGAAGGCGGGAGCTGCGTCAGGTCATGATGTTCTTGACCCAGTACGGAGTTACAGTATCACTGGCGGCAAAGATTTATCAGAAATATGGACAGCAAACCTGTCAGATTATGCAGGAAAATCCGTATCGTCTGGCAGATGACATTTCAGGCGTCGGTTTTAAGACTGCGGACGAGATTGCAGCACGGATCGGCATCCATACAAACTCTGATTACCGGATTCGAAGCGGCCTTTTGTATGTGCTTCAGCAGGCGTCAATGGAGGGACATACCTGTCTTCCCAGGGAACTTCTGCTTTATCGGGCGGGTGAGCTTCTGGGAGTGGAAACTTCAGAAGTTGAAGTGCAGATGATGAATCTGTGTATAGACCGGAAGCTGATTATAAAAGATAATGCAGATGGGACGATGGTGTTTTACAGCAGGAATTATTTTCTGGAACTGAATACCGCGAAAATGCTTCACGATCTGGATCTGGAATGTGAGATGGAAGAAAAACAAATCATCCGGAAACTTCAGAAGGTGGAAAAACAGTTTCAGATTAATCTGGATCAAATGCAGAGACGTGCGGTAGTAGAGTCTGTGAAAAACGGACTTCTGATTATTACCGGCGGACCCGGAACCGGGAAGACAACGACAATCAATGCGATCATCCGCTATTTTGAAACAGAAGATATGGAGATTCTTCTAGCTGCACCAACAGGACGGGCAGCAAAGAGAATGACGGAGGCGACCGGATATGAAGCTTTGACGATTCACAGACTTCTGGAATTATCAGGTGCGCCCGCAGAAGACCGGGAGCAGGCTTCGTTTGAAAGAAATGAAGACAATCCGCTGGAAGCCGACCTGATCATTATCGACGAAATGTCCATGGTGGATATTTTTCTGATGCATGCCCTGCTGCGTGCAGTCAGCGTAGGCACGCGTCTGATTCTGGTGGGAGATATCAATCAGCTTCCGAGTGTGGGGCCGGGATGTGTTTTAAAGGACATGATTACTTCCGGGGCATATCATGTGGTGATGCTGGAAAAGATATTCCGACAGGCAAGTCAGAGCGATATTATTGTAAATGCACACAGGATTAACCGGGGAGAACCGGTGGTGCCGGACAACAGGAGCCAGGATTTCTTTTTTCTGAAAAGGGAAGATCCGAATATGATTCTGCGGGTGGTACTGGCGCTTGTGCAGGATAAGCTGCCGCGGTATGTAAATGCCAAGCCTTTTGATATTCAGGTGCTGACTCCCATGAGAAAAGGAACATTGGGGGTGGAAAAACTCAATGAGATGTTGCAGCGTTATCTGAATCCTCCCTCTGCAGAAAAATCAGAAAAAGAAACCGGTAAAGGCCTGCTGCGTGAAGGCGATAAAGTGATGCAGATTAAAAACAATTATCAAATTGAATGGGAGGCAAAAAATCGTTACGGAATCGCGGTAGATAAAGGAATGGGAATATTTAACGGGGATATGGGAATTATCACGCAGATCAGTGAGATGGCAGAGACGGTAGAAGTGCTGTTTGATGAATACCGTACGGTGACATACAGCTTTTCTCAGCTGGAGGAGTTGGAGCTTGCCTATGCAGTCACGATTCATAAGTCTCAGGGAAGTGAATATCCGGCGGTTGTCATTCCTCTGCTGACCGGCCCCAGGATGCTGATGAACCGCAACCTGCTTTATACGGCAGTCACGCGTGCCCGTTCCTGTGTGACCCTGGTAGGGAGCGACAGAACTTTTGATATGATGATCCAGAATGTTTCTGAACAGACACGTTACAGCGGTCTTTTGGAGCGTATTCTGGAAGTGGAAGGATTTGATAATGATCAATAGAAAAGGAGGACAAAAGAAAAAAGATTTTCCGGATTTGGCCGGGCTTTTATTCCCGCGCAGATGTCCGGTCTGTCAGGAAGTGGTAGAAGAAAGAAACGGGCGTGTCTGCAGGATCTGCAGAATAAAGCTGCCGTACATAAGTGGCCCTGTTTGCCTGAAATGCGGGAAACCGTTGCATTTAGAGGAGAGAGAGTACTGTCAAGACTGTATGAAAAAAAGGAGATGGTCGGACTGCGGAGGCGCTCCGTTTCTCTATGATAAGATTATGAGAAACTCGATAGCTGGTTTTAAATATGCTGGACGGAGAGAGTACGCGGCTTTTTATGCAGAAGAGATTTATGCAAGATGCGGCAGGGAGATAAAGCACTGGGGAGGAGAGGTGCTGGTTCCGATTCCGCTGCATTCGTCCCGAAAGAAGAAGCGAGGGTTTAATCAGGCAGAGCTTCTGGCAAAAGAATTGTCAAAGCGCGTGGATATTCCAATGGATACAGGGCTTTTGAGGCGTGTGAAAAAGACGCATACTCAGAAGGAACTAAACGATCAGGAACGGCTGACAAATCTGAAAGATGCCTTTTCCGTTCGGAAAGGGAAGATTCCCAGAAAAAACATTATATTGGTAGATGATATCTACACAACGGGAAGCACCATTGATTCAGCAGCAAGAGTGTTAAAAGAACACGGCGCGCAGAACGTATATTTTGTCTGCATCTGTGTTGGATCGGGAAACTGATTTTTATGCGAAAGCTTTCTGGTTGAATTTCCGGACATTTGTGTTATACTATGGTGTATATGAGGTGGAGACTGCGTATATGATAAATGAAGAAAAAGTGATCTTAATGACCAGGGCTTCTCTTTATGAAGAAAAGTCGGGAAAAGAGCAGCTGAAGATTTCAAGGTATTTTCGGCATGACTATATCAGCCTGCAGATTCTGTACGGATGGTTTTTTGCCACGATCTGTTTTGCACTGTGTGCAGCATTGTGGGGAGCCTGCCATATGGAATATCTTCTGGACAATCTTCATAAAATGGATTTGAAAAGTTTTGGTATGACAGTACTGTTTTATTATGTGCTGCTGGTGGCAGTTTATGTCTGCATACTGTATGGTGTCTGTTCCTACCGCTATTATGTGGCCAAGAAAAGTGTGAATTCTTATGCACAGGCACTGCGAAAAATCTCGGATATTTATACGCACGAAAGGAAGCGTGCAGCATCAGGTTCCGTGATGGAGGATAAACATGACGACTTTACTTGAGATGAAACAGCATCTGAAAATTTTTTATTCCAGGTATGACATTTATCTGATACCTGCAATAAAATTTTTACTGGCTTTTTTTGTATTTTTGATGATCAATGGGCAGATCGGATTTATGGAAAGGGTATCAAGCCCTGCAATATCGCTGCTGCTGGCGCTTTTATGTTCTCTTCTGCCGGCCAATCTGATGGCGGTTTTCGGCGCGATACTGGTTTGTATTCATGCTTATGCGCTGTCTCTGGAGACTTTCGCGGTGACAGCGGGAATATTATTTATTATGTATGCCATTTATTTTCGGGTTGCTCCAAAGCATGGTTATGTTCTGGTGCTGACTCCGGTGGCCTTCCTTTTAAAAGTTCCTTATGCGATGCCGCTGGTCTTGGGACTGATCGGAGGGCCCGTCTGTGCAGTGCCGCTTGCATGCGGAACGCTCTGTTATTATCTGATGTATTATATAAAGAATAACGAGAAAATGTTGGCAAGTTCAGAAGCAGAACAGATATCGGTAAAGCTGATGTATCTGGTGGAGAATGTGCTGAATAATAAAAACATGCTTTTGACAATTCTGGTGTTTGCGGTCACACTGGTAGTGGTGTATATGATCCGCAGAATGAGAATTGATTATTCCTGGTATATAGCCATCTGTGCAGGAGCGGTTATGAACGTGGTTCTTTATCTGATCGGAGGGCTGGTTATGGGAGTCAGCGTATCGATTGGCTCCGTTGTGCTGGGAACCGTGGGAGGAGTCTTGATTGCGCTTGCAGTAGAGTTTTTTGTATTGAGCGTGGATTATTCCCGGACAGAGTATACACAGTTTGAGGACGATGAATATTATTACTATGTAAAAGCAGTGCCAAAAATGTCAGTTGCTGTGGCGGATAAAAAGGTCAAGAAAATCAATTCCCGCAGCAGAGCCGGAAGAAAAAGACACTGACAAGGAAAAGATCATGTGAAGGAAGGACGTGTGAGAATGAGTCTTGAACAGCTGAATCAGTATATCTCGTTGGATGCACTTAATATCACGAAGACTGATGTGGCGGAGATCGTCATTTTATCCTTTATCATTTATCAGATTATGAACTGGATAAAATCAACACGGGCCTGGAATCTTCTGAAAGGTTTTTCTGTTGTGCTGGTCCTTCTGGCCGTTGCGGCACTTTTCCGTATGAGTACGATTCTGTGGATTGCGGAGAATTTTTTCAGTCTGGGAATCACAGCGGTTATTATTGTATTTCAGCCGGAACTTCGGCGAGCTCTGGAACAGCTTGGGGAGAAGAATATTCTCACATCGATTGTTCCTTTTGACAGCTCCAAAAAAGAGGAAGAGGAGATATCGGACCGGACGGCTGCAGAGCTGGTAAGAGCCTGTTTTGAGATGGGAAAAGCGCGGACCGGCGCGCTGATTGTGATTGAACAGGGCGTAAGCCTGCAGGAATATGACCGTACCGGAATATCCATTGATTCGCTTGTATCCAGTCAGCTGCTTTTGAATATCTTTGAAAAAAACACGCCGCTGCATGACGGAGCAGTGATACTTGCCGGGAACAGAATCCGGTCAGCTACCTGTTATCTGCCCTTGTCGGACAATATGAAGCTCAGCAAGGCGCTTGGCACAAGGCACCGCGCAGCAGTGGGCATCAGCGAGGTCAGTGATTCTCTGACCATCATAGTTTCTGAAGAAACAGGGGCTGTCTCTCTGGCGAAAAGCGGCCGTCTGTTGCGCAACCTGAATCAGGATCAGTTAAAAGAACAGCTGCAGAGTCTGCAGCCGAAGCCGGAGGAAGGAAGAAAGATCAAATTGTGGAAGGGACGGGGCAAGAATGAAAACAAAGGTGCTTGACAATCTGCTTCTGAAAATCCTTTCTGTGGTTGCTGCGGTTGTGCTTTGGCTGATAGTTGTCAATATTGATGATGCAGTTGGCAGCCGGCCGATTCGAAATGTAAAAGTCAGTATGGTGAATATGGAGACTCTGACCTCTCAGGGACAGATGTGCCGGATTGAGGAAGGTACAGACGTCGTGGATTTGACGGTTTATGCAAGGCGGAGCGTGCTGAGCAATCTGAAGTCATCAGATTTTGTAGTGACTGCTGATATGCAGAAAGATCTTCAGTATGGCAGTATGGTGAAAATAGAGGTAAACTATGTGGGAGATTCCACGATTGAGCGGGTAGAGCAGAACCGGGAAAATGTACTGGTCAGTATTGAAGAGTCGGTAACAGAGCAGTTTAAGGTGGTCGTGAGGACAAAAGGAGAACCGGGCAATGGAATGGTTACAGGGTCTACAGTTCCGGAACAGACACTTCTGGAGGTCACTGGTCCTGCGTCCGTAGTGGAACGTATTAAACAGGTAGAAGTTGAAGTCAATATTGCCGGTATTACCGGAACGGTTGTACGTCCCGGCAAACTGACGCTGATGGACAGTGACAGGAATGCGATTGACGGTACTTATCTGGACTATTATGGGAAAGATACAGATTTCAATGTGACTGTGACAACGTTGAATAAAAAGACCGTCGGTATCAGTTTTGATATCAGTGAAGCTGCGCCGGAGGGCTATAGTCTGAGCACGATTGCCTATACACCGGAGACGGTGACGATTGCAGGCTCATCCTCTCAGATCCGGCCGATCAGCAATCTGAATATTCCGGCCGAGGCGTTGAATCCGGAGAGAAAAGTCGGAAAATTTGAACAGTCAGTCGATATCAGTCAATATCTGGATGAAGGTCTTCTGATACCGGACGAAGATGAGCATGAGATTGTAGTTACGATGGAGATTATGCCTCATGAAACTACAAGATATACACTTACAGGAGCACAGATTCAGTATCTGAATCTGTTAAGTGATCTGGAAGTGTCAGAAGCCGGTCCGCTGGAGATTGCTGTCAGCGGAATGGGAGCAGATCTGGCAGCTTTGACACTGGATGGCATAACGGCCAGTGTGGATCTGTCAGAATGCAGACGCCCGGGAAGCTATACGCTCCCGGTAACCGTGACCGTACCTGAGACTCTGCGGGTACCGGAGGGGCTGGAGCTGACGGTTACGCTGGCGAAAGCAGAAAATAACTAAACAGTAAAGTAAACAGGTACAGGGAGCTGTCGCAGGATCTGTTCTTTCATGACAAACAATACAAAGGTTTGCGCGTGGGAGAACGATCCTGCGGCAGTCGTGTATCACAGGAACTGCAGTGCCGGACAGACTGCCTGCAGACAGATGACTGTGAGGACGGGGAAATGAGATTGGAAAAGAAGAAAAAATATCTGCTGATCTGGGCAGTTGTATGTATGCTGGTTGCCGCTGCAGGCATACTGATACCTGTGGAGCAGATATGTTCTCAGGGGCTCGAAGGCGCAAACCAGGCAAATCTGCGTTCGAAGACAGAAGAACTGACGGCGGAAAAAGTATTGGAATTTGTCCTGACGCCTCCTGCGGATACAGTACAGCAGATTGGATTTTTCTTTACAGCCAACGGACATGAATTTGAACAGGGTAGTTTGAAGATCCTTGTGGCAGATGACAGAGAGGTTCTGATCGGCGGGCAGGAATTTACGTTGAACGAGCTGTCGGATCAACAGTTTCTGTCAGTGAAGATTCCTTTTGCAGAGCTGGAGCGGATACCGGAAGAGATAAAAGTGCGCATATACAGCGATACAGTGGGATATGGTCCCTGCGCCTGGCTGAATGAGACGACACAGACGCCGGGAAGCGCATCTTTGGATGGTATCCTTCTAAAGAAAAGTCTGGTCTATAATCTGGTCTATACGACAAAGATACATCAGTACCGGAAACCGTTTCTGACTGGACTGATTCTCCTGCTTTGCGGGGCAGGAGTCTGTAGCGCCGGAGGTTTTCATGGCACGGATAAAAAGTGTGGCAGAAGCAGAAAGTTTTCGTTTGTCATGCCGTCCAGACGGGAGATTCTGGGGCTGGCCGCAGCGGGAGCGGCAGTGGCGGCGGTTTTTTTGTATCTTTATGACACACAGATTCGAATTGCGCAGAATACAACGGAAAAAGCAGCGGTGATTCCGGCGGATGGTGAAACCTTGCCTGTGAATGAAGAAAACCGGGAAATCAGCCAGATTGTGAAACCCGGACAGGACAGGCTGACAGGGCTGGGGGTACGGTTTTATATTGAGCCGGAATACGGAGCAGGGCCGACAGAAGGCAGCATGCATGCATCGGTAACAGATTTGACACTGGATCAGGTACTGTGTGAGACGGATATTCCGGCTGCTCAGTTCATCTCGGGCGAATATACAGGACTTTTGTTTCATGATTCGCAGACAGGGGTCCGGGATCATGAATACAGAATTGACCTGGTATTTTCGCCAGAGCTTTGGAACAGCGGTCTGGAGATCATAACAGGGGAAGAAGGAATCTGTGTCAATGCGTACCTGTATTTTAATATATTCTTAAAAAGATTTTTTTTCTTTCTGTTTCTTGGCGTAGAAGGTTTTGTCTGCCTGTTCTGGTATCTGCTGATCGTAAAAAGAGCACGAATGGAAAATGTTCTTCTGGCAGCGCTTTTGTTCTGCGGTCTTGTCTACAATGTACTGCTGACTCCGCAGATGGTTCCGGACGAGGCCAAACATATTGATATGGCATATCGATACAGCAATGAACTTCTGGGGTATGAAAGTCTGGGAGATACGAGATGCCTGATGCGTGCACAGGACGCAGAAATGGAGTTCACATCGTCTCCGTCGTTCGGAAATTACAGAAATATATATTATGGCCTGTTTTCCAAAATTCGGGATGAAGGAATGACAGAGACAGAAATCAACAGCAATATAGAAGGAAGCTTTCTGCTGTACGCACCCGCAGTCCTCGGGATGAGTTTCGCCAGGCTTGCAGGGTGGGGAACGGTTCCGATGCTTCTGCTGGCAAGATATCTGAATCTGTTTGTATTTGCACTATTGGCAAGAGAAGGAATGAAACGTCTTCCTTTCGGTAGGATGACAATGTTTGTGTTGGCTCTTCTGCCGGTCAATATCCAGCAGTGTACTTCCTTTTCACATGATGCGATGGTACATGGAATTCTGTTTTTTTACTGTTGCCTGTGTCTGCAGACCATCTACGAAGAAAAGCCGCTGAGCGGCCAGCGTATGATACTTCTGGAGCTTATGGCGCTGTTTCTTGTATATTGTAAAAACGGCAGCTATCTGCCACTGTGTTTTCTGCCGGTTTTGATTCCGTCTGTACGGTTTGCAGGAAAAAAAGAAAAATATACGGCAGTTTTTGCACTTCTTGGGATTCCTGTGCTTGCTTTTGCGATGAAGCATTTACAGATGGTGACGGGAATTGTGAATACAACGGAAGCTACCAGTGTAGTCGGTACGGGAGGAGGAGCGGAATATCTGAGCGGCTATACGATTGGATATTTCCTCAAAGAACCCCTGGAATTTGTCTATATGATAGTTAATACGGTTCTGGATAAGACGGGTTTTTATCTGGAATCGTTAGTCGGTTACAAACTTGGCTGGGTGGAGATTGAGACGTCCATGGCCATCGTTGTGCTGTTCTGGTTTCTTCTGTTTCTGTCAATTTGTGACAGCCGGGGAGAAGTGGTGAAGATCCAAAGGTTTCAGAGGTTCTGGATGGTATTTTTATGTCTGGGCTGCACAGGGCTGATTCTTCTGGGCATGCTGCTTCAGTGGACGCCGCTGGGACATGTTTCTGTTGAAGGAGTTCAGGGAAGATATTTCCTGCCGTTTATGTTGATTCTTTTGACAGCCTGTAAAAACGGCAGTATCGTTTTGGAACGGCGGATAGACAGGAAAATTGCAGCAGCAGCAGTATTGGGGCAACTGCTGACGCTTGTCTATATCATTCGTCAGGTGACGATGGTGTAAAGCAGACAGAGAGGAGTTCTCTATGGATAAAAAAAGACTGGCCGTGAATATGACGGCGCAGCTTCTGGCATTTGCCGTCAATATGGGAATCAGTTTTTTTCTCGCCCGTATTATAGAGGAGCAGATTGGAGAGAATACGTATGGGTTTGTAGCGCTTGCCAATCAGTTTGTGCTGTATGCACAGATTGCGGTGTCGGCGCTGAATACAATGGCGAGCCGGTTTGTAACCATTCACATCCATCGTGGTGAAAAGCAGACGGCAAGCGAATATTTTTCTTCTGTGTTTTTTGGAAATGTTATTATGGCGGGTATCTTTCTGATTCCCGCGCTGGTGATTGTGCTGTTTATGGGATATATGCCGTTTTTGAATGTGCCGGCATCCGTTCTTCGGGATGTACAGCTGTTGTGGGCGTTCGTATTTGGAAATTTCTTTTTGAGTATTATTACTTCTGTATACGGGGTGTCTACTTATGCGATGAACCGTCTGGATCTGACGTCTATCCGGACGATGATTGCAGATATCATCCGGATTGCTTTTCTGTTTGTGACATTCTTTATATGGAAGCCGACGCTCTGGTATATCGGTGCGGCTTCTTTGATCAGTACAGCCTATATTGCGTTCTGGAACCGGCGGTTTACGAGGCAGCTTTTGCCGGATATCCGGATGTCTGTGTTTAATTTCCGCTGGAAGAAAGTGTGGGAGCTTGTGTCTTTGGGGGCATGGAATTCTCTGACCAGACTGGGGCAGCAGCTGTTGGACGGGCTGGGTGTGCTTCTTTCAGGGGCGTTGATTCTGGATGGAAACGCCTCCATGACGCTTTTGGCGCTTGCAACACAGGTTCCGACAGCGATTACAAACCTGATGGGCACCGTGGTTGGAGTGTTCAACCCGCAGATCACAATCGCCTATGCCGAGGGAGATAAGGAGAAGCTGATAGATATCATCAAGAGCAGCAATCGCATTCTGATCTTTCTTATGAGTATCCCGATTGCGTTTTTGACGGCGTACGGGCTTGATTTCTACAGATTATGGCAGCCGTCAAAAGATCCTTGGGAGCTGCAGAAGCTTTCTGTTCTGGCGGTCGGCGTACTTTATATCAGCATGAGTATTCAGGTGCTTTATCATGTGTTTATCATTACCAAAAAGGTAAAATGGAACTCTCTGGTACTTCTTGGTTCCGGGGTGGCATCCTCTGTCATGTCGCTGATTCTGTTGAAAACGACGAGTCTGGGGGCAGCCTGTTTTCCACTTTCCAGTATGACGACAGGACTTCTGAGAAATTTTATTTTTACTCCTGTTTATGCGGCGAGATGTCTTGAAGTTCGCTGGAATCGGTTTTACAGCGACATTATGCTGGGATGCTTTTCGATCGGGACTATAACACTTCTGGGGCTTTTGTCCAGAACTGTCTTTCCTGTCGACTCTTGGGGAAGACTGATCCTGACAGGTTTTGTGATGGGGCCGTTGTCTTTGCTGGTGAACTTTTTTATTATTCTGCGCAGGGGAGAGCGGGATACAGTGATCCGGATGGTTCGTTCCCGGCTGAAAGGAGCGGCGCAGGATGTATAGTGTGGTGATACCGGTCTATGAAGCCGAAGCATCGATCAGACGCTGTGTGGATTCCTGGCTGGCACAGACAGAGAAAAATCTGGAAATTATTCTGGTGGATGACGGATCTGAGGACAAAAGCGGTAAAATCTGTGATGAATATGCCAAAAAAGATCAGAGAGTTCATGTCCTTCATCAAAAGAACGCCGGAGTGTCTGCGGCGCGCAATACCGGAATCGAGGCGGCGAAGGGAGAATATCTTCTGTTTACAGACAGCGATGATTATGTAGAAATTGATTATCTAAAAAAAATGGCGCAGTTCCGGCAAGAATCAGGGGCGGATCTCGTTCTGTGCGGATTTCATCATTACTATGACGGCGCAGATATTCTCAAGCTTCCGCAAGTGTCGGGGGCGTTCGGTTTATCGGATCACGCGGAACAGTTTCTTGCTTTATATGAACAGGGTTTTCTGAATATGCCCTGGAATAAACTGTACAAAAGAAAGCTGGCAGGCAGATTTGATATTTCATTAAGCCTGGGAGAAGATCTGCTTTTTAATCTGGAGTATTTAAAAAGGTGCAGGGAGATCGCGGTGTTGGCGGAACCTCTCTGTTATTATATACAGGAAGAACAAAAGACGACGCTTTCTTCCAGAAAGCGTCAGGATCGTCTGGAACTGGCCAGAAAAATATGTGAAGAGACAGAACGTTTTTACGGCCGGATATGCCAGGAAAAAGATGAAGCAGGCAGAAGCGACGGATACAGACGGATTTTTACCAGATATATGAACGAAGTGATGGATGAATGTGAAAAAATGCCGGCGGACAAGACGATTACAAGAAGGAAAAAGATACAGATCATCCGGTCGTATGCCAACGATATCTGGGTGCGGGAGCGGGGGAGCGAGGCAATTTTTCTGTACCCAGATTATAAAATTTTGTGGTTTTTTCTGCATCGCAGGATGGCAGTGACCGTCTATCTGCTGTGTGTGCTGCGGTTTATGGCTGTTCGGATTGTGCATGGCATCAGAAGGAAAAGGAGAAAGTTCATATGGAGCCTTTGATCAGTGTGATCGTACCGGTTTATCAGGTAGAAGCGTATCTTAGCAGGTGTATAGACAGTATTCTGTCACAGACATATCAGAATCTGGAGGTTCTTCTGGTGGATGATGGATCTTTGGACGGATGTCCTGCGATCTGTGACGCTTATGCAGAAAAAGACAAACGCGTTCGTGTGATTCATCAGGAGAATACAGGACTCTCCGGAGCGCGTAATGCCGGGATTGAAGCCGCCGAAGGAGCATACCTGGCGTTTGTGGATTCTGATGATTATATATCAAAGGATTTTGTGCGCGTACTGTATGAACTGCTGGAGGAAACCGGGTGCGCAATCAGTCAGTGCCGCTTTTCCTATGTGCAGGGAGAAGCTTTGAAAAGCAGCCGGGAAAGGGGATATCATCTTTACCGCGGAGAAAGTCTGCTGGAACAGCTGTATGGCCCGGAAGAAGAAGCCACCTGTTTTGTCGTGGCCTGGAACAAGCTGTATAAACGGGAGTTATTTGCATATATCAGATATCCGAAAGGACGTATCCATGAGGATGAAGCGACGACGTATCGTTTGTTTCATGAAGCAAAAAAACTGGTGTTTACAGAACGGGCATTGTATGGATATTATACGGAAAATGCGGGCAGTATTACGGCAGTTTTTTCCAGAAAGAGACTTCAGTGGCTGACTGCACAGGAAGAAAGAATTGTCTTTTTTAAAGAGAATGGCTATGACAGGCTGCTTCCGGCTGCTTACCGCAAGTTGTGTGACGCATGTATTACCTTCTATTTGCGTTGTACAAAAGGCGTGGATGAGAAAGCGGCTTTACAGAAAGATCTCATGAACAGTATGAAAAAGTATTGTGTACAGGGCAAATCCTGGATCCGGAAACTTCCTTTGCGTACGCGTATAGGTTACCGTTTGTTTTGTATGAGCCCGTTTCTTTATGCAAAAGTGTTGAAAAGGATACAGTAGATCAGTATGAAAGAGAAAATCAGTGTGATTGTGCCTGTGTATGGCGTGGAAAAAGTGCTGGGGCGCTGCGTGGACAGCATTCTTGCACAGACCTATGAGAATCTGGAAATTATTCTGGTAGATGATGGATCGCCGGATGCATGTCCGCGCCTTTGCGATGAGTATGCAGAAAAGTATTCAAATATTGTGTCTGTCCACAAAGAAAATGGAGGTCTGACTTCGGCCTGGAAAGAAGGGGTCCGGCATGCATCGGCAGAATTGATCGGCTTTGTAGACAGTGATGACTGGATCGAAGCAGATATGTATGAACGTCTGGAAGAGGCGCTTACCAGGCAGGAAGCGGATATTGCCATGACAGGACTTGTGTTTGATTATCAGGATCCGGGCTATCCTTCCCGCAGGGAGGGCAACCGGATGGAGCAAGCTGTCTATGACCGACAGGAGCTGGCAAAGCTGTATCCGGTTCTCCTAAACGACGGAAGCTTTATCGGGCGCACGGTTCAGCCTTCCCGTGTGACAAAACTGTTCAGAAAAGAGCTGGTGGAAAGAAATCTGGAACTCTGGAATGATCAGGTTACGGTTGGAGAAGACCTTCAGATGGTATTCGCAGCGATACTGGATGCCGGCAGAGTCTGTATTGTCTCGGATTATTATCCGTATCATTATTGGTATAATATGACGTCGATGACCGGTGGGCATGATCCGAAATACCTGGAAAAAATCAAACTGCTTCGAAAACGTCTGGAATTCATTTCAGATGAAAAAGCGGTTTATGACTTTCGTCCGCAGATCTGCAATGATTTTCTGAGTCTTGCCATTATGGCGGTCAAAAATGAGATCTGGAGGAATCATACAGATTCTTTCCGGCAGGTTCTTCAGAATATAAAGCAGATGTGCGAAGATAAGGTGGTTCAGGAAGCATTGCAAAACCATACGATGGACCGGATCGGCCTGTCTGTGAAATTGTATATTTATATGATGAAACATGGATGGTATGTGCCGTGTTATGTGCTGACAAAGATATTTTTCACCTGGTATTACAGAGGTGCATGGAAATGCTTTTGAGGCTGGGGGAGTTCCACAGACAATCAGGTGCCGGATCGGGCATAGGAAGCGGCAGTTAAGCAGGGGAGTCAAAATTTGTGCTGAAAGAGAAAAGTGATACAAAAAAATTAGAAATGACCAATGTTCACATTTGTTTATACAGAGTTTACATATAAAAGATAAAATGTAAAAATATTTTATTTCAAAAAGGTGTGAGCAAAATATGAATCGAAAAACTGTTTTTGTGTGGCTGAGATCTAAGAAAAACTGGTTTTATGCTATTTTTGCCTGTGTGGCGCTTATTCTTATTCCAGATGCAGAGTCCGGCAGCAGTTACGTGACAGCAGAGTCCGGAATGTGGGATTTTCTGTCGTCTCAATTAAAAAATCTGGAGTATATGCTTCCTGTATTTACTTACCGGGATGCGTTGCTTGTCTTTTTGGTTATCTGTTTTTTTCATAAAACAGACGGGGTATGGAATTGTGGACTTTCGCGATATACATATCGGATTCCCGCCTGCCTGACTTCGTTTTTTCTTGTATTCGGATACAGTTTTTATCATACAAATTCCTGGAATCTTATTTTTATGGATGCGTTCCATCGGCTGATAGCTTTGGTCATGCTGGCCGGTTTTTATATACTGTCGGCCCGCATTTATCAGGCGTTTGCACAATGGATTTGTACATGTGGAGAATTTCAGAAGCCGTATCCGCAAAAGATTTCTGACTGGATCCTGGAAAAGCATGCTTTCTGGGGACCGTTTTTATTAATATTGCTGTTTTGGTCTCCTTATATTCTTGCCAAATATCCAGGAGCTGCCATGCCGGAGACGCTGGCAGAGATGCGACAGTACTACTGGAATGCATTCAATAACTATTATCCGCCGCTCCATACAGTTATGCTCGGTCTGTTGATGGAGCTGGGAAATTTTCTTAATTCTTATACATTCGGATTCTTTTTAAATTTGGCCGTGCAACTTGCGTTGCTGCTGTCAGCGTTTTCTTATGGATTTGTGCTGATGAGACGGTGGAAGACACCGTACAGTTTCCGCTGGTTTGCCCTTCTGATAATCTGCTTGGTGCAGTTCTTTCCGATGGAGGCGACGGTGGTGGAAAAGGATGTGCCTTATACGGCCTGTGTGATTTTTCTTGTATTGCAGCTTTATGAGATAATACGTACCCTGGGGCCCGGGACCCGGCTGACCATGGGACAGACAGCAGGGTTTGTGTTGTCTGCCATGGGAACGGCCTGTTTCCGAAACGAAGGCTTCTATCTGGTGGTGGCTTCAGGAATCTGCATGGTCGTTTATGCATATCGGAAGCTTTGGCAAAAAGATCGTTTTGGATGTATGAGAATCTTTACAGCAATGCTGCTTCCGCTTGTCCTGTTTGCAGGATATCAGAGGCTTTTGCTTCCTCTCTGTGGGGTAGCGGACAACGGTCCCAAAGAAGCGCTTTCCATTCCATTCCAGCAGACTGCCCGTTATGTCAGAGATTATGGTTATGAGATGACTGAGGAAGAGGAAGAGATTATTTCGCGTGTCCTGGACGCAGAGAATCTGGCCGAGCTATACGATCCGATCACCTCAGATCCGGTAAAATATACGTATCGTGCAGAAACCGTACAGGATCTGACGGATTATTTTGGCCTCTGGTTCCGGCAGCTGCTGAGACACCCGGGCAATGCCGTGCAGGCAACGATGAATAACGCCTATGGCTGGTTCTATCGGGAAGGTTATGCGCACAACTATATGATGTCTTCGCGGATAGAAGGCCATGACGTGCGCTGGGAGATCGTACAGCCGCCCAAACTGGCAGGAGTCCGGCAGCTCATGGAGCGAGTTGCAAAGCTTTTGTCCAGAGTGCCGGTTGTCAACTGGTTTGAAAATGCGGGATTTGTTTCCTGGCTGACAATTTTTCTGACTGCTTTCTGGGCAGGCGCCGGAAAAAAACACTGGATTCTGTCAGTTGTTCCGCTGATTATGGCGCTGCTGGTCTGTGTTGCAGCGCCCACGTTTAACTGTCAGATGAGATATATCATGCCAGTGGTGTTCAGTGTTCCCTACTATCTGCCGATGGTGCTTAAGAGCCTTGAGGACTGACCGGTTTTCGTTCAGTTTTCAGTCACAGACTGCCGTCCTTCGTGATCCATCTGGTAATTGTCTTTATAGATGAGCCGGGAAAGCGGAACAATTTCAAAACCCTGCTCCTGTAATCCGGAGATGACACGGGGCAGGGCATCTTTAGTGTATTTTGCTCCGTTATGCATAAGGATAATGGAACCGTTGCCGAGATGTTCATGGTCAAGAACCTTGGATACAATAGAGTCAGTACCATAGTCTTTCCAGTCCAGACTGTCTACGTCCCACTGGATTACGTGGTATCCGAGTTCATTTGCGGCATCAATGACGGTGTCGTTGTAATCTCCATAAGGAGGCCGGAACAAAATCATGTCCTGACCGGTCAGCTCTTTTACTTTGTCGTGGACTTTCTGAATTTCTTCTTTACATTCTGACGCACTGATCTGAGACATCTGTTTGTGGTTTTCGCTGTGATTGCCCAGATCGTGTCCGGCTTCGGCGATAGCTTTTACATCCTCAGGATAGGATTCCACCCATCCGCCGGTCATGAAGAACGTGGTCTTCACCTGGTACTGATCGAGTGTGGATAAAAGATCGGCGGTATCCTCATTCCCCCAGGCCGCATCAAAGCTGATGGCGACTTTGGGGGAATCTGTCTGTACACAGTAAATGGGGAGCTTTCGGTGTTCAATCCGGGCAGAAACAGGCATGCCTTTTTTCTGAAACGCTCCAACGCCGGCGATGGCAAGAAGCAGGCACAGACCTAGTGTGCCGATATTCTGTAAAGATTGTCTGTTCATAAAGACTCCGAAAATGATTTCTTGTTTTTATCATATGAATCGTCTGAAGGGAAGATTCATGGGAAAGCTATTAAGAAGAACTGGTTGCCAGAAATATAAAAATATGCTAACATGGGCAGCAGTGCAAATAGAAACATCTGTCCTGTGGATATTGTATGGAAAGGAAATTATGAAATATTTACGACAGTTTATGTGGATCTTGTTGTTTTCTTTTTCAGGAGAAATTTTGAAGTGTTGGATTCCGCTGCCGGTTCCGGCGTCAATTTATGGCTTTCTTCTTCTTTTGACTGCGCTTCTGACAGGTGCTCTTTCGCTGGAGTCTGTGAAAGAAACGTCTGATTTTCTGATTGAAATCATGCCTTTAATGTTTATTCCTGCTGCCGTCGGGCTTATGGAATCCTGGGGTGCTTTAAGCGGGATTCTTGTGCAGGTGCTTATTGCCACAGCAGTGTCTACCATCCTGGTTATGGGCGTGAGCGGCATTGTCACGCAGGCATTGATTCGGAGACAGGGAGGAAAGAAAACGTGAGAGAAATTTTCTTCAATTCAGTATTTTTCGGAGTTCTGGTCAGCATTGTGACCTATGAAGGAGGTGTCTGGCTGAAACAAAAGTGGAAACTGGCAGTTTTCAATCCCCTTTTTCTTTCGGTTTTGTCTGTGATGGCTCTTTTGACGGTGTTTGAAATAGATTATGCTGTTTATTATAACGGAGCAAAATATCTGAGTTATTTTCTGACGCCGGCAACCATATGTCTTGCGGTACCGCTCTATGAGAAAATACATCTTCTGAAACGATATGGCGGGGCAGTTCTGGGAGGCATCTCAGCAGGTGTGGCTACAAGTCTGGTGAGTATTCTCGCATGTGCGTTTGTTTTTCATTTTACTCATGAGCAGTATGTAACACTGCTTCCCAAGTCCATTACAACAGCCATCGGTATGGGGATTTCTGAAGAACTGGGCGGTATGGTGACAATTACAGTGGCGGTTATCATTATTACCGGAGTGCTGGGAAATATGACGGCAGAAGCAGTTTTGAAACTGTTTCATATTGAAGAGCCGGTTGCCAAAGGCGTCGCCATCGGCTCGGCAAGTCATGCTATCGGGACTGTAAAAGCGATGGAGATCGGAGAGATTGAGGGAGCCATGAGCAGCCTGTCTATTGCGGTGGCGGGATTACTGACAGTGGCCGGAGCATGTGCGTTTGCGAGTTTTATATAAAAAATGTCTACTTTACACCTCATGACAGGGAACACAACGCTGCGAGGGGGGAAGATACATGTTTAAAAGACAGGAGCCCTTTTAATAGATCTGAAAGAAACAGAGTTCTGCACCGGGTTGTATATTGGTAAATGGGATGTACACTCGCAAGGCGTGCGCCAGATTATTTTTGATGATTTCATGGCATAGAAGGGAAAAGCATGATATAATATATAAGATAAGGGAGTGAATGAGTATGCGTGAGGTTCGACAAGGACAGTTTTACAGACATTTTAAAAACCGCCTCTATCAGATTATGGCGGTAGCAGAACATTCAGAAACCGGAGAACGTATGGTAGTTTACCAGGCACTTTACGGAGAGTATCGCGTGTATGTAAGGCCTTATGAGATGTTTGTGAGTGAGGTGGATCATGAAAAATATCCGCAGGTGGTTCAGAAATATCGTTTTGAGCTGGTAGAACAGCCGGCTGAAGGAAATGAGAACTGCGGCAGGACGGTACAAAGCGCGGAGTTTGAGAAAAAAACTGCACAAATTTTAGAGGTTGACAAAGCAGAACAGAGGCTGGAGGAAAAGAAAAAAGAAAATGCAGATCTTCCGGCAGAGGATGGCAGTGTAAATCCGCTTTTACTGGACTTTCTGGATGCAGATACGCTCGAAGACAAGATGCATATTATGATTTTTGGCAGGAATCAGATGGACGATAATCTTCTGAATAGCATTGCGATTTCGCTGGATCTGGTAGTGGAAGAAAAAAGTACAGAAGAAAAATACGATGAAATTCTGAACTGTCTGTCCATGATGGAAAGGTTTGAATGTAATCGACTCAGATAGCTTAACATCCTGACAAAGGCGTGCGGCCGTATTTCGTCCGGGTTTTGCCGTCTGCAGGAATAAAAACAAAAAGAGAGGTTTATAAAATGGCAGAAAGAGAATGCAGCAGTACGGGCTGTACAAAAGAAAGCTGCGAAGGCTGTCCAAGCAGGCAGCAGGCTCCTCAGAGCATGCTGGAGGAGCAGAATGCTTTTTCCAACATCAAACATGTGGTAGGAGTAGTGAGCGGAAAAGGCGGTGTGGGGAAATCACTTGTGACTGCTTCCCTGGCCAATATGATGGCGGCGCAGGGTTACAGCGTAGGAGTTCTGGACGCGGATATCACAGGTCCCTCCATTCCCAAAATGTACGGGCTTCACGGTCCGGCGCAGATGGCGGATGAATGCATTCAACCGGTATTTACAAAGAACGGGATCAAGGTCATGTCTATCAACCTGCTTCTACCTGAAGAAGAAGCGCCTGTGATCTGGAGGGGACCGATTCTTGCCAATATGGTCAAGCAGTTCTGGACGGACGTGGCATGGGGAGAGCTCGATTATTTATTTGTGGATATGCCGCCGGGAACCGGCGATGTGCCGCTGACAGTCTTCCAGTCTATTCCGGTGGAGGGAATTATTGTTGTAACCTCGCCGCAGGACCTGGTACGTCTGATCGTAAAAAAGGCGCTTAATATGGCGGAAGCCATGAAAATTCCGGTTCTCGGTCTGGTGGAGAATTACAGTTATGTAGTTTGTCCTGACTGCGGGAAAGAATATAAGATTTTTGGAGAAAGCGGTATTGATGCTTTATCAGAGGAACTGAATCTGCCGGTGCTTGGCAAAATGCCGATTGATTCAAAACTGGCAGAACTTGCGAACGGATCGTTTTCTGAGGCGGAAAACGAATATCTGCTTTCGGCAGAGAACAGGCTGATGTTTTTGTAAAGATGAAAAAGGGGTGGCTGCAAACATGTGCTTTTCCCTGTGTTCAGTATTTGGAGACATATAGTTGAACACAGGGAGCAGGCTTTTTTGCCGCCGCCCCTTTCAAATGAATCAGAAGATTGACTATTTCAGGAACGGATGAGCCAGAAGTCTTTTACGACCGCGAAAAATTCCCGCAGCAGATTGGAAGGCTGTGAGGCAAGATCGCTTCTGGCAGGGATGCCGCTTGCATGTTCATAGCCCAGGACTTCTGCCAGATGAAGGGCACGGCATATATGAAAGCCGTTACTGATGATTCCTACAGAGGCATTCTCCGGTATCATTTTTCTGGAAAAAAGCAGATTTTCGCGGGTATTTGTGGATTTATCTTCTTCCAGAATATGCTCTGGAGGGATTCCTTTTTCCAGCAGATACTGTTTCATGGCAGAGCTTTCGGTGCAGGGTTCGTTGCTGCCCTTTCCGCCGGAGACAATTATTATGGTATTTGGATATTCGCTGTAGTATTCATATGCCTTATCAAGTCGCAGAGCAAGAGCGCGGCTGGGGCCGGAGGAACGCACATGGGCGCCCAGTACAATGACGTAGTCCTGCGCCTCTTTTGGCATGGTAAGTGAGGCTTTTAGAATCATTCCTTCCACACTCAGGAAAAAGATCAGGCAGACTGAGAAAGTCAAAAGGATCCCTGCCCGCGCCGGAAAGGGAAGATGACGGAAAAAGCGGATCCGGAACAGCCATCCAAGCAGAAAAAGTCCTGCAGACAATAAAAGCCATACAAAATAGAACGCGGAAGTAAAACCGTTGTACAGAAGCAACAGTATAAAATAAATAAGACAAAGGATGCCGGCGGTCGTACAGATGAAAGGCATGGTGGATTCCTTTCTTCAATCAAAATTTTTCTTTATCGTATCATGTATCATTGTTTTTAGCAAGTTTTCGTGCGCTGCTTTTAGTTCTGCGTTTGAGGGGAAATCGAAAGGATATCAGATCTTTACAGGATTATGAAAGTTATATTTTGTCCGATATATAAGATTGAGGAATATCAGGATGTATGTCTCTGAAATTTGTGCATATTTTACAAATATTTGTTTTTAGAATCAGGCACAGAGAGACTTCGGGAGTACATGGGGAAAATCGGGGTTTAAGATGCAAAAGATACTTGTAGTAGACGATGCGGAAATCAATCGTGAGCTGCTGCGTGACATGCTGGAGGATGAATATACAGTTGAGATGGCAGCTGACGGGGAACAGGCGCTGCAGAAGCTGAACGAACCGGGGAGACAGGCGGCGGCGCTCCTTCTGGATCTCCATATGCCGGGCATGGACGGATTTGCGGTAATCGCGGCCATGAAGGAGAATGGCTGGCTGAAAAAGATCCCGGTGCTGGTCATAAGCAGCGAGCAGACGGCGGAAGTTGAAAATCAGTGTTTTGAACTGGGAGTTTCAGACTTTATTCACAGGCCGTTTGAAAGTTCGATTGTTAAAAACCGGATCAGGAATACGATGGAGCTGTTTGCCTGCAAAAATCAGCTGGAAGAAAAGGTGGAGGAGCAATACCGGATCATCCAGATGCAGGCGGAGAAGCTTAGAGAGGCGAAGCCTTTTAACAAATTGATGATGGAATATAATTCTGCCATTATGGAGATTGAGACCAGGCTCAAGATCCTGAATGCGGAGTTTTCCCAAGAATATAACAGAAATCCGTTTGAATCAATCAAAAGCAGGCTGAAATCAGCAGCGAGTATTTACGAAAAACTGGAACGCAAAGGTTATCCTGTCACGGTGGAAAGCATAAGAGAGAATCTGAATGATGTGGCGGGAGTACGCGTGATTTGTTCTTTCCCGGATGATATCTATCGTCTGGCAAAGCTGCTTACAGGGCAGGAAGGCATGATTCTACTGCGGGAGAAGGATTATATTAAACATCCAAAAAAAAATGGCTACAGGAGCCTTCATCTGATACTGAATGTGCCGATTTTTCTGTCCAGTGAGAAAAAATATATCAAGGCCGAAGTACAGTTTCGCACGATTGCCATGGATTTTTGGGCAAGTCTTGAGCATAAGCTTAAATATAAAAAAAGTGTAGATAATACGGATGAGATTGTCGGACAGTTAAGAGCCTGCGCAGATTCTATTGAATTGCTGGATTACCAGATGCAGGAGATCCGGAATAAGATTGACCGTTCAAAAGTATAAAATGAAAAAGGCCCGCAGAGCGACGGAGAAATCTTCTTTGCCTGATAACATAAGAAGGGCCTGATCTAGTACGTTCATCAGGAGGAGAAACAGTATGCTGATTCATAATGCAAAATTGGAAGTGAGCAAAATTCTTCAGAAAGAAGGGAGTCGTTCGATCCTGTTGGTCTGCGGTAATTCTTTTCGCCGTCAGAAGCTTTACGGACAGCTTTGCGGTGTCATAAAATCTGTGGGGGCGGGACTGACAGAGTTCTCGGATTTTGAACCGAACCCCAGATATGAGTCTGTTGTAAAAGGGGTTGAGCTGTTCCTGAAAAATCAATGCGATTTTATTATTGCGGCAGGCGGCGGCAGTGCAATGGACGTGGCAAAGTGTATTAAGCTGTTCTGGAATATGGAGAAAGACCGAAATTATCTTGAACAGGATATTGTGGAGAACGGGACGCCGATCCTGGCGATTCCGACTACAGCGGGCACAGGAAGCGAGGCTACGCGTTTTGCAGTGATTTACTATGAAGGGAATAAACAGTCAGTCGGGCATCCGAGCTGTATTCCGGAGTATGTGCTTTTGGATGCGTCTCTTTTAGAATCGCTTCCGGAATACCAGAAAAAAGCGACAATGCTGGATGCACTTTGTCATGCGATAGAGTCTTACTGGTCTGTAAATTCTACGGAAGAAAGTAAGAAATATGCAGCAGAGGCAGTCAGGGAAATCTTAAAATATCGGAAATCATATCTTGAGAATGACAAGACCGGCAACGAGGGGATGCTTAAGGCTGCCAATACAGCCGGGTGTGCGATCAATATAACCCAGACAACGGCAGGACATGCCATGTGTTATAAACTGACCAGTCTGTACGGTCTGGCCCATGGGCATGCGGCGGCTCTCTGCATAGCAGTGCTCTGGCCGTATATGGCTTCTCACACAGAAGACTGTATTGATCCGCGGGGAGAAGCATATCTGAAAGAAACATTTCGAGACCTTGCACGGGAAATGTACTGCGGCAGCGTGGATGAATCGATAAAAAAATACCGGGAGCTGCTGGCAGAACTTTGTCTGGAAAAGCCGCGGCTGAAGGATGCAAAAGAACTGGATATACTGAAAGGGTCTGTGAATCCGGACAGATTGAAAAACAATCCGGTTCTGCTGACGGAAGAAAAATTAAAGGAACTGTATCAGGAGATGATGCAGGGAAACTGAAGACTAAAAAAGACAAAAACACTGTAGAATGCGGAATTGATCTTTGGAATCAGTATTTGTAAGCGATACGTGGAATGCTGATTACAGAGAAAAATTTCGCATTTTATACTTATTGACTTTCATTTATAAGTAAGTTACCTTGTAAATTTGCCAACATACAGCCCTGTCACGGCTAACTATTTCTTCTAGCCTCATTTGAAGGGCACCGGTTCTTAGGGCGCGTGTTTTGCGCCCTTAGTAGCGCTGCGTCCCTTGTAATGAGGAGGGGTCCACGAAGTGGGAGGAGTCCTGATTGCCTGGCTGGAAGAAATAGTTAGCCATGGCGGGCGTCCTGGTTGACGGTTGTATTTATCAAAAAACATAGTTTCTGATTTGTAAAAATGAACGATGAAATGGAGTTGCTAGGGGAACTGCTTCCCGGTTTCAGGACTGTTAAGTGCGTATATATTCCCTCATTGGCTGCCAGAATATGCAGTATATGAAAATAAAATAATTGACAGTAAAAAGACTCTTTACAGAAGAACGTATGTTTGGTATAATGATAAAGAACAAATGTTCTTTTGGAGGAAGATATGGATTATCGGATAGAGCAGCAGATAGATTTATCACAGAAACTGGAAATTCTGGCGGACGCAGCCAAATATGATGTGGCCTGTACCTCCAGCGGAGTAGAGCGGAACAATTCCGGTAAAGGAATCGGGAACTGTATTAAGCCGGGTATCTGTCACAGTTTCAGCGCGGACGGCAGGTGTATTTCTCTGCTGAAGATTCTGTTTACAAACGAATGTATTTTTGACTGCCGATATTGTATTAACCGCAGGAGCAATGATGTGCCGCGGGCGTCTTTTACACCGCAGGAGGTATGTGATCTGACGATCGGATTTTACCGGAGAAATTATATTGAAGGGCTGTTTCTCAGCTCGGGTATTTTGGGAAGTCCGGATTTGACGATGGATCTGCTGTATCAGACATTATATAAGCTGCGTACAGAATATCATTTCCAGGGTTATATCCATGTGAAGGCAATACCGGGGGCGGATCCGGAGCTGATTGAAAGAACCGGGTATCTGGCGGACCGGATGAGCATCAATCTGGAGCTGCCTACGGCAGAGGGACTTAAAGCGCTGGCGCCGCAGAAAAACCGTCCGAAACTTCTGGCGCCGATTCAGCAGGTGCGCCGGATGCGGATACAAAACAAAAACGAGCTGGCGGTCTACCGGCATGCGCCGAGATTTGTACCTGCCGGACAGTCTACACAGATGATTATTGGGGCAACCGGAGAAAGCGACTGGCAGATCATGAAAGTGGCCGAGCATATGTATAAAAAATACGAAATGAAAAGAGTATTCTATTCTGCTTTTCTACGCGTCAATGATGACAGTCTGCTGCCGGTGATTCCCGGCGGCCCGCCGCTTCTGAGAGAGCATCGGCTCTATCAGGCAGACTGGCTGCTTCGTTTTTATGGGTTCGGGACAGACGAACTTTTATCGGAGGAAAAACCGGATTTCAATCTTCTGCTGGATCCAAAATGTGACTGGGCGCTGCGACATCTGGAACAGTTTCCGGTAGAGGTTATGAAGGCGGACTATGCGATGCTTCTGCGGGTTCCGGGCATCGGTTACCGGTCTGCCGGACGAATAATCAAAGCAAGGAGGCTGGGAACACTGGATTATGCGAATCTTAAGAAAATGGGAGTGGTGCTGAAAAGAGCCATTTATTTTATTACCTGTGGTGGAAAGCAGATGTATCCGGTAAAACTGGAGGAGAATTTTATTCTCCGGAATATTCTTGACGGAGGAGGAAGACTGCGGACGGCGGCAGAGGAGCAGCCGGTGTATGAGCAGTTGTCATTGTTTGATGATCCGCGTTTTTCAATGTGAAGATACGCTGACCGGTATTTTGTCCGGTGTTTATGATGCATGGTCCAGTCGTCTGGGACACAGGAATGTACGGCTTCAGACCGGGGACAATGAAAATATGGAGCTGTTTTGTGAATATGAGCAAACCGTGCCTGATCTTGAAAAGGCGGAAAAGGTACTGCGTACCATATACAAAAAGCTTGGAGAAGAAGCATACGAGATGATCGCTTATGCTGCGGTCTGTCCTCACTCTGGAAAAGCGGATGCCATATACAGGATGATTGTTATCGGGCTCTCTCTGCCTGACGGAAGAGAGATCAGCAGGATGCTGACACAGCCGGATGTACAGCTGGTGTTTGAATTACGGCGTAAGGCATGGCATATTGCGCACCGCTATATGGGTTTTGTGAGATTCCGGGAGCTTAAAAACGGGGTTCTGTTTTCTGAAATTGATGCAGAAGCTGATATTTTGGCACTGATTGCACCACATTTTGCAGACAGGCTTCCGCTGGAGAACTGGGTTGTCTATGACAGGCGCCGCAAGAAAGCAGTTGTTCATCCGGCACAGAAGAGCTGGATGATACTGGAAGAGGCAGAAGCATTTGCGGACTTGGGAAATTCTGATGAAGAAGCTTATTATGAAAGTCTGTGGAAGGTGTTTCACCGGGCGATCGGGATTGCTTCCCGACGTAACGCAGGCCTTCAGATGTCCCAGCTTCCCCGAAAATTCCGCCAGTTTATGAATGAATTTGTCGATCTGTAAAAGCTGTAAAAAATATGACAAATTCTTGAAAATTTGTAGAAAATGACAAAAAGAAAAATGGTGAAGACGGCTCGAAAATGGAGAGGATGTAAAGAGAAAATATATGTTTTTTGTGTGACTTGGCTTATTGGATAAAAACAAAGGAGAACGGTTTGTGGGAAATTATGCATATTATACAGAAAAGAGCGGTTAAAAGCATCAGGCGGGAATTTGACAGATCATAAAAGCTGAGTATAATAAATGACATAATCAAATAAAGAACAGACACAATTTGTAACCGACATTTTTATGTTTATGGAGGAGCGTAGACACCATGCGTGAGACAAAGATTAAGCTCAGTGTAAGTGATGTAAGTGACTTTGTAAAAGCGGCGGCGGAATGTGAGTTTGACATTGATTTGAACTACAACAGAATCTTGATCGATGCGAAATCCATCCTCGGTGTTATGAGTATGGATCTGAACAATGTACTGACTGTAAAATGCTACGGCGAGAGTCCGGAATTTGAGAGTTTTTTGCAGAAGTACGCAGTTGCTTAAATCAGCCAGTTTCTATGTTTTGTACCCTATAAATACCCCCTTTAAAGACAGTTCCAGACGGAGCTGTCTTTTTCCATATACAAAAGAAAAGGAGACGTGCTATAATGTCGGCAGATCTTATAGCGGCGGCAGTCTGTGTCGGATGGGAGAGAAGAGCAGTATACGACCAGATTGCCCGAATTCTTTTGAAAAGGACACGTACACAGGCGTATACTGCAATGCAGACGATGACAGTAACGATCAGATTGGGAAGGGAGAGGCCATGAAACAGACCATGCTTCGTATATCAGTGCGTAATCTGGTAGAATTTTTACTCCGGAGCGGAGACCTGGATGACCGGTATGGGGGACGAAAAGAAGCCGAGGCGATGCAGGCGGGGAGCAGACTGCATCGGAAGATTCAAAAAAGGATGGGTTCCGGGTATCGGGCTGAAGTGTCTCTGAAATGTCAGGTCAGGCTGGAAGAGGTTATCGTCAGCGTGGAAGGGCGTGCAGATGGTATCTGGAATGATGAGGACGGCAATGCAACGGTTGATGAGATTAAGGGAACCTATCGGGATATTTCTTTGATGGAGGAGGCGGTTCCGGCTCATCTGGCCCAGGCGATGTGTTACGCGTGGATTTATGCAGAACAGAATCATCTGGATGCTGTGCGCACGCGGATGATCTATGCAGATCTGGATACGGAGGAGTTGAAGTATTTTATTTCAGATCACAGTTATGAAGAACTGAAAGAATGGTTTGCCGCTCTAATGAAAGAATATGAAAAATGGGTTGTTTTTGAACATCAGTGGAAAGAAAAAAGGGAACAGTCGCTGCAGAAGCTTGTTTTTCCGTATGCGTACCGGGAAGGACAGAGAGAGCTGGCTGTAAGTGTGTATCGGACTGTTATGCGCGGAAAACGTCTTTTTATCCAGGCGCCGACCGGAGTCGGAAAAACACTGGCTGTATTGTTCCCATCTTTAAAGGCGATGGGCGAAGGTATCAGCGACAAGATCTTTTATCTTACTGCGCGGACGATTACCAGGACGGTGGCCAGGGATGCGCTTGATCTGCTGCGCAGGCAGGAAATCAGTGTGAAATCCCTTATTCTTACAGCGAAAGAAAAGCTGTGCATTTGTGAAGAGGTGAAATGCAATCCAGATCACTGTCCTTATGCGAAAGGACATTTTGACCGTATCAACGAAGCTGTTTTTGATCTGTGGACTCAGGGACCGGATTCTCTGACCCGGGAGGTGATTCTTGCTCAGGCTAATAAATATCGGGTCTGCCCTTTTGAACTGAATCTGGATCTGGCTCTGTGGATGGATGTACTCGTCTGCGATTACAATTATGTCTTTGATCCTAATGTCTATCTGAAACGGTTTTTTGCAGAGAATGTAAAAGGAGAATATTTATTTCTGGTGGATGAAGCGCACAATCTGGTGGAACGCGGAAGGAATATGTACAGCGCCGCGCTGGTAAAAGAAGAATTCCTGGAGATCAGGCGTCTGATAAGAGGCAGAAGCGATACGCTCACCCAGGCGCTGGAACGGTGCAATCGCTGTCTGCTTGCGCTGAAAAGAAACTGTGAGGGAGGCTTTCAGAGGCTTTCACAGGCGGGAGGATTTACCATTCACTTAACACATTTGCTTTCCGAGATGGAACGATTTTTTGAAAAACCGGTACAGGAGGGACTGAGAGAGAAGCTCACAGATTTTTATTTTGAAGTGCGTAATTTTCTGGAGATCAGTGAGCGGGTTGATGAAAATTATGAAATTTATACAGAACTGAATCGAGATGGAAATTTTCTGATCCATTTGTACTGCGTCCGCCCGTCGGCTAATCTTCGTCTGTGCCTGGACAAGGGGGTGAGCACAGTCTTTTTTTCGGCAACTTTACTGCCGGTAAATTATTACAAGGATCTGCTGACCGGAGATATGGAAGATTATGCCGTTTATGTACGCTCTCCTTTTGATACAGAAAAACGCCTGCTCCTGGTGGGTATGGATGTAAGCAGCCGCTATACAAGACGGGGTGATGGAGAATACAGAAAAATGGCAGAATATATTTGCCGGACGGTACAGAGTCACAGAGGGAATTACCTGATTTTTTTTCCATCCTATCAAATGCTTGAGGAAGTGTATCAAAGATGTGCCGGCCAGGAGCAGATGCTGTGTATTCGGCAGGACTCCGGTATGGAGGAGGAGGAGAGAGAGCGGTTTCTGAGGCGATTTGAGGAGGAAAGAGAAGAGAGCATGGCGGCCTTTTGCGTTATGGGAGGTATTTTTTCTGAAGGAATCGACTTGACGAATGACAAACTGATCGGTGCGCTGGTGATCGGAACAGGTCTTCCTCAGGTGTGCCGGGAGAGAGAAATTGTGAAAGATTTTTTTGACCGCAAGGGAATGGACGGGTTTGCATATGCGTATCAGTATCCGGGGATGAACAAGGTATTGCAGGCTGCAGGACGCGTGATAAGAACAGATGAAGATCAGGGCGTAATTGTGCTGCTGGATGAGCGTTTTTTAAAACCTGCCTATCAAAAGCTGTTCCCAAGAGAATGGGAACAGCATACATGTTGCAGAATCGATTCTCTTTCCGGACATTTACACAATTTCTGGAACGGGCGGGGGGAATCTGATTAGAAATAATTCATAAATTGACGGGCGGCGTTGCTCACAGGCATCTGATCGCTGTGCACTACGGCAAGCTGCCTGGAAGGAAGCTCGGATTTCAGTTCAATGGCAAACAGCTCGTGAAGCCTCTGAGTTACGCAAAAGTCCGGTACAAAGGCGATTCCCAGTCCAATATTGGCTAGATCAAGAAGAAGATCGTTGGAGCTAAGTTCAATCTCCGGCACCAGATCCAACTGATGTTGCTGAAACATGGAATGAACAAATTCACTGGTAGTGCTGTTTCGGCCAAGCATCAGGATTGGATAATCGAGAAGCTCTTTCAGAGACAGGGCTCTGTGTTCCAGTTCTCCATAATGTTTTCGGCTGGCGATAAAGCAGTCATGAAATTTTTTGATATTTCGGATATGAAAGCCGTGTTCGAGGCGGGAATTGGGATAATTTGTAAAGATCAGGTCTACAGAGCCGCTTTTTAGAAGATCCACGCATTTGATGGAGGTCTGGTTGGTGACTTTAATGTGTATATTCGGGTATTCTTTATGAAAACGGCTCAGATAAGGTACAAGAAAATACCGGCAGATGGTATCGCTTGCCCCGATATGGATCTGACCGCCGTTTAAGGTATTGGCTTCAAGGACCTGCGCTTCTCCGCGCCGGATCAGGTTCATGGCGGGTTCCACATGTCTGAGCAGAATCTCTCCTTCCGGTGTGAGCTGTACTTTTTTGGTGCTGCGGAAAAAAAGCGTCTGGTTTAACTTCTTTTCCAGAACTTTAATAGACTGACTGACCGCCGACTGAGAAATATAAAGTTTTTTGGAAGCTTCTGAAAAGCTCAGGGATACGGCGACATGATAAAATACTTTGTACAGTTCATAGTTGATATCCATGGTGCAGACACTCCTTTCAGAAAACAGTGAGCAGAGGTTTCAGAGACGGGGTGCGATCAGAAAAAAATATACGGCGGATCCTGTATGAAGAAAAAAGATGAGCGGCATGCCGATGACAAAATACCAGTGTCTGGTCTTGTGATGAAATGCATACATTCCGGCAATCGTACCCGCGGAACCTCCCAGGACAGCGATGAGAAACAACGTTTTTTCGGGAATTCGCCACAGATGTTTCCTGGCTTTTTGCTTATCGATGCCCATAAACGCAAAACCTGTGAAGTTGATCACGGTCAGATAAAGCAGAATCATATTTTGCAGTGTCAACATAGACCACTCCTTTCTGAAGATTGCAGTCAGACGTCATAAACCTTCTTTATCATAACAGAAACCGGGGAGGATGGAAAGGAATTTAAAAAAATAGCCGCAAAAAGAAGGTTTAAAAATAATAGTTTTGGGAAAGGCTGAAAAAAGGTTGAAAAATATAAGTAACCATGTTAAAGTGATGGTTGTGAAAAAACAAATGTCTTTGAGAGAAAAACAGATGACGATGACAGGAGGAACTTATGTATTCATTGGATGAAGTGAAAGCAGCCGACCCAGAGGTTGCAGCGGCCATTAACGATGAGATGGCGAGACAGAACAGCCATATTGAACTGATTGCGTCAGAGAACTGGGTAAGTAAAGCAGTAATGGCTGCCATGGGCAGTCCTTTAACGAATAAGTACGCAGAAGGATATTCCGGAAAGAGATATTACGGCGGATGTGAATGCGTTGATGTGGTAGAGGATCTCGCGATCAAAAGAGCAAAGGAAGTGTTTGGCTGCGAATACGTGAATGTGCAGCCTCATTCCGGCGCGCAGGCGAATATGGCGGTCTTTTTTGCCATGCTTGAGCCAGGGGAGCGGGTTCTGGGTATGAATCTGGCGCATGGAGGCCATCTGTCCCATGGAAGTCCTGCAAATATGTCGGGAAAATATTTTGAAGTGCATCAGTATGGCGTCAATGCCGATGGAGTTATTGATTATGAAGAGGTGCGCCGTATTGCGCTGGAATGCCGTCCGAAGCTGATTGTGGCGGGAGCAAGCGCCTATGCACGAACGATCGATTTTAAAAAATTCCGGGAAATTGCCGATGAGTCAGGCGCATATCTGATGGTGGACATTGCGCATATAGCAGGACTGGTGGCGGCGGGAGTACATCCCAGCCCGATTCCGTATGCTCATGTGACGACGACCACTACGCACAAAACCTTGCGCGGACCGAGAGGCGGCATGATCATGTCAGATGCAGAGACGGCAGCGAAGTTTAACTTTAATAAGGCAGTATTCCCCGGTATTCAGGGCGGTCCGCTGATGCATGTGATTGCGGCAAAAGCCGTATGTCTGAAAGAGTGCCAGACAGATGCTTACAAGGAATATCAGCGCGGTATTGTGAAAAATTCGAAAGCGCTCTGTAAAAATCTTATGGACCGCGGGATTAAGATTGTATCAGGGGGAACAGATAATCATCTGATGCTGATGGATCTGACAAATCTTAATATTTCGGGTAAGGATGCGGAAAATCTGCTGGATATGGCGAATATTACGGCGAATAAAAACACGATTCCCAATGATCCGCGTTCTGCCTTTGTGACCAGCGGCGTACGTCTTGGAACGGCAGCCGTAACAAGCAGAGGATTAAATGAAACAGACATGGAGACGATCGCGGAGGCGATTGCCATGATGCTGAAAGAAGGAGAGTCCGCCGCGCCAAAAGCGAAAGAGCTGATCCGCGGCCTGACGGAAAAATATCCGCTTAGCATGTAGGAAATAAAAGGGTAAATCAGTCTCTGCGTACAGAGACTGATGCTCTGAAAAACGCTGGCTTGTATTGACGGCAGACAGTGAAAACAGATAAAAAGAGGAATTAAGATGGGAGAGATCATAGAAGCATTTATCAGCGGATTCTGCCGGAGCAATAATGAAACAAGAACCGTGGCATGTGAGTACGAACGGCAGGAGGACGGAACTCTGAAGATGATGGAATTTGACTGCAATTATGAAAAATGCCCGAATAATGCCGCGTGTCTGATCTATAAAGATGCATTAGAGCGTGTCTGAAGATTTATTTGTTGCCGTCTTCATGTCCCGATTTGCGGTTATATTTGCTCCGAATTCATTTGACGTAGCCCGCCGCGCCGCATTTATTTGGACCAGATCTTATAGGTTTTGATAAAAACATTCGCCCGTTTGGACGCCTGCTATGGACAGTTGTTCCTTCCAGACCCCGCTTGTGCTTAGTGAAGGCAATCAGGACTCCTCCCACTTCGTGGGCCCCTCCTCATTACAAGGGACGCAGTGGTACTAAGGACGCAAAAGTACGCGTCCTAAGGACCAGCGCCCTTCAAATAGGTCTAAAAGGAACAACTGTCCATGCTGGCTGTACATTGGTAATTTATAAAATAATATTTTTAGTAAGTATAAATTAAAACCTATACTTATTGACTTTCATTTATAAGTAAATTGTCTTGTAAATTTGCCAACATACAGCTTGTCATGGTCAACTATTTCTTTAAGCCTCATTTGAAGGGCACCGGTCCTTAGGGCGCGTGTTTTGCGCCCTTAGTACCGCTGTGTCCCTTCACTAAGCGTAAGCGGGGGCTGGAAGAAATAGTTGACCATGGCAGGCGTCCTGGTTGACGGTTGTATTTATCAAAAAACATACAAATTGCGACATACAACCGGCGGGAAGCAATTTTCAAATATGCTCTGATATGGGAAGGATCAAAAGGTTAAATACAGATGAAGAATTTTTTTAACGAGTTTAAAAAGTTTATATCCAGAGGAAATGTAATGGATATGGCAGTTGGTGTGATCATCGGCGGCGCATTTACAGCGATTGTAAACTCACTGGTCAATGACATTTTCATGCCGCTGCTTTCGATCGTCACCGGAGGGCTTGATATTGCCGGAATGTCGGTTTCTTTTGGAATCGGAGAAAATGCGGCTGAACTGAAATATGGTTCTTTCATGTCGGCGGTTATCAATTTTCTGCTGATTGCACTGGTTGTTTTCTGCATTGTAAAACTGCTGAATGCGGCAAAGGACAAGGTGATTAAAAAAACAGAGGAAACTCCGGCAGCTCCGACTACCAAAACGTGTCCGTACTGTATGTCGGAGATTGATATGAAAGCAAGCAGATGCCCGCACTGCACTTCAGAGCTGGAAGTATAAAGAGTTATATCAGCTTTCGAATCAGTACAGGGACCGGAGGGTGGTTGGGCCTGTTGTAATAAGAAGAGAGAATAACCAGATAATGTCTGGGATTCAGTTCTTTCAGAAACGACAACAGTGTATCGCGTTCCTGAAAGCCGGTATCGCCGCCGCTGTAGATGCACAGACTCATAAGCCCGTCTTTTTTCAAAAGCTTCAACCCCTGCTGCACTGCTTCAAGGCTGGTCTTTGGTTTGGTGGCAAGCGAGTGGTCCGCGCCGGGCAGATAACCAAAATTAAATACGATACAGCTGACACTGTCCGCGCTGGCATAGCGACTGATATGACTGTGGGAATCCAGGATGAGCCGGTAATTATCCGGTACACCGGCTTCCGACAGTCTTTTTTTAGTAGCTTTCAGCGCTTTTTCCTGTATGTCAAAAGCCAGAACCGTTCCCTGTCTGTCTGCCAGCCGGCACAGCAGTTCAGTGTCATGTCCGTTTCCCATCGTTGCGTCGATGCATAAATCGCCGGGAGCTACCTGCAGCTTCATAAAGTGATGACACCAGTCTGTGATCTGATACATATAACTTCCTCCCTGTCTGACTGAATTTTAACACATAACAAATAATAATAAAATATTTAATGTTAGTAATTAGAACAAGCATCCGTAGTTCAATAAGTATACTTTTTGATTTGCATTACAGATTTCGGAACTGCAGCAGGTCCGCACGAGAGGAGGAAGCCGGAAAATTCAAGGGTTGTATTGTGTATAAAAATTTTTTATAATACTCATATGAGAAGAATGTATATGCTCCAGGGGGGATTCGACAAAGAACAATCATGCGCGGAGCAGTACAGAGAGGAGAGGATTATGAGTCTGAATGATACACCAGGTTCAAATCGGGTGCACATTGGCTTTTTCGGCAGGAGAAATGCGGGGAAATCGAGCGTTGTCAATGCAGTGACAGGGCAGGAACTGGCGGTGGTGTCAGATACAAAGGGGACAACCACGGATCCGGTTTTAAAATCTATGGAACTCCTTCCGCTGGGGCCGGTAGTTATGATCGATACGCCCGGATATGATGATGAGGGAAGTCTTGGAGCGCTGCGCGTGAAAAAGACCAGGCAGGTATTGAATAAAACGGATATTGCGGTTCTTGTAGTGGATGCACAGGAAGGGATTGGTGTCTGTGAAGAAGAACTTTTATCTTTGTTTCAGGAAAAGGACATTCCTTATCTGGTAGTTTTGAATAAATCAGATCTTCTGGAAAAATATCCGGCACATGAGTCAGAAAAACTATATGTCAGCGCAGTAGAAGGAACAGGGATTCGCGAATTGAAAGAACGACTTGGCTCTCTGTCTCCGAAGGAAGGAGAGAACCGCCTGGTTGCCGATCTGATTTCTGAGGGGGATTTTGTGGTTTTGGTGACGCCGATTGATTCGGCCGCTCCAAAGGGACGGATGATTCTTCCACAGCAGCAGGTGATCCGGGATGTGATCGACGCGGGAGCTGTGGCGGTGGTCGTAAAAGAAACAGAACTGAAGGAAACGCTTGCCGATTTGGGAAAGACTCCTTCCCTTGTGGTCACTGACAGCCAGGCGTTTGGGCGGGTGTCGGAGGATACGCCGGTTTCTGTTCCTCTGACTTCTTTTTCCATCCTGATGGCACGCTACAAAGGAATTCTGGATTACACAGTGCCAGGAGCTGCCGCACTTGACCGTCTTGAGGATGGTGACCAGATTCTGATAGCAGAGGGCTGCACGCATCACAGGCAGTGTGAAGATATTGGAACAGTGAAGCTGCCCAGATGGATACAAGAATATACGAAAAAAAATCTTTCTTTTTCGTTTTGCTCCGGCACAGAGTTTCCGGAGGAACTTTCTCTTTATGCTGTGGTACTGCACTGCGGAGGCTGTATGCTGAATGAGAGAGAGGTCCGCTATCGGATGAAATGTGCCTCTGACCAGGGAGTTCCCATGACGAATTATGGAGTGGCGATCGCACATATTCATGGGATCCTGAGGAGGAGTATTTCCATGTTTCCGCATTTGCTGGCAGAATTTTCAGATTAATAAAAACAGCAAAACTATTTTATACAGCAGAAAGCAGGAATTGGATTATGGCGAAAAGGAATCAGAGAAAAACAAAGAGCAGGATCGTGTCAGCGGCATGGAAGCTGTTTTATGAACAGGGGTATGAGGATACAACGATAGAAGAAATCATAGAAGCATCCGGAACATCAAAAGGCTCCTTCTACCATTATTTTGAAGGAAAAGACGCGCTTCTTGGCTCACTGGCCTATATGATGGATGAAAAATATGAAGAACTGGAGCCGGGGATATCAGAAGATTCAGATTGCTATGAAGTGTTGTTGCATCTGAATCGTGAACTGATGATCATGATTGAGGAATCGATTAATCGCGAACTGCTGACAGAGCTTTATTCTACTCAGCTTACAACCAGGGGAGAAAAGCCTCTTCTGGATCACGACCGTACTTACTATCGGCTTCTGAGAAAAATTATAAGCAGAGGCAGAGAGAACGAACAACTGACCAGAGAGCTTGGCGTCAGTGAGATGGTTCGTTATTACGCCATGTGTGAACGGGCGCTGCTTTATGAATGGTGCCTGCGTAAAGGGGAATATTCCCTTTCGGAGGAGGCGGAAAAAAAGCTGCCGCTGATGCTTCAAAGTCTGAAAGCATAGAATTAGAATAAAGTCTGTACTTTATTCTGTATTGCATCCTGTTCTGTCTTGTGTTAGAATGCAGAAACAGTGCGAAAAATCAGCACTTTTTCAAGCAGAACAAAAACAGAATGAGAGGGAGAATAAAGTTATGACATCTGCAAACTTACTGATGCTTTTGGCGATTGTCGTCTATCTGGCGGTGGTTGTGGGAATGGGCGCAGTTCTTGCCAAAAGAAACCATACAACTGAAGACTTTTATCTGGGAGGAAGGAAGCTGGGGCCATTTGTTACTGCTATGAGTGCAGAGGCATCGGATATGAGCAGCTGGCTTTTAATGGGATTGCCGGGTGTTGCGTATGTGACCGGCCTCGCCGATGCGGCCTGGACGGCGATTGGTCTCGCTTTTGGAACGTATGTAAACTGGCTGATTGTGGCAAGGAGGCTTCGTTACTACACCCATGAATGCGGCAATTCCACGACTCTGCCGCTGTTTTTTTCCAATCGTTACCGGGATGAGAAAAAGATTCTGTCAGTGATTGCCGCTGTGTTAATTATCATCTTTTTTGTGCCCTATACGGCCTCTGGCTTTGCAGCCTGTGGCAAGCTTTTTTCCAGCCTGTTCGGCTGGGATTATGTACCTGCTATGGTTGTCAGCGCTATTGTTATCGTCGCCTATACGACACTGGGCGGTTTCTGGGCGGCAAGTACGTCGGATTTCCTGCAGAGTATTATTATGACGATTGCCATTATTGTTGTCCTTGGTTTCGGCATTCATAATGTGGGAAGTTTTGGCGCGGTAGTGGACAATGCTAAAACCATGGCTGGATATTTCAGCCTGACTCAGATTCATGATCCGGCAGCAGGGACGGCAACGCCATATGGAGCGCTGAATATCGCTTCCATGCTGGCATGGGGACTTGGATATTTTGGCATGCCTCATGTTCTGCTGCGCTTCATGGCGATTGAGGATGCGAAAAAACTGGATCTTTCAAGGAGAGTTGCCACAGTATGGGTTGTGATCTCCATGGCAGTAGCTATTTTTATTGGCGTGGTCGGAAATGCCATGACGGCGGTGGGAGCGATTCCGGCTCTGGAAGATTCCGAAACCATTATTATTACGATTGCGGATCTGATTTCCACGCATGGGGTTCTGGCGGCTCTGGTAGCGGGCGTGATTCTGGCAGGAATTCTGGCAGCTACGATGTCTACGGCAGATTCTCAGCTTCTAGCCGCATCTTCCAGCGCATCTCAGAACATCTTGAAAGAAGTTTTTGTAAAGGATATGAACGAGAAAACGGGGATGATGGTGGCCCGTATCACGGTACTGATCATTGCAGTGATCGGTATGTTTATCGCAAGGGACTCCAACAGTTCGGTATTTCAGATTGTTTCTTTTGCCTGGGCAGGATTCGGGGCGTCTTTTGGTCCGTTGGTGCTGCTGGCTCTGTTCTGGAAGCGGTCTAATCTGCAGGGGGCGCTGGCAGGAATGATCAGCGGAGGAATCATGGTGTTTGTGTGGAAATTTCTGATTCGCCCCATGGGAGGGGTTCTGGGTATTTATGAACTTCTGCCGGCATTTCTGGTGGCTTTGGCAGTGAATGTGGCGGTCAGCCTGTCTACCAGGGAACCCTCTCAGGAAATCAGAGATGAATTTGACAGAGTGGCGTCTATGAAATAGATGTTATGAAGATAAAAGAATTGACATTCCCTGAGAATCCAATTATACTAGTGTACGGTACAATCTATAATAGACCATATACATGATGAAAGTATCCATAGAAGCCTGCGGAACGGCGAATGTCGGACCGGAGGTCGAGGAAACTCTGGAGAATCCCATAATGATCTTCTCTGCGGCGGCCGGGCGGCAATCAGATGCCCGTCTGATGTTGGGGGAGATTGACTGGGTGCCGAAGGTGCAAGGCAAAATGCTGAATCTCTCAGGCAAAAAGGACAGAGCAGACTTATAGAAGAACGTGAGAGCCAATATCTCACTGTTCTGCTGCGCTGCAAGTTGCCCCTACAGCTTGCTGCGGGGTGATTGATTTTCCGGAGCTGCCGAATGAATCGGCAGCTTTTTGTACGGAATTTTTTCTGCAGAGTAAAGAGTGCGGAACTTTTTTCATGGGCAGCGTATTCGTACAGGAGGAAAAGGAATATGGAAACAGCATTAAAAGTGGTACAGACGATCAATATGTACCTGTCGGATTACATCCTGGTCATTTTATTGGTGGGATGCGGTCTGTTTTTCAGCGTCAAGACCAGGTTTGTTCAGGTAAGATGTTTTGGAGAGGCAATGAAACATGTTTTTGGCAGACTTGGCAGGAAAGGAGACGAACAGGAAGGCGGCCTGACTTCATTTCAGGCTCTGACAACCGCCATAGCGGCGCAGGTCGGCACCGGTAATATTATCGGAGCCTGCGGAGCGATTCTGACCGGAGGGCCGGGAGCAATCTTCTGGATGTGGATCATCGCCTTTTTCGGCATGGCAACAATTTATGCAGAGGCTGTGCTTGCACAGAAAACAAGAGTTACGGAAAATGACGGTTCTGTCCACGGTGGTCCTGTGTATTATATCAGGAAAGCATTTCCTAACGGGTTCGGCAGATTTCTGGCAGGATTTTTTGCAGTCGCAATTATACTTGCGCTTGGGTTTATGGGCTGCATGGTGCAGTCAAATTCTATCGGCGAGACCTGCAGCAATGCGTTTGGCATTCCTGCCTGGATAGTCGGTATTCCGGTCGCGGTTGTGGCAGGTTTTATTTTCATCGGAGGTGCACAGCGCATCGCGTCAGTGACGGAAAAACTGGTACCGGTTATGGCTGTGATCTATCTGGCAGGCGGACTGGTTCTCCTGATCTGCAGAATTCAGTATGTACCGGAGACTTTTGTCATGATTTTCCGCTATGCGTTTGAACCGCAGGCAATCATAGGAGGAGGTTTCGGTTATGCGCTGAAGACTGCAGTGACGCAGGGCGTGAAGAGGGGACTTTTTTCCAACGAGGCCGGTATGGGTTCTACGCCTCATGCACATGCCATGGCGAATGTGAAAGACCCTCATGACCAGGGGGTTGTAGCAATGCTCGGCGTATTTATTGACACTTTTGTTGTGCTGACCATGACGGCGTTGATTGTGATTTCCACGCTTTATGCGGGAAACGGCGTGTTGGCAGGAGGTGCGGCGGAAAGTGTCAGCAAGACCAATATGGCGCAGCTGGCATTTGCTTCTGTGTTCGGCGACAGCGCAGGTAATATTTTTATTGCGGTTTGTCTGCTTTTCTTTGCCTTCTCCACAATTATCAGCTGGAATTTATTTGGGCGGATTAATGTAAAGTATCTCTTTGGAGACACCGGTGTGAAGGTCTACTCTGTATTGGCGGTCGTGTTCATTTTCCTGGGCTCCTGTCTGTCCAATGATCTGGTGTGGGAGCTTACAGACACATTTAATCAGTTGATGGTTCTGCCAAATGTTCTGGCGCTTCTGGCGCTGGCGTCACTGGTGAAGGGAACAAAAGGAAACTGATGAAAATATGGACCTGTTTGGTCTGTGCGGAAATGCTGCAGAAGACAGTCCGGCTTTGGAAATCGGCGTTTGTACGACACCGATTCCGGCATGGCTGATCTTTGGCGGCATTTTCCGTTATATATACCGTCATATAGGCGGTTGGTTTGAGGTCCGGAAGAGCAGACTGCCCGTAAGGTGCGATTTATTCTGTATTTGGAAGATGTATTATCCAATTTTCTCTACTCAAGACGTCCCAAAAGTGCTATACTGTCAAAAGAACATCATACAGGATTTGACCAAAGGGGTGGACAGCATGGAGAGAGAATTGATATTTCACATACTGGAAATTGACGGACTGACAGATGAGCGTGATATCAAGGCCGCTTATATGAAAAAGCTGAAGGCAACGAATCCGGAAGATGACCCGGAAGGTTTTCGAAGGCTGCGGGAAGCCTATGAACAGGCACTTGTACTTTTGCGGGAAGAAAAAGAGAGCGCTTTGGAAGAGGAGGAAGAGAAGACTGAGCTGGATCTGTGGATCGAGAAGGCAGATGAAATATACAGAGATTTTAGAAGCAGGGGAGATGTAAAAGCCTGGAAAGAGCTTCTGGACGCAGAGATATGTCAGGGTCTGGACACTGCGCTGGATGCCAGGGATGCTATGCTTGTGTATTTGTTGTCGCATTTTTATCTGCCCAGGGAGATCTGGCAGATTCTGGACCGGGAGTTTCAGTTTACCGAAGATTATGAGACTTTAAAGGAGCGGTTCCCGGCAGACTTTCTGGACTATGTAAAACATTATGTGGAATGTGAATATTTTGTGGATTTTTCCAGAATGACCGTGCGCGGAGAGGACTCCGCTCAGAACGCAGATATCAATGTGGATGCTTATATCAGGGGATATATGGAATTAAGAGGGCTGTGCGATCAGCAGGATTACGACGGTGCTAAGAAGAAACTGTCGGAGCTGGCTGCGTATGGAGTCTGGTATCCGTGGGAGGAAGCGGAGAAGATAAAGATCATGCTGGCTCAGGGAAAGCTGCAGGAAGCGTCTGATCTGGCGGACTGGATGTATTCTTTCTGGCCGGAAAACGGATATATGGTTTCCATGGCTGCAGAAGCAAAATGGAATGCCGGAGAGAAAGAAACGGCATTTGGCTGGTGGAGCCAGGTTCCGGATGCGTATGGGGCCCGGACCGGAATGATCCGGTATTATCTGGAGAGTGAGGAGACGGCAGAAAAAGCGAAGGAAATGGCGCTGGATCTCTGGGAAGAAGATGGTTCCGGGCAGCGGGCGGATGAGTACATAGAACGTGCCAATGAGATTTTACTTCAAAGATATAAAAAGCAGATTGCCGGGCTTACAGAGGAGGAAGAAAAAGACGCTGTCCGCGTGGAGATGGCCTGGTGTGAATATCAGAATAAACATGCAGAAGAGGCAATACGCATTCTTGACGATATTACGCCGGGAGAAAGCGTATATTACAGCTATCATAATCTGAAAGGAAGAGTGCTGGCGGCTCTGGACAGGAATAAAGAGGCGATACCGGAGCTTCGCCTGTGGCTGTCCATGATTGAGCAGACAGTGGAGGACGGGAGCGAGGAGTCGGTAAAACGACTGCGCAGAAAAGGAACCGCGTGCCTGATGCTGGGAATCTGTCTGTCCAGAGAGAAAAAGTATGAAGAAGCTGCAGAGTTCTTAAAAAGAGCAGAGGAAGAGACCGACGATCTTTATGATAAGCTGGGAGCGATGAGCAATCTTGCACAGGTATGGCTTTCTTTGAATGAATATGAGAAAGCGGTTGATGAATGCGAACGAATTTTTGCTATAGATGCCGGATACTACCCCGCATATCTGACGCGTCAGGAGGCGTATTTTGAAATGCGAAACGCGCAGGGCGTGGTTGACGATTACCATCACGCTGTGGAAATCTATGCGGGGCATTACAAGCCCTATCTGCTGGCAATTCAGGTGTTTCTGATCTATGACCAGTATGAAGACGCAAAACAGACGATAGAACGCGCGCTGGAAAATCAGGTGGAATTCAGCGATAAAATGAAGTATTTTCATGCAAAGACACTTCGCTATCTGTCCGAAGGAGAGAAAGACAGACAGAAACCGCTGCAGATTCTTCAGGAACTGAAGACATCCATATCAGCGAATGCCAATGAAACCGATATGGAGGACCTTTCAGAAATTGACTTTGAGATCGCGCTGCTGTACTGGGATGACGACAAATATGATGACGCCCTGGCAAATCTGGCCGAGGCGATCCGTAAAAATCCGTCCAAAGGGCAGCACTTCATGGTGAAAGCGGAGATTCTCCGGGGGAAGGGTGAATTTACGGAAGCGCTGGGAGCTTATGCAGCTGCGAAAGAAGAGTATGATGAGACAGCCGGATATTACTATGGGATCGGGTGCTGTCACAGTGAGCTGGGGAATGAAGATCAGGCTCTGGAAAATTTTCTGGAGGCAGTGAAATGGAACGCCGTCTATCGGGACGTGAATGAAAAGATTGCAGATATCTATATGGAACGGTACAAGAGAACCTGTGCTGTGAAAGAATATAAACAGGCAATACACTACGCAGATCTGGAGGTGCAAAATCAGGAAAACTGCTATATTCTGGTGCACAGAGGGCTGATGTACCGGACGGCGATGCGTCTTCAGAAAGCAATTAAGGATTTTGAGAAAGCATTAACTTACCAGCCGGAAGACTGGGCGGCATATAACAATATCGGTTACAGCTATAAGCATATGGGAGAATACGAAAAAAGCATCGAGATGTATGAAAAGTCGCTGGAGATGCTGAATAGACACGGAGAAAGAAGAGTTCTTCCCTACAGCAATATGGCAGACTGTTATGAGATTTTAGGCGAATATGAGAAGGCGATTGTCTGTTATCAGAAAGATCTAGAATGGTATCCGGACCGGACGGTGTTCTATGAGGAGATCGGCGATTTGTATTTCTATCTGAAAGATTATGAGCGTGCTGTCAGTGCCTATGAGACGGCCGGTTCACGGTGGAATGACAAAGAACATCTTCTGAAGATCGGAGATGTCCTGTTTGTGCAGGGAATGGTCAGAAAGGCGAAAAGCTATTACAAAAAAGCGATCCAGACGGCTGATATCAAAGAAGATGCTTATATCAGACATTCAGACTATGCGGAGCGCCTGATGAACTACTTTTTTGACTACGCAGGAGCCGTCCGGATTCTGGAAAAGGCAGCCAGAGGTTATGAGAACGGCGGCTGGAACGCTTCCAGGCTTTCCCGTGCGGGAAATGAGCGGTTCCTGGCGAGAGCATATTATCTGCTGCGCCGGTATAAAAAAGCAGAAGAACATGCGAGAAAGGCCTATGACCTGTATCTTGCAGATGCCTCTTCAGAAGAGGCCTATCTTGCCTATCCGTCAAAACGTGCGCTGCATCTGTCACGGATAGGAGAATGCTGTCTGTATATGGGAAATACGGATAAAGCCTATGAACTGTTCCAGCTGATGGACGCAGGATATCGGTGCGAGCACTGCAGGAATGGAGCGTGTTATGAAAAATACCGGAATATGGGACTTTATTATCTGTGTTTGGGAACAAGTTATAAAAAAGAAGCGCTGGAGTGCTATGAGAAAGCATTTGAACTCTGTCCTGTAGATCTGGAACTTGAGGAAATGGTAAAAAAACTTCGTAAGGAGACAAGATAGACAGATGATAGTAGGAATTGATCTTGGGACCACGAACAGTCTCGTGGCGTATTATACGGAAGACGGCCCGAAGATTATACCGAACCGGCTGGGAAAATCCATGACGCCGTCGGTGGTGAGCATTGGCGAAGAAGGGCAGATCTATGTGGGAGAATCTGCCATGGAACGGATGCTTCTGTGTCCGGGCAGCGGGGCATCGCTGTTTAAAAGAAGTATGGGAAGCAGTAAAAAATTTTCTCTGGGAGATAAGTCCTTTACTGCGGAAGAGCTTTCGTCCTTTGTTCTTCGGTTTTTAAAAGAAGATGCGGAAGCATATCTGCAGGAGCCGGTGACCGAAGCGGTCATCAGTGTACCGGCTTATTTTAATGATGCCAGAAGGCGTGCCACGAAGCGTGCGGGAGAACTGGCGGGTCTGAAAGTGGAGCGCATTATCAGTGAGCCTACGGCGGCGGCCATTGCCTATGGCCTGTGGCAGCAGAAAGGTCAGGCAAGGTTTCTGGTCTTTGACCTGGGAGGAGGGACCTTTGACGTCTCGATTCTGGAACTGTATGATACCATTCTGGAGGTTCATGCAGTGGCCGGCGATAATTTTCTTGGAGGAGAAGATTTTACGGCGGTGCTGGAAAAGATGTTTTACGATAAATTTTCGCAGATCAACCGTTTTACTTTAAATGAAAAGTCGGCTAAACATATCCGCAAGCAGGCGGAACTGTGTAAAATGGGGTTTGGTTCTGCCCGTACGTCGAAGATGCAGTGCAATATCAATGGAGAAGAGTATGCGCTTTCCGTAGAGCTTGCCGATTATGAAGAAGCGTGCGAGGAGCTTCTGGAACGTATTCGTCAGCCTGTAAAGAGAAGTTTAAAGGATGCGCATATCAGGCTGTCAGACATCGATAAAGTGGTGCTGGTAGGCGGCGCGACCAAGTCGCCGGTGATCCGGAAATTTGCAGGAAAGCTGTTTCATATGATTCCGGATACCAACCTGAACCCGGATGAGACGGTAGCTCTGGGCGCGGCTGTTCAGGCGGCGATGAAGGAACGAAGAGAAGGAATCCGGGAAGTGATTCTGACAGATGTATGTCCGTTTACGCTGGGAACGGAAGTGGTAAGAGAATATGAAGAGCACCGGTTTGAAAACGGGGTGTTTCTTCCGATTATTGAGAGAAATACCGTTATTCCTGCCAGCCGGACTGAGCGTTTGTATACGGTTCGCGACAACCAAACAAAAATCAGAATTCACATTCTGCAGGGAGAGAGTCGTTTTGCAGTCAATAATCTGTCTCTGGGAGAGCTGCTGATTGACGTTCCTGCCAACAAGGCGGGAGAGGAAGCGGTAGATGTGACTTATACTTATGATATCAATTCGATTCTGGAAGTAGAAGTAAAAGTGATTTCCAGCGGGAAAAAGATTCGTCAGGTGTTCAAAGACCGGGATCTGGATATGAGTGAGGAAGAGATAGAGGAGCGTTTGGAAACACTGTCCTATCTGAAAATCCATCCCCGGGACAAAGAAGAAAATAAAGTGCTTCTGCTGCGCGGTGAACGGATCTATGAGGAGAGTCTGGGCTATAAACGCGCGCAGGTGGAGCAGGTGCTGCGAAAGTTTGAACATGCATTGAACTCTTACGACCAGGAACAGATCGCGCAGACCAAACAGGAACTGATTGAATTCCTGGAAAAACTGGACGAATGGGAGTAATTCATGAAAGAAACAGAACAGAATCTGCGGCAGATGGCAGCAGGACTGATCGAGGCACAGCCTTATAAAATTATTTTGAGCAATGTGAAAAAGACGGTGACAGAGGGCGAAGGAGAAAAACGACAGTACCGGAAAATCGTTCTTAATCGTTTGTCCTCCGTCTGGCAGGCGGAACAATATACAGAGAAACAGGTGTTTCATGAGAATCTGACAGAAGACAGGGTGGGGGCTTTTTTGCTGGAAGCCCTGTCTTCTGCTTTTCGTCAGTGCAATGCCTGGAATGGAGAATGGGAGTATAGCATTCGTATTTCCAAAGGGGGGAGAGCTTCTTTTCAGAAAAAGAGAATATCGCAGGCCCCAAAGGAAAAGAATGTACACAACCGGAAAAAGCATTATATTCTTGAAGAAGGGACTGTGATTCCGCCGCTGGTGGATATGGGCATCTTCACGGCGGAGGGAAAAGTAGTTCGTTCCATGTCCGATAAGTACAGACAGATCAACCGTTTTGTGGAACTGATTGATGATGAGATCGAAAATCTGCCGCAAGATCATACCATTACCGTCGTCGACTTCGGATGCGGAAAATCTTATCTGACTTTTATCATCTACTATTATCTGACCGTAATAAAAAAGCTCAATGTCCGGATTACCGGCCTGGATCTGAAAGAGGAAGTCATCAGAAACTGCAACCGGGCAGCAGAGAAATACGGCTATCACGGACTGCATTTTGAGGTGGGGGATATCAGCGGCTATGACTGTCCGTATCCGGTGGACATAGTCGTCTCTCTCCACGCCTGCGACACGGCTACCGACTATGCGCTTTATCATGCAGTTCGCTGGAAAGCCGGGCTGATCTTCTCTGTGCCCTGCTGTCAGCATGAACTGAACCGGCAGATAAAAAGTGAAAAGCTTTCCATTCTGACTCGTTATGGGATTGTACAGGAACGAACGGCGGCGCTTATGACGGATGCCATCCGGGGAAATCTTTTAACCGCCTGTGGTTATAAAACACAGCTTCTGGAATTTGTGGATTTATCTCATACACCCAAGAATATTCTGATCCGTGCAGTACGGACGGTCATTCCAAAGCCAGTGAAGGAGGATGCTTTGCGGGAAGTGGAGGAGCTGAAAAAAACGTTTGCTCTGAAGCCGACACTGGATCAGCTTTTGTTTTCGGACGAAAGATTTTCAGACACGCTCCAGAGGCATCGTTCTGCAAAACGATAGACGGGAAGGAGCAGATTCTAAAGTGGCACAGAAGATAAAGAGCAACGGGAAACAGAGAAGTTTGAAAAGAACAGCAGATGAAAAAGAAGAGACAACCAGTCAAAAGCTGTTCTCACATATTTTTGAATGCTGTAATATTCTGCGCGGCCCGATTAATCAGGACGAGTATAAAAGCTATGTGACACCTGTTCTGTTTTTTAAGAGACTGTCTGATGTATACGATGAGGAAATGCAGGAGGCGCTGGAAGTTTCCGGCGGAGACGAAGAATATGCAGCTTTTCCGGAAAATCACAGATTTGTGATTCCGAAGGGCTGTCACTGGAAGGATGTTCGCGCTGTCAGTACAGACGTAGGACTTGCCATTGCCGCAGCAATGAACGGGATTGAACGGGCTAACCCGGATACGCTAAACGGCGTGTTTTCCAGTTTTGACGATGCAACCTGGACCGATAAGTCGAAACTGTCGGATGAAAGGCTGAAAAATCTGGTGGAACATATGTCCGGTATTCGGGTGGGAAATCATGATTATCCGGCGGATATCATGGGAGATGCCTATGAGTTTCTGATCAAAAAATTTGCCGATCTGTCCAAGAAAAATGCAGGGGAGTTTTACACGCCCAGATCGGTGGTGCGGCTGATGATCAGACTTTTGTCACCGGAACCAGGAGAGACGGTTTACGATCCGGCGGCGGGTACCGGAGGTATGCTGATCGAGGCGATTCAACATATGAAAGGCGACAGACGGACCTATGGAAGAATCTATGGTCAGGAAAAGAATCTTGCTACTTCTGCAATCGCGCGGATGAACCTCTTCCTGCATGGGGCAAGGGACTTTCAGGTAACTCAGGGAGATACGCTGCGCTCGCCAAATTATCTGGAAAGCGGAAAACTGAAAACATTTGACTGTGTAATCGCCAATCCCCCTTTTTCTTTAAAGAACTGGGGGGCGGAGCAGTTTGCATCAGATAATTTTGGCAGGAACATGTGGGGGAGCCTGTCGGATTCGAACGGTGACTGTGCCTGGCTTCAACATATGATAAAGTCAATGGATGAAGAAAAGGGCAGATGTGCAGTCGTTCTTCCGCAAGGAGTACTGTTTAGGGGCGGACAGGATGGAGAAGTGAGAAAGCGGCTGATACTGTCAGATAAGCTGGAGTGCGTTATCACGCTGGCCGGTGGAATTTTTTATTCTACAGGGGTATCGGCCTGTATACTGTTGCTCAATAACAGCAAGGAAACCGATCACAAAGGAAAAATCTGTCTGATTGACGCGTCTAAAATGTATACGCCTCAGAGAGCGCAAAATTTACTCAGCGACGAAAATGTAAAAGAGATATATTCGTTTTATAAAGCTTACGAAAATGTGACCGAGAGATCAAAAATCGTTACAATAAAAGAAATAAAAGACAAAGGGTATACATTGGCGGTCAATAATTATATTGAGAAGAAGAAAGAAGAAATGATAGCGCCGTCGGAAATCCGAAAACAGTATTATGAAGCGTTGGAAGAAGTGTGCAGGGCAGAGGAACGAATGAGCAGGCTTTTGGAAAATGGAGGATATGTACATTGAGTAAAAGGATCAGTATTGAAGAGTTACAATCGTATTTGTGGAACTCAGCGGTACTACTGCGGACCAATATTGATGCGGGAGCTTATAAGCAGTACATATTTCCGCTTCTGTTTTTCAAAAGAATCTGTGATGTGTATGATGAAGAATGCAGACAGATCTTGCTTGACTTTGACGGCGAGGAAGAAGCGCTGGAGTGGGAAGAAAATCATCATTTTATGGTGCCAAAAGGTTATCACTGGAATGATGTGCGTATGGTTGCGGAAAATGTAGGTTCGGCACTTGTAGAGGCTTTTCACAAAGTAGAGCAGGCAAATATGGAAAAACTGGGCGGTATTTTCGGAGAAGCCGCCTGGACGAATAAAAGCAGGCTGCCGGACAGGCTGTTAAAAGAACTGCTGGAACATTTCAGTTCCAGAACATTGTCTTTGGAGAACTGCCCGGAGGATGAACTCGGGCAGGGTTATGAATATCTGATTAAAAAATTTGCGGACGACAGCGGACATACAGCGCAGGAATTTTATACCAATCGGACAGTGGTGCACCTGATGACAGAAATGCTGCGGCCGGAATCAGGGGAATCGATCTATGATCCTACCTGCGGAAGCGCAGGAATGCTGATTTCAGCCATTGCCTGTCTGAAAGAACAGAAAAAAGAGTGGAGAAATGTGTCTGTATACGGGCAGGAGATCAATGCGCTTACTTCAGCGATTGGAAGGATGAATCTGTTTCTGCATGGCGTGAAGGATTTTCAGATTGTAAACGGCGATACATTAAAAGAACCGGCGTTTATAGAAGGTGGTCGACTGAAGCAGTTTGATTTGATACTGGCAAATCCGCCCTATTCCATCAGCCAGTGGGACCGGGAAGCGTTTGTCGGCGATAAGTATGGACGTAATTTTTTGGGAGTTCCGCCGCAGGGGCGGGCGGACTATGTCTTTTTACAGCATATTTTGAAAAGTATGGATAAGAATACAGGCAGATGTGCTATTTTGTTCCCACATGGAGTTTTGTTTCGGAAAGAAGAGCGGAATATGAGGGAAAAGCTGGTGCGAAGTGATAATCTGGAATGTGTGATCGGCCTGGGACCAAATCTGTTTTATAATTCTCCCATGGAAGCGTGTATTGTGATCTGCCGAACAAGTAAGAAGGCAGAACGCCGGGGAACCGTTTTGTTTATCAATGCCGTTCAGGAAGTGGAACGAAAAAATGCGCAGAGCTACCTGACGGTGCAGCATATTCAGAAAATTGTGAAAGCATACGAAGAATATGAAAGAGACGACGATTTTGCCAGAATGGTCCGGAGAGATGAAATTGAGAAAAATGATTTCTCGCTGAACATTTCGCTTTATCTGAAAAATGAAAAAGGAACAGTAGAAATGGATATTCGAACGGTAAAACAGAGATATGACAGTTGGAAGCGGTCATCTGACAGAATGAGGATGTATTATACGCGGTTGAATCAGATGCTGGAAACGAAATTAGAGCGTGTTTGAAAATTCATTTGGCACAGAACTTCTGCAAATTACAACGCACAGCCAATGAAAAGCAATTTTCAGACACGATCAGAACTCTTGAAATTAATACGAAAGAGAATTAATTATGGCAAAGTATTGCTTTGAGGAAATAGCAGTTAACAATACAGATAAGAAAAAGCCGACGGAAGAAGACAGATTCACCTATATTGGGTTAGAGCATTTAGATCCAGGCTGTCTGAATGTTACCCGATTTGGGTCGGATATTGCGCCCAAAGGGGAAAAATTGATTATGAAAAAAGGAGATGTGCTGTTTGGGAAACGCCGGGCATATCAGAAAAAAGTGGCGATCGCTCCCTTCGATGGGGTTTTCTCCGCACATGGCATGGTGCTTCGTCCCAAAGAAGATGTAATAGATAAAGATTTTTTTCCCTTATTTATCAGTTCTGATTATTTTCTGGATGCTGCTATAAAAATATCAGTTGGTTCTCTTTCGCCTACCATAAACTGGAGTGACCTGAAGGTTCTGGAATTTGAGCTTCCATGTTTGAATGAACAGCGTAAATTAGCTAAAGCACTGTGGGCGGTGAATGACACAGTGGAAGCGTATAAAAGGTTGCTGCAGAAGACGGATGAATTGGTGAAAGCGCGGTTTGTTGAGATGTTTGGGGATGTATTTACAGAAGAAACCCCATGGGAAAAAGTGCCTTTTGATGTTGCCGTGACAGACGCAACCAGGCATGGAACCAAGATTCAGAAGGCTGACTATTTGCCAACAGGCTCATTTCCGATTTATGACCAGGGTCAGGAATACATAGCTGGATATTGGAATGATACAGAGGGTCTGTACAAGAAAGTTCCAGCGATTATTTTTGGAGATCATACAAGGATTCTCAAGTATGCCGATCAACCCTTTTTCCTTGGAGCAGATGGAGTTAAACTTTTGAAGGTAAAACGTAAAGATTTAGATTATATTTTTCTTTTGCATGAACTCAGAACAGCGAACATCCCCAATATGGGCTATAATCGTCATTTCAAACTATTGAAGAAATTGCTGATAAGCATACCTCCTATAGAATTACAGAAACAATTTGCTGCCTTTGTTCGCCAGACTGATCAGTCAAAATCAGAATTAGAGAGAGCGATGGCGGATTTGAACGCGATATACAAAAAAATAATGGCGGACAATCTCGGGTAAGTTAATTTTTGATATGGCAGCATAAATCAAAATTTTCTGTCAATCGCTTATGTTTGCAGGGGGGACTTATGTTTAATGAAAACAACACAATTGAGCAGTTGACGATTCGCACGCTTACAGATATCGGCTGGAAATATATCGAGGCGGACAGGCTTTTGCGTCGGCATACGGATATCCTTGTAGAGCCGATGGTAAAGTCTGCCTTGATCCGCCTGAACCCGGTGATTGCAGAAGAACCATCCCGCGCGGACGAGGTGATTTATCGGATTCGGACGCTGTTTCTCACTGCGAGCGGCAGTAATCTGGTAACACAGAACGAAGCATTTAAGAAATTGATATTCGAAAACAATTCGTTTCCGTTCGGAGAAGGCGGAAAGCCGGTATCGATCCGTTACTTTGGCACGCTTTCAAAAGAAGAAATGGAATTAAATGAATATGTGGTCACTCATCAATGGATATATCCTTCGGCAGAAAACGGGAAGCGTCTGGATATTGTGCTCCTTGTCAATGGGTTTCCATTAGTAATCGGGGAGCTGAAGACTCCTGTACGCAGTGCGATTACCTGGCTGGACGGAGCAGAAGACGTTGCTTCCTACGAAAAAAGCATTCCAGGTATGTTTGTATCAAATGTATTTAATTTTGCGACGGAGGGGAAATATTATCGGTATGGTTCTGTCGGTATGCCTGTTGATATGTGGGGGCCATGGCACACCGGAGAGCATAAAAAAGAGGGCAGCCTGGTAGATGTGAAGGTCAGACTGGCGGATATGCTTATGCCGGAAAAGGTGATGGATATTTTTCGTTTTTTTACCATATTTGCTACAGACAAAAAGTTCCGAAAATATAAAATTATATGTCGCTATCAACAATATGAAGCGGCTAACCAGATCATAGAACGTGTAAAAGAGGGATACCCGCGGAAAGGGTTGATCTGGCATTTTCAGGGCTCAGGGAAATCACTTTTGATGGTTTTTACTGCACAGAAACTCAGGATGATTCCGGAATTGCATAATCCCACGGTTGTGATTGTAGACGACCGCATTGACCTGGAAACACAGATTACAGCCACGTTTCATGCGTCGGACATTCCGAATCTGCAGAGCCTTGGAAGCAGGGAAAAACTGGAAACATTCTTTGCAGGAGATCAGAGAAAAATTGCGATCACGACCATATTTAAATTTGCGGATGTAAACAGGACACTGAATGAGAGAAAAAATATTATCGTCATGGTGGATGAAGCTCATCGGTCGCAGGAAGGGAATCTGGGCGAGAAGATGAGACAGGCGCTGCCCAATGCATTTTTCTTTGGTTTTACAGGTACTCCGATCAACCGGCTGGATCGAAACACATTTCATACGTTTGGCGCAGTGGAAGACAAAAGCGGATATATGAGCAGGTATTCTTTCTCAGAATCCATCCGAGACAAAGCGACGCTGCCGCTGAATTTTGAACCGGTTCCGGTAGAGCTGCATGTGGATAAAGAAAAACTCAATCAGGAGTTTGATCTGCTGACGGAAAAACTTTCAGATGAGGACAAAGCGGAGCTGTCGCGCAGAGTCAATATGAAAGCGATTATGTATGACAGGAAGCGAATTAAAAAAGTATGCGGGCATATTGCAAAACATTATCAGAAAAAAATAGAACCGAATGGGTACAAAGGTCAGGTGGTCTGTTATGACAGAGAGTGTTGTCTGATGTATAAAGAAGAGCTGGATCAGCTGCTGGGTGAAGACGCGTCAACGATTGTGATGGACACGAATAATGACAAGGAAGACAGGTATAAGGCATATCGACGTGACAGAACAGAAGAGGGTAAGCTGCTTGACCGGTTCAGGGATCCAAAACATCCTTTAAAACTGGTGATTGTTACGGCGAAGCTGCTTACAGGATTTGATGCCCCGATTCTGCAGGTTATGTATCTGGATAAACCGATGAAGGATCACAATCTTCTGCAGGCAATCTGTCGTACGAATCGAACCTACAATGAGGGAAAGACACATGGTCTGATTGTCGATTATATCGGTATTTTTGATAATGTGGCAAAGGCGCTGGATTTTGATGAATCCAGTATGAAAAAAGTAATCACTAACATAGAAGAGGTAAAAAAAGAAATTCCTGCTTTGATGCACATATGTCTGGAATACTTTCTGGGAATTGATCGGACAATAGAAGGGTGGGAAGGGCTTCTGGCGGCGCAGGAGTGTCTTCCTACAAATAAAGAGAAAGATGAATTTGGCGCGGATTACAGGGTTTTGAATAAAGCGTGGGAAGCGCTGTCACCGGATTTAAGCTTCGAACCGTACAAGTCGGATTATCAATGGCTTACCAGAGTGTATGAGTCTGTACGTCCGACAGACGGCCGTGGAGGGTTGATCTGGGCCGCGTTGGGCGCCAAGACCATGGAGTTAGTGCATGAAAATCTGGATGTTGGAGAAGTGCACGACGATATGGATATTTTGACACTGGATGCAGAGCTGATTGATGAGTTTATTGAGAAACAGAAAGATCTCCGGAAAGTAACGATGAAAGTAGAGATTGATCTTGTGGCAAGGATACGCAGACATTCCAGGGATGTCCGGTTCATAAAGCTGGGCGAGAAGCTGGAGCAGCTTCGGGAAAAGCACCAACAGGGACTTGTTACGAGCATTGAGTTTCTAAAATTGTTGCTGGAACTGGCAAAAGAGACAGCTCAGGCAGAAAAAGAGACGGTCCCTGAGGAAGAGATAGATAAAGGAAAAGCAGCTTTGACGGAGCTTTTTAAAGGGATCAGAAATGAAAAAACTCCGATTATTGTAGAGAGAATTGTAGCCGATATTGATTCTATTGTAAAATATGTACGATTTGATGGCTGGCAGAGAACAACCGCAGGTCAGCAGGAAGTAAAAAAAGAGCTGCGAACGATTATCTGGCGGAAATATGGGATCAGGGATCAGGAAGTATTTGATAAAGCTTATCATTATATTGAGCAGTATTATTGATGATGTCTGTTGTCAGAACATATCTGGAGTTCCCTTTCACCCTGTGTTTGTCATCCGCAGTTTGCTGTGCTACAGACTTAATAGAAACCGGCTTGCTGTGGGGGGATTTGGTTTTGTGAGAGGTTCAGAGTACGGAAAGGAATTGTAAAGGAGAGAAAAATAATGGAAGCAAAACAGATGGATCTGCAGAGTCAGGAGACAGTGCGGCTGTATAATAAGGACAGTCACAGAAAAGAATTCGAAGCGACAGTAATATCCTGTGAAGAAAAGCCGATCGTAAAAGGCGGGGAATCAGGGTATTGGATTGTGCTGGATCAGACGGCATTTTTTCCGGAGGGCGGCGGACAGCCCGGGGATGTTGGCTGGCTGGACGATAAGGAAGTGGCGGACACGCGGGAGAAGAACGGCATCGTTTGTCATGAGACAAAAGAACCGTTGGAGCCAGGACGCAAAGTGAAAGGCAGGCTGAATTTTGAAGTGCGTTTTGACCGTATGCAGCAGCATACAGGAGAACATATAATATCCGGACTTGTACATAATCTGTATGGTTATGATAATGTGGGATTTCATCTGGGCGATGAGATCACAACGCTGGATTTCAATGGAGAGCTCACAAAAGAGCAGGTGCAGGATCTGGAGCTGCGCGCCAATCGGGGCGTGTTTGAAAATGTACCGGTACAGGTACTGTATCCGACAAAGGATCAGTTGAAACAGGTGAATTATCGGAGCAAAATCGAGATTGACGGGCAGATTCGCATTGTGTCAATTCCGGGATACGATATCTGCGCCTGCTGCGCCCCGCATGTGGATCGCTCCGGGGAGATCGGACTGATCAAAATTATTGCCTGTGAAAGGCACAGGGGCGGATGTCGGATGACGATTCTGTGCGGATTCCGTGCACTGGCAGATTATCAGAAAAAACAGCGGAGCGTGACCGAGATATCGGTGGCGCTGTCTGCCAAACCGGAGAAAATCGGGGAAGCAATGCTGCATTTGAAAGAACAGCAAAATAGTACGAGAGAACAGCTGAATCGGCTGCAGGAGCGTTATCTGCAGCAGAGGCTGGAAGGACTGGGTGCGGGAGAGCGAAATGTCTGCATTTTTGAAAAAGAACTGGACAATATTGCAGCACGAAGTTTTGTGAACAGCGCCATGGAGAAATGTGAAGGAGTCTGCGGTGCGTTCATTGGAACGGATGAGGACGGATATCATTATATTCTCGGGAGCCGTACGGTGGACCTGAGAGTATTCTCCAAAGCTTTAAATGATAAATTCCAGGGAAAAGGCGGTGGAAAACCCCAGATGGTGCAGGGCTCTCTTGCCGGGATAAAAGAAAAGATTCAAGATATGATTATGGGGGCGTAGTCAGAAGCCGATGTCCATATTGATAAATGACAGCAGTTTTTACAACAGAGGAATTCTGCCGGCCGCGGGAGCGGCCCGGCACGATGCCCCGTTTCATTTTACTGTATGTTTAGTAAGTAAAGTCTTCCACATCCACCTTGTCTGTTTCCTGATAAGGTGCAAGTGTCGATACCATTTTGACGGGTCTGTCATAGCTGTTTTTGCAGTAATGGATTTCACCCGGTTCGATGTGGATCATTTGTCCGGGCTGAAGGGGATTGACGACTCCGTCCACTACAATGTCAATTTCTCCTTCAAGAATATAAAAATTTTCTTCCATTATATTGTGGTAATGTGCCGGAAAGTCCTGACCCGGCATAAACTGTACAAGGGCGAAATTCATACGCGGACCCTTCATCAGGTATTTGGGGCCGCTGTCTCCGAAACGGTATTCTCTGTCTTTTTCATCAATGATATACATAGGTTTGTTCTCCTTATCCTAATTCCATTTATAAGTTTCCAATCGGTAGGCTTTCAAGACGCAAAAAAGGTTCGTTCTACAGGCCTGGGGCGGTCCACATAGATTTTGTCAGTCCTTGATTGACCAGCTCAAGCTGAGCGGCATAGACGCTTCTCCATGCGTGGTAGAGTTCACTGTAAATTTCATGATTTCTGAGGTCGGGCTGAAACGTTCTGTCCCATCTGACTGTCTGGCGGACTCCTTCTTCTATAGTTTCATAAATACCGACTCCATATCCGGCAAGAATGGCGGCTCCCAGTGCCGTGGCTTCTTTGACGACGGGGACTTTCACGGGCATGCCCAGAACATCTGCCAGAATCTGGGACCAGAGAGGACTTTTGGACGCGCCGCCGGCGAAGATTATCTCGGACGGAAGGTTTCCGGTCGCTTCCCGGACCAGCTCCATATGACCTTTGACCAGCAGGGCAGTATTTTCAAGAATCGCGCGGTAAAACGTATAGCGGTTGAATTTTGCCGGGTCCAGTTCAAAGTTGATAAAGGATGGCGCCGCGTGCTTCCAGTGGATAAAATTCATCACATCGCTGAAAGTGCACATCATGCCGTAACAGCCGGCAGGGATCTTTGCAGCCTCCCGGTTCATAAGATCATAGGGGTCTTCACCGGTGATTTTGCTTTGCTCTTTTTCGAACTGGCAGAAGCCGTCACGGAACCAGCGCATGACCAGACCGGGTTTGAAAGCAAGCGCTTCATACTGCCAGACACCCGGTACGGCATGGCAGTTTACGCGCACCCGGCACCCAGGATCCGTTGCCCCATCTGCAGTGTTGAATTCATATTGCCAGAAACTGCCGCCAAAGACGGCTGCCTGGTTCGGCATAGTGGCTCCAACGCCAATGGCTCCCAGCTGACAGTCTCCGCCGCCTGCAACGACCGGAGTGCCTTTTTTCAGTCCGGTATCCGCCTCACCTTTTTCACTGACAGCTGCAATGACAGTACCGCATTCTGTCACCGGCGGAAAAATATCGTCCCGAAGTCCGCATTTTCGGGCGATGGAAGCGTCCCAACTGCGGCTTTTCAGATCAAAGATGCCGGTGGTGGATCCGTTGCTCGGCTCAATGGCTTCCACGCCGGTGAGTCTGCGGATCAGCCAGTCGTTGAACATGCCGACAGCGTCTGTCTTTTCATAGATTTCCGGCATCTTATCTTTTACCCATAACAGTCTGGGTAACGCGCCAAGCGCATAAGTCTGACCGCTCTGCAGGTAGATTTCCTTTTCCAGTTCGGGATTCATCCGGATTAGTTTTCCGACTTCCTCATCGCTGCGGGCATCCACATTGGCGCAGGCCCAGATCTCATTTCCTGCGCGGTCATAAAGAACGATGCCCTCTCTCATACAGGTAGTAGAGACAGCGGCAATCTGCTGCGGATGGATACCCGTCTCCTTTAGTACGCCACGAATACAGCTGCAGGTCAGCTTCCAGTTGTGTACCCAGTCGAAATCCATACTGCCCGGATAGCGGGGATCTTCCTTGTGTTCCCATTCGCGCTGAACGCATCCAGCCTGGGTTCCGTCTGTATGAAACAGGACAGCTCTTACACTTCCGGTTCCGGCGTCGATTGCCATCAAAAACTGTTCGGTCATAATAGCCCCTCCTTTGAACAAAATGCATCCTTATATAAAAAAGTTTGCCATGAAAATACAGGTTTGTCAACAGATGCAGCTGCTTTGCTTCTCTGCTTTTGGGGATTTTACCTGAAGTCAGCTAAGGAGGTCCGGATTGACAAGGAAAGCCCAAAAGCGTATATTATTAACTACCAGAAGACGGGCAGGTTATCGGCAGACACAAGTTATTTTCAGCGTCTGCCGAGGTCTGCACAAAAACAGGCTCAGGAAAGGAAAAGAAACAATGGCAGACAAAGAAGGAATGAAAGTGGCAAAGAATTACCATGTGGGCACGCCCTTTGCCAACCAGGAAGGTTTTTATGTAAAAGGTGCAAACAGTCTTGACTGGGGGATGCAGAAGCATCTGTCTCATATATTTAATCCCAATAGCGGCAATTCCGTCATGTTTGCGTTTGATCATGGATATTTTATGGGTTCTACCGCAGGGTTGGAACGGCTGGATCTGCTGCTTCCAAAGCTGGCGCCTTATGTGGATGTGTTTATGGGAACCAGAGGAGCTATCCGTGCCTGTGTCCCTCCTCAGATTACGAAAGGGATTGCACTGCGGGTGACTTCCGGATCTTCAATGCTCGATGATGATCTGTCTCATGAGGTAGTGGCAGTCGATGTGGAAGATGCAATCCGGATGAATGCAGACTGTATGGCAGTACAGACATTTATCGGAGCGGACGGTCAGCTCTCCAGTATTGATAATCTGTCAAAGGTTATCAATGCCGGTATGCGCTACAGTATTCCCACTCTGGGTGTGGTGGCGGTTGGGAAAAATATGGAGCGGACGGACCGTTTCTTTAAGCTTGCCACGAGGATTGTGGCGGAGATGGGGGTTCAGCTGGTAAAGACTTACAACTGCGACAATTTTGAAGAGGTGGTGGCGGCGTGTCCGGTGCCTGTCGTGGTGGCGGGCGGAAAGAAGCTTCCGGAGGCGGAAGCCCTGACGATGGCATATACGGTTATCTCCAAAGGAGCAAGGGGCGTCGACATGGGAAGAAATATTTTCCAGAGCGAGCATCCGGTAGAGATGGCGCAGGCAATCGGGAAAATAGTGCATGAAGGCTTTACAGACAAAGAGGCCTATGAATTCTATCAGGATATGATTCACTGATGCGGATCAGGAACTGTGTTCCTAAATGAATGTTACAAGATCCTGCCCCGGCTGCCAATACTGATATGAGTGAAAGTATTGGCAGCCGGGGCAGGATTGTTTTTACAGTATTATTTGCGGATCAGGACTGTTTGCCTACAGCTGCTTCCACAAATCCTTTAAACAGAGGATGGGGGCGGTTCGGACGGGACTTCAGCTCCGGATGCGCCTGAGTTGCAAGGAAGAAAGGATGATCTTTCAGCTCGATCATCTCTACGATCCGTCCGTCCGGTGACAGTCCGGACAACGTCAGTCCGTGTTCGGTCAGAACAGAACGGTAGTCATTGTTGACTTCATAGCGATGGCGGTGACGTTCTTCGATCTGCTCACTTTTATACAGCATATATGCTTTGGAGTCTTTGTTCAGTACACAGGGGCAGGAACCAAGTCTCAGAGTTCCGCCGATGTCTTCCACTCCGTTCTGATCCGGCATCAGAGCGATGACCGGGTAAGGAGTATTGGGATCAAGCTCCATACTGTGGGCGTCTTCCAGTCCTGCGACGTGCCGTGCATATTCTACAATGGCCAGCTGCATGCCAAGGCACAGTCCAAGGAAGGGAATCCGGTGTTCCCGGGCATAACGGATAGCCGTGATTTTGCCGTCAATGCCCCGGTCTCCAAATCCTCCGGGTACCAGAATGCCTGATACATCACCGAAAAGCTCTTGTGCATTTGCTTCTGTGACAAGTTCAGAATCGATCCATTTGATATTTACCACAGCCCGGTTGTCGATGCCACCGTGCTTTAGTGCCTCCACGACAGAAATATAAGCGTCGTGGAGCTGTATATATTTGCCGACAAGGGCAATGCTTACTTCCGTTACCGGATTGCGGAGCTTATTGACCATCTCCGTCCAGTCAGTAAGGTCAGGATCCGGACAGGGAAGATTCAGACACTCACAGGCAACCTGTGCCAGATGCTCTTCTTCCATGGCCAGCGGCGCTTCGTAGAGATATTCGACATCCAGATTCTGCAGTACATGATATTTTGGAACATTGCAGAACAGGGCAATCTTGTCCTTAATGCCTTTTTCCAGGGGGAGTTCTGTGCGGCAAACAATGATATCGGGCTGTATCCCCATACCCTGCAGCTCTTTGACAGAAGCCTGAGTAGGTTTGGTCTTCATCTCTCCGGAAGCTTTCAGATAGGGGATCAGAGTTACATGAATGATAATGGCATTGTCGTGCCCCACTTCATGCTGGAACTGCCGGATGGCCTCCAGGAAAGGCTGACTTTCAATATCGCCTACCGTGCCGCCGGTCTCAATGATGGCAATATGCATATCCTCGGACGTATAGTTGCGGTAAAAGCGGCTTTTGATTTCATTTGTAATATGCGGAATGACCTGTACCGTGCCGCCGCCGTAATCACCTCTGCGTTCTTTTTGCAGCACAGACCAGTATACTTTTCCGGTGGTGACATTCGAGTTTTTATTCAGGCTTTCGTCGATAAAGCGCTCGTAATGTCCGAGATCCAGGTCTGTTTCCGCACCGTCGTCGGTGACAAAGACTTCCCCGTGCTGCACAGGGTTCATGGTGCCGGGATCGATGTTGATATATGGATCAAATTTCTGCATGGTGACTTTGTAGCCGCGCGCTTTTAGAAGACGCCCAAGGGAAGCGGCCGTAATTCCTTTTCCAAGACCGGATACGACTCCTCCCGTAACAAATACATATTTGACTGGCATATAATGTGATTCCTCCTGAAAGTAGCCATGTATTCCCGGAATCTCCTGTGGAGCTGATTCTGCGCCCGACGCATTCCCGTTTAATTGCCGTACGCCTTATAAATTTTTGTATATCTGACAAGAACCGTCTCATAAAATCAGGCAGAAAGAGACTCAGAGAGCACACATCTGTAATAAAAACTCATTTCATTATATCTTATCCCCGAAAAAAAATCCACCAGTTTTTCAAGGACATCGGAGGAAAGGCGCCGCTGTTTTTATATTTATTTTAGAAAAGGAAGATAAAATTTCTCAGAAGGTGTATTGATTTTAAAATGAAGGTTCACTATAATAGGAAGTGCTATGCGCAAGGAGGAATAAGATGAAGGATAAAAATACTCCAACAGGATCTGGAGATAACAATCAAAAAGGACCAAAGAACCGTCAAAGTATTGTTATATTTCTCGTTTTTATGCTGGCAAGTTTTATGGCGCTGAACTTCATACAGAATATGATGAAGGATGCAGGGTCAAAAGAGATCGGCTATAACGAATTTATAGAGATGCTTGAGGAGGATAAAGTAGAAAAGGTTGAGGACACTGGTCTTACATGGGAAATTACTCCGAGAACTCAGCCGGTAGGAAATGTAGAGATTACTTATTATACAGGGAAGATGGATGACGAGGCGCTGCTGCCGCTTCTTAAAGAAAAGGGAGTGGAGATCACTCCGTATATTCAGGATACATTTTCTACCCTGGTATGGCAGGTTGTCTGGAGTCTGCTGCCTCTGCTGCTGATCTGGGTGGCATTTGGATATCTGATGCGGCGCATGGGAGGCGGCGGAATGATGGGGGTCGGCAAAAGTAAGGCCAAAGTCTATATTGAAAAGGAAACAGGAGTTACTTTTAAAGATGTGGCAGGCCAGGAGGAAGCCAAAGAGTCTCTGGTGGAAGTAGTGGATTTTCTGCACAATCCGGAGCGTTACGCAGAGATTGGAGCGAAGCTTCCCAAAGGCGCTCTGTTAGTCGGACCTCCCGGAACCGGTAAAACGCTTCTGGCCAAAGCAGTTGCAGGGGAGGCGCATGTGCCGTTTTTCTCTCTGTCCGGTTCGGATTTTGTGGAAATGTTTGTCGGCGTCGGCGCTTCCCGGGTACGGGATTTGTTTGAGGAGGCGAAGAAGAACGCTCCCTGCATTATATTTATTGACGAGATCGATGCAATCGGAAAAAGCCGCGATTCCAAACTCGGAGGGAATGACGAGCGGGAACAGACACTGAATCAGCTTCTGGCGGAGATGGATGGTTTTGAGAGCAATAAGGCGTGTCTGGTGCTTGCGGCGACCAACCGTCCGGAGATTCTGGATCAGGCGCTTCTGCGTCCCGGACGTTTTGACCGGCGGATTGTTGTGGAGCGTCCGGATCTGAAAGGACGTGTAGACGTTCTGAAAGTACATGCAAAAAATGTGCGTCTGGATGAGTCTGTGGATCTGGAAGCGATTGCGCTTGCCACCAGCGGAGCGGTCGGTTCCGATCTGGCAAATATGATCAATGAGGCTGCGATTCTGGCCGTAAAAAACGGAAGACAGGCAGTGTCGCAAAAAGACCTGTTTGAAGCCGTGGAAGTAGTTCTGATGGGAAAAGAAAAGAAGGACCGCATTCTGAGTGCAGAAGAACGAAAGATCGTTTCTTACCATGAGGTGGGGCATGCGCTGGTCAGCGCTCTTCAGAAGGATTCTGAACCTGTTCAGAAAATTACGATTGTTCCGCGCACCATGGGCGCGCTGGGCTATGTCATGCATGTGCCGGAAGAAGAGAAATATCTGAATACGAAAAAAGAAATTGAGGCAATGCTGGTCGGTTATCTGGGCGGACGCGCAGCCGAGGAGCTGGTGTTTGAGACGGTCACAACCGGAGCGGCAAATGATATTCAGCAGGCGACAAAGATGGCCCGCGCTATGGTGACGCAGTATGGGATGTCTGAAAAATTCGGTCTGGTGGGTCTGGAATCCAAAGAAAGCATGTATTTAAATAATGGAACGGTACTGAACTGCAGCGATGAGACAGCAGCTGACGTTGACAGCGAGGTGATGCGTATACTGAAAGAGTCTTATGCGGAGGCAAAACGTCTTCTGTCTGAGAATCGGGATTGTCTGGACAAAATCGCTGAGTTTCTGATTGAAAAAGAGACGATCACAGGTAAGGAATTTATGGAAATTTTCCATAAAGTAAAAGCGGAAGAGGACGGATATCAGCAGGAAGAATTAATATTTGCAGAATAATGCAGAAAGACAGCCTGCGGGTTTTATGTATGCCCATTCGGTCAACGGATGTCCGGAGGGGATATACAAAAACCCGCAGGCTGTCTGCTGTGATCTGTGCGGGTAAGTCCAGGAGGCGGAGGAATCAGAACTTGATCATGATAAGATTCTGGAAGAAACAGAGATGAAAGTGTGAAAGTCTGGTGCGACAGATGGGAGGCGGAGTTATGGCATTTGATATTGAAGAGGAATTGAAAAAGCTGCCGGCAAAGCCCGGAGTCTATTTGATGCATGATGAGAAAGATGCGATTATCTACGTGGGAAAAGCAATTTCCCTGAAGAACCGTGTGCGTCAGTATTTTCAGTCCAGCAGAAATAAAGGGGTGAAAATTGAGCAGATGGTGACGCATATTGCGAGGTTTGAATATATTATCACCGATTCAGAGCTGGAGGCTCTGGTGCTGGAATGCAATTTGATCAAAGAACATCGGCCCAAGTACAATACGATGCTGATGGATGATAAAGCTTATCCGTTTATAAAAGTGACGGTTCAGGAAGCTTATCCCAGAGTCATGCTGGCAAGACAGATGCATAAGGATCGTGCGAAATATTTTGGTCCCTACACGAGTGCAGGCGCGGTAAAAGACACCATCGATCTGATACATAAGCTGTACGGGATTCGAACCTGTAATAAAGTGCTGCCGAAAATGCAGGGAAAAGAGAGACCCTGCCTGAATTATCATATCCATCAATGCCCGGCACCGTGCCAGGGCTATATCTCGAAAGAGGAGTATGGGGAGTCGGTAAAAAAAGCGCTTTCTTTTCTTAATGGAAATTATTCGCTGATACTGAAGGAACTGGAAGAAAAGATGAAAGCTGCGTCAGAAAATCTGGAGTTTGAAAAAGCGATTGAATATCGGGAACTTCTGAACAGTGTCAGTAAGATTGCGCAGAAGCAGAAAATAACCAGCAGCCATATGGAGGACAAAGACGTGATCGCTATGGCTTCGGATCAGGAGGATGCAGTCGTGCAGATTTTCTTTGTCCGGGAGGGCAGGCTGATCGGCAGAGATCATTTTTGTCTGCATATTGCAGGAGAGGACAGACAGGAAGAAATCATGGCAGCGTTTTTGAAGCAGTTTTATGCAGGAACGCCGTATATTCCAAGAGAGTTGATGATTCAGTTTGAGATTGGAGAAAAGGAAATTATTGAGGAATGGCTGAGCAAAAGAAGGGCACAGAAGGTTCATATCCGGGTACCCAGAAAAGGGGAAAAAGAAAAACTGGTGGAACTGGCCATGAAGAATGCGCAGATGGTGCTCACACAGGATAAGGAACGCATCCGGAGAGAAGAGGGAAGAACGATCGGAGCGATGAAGGAGATTGCGAAACTTCTGGGACTTCCTGAGATCACAAGAGTAGAGGCGTACGACATTTCCAATATCAGCGGGTTTCAGACGGTGGGGTCTATGGTCGTCTATGAAAAAGGGCGTCCGAAACGTTCGGACTACCGGAAATTCCGGATCAAGGGAGTTCGGGGAGCAGACGATTATGCCAGCATGGAGGAGATGCTGATAAGAAGGCTGTCGCACTATGAAAATTATCCGGACCTGATCATGATGGACGGAGGAAAAGGGCAGGTTAATATTGCTTTGAAAGTTATGGCTGCAATCGGCGTTCAGGTACCGGTCTGCGGTATGGTAAAAGATGACAGACACCGTACCAGGGGAATCTATTTTAACAATGTGGAATTGCCTATTGACAGAGACAGCGAAGGCTTTCGCCTGGTGACAAGAATTCAGGATGAAGCACACCGGTTTGCCATTGAGTTTCATCGCTCTTTGAGGAGTAAAGAACAGGTGCATTCTATTCTGGATGATATACCGGGCATTGGTCCGGCCAGGAGAAAAGCACTGATGAAAGGTTTTCGTACATTGGAGGATATCAGGCAGGCAGACGTGGAAGAACTGGCAGAAATTCCCGGTATGAATTCGCGTGCGGCCAGGCAGGTTTTTGATTTCTTTCATGTTGATAAGCAATAGAAAAAATGGTATGATTTAGCTGTGTATACAGCCGGTATTTAAAAGTGTAGAAAAGAAAAACCCGGTATCTGGGGTCCGAAGGGTGCAAAACCGTGTGTCCCCTTGTCCACTGAAGGTATAGGAGAAGGAGAAAACATTTATGAAAACAGTGACACTGAATAAAATGATCGACAAGCTGGGGCTTAAAAATCTGGTTCCTGAGATTGAAACGGACGGAATTGAGATCAACAGTGCAGAGATCAATCGACCGGCTCTTCAGCTGGCGGGATATTTTGAACATTTTGCATGTGAAAGGGTGCAGATCATCGGATATGTGGAATATACGTATTTAAACAGTCTGGACCCGGAAGTGAAGATGAAGAATTATGAGCTTTTTATGTCCAGCAGAATTCCCTGTGTAATTTATGCATCCAGAACGGAGCCGGATGAAGCGATGATTGAGCTGGCCAGAAAATATAAGAAACCTCTGCTTTTGAGCGAACGCGCCACATCCTCTTTGATGGCGGAAATCATCCGCTGGCTGAATGTGGAGCTGGCGCCCTGTATCTCTATTCATGGGGTGCTGGTAGATGTATATGGAGAAGGCGTGCTGATCATGGGAGAGAGCGGAATCGGAAAGAGTGAGACGGCATTGGAGCTTCTGAAACGCGGACATCGTCTGATTACGGATGATGTGGTCGAGATCCATAAAGTGAGCGATGATACTCTGGTTGGAACCTCTCCGGAGATTACACGGCATTTTATTGAGCTGAGAGGAATCGGCATTATAGATGTGAAAACCTTATATGGCGTGGAGAGTGTAAAAGAGACACAGAATATTGATATGGTGATCAAGCTGGAGGAATGGGATAAAGATAAAGAATATGATCGTCTGGGCCTGAATGAAGAATACACGGAATTTCTGGGCAATAAGATTATCTGCTATTCGATTCCGATTCGTCCGGGAAGAAATCTTGCTATCATTGTAGAGGCGGCGGCCGTCAATCACAGACAGAAGAAGATGGGATACAATGCAGCACAGGAATTGTATCGCAGGGTGCAGGAGAGCATCAACAGAAATAAACATTAAAACAGGAGGTATGGCGGGATGAAAAATTATTGTTTTGGTATTGATGTGGGCGGAACGACTGTGAAAATGGGTTTGTTCCAGATTGACGGACAGCTTTTGGACAAATGGGAAATACCGACCAGAACCGAGGATTCCGGAAAGGCAATTCTGCCGGATATTGCGGCCTATGCGCTGGCAAAGCTGGTAGAGAAAAATATTTCCAGGGAAGATGTGGCCGGGATCGGGATTGGAGTTCCGGGGCCCATTAATGCTGAGGGAGTTGTGCCTCATACGGCAAATCTTGGCTGGGGATATAAAGAAGTAACCAGAGAACTGTCAGAGCTGACGGGACTTGTCTGCCGCGGAGGAAACGACGCCAATGTAGCGGCTCTTGGCGAGATGTGGAAAGGTGCAGCGGCAGGGCATAACAGCGGCGTTATGGTAACGCTTGGCACCGGTGTGGGCGGCGGCATCATTATAGACGGACAGATTGTGGTCGGGACGAACGGGGCAGGCGGAGAAATCGGACATATTCATGTAGATGACGATATTCCGTGGTTTTGCGGATGCGGTAATCAGGGATGTCTGGAACAGGTTGCTTCCGCCAATGGAATTGTAAGTCTCGCAAAATGGATGCAGCAGGAAAAAACAGAACAGACTGTTCTGGAACTGGAAACGATGACAGCCAAGGACGTATGGGACGCTGTCAAGGAGGGAGATGAATTCTCCTGCAAGGTGGCGGAGCGATTTGGGAAATATCTGGGACTTGCGCTTGCCAACATTGCGAGCACGGTAGATCCGGAAGTATTCGTGATCGGCGGCGGTGTGTCCAAGGCGGGGCCGGTTATTCTGGACTATATCAGGAAATACTATGTAAAATATACATTTAAAGGGTGCAGAGACGTGGAATTTGTTCTTGCGACGCTGGGAAATGATGCCGGAATCTTTGGTTCGGCAAAGCTGGTGATTGAAGAATAGACGAAAATATATGAAATTATCTTCTTTTGTTTATTTTGCAGGGTTTGGCATCCGGGCTGTTTTATTCCGGAAAAAAGATCCGATTCTGGGCACGATTATAGTTACAGACCGATGCAATCTGAAGTGCCGGCACTGTTCTGTCAACAACATCACAGGAATCATTCATCCATACCGTCAGATTCGAAACGAGATGGAGTATCTGTATGCAATGGGAGTACGTATTTTGTTTTTCTGCGGTGGAGAAACCTTTCTGTGGGAAGACGGGGAAAAGAGACTCCGCGATCTGGTGATTGAAGCAAAGCAGATGGGTTTTCTGATTGTGAATGTGGTTACGAACGGAACCTTTCCTATCGATCTGCCGGAGGCAGATCTGATTCTTTTAAGTTTGGACGGAGACAGAAAACGGCATAATCGAATCAGAGGAGATACTTATGACCTTATAATGGAAAATATCCGGCGCGCGTCTTCTGACAACATCTGTTTTTACATGGCGGTTAACCGGCTGAATCAGGATGCTGTCCGGGAGGTGTGCCGGACAGCCCGGGACATGGAGCATGTACGGGCTGTTTCTTTTAATTTCCATACGCCCTATCCGGATACGAAAGAACTTGCGCTTGGCCGGGATGAAAAGGCGGCATGCTGTCAGGTGATTACCCACATGATGCAGGAAGGAGCGCCGGTTTTTAACCTGAAAAGCGCCTTTCCCTATCTGATTGACAACCGCTTTCCCACGCCCTGTCATCAGTGTGTGGTGATGGAAAACGGGAAGCTCAGCGTCTGCGGGCGCTGTATTGAAACAGCGGGGCTGTGTGAGGCGTGCGGCTATTTTTTTGTGGCAGAATACACACTGCTGTTTCAGGGAAATATCCGCGTCATTCTGGAGATGCTGCGGACTTATCTGAAATACATATAGAGGGGAACTTATGGGTGTAATCACAAACCTGACCAGGATGTGGCTGACTCGTTCAATGAAACCGTTTCTGTTTCAAAAGGAATATGACCGGCAGCTGTTCTATGAAGAATGCAGAGAACTGGGGCTCTATATCCATATTCCTTTTTGCAGGAGCATCTGTAATTTCTGCCCTTACTGTAAAGTGTTGTACTCACAGGAAATGTGCAGTCGTTATGTGGATGCACTTCTGAAGGAGATTCGCCTGGTCGGTGAGCAGACAGAGAATAAAAAAACGGTCACCAGCCTGTATTTCGGCGGCGGAACGCCGGCGCTGGCGGCAGACCGTATCAAAGAGATTATCTGCACGGTTGAGGAATATTTTTTAATTACGGAAGGAATTGGCGTGGAGTTACATCCGGACAATGTGACGATACCGCTGCTGCAGACGCTGAAAGATGCGGGTGTAACCAGAATCAGTATTGGGATTCAGTCTTTCGGGGATAAATACCAGAAGATTCTGGGAAGAAAACCGGTAGATGTTGCCGCCATGGGGGAAGCGCTGCAGAAAGTGAATTTTGAAACAGTGTCCATGGACTTTATCTTTGCGCTTCCGGGACAGACTTTTAATGATTTGAAGTTTGATATTGACACAGCCTTTCAAAATGGTGCAAATCATATTGCGATTTATCCCTTTATTGATTTTACGTTTACGACCAGTCGGGTTTCAGCGATGCCAAAAAGAGAAAAACGATGTCTTCTTGACGCAGTGACGGCATACTGCGGAGAACAGGGCTATGTCCGCAATTCCATCTGGACTTTTTCCAGCGGGGAAAATTCCGGTTATTCATCTATGACCAGAGAGAATTTTCTGGGGTTTGGCTGTTCCGGCGCCACTCTTTTAAGGGATCAGTTTAAAATCAATACTTTTTCTACAGAGGAGTATATAAGATGTCTGGAACAGAAGCGGTTGCCGACATCTTTGACGCTGCGTTTTTCTCTTCGTCAGCGGATGATATATTATTTGTTCTGGACTGCTTACAGTACCAGGATAAGCAGCCGGGATTTTGAAGATTTTTTCGGAGTTCCGCTGAAAAAAATGTATGGTCTGGAACTGAAGGTGGCAAAAATGATGGGGTTTGTCAGAGAAGAAAACGGGAATTACCAGATGACGCCCAAAGGTGCGTTTTATTATCACTATTATGAAAGTTACTATACACTTTCCTATATTGACAAAATGTGGGGAATTATGAAAGAAGAAGCATTTCCGGAATGTATCAGTTTCTGAGATCTTGCTCTGGCAGCGCGCGTTGACTGCAGCGGGGCAAAGACAAAAGGGCTGCTGCAAAATGTGATCCTGCCTGCCCAGCAGCACGTTTTACAGCAGCCTTTCTGACATGAAAAACAGTTCGATTCCGAAAATGATCAGTGAATAGAGTCAAAGAATCTGACACTTATACGGAGGTTGTCGCTTGAACAGAAAAATGGAACTGATTTTAAGATATTTATATGGCTCTAAACGATATTTTATATGCGCGGCGGCGGCTTCTTTTGTGACGACTGCGTTGAATGCCGTAACACCGCAGATTTTCCGGTTCTGTATCGATGAGGTGCTGGGCGGGGGAGGATATATGTGGCTGGAAGAGCATCTGTGGTTTTTGTCGCTGGTAATCGTGCTGGTGGCGGTGTTGTCTGGAAGCTTCCTGTTTATAACCCGTGCCTGCACTGCACAGGCAGGAGAGAACTTTGCAAAAAACATGCGCGATGAACTGTTTTCGCATGTGCAGAGACTTCCCATGAGCTGGCATGATAAGAACCAGACCGGAGATATTATCCAAAGATGTACATCCGATGTGGAGGTGATCCGGAACTTTGTGGTGACGCAGCTTCTGGAAGTGTTCCGAACTGTTTTTCTGGTGGCAATCTCTTTTACGCTGATGATGTCCATGAACCGAAGGCTGTCTTTGATGGTGCTGCTTTTTGTGCCGGTTATTGTCGTATATTCGGCGGTTTTCTATCGCTTGATTGCCGAACGTTTTACCAAAGCAGACGAGGCGGAAGGGGAACTGTCCACAGTCGTGCAGGAAAATGCCACCGGAGTTCGAGTGGTGCGTGCTTTTGGACGGGAGAGGTTCGAGATGGAACGATTCCGGGAGAAAAATGAAGCTTTTGCCCGTTTATGGATTCGGCTGGGGACCCTGTCCGGTATTTACTGGGGGGTGGGAGATCTGATTACAGGACTGCAGGTGACGGCAGTGATTGTGCTGGGGGCGACGGAAGCGGTTCACGGTAATATGTCAGTGGGGGAATTTGTAGCTTTTGCCACCTACAATACAGTGCTGGTGTGGCCGGTCCGCGGTCTGGGGCGCATCCTGTCTGATATGAGCAAGGCAGGGGTGTCCTTTGAACGCGTGGATTATATCATTCACGGGCAGGAAGAAGCGTACAGCGGCGGGAAGATGAAGGCACAGCCCCCTGTCCTTTTGCAACATCTGGATATTGTCTTTTCTCATGTCTCTTTTTCCTATGAACAGGGGGAAAAGGTACTGGATGATGTGTCTTTTACAATTCCACAGGGAAAAACTTTCGGTATTCTGGGAGGGACAGGAAGCGGGAAATCCACGATCGTACAGCTTCTGACCAGACTGTATGAGCTGGAGGAAGGGACAATTACGATTGGCGGCATCGATATTCGTAAACTTCCTCTTGGCTGGCTGCGTCGCCATATAGGAGTGGTGCTTCAGGAACCGTTTCTCTATTCGCGCACGATCCGTGAGAATATTGCCGCTTCCAGACCGGCGGCTTCCATGGAGGAGATCCAGGATGCGGCGAGAACGGCCTGCGTGGACGAATCGATTATGAATTTTGCGGACGGTTATGAGACGCTGGTCGGAGAACGGGGCGTAACTCTTTCGGGCGGACAGAGGCAACGGGTGGCGATTGCGAGGATGCTGCTTCAGAAGGCGCCGGTGATGGTTTTTGACGATTCTCTGTCGGCTGTGGACGCAGAAACCGACCATCAGATTCGCCAGGCTCTGAAAGAACAGGTAAAAGATGCCACAGCGCTTCTGATCTCTCACAGAATCACTACACTGATGGGGGCGGATCAAATCCTGGTACTGAACCGGGGACGGACAGAGGAGATCGGGACTCATGCGGAACTGATTCAAAAAAATGGTATTTACCGGCAGATTTATGAGATTCAGATGACCGGCAGTGACCGCAGACAGACACTCTTTCAGACAGGAGGCAGCGCGAATGGCAGCATATGAAGAGCAGGAATACAACAAACCGTTTAGTCTGCGGGTGTGGGCGAAAATGTTTCCGTTTTTCAGACCATATAAAAAGTATTTTCTTATGACGGCGGGCCTGAACGTTTTTCTGGCGGGAGCGGATATTCTGGTGCCGCTGTTCCAAAGTTATGCGATTGATCATTTTATCACGTTGCATACAGTGAAGGGGTTGAAGCTTTTTGCGCTGGTTTATGTACTGATGATTGTTCTGCAGACAATCAGCGTATATATTTCTGTGCATGCCGCCACGACCATCGAAATGAATATTGGCCGGGATCTGAAATGGGCGCAGTTTGCGCATTTGCAGACCCTGTCCTTCTCCTACTATAATACGACGCCGGTGGGATATATTCATGCCCGGGTTATGAGTGATACCTTGAAAATTGCCTCCATGATCGCCTGGGGACTGGTAGATATGTTCTGGGCGCTGGTTTATGTGACGGCGGTGTTCGCTGTTATGCTGCTGCTGAATCCGGGACTGGCGCTTATCATTATGCTGGTGGTACCCGGAATCGCGGTTTTGACCGTCTATTTCCAGAATAAAATCCTCAGCTGGAACCGAAAGGTGCGTCGGATCAATTCTCAGATTACCGGCGCCTACAACGAGGGAATTACTGGGGTGAAAACTTCCAAAAGTCTGGGGATTGAGGAAAATAATGACCGGGAATTTTTTAAGAAAACAACAGAGATGCACATGGTATCCTCCCGTTCAGCGAAGCTCAATGCGGTTTATATTCCGCTGATTTTGTTTTGCGGTTCCGTAGTTTCCGCCATTGTACTTGCCAGAGGAGGGGAAATGGTGCAAAACGGACGGATCCATCTGGGAACCCTGTCTGTCTTTATCTCTTACGCAGTGATCATTTTCGAACCGATTCAGCAGCTGGCAAGACTTCTGTCGGAGCTGATTTCCTGTCAGGCCAATATCGAGAGGGTGACGGATCTTCTGGAGCAGGAACCGAATGTAGTGGATCGGGAAGAGGTGATCAACCGCTATGGAGACGCTTTTACGGCAAAAAAGGAGAACTGGGAACGAATCCGGGGGGATGTCGTGTTCGAGGATGTATCCTTTCGGTATCCGGACGGGAAAGAATATGTACTGGAACATTTTAATCTGCATGTACCGGCGGGGAAAAATGTGGCGATCGTGGGCGAGACCGGAGCCGGAAAATCTACGCTGGTAAATTTACTGGGACGTTTCTTTGAACCAACAGCAGGACGGATTCTGATTGACGGTGTGGACTACAGGGAGCGTTCTCAGCTCTGGCTTCACAGTCAGATGGGATATGTACTGCAGAATCCGCATCTGTTTTCCGGAACGCTTCGGGAGAATATTCGTTATGGCCGGTTAGATGCCTCAGATGAAGAAGTGGAAAAGGCGGCCAGGCAGGTATCTGCACATACAATAGCAGAGAAGCTTCCCTGTGGTTACGAGAGCAGCGTGGGCGAGAGCGGTGGAAGACTGTCTGTAGGAGAAAAGCAGCTGATTTCCTTTGCACGGGCGATACTGGCAGATCCGGCAATTTTTGTGCTGGACGAGGCGACGTCTTCGATTGATACAAAGACAGAACAGATGATCCAGCATGCGGTGGACCATCTGATGAAAGGTCATACTTCTTTTGTGATTGCGCATCGATTGTCTACAATCCGGAAAGCGGATCTGATTCTGGTGGTGAAAAACGGAAAGATCATCGAACAGGGAACGCATCAGGAGCTGCTCGGGCAGGGAGGATACTATCAGGAACTGTATGCCAGACAGTTTGAAGAAGAGACGGCGATGCAGGTATTTGCAGGAGGAGAAAGGTGATTTGTGTATTGACTTCATGCATGATATCAGGCAACTGCAGGCTGTGTACAGCCGCAGTTGCATTCTGCTTCTGAATATGTTATCATTATAACGATTTCTTGATACGGTCGGTTTCCCGGCCGGATTCCCAGACAGACATTTATATGGATTCTTTTCGCATAGCAGCTCTTTTGCGTTGCGTAGGGTCGAGAATCTTTTTGCGGATTCGAAGGCTTTTGGGTGTAATCTCCAGAAGTTCGTCGGTATCGATAAATTCCAGACATTGTTCAAGGCTTAAAATTCTGGGCGGCGTCAGTTTCAGAGCTTCGTCTGCGCTGGAGGAGCGGGTATTGGTGAGCTTTTTGGTCTTACAGACATTAAGTTCAATATCCTCTGCTTTTCCGTTCTGTCCCACGACCATGCCGGAATAGACTTTTTCGCCCGGTCCGATAAACAGAGTTCCGCGCTCCTGGGCATTGAACAGTCCGTAAGTAATGGATTCTCCGGATTCGAAGGCGATCAGAGAACCCTGCTTGCGGTACTGGATGTCGCCTTTATACGATTCGTATCCGTTAAAAATGGTATTCAGCACGCCGGTGCCCTTTGTGTCTGTCATGAATTCACCGCGGTATCCAATCAGTCCTCTGGAAGGAATAGAGAATTCCAGCCGGGTGGAACCGCTGTTATTGGTATGCATGTTGAGAAGCTCACCTTTACGTTCACCCAGCTTCTGGATTACGCTGCCTGCATATTCGTCGTCTACGTCCACATAGGCAAGCTCTATCGGCTCCTGCCGTTTCCCTTTTTCATCATAATGATACAGAACTTCCGCCTTGCTGACGGAAAATTCATATCCTTCCCGGCGCATATTTTCAATCAGTACGGACAGATGAAGTTCTCCGCGTCCGGATACCTTAAAGCTGTCGGTATTTTCTGTCTCTTCTACCCGGAGGCTGACGTCGGTGTTCAGCTCCCGGAACAGTCGGTCGCGCAGATGCCGGGAAGTGATGTATTTTCCTTCTGTGCCGGCCAGAGGACTGTCGTTGACATTGAACTGCATGGCGATAGTCGGTTCGGAGATTTTCTGGAAGGGGATGGCGTTGGGTGCTTCGGGAGCACAGAGCGTGTCTCCGATATGCAGGTCCGCGATACCGGAGATTGCCACGATGGAACCGACAGTGGCACTGGTTACAGGTACTTTATTCAGGCCATCAAATTCATAAAGTTTGCTGATCTTTACTTTTTTTATTTTGTCCGGTTCATGGTGATTGACAATCACAACTTCCTGATTGACGCTGACACTTCCATTGTCTACTTTGCCGACGCCGATTCGACCTACATACTCATTATAGTCGATCGTACTGATCAGTACCTGAGTAGGGGCGTCAGGGTTGCCTTCAGGAGCAGGAATGTAATCTAGTATGGTATCAAAAAGAGGCATCATATCTCGGGCTTCTTTTTCGAGATCCAGGGTGGCGTAGCCTCCTTTTGCAGAGGCGAATACAAAGGGACAGTCAAGCTGTTCATCGGAAGCGTCCAGATCCATTAAAAGTTCCAGAACCTCGTCAATAACTTCGGCAGGACGCGCTTCCGGGCGGTCGATTTTATTGATGCAGACGATGACCGGAAGATCCAGCTCCAGTGCTTTTTTCAGCACGAATTTTGTCTGCGGCATGGAGCCCTCAAATGCGTCTACTACCAGGATGACGCCGTTTACCATTTTCAGCACCCGCTCCACTTCTCCGCCGAAATCAGCATGTCCGGGAGTGTCAACGATATTAATCTTTACATCTTTATAGAAGACAGCGGTATTTTTGGACAGGATCGTAATGCCCCGTTCCCGCTCGATATCGTTGGAATCCATGATTCGCTCTGCTACTTCCTGATTGGCGCGGAAAACCCCGCTCTGTTTTAAAAGTTCATCTACCAGTGTTGTTTTTCCATGGTCTACATGGGCGATGATCGCTATGTTTCTTACATCTTCACGTTTCATAAAACCAATCCTCATCTTTATCTTTATAAATTTACTTTCGCAGGCAGCAGGCGCGCAAATATGCTGTCATCTTTCTATATGACAATGACAGAAACTCTGGGTCGCTGGACGTAGCCTGCGGGTTTTCATACAGTCTGTCTACAAGTTTAATAGTGTATCACATTTCTCCGGGAAAACAAGCATTTTTATAAAAAAATACTGCTTCAGACAGAGGGTTCTGGAAAAAAGTTGAATAAAAAATGAAAAAACAGGAATATTTGGAAAGGGTGCTGAATATATATTATAGACAAAATACGAAAAGAGACACTTCGTCAAACAGAAGGGAGAACAAAATTATGTCAGATAAGATTATTGAAAACAACCAGGTGTCTATTGTGGGGGAAGTCGTATCCGATTTTTCTTTCAGCCATGAAGTTTTTGGGGAAGGCTTTTATATGCTGAATGTGTCGGTAAAACGTTTGAGCGATTCCTGCGATGTGATACCACTGATGATCTCTGAAAGGCTGATCGATGTGAATGAAGATTATCGAGGAGCTTATATTCAGGCAAACGGGCAGTTCCGCTCTTATAACCGGCATGAAGAAAAGAAAAACCGGCTGGTGCTGTCTGTTTTTGTCAGAGAACTGGAATTCATTGAAGAAGAAGTGGAAAATGCCAAGACAAATCAAATCTTTCTGGACGGATTTATCTGCAAGATGCCTGTCTATCGCAAAACGCCGCTGGGGAGGGAAATTGCCGATATTCTTCTGGCAGTAAATCGGCCTTATGGGAAATCTGATTACATTCCTTGTATCTGCTGGGGGAGAAATGCCCGTTTTGCATCCGGTTTTGAGGTAGGCGGCCATACTCAGATATGGGGCAGGATTCAAAGCCGGGAATACATGAAAAAAATTGATGAGGAGGAAAGCGAGCGCAGAGTTGCATACGAAGTATCTGTCAGTAAACTGGAATATCTGGATTAGGGAAAAAGGATAAAAGCTTGCATTTCTTCCGATGCTGGTGTAATATGGACAATAAGTAAATGCGGAAATTTCTGTTTCAGGTTTGGGAATGCGGGGAAGCTATGGACGGGAGTAAGTTACAGATTTATTTTGGAAACGGAAAAGGAAAGACAACAGCAGCCCTGGGGCAGGCGATCAGAGAGGCCAGCAGGGGAAAGTCTGTTATTATTGTTCAGTTTTTAAAAGGAAAGCAGCCGGAAGCAATTAATTTTATCCAGAGACTGGAGCCTGAAATCAAGCTGTTTCGTTTTCAGCGTCAGGAAGAGGCGTTTGAAGATCTGAATGCCCAGGAACGTAAAGAAGAGACTCTGAATATGAGAAACGGACTCAGTTTTGCGAGAAAAGTGCTTGCAACAGGCGAGTGTGATGTACTGGTGCTGGATGAAATTCTGGGTCTTTTGGAATACGGAATTGCCGGGATTTCGGATATTCGTGGACTTTTGGAGGAAGCGGCGGACGGTACGGAGTTGATTTTTACCGGTATCCGGCTTTGCCCTGAGATCAAGGAATGGGCGGATGAAGTCTATCAGATTTCCGCACTGAAGGAATGAGTTCCCCGTGTTGACAAAGGAATCAGAAGATGCTATATTGGGAACAGTTGAATTAAGGGAGATAGAGGTTGCGTGAATCATAAGTATGCTGGCAGATGTGTGCAGGCGCAGAGGAAGACAGAGGAAAGGGAGGAACGCCGAAAGAACAGATAGCCTGTATATCTGTTACTTGGGCATGTGGTGAAGAATCACATGACTGTCATCTGATGCAGATGAAGCGCTATCCGGGCAGGAATGATCTGACAAAGGTATCATTTCATAAATGTTGAACTCTGGAGAGGCGTACATGTGCACGCCTCTTTCTTATATTTTTGAACAAAAGACTATTCAGGAGGGGAAAATCATGTCAATTTTTACAGGTGCCGGTGTTGCCGTTGTCACACCGATGACAGAGACAGGTACAGTGAATTATGCAAAACTTGGGGAACTCTTGGAGTTTCAGATTTCGAATGGAACGGACAGCATTATTATCTGCGGAACAACCGGAGAGGCTTCCACATTGTCGCATGAAGAACATCTGGAAGTGATTCGTTTTGCCATTGAGAAAGTGGCGAAAAGGATTCCGGTTATTGCAGGTACCGGGTCTAATTGTACAGATACCGCGGTTTATCTGTCGCAGGAGGCGGAGAAATATGGTGCGGACGGATTGTTGCTTGTGACTCCTTATTACAATAAGGCAACTCAGAAAGGTTTGATTGCACATTTTACAAAGATTGCAGAGTCGGTGAAAATTCCGGTGGTTTTATATAATATTCAAAGTCGTACCGGCGTCAATATCACACCGGAGACACTGGCTTATCTGGCTAAAAATGTAGAAAATATTGTGGCGGTAAAGGAAGCCAGCGGCAATATATCTCAGGTGGCGAAGATTGCCAGTCTGTGCGGTGATTCTCTGGATATTTATTCGGGAAATGATGATCAGATCGTACCGCTTTTGTCTCTGGGAGGAAAAGGCGTGATCTCGGTGCTGTCGAATATTGCGCCCAGGGAAACTCATGACATTGTGGCAAAATTTATGGAAGGAGATCTGGCAGGGAGTCTTGCACTACAGCTGAAAGCGATTCCTCTGATTGATCAGTTGTTCTGTGAAGTTAATCCGATTCCGGTAAAAGCGGCTCTGAATCTGATGGGATGGGAAGTGGGCCCCCTTCGCATGCCGCTTACCACGATGGAAGAAGAGCATCAGAAACATCTCAAAGCAGCAATGGAGGCTTTCGGAATTAAGACAAAATAATTCATATCATTTGAAATGCAGTGCCGGAGTGAATATTTACTGTGCAACATCTTAGAATAAATTCGCTGTAGCGCTGAACAGATACAGAATTTGAATAGGAGAAATACGATGGTCAGAGCGATTATGCACGGCTGTAACGGTTATATGGGGCAGGTAATTACCGGCCTGATCAAAGAAGATGCGGATATAGAGATTGTGGCGGGTATTGACCTGGTTGACTGCAGGGATAACGGGTATCCGGTGTACACCAGTATTCAGGACTGTGATGCAGAAGCTGATGTCATTATTGATTTTGCGTCGGCAAAAGCCACAGACGCGCTTCTTGCATATGGCAGAGAGAGAAAGATTCCCATGGTGCTTTGCACGACCGGGCTTACAGAAGAACAGCTTGCGGCAGTAGAAGAAGCGAGCCGGGAAGTCGCCGTATTAAAGTCGGCCAACATGTCTCTGGGAGTAAACATGCTGCTGAAACTTCTGAAAGAGGCGGCAAATATTCTTGCCCCGGCCGGTTTTGATATCGAGATTGTGGAGAAACACCATAACAGGAAAGTGGATGCGCCCAGCGGTACCGCGCTGGCACTGGCAGATTCCATTAACGAGTCTCTGGGCAACGTCTATGAGTACAAGTTTGACAGAAGCCAGACGCGGGAAAAGAGAGATCAGAAAGAGATCGGAATATCTGCAGTACGGGGCGGAACCATAGTGGGAGATCATGATGTGATTTTCGCCGGTACGGATGAAGTTGTCACGTTCAGCCATACGGCTTACTCCCGCGCGGTATTTGGCAAGGGCGCCGTTCAGGCGGCTAAATTCCTTGCGGGAAAACCGGCGGGACATTACCAGATGAGTCATGTGATTGATGCACAGTCATAAAATATTTTTAAATGTATAAAAACTGAAAAGTTGTCCATATTACTAACAGCAGGTCAAACACTGTTTTTCATCTTTAATTTTAATTAAAAGGAGAGACAATTATGAAACAGTTGAAGAAGTATTGCGTTGGCATGCTGTTGCTGGTGACACTTTCAGTCGTCACTGCGTGCGGCAGAGCGGACAACGGAACTACCACAGATAACAACGGAGCTGCCGGAGAAAACAGTATGGTAACGGACGGGACGAATGGTACCAACGGCACCGGAACAAATGTAGATGACATTCTCTTTGATACCGATGGAGACGGCGTCTATGATCATACGGATGTGGACGGGGATGGTCTTCTGGAGGAGATCGGAAATGATACCAACGATGTGGTGGACGATCTGGTCAACGATGTGACCGGAGATGACACCATGGTAGACGGAGATGTAAACAATAATGATGCGGTAGACGGAACCGGAACTGTGGAAAACGGGACCGAATAAGACCTGCCGTAAAAATGAGGGCTGCCGGACGGCGGCCCTTATTTTATAAGTGCATTGTCTGAGCGGCAGAAATACCGACGGATACAGGACAGTACAAGCAGCAGTGACAGCGGGCTGCGGGTCTGACGGAAATGCAAATTCTGTGTAAGCGTTTCTCTTGCTTACAAACTTATTATACGAGGAGGATTACAGATGGAATTTCGACCCTGTATTGATATACATAACGGAAAAGTGAAACAGATTGTAGGAGGGAGTCTGCGTGATGCGGACAGCCGGGCAAAGGAGAATTATGTTGCAGAACAGGATGCCGTGTTCTATGCACAGTTTTACAGGAAAAGCGGTATCCGGGGCGGACATGTCATTCTTCTGAATAAGGAGGGGACAAAGTATTATGAGGAGACGAAGAGACAGGCTCTTCGGGCTCTTCGGGAATATCCCGGAGGTCTGCAGGCAGGAGGAGGTATCCGGGCGGATAATGCGGCGGAGTATCTGGATGCCGGAGCCAGCCATGTGATCGTGACCTCCAGTGTCTTTCGGGACGGGATAATAGACTGGGAAAATCTGCGCAGAATAAAAGCGGAAGTAGGGAAAGAGCACCTGGTGCTGGATTTAAGCTGCAGGAGAAAAGAGAAGAAATATTATATTGTAACAGACCGGTGGCAGAAGTTTACACAGGTGACGCTGTCAGAAGAAATTCTGGAGGAGCTTGCCGGCTGGTGTTCGGAATTTCTTGTTCATGCAGTGGATGTGGAGGGGAAAGCACAGGGGATTGAAGAGCCGCTGGTACGTCTGCTCGGAGCCTGGGAGGGAATTCCGATTACCTATGCAGGGGGGATCGGGAACTTTCAGGATCTGAGAAAGTTAAAAGAACTCGGAAGGAACAGACTGCATGTGACGATTGGCAGCGCTCTTGATCTGTTCGGAGGGGAAATGAATTATGAAGAGGTAGTGAAATTCATTGCAGAATTACCCAAATAATGGTATGATAAAAACAGGCATCCGGATGTGCGGGGGTAGATGAAAAAGCACACAGATGCAGAATAAAAAGCAAAGGAGTGGTTTCATGCGTTACATCATCAGCGGGAAAAATATCGACATTACGGACGGCCTTCGGTCGGCGGTAACGGACAAACTGAGAAAGCTGGAGCGCTACTTTACTCCGGATACGGAAGTTCATGTAACTTTAAGTGTGGAGAAGGAGCGTCAGAAGATTGAGGTGACGATTCCGGTAAAGGGGAACATAATCCGGTCAGAACAATCAAGTACCGATATGTATGTGTCCATTGATCTGGTGGAGGAAGTAATTGAGCGTCAGCTGCGGAAGTATAAGAACAAGCTGATTGCCAGACAGCAGGGGGGCGGGAATTTTCAGAAAGAATTTCTGGAAAAGGATTCCGAAGACCAGGAGGTCAGGATCATCAGGAGCAAAAAGTTTGATATCAAACCAATGTATCCGGAGGATGCCTGTGTACAGATGGAACTGCTTGGACATGCTTTCTTTGCCTTTGTGAATGCAGAGACGGATGAGATCAATGTCGTTTATAAAAGAAAAGGCGGCACTTACGGAATTCTGGAGCCGGATTTGTAAAAAATCAATAAAAATAGCGGTTTTAAAAGTCTGCATGGGATTTGGCAATTGCCAAATCCCATATTTATGCTATAATAAGAGATATTCTGCCTGAAAAAGGGCGGCCCATTGAAGATTCGATAGGAGAGTAGCATGAAGATATTTGATAAACTGTTCGGGACTCACAGTGAACGGGAACTGAAGCTGATTGATCCGGTTATTGACCGGATTGAGGCGCTGCGTCCCTCCATGCAGGCGCTCAGCGATGAGGAACTGCGGGATAAGACAAAAGAGTACAGACAGAGACTTTCGGAAGGCACTTCTTTGGATGACCTGCTTCCGGAGGCATTTGCCACGGTCCGGGAAGCGGCAAGGCGTGTACTGGGCATGGAGCACTACCGGGTGCAGTTGATCGGCGGTATGATTCTGCATCAGGGACGGATCGCAGAGATGCGTACCGGAGAGGGAAAGACGCTGGTATCCACACTGCCGGCCTATCTGAACGCGCTGGAAGGAAAGGGCGTTCACGTGGTTACGGTTAATGATTATCTGGCAAACCGTGATGCGCAGTGGATGGGGCAGGTACATGAGTTCCTGGGCATGACGGTAGGCGTGGTGCTGAACAGTTCCACCAAGGAGGAGCGCCGTGCCGCATATGGCTGCGATATCACGTATATCACGAACAACGAACTGGGTTTTGACTATCTGCGTGATAATATGGTCATTTACAAGAACCAGCTAGTACAGAGGGAACTGCACTATGCAATCATCGATGAGATTGATTCGATTCTGATTGATGAGGCTCGCACTCCGCTGATCATTTCCGGACAGAGCGGCAAGTCCACCAAGCTGTATGAACTCTGTGACTATGTGGCGCATACATTAAAGCGCGGAGAGGCAAGCAAAGAATTTTCCAAGATGGATGCTATCATGGGAGAGGAAATCGAAGAGACCGGTGATTTTATCGTCAATGAGAAGGACAAGATTGTTCATCTGACGGCAGACGGTATCAAAAAAGTAGAACAGTATTTTAAAATTGAGAATCTGGCTGATCCGGAGAACCTGGAGATTCAGCACAATATGGAGCTGGCTCTGCGCGCCAATAATCTTATGTTCCGTGATCAGGATTATGTGGTGAAAGATGATCAGATCTTTATTGTGGATGAGTTCACCGGACGTATTATGCCGGGCCGCCGTTATTCGGATGGTCTGCATCAGGCAATCGAAGCCAAAGAGCATGTGAAAGTGAAAAGAGAAAGCAAGACATTGGCGAATATCACTTTCCAGAATTTTTTCAACAAATATGCCAAGAAATGCGGTATGACCGGTACGGCGCTGACAGAAGAAAAAGAGTTTCGCGCTATCTACGGTATGGATGTGATTGAGATTCCAACCAACCGTCCGGTACAGCGTAAAGATCTGCAGGATGCAGTTTATAAGACGCGCAGGGAGAAGCTTCTGGCAGTCTGCAATGCCATAGAAGCGGCTCACGCCAAAGGTCAGCCGGTATTGGTGGGTACGATTACCATTGAAGGTTCTGAAGAACTGAGTCGTATGCTTACCAAGAGAGGAATTCAGCATGAGGTGCTGAATGCCAAATTTCATGAACGGGAAGCGGAGATTGTGGCGCTGGCAGGTCAGCACGGGGCTGTGACGATCGCTACTAATATGGCGGGCCGCGGTACCGATATCCAGCTGGATGATGAGGCAAGAGCGGCAGGAGGCCTTAAAATCATTGGTACAGAGCGCCATGAGGCAAGACGTATTGACAATCAGCTCCGCGGACGTTCCGGCCGTCAGGGGGATCCGGGTGAATCCCGTTTTTATATTTCTCTGGAAGACGATCTGATGAGGCTGTTTGGTTCTGAACGGCTGATGAGTATGTTCAATGCCTTGGGCGTGCCGGAGAATGAAGAGATTGAACACAAGATGCTGACGGATGCGATCGAGAAGGCGCAGATGAAGATTGAGCACAATAACTTCGGTATTCGTAAAAACCTGCTGGAATACGATCAGGTTATGAACGAACAGAGGGAGGTTATTTATGCGGAGCGCCGCCGGGTACTGGACGGCGAGAGCATGAGAGACTCCATCTACAAGATGATCTCGGATACCGTGGAAAATACCGTGGACACTTTTATCGGCGACGATCAGGAGCCGGAAGAATGGGATCTGACCGGACTTAATGAGACATTGCTCCCGGTTATACCTCTGGAGACCGTCACAGTGGAACGACTTGGCTGCAGGACGAAGGCGGAGATGAAGCATGCGCTGAAGCAGGAAGCGACCAGGCTGTATGAAGCAAAAGAAGCAGAATTCCCCAATGCGGAACTAATCCGTGAACTGGAGCGGGTGTTCCTTTTGAAAACGATCGACCGCAAATGGATGAATCATATTGATGATATGGATCAGCTTCGTCAGGGTATCGGCCTCCAGGCGTATGGACAGAGAGACCCGCTGGTAGAATATAAAATGAGCGGCTATGAGATGTTTGAGGCGATGACGAACAGTATTCAGGAAGATACGGTGCGTATTCTGCTCCATATCAGAGTGGAAGAAAAAGCTGAGCGTGAGGAAGTGGCCAAAGTGACAGGAACGAATAAAGATGCGTCGCTTGCCAAAAAGCCGGTTCAGCGTACAGCGCAGAAAGTATATCCGAATGATCCCTGTCCCTGCGGAAGCGGCAAAAAATACAAACAGTGCTGCGGCCGGAAATAAAAATGAACGGCAGAACAAATACGGAACTATAAAACAGTATATGTGCGAATAATGCACAGATCGATGCGCAGACACGCAAGTGTCTGAAAAGAGATCTCCTAACCGTGCATTATGAGAACAAATATGGGACTATAAATAAGAAAGAAGGTGTCGTTGTGGTAGAACTGGATCAGTTTAAATATACACTGAACAATTATGCACAACCCATGACAGAACTGAGGGATTCACTTTAGCCTGGCTGCAAAAACGCTCAGGATAGAGGAACTGGAAAAGGAGATGGAGGTGCCCGGCTACTGGGACGATGTAGAACGTTCTCAGGCGGGTATGAAGGAATTAAACAGTCTCAAGGAAGAAAAAGAGAGCTTTGAGAGTCTGCAGAGACAGTATGAGGATATCGAGACTTTGCTGGAGATGGGATATGAAGAGAATGATGCTTCTCTGATTCCGGAAATCCAGGAGGAACTGGATGATTTTGCAGGAAAGCTGGAGTCCATGCGGATTCGGACTCTGCTGTCCGGTGAGTATGACAGCAACCATGCGATTTTAAAGCTCAATGCAGGTGCAGGAGGTACGGAGAGCTGCGACTGGGCGGGAATGCTGTATCGGATGTATACCCGCTGGGCAGAGCGAAAAGGATTTTCTGTGGAAGTGCTTGATTATCTTGACGGAGATGAAGCCGGCATTAAGTCGGTAACTTTTCAGGTCAATGGCGAAAATGCGTATGGCTATCTGAAGTCGGAGAAAGGCGTTCACCGCCTGGTAAGGATTTCGCCCTTTAACGCCCAGGGCAAAAGACAGACTTCCTTTGTATCTCTGGATGTGATGCCGGATATCGAGGACGATATAGATATTGAAGTGAATGCGGATGATCTGCGGATCGATACATATCGTTCCAGCGGCGCCGGCGGACAGCATATCAATAAGACCTCTTCGGCAATCCGTATTACCCATATTCCGACAGGGATTGTAGTGCAGTGTCAGAATGAACGTTCTCAGCATCAGAACAAGGATAAAGCCATGCAGATGCTGAAAGCAAAGCTGTATCTTCTTGAGCAGCAGAAGCAGGCGGAGAAACTTTCCGGCATCCGCGGGGAAGTCAGCGATATTGCCTGGGGGAATCAGATTCGTTCTTATGTCATGCAGCCCTATACCATGGTAAAAGATCATCGGACCAGTGCGGAGGTCAGCAATGTGGACGGTGTGATGGATGGTAAGATCGATCCGTTTATTAATGCGTATTTAAAATGGATCAATTTGATGCCGGAGGAGTAGAGAATGACAGAGAAGAGCAGATACTATGTGCTCAGAGAAAAAGCGGTTCCGGAGGTGCTTTTGAAGGTCGTGGAGGCCAAGCGTCTCCTTGAGTCAGACAAGGTTCCGTCCATACAGGACGCAGTGGATTTAGTGGGTATCAGCAGAAGTTCTTATTACAAATATCAGGATGACATTTTTCCTTTTCATGACAAGGCCAAAGGGAAGACGGTCACTTTTGTACTGCAGATGGAGGATGAACCGGGACTTTTGTCCGTGGTATTGAATATTGTGGCGGAATTCGGGGCCAATATTCTGACGATCCACCAGAGTATACCGATCAGTGGGGTGGCGTCTCTGACGCTGAGCATTGAGGTATTGCCGACAACCGGGGATGTCTCTGCCATGATTGGAAGGATCGAGGAGCAGGAAAGCGTTCATTATTTGAAAATATTAGGCAGGGAGTAAGATCAAATGATAAAAGTAGCGATTATGGGATATGGTACGGTTGGATCGGGCGTCTATGAGGTGATCAGAACCAACGAAAAAAGTATCGATAAAAAGGTGGGTCAAAAGCTGCGCATCAAGTATGTGCTGGATCTGCGGGAATTTCCGGATGATCCGGTTATGGAAGTGCTGACACATGATTTTGAGGATATTATTAATGACGAGGAAGTCCGTATTGTGGCGGAAGTCATGGGCGGACTGCATCCGGCGTATGAATTCACAAAACGGTGTCTGGAAACTGGAAAAAGCGTGTGCACATCCAACAAGGAACTGGTAGCAGAGTACGGTGCAGAGTTGATTCAGATTGCCAAGGATCATCAGGTAAATTATCTGTTCGAAGCCAGCGTGGGCGGCGGTATTCCGATTATCCGTCCGCTGAATTCTTCTCTGACTGCAGATGTAATCCTGGAAGTGTCAGGAATTCTCAATGGAACGACAAACTATATGCTGACGAAAATGGACCGGGAGGGCCTGGAATATCTGGATGTGCTGAAAGAAGCACAGGATAAAGGTTATGCAGAGCTGCATCCGGAAGCGGATGTGGAAGGATGGGACGCCTGCCGCAAGATTGCGATTCTGACCTCCCTCGCAAGCGGCAATCAGGTGGATTATCGGGATATCTATACGGAAGGTATCACAAAAATAACCTCTGAAGACTTTCTGTATGCAAAGAAGCTGAACCGTTCTGTCAAGCTGCTGGCTATCAGTAGAAAAGTAGGGGATACCTACTGCGCTATGGTAAGTCCGGCGCTGGTTCACAGAGAGCATCCGCTTTATGTGGTCAATGATGTATTTAACGCGGTTTTTGTCAAAGGAAATATGCTCGGCAATTCGATGTTTTACGGCAGCGGGGCGGGCAAGCTTCCGACAGCCAGTGCGGTGGCCGGAGATATGGTGGATGCAGCAAGACATCTGGGCAAGATCATCACACTGTTCTGGGATCCGGAGAAGCTTGAGCTTGCTCCTGTGGAACAGATGAACCGGCGGTTTTTCATCCGTGTGAAATCGGATGCTGAACCTGAAAAGCTGTTTGGGGACGGAGAAAGGATTCATGCAGGTATATCCGGAGAGATCGGATTTATTACACCGGTGATGACCGAGGCAGAATACGCGGAAAAAGCGAAAGATGCGCAGATCATCAGCATGATTCGGGTGGAAGGCTGAAAACGGCGGATATCTGAGCAGATGCGGATGATTAGATGGGAGAGAAAGTATGGACATCGTATGTTTAGATCTGGAGGGCGTGCTGGTGCCGGAGATCTGGATTGCTTTTGCAGAAGCGACCGGGATACCGGAGCTGAAGAGAACCACCAGGGATGAGCCGGACTATGACAGGCTGATGGCGTATCGGCTGAATATTTTAAAAGAACATCATCTGGGGCTGAAAGAGATTCAAAAGACGATTGCAGGGATCGAACCGCTTCCGGGGGCCAGAGCGTTTCTGGACGAACTCAGGACATTGACTCAGGTGCTGATCCTGAGCGATACATTTACTGAGTTTGCAAAGCCTCTGATGGAGAAACTGGGATGGCCAACGCTGTTCTGCAACAGTCTTGAAGTTGCACCGGACGGAGAGATTACCGGTTATCGGATGCGGATTGAAAATTCCAAGTTGACGACTGTAAAAGCATTGCAGTCTGCAGGGTTTGAAACCATTGCTGCAGGGGACAGCTTTAATGATCTGGGAATGATACGGGCTGGCAAGGCCGGCTTTTTATTCCGGAGTACGGAACAGATTAAGAAAGACAATCCGGATCTTTTGGCATTTGAAGAATATGATGAATTTCTGGCGGCAATTAAAAACGTTCTGGATTGACGCCGGCGGAAAATAAACTGTCGGGAGGCACAGCCCCGTCTGCATGATAGCTGCATATCATACAGACGGGGCTGTATCGCTCAGAGGAATTGTATTTCGGTGAATGATCTGGTTTGTTCCGTACTGGATCTTGAACAATCACCTGGCGTAGCCCGCGATACCTCGTTCACCAGGATCAAATCTCCTGCAAATTGAGACATACAGCTGTCAGAAAGCAGTGTTCAGACACGTTTCAGGGGAATTAACACTTGCTTAAAAATATGGAATTGGATAAAATAGGAGACGAACAGAGAAACAGCCGGACACTTGATTCCGGAAGATCGAAGGAGTAATATGGATATTTTACAGAAACTGACCGAGGAATTACAGGTAAAAAGACAGCAGGTGGAAGCCGCCGTCAATCTGATTGACGAAGGGAATACCATTCCCTTTATTTCCCGCTATCGAAAAGAAGCTACAGGAGCTTTAAATGACGAACAGCTCCGAAAACTGGATGAACGTCTGACGTATCTGCGCAATCTGGAAGATAAAAAAGCGCAGGTTCTGTCCAGCATCGAGGAACAGGGGAAACTGACGGAAGAACTGCGGGCCCAGATTGAGGCGGCTGAGACTCAGGTTGCGGTAGATGATCTGTACCGTCCTTATCGTCCCAAACGCCGAACTCGTGCAACAATGGCAAAGGAGAAAGGACTGGAAGGACTGGCAAATATTATTCAGCTGCAGATGACGAAGCATTCGCTGGAGGAAGAAGCGGTTGCCTACCTGTCGGAAGAAAAAGGAGTTGCGACCGTGGAAGACGCTCTTTCTGGAGCGAAAGATATTATCGCTGAGAATATTTCTGATGAGGCAGATTATCGTACATATATTCGTAATATTACTTTAAAAGAAGGAACTATTATATCTGAAGCAAAGGACGAGAAGAAGAAGTCTGTCTACGAGACTTATTACCATTTCATTCAGCCGCTGAACAAAATGCCGGGTCATCGTACGTTGGCTCTGAACAGGGGAGAGGCTGAGAAGATTTTAACAGTGAAGATTGAGGCGCCGGTGGACAAAATTATTCGCTATTTGGAAAAGCAGGTGATCTCAAAAGATAATCCCCATACGACAGAGGCGTTGCAAGAGACGGTGGCGGACAGTTATGCCCGGCTGATTGCTCCGGCTATTGAACGTGAAATCCGCAATCTGCTGACAGATCAGGCAGAGGAAGGGGCGATTCAGGTCTTTGGAAAGAATCTGGAACAGCTTCTCTTACAGCCTCCGGTCACCGGGCAGACGGTTCTTGGCTGGGACCCGGCATTTCGTACCGGGTGTAAACTGGCGGTGGTGGACCCTACAGGTAAAGTACTGGATACAGTAGTGATCTACCCGACTGCGCCTCAGAATAAAGTAAAAGAAGCCAAAGAAATATTAAAAAAACTGATTGAGAGATACCAAATTACTCTGATCTCTCTTGGCAACGGAACTGCGTCCAGGGAATCCGAACAGGTCATCGTAGAACTGTTCAAAGAGATTCCGCAGAAGGTACAGTATGTAATCGTCAGTGAAGCAGGAGCTTCTGTATATTCTGCCAGTAAGCTGGCGACAGAAGAATTTCCGAACTTTGACGTAGGACAGCGCAGTGCGGCGTCGATCGCCAGAAGGCTGCAGGATCCGTTGGCAGAACTGGTGAAGATTGATCCAAAGGCGATTGGTGTGGGACAGTATCAGCATGATATGAATCAGAAGCGTCTGAGCGAGGCTCTGGGCGGTGTGGTGGAAGATTCAGTGAATAAGGTGGGCGTAGATCTGAATACGGCGTCTGCGCCGCTTCTGGAATATATTTCGGGTATCACAAAAACGCTGGCGAAAAATATAGTAGCGTACAGGGAAGCAAATGGACGTTTTGCAGACCGCCGTCAGCTTTTGAAAGTGCCAAAACTCGGCCCCAAGGCATTTGAGCAGTGTGCCGGATTTCTGCGCATTACGGGCGGGAGCAATCCTCTGGATGCTACGAGCGTGCACCCGGAGAGCTACGAGGCGGCAACTAAGCTGCTCACTTCGCTTGGATATTCGGCAGAAGATATTGTCAGTGGAGGATTAAAAGGGATATCAAAAAAAATTGGCAGACCGAAGCAGACGGCGGAAGAGCTGGGAGTCGGGGAACTGACACTGAAGGATATGATTGCGGAACTTGAAAAGCCTGCCAGGGACCCAAGGGATGAGATGCCGCGCCCGGTGCTCCGCAGTGATGTGCTGGATATGAAAGATCTGACACCCGGTATGGTGCTCAAAGGAACTGTGCGCAATATTATCGATTTTGGAGCATTTGTGGATATCGGAGTACATCAGGACGGCCTGGTTCATATTTCACAGATATCGGACCGATATATCAGGCATCCACTGGAAGCAGTGAAAGTCGGAGATATTGTGGAAGTAAAAGTGATCAGTGTGGATCTGGAAAAGAAGCGGATTGCGCTGACAATGAAGATGTGATACAGTTTTGTATATCATAACTTGTACTTATCAATAAGTATAGTTTTTGATTTATACTTACTAAAAATATTATTTTATAAATTGCCAATGTACAACTGTCCATAGCAGGCGTCCAGACGGGCGAATGTTTTTATCAAAACCTATCCTTTATTAAATGCTGTTAAGTTTGGAGCGTTGGCTGTAGTACTGAAAGTAAACAAAAAAGCAGGAGGAAACAGAAATGGCCGGATTTTTAAAGGGGTTATTTACAAAGAAATCAAATGAAGAAGCTGCTGAAACAAATACATCTGTGCAGGGGATGCCGCACAGAGAAGTGACGGAGCTGTCAAAGCTGGCTGAGAAATATTATCGGATGGGAAAAGAATACCAGCTGAAAGGGGACTTGGAACGCGCACGTCTGTATCTGGACCGTGCATCTACGATCTACAGCAGTTTTGAACAGGTATATGATGAGTGCGAGATGTTTATGTACGACTGCGATGAGCAGGTGGGCATGCTCGAAGAAGAGGAACTGCTTTATAATGAAATTCTGGAAGAGGTGATGGAGAAGGCGGAGGAAATTACCAATCGTCAGAGTTATATCTGGGGGATCTTAAGCTTTGCAAGGCTGCAGGCGGTTTTCCGGAAGCTTTCTGCCTGCCGGGACTGTGAGATTCTGTGCGAGATGGAACGGGCGCTGGATGTTCTGTGCCATGGGATGGAGCAGACGATGAAAGAGGAAGAGCTAGAGTATCTTCAGGATTTTGTCAGTCGTTTTTATGATTTCTGTGATTCAGAAACATTTGTAAAGGAGGAAAATCAGATTGTGCTGGAAAATGGCTCGGTATTGCAGGTCTTTGATCTGAATGGTAATTCTGCGGCCACCTGCCTTCAAATTTTTCTGGATAAATGTGCCTGTATTCTGGAAGGCGGGTTTCAGATGGCGGATTACGGGGAACCGGCGGAACTGGATTTTATTCCGGGAACGCTGATGGTTGATTATTATCTTCGTACACGGGAAGAGGATCCGCATGAGGTTTCGCAGATTCAGGCGGAGGTTTCGCGCATTTGGTCTGACTATGAATTTGTAAAAGGAGATCCGGATATACAAAGCGTCGTGGAGCGGGCAGAGAATTACAGAAAACTGGATATTCTGGATATCTGAGAGGATTGTCAATCCTTTTGTACTGTGCTACAATCATCCTGTGTATGACTGCAGGAGAGAGGATAATACTGCGAAATATCGGAGAAAGCTATGGTAATGGAAACATTCTGCGCAGAGGAAACTTTTGCGCTTGGAAAGAGAATCGGGGAGACGGTACAGCAAGGGAGGATTATATCGCTGACGGGTGATCTGGGCGCTGGAAAGACTGTTTTCACCCAGGGAGTTGCTGCAGGACTGGGCATTTGTGAAGCGGTCAACAGTCCCACTTTTACGATTGTTCAGAACTATGAGGGTGGGAGGCTTCCTTTTTACCACTTTGATGTATACCGGATCAGTGATGTGGAAGAGATGGAAGAGATTGGCTATGAAGACTGTTTCTATGGAGAGGGGGTCTGCTTGGTGGAATGGGCGGAACTGATCGAAGAGCTGCTACCGGCAGAAACATGCAGGGTGACGATTGAAAAATGTCTTCAAAAAGGCTTTGATTACCGCAGGATCACCGTGGAAGGATTGGAGGTAGAAAATATCTGATGAGAGTTCTTGCTTTGGACAGCTCCGGACTGGTAGCGTCAGTCGCCATAGTGGAAAACAGCGGGGGAGAGAACAGCCTGTTGGCAGAATATACGGTAAACTATAAGAAAACTCATTCTCAGACACTGCTTCCCATGCTTGATGAGATTGTAAAAATGACAGAGAGCAGTCTGGAGACGATAGATGCTGTTGCGGTGGCGGCGGGGCCCGGTTCTTTTACCGGTCTGCGCATCGGATCGGCCACGGCCAAAGGTCTGGGACTTGCTCTGGACAGACCGCTGGTTGCAGTTCCCACTCTGGATGCACTTGCCTGCAATCTGTATGGCACAGAGAAGCTGATCTGCCCTCTGATGGATGCAAGACGGAACCAGGTTTATACAGGAATCTATGAGTTTTGCCAGGGGCGTCTGGAAAAACTTATGGAGCCCGCAGCGGCGGATATTGCGGAAGTTGCAGAGCAGCTCTGCCGTCTGAAAAGAGATGTGATCTTTCTGGGAGACGGGGTTCCCGTATACCGGCACAGGCTGACAGAGATCTTGCTGGCAGAACTTTCCCGGGAAGGAAAGAAGCATTTCTATGCGCCCGCCCACCTGAGCAGACAAAGAGCCGGCTCCGTAGGCATGCTGGCGCTTGCGTACATCAGGGAAGGAAAAACAGAAACAGCGGCAGAATATCGTCCGGATTATTTCAGGCTGTCTCAGGCGGAACGGGAACGTGCGGAAAAAGAGCGGGAACAAAAGGAGCGTTGTGAATGATACGCCGGATGTGTAGAGCGGATATTTCCGGGGCAGCAGAGCTGGAAAGACAGTATTTTACGGTGCCCTGGTCAGAAAAACAACTGCTGGAAAGTCTGGAAAATCCGGATTATCTGTTCCTCGTTCTGGAGGAAGAAGGAAAAATAGCCGGTTATGCCGGACTCGTTCAGGCAATGGATGAGGGTGATGTTACCAATATTGTACTGGCAGAGCCATATCGAGGCAGGGGATTGGGAAAAACGCTTGTAAAAGCATTGCTTGAAGCGGGACAGAAGCGCGGAATACGGGAGTTTACGCTGGAAGTGCGGGTCAGTAATGAGTGTGCAATCCATGTCTATGAGAAGCTGGGCTTTGTAAAAGAAGGCGTTCGCAGACGTTTTTATGAAAAGCCGTCGGAGGATGCGTGGATCATGTGGAAAAGAGATGGCAGTGGTTCCCTATTTCATTAAATCTGGAGGCAATATATAATCTCCATGTAAGCGAAAAAGCTGTGATACGGGGAGGATAAAAATATGCGCCAGTATGTGGGAACAGAAGAAAAAATATTAAAAAAGATCGTCTGCAATCAATGCGGGCGGGAATTGAAACTGGAAAAAGGAATCATACAGGAAGGTGTATTTTCAGGGGATACCCATTGGGGATATTTTTCGAATAGAGACGGGGAGCGTCATCAGTTTGATCTGTGTGAGACGTGCTATGAGCGTCTGATCAGAGGCTTCCTGCTTCCTGTGGCAGTGGAAGAGGAGACGGAATTTTTGTAAAAAGACAGTCTCCCGTGTAGCGTAGTTTTCAAGGGCTGAAAGCAAAAGGGCAATGTGAATTCTGCTGACGCCGACGGAAGCTGCAAAGTTATAAAGTTAGGAGAGATTATGCTTGATATCTGTCTGCTGGGGAGCGGTGGGATGATGCCGCTTCCCTATCGTTGGCTGACTTCCCTGATGGTGCGTTATAATGGGAGCAGTCTGCTGATTGACTGCGGAGAAGGAACGCAGATCGCCATCAAGGAAAAAGGATGGAGTTTTAAACCCATTGATGTAATCTGCTTTACTCATTATCACGGAGATCATATCAGCGGTCTTCCGGGCCTTCTTCTGACTATGGGAAATGCGGACCGGACGGAACCTTTGACTCTGATCGGACCCAAGGGTCTGGAACGGGTAGTTAATTCACTTCGGGTCATTGCACCGGAACTGCCGTTTTCGATCCGGTTCAGGGAGATAAACGGAGCGGAAGAAGAATTCGATTTGAATGGCTATCGGCTGAAGGCGTTTAAAGTAAATCACAATGTCCTGTGTTATGGATACACTCTGGAACTGGATCGTGCAGGACGCTTTCAGCTGGAAGAAGCTCTTCGGCTGGATATTCCCAAAAAATACTGGAGCAGGCTTCAGAAGGGTGAGACGATTCTGACAGAGGAAAAGACATACACACCTGAGATGGTTCTGGGAAAGCAGAGGAAAGGCATCAAACTTACGTACTGTACAGATACCAGGCCAGTCCAGGCGATTGCAGAGCATGCGCGGCATTCGGACCTTTTTATCTGCGAGGGAATGTACGGAGAGAAGGAGAAAGAGGCAAAGGCCAGAGAACATAAACATATGACATTTTTAGAGGCGGCGGGTCTGGCAAAGTCAGCAAAAGTCAGAGAACTGTGGTTGACGCACTATAGTCCGTCGCTGACGCGCCCGGAAGATTATATGGAAGAGGTACGCAGTATCTTTCCGGCTGCAAAGGCGGGAAAAGACCGGATGTCTGTGGAACTGGATTTTGATAAGGAAGAGTGAGCGGCAACCATGGAAGAAAAAAAAGAAATATTGATTCTGGCGATTGAAAGCTCCTGTGATGAAACTGCAGCCGCAGTTGTGAAAAACGGCAGAGAAGTTCTTTCAAATGTGATATCTTCACAGATTGATCTGCATACTCTGTATGGCGGAGTGGTTCCGGAAATTGCGTCAAGAAAGCATGTAGAGCGGATCAATTACGTGATTCAGGAGGCGCTGGGCCAGGCAGATGTAACGTTGAAGGATCTGGATGCAATCGGCGTCACTTATGGTCCCGGGCTGGTAGGAGCTCTTCTGGTAGGGGTTGCGGAGGCGAAAGCGATCAGCTATGCGGCCGGACTGCCGCTGGTCGGCGTACATCATATTGAAGGGCATATTTCAGCTAACTATATTGAACATCAGGAACTTGAGCCTCCTTTTGTCTGCCTTGTGGTTTCAGGGGGGCATACCCATCTGGTGATTGTGCACGATTACGGAGAATATGAGATCACAGGGAAGACCAGAGATGACGCGGCCGGCGAAGCATTTGACAAAGTTGCCCGCGCTGTCGGCCTGGGGTATCCGGGCGGTCCGAAAATAGATCGGATATCAAAAGAGGGAAACGCAGATGCCATACATTTTCCGCGGGCAAAAGTCGAAGGGGCGCCTTATGACTTCAGTTTCAGCGGTGTGAAATCAGCCGTATTAAACCATATCAACGGCTGCAGGATGAAAGGAGAAGAAGTCTGTCAGGCGGATATCGCGGCTTCATTTCAGAAGGCGGTCTGCGATGTACTGGTATCTCATGCTTTGGCGGCGGTGAAGGATTACGGGATGCAGAAGCTGGTCCTTGCCGGCGGTGTTGCGTCTAATACTTCTTTACGTTCTATGATGGAAACAGCATGTAAAAAAGAAAGGATCTCCTTGTATTATCCGTCTCCCGTTTTGTGTACAGACAACGCGGCGATGATCGGTGCGGCGGCATACTATGAATACCAAAGAGGAGTCCGCCACGGACTGGATCTGAATGCAGTCCCGAATCTGAAACTGGGAGAACGACAGGAGAAGAGATGAAAAAATCACGTTGTGCGGCAATCGTACTGGCCGGCGGGCGCGGAAAGCGTATGGGCATGACGCAGTCCAAAATGTACCTTCTTATCCATGGCAGACCGGTTTTGTATTATTCATTGAATGTATTTGAGAAATCCGGGCTGATCGATGATGTGATTTTGATTGCCGGAAAAGGACAGATATCATATTGTCGCCGGGAAATAGTAGAGAAATATGGATTTCAGAAAGTGAAAGCAGTTGTAGAAGGCGGGGCCGAACGTTATCATTCTGTGTGGGAAGGACTCCGCGTACTGGAAAAAGAGTACGGAATGGACGGGTATATCTTTATCCATGACGGCGCACGTCCTTTTATTAATGACGAAATACTCGACCGTGCCTATCAGGAAGTGTGCAGAAGCCGTGCCTGTGTGGTGGGGATGCCGGTAAAAGATACGATTAAGATTACAGATGAAAAAGGATGTGTTCGAATGACGCCTAACCGGAGTCTGGTCTGGCAGGTTCAGACGCCGCAGGTGTTTGCGTCAGAGTTGATTATTCCGGCCTATCGGGAAGTGATTAAAAAAGAGAAAGAACTTCTGGAACAGGGAATCCAGATTACAGATGATGCGATGGTGGTGGAAAATGTCTGCGGATGTCCGATCCATCTGGTAGAAGGCTCTTACGGGAATCTGAAAATTACAACGCCGGAAGATCTTGAGATTGCCGGGATATTTGCGGAGAGGCAAAGCTAGGTTCTGTTCAGGCTTCACGGTGGTGTATTGGACAAGACCGGGGCAGATCATAAGAAGCGCACGGGACGCTGCGAAATGTGGTTCTGGGGCTGCTGCAAAACATGAGTGCGTTTTGCGGCAGCCTCAGAGTGTGTCTGACAGTACTTGATTGTGAATGTCATCTGACAGCATTTTTCGGTCTTTCTGCAACATTCTGCTTTATAAGTGAGCTGACAGATGTTATAACAGGTACTGGTCAGCAAAGAGGAAGGAGATTCTGCCATGATAAAAATTGCAGTCTGTGATGACGAGTCTGTGATGTGTGAGCGGCTGAAACAGATGATTGCTTCAAAGCTGGAACAGTGGGAAGAGCCGTTTCGTATTTCCTGCTATACGAATGCAGTGCAGTTTCTGTATACGTCTCTGGATTTTGATCTGATTTTTCTGGATATTCAAATGCCCGATTTAAACGGGATGGATCTGGCAAAACGGCTCAGGAAGAAAGAATTTGAAGGGATACTGATCTTTGTGACGGTACTGAAGGAATGCATGCTGGATGCGTTTGAAGTGGAGGCTATGGATTATCTGTGCAAGCCGGTAGAGGATCAGCGCTTGGAGAAAGCATTAAAACGCAGCCTGAAGCGCCTGCACAGCAGGGAAGAGAAATATCTGTCTGTGCAGACCATGCACTGGTGCAGAAATATAAAGCTTAAAGATATTTATTACTGTGAGGTGATGAATCGGAAGATATTTCTGCATACAAAAAATGGGATTATCGAATACTACGGAAAACTGAAAGAAGTGGAGCAGCAGACCGCGCCGGATTTTATAAAATGTCATCGCAGCTTCCTGGTTAATCCGGAGTATTTGTCGGAATACAGAGAGGGAAGGGCTTTCCTGGAAAACGGGGAACAGATTCCGGTTTCCAAAAACTGTCATTCGATACTTATGAAAAAAATGATGGAGTATATGGGGAAAAGACAATGGAATGGCTGATCAAGAATTTTACAGATATATGCTGTGAGTTTCAATGGTATATGGTTGTTCCAGGCCTGCTTGCCCATATGATGCTGCCATTGATAACGTTTTTCTTTTACTGCAGGTACTGTACGGTTCCGTTCCGATGGCGGCAGGGAATCTGTTATATGGCGTTGTCTGCCGCTGCCCATACCTGGGAGATTATATATCATCTGCAGGGAAGCTTTGGACTTGTGGCCGAGATTCTGCTGCTGACCTGCTGTGGCAGGACACTCCTGAAAAGAAAATGGGTGGAAGCAATGACCATGTCCGTGCTTGTTCTGTCAGTTTTAAGTGTCAGCGGGGGAATTACAAGCTGGGTCGGGTACCGGATCTTACTGCCCTTTTTACTGGAACATGAGAAGTGGATCCCGCCGTCAGATACTGTGAGAGAGTGCCTGCGATTGCTGCTGGTAAACAGTCTTTATATTTTTATATTGAGACATTTTCGGGAGGATATTTCCAAGACAAACCGACAGACGCTGATACAGCTGACAATTCCTGTTTTTTTCATATCGCTGGTCATGAGAATTATACAAGTTGCGGTCTATGGAGACGAAATTCAGGTGGATACAAGGAGCGGTCAGATCCGGACCATGTTAAATATTAATCATGGAGAGCTTTTGTTTGTGCAGTTTTTCGCCTGCATCTGCCTGTTGGCAATCCTGTCGGCTTATCAGAAAATTCTGCAGATTCTGCGTGCGGAACAAAGGCTTTGTCTGCTGGAACAACAGGCGGAAGATCAGAAGCATTATATGCAGGAAGCGGTTCTGCGCGAGAGACAGACAAGAGCGTTTCGCCACGATATTCAGAATCATCTGACTGTGCTGACAGAACTTTTAAAAACAGGAAAAACAGGCCGGGCGATTGATTATCTGGTCAGTCTGGAACAGACTGCGGCAGAACTGTCCTGTGTGGTCAGGACAGGAAATGCAGCAGTTGACGCGCTTTTGGGAAGTAAATTTTCTGCGGCGAAGCAAAAAGGTATCAGGATTGAATGTGAACTGGCAATTCCAGGATGCAGCGCGATCCAGGATATAGACTGGTGCGTTCTTTTGTCGAATGCCGTCGACAATGCCATCAGGGCATGTGAAGAAGTGCCGGAAGAAGAGAGACTGCTCCGTATGTTCAGCCGGAAAAAAGGAAATTTCTGGATGCTGACGATTGAGAACAGCTGTGCAAAGGAATTACAGATACTTCCAAGGGAAGGAATCGGACTTTCAAATATACGAGCGGTTGTGCAGAAAAATCACGGGACAGTTGAAAATGCGGTTTCTGACGGAACATATCGGCTGTGGATGCTTTTTGGCAGTTTACAACAGGAAACAGACGGTTTGCATCAATCCTGTGATTCTCAGAACGGGTCCGACGATATAGAGAAGGAGGAACTGTTGATAAACAGTCCAACTTTAAACAGGAGGTAGCAGATAATGAATGTAAACGCAGTTGGTTTTGGTATGCCGTCTATGGAAGGGGGCAGCTTTTCCGGAGGTGGAAGTGACGTTCGTCTGAAAGCTCTGGAGCAGAAACTTTTGCAGCTGAATCAGGAGAAAGAAAAGGCCATTCGTAATAAGGATGAGGAAAAAGTGAAAAAGATTGAACAGCAGATTGAAAATGTCAGGCGTCAGATTGAGCAGCTGAAAAGGAAAAAACAACAGAAAGAAAAAGTCCAAAAATCAGAAAATCCTAAGGAAACGGAGCAGTCTGGCGGTCTTTATACGGCAGCTCAAAGAACCACAGGATTGTAGATTTATCTGTGGTTCTGACGAGCAGGGCCTGATATGTGTAGACATTTTACAGGGCAGGCTTCGATACATCTTCCGCAGCGGATACATTCCGGGGAATGAGATATTCGATCAGCAGGAAGATCTACAGGGCATACCTTCTGGCAGGCCTGACAGGAGATGCAGCGTTCCTTTTCCCAGCGGATCTGTATCAGACTAAAACGGTTAAAGAGTCCATAGACGGCGCCCAGCGGGCAGAGATACTGGCAGAAGGGGCGGTAGACTTTTATGGACAGCAGAAGAAGTATAAGCAACACTCCGAGTTTCCAGAAAAACAGTCCGCCGATCTGACTGCGCAGAAGCCTGTTGGTCAGCAGCAGGGGCAGTGCGCCCAGAAGCGTGCCGGAAGGACACAGATATTTGCAGAAAGCCGGGATTTTGGCAAGTCCTCCAAACAGAAACAGGGAGCCTGTACATACCAGGAATAGGAGGACTATGTATTTTCCGTGTTTGAATATTTGATGAAAAGGCAGCTTTTTTCTTTTCTGAAGAAAGGGTATTTTATGGAGAAGGTCCTGTACAAGGCCAAACGGACACAGCCAGCCGCATACGGTCCTCCCCAGGATGCTTCCGAAAAGGAAGAAAAACCCCAGTGCTGCAAAGGGAATATGGAACCCCTGTTGATTTAGGAGCGCCTGCAGGGCCCCTATGGGGCAGGATGCGATAGCGCCGGGGCAGGAATAGCAGTTCAGGCCAGGAACACAGGCATACTTCAGCCTGCCCCGATAGATTTTTCCTGCCAGAAAACCATAGGCATAGCCGTTCGTGAGGATTGTATAAACGATTTGTATGGTGAGACGCAGTTTGTTCATGGCATTTACCCGATTCCGATACATTCCAGACAGATCATGATGGCTTTCTGCCATATGACAGTAAACTGCCCTTCTGACAGGCCGGCAATGAAACAGAAGATTCCTATCAGGAGTCCGTATACCCAAAAATATGAAGAATTATTTTTCCAGAAGTGCATCAATCTTTTCCTCCCATGCAGATTTCTCCATGGCGCCTGTCACGATATCGAGGATTTCTCCTCCCTCATTGATGAAATAAGTCGTCGGAACCGCGGATACTTCGGTCAGAAGCGCGCGATACAACGATTCATTCAGAAGCAGATGCGGGTAATCTGCACCGGTCTGTTCAACCAGATCAGATGCATGATTCAAAGCTTTTTCCTCTGCGCCTTCCGGAACATCACTGATAATTCCAATCAGTTGAAAATCTTCAGGATTATAAGCGTCGGCAAGCTCTCCAAGTCCCGGCATTTCGCTCAGACAGGGATTGCAGTAAGTAGCCCATACATTGACCATGGTAAGTCTGGCTTCTGAAAACAGATCGGCTGAGACGGCAGTCCCATCAATGGTGACAGCCTCAAAGTCGATCGATGCAGAGGAAGCGCCGTTTTCGGAAGAAGTCTCCAGCCCGGCATTGCCGGGTGTTTCTGTATTCTGGCTGGTTTTGCTGCAACCTGCAGTCAGGACAGCAGTGCAAATGGATAACAACAGAAAAAATTTGTAAGGGGTTTGCATAAAATAGATCCTCCTGTTTTTATAGTCGTCCGGAAATGTTATGTTCATGCGCTTTTAACAGAAATCTGCCTCATAATAGCCTGCGCGGCGAGATGAAGGGAGTACATGGTGATGAGATATAGTATAGCACAGGTCATGGTTTTTTAACAGAGCAGATCATAAGCTTTTCTGAGCGCGCAGAAGGAAACAGGAGAAAGGATCCGCATATTTTGAAATCAGGTAGTGAAATATGTCCTGAAATCTGATAAAATAGGATAAAATATTCAGGCCTGAATTGGCTTTTCAGAGTTCCTGACGGACGTGTCAGGGATTTTGTATCAGACTGCAGTACAGCGGGAGTTCTGCATGCTGTGAATGGATGCGCTGGCAATCTGTTCCGGTTCGCTGTTTGCAGAAATAATAGATATCAGGAGGCAGGATCAGTGAGGCTGGAGGATTATGCATCAATTCTGGATTCCCTTCCGTCAACAGGGATTTATGTGATACGTGAGGATGATCACCGTATTCTATACTATAATAAATGTATAAAGGAGAATATGCCCCGGACGGACTTGGGTATGGTCTGCCATGAAGCATGGAATGGAAGCTGCAGAAACTGTCCGCTTTTGTATATAGAAAATAAAAAGGAAAGCAAGAGCATTAATTACGACAATCCATTTGGGGAAGCTGTAGATATTACGGCTGTCAGGACAATGTGGGGGGACGGGATTCCCGCGTTTGTCATCACGATTACGCCTCATATTGAGGTGGCAAATTATACATTCCATAAAATCATAAGAGGAAATCTGACGGATGACAGTTATGAAATTGTGAAAATGGACTCGGAGGAATTCGAGGATCCGACGGAAATGCCGAAAACACTGTCTGGATATCTGAAATGGTTTGCCGGGAGTGTGATGCTGTTCGAAGATGACAGGGAAAGATATGCGAAATTTTCAGATATTAACTATCTGCGCCGGGAACTGAAAGCGGGAAAAGAGATGACAAGCTGCAGTTATCGGAAACGTGTGGGAGAAGATTACCGGTGGTATACTCTGGAGTTTATTCCGGATTATCAATATACGGACAGCAGACAGAGCGTGATGATCTATTCTAAAGATGTGCATGACGCATATCGTGAGGGTCTGGAGCGCCAGGAGATCAACATTCAGAATCAGGAACGGCTGGCAGCAGTTGTGCGTTCAAGGTATAATATCATGACAACGGTTCATCTGGATACCGGGATGTGTGACCGTGTGTATCTCAACAAAGGGGAACGGCCTGATCAGGCGGTAACGGGAGATTATGAGTATTATATTCAAAAGGCGGCTGCCAGCGGCATACATGAAATGGACAGGGAGCGGTTTTTGAATGCCTTTTCTCTGGCCAATCTTCGTAAAAAGGCGGAACGGGTTCAGAAATCCAGAGAAGAAATATGTGAATATCGCATTCGAAAAGATTCGATTATGTGGGTGGAAAATCATATATTTTTTTTGAGGCAGAAAGATCGTGTGATCGTCAATATTCTGGGGAGAGATATCACAGAAGAAAAACTTCAGCAGGAAAAAAGCTCCATTGAACAAAAACAGCGTGCGGCGATTATCGCCAGTCTGAGCAGTCTTTTCTTCTCTTCTTATTATTTGGATCTGGAAAAAAACACCTTTCAGATCGTCAGCGAGTACAAAGAGGCCGGGGAAGCGTTGGGAAGCAGGAGAAACTATGAAGCAGGAGTGTTATCCTATGCGGAAAAGTTTGTACATCCGGATGACCGGGAGTGCTATTTGAGAACGTTTGGTTATCAGAGGCTTGTGGAAGAACTTACGGAAGAGCATCCGGTTATCGCCATGGAATACAGGAAAGTAAACGGCGGTTTTGACTATGTGAAGGAAGGTTGGGTGCGGGCAACTGTAATTCTGGCAGACGAAGAAAAAGGAGGTGCCAGAACAGCGCTCTACGTGGCGCAGGATGTAACAGAAAGCAAGATAAAGGAAGAACAGTCGAGACAGGTTCTGAAAGAAGCGTATGAGGCGGCCAAGCTGGCGAATTCATCCAAAAGTGATTTTCTTTCCCGGATGAGTCACGATATCCGGACACCTTTGAATGCGATTATCGGGATGACGACGATTGCCGGCTCTCACCTTTTGGAACCGGAGAGGGTAAAAGACTGTCTGGACAAGATCAAAGTATCCAGCAGGCATCTTCTGGCGCTGGTCAATGAAGTTCTGGATATGAGTAAAATTGAGTCCGGAAAAATCAGTCTGTCTGAGGAGAATTTCTGTCTTTCTGAGCTGGTGCAGAATCTACTGACAATGATTCGACCGGCTGCCAGGGAAAAGGGGCTGGAGTTGCTGCTTTGTTCCGTGGATGTGGAACATGAATATGTGATCGGAGATCAGATGAGAATTCAGCAGGTGTTTGTGAACATTCTCGGAAATTCTGTGAAATATACACCGCGAGGCGGAAAACTTGAACTGGAAATCAAAGAAAAGTCTTCCGGAAAATACGGATACGGATGCTATGAATTTATATTCCGGGATAACGGAATCGGAATGGATGAGGAATTTGTCAGACACATCTTCGAGCCTTTTAGCCGTGCAGAAGATTCCCGGGTAAGTAAAATCGAAGGAAGCGGACTGGGTATGGCGATTGCCCAGAATATTATTCAGATGATGAACGGCACAATTCAGGTGGAGAGTGAGAAAAACAAAGGAAGTCAGTTCACGGTTACGCTGTACTTGAAAGAGCAGGATATAGATGCAGCTGTTCAAAAAACACAAATGGCAGACGAACACATCGAAATGGACGACTGGTCCGGTCTGTCCCTGGAAGGTTGTCGGATTCTTCTGGTTGAAGATAATGAACTGAACCGGGAGATTGCCGAAGAGCTTATCAGAGAGACGGGGGCGGAACCGGAGCTGGCGGAAAACGGGGCAGAAGCCGTGCAGATGTTTGAAAATCGGGGAGCAGGTTACTATGATTTGATTTTTATGGATATTCAGATGCCGGTAATGAACGGATATGAGGCGACAAGGGCAATCAGAGAGTCCGGACAGAAGGATGCAGAGGCGATCCCGATCATTGCTATGACCGCAAATGCCTTTGCAGAGGATGTGATGGAAAGCCGGAAAGCGGGAATGAACGAACATATCAGCAAACCGCTGGACCCGGACTGCCTGGTAAAATGTATGGGCAGATGGCTGAGGCAGCGATAACCGTACAAAGTTCTGCAGGGCAGCAAAATAGACGCTTTATAAATCAGAGCAGCTGATGCGGTAGCCTATACCGCGGACAGTCTGTATCTGTACAGAACGACTGACTGTTTTCAGCCGTCTTCGCAGGAAATGAATATAATTATCGAGATTGCCGTCTTCTACATCACTGTCCATGCCCCATACTTTGCTGAGAAGAAGAGTGCGTGACAGTGTTTGTCCGGGACTTCTGAGAAAGGCTTCCATAAGGGAGCCTTCTCTTTTGGACATGTGACAACTGCCCAGACTGCCGGTAAGTATATTTTCATCTGAAAGATAAGTAATATCGCCCCAGGTGAACCGCTCCCCGAGCCGGAGCTTTCTCGGACGGCGGGCGACGCAGCGGATACGCGCCATCAGTTCTTCAAAGGCAAAAGGTTTGACCAGATAGTCGTCGGCCCCCAGATCCAGTCCGGTTACTTTGTCATCCAGAGACCCCAGCGCTGTGATCAGGATGACGGGTGTCTGATTATTTCTGCGCCGTATCTGTCTTAATACTTCTGTACCGCTGATCTGTGGAAGCATCCGGTCCAGAAGGATCAGATCATGAATGTTTTCTCCTATGTAATACAGAGCTTCTTCTCCATCCCTGCAGGTGTCCACGGAAAATCCTTCCGCTCTCAGCTGAAAGGCGAGAGAATCATTTAATTTTTCATCATCTTCTACAAGAAGGATTCTCATAATATCGATCTCTTTTCTATTGTTTATACAGGCGATGAGGAAGGCGGCTGCAAAGCAGACTTCTGACGGATGCCGCGTGGTCTTTATTATAACATAATATTCTTAAAATAATCTCTAAAGATTGGGGAATTTCTTTTGCTGCCAGAAGGCAATGCTCAAACACGCTCCGGTATCACAGCGCACATTCCGAAGCCAGCCTGTATGAAACGGCCATACTGGGCGGTGTGAAAAGCAGCAGAACAGTAAGGAGCGGCGTGAAAATGGAGAAAAGGATTTGCATTTTGCATCAGACTGTGCTATAATCTGCGCATGGAGATATAGCTCAGCTGGGAGAGCATCTGCTTGACGTGTAGAGGGTCACAGGTTCGAGTCCTGCTATCTCCATTAAAAAGCGGCTTATTCAGTCGCTTTTTTCGTGTCCATTTTGCATCAGACCTGGCAGCGGAAAGATCTCTGACAATGTCAGAATTGTCAGATGGAGAAAACCAGGAGCTCTGCAGGTGTCTGCAGTCATAAAAACCGGCGATTCCAAGACAGATGATATCAATCTGCGGATACGAACCGATCAGTCTCTGCAGAATGTCTTCAATAGTATGAAACTTCATAAATATTTCGTTCTTTGACCTGTGATACACATGTAAGTGTGCCTGACATGCTGAATCTCCGGCATTTTATATTGTCAGAAAAGCAGGAAAAGTCATATGATATGGGGAAAAGAAAATAAGGATTGTTGGTTATGGCAATGGACTTTGACCCAAGAGGGTGGAACCGAAGACCGGTATATCTGTCAGTGACCGGAGTAATCACACAGATGCAGATGATGTCTGCAAATGGGGGAGGATACGGCGGATGTACACAGTTAATCACAGTGGAGGATGAGGAAGGCGGGATTACTAATTTCTTTGTAAACGCAAATACGTATGTAATAAATTTTGAGACTTTATATGAGACGATGCCGGTGACCGTGTTCTACAGCAGCAGTCAGCCGGCTCCTCTGATCTACCCGCCGCAGTTTGTGGCCGCGGTGGTAGCGCCCCGGACAGAAGGGCAGATGGTGACTGTCGCATATTTTAATAATGTGCTGACAGCATCGGATCAGTCGCTGAAACTGAATCTTTCTCCGGCAACGGAAGTAGTTACAAGGAACAACCAAACCTTTTATGGAAATCCGGGAGGGAACACGCTGATCGTACTGTACAGTTCGACAACCAGGAGTATTCCGCCGCAGACCACCCCGGATAAGGTGATTGTCATGTGCGGGCAGTAGACCGCAAAGGAAACAGAATATATGGGACTGAAAACTTGTTTTTCAGTCCCATATATTCTGTAAAGCGCTGTTGAGCAAACAGACAGAATCGTATTTTACGGTAGCTTTTCATGTGCTCAGACAGGTCTTATAAAGATTGTGAACAGGAAGAAAGGGTGGACTTTGCCATAATCGATATTGGAAATTATATTAAAATATGTTATATTTTAACAGGATAAAATCCGGCAGTGCGATGCCAGAGAAAAGTTAACGGATACAAAAGGGAGGGGAATGACAATGGCGGAGAAAAAACCGGGGAAAATTAATGGGATCCGAATCAGTACTGTAAATATAATTATGATATGTATATCGTTCTTTTTGTATATTATGCTGATATCGGCAACTATTCATATTTCGCAAAAATATAAGGATGTACACAATTCCATGGACGATTATATTGTCTGCGAAGAAAATCATTTGCTGTTAACAGAGGGTTCTGCTTACCTGACTGAACAGGCAAGACTATATGCGGTGACGTTTGACCCCGTTTATATGGAAAATTATTTTACGGAAGTGCATGTTACCCGGCGCAGAGAAACGGCGCTGGAGCAGCTGAAAAGTTATTATGACGGAGAAAAAACATACGAATATATGCTGGAAGCGCTTCAGCATTCCACGGATCTGATGACAGAAGAAATCTATGCCATGCGGCTTGTCTCGGAGGCACAGGGATATGAACAGGACGGTCTGCCTTCGGAAGTGCAGTCAGTTCATCTAAACAGCCAGGATCAGAGTCTGAATCAGCAGGATATGATCGAAAAGGCCAGAGAGATACTTTTCGGTCCTGCCTATCAGGAGGCCAAGACGCAGATTTTTGACAGCGTTGACAATTCGATGGAAAGTATACATGAGCTGACTCATCGGCAGATGCTTGAAAATGCCGGGGATCTGGAATCTACGATGGCAAATCAGCGCCGGCTGATCAGTATATTGTTTGTGGAAACAATTATTACTTTTATTATGATCAGTGTGCTGATCGTAAAGCCGCTTCATGTTTATGTAAACTGTATCAGAGAAGAAAAAATGATGGAGATTACAGGTTCCTATGAATTCAAATATCTGGCTTTAACATACAATGATATTTTTGAGATAAAAAATGCCAATGAGGCAATGCTTCGTTACCGTGCAGAGCATGATCCGCTGACAGGCATTATAAACAGAGGCGGATTTGAACAGCTGAAAAATGTGTTTCGGATGCAGGATGCTCCGCTGGGATTTTTGATTGTCGATGTGGATAAATTTAAACTGGTGAATGACGGATACGGACATGAGGTTGGGGATCAGGTACTGAAGAAGGTGGCGGGACTTCTGAAAGACGGGTTTCGCGCCACAGATTATCCGGCGAGGATCGGAGGAGACGAATTCGCTGTTATATTGACCAGTATGACAGAGGAAATGAGCGCTGTGATTAAGAGAAAGATTACAGAAATGAATGATCAGCTGATGAATCCGCAGGATGGACTGCCTCAGGTTTCACTGAGTGTGGGCGGGGCATTTTCAGACAGTGGTTTTACAGATGACCTGTATCAGAAAGCGGACGCTGCATTGTATCAGGTAAAAGAACACGGGCGCTGCGGCTGCAGATTTTATGAAGAAGGAATGGAGACCTCATAGATTTTGTGGAAGTATCAGAAAACAGATGACAGACCGGAAAAAGGAGGACGTAAAAGAATGGAATATCTGATTATCGGGGCCGGAGGAACCGGAGGTTGCATGGGAGCCTGTATGACAGAGGCGGGAAAAGATGTGACGTTGATTGCAAGAGGAGCTCATCTGAAAGCAATGCAGACAGAAGGACTGCATATGGAGACAACAAAAAAAGGGAATTATACGATATGTCCGGTCAAAGCCACAGATATGGAGCATTATCATGGACATCCGGATATTATTTTTGTCTGTGTAAAAGGGTATTCCCTGGAAGAGACGATTCCTTTTATCCGCGGGGCGGCGAAGCCGGGGACGGTCGTAATACCGCTTTTGAATATTTACGGGACCGGGGGAAGGCTTCAAAGGCAGCTGCCGGAAATACTGGTAACAGATGGCTGCATCTATATTGCGGGAGAAATTAAAGAGCCGGGATGTCTGTGGCAGAAGGGAGATATTTTCCGCGTAGTATTCGGAGTCAGAGAGCCTTCAGAATACCGGGATATTCTGGCAGAGGTGAAAAAAGATCTGGATGAGAGCGGGATTACTGCAGTTCTGTCAGACAATATTCGCAGAGACGCACTGCAGAAATTTTCCTATGTTTCTCCGGCAGCGGCATGCGGGCAGTATTATGACGCGATGGCAGGAGAGATGCAGAAACCTGGTAAGATTCGGGATACATTTGCGGCCTTGATCCGGGAAATTGATGTGTTGGCAAACGCCATGGGAATTCGTTTTGAGACGGATATAGTAAATACAAATCTGGATATTCTGGACAGCCTGACGCCGGAGGCCTCCACTTCCATGCAGCGTGATGTAAAACAGGGAAAGCTTTCTGAGATGGACGGACTGATTTTTGAGGTGGTACGAATGGGCAGAAAATACGGCGTGATACTGTCAACGTATGAAAAGATCGCGGCAGAACTGAAAGAAAGAGGATTTTAAACGACGGATATCCATGTGGGATAAAAGGATGTATCGTATATTATTGACATATGTCAAATACGAGTTATAATAGACTTAGAGAGGACATCCGGGGAGCGTTATGTAAGGGTTTGCTCCGGGGTCTTCCATGGGTGTCTGACGGCAGTCGGAGGTAGGAAAATGCCAAGGCCATGCAAAAGAAGACGTATTTGTGCGGAACCTGTCTGTGCGCGGTTTGCGCCGGCAGACGGTCAGGCGTCATCGTGGGAAGGGCTCACAATGACACTGGACGAGTTTGAATGTATCCGGCTGATGGACCTGGAACATCTGACGCAGGAACAGTGTGCGGTACAGATGCGGGTGGCCCGGACTACGGTACAGGCGATCTACAGCAGCGCCAGAGAAAAGCTGGCGGACTGTCTGGTGCAGGGAAAGGAACTGCGCATTGCGGGTGGTAATTATATGCTGTGCGAGAAACATTCAGCCTGCTTTCGCGGACATTGTATGAAGATTGCCGGAGAGTTTCAAGAAAAAGGAGATTATGGGACGATGAAAATTGGAGTAACTTATGAAAATGGACAGATTTTCCAGCATTTCGGGCATTCGGAGCAGTTCAAGCTGTATGAGGTTCAGGACGGAAAAATTATATCTTCTGAAGTCGTGGACACGAATGGAAGCGGGCATGGAGCACTGGCAGGTTTCCTGAAAGAGCATCAGGTAGAAACTTTGATCTGCGGCGGGATCGGAGGCGGAGCACAAAATGCGCTGGCGTCAGCCGGAATCAGACTTTACGGCGGTGTATCCGGAGATGCAGATGAGGCAGTGGAAGCATTGCTGAAAGGGGAACTTGACTACAATCCGAACGTGCGCTGCGATCACCATGGAGAGCATCACGGCGGGAACTGCGGCAATCATGGCTGCGGAGGACATACCTGCGGATCATAGTTTAAAATTACAGGCATGATTATAGAAAAGGGCTGCCACAAAATGTGACTGTGGCCCTGTGTTTACAGCATTTTTGGGACTGGAACGGACAGTTTATTTGTCTGTGTATTTCCATATAAGCGCTGCGCGCAGGGAGAGGTGTGCATTTTATGGAAGCCCTTTTGTTTAGTCTGCGGGCAATGTTCAAACACGCTCTGAGTTTTGTACAGGCATCAGACGTAAAACTCTTTTCGCCTTGAAAAGGGGACAGTTTCATAGTATACTGAAAGCAGTAAAAAAGAATCCTCGTATGGCATGGACGGAAAGATAAAAGGCGGATACAGGAGTAATTTACATTCATGAAGCGCATCACTCTGGAAGCTCTTCTTGCGGCGAAACAGCAGCAGGAGTATGGGCAGCAATACAAGTATATTACAGAACTGCTGGAAGCGGGCAGGATCAAGCCTTTGAAGGCATCCGGGAAAAATGGTAAAAAACCGGCGCTTTACCGGGAATACTGGCTCACGGAAGAAAAGAAAGAAACAGGTCCGCTTTTGGAGGAACTGAGGTTTTTCCTTGTTCCGTCAATTTCGATTGATTATTATCTGTCTCATCTGGAGGTTTACCGTCAGGAACGGGCGTGGGTACAGATGCTGAATACCTGGCTTCGGGAAAAGAAGGGGCGCTCTGATATTCCGCAGTCGGTGAACGAGCGCAGCTTTGAAATCTGGGGCAGGGAGAAGTTTTTGACGAAAGAACAGGGAAAGAAAATTCTCAAACACTGCGGGATTTCTCTGGAAGAACTGAACGTCTATGAGACTACAGAGCCGCTGTCATACTATTCTCACACCAGAAAGGTTCCGCAGAATCTGTTGATTCTGGAAAATAAAGATACATTTTACAGTATGCGCCGCCATCTTCTGAACGGGGGGAAAACAATCTTCGGTATGCAGACAGGGACGCTGATCTACGGCGCCGGCAAAGGGATTCTTCGTTCTTTTCGGGATTTTGACCTCTGTGTGGAGCCTTATATGACGGATTCCCAAAATGAGATCTGGTATTTTGGAGATCTGGACTATGAGGGCATCGGAATCTGGGAAAATCTGATGAGGCTGTGCGCTCCTAGGCGTCAGATTCGACCGTTTTGTCCGGCCTATGAGGCCATGCTAAAAAAAGCAGTCCGGGTAAAGAGTCTGCCGGATATGAAAGACAGGCAGAATCGAAATATTGAAAAAATGTTTTTTCAATATTTTCCGGATGAGATATCGGCAGAAATGAGACAGATTCTGCAAAAAGGAACATACATCCCGCAGGAAATTTTAAACGCAACGGATTTTTGCAGTGATGAATAAAATATTTACAGAATCCAGTTCTGTCCGGAAACAGATGCTGAAAGCAGCAGGAAGGATATTCCATGCAATATGATTTTCTGAAACATTTTCCCCGTCGCATGAAGAGCGTCGGGCTTCATTTTATGCTGATCCAGAACAGCATCCAGAAGACTACCTGGAAACAGTATGGTTTTTCTTCCGGTGCGGAACAGATCAATCTTATTTTTGCGGTTCTTCTCTATATTATGGAGCAGTCGCTCAAAGAAGAACGCTGTACGATGGATGATATCGGCGCTTATATCGATACGGTCAATATGCAGCATTTTCATAAAAGCATTAATTATGACGAGTGCAAACAGCTGGGTGATTTTATTGTCAATGTTATTCTCTCCAATGAGGGAAAAGCAATGTACTTTGAAGGTTTCGACTTCGAAGAAAATGAATATCGAAATATGCATGTCAGTTATGTGGCTAACCGCATTGTCTATGTGGACCAGGAATTCCGGCGCACGTCTTATTATCTGACCGATGATGGATATAATCTGCTGCTCTCTACTCTGGAAATTGAAAATAATATGAAACTGACGATCCACGAAATGATTTTTCAGATGCATCTGGAAAAACAGAGTTATGACAAGGCTGTGGATGAGATTAAAAATGTCTTTAATCTGCTGCGTGTTCAGCTTCAGAAGATTCAGGATGCCTGCGGAAAGATCCGCAGGAATGCTCTGAGCTACTCCGTGCGGGATTATGAGACAATTCTTCTGGAGAACCTGGATACGATTCAGAACACCCGGCAGAAATTTCAGGATTACCGGGAAATGGTTAAGAGCCGGGCCAGAGAACTGGAGGAACGAAATATCAATGTGCAACAGCTTCAGTCCAAAGAGAAAGAGAAGCTCGGCTATCTGCGGGAGATTGAGAATTATCTGACCCGGACGATTGATGAGCATCAGAAGATATTAAGCAGTCATTTTGATCTTAAATCCCTCTATACCAGGGAGCTGGAACAGCTCTCACAGATGTCATTGATTCAGAGATTCCCGCTTCGGACCGGATTGTACGATAAGGTGCTGAAGGATGCGGACACGCTTACAAGACTGGATTATTTTCTGCGTCCTTTGTTTAATCAGGATGTGGATAAAGCTTACAACCTGAATAAAGCTTTTCAGCTTCAGCGACCGGCTCGCAGAAAGACAGAGGCAGACAGCGAAGAAGAGCTGGATTTTGATGAGGAGAGCTGGAAGCGGGAAAAAGACAGGATCCGTCAGGAGAAACTTAAGAAATATGAGAGCAGTCTTGGCTGCCTGCTCCGCCATGCATCGGGGAAAGAAGGAATCTCTCTTCTGGAGCTGAATGAACGAATGGAAGAAGAGGAGCGCAGGGAGCTGATCCCGAATGTGGAGATTTTTAAAGAGGTTATGGTAGAGCTGATCAAGAGCCGGGAGATTGATCTGACAGCGCTTCAAAAGGAACGCTGCGAGTATATTCAGGATAATCCGGAAGACTTTCAGTTAAACGAGATGCTCCTGAAACTGGCAGGTGCGGAAACGGATGCAGGGAAAAAACGGATTGTGCGGGTCCGCGCAGTCCGGGTGGAGGACGGGAAAACCGTTGTATTTCCGGGGATCCCGGATGAAACTGGCGGGGTTCGTTCTATCTGCTGTTCCAATGTACGGCTTTGGGCAGTCAGGGAGGAGTAACGATTATGGCATACGAATTGGATGTGGTCCGGATGAGTCAGGAGATCTTTTATTATCTTCTGAAACATCACGAGCTGAAAGAGGAAGAAGAAGCGTCTCTTTACCGTGCGTACACAGAGCAGGAAGAAGTGCAGAATCTGGTAAAATCTCAGGGAGAGATTGCGGACAGCAATATTGAACGGTATGGAAATGTGATTTATCTGATACCAAAAGAGGAGAATGATTATCTGGGGTTTTCCAAAGGACAGCTGAAAAGCATTCTTTGCCGGTCGGGGGCGACAGATAAGGTTTATTATCTGTCGCAGTTTGTAATTCTGACGCTTCTGGTGGAATTTTACGACGGGCAGGGAAGCAGCAGTAAGGCAAGAGAATATATCCGTACCGGAGAACTGCAAAACTGCATCTCCAGCCGCCTGAAAGAGGGAGCTGAGCGTATGGATGAGGAGGAGGAAGAACGTCAGGGTATCGCTTTTGCAGACATGATGCAGGCGTATGAGGCTCTGAAGTCGGATGAACGGGGGTCCAGGGCGAGGACAACGAAAGAAGGTTTTCTTCACTATATTCTGCTCTTTCTGGAGAAACAGGGGCTGGTGGAATATGTGGATCAGGATGAAATGATTAAGACGACAAAGAAGCTGGATAATTTTATGGACTGGAATCTTCTGAACCAGAACAATTACGTAAGAGTCCTTAAAATACTGGGGGAAAAGAACAATGAGTAAGATCAACGCCGTCCGGCTGATCAATATCAATTATAATAACAACGCGATCCGCATCAGCGATGAGACTTTCCATTTTCACGGAGAGAGTACATTGTTGTCTCTGCGCAATGGCGGCGGAAAATCGGTACTGGTGCAGATGATAACAGCGCTATTTGTCCATAAACGCTATCGGGACGCCAAAGACAGAGCATTTGAAAGTTATTTTACTACCGGAAAACCGTCCTTTATTTTGGTGGAGTGGGCGCTGGATCAGGGAGCCGGATATGTTCTGACCGGGATGATGGTCCGCAGGAATCAGGATGTGGAGACAGAGCAGGAAGAAGTGCTCGATATGGTGACATTCATCAGTGAATACCGGGAAGCATGTCTGCAGGATATTCATCATCTTCCGGTAGTGGAAAAAGGGGCGAAGGAAATGGTCCTGAAAAATTTTGCGTCGTGCAGGCAGATGTTTGACGCTTATAAAAAGGACAGTTCCCTCCGCTTTTTTTGCTATGATTGCGCCAATGCCGCTCAGTCACGGCAGTATTTCGACAAGCTGATGGAGTATCAGATTAACTACCGGGAGTGGGAGTCCATTATCAAAAAAGTCAATCTGAAAGAGTCCGGTCTTTCGGAACTGTTTTCCGACTGTCGGGATGAAAAAGGACTGATCGAGAAATGGTTTCTGGATGCGGTGGAGAACAGGCTGAACCGGGAGCGGAATCAGATGAAGGAATTCCAGAATCTTCTGGAAAAATATGTGGCGCAGTATCGGGACAATCAGGTAAAGATCCGCAGGCGGGATACGATACGACGGTTCCGGGAAGAGGCGGAGGTGATTCGGGGATTCGCAGAACAGTATCAGGCAGAGGAAGAGAAGGAAAAGGAGCAGATGCATCTCCTGGCTTGCCTGATCAGGGAATTTACACGTCTGAGGAGAGCGTCTGAGGAAGAGTATCAGGAGGTTCTCTCAAACACCGAGCGAATTGTGGACCGGATTGCGAGAATCGAATATGAGAAGCTGTCAGGAGAATTGTATAAGCTGGAAGAAAAGCTTTGCTATCATGTGAGTAACCGGGACATGATCGAAGCGGAACAGGATGCACTGCGCAGAGAGACGAGGGAGATCGAACACGGGCTCCATCTTCTGGCGTGTGCAAAACAGCAGGAAACCGTGTCGGAAATCCGGATGGAACTTTTGGAACTCCGGCAGCGGATTGCATTGTCCAGACAGGAGGAAGCAGATCTCAAACCGGAGCGGGATCGACTGGGCAGAACGCTGTACAGATATTACAAAAAAATGCTTCAGGAAAATGAAGAAGTGTTTCTGCGCAGTCAGGAACGGTGCAGTGAGCTGGCGGCACAGACGGCGGCGGAAAAAGAAAAGATCAACAGCTATGAGCAGTCTCTCCGGGAAGAAGCGTCCAGACAGGGAGCGCTGATAAGTCAAGTGGAATCTTATGACCGACAAGAGAGACAATACAATCAGATGCATGGAGAGCAGCTTGTCCGCAACATTCTGGGAGAATATGAGCCTGGAACGCTGGATATCCGGAAAAAAGCCGGAGCGAAAGAGATCGAAACCTGTATCCGTATCCGGCAGAGGCAGAAAAAGCGGCAGGAAGACGGTCTGGAGCGGCAGAAAAGCCTGGAACGGAGCCTGCAGGGGCTGTATGCGGAGCAGATTCGGAAGGAAACGCTTAAAAGACAGCAGGAGCAGATAAAAGAAGGATATGAGAAGGAGCTCAAAGACCGTAAAATTGTGCTTCAGTATCTGGGGCTGCCGGAAGAGACGCTGTTTCAGATAGAGGAGATTCTGCAGGCTTCCGGCAGAAAGCTTCAGGAACAGGACAGCCGGCTTCAGAGCCTGAGATGGGAGGAAGAACAGTTAAAGAAGGAATGCCGGCAGCTTACGGAAGGACGGACGCTGGAACTGCCGGAAGCAGTGGAGGCGGAATTTCTGGAGCTTGGTTTGCCTGTTATATACGGTATGGAATGGCTGCAGAAAAACGGGTATACAGAAGAAGAGAATCTTAAGCTGGTTCGCAGTCATCCGTTTCTTCCCTATGCGCTGATCCTGTCAGGAAAAGAACTTGACAGGCTAGTGCGCAATGTTGGGGAAGTCTGTACCTCATTTCCGGTACCTATTGTCGTGCGGGAGGAGCTGGAGGCAAAACCGGTTGAACAGTCCGGCGGTATTATCAACCTGTCCGATGTACATTTTTACCTGTTGTTCAATGAAAATCTGCTGAATGAAGAAAAGCTGAGCCTGCTGGTAGAAGAGAAAAGGCGTCAGATTCAAAAAAAGCAGGAGGCTGTCTGTAAGCGGAAAAAAGAATATGATGAAACTTTTGAACGGAAGGAGCGGGTGAGAAACCAGGCTGTGAGCAGAGAAGCCTGGGAAGAAAATGCGAAGAGCCTGAAGGCGCTTTCTCACGAACTGAAGGATACAGAGGAGAAAATCCGTTCCGGACGGGAAGAACAGAATACGCTTCTGGAGGAATTGAAACAGCTGGAGCAACTGCTGCGGGATTCTGAAAAGGAACTGTTCCGACTGCAGAGACGGCAGGAGGATCTGGAACGACTTTGCCAGGAATATGCGCAGTATGAGCAGGAACGTCTGGAGCTGGAGCGCTGCGGGCGTGCCATCCGGCGTCTGGAAGAGAGGAAGAAACTGGCGCAGGAAAGTATGGATAGGCTGGAAAGGCAGCAGAAAAGTCTGGAACGCGAAACAGATCGTCTGGACAAAAAAAGCACGCATCTAAAGGAAACACAGCAAAAATACGAAAAATATGCGGAAGATGAAACGGATGAACATATAATTGTGGAAGCAGACGATGTAGAACTGATGGAAGCCAGATATACGGCAATTACCGGCAGTCTGTCCAGGGAACTGCGTGATCTGGAGGAACAGGAGAACCGCGCTGCGAAAAAATACAAATCAGCTGCGGAAACTCTGGAACATTCAAGGCTGCGTTACCGACTGGAGCCAAATGCCTGGGCCAAAACAGCTTACAATCCAAAAGAGGAGCTGCATCAGGAATCGCTGCTGGAAGAGTGCAGGAAAAAAACAGAGAAAAAGCAGGGACTTCTGACGGAAGTAACCGGGCAGATTGCGGCTGCCGATCAGCGGAAAAAAGACTGTCTGAGGCGGATACTGGAATTATGCGGAAAAGAAGCGCCGCTTCCGAAAAACGAAATACAGGATCAGGATTTTGCAGCGCGCAGAAAAGAGCTGGAGTATCAGAAAAAGGAACTCCAGAGACAGTCAGAGAAGTTAAATGAACGTCTGCAGGCATATGAGGAAAATCTGGCTGCGCTCTCGGAATACAGTGATTTTCCGCCTGGAGAACCGATAATCTGGGAACAGGACTTTGCGGAAATGGACCGAGAAGAACTGCGGAGATTTCAGGGTGGCTGTATTCGGGACTACCGCCGAAGCACGCAGTTACGACAGGAGGCAAAAGGAAAGCTTTATGAAGAACTGAACCGGGTGGTACGGATGGAGATTTTTCAGGAAGATTTTTACCGCAAGCCTCTGGAGACAATGCTGAGACTGACGGATGAGTCGGAACAGATCCTGCGTCAGCTGTCTACAACACTTCAGTCCTATGAAAGTCTGATGGAAAAGCTGGAAGTAGATATTTCTCTGGTGGAAAAGGAAAAGCAGAAGATTGTGGAACTTCTGGAAGAGTATATAAAAGAGGTTCATCAGAATATGGACCGTATCGATGCAAATTCCACGATTACTGTGCGTGAGCGTCCGGTAAAGATGCTGAAGATTCAGCTCCCCCGCTGGGAAGAGAATGAGAATATTTATCGTCTGCGGCTGCAGGATATGATTGATGAGGTGGCCGGAAAAGGGCTGCAGATTCTGGCGCAGAATGGAAACGCACAGGAATATTTCGGGACGCAGCTCACCACCAGAAATCTGTATGATACGGTTATCGGTATCGGAAATGTGCAGATTCGCCTGTACAAGATCGAGGCTCAGCGGGAATATCCGATCACCTGGGCGGAGGTGGCAAAAAATTCCGGCGGAGAAGGGTTCCTGTCGGCGTTTGTGATTCTGTCCAGTCTGCTCTATTATATGCGCACAGATGAGAGCGATCTTTTTGCCGACAGGAATGAGGGTAAGGTACTGCTGATGGATAATCCGTTTGCACAGACCAATGCGGCGCATCTTCTGAAACCTTTGATGGATATGGCGAAAAAGACGAATACCCAGCTCATTTGTCTGACCGGCCTGGGCGGAGAATCCATCTACAGCCGGTTTGACAATATCTATGTACTGAATCTGATTGAGGCCAGCTTAAGAAGCGGGATGCAGTATCTGCGGGCGGAACATCTCCGGGGCGATGAGCCGGAGACGATGGTTGTTTCTCAGATTGAGGTGGTGGAGCAGCAGGAGCTGATTTTCTGATCCTGCACACAGGAAAATTCTCTGTCCGGAAATGTAGAGACTGAAAGAATGCAGCAGGAGAAAAGATGATGGAAAAAATCAGAATTTTGTGTTACGGAGATTCAAATACATATGGCTTTATTCCGGGAAGAGGAGGCAGATACGATCAGCATACCCGTTGGCCCGGGCGTCTTCAGAAGCTTTTGGGCGTCGCATACGAGGTAATAGAAGAAGGTCTGTGCGGCAGGACGACGGCATTTGAAGATGCGTCGGAACCTGGCAGATGTGGTTTGGACGGGATCCGGGACGCCATAGAGCGGAACAGACGGCTGGATCTTCTGATTATCATGCTGGGGAGTAACGACTGCAAGACACAGTTCGGGTTATCGGCGCAGGAGATTGCAGAAGGGCTGGGAAAGCTTCTTGAAAAGGCAGGAAGAGCAAAAGACTATTCGTTCCGGATACTTTTGGTTGCTCCTGCCGCCATGACGGAGCGGGTTATACAAAGCGGTTTCGGGTCGGAATTTGACAGGCGTTCAGTGGAATTGTCAAAAGAACTGGCGCGGGAGTATAAAAAGCTGGCTCAAAAGTACGGGTGCGGTTTTTTGGATGGGACAGAAGTGACAAAAGTCAGCGAGACGGACGGACTGCATCTGGATGTACAGGGGCACCGGATGCTGGCGGAGGCTGTTTTTGACCAATTTCCTCTGTCAAGTGACTGTAATCAAGGAGAATAAAAATTATGAAGATGATACGTCTGCAGCCATCATTACGCATAACGGTCGGATCTTTGCCACCCAGCGCGGCTACGGAGAATTTAAAGACAGCTGGGAATTTCCAGGCGGCAAGATAGAACCGGGCGGAGAGCCCCGGTATTAAAAGAGCATAAGGCCGCGAAGTGGCTGACCAGAGAAGAACTGGACAGTGTGGACTGGCTGCCAGCAGATGTGATCGCAGCTGAGAAGCTGAAAGAGATAATGAAGGAGCCTGTTTCAGAAAAGAACAGCGATGAAACGATTTAAATTTATGGGAAAGGACTGCAAAAACCATGACAACCCGCAAACAAGCAATCACCTATTGTCTCTCCTTCCCTTATACTTATGAGGATTATCCGTTTCACGATTCCAACTGGACCTGTATGCGGATTCGGACCACGAATCGGATCTTTGCCTGGATATATGAGCGGGAGGAAAAGATATGGATAAATGTGAAATGTGATCCTGAGTGGAGGGATATGTGGAGGCAGGCATATGAGGCGGTACTCCCGGCATATCACATGAACAAGAAACACTGGAATTCTTTGATACTCAACGGGACGATTCCGGAAGATGATATCCACAGGATGATTGCAGAGAGTTATGATCTGTGCGCGAAAAAGCAGAAATGAAAAAAAGTGAGACAAGATGGACAGAGGATTCTCTGAATCTGCAGAAGATGTATGAGCAGCGGCTGACGCCGCAGCGGAAAGTGGAAGCCTTTCGCAGGTATGTGATCAAATTAAAACGTCAGCGGAATTTTGGACGTGCCCTGAACGATATGGACGACGGGCAGGCGGATATTCGGCTGTTTCGCGAGGAAGCTCTGTATATGAAAGGGTTGATTACAGAATGTGATGCGCATGTGCGGCTGTCAAAGGAGATCCGATGTCTGGAAGAAATGACGGATGAGCAGATCGTCTGCTATTATATGCTGGTAAGGTGTTTTCAAAACGACATTGTAGAACCGTCAGACGTCTTTTATGCCAGATATTATCTTTTAGAAGTGGCCAATCTGATCTATCAGGATACTCCGCAGGAGGCCTGCGAGGCTCTGTTTTCATTCTGGGACGCCTGGAGCAGAAAAGGGAAACTCAGCAACGAAAGCAGGGAGTATTTTTATACAGTCTGCAGCCTTTTTATGCTGACGTTCCAGGAACTGATGCCGCAGATGACCGGTCGTCTGGAGGAATTAAGCGGCCGCGACTGGAGCGGACAGGCATTTGAAGACATGGAAAAGGGCGTATATGCGTCTGCCGGCAGATTTGTCATGCAAAATGCACGTATGCTGAAAGAAAATGAAAAAATATCAGACAAAGTGCATGTTTTTCACGCATGGAAAGCACTTCCGCATGTGTTCCTAAGGCTGGAGACAGAACTGAAAACGTATGATTTCCGGCATGTGATCCTCAATGGTTTTTACAAATCTGTGTACATTGGCGAATATCCGGTCATGTGCGGCGAAACAAAAGAACAAAAAGATGTCCGGGTGAGCAAATATTTGTGTTATGAATATCAGAATTTTTCTGATTACTGGAAAGTCCGGTATTACGTGCTGTATGAAAGCGTACAGGATTTTCTGTGTGTCATCTATCAGGAAACAGAAAGACAGATACGGCGCCATATGAGAGTGTCGGCAAGAAAAGGTTCTGTCAGCCGGATTCTTGACAAAGCGTATTCTGCCGGCGCGGAACCTGAGCGGGATACGTTCCGGATCAAGGAGGTGCTTCGGGACGATCGGTTCTACGAGGCAGTCAGATCGGGAGTTCTTGATTATTTGACTGCGGAAAATGTTGATCTGCCGAAGAGAAAACGTTGTGCGGGAAAAAAAACTTCTGAGCGGGATCTGGATTATGAAAAAATAGATTTTCCCACAGTGATCGACCGGGAAAAGCTAAGACGTGCAAAAGAGGATGCGGAGCAGGTTCTGGCGATACTGAGCGAAGGCGAGATTGCATACGATTCAGAGGATGTGTCTGAAAAACAGCAGGAAAGAGTTTCAAAAGCCGCGGCAGAGGTTACTGCAGCCAGTACTTTCAATGATATTGAGAAAACGTATCTTCGTTATCTGCGTGTTGGAGACTGCGCGGCTGCAGAAACGTACCTTCATACTCTGCGGATGCCGGAGCCGGTTATGATGAAAAATATCAATCATAAGGCACTGGAGATGATCGGAGATCTGCTTCTGACCAGAGAAACCGGAAGCATCTGCATACTGGAAGACTATATGGGAGAAGCGGACAGGATACTGGGAGAGATATACCGTGATAGAACAAAGGGTAAATAAAAGAATTGCGAAAACGATACTCCATGCGTTGGCAGGCGGTACGGTGCCGGATAATGGTCTGCAGTATATTGCAGTAGGCCGAAAAGATGAAGTGGCGGCGATTGTTCACGATATGGAGCAGGTGGAGGAAGGATATTCCACTTTTCGTCTGCTGGAGGGGGCCTACGGAACCGGAAAAAGCTTTATGGCAAAGCTGATCAAAAATGAAGCGCTGCTTCGGGATTTTGTGGTGATGGAGTGTGAGCTGGCGCCGGAGCGGAAGCTGTGCGGAACGAAGAGGGAAGGGCTGGAGACTTATCGATGCCTTTTATCCCGCATGAGTACGCGGACCTGTCCGTCAGGCAATGCGCTGGAAGAAGTGCTGGATACGTATTTCTATGAATGTCAGGAGCGGGCCGGAGAAAAAGGATTTACAAAAAGTGATGAGATTCTGGAGGACATTCTTGAATCCGGACAGGCGCTTAGAAAAAAAATTGAAGCGCTGCCTCACGGTTTTGATTTTTATGAAGTGCTTCTGCAATATATCCGCGGGTATCTTTTAAAAGAATTCGAAAGAAAAAACCATGCACTGCGGTGGATGCGGGGGGAATACCGCAACCGCACAGAGGCAAAAAAGGCATTGGGAGTGAATGCGGTTATCAGCGACGGAGACTGGTTTTCCTATCTGAAGATCTGGGCGGTGCTGATCAGAGAGATCGGTTACAGCGGTGTCTATATATTGCTGGATGAGCTGACGCAGATTACAAGGAATATTGTACATTCGGTTACCAGAGAACACAATTTTGAACGACTGCTTTCCATCTATAACGACTGCTATGCAAATGAAGCCAGATATATGGGGGTGATTCTGTGCGGTATTCCGTCTTCCATCCATGACCGAAAGCGGGGGATTTTTTCCTATGAGGCGCTGAAAAGCCGTCTGTCCAATTCGGCGCTGCAGGGAGATGAGATTTATCACGCGCCGATTATCCGTCTGTCGATGCTGACGCCGGAAGAATTCGCGGCTCTTCTGGAACGGCTGGAGGGAATGCATGCGCTGCTCCATGAGCGGGAGGAATACTTCTCAGAGGACGAGAGAATCCGGTTTGTGGATTATGAATACCGGCGGATCGCGGCGGTGAATCATCTGACGCCGCGGGAATTTATCCGGGATTTCCTGACGATTCTGGATCTGAAAAGTTCAGTGCGTTCCGGCGAGCGGATGGAGGACTTTCTAGACAGTCAGAAAGGAATTACCATGAGCTATTCCATGATCGGTGCGGCGGACGATGAGACATCGGCGGGCGGTGGAAAGTATGAAGGATTTACATTATGACAGAGCAGGAGGCGTATGAGCGTCTTGCGGATTTTATCCAGGATTATATTTATGATAAAGGTTGGGAGCATCTAAGCTCCATGCAGATCCGCGCGGTCGGAGAGGTGCAGAGGAAGGAGAACAATCTGCTTTTTACGGCGGGAACTGCAATGGGAAAGACGGAGGCGGCGCTGATGCCGGCGCTGACGGAAATTTATGAACATCCGGTTGACAGCGCAGGTATTCTGTACATCAGCCCTTTAAAAGCGCTGATCAACGATCAGTTTTACCGGATAGAAGAGATGCTTGCAGGAACGGATTTAAAAATCACGAAATGGCACGGGGATGCGGCCGTTTCCGCAAAAGAAAAGCTTTTGCATATGCCGGGCGGAATTGTACAGACAACACCGGAATCGCTGGAAGCGATGCTCTGTTGCCACCCGGAAAATGTAAGAATCCTTTTTTCACAGATACAGTATATTGTGATTGACGAAATTCATTATTTTATGGCCAGTCAGAGAGGCCTGCAGCTTCTTGCACTGCTGGAACGAATTCAGCGCATCATCCGGCGCGAGCCGGTTCGCCTGGGACTGTCCGCCACCATCGGCGATACAAAAGAGGCGCTTTCCTATCTGAATGCCGGAAGCTCCCGGAAAGCCTCAGTGATTGAATATCGGGAAGAGCGGCGGCAGTATCGGATCTCTGTGACGGCGACACGGATTAAAAGTGTGGATTATCCTGTATTATACGTGAAAAAGATTCTGGAGCAGTCGCTGGGAAAGCGTACACTGCTTTTTACTAATTCCAGGCGGGAGTGCGAGATCCTGGTGGCGCAGGTCAGACGCCTTGCACTGCAGTCCGGATTTCCGGACTGCTATTATATTCATCATGGAAGTATTTCCAGAGAGCTCAGGGAAGAAACAGAGCTTCAGATGAAACAGCGGCGGGGGCCGATCCTGACCGGAACGACGCTGACTCTGGAACTGGGCATCGACATCGGGGATCTGGATGAGGTAATCCAGGCTTCGCAGCCCCTGCGTATTTCCAGTATGGTGCAGCGCGTGGGGAGAAGCGGCAGAAAAACGATGCAGTCCAGCATCGCATTTCACCTGCGGTATTTTAAGACCGGAGACGGTATGATGGAGAGTCTGGATCTGAGTCTGGTACGGACAATCGCCATGATCGAACTTTATTTTCGGGAAAAATATCTGGAAAGGACAAGTCTGCCCCGCTATCCTATGAACCTTCTGATTCATGAAACTTTGTCCATCCTTTGTGAAAAAGGCTGTCTGCACCCGCCCGGGCTGGCGGCGGAGCTTTTGGAACTGTCGATTTTCCGGCATATTACGCAGGAAGAATTTCGGCAGGTGCTTCACTGCATGATGAAAAAAGATTATATAAAAATGTACGAAGACGGCGCGCTGGGGATTTCCGATGCCGGAGAGAAGCTGTGCAGCAGTCTGGAATTTTATGCAGTTTTTGAGTCGGAAGAAACTTTTTCGGTCCGTTGGAACGAACAGGAGATCGGTATGGTGGACCGCGCATATAAAACAGGCGACAGCTTCTTTCTCGCCGGCAGGACATGGGCGGTTCTGGGCTGCGATACAAAACACAGACGGATCGACGTGGAGCCGGGAACGGCCAGAGCAGACATTCATTTTGGCGGCAGAGGAGCTCTTTACACGGATCAAAGAACGATGGAAAAGCTCCATCAGGTACTGAGTTCCAAAGAAAACTATCCGTATCTGGATGAAGAGGCGGCCGGTGTTCTGGCAGAACTTCGTGCTGATGCCGGACGGTTCGGGCTTCTGCGTCTGATGTTTAAAGAGCCGGGGACAAATAATCTGCTGATTTTTCCGACTCTGGGGACAGATACTATCCGCACACTGTATTATCTGTGGAATTCTAACGGAATTGCCTGCGAGAGAGTGATACTCCGCGGGTTATTGTATGGTATCCGTTTTTTTTCACTGGATGAACAGAGTCTGCGCAGAAAAAGTGCACGCATTCTGGAGAACGGGTGTCGGATCAACCGGGCGTATCTGCTGAAAAAAGAGCGGATGGAAGGAAAATATTTTGAGATTCTGCCGGAAGAACTGAAGTACAAAGAACTGATCGGGGATGTACTGGATCTGAGAGGGGCGGCGGATTTTCTGAAAAAACTGCTGCAGGGCCATCAATGAATTTTGCAAATATTACATTCAATCCGAACATCTGTCCGGGGCGGCTTCCTATCGTCAAAGTCTGATCTGGTGATGAATCGGCGGTGAAGATTTGTATGCAGGACAGAAAGGAGTACAGTATCGATGCAGTTTTATTTTGCCCCGATGGAGGGGATTACAACCTGGGTATATCGGAAGGCGCATGCAGAGGTGTATGGTGCACTGGATAAATATTTTATTCCGTTTCTTGAAACTCATGAAAAGAGGGATTTTAAGACGCGGGAACTGCAGGAGATTCTGCCGGAACATAACGAAGAAATCCGGGCGGTGCCGCAGATTCTGACGAACAAGGCAGAAGGTTTTATAAAAACGGCGCGTGCTCTGCAGAAATATGGATATGAGGAAGTCAATCTGAATCTGGGATGTCCGTCGAAGACAGTGACATCCCGTCACAGAGGAGCCGGATTTCTGGCGCTTCCTGAGGAGCTGGATCATTTTCTGGAAGAAGTTTTCGATGCATTGGATATGAAAATTTCAGTCAAAACCCGGGCGGGAAAAGACAGTGCGGAGGAATTTGGCGGTCTTTTGGATATTTATAACAAATATCCGCTGGAAGAGCTGATCCTTCATCCCCGGGTGCAGGCGGACTATTACAAAAATGAACCGCGGATGGAATGCTGGCGCGAAGCGCAAAAGAGGAGCAGAAATCCACTGTGCTATAATGGAGATCTGTTTACCAAAGAACGTATTCGGGAGTTCTGCAGAGTAAATCCAGGGGAAGAACGTCTTATGATCGGGCGCGGACTGATTCTGAATCCGGGGCTGTGCAGCCACAGTACGAAAGAGCAGTTTGCAGAATTTCAGGAACGGCTTTTGAATGGGTATCTGGAGCGGGGACTTTCCGAAACCAGTGTGCTTTTCAAGATGAAAGAGCTGTGGTTTTACCAGATTCATTTGTTTTCTGATACAAAAAGATATGAAAAGCAGATTCGAAAAGCCCCAGGCCTTTCAGAATATAAACAGATTACGGAAAAGCTGCTTCGGGAAAGCGAGTGGCGTCCTCCGGTGTAGACATGGATGTTCTAAAAAAAGTGTTTTGTTTTTGTTTCATATTTCTTTCGTATTTTTAGAAATCCTTAATCTGGATTCCACACTTTGGTCACAATTACCTGTTATGATAATACTCGTAACAGGAACACATCAGTATTTCATTCATAACACTTTAGGGGGCTCGAAAGAGCTCCCACTCCCTCGAAGATAACGCTTCTGCAGATGCAGGAGCTTTTTTTATATCAAAGGCTGTTCAGGCCCGGCATACTTTCCATCTTTTGAAAAATTTGATATAGTTAAAAGCAGTCATATGGATTTAAATGCTCCTGCAAAATCAAGGATAAACATACGGCGTGACAAAAAAGAAGGAGGGTACAGTATGTATCTTATGGGAATTGACATCGGTACAACGACGATCAGCATTGTTTTGCTGGATGGAGAAAGCGGAACGCTTACGGGAAAGAAAACGGTCGAACACTGTGCGTTCTGCAGGGGAGAATGGCCGGAAAGCCGGATCCAGGATCCGGCAAAGATCTGGCGTCTGACCAGGTGCGCGGTGCAGGAGCTTACTGAAACTTATGGAAGGCCGTATGGAATCGGCCTGACAGGACAGATGCACGGGATGCTTTATGTGGATGTATTGGGGGAAGCAGTCAGTCCTTTATATACCTGGCAGGACGGGTGTGGAAATCTTCCTCTGAAAAACGGACGGACATCAGCAGAATTTTTAAAAGAACATGCAGGCTATGCAGCGTCGGGTTATGGGATTACAACTCATTATTACCTGCAGCAGAATAACCGCATACCAAAAGAAGCAGTGAAAATGACGACCATCAGCGATTATATCGCGATGAAGCTGACCGGAAGTCAAGAACCGGTAATTGCGGCGGATATGGCGGCGGGATGGGGCTGCTTTGATCTGCAGAAACATGAATTCTGTATGGATGCGCTGCGTGCGGCAGGCGTGGATATATCTTATCTTCCGCGGACCTGTAAAGAACACGGTATTGTGGGAAGAACGGCGCAGGGCGTCCCGGTGATATGTTCACTGGGGGATAATCAGGTAAGTGTGATCGGTTCCGTACAGAGCCTGGAGGATTCGGTTCTGATCAATGTAGGGACCGGGAGTCAGGTGTCCATGGGATCATCAAAGTATGTGCAGTGCGGCGGAAATATAGAGCTTCGCCCCTGTCTTTCGGGGCATTATATTATGGTCGGGGCAGGTCTGTGCGGCGGAAGAGCGTATGCTATGCTGGAACAGTTTTACCGGGAAGCGTCAGGAGTTTCTTCCGCAAATCTGTATGACAGAATGTTATGTCAGGCGCAGAAGTTTCTGGAAGAATACGGAAAGGACAGAGCCTGGAAGATTCATACGGCTTTTTCGGGTACCAGAGAAAACCCACGAGAATGCGGAAGCATGGGGGAAATCCGTGCGGAGAATTTTCATCCGGGCGCGATGACAGCAGGGATGCTGCTTGGTATTCTGGAAGAACTGCATCAGTATTACAAAGAAATGTGCAAAGTCACCGGACGGCATGCGGTTCATCTGGTTGGTTCAGGCAACGGCCTGCGTAAAAATATGCTGATGCGCCGACTGGCAGAAGAGATGTTTGGTCTTCCTTTAAAGGTGACGGCCTGTGAAGAAGAAGCTGCCTGCGGTGCGGCGCTCTGTGCGATGACGGCTGTCGGCGCGGCGGCTTCTATAGAAGATGCACAGAGAAAGATTGTTTATATTACCGATTAAAGTGAATGATACAAAGCCGGTGCGTCAGGGTGCGCGCCGGTATGTCTGAAAATAATCTCAAATGTTCATGTTTATAACAGGAAGGAGAAAACGCAAGATGTCTGAAGTGATTCGGATTACTGATTTTAACGCTCCGGAACTGGATGTGTTTGCCAGGCTCCGGGAGGTCCAGCTTTTGAACTGTCATGAACCGGAGAAGGGTATTTTTATTGCTGAGAGTCCGAGAGTTATAGAACGGGCGCTGGATTTTGGCTGCGTTCCGCTGTCATTTCTGACAGAGGAAAGACAGATAGAAAAGGAAGCGAAGAAAATCCTGGAAAGATGCGGAGATATCCCGGTTTATACAGCGAATATGGATGTGTTGACGCAGATTACCGGTTATAAACTGACCAGAGGGATGCTGTGTGCAATGAGAAGACCTCCGCTTCGGAGTATAGAAGAGATCTGCGCTGACAGCAGCAGGATCGTCATACTGGAAAATGTGGTGAATCCTACGAATGTCGGAGCTGTTTTCCGTTCAGCTGCTGCGCTGAATATGGATGCGGTGCTTCTGACGCCGGCCTGCTGCGATCCGTTATACCGCCGTTCGGTTCGGGTAAGTATGGGAACAGTATTTCAGATTCCGTGGTGCTGGCTGGACGCATGGCCGCAGGCCGCAATGGCGTATCTTCGCAGGATGGGATTCAGGACTGTAGCTATGGCTCTGACAGAAAATTCGGTGGCTGTGGATGATCCGGTTTTGCTGGCGGAGAAAAAACTGGCGGTGATACTGGGGACAGAGGGAGATGGACTGGCAGCAGATACCATAGCGGACTGTGACTATAAAGTACGTATTCCCATGGCGCATGGAGTAGACTCTTTGAATGTGGCGGCCGCCAGTGCGGTTGCGTTCTGGGAGCTGGGCAGAAGAAACAGTATATAGATGGAACATATACCAGAGCCAAACAGTGATTCCTGATAAAAAAATATTTATTTTTTCAAAAGTGTAAGATTCAAAAAATCATATACGGAATTATAGAATGAAGGGACCCGATGGAACCATAATCCAAAAGGTCCCGTCAAAGACACTGCAGAGTCTGTAAAGTTGTATTTTTTGAGGTAACTGTTATGAAAGCAAACGAGAATAATTTTGTGGATCTGATCAGAAGGCGGCGGGAGGAAGGGATCGTGTACGTGATCCGAACCTACGGCGGACTTTTAAAATCCATTGTGAAAAAAAGGCTGTTCACTTCACCGGACAGAGTAGAAGAATGCATGAATGATATTTTCCTGGGGATCTGGAAAAATATCGACTGTTATGATGAGACCAGAGGATCTTTTGTGAATTGGGCTGCCGGAGTGGCCCGGTTAGAAGCCATTGATACTTTGCGGAAGATTCAAAGAGAGCATCCTTCATTATCTTTGGAAGAGACGGAACTTGAGATTCCCAGAGAAGACACGGAACTGCTCAGGCTGACAGAACAGGAACTTTCAAAAGAAACAGAAAAAATATTACAGTGTCTGTCGCCGAAAGACCGGGAACTGTTCTGCAGGATCTTCTTGATGGAGGAAGAGCCGGAAGAAGCAGGGCGGGCCATGGGCATGAGCAGAGACAATGTGTATGTGCGTATTTTTCGGGGAAAGAAGAAGATCCTCAGTAAATTTGGAGAAAGGAAAAGGGCATGAGCATGAACAGAGAAGCATACAAACTGGCAAATAAAATCAGAACGGACTGTCGGACGGACGGGGATTGTCTCATGGAATGCCCTGAGGATATGGAAATGAAAAGATATGAGACAAACGTGTTAAAGGAGATCAGAAAAGAGAAGAAAGAGGGAAGGAAAAGTTTGGGTAAAATGACGGCGGCAGCCTGTGCTGCTGCTGCGCTTTTTATGGGAACAACCGTGTTTGGCAGTGAAGTGCATGCGGCTGTAAAGCAGATCACCTGGAGTATCAGCAGCGCTTTGGGACTGTCCGGGGATCTGGCGGATTACCGGGATGTGATTCAGACCTCATCGACAGACAAAGGGTATGTGATTACGCTGCAGGAAGCGATTGTGGCAGAAAAAAAACTGGCGGTAAATTATACGATTCAGCGGGAAGACGGGCAGCCTCTGGATCAAATGCTGAGTCTGTCCGAAAGTGTATATGTGGACGGAAAGAGGTCTTCAGTCGGAGCCGGAGGAGGTTCTGAATTTCTGGATGAAGAACAGACAGTCCTGGGGATGGAACTGACATATGAGATCCCGGACCTGGATCCGACTCTGGAGCATGAATTCCGGATTGAGGTGAGTGAAATCGGGGGAAAAGACAGGGTAAAAGGCAGCTGGGGATTTGCCTTCACTGCTGATGGAGAGGAACTGTTTGTGGATACAAAACACGTACCTATTGACAAGGAATTTACGCTGCCCGATGGTGTGACTCTTATATTGGAGGAACTCACAATGAACGAACTGGAGCAGACGATCATTTACAGGACCGACGCTCCCGCGGAATATATTCTGCAGGTGATGGCAGAAGATAACGCCGGAAATCAGGCAGAGTTTGGAACTCGGTTTGCAGATAAAACGTCAGGTTATATGTCCAATGAAGAGATTATCTTTGACGGCAGAATCTCAGATGATGCTTCTGTTGTGACTATGACGTTGAACGCAGTGGAGATTCCAAAAGAGAGCGGACAGATGAGTCACGATTATGTGCAGATCGGAGAGGCATTTGAGATAAAACTGTAAACAGTTGAAACTATAAGCGTCTTCTGCCTGTTTACTCAGAAATTGTATGGCGTGTATCGGAAAGGGAATCTGTTCTCAGTCCGATACGCTCCACACGATATCATTACTTGACAAAGGCATGTGTGCCTTTGCCAGGTGACGGTTTGACTGAGAGAACAGACAGGGGGCGTTTTTGTTCAACGATTAATGAAAAGCTCAAAGCTCCTGTCAGCCTGTCTTGGATGTGGGGGTTGACGATTCTGCACTGAGATATTATCATATAAATTATATCATAGGAAAGGCAGGAACAGGAAATATGGGAGCTTACAGAATCTCAGAGGAAGAAAAAACATACCTTTCGTCTTACGATATCTCCCGGTTTGACCGGCCGTCTGTGGCAGCGGATATGGCGGTCTTTTCGATTATGGATATACAGGCAGAGAGAGAATCGGAAGAGAATTACCGAAAAGACCCGGAAAAGAGGCTGAAGCTTCTGCTGATCCAACGGGGGGCTTTTCCCTATAGAAACTGCTGGGCACTTCCCGGCGGATTCTGCCGCCCGGGGGAATGTGTGGAAGATACAGCCAGAAGAGAGCTTCGGGAAGAGACAGGGGTAGAGGAAGCTTATCTGGAGCTTTTTGACATTTTCAGCCATCCCGGCCGGGATCCGCGCGGATGGATCATATCCCATGCATTTCTCGCGCTGATTGACGGAGACCGCTATCAGGTCCGGGGAGGGTCGGATGCGTGGGCGGCAAGGTGGTTTGGCATCTCCTTTGAGAAAAAACAGGTAAAAAAAGTAGTTCAGGAAGCTTCTGCAGAGGTTGAGAATGATTATGAACTTCAGCTTGTGGATGAACGTGAAGTTCCCGTGAAGTTAAAAGCAGTGATCCGGGAACGGAAACATTTCTGTAATTATCACGAGACAGTGAATTATGAGATCCTGGAGGAGGACGGACTGGCTTTTGACCATGCCAGGATCATTCTGTGCGCATATCTGGAGCTTCAGCGTCAGGCCGGCGATACCGGGAAGATTGTGTTTGACCTGATGCCGGAAAACTTTACACTGACAGGGCTTCAAAGGGCTTATGAAACAATACAGGGGAAGCCGCTTTTAACCCCCAATTTCCGAAGGAAGATCTCCGGGTATGTGACGGAGACAGAGCAGATGTCAGACGGTGCGGGCCACCGGCCGGCAAAGCTGTACCGGCGCAATCTGGAAGCATTTTACCGGGAGTGAGGGTTAGCCGAAGAACAGCCGGCAGGAACATCTGTTTTGTCAGACTGGAAAAACGGCAAGTTCTGATTTTTGTAAAGCAGAAATTCTGAAATATGCAGAAAGGGAAACTATTTTATGAAACTGCTGATTGTAGAAGATGATCGTGCGCTGAACGACGGGATTGCCCTGTCCCTGAAGGCGGATGCGGATGTAACGCTGCAGGCTTATACTCTGGCGGAGGCCAGAAAGCTGTTTGCAGAAGGGGTGGATCTGGTGATCCTTGATATGAATCTGCCGGATGGCAGCGGCCTTTCGCTTTGCCGGGAGATCCGGGCGGCAGGCAGGATACCGGTGATCTTTCTGACAGCCAATGATTTGGAGATCGATATCGTCACAGGCCTGGAGAGCGGGGCGGATGACTATATTACCAAGCCTTTTTCTCTGATGGTGCTGCGTGCCAGAGTCCATGCGGTGCTCCGAAGGAAACATTCCGGTCCATCTGCCTGTGTGCAGGGGGAATTTTTCTTTGATTTTGAAAATATGGTGTATCAGGCGGATGGTACGGCGGTGGAGCTCAGTAAGACGGAACAGAAACTTCTGAAGCTGCTGGTTGTCAATGCGGGGCAGACCATGTCCAGGGAGCTTCTGATCGACCGCATCTGGTCGGACGGGGCGCAGTTTGTGGATGAAAACGCCCTGTCCGTGACCATGCGCCGTCTGAGGGAAAAGCTGCCCGGCATACCGGTCCGCACTGTGTATGGGATCGGGTATGTGTGGGAGAAATAAACGGTGATGCGGCGTGGGTTTTTGGGGCATTGATTTGGCAGACGGATGAGATCACATATGTATGGGAGAGAGTGAGAATGACAATCTTATATATTATCCTGACTGCTGCGGCGTTCCTTGCCGCAGCAATCCTGTACTGGAGGACCAGAAGGCTTCTGGGGCGGCTGGACTGTATGCTGGAATCCGCCGTGAACGGATGTTTCTCAGAGTCGGAATATACGGAAGACATGTTGTCAAGACTGGAGGCCAGGATGTATCAGTACCTGTCCAAGGACCGTCAGGACCGCAGGGAGACGGCAAAGGAGCGGGATGCGGTGAAGTCGCTGGTCAGCGATATCTCCCATCAGACGAAGACGCCGGTGGCAAATATTCTCCTGTACAGTCAGCTCCTGCTGGAGAATAAAAGTCTGGATGAAGGACCCAGACAGCTTGCCGGGCAGATCGAGATGCAGACGGAGAAGCTGAATTTTCTGATTCAGTCTCTAATCCGGACGTCCCGTCTGGAGAACGGGATCGTGGCGGTGATTCCGAAAAAGAACCGGATCAGGGAACTGATTCATGATCTGCCTTTTCCGGCACAGGCGCGGGCAAAAGACGTGGAATACACTGTTGCAGAAGAGGTGCCGGATATCTGTGCCTGTTTTGACAAGAAATGGACTGTGGAAGCCCTGTCCAATCTGGTGGATAATGCGGTCAAATATACGCCATCCGGTGGAAAAGTCACAGTATCCGTGCAGGAATACGAGATGTTCGTGCGGATCAATGTAACGGATACCGGAATCGGAATTCAGGAGGAGGAGACGGCGAAGGTTTTTGCTCGGTTTTACCGTTCTTCTCATGTACAGGAGGAAAAAGGAGTGGGGCTTGGTCTGTATCTGGCAAGAGAGATCCTGCACCGAGAAGACGGATATATTAAGGTAGCTTCTGTGCCAGGGGAAGGATCGGTGTTTTCTGTGTTTCTGCCAAAGGAGACAGGGGAGTGAATACAGAGCCGGCAGGTGGGCTGGAAGAGTAGCAGTATGCGGCATGGGATTCCGGAAATCGACAGATCATTCTTTCAAAACTGTAAGATTTGAGAAAGATTGTGGAAAGAATCATACATTATAGTAGGATCATCACATAAGCTGTACATCCGCCGGAGGTCGGGAATTTCCGGGGGACGGGGCAGTTTCAGGGATGATCTTATTATTTTCTGGAGGTAGAAAAGTTATGGCGATCTTGAAGACAAAGGAGCTTCGGAAGTATTACGGCAGCGGCGACACCTGCGTGAAAGCGTTGGACGGGGTGGATCTTGCAGTGGAGGAAGGAGAGTTCGTGGCCATCGTAGGCACATCCGGAAGCGGGAAATCCACACTTCTGCACATGATCGGCGGTCTGGACCGGCCCACGAAAGGGACGGTGACTGTGGCGGGAAAGGATATTTTTTCTCTGAAGGATGATGCACTGACCGTCTTTCGCAGGCGGAAGATCGGATTTGTCTTTCAGAATTACAATCTGGTACCGGTGCTGACGGTATATGAAAATATTGTCCTGCCCATCGAGCTGGACGGGGGAAAGGTGGATAAGCGGCATATCGACCGGATCATAAAGACCCTGGGTTTGACAGAGAAGGTGGACAGTCTTCCCAACCAGCTTTCCGGCGGGCAGCAGCAGAGGGTTGCCATTGCCCGGGCGCTGGCGTCAAAGCCGGCCATCATCCTGGCGGATGAACCGACCGGGAATCTGGACAGCAAAACCAGCGCGGACGTGCTGGGGCTTTTAAAGGTGACCAGTGAAAAGTTCCGGCAGACCATGGTCATGATCACGCATAACGAAGAGATCGCACAGCTGGCGGATCGGATTATCCGCATCGAAGACGGGAAGATTGCAGGAGGCAGACATGTACAGGGTGAATAATCAAAAAGCTGTCAGACGGCTGGCAGAGCGAAGCTTCCGAGCTTCCAGATCCAGAAATATCATCGCGGTGCTGGCGATTGCATTGACAGCACTGCTCTTCACAGCGCTTTTTACCATCGGCAGCGGACTGATCGAAAATCTGCAGAGACAGACCATGCGTCAGGCGGGCGGCGACGGCATGGCGGTCTTGAAATATGTGACCGACGAACAGTATGAACAGGTGAAAGATCATGCTCTTATCAGGGAGATCAGTTATAACCGGCTCTTAAGCAGCAGTGTGGACAATGAAGAACTGCTAAAACGCCACGGCGAGCTCTATTATATGGATGAGACCGGGATCCGGCTTGGTTTTTGTGAACCGGTGGAGGGGACCATTCCTCAGGCAGAGGATGATCTGATGATGGATACGAAGACGGCGAAGCTTCTGGGCGTGGAACTCACCGTGGGCGCTCCGGTCAGTCTGAAACTCACAGTCCATGGACAGCAGGTGGTAAGAACGTTCCGGCTGTGCGGATGGTGGGAAGCGGATCCGGTGTTCAACGTATCCATACTGGTGACAAGCCGTGCCTATGTGGACGCCCATATGGATGAGCTGTATAACAGCTATAAAGAAAATTATGACCTGACCGGCGTGATCAACTGTTATGTGATGTTTGAAAATTCTGCGGGTCTGGAACAGAAGCTTCAGCAGGTAATTACAGAGAGCGGTTTTGATCTGGAAGAGACCGGGCCGGACTATATTGCGTACAACGTAAACTGGGCGTATCTGTCCGCCGGTATGAAGGCAGATCCGGAAACGATTGCGGGAGTGGCGGCGCTGGTCCTGCTGATCACTCTGGCGGGATATCTGATTATCTACAATATCTTTCAGATTTCTGTTCTTCGTGACATCCGCTTTTATGGTCTTCTGAAGACGATTGGAACGACCGGAAAGCAGATTCGGGCGATCATCCGCAGACAGGCGCTTTTTTTGTCCTGCATGGGGATCCCTCTGGGACTTGTTCTGGGCTGGTTGATCGGTTGTGCGATGGTTCCGGCCGTCATGGCGCAGACATATGGCGGATCGGGATTTGTACAGACGACGGCGGATCTCCGGATCTTTGCAGGCAGCATTCTGTTTGCACTGGTAACGGTTTTTATCAGTACAGCAAAACCGGGGAGGATCGCTGCAAAGGTGTCTCCGGTAGAGGCGGTCCGGTATACGGACAATGACAGTCAGGTGAAAAGAAAGAAACGCAGGTCCGGTCGGGGAGCGAAGGTGACAGGCATGGCTCTGGCCAATCTGGGACGGAACCGGAAGCGGACAGTTCTCGTCATTCTCTCCATGTCCTTAAGCCTCGTGCTGTTCAACACCCTCTACACCTTCAGCATTGGTTTTGACATGGATAAATATCTGGCAAAATTTGTGGATACGGATTTTCTTGCGGGTCATGCAGATTATTTTAATTATCAGTATGCCGGTCCGGATAATGCCATGTCGGAGAGCATGATTGAGGCCATCGAACAGGAACCGGAATTTCTGGAAGGCGGGCGTCTGTATGCCAATATCCGGGATGAGGAGTGTTTTGATACGATTTTGCCGGACAGCATGAAGAATGCCTTTCCGGAACAAAAACCGGACACAGGGGGCGTGGCATGTGCAGTCTACGGGCTGGAGGAGCTGCCCCTGTCCCGGCTGGATGTGGTGGAAGGCGAGATTGATCCGGAAAAATTAAGATCCGGAAATTATATTCTGGAAGGGGTAATGGAGGATGACAACGGGGAAATTCGGTGGGAAACGTCAAAATATGACATCGGGGAGAAAGTGACTCTCGTAAATTACCGGGGAAGCTCGGAAAGCCGCCTGGAAAATGAGCAGATGGAATGGGAATTTGAAGTCATGGCAAAGGTGCGCATGAAACACTATACCAACACCTGCATGGTAGGCTGGGATTTTTCCTGGTATCTTCCGGCAGAGGTGTATACAGAGATGGTGGCGGATCCGGGCATCATGAGTTACGCGTTCAATGTCCGGGACGGCGGGGAAAAGGAGATGGAAGCATTTCTTCAGAATTATACGGAAAATGTGGAGCCGCTTATGAACTACAGTTCCAAGTCCACGAGAGAAGCCGAATTTTCAGGTATGAAAAATATGGTGCTGGCAGTGGGAGGTGTCTTAAGTCTGGTCATCGGCATGATCGGGATTCTGAATTTTATCAATTCCGTAATGACCAGCATCCTTACCAGACGCAGGGAGTTTGCCATGCTCCAGTCCATTGGCATGACCAGAAAGCAGCTTTTGCAGATGCTGATGACGGAGGGCGCCTGGTACGGCGCAGCGTCGGGTCTGGTATCTCTGATGCTGGGCATCATTCTCTCCTTGCTGGCGGTTCGGAATCTTGCAGGCGATATTTGGTTTTTCAGTTATCATTTTACGGTACTGCCGCTGGCTCTGACTGTTCCGGTACTGCTGGCAGTGGGGATTGTGCTCCCGGCGGTAATGCTCAGGACAGTAGAAAAACAGAGTGTTGTAGAGCGGCTGCGGGAAGGAGAGTGAAAATACAGTTATTATAAGGACCTGCTAAAATAATGGTGGCAATTTTTTCTCCGATAATTTATCATATATAGAATATATCTGTGCCGCCGCTTTGCAGACGCACAGCTGACGAAGAGATCAGGCACTATATTGACTGTTATTTTTACAATGCAGTACTTGATGTTCAGGAAAGGAGACCAAAAATGAACCATTTGGAGAGAAGAGATCATGAACTGCCGTACATTTCTGATGACGCAGTGATGGAGGAACAGAAAGTATGCAGAAGGATTCTGCAGCGACTTAATACTGTGGACCGGTCTGATTTTGAGGCGATCGGAAAGATTGTAAAGGAGCTTTTGGGAAAATCAGAAGAGGCATTTATCAATCCGCCTTTTTACTGCGACTATGGAAGTCATATTGAAGTGGGAAAGAATTTTTTTGCAAATTATAACTGTACGATTATCGATGTGGCAAAAGTGGTCATCGGCGACAACTGTCAGCTGGCGCCGGGCGTTTCGATCTATACAGCGGGGCACCCGGTCCATCCGGATACGAGAAATTCTCTCTATGAATACGGAATCGGCATTACGATTGGCGACAATGTATGGATCGGAGGAAATACCGTTGTTCTTCCGGGAGTTCACATCGGAAGCAATACAGTGATTGGGGCTGGGAGCGTGGTCACGAAAGATATTCCGGACTGGGTGATTGCTGCCGGAAATCCATGCCGGGTAATTCGAAAGATTACGGAAGAAGACAGACCATATTATTACAAAGACCGGAAATTTGATACAGAGTCGTGGGCAGAGGTGGAGGATTTTGTAAGGAAAAGAGCGGAAAAATGAATATTTGATTCCAAAACTTCCGGGGCTGTGCTTCGGAAGTTTTTTGTGTTATACTGAGGAGAAAACAGACAGCAGCTTGAAACAGGCTCTGACATTACAGAGAAGGAACAGAAGAATATATTGAACAGTGATAATCGTATCTGCATCGGCATGGTGGCCCATGTGGATGCAGGAAAAACAACTCTATCAGAACGGCTTTTGTATGCGGGCGGTGCGATCAGGCAGATAGGCAGAGTAGATACTAAAGATACGTTTCTGGATCATCATGAACTGGAGCGGGCGAGAGGAATCACCATATTTTCGAAACAGGCGATGTTCTGTCTGGGTGAGAAGCTGTTTACGCTTCTGGATACACCGGGACATGTGGATTTTTCAGCAGAAACGGAGCGGACGCTTCAGGTTCTGGACTATGCGGTGCTGATTATCAGCGGAGCGGACGGAATACAGGGGCATACAGAAACGTTATGGAAGCTTTTGAAACGGTATGAGATACCGGTATTTTTCTTTGTCAACAAAATGGACCAGGCGGGAACAGATCAGAAGCGGCTGATGGAAGAGCTGAAAAACCGTCTGGATGACCGTTGTGTCAATTTCTATACGGACCGGACGTCAGAAGACTTTATGGAACATATAGCCATGTGCAGTGAGGAGGCGCTGGAGCGGTATCTGGACAGCGGAAATGTGGAGCCGGAACAGATTCAGAAAATGATTGCCGGGCGGGAAGTGTTTCCCTGTTTTTTTGGTTCGGCGCTGAAGGATGAAGACGGAAAAGGAAACGGATTTGACGCTTTTGTGCAGGGGATGAAAGCCTATATGGTCAGTCCTTCATATAGGCAAGATTTTGGCGCAAGAGTGTTTAAGATCAGCCGGGATGAGCAGGGGCAGCGTCTGACCTGGCTGAAAGTGACCGGAGGCAGCCTGAAAGTTAAGACGCTTCTGTCTGGAGGGAGAAAAGAGACAGACTGGGAAGAAAAAGTGAACCAGATCCGGATTTATTCCGGTATTAAATATGAAACGGCGAAAGAGGTGCAGGCGGGAACAATCTGTGCGGTAACCGGGCTTACGACGACCAGTCCGGGAGAAGGACTGGGAGTGGAACAGAATATCGCCGTTCCGCTTCTGGAGCCGGTGCTGACCTGCCGGATGCTGCTTCCTGAGGAATGCAATCCAAGACAGATACTTTTAAAGCTGCGTCTTCTGGAAGAGGAAGAACCTCAGCTTCATATCCGGTGGGACGAGCGTCTGCAGGAGATCCAGGTACAGCTTATGGGCGAAGTTCAGACAGAGATTCTGAAAAATCTGATCCGGGAACGTTTTGGCGTATCTGTGGATTTCGGCGAGGGGAATATTGTGTATAAAGAAACAATCGCCGATACTGTGGAGGGTGTGGGACATTTTGAGCCGCTCAGACATTACGCGGAAGTGCATCTTTTGCTGGAACCGGGGGAACCGGGCAGCGGGATGCAGTTTGCAACTGCCTGCAGTGAAGATATACTGAGCCGGAACTGGCAGCATCTGGTCTTGACGCATCTGGAAGAAAAAGCTCACAGAGGGGTACTGACAGGAGCTGAGCTTACAGATATGAAAATTACGCTTGTCTGCGGGAAAGCGCATTTGAAACATACAGAAGGCGGTGATTTTCGACAGGCGACATTCCGGGCGGTCCGTCAGGGACTGATGCAGGCGCAGAGTGTATTGCTGGAACCGTGGTATGACTTCCGTCTGGAGATTCCGCAGGATCTTACAGGGCGCGCCATGATGGATGTGGAGAAGATGCAAGGTTCTTTTGAACAGCCGGAACTGGAAGGCGCAATGTCAATACTGACAGGCACGGCGCCTGTGTCTGCCATGCGGAATTATCAGCAGGAAGTCACAGCCTATACAAAGGGCAGAGGCCGTCTTTTCTGCAGTCTGAAAGGCTACAGGCCCTGCCGCAACGCAGAGGAGATTGTGGCCCGGTGTGGTTATGATCCGGAAGCGGATGTTGAGAATACTCCGGATTCGGTTTTCTGTTATCACGGTGCGGGAACCATTATTCCCTGGTATGAGGTACAGGAGCATATGCATCTGGCAGGTTTTCTGTCCGATACAGAGAAAAAGCAGGAAGCCCTTCAGCCGGCTGCGCACAGAAAACTTCGTGCTGCTTTGGGAACTGCAGAAGAAGAAAAGGAGCTGGAGGAGATTTTTGTCCGCACATTCGGAGCGCCGAAGAACCATGCAAAAAACAGTCATGTCCGTACAAAAGTTTTTGGAACAGAAAAAGAAGAAAAAGTACGTTATCATAAACCCAGGGAAAAACTGCCGGAATATTTGCTGGTAGACGGCTACAATATTATATTCGCCTGGCAGGAACTGAAGGAGCTGGCAAAGATAAATATTGACAGTGCCAGAGATCGTCTGATGGATATGATGTGCAATTATCAGGGATACCGCAGATGCAGCCTGATTCTCGTTTTTGACGCCTACCGGGTGGAAGGACATGCGGAAGAAGTGGTGAAATATCATAATATCCATGTAGTCTATACAAAAGAGGCGGAGACGGCAGATCAGTATATTGAAAGAACAGCTCATGAGATCGGGAAAAAATATCAGGTTACAGTGGCGACTTCAGACGGGCTGGAGCAAATCATCATCCGGGGACAGGGATGTATGATGATGTCGGCAAGAGAACTAAAAGAGGAGATGGAACGGATTGATAAGGAAATTCGCGAGGAATATGTGGGACAGTTTCCGGGAAGCAGAAATTATCTGTTTGATCACCTCTCTGATGAGCTGGCAGAGAAGCTGAATGAAGTACGGCTTGGCCGCAGAGATATCAGTGATGAACAGGAGTAAACTATGGAACGTGAGATTGACATGAGGGAAGTGTCGGACGGAAAACTGTATGCAGCAAATGACCTGGTAAAAGCGGATTGCCGGGGATGTCACGGCTGCTCTTTGTGCTGCCGGGGAATGGGGAATTCTGTCACGCTGGATCCGTTGGACGTCTATCAGCTGTGCCGGGGATTGAAAACCGGATTTGAAGCGCTGATGACGGACAGAATAGAACTGAACATTGCCGACAGTCTGATTCTGCCGAACCTTCGGATGACAGGACCCGGGGAGAGCTGTACATTTCTGGATGAGCAGGAACGCTGCAGCATTCACGGGATCCGCCCGGGCATGTGCCGGCTGTTTCCGCTGGGACGGTTTTATGAAGGGGATGCGTTTCGGTATTTTCTGCAGGTTCATGAATGTCCGAAACGGGATCGCGGCAAGGTAAAAGTGAAGAAGTGGCTGGATATTCCAGACCTGAAACGTTATGAAACGTTTATCTGCGACTGGCATGCATATTTGAAAAAGCAGAAGCAGAAGGTGCTGGCGGATCCGGAACAGATCAAACCGGTCAGTATGGAACTTCTGAATCGGTTTTATGTAATGCCTTATCATATGGACGGGGATTTTTACGGGCAGTTTTATCAACGACTGCAGAAAGCCTGATACATTCATTTTCTGCAGTGAGCTTACGCCTTGACAGGCTCATTGGGAGCAGATTTTTAAAAACTGTGCAATACAGCTGACAAAAAGTGCGTTTCAGTTGCAATATAAGGGTCAGAAAAACATATTTCGAGAGTTGCCATTTGAAGTTATCTGTGATATGATACACACGTACTAGAGTGGGGAATTAAGGGGAACAGGTATTTTACAATATGACAATGAAGATGTCAAAGGAATTGGAATACATGCTGTCTGCGGAGGAACTGCCTCTGTTTGAACGTGCAGCTGTTTTTGCAGCGGCGGCTCACCGGGGAATGACGCGCAAAGGAAACCGGATTCCATATCTGGTTCATCCGATGGAGGCAGCGGCGATTGTTGCGGAGATGACGGACGACCAGGAGCTGATGGCAGCGGCTGTACTGCATGATGTGGTAGAGGACACAGAAGTGACGCTTCCGGAAATTGAGAAGTATTTTGGCAGCCGGATTGCTTTCTATGTGGGCTGCGAATCGGAAGACAAAAGACCGGGACTTCCGCCTGAGAGTACGTGGAGGCTGCGTAAGCAGGAGACGATTGACTTTTTAAAAACCCGTGCTGACCGGGGGGCAAAGATGCTGGCGCTGGCCGACAAGCTTTCCAATATGCGTTCTGTTGCAAGAGATACGGCAGTTCTCGGAGACAGGCTGTGGGAGCGATTTCACCAGAAGGACAAGTCCATGCATGGCTGGATGTACCGAAAGGTTGCAGAAGCTCTGGAGGAGCTGAAAGAATTTCCGGCATGGCGGGAGTACGACTGGCTGGTTCGGAAAGTATTTGAAGAAAAACAATGACCGGGGGACTGTAGATATTTACAGTCTCCTGTTATATGTTTATATACAGGACATTTCATTCCTGCACTCATGAAGTATGGACGCGGTGTTGTTTCACATATTCTGCGTACAATTTTTAAGTGCCGGATTTTTATAGAAAGCTGAAGGAGGACATGATTATGACACCATACTGTGAACTTGGAAAAGAGGAGCTGCTCGCGTTAAGAGATCAGTTCCAGGCTCAATATGAAGATGCAAAAGGGAAAGGGCTGAAGCTGGATATGTCCAGGGGAAAACCTGCGGCGGAGCAGCTGGATATGACAATGCCCATGATGGATATTTTCAACAAAGACTTTGACATGAGGGACGAGCAGGGGGTGGACGTGAGAAATTACGGACATCTGGAAGGTATTCTCGGAGCGCGCAGGCTGCTCGGCGATATGCTGGGAGTAGACCCGGAACATGTCATCGTATTCGGAACCGCCAGTCTGAGTGTGATGTATGATACGATTTCCCGTTCCGTGACGCACGGTGTGATGGGCAGCACCCCTTGGTGCAGACTCGAAAAAGTGAAATTTCTGTGCCCGGCGCCGGGTTATGACCGCCATTTTGCAATCACAGAGCATTTCGGTATTGAAATGATTACGATTCCGATGAATGAAGACGGCCCGGATATGGATCTGGTAGAAGAGTATGTAAAAGACCCGGCAGTAAAAGGCATCTGGTGTGTGCCCATGTACACAAATCCTCTGGGGATTACCTATTCAGAGGAAGTATGCAGAAGAATGGCGGATCTGTGTCCGGCAGCAGACGATTTCCGCGTTTACTGGGATAATGCATACTGCGTTCATCATCTGTATGACGACAGACAGGATACACTGCCAGAGATCCTTTCCATGTGCAGGGAAAACGGAAAAGAAGATATGGTACTGATATTTGCGTCTACTTCCAAGATCAGTTTTGCCGGAGCCGGCATCAGCTGTATTGCAGCGTCTCTGGGCAATCTGGAGTGGGTGAAAAAGTCGATGACGATTCAGATTATCAGTCATGATAAGATCAATCAGTTCCGTCATGTACTTTACTTTAAAAATCTGGACGGAATCAGAGAGCATATGAGAAAGCATGCGGCTATTATGCGTCCTAAGTTTGAACTGGTGCTGGAAATTCTGGAGAGAGAACTGGGAGGACTGGAGATCGGAACCTGGACCAGACCGCGCGGCGGATACTTTATATCCTTTCAGTCTCTGGATGGCTGTGCAAAAGCGATCGTGGAAAAATGTAAAGAGGCAGGCGTGACCATGACAGGAGCGGGAGCGACCTATCCTTATAAGAAAGATCCTCATGACAGTAATATCCGGATTGCTCCATCTTATCCTACACTGGAAGAGCTGAAAATTACAGGAGAATTGTTTGCACTCTGTGTGAAGCTGGTAAGTGTGGAAAAATTTCTGCAGAGCAAATAAAAACAGGAAAATTTATTGCACGTATTCCTGATGACATGATACAATTTAAATGAATTCGTGTCTAATGGAGGGAGTATTCTATGTTGCAAATGATAGAACAGGTAAATTCGGCAGTCAATAACTTCGTATGGGGCGTTCCGGCGATGATCTGTATCATCGGAGTCGGTCTTTTGCTGAGCATTCGGACAGGGTTTCTGCAGATTCGGGAATTCCCGTATATGCTGCGGGTAACGATTGGCAGGATGTTCCATAAAAAGGAGGCAAAAGAGGGCGCCATGACGCCGTTCCAGGCGGTCTGTACAGCGCTGGCAGCGACGGTTGGTACCGGAAATATTGCGGGAGTGGCAGGAGCCATTGCGATCGGCGGACCAGGCGCCGTGTTCTGGATGTGGGTGTCGGCGTTTCTCGGTATGTGTACAAAATTCTCAGAAGTTACGCTGGCTGTACATTATCGGGAGAAGAACGAAAAGGGCGATTATGTAGGCGGTCCCATGTATTACATGAAAAACGGGCTGGGGAAGAATTTCATGTGGCTTGCATTTATATATTCGGCTCTGGGAATTCTGACGGTGTTTGGAACTGGAAATGCCACACAGGTAAATACGATTACGGCGGCTGTGAATTCGGCGCTTCTGAATTATGGAGTGATCAGTGAAGAAATGAAAGGCGCTGTGAATCTTGGAATCGGTATTCTGATTACGGCGGTTGTGCTTCTGGTTTTGGTCGGAGGTATCCGCAGAATCGGCATGGTGACGGAGCGTCTGGTACCTTTTATGGCGCTGCTTTATGTGCTTCTGGGACTGGGCGTGATGATTCTGAATGCAGGAAAGGTTCCGGGAGTTTTCGCCATGATCGTACAGAGTGCATTTTCACCGGCGGCATTTACCGGAGGACTGATAGGAAGTATGTTAACCAGTATGAAAAGAGGGGTATCCAGAGGAATCTTTTCCAATGAGGCAGGTCTTGGAACCGGTTCTATCGCACATGCGGCAGCGGATACAAAGGAGCCGGTACAGCAGGGCTACTGGGGAATCTTTGAAGTGTTTGCAGATACGATTGTAATCTGTACGCTGACTGCGATGGTGATTTTGTGCAGCGGTGTGGAGATCAGCTATGGAGCAGCGGCGGGCGCGGAGCTGACGATCAGCGGATTTACCAAGGTATACGGCAGCTGGATCTCGATTTTTACGGCCGTTGCCATGTGTTGTTTTGCATTTTCGACGATTATCGGCTGGGGACTTTATGGAACACGATGCTGTGAGTTTCTGTTCGGTACAAAATACAACAAGGCGTTTATGGTTATTTATTCCCTGATGGCGATTGTGGGAGCGACTATGGATCTGGGGCTGCTCTGGAGCATTGCAGATACCTTTAATGGTTTAATGGCGATTCCCAACCTGATCGCGATATTCCTGCTGTCGGGAACCGTGGTGAAACTGGTAAAAGAATATCAGAGAAGTAAATAAAACGATTTTGTGGGTAGTACTGACTCGTTTTTTTATTAATATACAGCCTGTCCGGCGTTTGCCGTGGACAGGCTGTTTTTTAAATACGTTGAGCTTTTTAAATTTTCTTTCCCGCCATATAGTTGATAAACTGCTGTGCCGTCCGTCCGGAGATGCCGCCATGGCTTAACTCCCATTTGTTTGCCTCTGCGCACAGCTCTTCATCAGAACAGGTGATGGACGGATAACGTTTCCGGAGTTCTTTTACGATCGTAAAATATTCCTTCGGTGATGGTTTTCCATAATAGATCGTCACACCGAATCTTGCCACCAGAGACAGCTTTTCCTGCATGGTATCAGAACGGTGCATGCCGTTGTCAATCTCCATATCATCCCGGTCATTCCAGGTCTCCTTGATCAGATGCCGGCGGTTGGAGGTGGCATAGATCAGAATGTTGTCCGGTTTTGTCTCCATACCGCCTTCAATAACTGCTTTCAGGTATTTATATTCGATCTCAAATTCTTCGAAAGACAGATCGTCCATATAAATGATGAACCGGTAGTTCCGGTTTTTTACTTGTGCAATAATGCTGGACAGATCCTGGAACTGATGCTTGTAGATTTCGATCATGCGCAGTCCCTGGTCATAATATTCGTTTAACAAAGCCTTGATACTGGTTGACTTTCCGGTGCCCGCATCCCCGCAGAGCAGTACGTTGTTGCAGGGGAGTCCCTGGATAAAAGCCTCTGTGTTGTCGATCAGCTTCTTTTTCTGAATCTCATATCCGATCAGATCATTTAACAGTACGCGTTCTGTGTTGTTGATGGGAAGGAATTCTACTCCGTTCTCCAGATGACGAATGCGAAAAGCGCGGTTCAGTCCGAACATGCCAACGCCGTAAGCGGCATAAAAATCTGTGACGATGCGGAAAATTTCTTCTGCGTCCTGTGCCTGTTCCAGCTGTTCGCTGACCATTCTGACTTTTTCACTGACATTTTTATTGTACATCCTCTCTTTTTTCTGAATGGAGCGATAGCTGCAGATGGTGGAAAAACAGTCGATTCCAAGCGCTTCTTCGATTGGACCGAAATCAAAATCAAACAGTTTTTTGAAAATAGAAAAATCACCTTTGGCAAAATGATTGACAGTTCCTTTGTTGGCGCCGATCTTTTCACTCGTCATGCTGAAAGAATTCTCGTTGGTCAGAAGAATAAAGGTCAGATAGTTATGCCATAGATTTTTGTCAAAACCATACTTGGTGGCAAGATCTAAAAGAGCTTTCATCTGTTCATAGATTCTTGTTGTCAGTTCGGCGGGAGTTTTTCTCTTTAAATCAAAATCTTCGAAAATGGCGGAGAGCTTTAAGAGGATGCTGTCTTCGCCCAGGTCGCGATAAAGAATGAGTTTTGCAATATCTCTGTACATATGAATTCCTTTCTTTTGAAAAACGAGGTTGTCGGGAAATACGGCTGTCCGGCTGTATGATACAGCCAGGCCGGCGTTTCCCGACAACCACGGAGGCAGTCTGTTCACAGTTTTGATCTTATTTCATAAAAATAAAATAGAATAAAACAAGAATACCAAGAACAATACGGTAATACCCAAACGGTTTAAAATCGTTGCGTTTGATATATCCCATCAAAAACTTAATAGCAAAAATCGATACCAGAAAAGCTGTCGCCATGCCGGCGATCAGAAGCAGGATCTCAATTCCGGAAAATGCAAAGCCAAATTTAATCAGTTTTAAAAGGCTGGCGCCGAACATAACCGGAATACCAAGGAAAAAGCTGAACTCTGCAGCAATACTTCTTGAAGTTCCCAGAAGAATTGCTCCCAGGATCGTGGCTCCCGAACGGGAGGTTCCTGGGATCAGGGACAATACCTGAAAGATACCGATACCAACAGCGAGAGAAAAGCTCATGTCTTGAAAGGAAGTGACCTTCGGATGTTTTCTTCGATTATAATTTTCTACAATAATAAACAATATACCATAGACAATCAGAGTGACAGCCACTGTCTGATAATTATAGAACATTGCGTCCAGCGTATCATCAAAGGGAATACCGATGACCGCGGCAGGAAGCACGGCGGCAAGCACTTTGAACCAGAGCGCCCATGTGTCTCTGCGGATCCATCCGTTTCTTGGGGAGCAAAAAGGCCACAGTTTCGGAAAATACAGAATAACTACTGCCAGGATGGCTCCGAGTTGTATGACAACCCGGAACATTTCCATGAAATCAGCAGATACATTAAGCTGCATAAATTCTTCCACAAGAATCATATGTCCGGTGCTGGAGATGGGGAGCCATTCTGTGATGCCCTCCACAATACCCAGAAAAATGACTTTTAAAAACTCTAACATTGTAAATACTCCTTTTAAAAGATTATCTTTCATTTTACTCAGGAAACAGAGAAAAGTCAATCATATCAGAGAAGGATTTCTATGATAGTGTATTAACAAAAACGACAAAATATGCTATGATATTTTAAAGTTGAATGAATGCAGATGATGAAAATAAATATACAACAAGATAGAAACAGTGATTCTCAACAGAAAAATATTTATTGGCTTTTATATTTACCAAAATACATTTGCGTCAGAATGTTGCCTGGTAAATGTTCGTTGCAGTACTGTAATGTCAGTTTCGGAAATTTATGAGGGAGAGAATTATGAAACAGCAGCTGGTAGACAAATTTCTGGAAATTTATGGAGAGGGAGACGAAGTAAGCGTTTATTTTGCTCCGGGACGTATCAATCTTATTGGAGAGCATACGGATTATAATGGCGGACATGTGTTCCCGTGTGCAATAACCGTGGGCACTTATGCGGCGGCGAGGCGGAGGACAGATTCGCTAATCAGGCTTTATTCTCTGAATTATCAGGAGAACGGGATGGTGAAAGCGTCTCTTGCGGACCTTGATTACCGGCAGAAAGATGGATGGGGAAATTATCCCAAAGGAGTGATTCAGACTTTCATAAGTAAAGGCTGCCGGATTTCCCAGGGAGTAGATATTCTTTATTATGGAGATATACCGAAAGGACTTGGGATCGGCTCTTCTGCTTCCATTGGCGTGGTGACAGGTCTGATTCTGAAAGACCTGATGGGACTGACGGATATCAATCTGGTGGATATCGCTCTGTTTGTCCGGCTTACGGAGAACGAATATATAGGTGCGGGCAGCGGAATTATGGATCCGTTTACGATTGCCGTGGGAAAAAAAGATCACGCCATATTTCTGGATACAAGTGATCTTTCTTATATCTATGCGCCGCTCCGGCTTCCACATGAAAAGATTATCATTACAAACAGCGGGAAAGTACGGCATGCGGTGGACGCGCGTTATCAGGAAAGGCGGTCCGAGTGCAGACAGGCGCTGGAAGAGCTTCAAAAGGTGATTGCCATCCGGGATCTGGGAGAACTGACAGCAGAAGTGTTTGAACAGGTGCAGGAGATGATCGTCAGCCCTGTCCGATTGCGAAGAGCGCGCCATGCAGTAACAGAGAACCAGCGTACGATTCAGGCGGTAGAGGCGTTGAAGCGGGGAGACATTGAAGAATTCGGACAGCTTATGAATGCTTCGCATCTGTCCCTGAAAGAAGACTATGAGGTGTCTTGCGAAGAGCTGGATATTCTGGTGGAAGAGGCATGGGAGATCGAAGGGGTACTGGGGTCCCGTATGATGGGGGCCGGTTTTGGCGGGTGTACCGTCAGTATCGTAGAGAACGGCGCAGTGAATGAATTTATTCAGAAGGTCGGTCAGAATTATGAAAAAAGGACAGGACTTCATGCAGAATTCTATGTGGTGGAGACCGGTAATGGGGCTACAGTATTGTAGCTCCTTTTAATTCTTAAGAAATCTTAATTGTGAGTCAGACTACTCGTAAGAATGAATCTGACATGTTACACTGAGAGCAGGTTACAGAACAGGACAGGTGAAAGAATGCAGGAAAAACAGAGAATATTAGTTGCGGATGACGAACCGGAGATCCGGGAAGTGCTGCGGATGATGCTTGGAAGCGAAGGGTATGAGATCCTTGAGGCAGTGAATGCGCAGGAAGCAGTCGGACAGGCTGAAGGAGTAGATCTTATAATCCTGGATATTATGATGCCGGGCGAGTCGGGAATTCAGGCATGCACAAAAATCCGGGAAAAGACAAATGTGCCCATTTTGTTTCTGACGGCAAAATCCGGAGAACATGATAAAGTAATGGGATTTTCGGCCGGCGGAGATGATTATCTTGTAAAACCTTTTTCTTATATGGAACTTCTCTCCCGGGTAAAAGCGCTGATCCGTCGATATCGGGTATATCAGAAATCTGATGAGAGAACAGAAAAGCTGATTTTTTACCGCGATCTTACGATTGATCAAGAACTTCAGTCGGTACAGATTCACGGACAGGATGTCACTCTGACCGAGATGGAATATCAGATTCTTCTGCTTTTGATCTCCAATCCGAGGAAGGTTTTTTCTGTGAAAGAAATTTACGAGACGATCTGGAAAGAAATGTTTTTTCCGAATTCCGGAAATACAGTGATGGTGCATATCCGAAATATCCGGCGCAAACTGGAGAAGAACGGAGAGTCCTATATACAGAATATCTGGGGAAGAGGTTATTGTGTTAATTAAAAGAAAAAGAAGACGCAGGCTTACGCTGGAGTTGATCATGATGACTTTGGTATCTCTGATCGCAGGCGTATTGACAGCGCAGGTTCTGGAAGATGTCGGTCTGCGGTACATGATGGATAAGATGGGGGATGATGACTATTATGAGTATCAGACACAGGACTGCCTGGACCGTCTGCATGCCTTTATACAGGAACGGCAGGTGACAGAAGATAATATTGAACTGCTTGTTTCCTGGGCCCAGAAGGAAAAAAATGTGTATGTCGTGTTTTACCGGGACGTAGACGCGCTGTTCAGCAGCAATATGATTCCTGATGCGGATGAGGAGGCTGAGATTCCGCTCAACGGCAGCAGCCTTCCATACTATGATGTAACACTGGCGGACGGTACGATGATCAAAGCGGAACTGGAATGCTACATGGATATGCAGATGTTTTATGTAATGGATATAGCGGGTTATATGGCGGGCGGTATCGTTTTTATTATTCTTTTGTTCCTTCTGATTCACCAGAAGATCCGTTATATCAATCGACTGGATTATGAACTGAAGATTCTGGGCAGCGGCAATCTGGAATATCCTATGAGCATACGTGGGAATGACGAGATCACCGGACTGGCGGAGGGGATTGAGAGTCTGAAAAACGGGATTCTGGATCAGCAGCTGATGAAAGATGAAGCCGAGAAAGCAAATATGGAACTGGTAACTGCCATGTCCCATGACCTGCGGACACCGCTTACTTCGCTGATTGGGTATCTGGAGCTTCTCACCATGGAACGGTATGAAGATGAGGCGCAGAGGCAGAAATATCTGGCACACTGCCGGGAAAAGGCATTTCAGCTGAAACGGATGTCGGACCGGCTGTTTGAGTATTTTCTCGTATATGGGAAACGGGATTATCAGTATCAGTTTCATGAAATTCCCTGTGAAACTCTTCTGGAAGATCTCTGCAACAGTCAGTTTTTTGACTGGCAGGAACAGGGAGGAAACCTGGAGTGCAGGATTGGAAAACTTCCGGGTACTATCCAGGTAGACAGTGAATATCTGCAGAGAGTAATAGATAATTTGAGCTCCAACCTGAAAAAATACGGAGATTTGAGTGCGCCGTTGGAGATTGAGGCATATGAAAGAGGAAAAATGCTGCATATCTGTATTCGAAACCGCATAAGACCTGGGAAAGATACGAGAGAAAGCACACAGATCGGTCTTCGGACCTGCAGGAGGATTATAGAAGAGCACAAAGGTATCTTTACATGGCGCCAGGAAAAAGAATACTTTCATGTGGAACTGGGACTTCCGCTTCTGCCTGCTGTAAAGAAATGAAAAGAGGGCATATAAGGAAGGCTGTTTTGGGCGGCCGACATTGATCCGGAATCTTCCGGACAGAAGACAGGCTCTGTCGTTTGGGGATGTGACACCTCAAACAGACAGAGCCTGTCGATTTTCAGGTAAATAAATGTTTAAATCGTTCCATTGCGGTTACGGTGTTTTCATAAGTGCCAAAAGCGGTCAGACGGAAAAAGTTCTTTCCGTTTTCTCCAAAACCGGCGCCGGGTGTTCCGACTACCTGAATCTGTTCCAGAAGATAGTCAAAGCAGGTCCAGGAATCCATTCCATTCGGGCATTCAAACCAGATATAGGGAGAATTCACACCGCCGAAGAAACGAATTCCAAGTTCTGTCAGTGTGTCTGCGATCACCTTTGCATTTGTTTTGTAATACTGAATATTTTGCTGGCATTCTCTGATTCCGTCCTCAGAGAACACAACTTCTGCGCCTTTTTGTACAATGTAGGAAGTACCGTTGAACTTTGTACACTGACGGCGGTTCCACATGGCGTTTAAAGACATTGCGACGCCTGCAGAAGAGGGGAAAGTCAGTTCTTTTGGTACGACAGTGTATCCAAAACGGGTTCCGGTAAAACCTGCGGTCTTGGACAGAGAACAGAACTCAACCGCACATTTTCTGGCGCCCTTGATGGCAAAAATACTTCTGGGAAGCTCCGGGTCAGAGATAAACGCTTCATAGGCGGAGTCAAACAGGATGACAGCCTGATTTGCAAGCGCGTAATCTACCCATTCCTGCAGCTGTTCCCTGCTGTAGCATGCTCCGGTAGGATTGTTGGGGGAGCACAAATAGATAATATCTGCATGCCGGTTGTGATCCGGCATGGGAAGAAAATTATTCTCTGCATTGCCGGACAAATAGGTGATTTTGTTACCGCACATAATATTGGTGTCTACATAGACCGGATAGACAGGATCCGGAATAAGGATAGTATTGCCGGGACCAAACAGCTCCGTAATATTCCCTGTATCGCTTTTGGCTCCGTCGGAGATAAAAATATCGTCAGGTTCGACATGGATGCCGTTTCTTTTATAATAAGCGGCAATAGCATTTCTGGTCGCTTCATAGCCCTGTTCCGGTCCATAGCCTTTAAACGTATCTGCGGACGACATGGCGTCTACTCCTTCGTGAAGAGCGTCTAACACAGTTCTTCCAAGAGGTCTTGTCACATCTCCGATGCCAAGCCGGATGATCTGTCTGCCCTTTTGGGGATTCTTTTCTATATAGGCAGAAGTCCGGTGGGCAATCTCCGAAAACAGATAGCTTTCTTTCAGGTTCAGATAATTTTCATTGAGTCTGGGCATTTATCTTGTTCCTTTGCTTTTATAATTACGGAATTTCTTCCGGAAGTATTTTAACAAATACAAAGGAAAAGTGTCAATAAACATGCATAAGAACCATAAAAATTATGGTCTTATGTCGTTTACAGATTTTTCTTCTGGTATACGAAGTACAGTCCGACTGCTGTGAAAACAGTCAGATAAGCGAGCAGAACCAGAATTCCTCCAAAAGAACAGGGCTCTCCGAAGGAGATACTGCGGATCATGCGGCTGGTCTGAGAGAGGGGAAGAGCGGCAATGAATTCGCGGGCGCCGTGGGGTATATTGTCAGTGGCAAAAAAAGTATTGCACAGGTAGGCCATAGGCATAATAAAATAATTGGAAAAGCGGGGGACGTCCGCATGGTTCCTGGCCAGAAACGAGACTACAATTCCGATGGAAGAAAATACAGCTCCGTTTAAAAACAGGATAAAAAAAGACAGAGCATTAAATACCAGACCGGTTTTCACCGGGAAGACCAGAAAAAGGATGATAAAGCCCGCGTATAATCCCCGCAGTGCTCCGGCCAGAATCTGTCCGGTGATAAACTGCCAGAGTGGGGTGGGAGAGATAATGACCTGGTCAAAGGCCTTTTCATACAGACGCTGAACATTCAGATTCTGAGCAATGGCATTAAAACTGCCGTTCATGGTAGTCAGGGAGACAACGCCCGGAATTAAAAAATACAGATAAGGCTGGCCATTCATAGTAGTTCGGATGCCCCAGCCAAATACAATCAGATACATCAGCGGTGCAACCATGGCGGCAAGCGTAATGCGGGAAAAATCCCGGACAAATTCTCTCCATTTTTCCCATAAAATTGTTATAATTCCCATAGTACAGATACTCCATAGATAATTCCGCGGGGTGCTGTGCGCCGACAGCACGTTCTATCCCGGCAGAGGATTTGTATTACTTATGTTCAGGACAGCCGTTTGCCGGCCTGTTCTACAAAAACATCCTCCAGAGTCGTATCTCTTAAAGTACACTGACCCCGGAGAGCGGACAGATGTGCAATCGCCTGTTCTCTGTCGGAAAAATACCGGCTGTGGATACCGTCCGTCCGGTGTTCGTCGACTGCGTACGCACCAAGCTTGTCGATCAGATTTTTTGGGGTGTCCAGGTCGTTGAGTCTGCCGCTGTTCATAAGCGCCACCCGGTGGCAGAGCGCCTGCGCCTCTTCTATATAATGAGTGGTCAGAAGAATTGTCAGCCCCTGTTCGTTCAGCTGGCGGAGCAGATTCCACATCTGCCGTCTGGAAATGGCGTCCATACCTGCAGTCGGTTCATCCAGCAGAAGAATCTCCGGTTCTGTCAAAAGAGCGCGGCAGACCATCAGCTTTCGCTTCATTCCGCCGGAAAGCTTTCGGATTGTTTTATACCGGTGTTCGGTCAGTCCGGCAAAATGAAAAAGTTCCTCGGTACGGGAACGGATCTGCTTTACCGGTATAAAATACAGACGTCCCTGATATTCCATGATTTCATCCATATCCATATCCTGTCGCATGGAATATTCCTGCGTGATCACGCTGACTTTACGTTTCATGTCTTTTCTTTTGCGCGTAAGCCGTTCTCCGTTTATGAGGATCTCTCCTCTGGTGGGAAGAAGCAGAGTGGACAGCATGCCGATGGTGGTGGTTTTTCCGGCGCCGTTAGGACCCAGAAGTCCAAAAAATTCGCCGGATTCAATCCGCAGATTTAAGGAGTCCACAGCTGTAAAAGATTCAAAAGTTTTTGTCAGATCTTTTAGTTCAATCATGTGCAGCCGTGTTTTCCTTTGCGATAATCAGGGAGTAGTATCCGGCATCGTCGGGTATTTCATCCACGCTCCGGTAAATACGCTCATTTTCCATGCCGCAGTTTTCTACCATAACCACGTCTCTTCCGCTGGCGCCAAGAATCTCCTTAACCTGATTCATTTTTTTCCCGGATTTCATCAATACATAGTTGCCGGGCTGCTCAAGGCGGTTGTCCAGACGGTGAACGGCAGGAAGGATATGAAGCTGCTCACTCCATTCCACCAGCGGAGTGTTTGTCCTGGCCGCGGCTGCGCAGAAGGAAGTGATGCCGCTGACAAGACGGGTTTCGTAGCCGCGGGCAGCAATTCTTTTCTGTACATACAGATAAGTAGAGTAGATAGTGGGGTCTCCCAGCGTCAGAAAAACAACATTTTGTCCTTCTTTTAAATAGTTTTCGAGTGTGTCCGCTGCCATGTCGTGGTTTTGATTCATTTTTTCCTGGTCGTGAGTCATGGGCATTTCAACAGGGACGAGAGTCTTGTCCGCCAGTTCCGGAACTGCCTGCACTGCGATCTGGTAAGCGACGGTTTCTTTGGCATCCGTTCCCGGAAGTGCAATAATTTCATTTTCTTTGATCAGGCGCACTGCTTTCAGTGTCATAAGCTCCGGATCTCCAGGCCCAACGCCTGCGCCGTATAATATTCCTGCCATAGTATCTTTGTCTCCTTTGTGCTTTGTGTCAATGTCTCTATTATACTAACTGGAGAAAAATTTTCAATATAAAAGTGGCAAGTTGGAGTTTTTGTAAAACAAAGAAAGAGTCTCAGACAGTGGTTGGCAGTTGAATTTTGAGCATTAAATGTATTTTGCAACGGGCATGCTTTTGTGATAAAATGGATCGCAGAGCAGATGGTTTTGTTCATTAAGAGCAAGAAAGGAGAATGACTGTATGGGACATTTGACAACAAGAGATGCCTATAAAAATCTGGAAGAGCGGATCAACTGGTTTACTCAGGGAGCTCCGCCTTCGGATACATTATACAAAATCCTGCAGGTGCTGTACACGGAGAAAGAGGCCAAATGGGTGGCGCTTCTTCCGGTGCGCCCGTTTACGCTCAAAAAGGCGGCAAAGATCTGGGGCACGACAGAGGCAAAGGCAGAAAAACTGCTGGACCGTCTTTGTGAAAAAGCGCTTCTGGTAGATTCGGAATACAAAGGACAGCGGCAGTTTGTGATGCCGCCTCCCATGGCGGGTTTTATCGAATTTGCCCTGATGCGTACCAGAGGAGATATTGATCAGAAATATTTAAGCGAGCTGTACTGGCAGTACATGAATGTAGAAGAAGATTTTGTCAAAGATCTGTTCTTTGCCACGCAGACCAGACTTGGCCGGGTCTTTGTGCAGGAGCCGGTACTGACCAATGATAAAACAAACCATATTCTGGATTATGAACGTGCCACTCACATTGTGGAGGAAGCCAGCTATATCGGACTGGGGACCTGTTACTGCCGTCACAAGGCGTACCATGCAGGGCATCCATGCGAGATAGACGCTCCCTGGGATGTATGTCTGACTTTTGACAATGTGGCGCGTTCTCTGTCTGAGCATGGGGAATATGCGCGGCTGATCTCCAAAGAAGAGGCAAAAGAAGTTCTGGAACGTTCTTATGAAAGCAACCTGGTGCAGATTGGAGAAAATGTACGGGAACATCCGGCATTTATTTGTAACTGCTGCGGGTGCTGCTGTGAAGCTTTGCAGGCGGCAAGAAAATTCAGTCCCATGCAGCCGGTGGCGACAACGAATTATATTCCGGAGATAGCTGCAGAAAATTGTGTCAGCTGCGGAAAATGCGCAAAAGTCTGTCCGATTCTGGCAATTACCATGGAAGAGGAGAAGAAAAGCTCCGGCGGAAGAAAGGTCAGGAAGCATCCGAAGATTGACACAGAGATTTGTCTCGGCTGCGGGGTCTGTGCGCGGAACTGCCCGACGAAGGCGATTGAACTGAAGCATCGTCCGGTGCAGGTAATCACACCGGTCAACAGTACGCATCGCTTTGTGCTGCAGGCGATTGAAAAAGGAACTCTGCAGAATCTGATTTTTGATAATCAGGCATTTGCCAACCATCGGGCCATGGCAGCTGTGTTCGGAGCGATCCTGAAGCTTCCACCACTGAAACAGGCTCTGGCGAGCAGACAGTTCAAATCTGTATATCTGGACAGGCTGCTGTCGATGCAGAAGAAAAATCAGAAATAGTTTCTGAGATATGAAAGATTGTACAAAACCGGACAAATGAATTTTGAAACACAATATATAACTGGATTTTTTTGCGGAGATTTTCTGTATCAACCGCAAAAATATCCAGTTTTTGTTTGGGGCCAGGATGTTATACTATACAAAATGTACAGAAAATGACAAGTTTATCCTGTCCGGAATGTGGTATATTCATATCATAAAAAGTTTAAGGGAGGAATTTTCAAAATGAAAAGAAAATTACTTGGTGCTTTACTGAGCACGGCAATGGTTGCTTCACTGGCAGTCGGATGCGGCGGCGGAAATGATGCTGCACCTGCAGATGCCCCGGCAGAGACGGAGGCTCCGGCAGAGACCGAGACTCCTGCGGAGGCAGAGACTCCGGCAGAAGATGCAACAGCAGACGCAGATGATGCTGCACCTGCAGCAGGCGGCAAGATCGGTATCTCCATGCCGACGCAGTCTCTGGAGCGCTGGAATCGCGACGGCGCATATCTGGATGAGCAGTTCAAGGCAGCGGGCTTTGAGACCATCCTGACCTATTCCGATGACAAGACGGAGCAGCAGGTGAACGATATTCAGAACATGCTGGCAGACGGCGTGGATATGCTCGTAATCGCAGCAATCGACGGAAATGCGCTCAATACCGCGCTCGAAGGTGCAGCAGAGCAGAACATCCCGGTTATCTCCTATGACCGTCTGATCCTGAATGATGCAGCTTCTTATTATGTATCTTTTGATAATTATACCGTTGGTAAACTTCAGGGCGAGTATATTGTAAAAGCGCTTGATCTTGAGAATGCGGGTGACAAGACCTACAACATCGAGATTACGGCAGGTGATCCGGCTGACAACAACGCGACTTATTTCTATCAGGGTGCTATCGATGCTATCCAGCCGTATTTGGACAACGGCGCGCTGAACATCGTATCTGGTCAGAAAGATTTTGATGCGGTTGCAACTCCGGGCTGGAAAACAGATACTGCTCTTGGAAGAGCACAGAATGTTCTCTCCTCCTACTATGCAGACGGAACACAGCTGGATGCATGGCTCTGCTCTAACGACTCCACTGCTCTGGGCGTAACGCAGGCAGTGACTTCTGACTATGCAGGCTCCAACACGGTTGTAATCACCGGCCAGGACGGAGATGAGGCGAACCTGAAGAATATCGTTGACGGAACGCAGACTATGACGGTTTACAAAAATGTAAGTAACGAGTCCGTCGTCACGCTGGCGCTGGCAAAGGCGATTCTGGCAGGCGAGAGCATTGATGAGTCCCTGATCCCGTCCTTTGGGATTGAGTGTGCATTTGACACCGAGTCTTATGAGACTTCTGCAGGCAACAAATGCCCGTCCTTCCTGCTCGTACCGAACGTGATCACCAAGGACAATCTGCAGGATCTGGTCGATACTGGCCTGTATACGATGGGAGACGACGGATATCTGTCCGCAACGAACTAACTGCGCACGAAAGCCGCCGGCTCACCGCGCGGGGATAAAAACAATTATATATGCAGGACCTTAATAAAGGGCGGGGCGTCTGTCCCGCCCTTTGTATGAAGAGAGGGAAAGGAGGAGGAGCTTTTGGCTGATATTATTCTGGAGATGAAATCCATCACCAAGGAATTCCCGGGAGTGAAAGCGCTGGATAATGTGAATCTGGTTGTGGAGCGCGGGGAAATTCATGCGCTGATCGGTGAGAACGGCGCAGGAAAATCCACATTGATGAACGTACTGTCAGGAACTTATCCGGCAGGCAGTTATACGGGGGAAATCTACTATAACGGAGAACTGTGTCAGTTTAAGACGCTGAAAGACAGTGAGGCAAAGGGGATTGTTATTATCCATCAGGAGCTGGCGTTGATTCCGCTTCTGACAATCGGCGAAAATATGTTCCTGGGAAATGAAAAGAAAAATAAAATGGGACATATTGACTGGGATATGACTTTTAATGAAGCAGAAAAGCATATGCGTCAGGTGGGACTTTATGAGTCGGCTCAGACTTTGATCAAGGACATCGGAACCGGTAAGCAGCAGCTGGTGGAGATTGCAAAAGCATTTTCCAAAAATGTAAAACTGCTGATTCTGGATGAGCCTACATCTTCCTTGAATGACGAGGATGCAAAGATGCTTCTGGATCTGCTGATGGAGTTTAAGAAAAACGGTCTGACATCCATCATCATTACACATAAACTGAATGAAATTATCTACTGCGCGGATAAAGCAACCATCGTTCGCGACGGTTCCACGATTGAGACGCTGGTAAAAGGGGTCGACGAGTTCAGTGAGGATCGGATTATCAAAGGAATGGTGGGACGTCCGATGGACGACCGTTATCCGTCGCGTGAACACAAAGTTCGAACAGAAGTGGGACTGGAAGTAAAGAACTGGACGGTCTATCATCCGCTCTATCACGAGAAGGTGGTTGACAATCAGATATCTTTTAAAGTACATAAGGGAGAAGTAGTCGGCTTTTCCGGGCTGCAGGGTGCAGGACGTACAGAGCTTGCGATGTCTATTTTCGGCAGGAGCTATGGTTTCAATATCAGCGGAGAACTGTATCTGAACGGAGAAAAAACAGAGCTTAAAAGTACAGAACAGGCGATTCGTCACGGGCTTGCTTATGTGACAGAAGACAGAAAAACCAACGGGCTGATTCTGGGGGAATCAATTCGTTTTAATACGACGCTGGCCAGATTGGATAAAGTCTGTGGAAACGGCGTCATTGATACAACGGCGGAACAGAAAGTGGCGGAGGATATGACGGAAGCCATGGGAACCAAGACCCCTTCTATAGAGCAGAAGGTGGGTAATCTGTCCGGCGGTAATCAGCAGAAAGCGCTGCTGGGTAAATGGATGTTTACAGAACCGGAAGTACTGATTCTGGACGAACCTACGCGCGGCATTGATGTGGGTGCCAAATATGATATATACTGTCTGATTAATCAGATGGTGGAAGAGGGAAAATCCGTGATCATGATATCATCGGAGATGCCGGAGCTGATCGGTATGTGCGATCGGATCTATATCATGAACGAAGGTGAACTTAAAGGGGAGCTGGATGCGAAGGAAGCGACTCAGGAAAAAATCATGAGTTTTATCATCAGCGCGGACAATTAAAACGAAAGGAGTGTTGTGTAAATGTCAACGAAGAAAGAAAATCAGAGCGGCGCGCCGTTCAATCTGGGAGAATTTCTGACCAGATACAGCATGGTTATCGCTCTTGTCATCGTATTTATTCTGTTTTATTTTCTGACGGATGGACGTCTTCTGTATGCGCAGAATATGTCAAATCTGCTTTTGCAGAACGGCTATGTGCTGGTTATGGCATGCGGTATGCTTCTGTGTATCCTGACCGGCGGTAATATTGATCTGTCCGTAGGATCTGTAATCTGTATGGTGGGCGGTGTGGCTGCGGTCATGATCACCAACCATGGCTTTAATATTTATCTGACAATTCTGGTCTGTCTGCTGATCGGTGTGGCTGCAGGCGTATGGCAGGGATACTGGATCGGCTATGTGCGGATACCGCCGTTTATTACAACTCTGGGCGGCATGTTTATTTTCCGCGGCTTCGGTCGTCTGATTCTGGACAGCAAGACCGTATCTGTTCAGGAGGCAACATTTTTAAATATTTTCACGGCTTATATCAAGATTCCGGGATTGGATACCGACACACGCATCCTTTCTCCGCTGGTGATCGGAGCGCTGGTTGTCGTGTTCATCTTCTATAATACGATCTCCTCCCGCGCCAATAAGGCCAAAAAAGGATATCGTCAGAACAGTGCGCTGGCGGATTTTGGCCGCGCGGCCCTGATTTCGGCAGCTCTTCTGGCATACTGTTACCTGCTGAGTCAGTATAAAGGAGTCTCCGTCATGCTTCTGTGGGTGGTGGCGATCTGTCTGATTTATCATTTTATTACCTCCAAGACTGCATTTGGACGTTATTTTTATGCAGTAGGCGGCAACGAGAAGGCGACGCAGCTTTCCGGCATCAATACCAATAAAGTGTATTTTATCGCCTACGCCAATATGGGGCTGCTGGCTGGTCTGTGTGGTTTGCTCTGTCTGGCGCGCGTAGGTTCTGTGACCGGTTCTACTGGTACTTCCTTTGAGATGGATGCGATCGGTTCCTGTTTTATTGGCGGAGCTTCTGCTTATGGCGGCAGTGGTACAGTTCCGGGAGTTATTATCGGAGCACTCCTTCTGGGTGTCATCAATATGGGAATGTCCATTATGGGTATCGGCGATTCCTGGCAGTATGTGGTAAAGGGCGGCGTGCTTCTGGTGGCAGTCATATTTGATGTGGTATCGAACCGTAAAAGCGGCAAATAAAAGATAAGCATTCTGTTTCAGCACAGCAAAGCCGCATGTACCGGGCGAATGTGAACAATATGTTAATTTTTTACAGGGGCTGTGTATACAGCCCTTTTTTTGTGGTATACTCCAAAGTAGGCAATGAGTAAAAGTCATTCTGATTGCCGGTCTGCATCTGACTTATAGAAATTGGGGCTGTAAGAGGATCAGACGATACATAGAGAAGGAGAGGGGTGATTTTTGTGGTCAGAGAAAGTGTAACGATTAAGAATGAGAACGGGCTGCACCTGCGTCCGGCAGGAAGGCTGGTAACTGTGGCAAATAAATGCAGTTCCCATATTATGATGACCTGCGGCGAGCATACGATGAACTGCAAAAGTCTGATGAGCCTGCTTGCATTCCCTGTCTGTCCCGGCGACGAAGTGATTGTGGAATGCTATGGGGAAGACGAAGTACAGGCGCTCGAACGGGTTGTTACTTTCCTGAAAGCCTTGTAACGCAGGGCGCGGCACATCCTTATAGGATGTGTCTTTTTTTGTTTTTCTTGACAGAACAGAGAGAATTTTATATGCTGAAGGAGTCTAAGATCAAAGATTAGTCTTTTATCTGTCATTATTCCATGACGAAACTTCCAGATTCGAATATAATAATAACATCGTTCGTATGCATGGTTTGTAGGAGAAAGGAGAACTTACGTGTATTTGAGCAGCGATGCATGGATGATGAAAAAGATATTCGAGATTTCGGATTATGCCCTGATTCGAATGATGAATCGTCTTTTTCAGACAGAGTATGGTGAAAAAGAATATATACGCAGGGAGTGGAGAAAATCGGGAATTATCAGTGTCTGTGTGACTGTGGGCTGTGCGAACCGTTATGAATTTCAGATGCGCCGTTTTGGTGATTGCCTTCAGATCCAGGCGGAAGACAGGGGGTGCCTGTTTCAGTTTGAAGACGCAGCAGAACATTCTGCTGTACAGATTCGGGACCCGCAGATGACCTATTTTGGTAAAAATAAAAAAGAAGTCTACTGTACCAAACTGGAATTTGCCGGACATGGACAGATTATTCTGCCGATTTATGAAATTACTCTTAACGACCGTTCAGCATGGAAACTCGAAGAGAATGGACTGATTCTGTTTTTGCCTTTTTTGTTCTACTGTTTTGCGGTAGAAGCAGAATCTACAGAAGAAAGGCAGGAGGCGTTGAAATCTTTCGTAATACGTGATATAGTGGGAGCACTTCATATAAGTATGCAGAAGGGGGACCTGACGGTGTTTGACGTACAGAGGCTGAAACAATGCTGCAGGCATATGTTATGGAAAACGATGTCAGGAGAAGGCTCCATGCAGAATCTGGAGTTTCAGGAACTGATTTTGAGAGCTCTAGATGTGGATGTAGAACATCTGGAGCGTTATCATCAGCAGGAAATTAAGAAAGCCCGGAATATTTGTATGAAAAGATGATAAACTACATGTATTAAGTACTGAAAGTTCAATTTGAAATCAGAATGAGGTGAACCGTATGAAAAGATGGTGGTTAACAGTGTTTATGACGGCATGCTTCCTGACGGGCTGCAACCGGGCAGATTCTCTGGTGTCGGGTACAGAGGGAACATACAAAGACAATGTATCTGCACAGGCGCTCGTGGAAGCCGTGGCATCGGAGCTTGGGGATGACTACTGGGCGGATGAAAAACTACCTCCGGAATATTTGGATGACTGGTATGGCATTTCCACAGATATGTATGAAGAGTACTATGGACAAACGCCTATGATTTCTGCCAATGTGGATTCTCTGATTGTTGTGAAAGCTGCTGAAGGGAAAATGGAAGATGTGGAGGCGGCGCTGGATACCTACCGGGAATCTATGGTTCAGGATACTTTTCAGTATCCGATTAACATTCCGAAGATTCAGGCTTCTGAGATTCGTACTTTTGGAGACTATGTCTGTTTTGTACAGCTTGGAGCTGATATGAACGGTATGGAAGATGATGAGGAAGAGGCGATCAAGGCGTGCCAGGAGATGAATGAGCGTGCGCTGTCAGTGATCGAAGAAGAACTGAAGAAATAGGCAATGGTATTTTCCAGCCTGCTTTTTATCTTTCGCTTTCTTCCAGCGTTTTTGCTTGTATATGTACTGGTTCCGGAAAGGCACCGCAATCTGGTGCTTTTTCTGGGCAGTCTTGTGTTTTACGCGTGGGGAGAGCCGGTTTATATCTGTCTGATGTTGTTTTCTGCCTTCTTTGATTATGGTAACGGTCTGATGCTGGAATATGCCGGACGAAATGAGAAAGCAGGTCTTGCAAGAATGGTGCTTATGGGCTCCATTCTTGTAAATCTGTCGCTGCTTGCGGCATTTAAGTATTCCGGCCTGTGGCCGCTTCCTGTGGGAATTTCTTTTTATACGTTTCAGACGATGTCTTATACCATTGATGTTTATCGAGGCGAGGTGTCTGCACAGAGAAGCCTGCCTGCGTTTGGGGCGTATGTATCCATGTTTCCGCAGTTGATTGCCGGACCGATTGTGAAATACAAAGAGGTTGCTGTCGAGCTGGAACAGCGGCTTCTGAATATGAAAGACGGTTACAGGGGAATCGGAAGATTCTGTACCGGACTGGGTAAAAAGGTTCTGCTGGCCAATCAGATCGGTCTGCTGTGGGAAGCTGTTCAGGGTATGCCGGATGAAAAGATAAGCGTGCTGACGGCCTGGCTGGGAAGTACGGCATATGCGCTGCAGCTGTATTTTGATTTTTCAGGTTATTCAGATATGGCCATAGGTATGGCACAGATGCTCGGTTTTCATCTGCAGGAGAACTTTCAATATCCCTATCGGTCAAAAAGTATCACAGAATTCTGGAGAAGATGGCATATTTCTCTTGGACAGTGGTTCCGGGAATATGTTTATATTCCGCTTGGCGGCAACCGGAAAGGACTTTTGCTCCAAATACGAAATATTCTGATTGTGTGGACGCTGACAGGAATCTGGCATGGAAAGGGCTGGAACTTTCTGGTGTGGGGATTGTATTTTGGAATCCTGCTGATTCTGGAAAAATGTTTCTGGCTGAAATGTCTCGAGGCTCAGCCGCCTTTTTGTGGCCATATTTACACAATGGCGGCAGTGATTCCCGGAATGGCGGTTTTTGCATCGGAAGATCTACAGGCCGGAATCCGCCTGGTCATGCTTATGTTCGGCGGGGCGCCGAGGCTGTGGGATGCGGGTGCCGTATGGCTTTTGTCCAATTATGGGCTTTTGCTGGCTGTATGCCTTTTTGCTTCTTTTGGGACGGCAAAAAGGCTGGCCAGGTATCCTGTGATCTGGGTGCTGTCTTTCTTTTTATCTGTAGCTTATATTGTGGATGCTTCTTATAATCCGTTTTTGTATTTCAGATTTTAAAAACAGACAGCACGCTGTTTTTTGTTCACCGAGGGCATATGAGTCAGAGAAAAATAAAAAAAGAAATGACAATATGTGCCGCATTTCTGTTGTTTTTATGCGGTATGTGGGCGGCAGATCTTTTACAGGAGGATCGGCTTTATTCAGAATGGGAAAAACGGATGCTGGTGCAGAAACCAAAATGGAAGCTCAATGCTGTACTGGATGGCAGCTATGAGCATACATATGAGGAATGGCTTACCGATCAGTTTCCGGCAAGAGACCAGTGGGTCAGCATGAAAACCCGATGTGAGATCCTTTTGGGAAAGAAGGAAATCGACGGAATATATCTTGGGAAAGATGATTTTCTGTTTTCTGAAAATACTGCGACTGCGGACTGGGACAGGATGGAAGCTCTGATGACGGAGCAATATGGAAAAGAGAAGGTCAGTCGCATTCATGTGCCGGCGGCAGGCGCTGTTTTGACGGAAAAAGTACCATATCCGGTTAAGTTTTCAGTGAAAAAAGATGCAGTATGGGAAAACCTGTACAGCCACCGTGATGAATATATATATTATCGGACAGATCATCACTGGACAATGCGCGGCGCATGGTATGCGTACGAGGCGTGGGCAGAAGAGCGGGGAATCATTCCCGTGCCGCTTGAGTCTGTGAAGAAAAGTGTACAGAAAGAAAATTTTTTGGGAACTCATTACGGCAGGATCCACTATGCAAAACAGCAGGATGTAATTGAGCTGTATGATCCGGGAATCATATGCAGTGTGGTCTACGATTTGGGAGAGTCGCAAAGATCAGGCTTGTATCAGGACGACCTGCTGGAATCAGAAGATGCCTACCGTTTTTTTCTGGATGGAAATCATCCGGTAATACAGATTCGGACCAATCAGGAGAAGGGACATCTGGTGGTTCTGAAGGATTCTTTCGCTAATTGTCTGATTCCGTTTCTGACAGCGCATTATCGGGATATCACGGTTCTGGATCCGAGGTATTTTCGTGCAGATATTCCTTCCTGGCTTGAGCAACAGCGGGTGACGGAAGTGTTGATCATATCTCAGGATAGCGTTCATGCAGTTTACTGAATACTTGTGGTACTGCGAGTCATTTCTGTCTCGGCTTAAAATAGGCGGCTGTAAAATGTGACAGTGCCGGAGCGTTTATTTCGTTTACTGTGCAGACCGGATGGAATTGGCAGCGGCTGACTGCGGTCGTTTGACATCAGCGGTTAATAAGCAGTTGAAAAGGAACGTGTTTTGTGCTATCCTGAGACTGGAGGTTATATAGATGAGGTGGAAGAAAACAGGGTGCATATTTCTGGCGGCACTGATATGGGTTTCCGGCATTTCTGCGTCGGCTTCAAATATTAAAAGTCTGCAGAGTCAGAAATCACAAAATGAAAAAGAGCTGAAAAATATTCAGTCTCAGATCAGCGGGCTGGAAGGTAAAAAAAGTGCGCTCAGCAGTGAAATCAGCGGATTGAACGACGAGCTTACAGAGACCCTCCTGAATATTGCGGTACTGGAGAGTGATCTGGCAGACAAGGAAGTCCAGATTGAAGAGGCTCAGATCGCATATGAAGAAGCAAAGGCAACAGAAGAGCAGCAGTATGAAGCTATGAAACTGCGGATTCAGTACCTTTATGAAGCAGGCAGTGAGAGCTATCTGGAGCTTCTGCTGACTTCAGACAGTATGGCGGAGCTGATGAACAAAGTAGATTATGCAGAAGAACTTCAGGAGTATGATAACCGGCTTCTGGATGAATATAAAGCAGCCAAACAGGCGGTGATTGATCTTCAGAAAAGGCTTGAGGAAGAGAAATCTGAACTTCTGGAAATGCAGGAGCAGCTTGAAGAGGAAAAGGCTAACCTACAGTCGATGATTGCAAAGAAACAGACAGAGGTGGAGAATTTTAACAGCCTTTTGAGCGCTGCAAGAGCGAAAGCCAGCGAATATCAGCAGCGGATCAAAGAACAGAATACACAGATCAAAAGACTTCAGGAAGAAGCGGCACGGGCGGCGGCAGCGGCAAAAGCGGCTGCAAAAAATTCGTCAAAACCGTCAAACGGCAATTCCGGTGATGGGGCCATGGGAAACGGAGGTTCGTCCGGAGACGGCTCGTCAGGTTCGTCCACGGGTTCGTCGGGGAGTTCCGACAGCGGTTCTACCGGTTCCTCAGGGGGCGGTAGTTCTTCCGGAGCATCTGGAGGAAGCAGTTCTTCGGGCGGAGGCGGATCGATTGCTTCCTACGGTCTTCAGTTCGTAGGGCGCCCATATGTTCTTGGCGGGAACAGCCTGACAAACGGTACGGACTGCTCCGGATTTGTAAATCTGGTACATGCGCATTTTGGTATTTCGACGCCGCGTCAGTCCAGTTCTCTGGCGGGCGGCGGCAGAGCGGTCAGTGATTCGGACAAGCAGCCGGGAGACGTTGTCTGCTATCAGGGACATGTAGGTATTTACATAGGGAATAACCAGATTGTACATGCAAGTACGCCGTCGAGCGGCATCAAAGTGACAAATATGTATTACCGAAGTATACTGGGCATTCGAAGGTACTGGTAAAAGCCCGTAAAACTGCAAAAAATTTGGAAAAGTCGAAAAATGAATTGACAAACTGAATTTCAATGTTTATCATGATATCCGATACATTCTTTTTGTATCGGATATCTTATTGTATATAGAGGAGGAAATGATTATGAAAAAGTTACTTAGTCTTTCCCTGGCGGCAGTTCTTGCTGTTTCTGCAACAGCCTGCGGAAATTCCGGCAGCAATAATGCAGACGCTGGTGATTCTGACGCATCTGCGGCAGGAACAGAAGCCGGTACAGAGGCTGAAAGCACAGAAAGTACCGGAACTGAAAGCGAAGGAACCGAAAGCGCTTCGGCAGATGGTGGTGCATTCAAGATCGGTGCGATCGGACCGATGACGGGAGCGGCTTCTGCTTATGGTACCGCAGTTATGAACGCAGCTCAGATTGCGGTTGATGAGATCAATGCGGCGGGCGGTGTCAATGGTTATCAGATTGAGTTCAATCCGCAGGACGACGAGCATGATCAGGAGAAATCCGTGAATGCATATAATACACTGAAGGACTGGGGGATGCAGCTTCTGCTCGGAACGGTTACATCCGCTCCGTGTATCGCGGTGGAAGCAGAGGCGTCTGCAGATAATATGTTCTTGCTGACACCGTCAGGTTCCGCGGTTGACTGTATTTCCGGCGAAAACGCGTTCCGTGTTTGCTTTGCCGACCCGGATCAGGGTACGGCGTCCGCACAGTATATCGGCGAGAACGGGCTGGCAGAGAAGGTTGCGGTCATCTACGACAGCTCGGATGTGTATTCTTCCGGTATTTATGAGACATTTGTAACCGAGGCGGCAAACCAGCCGTTTGAGATCGTCGCTTCCGAGGCCTTTACGGCGGACAGTAAGACTGATTTCTCTGTACAGCTTCAGAAGGCAAAGGATTCCGGAGCAGATCTGGTATTTCTTCCGTTCTACTATAATGAAGCAGCGCTGGTATTCACCCAGGCTGCGGGCATGAACTTCGCTCCCAAGTGGTTCGGAGTGGACGGCATGGACGGTATTTTAAGCGGTGTGGAAGGTTTTGACGCGTCTCTGGCAGAAGGCGTTATGCTTCTGACTCCGTTCTCCGCTGATGCAGAAGACGAGCTGACCAAGAATTTTGTTGCCAAGTACGGCGAGCTGCATAATGGCGAAATACCGAACCAGTTTGCGGCGGACGCTTATGATGGTATCTATATCATAAAGGCGGCTCTTGAGCAGGCAGGCTGTACGCCGGATATGTCTGCTTCCGATATCTGCGATGCGCTGAAGACAGCCATGACAGAGATCACGGTAGACGGTCTGACCGGTTCCGGAATGACCTGGTCTGCGGACGGAGAACCGTCCAAGAGTCCGAAGGCAGTTGTGATCGAAGGCGGCGTTTACGTCGGGATGTAAAATATAATTACGGAACCCAATGGGGGGTTGCAAAAGCAACCCCCCTGTTTTGAAATATAGCGAGGTGTCTCATGAGTTTTTTATCTTATTTAATCAACGGCATCAGTCTCGGTAGTGTATATGCCATAATCGCACTGGGCTATACCATGGTGTATGGTATTGCCAAAATGCTGAATTTTGCCCACGGCGATGTCATTATGGTAGGTGGCTATGCGGCCCTGACTATGATGCTGAACCTGAATATGAATCCGTTTGTAGCGATTCTGGTGGCGATTGTGGTATGTACAGTGCTGGGAATCTGTATTGAAACGATTGCCTATCGTCCGCTTCTGGGAGCGGCTTCTCCTCTGGCGGTGCTGATTACGGCAATCGGTGTCAGCTATTTTCTGCAGAATGTTGTACTTCTGATTTTTGGCTCCAACCCCAAGAGTTTTCAGTCAGCAGTTACCTTTGGAGACCTGCAGCTGGCAGGTGGGGGGCTGGTCATATCGGATGAAGCCATTGTGACGATTGTGAGCTGTGTAGTGATTATGGTAGGTCTGACGCTGTTTATCAGCAAGACAAAGGCAGGACAGGCCATGCAGGCGGTGTCGGAGGACAAAGGGGCGGCAAGACTTATGGGAATCAATGTAAACGGGACGATTGCGCTGACTTTTGCTATTGGTTCCGGACTGGCGGCGGTGGCCGGAATTCTTCTGTTATCTTCATACCCGTCCTTGACGCCATATACGGGATCGATGCCCGGTATCAAAGCTTTCGTAGCCGCGGTATTTGGAGGGATCGGTTCGATTCCCGGCGCGTTTATCGGCGGGATTTTGCTGGGGGTCATTGAGATTCTCGGCAGAGCGTATATTTCCTCTCAGCTTGCGGATGCGATTGTGTTTGCGGTTCTGATTATCGTGCTGCTTGTAAAACCCACCGGACTTTTGGGCAAAGCCGTACAGGAGAAGGTGTAGGTGCGGAAGATGAAAAATATGAATAAAACGACAAAAGAAAATCTGATTACATATGGAATGGTGATTGTCGCCTATCTGATGGTGGAAATATTGCTGAAGGCAGGGATGATCTCAAGTCTGCTTCAGGGGCTGCTGGTGCCGTTGTGCGTCTATGTGGTTCTGGCCGTCTCTCTGAATCTGGTGGTCGGGATATCCGGAGAACTGAGCCTTGGTCATGCGGGTTTTATGTGTGTGGGGGCATTTGCAGGAGCTTTCTTTTCTAACTGTGTGAAAGATTTGATCACGGTGGGCAGTGTAAGGATTCTTCTGGCGCTGCTGGTGGGGGCTGTTGCTGCTGCTGTGTTCGGACTTCTGATCGGGATTCCGGTACTTCGCCTGCGGGGAGATTATCTCGCGATTGTGACACTGGCATTTGGCGAGATCATAAAGAATGTAATGAATGTTTTTTTCATCGGCATTGATGGCAGTGGTATTCACATTTCCATGAAAGACAAAATGTCTCTGGGAATGGCTGCAGACGGCAAAGTGATTATCAATGGGCCACAGGGAATTACCGGCACTCCGAAAGATTCCAGTTTTACAATCGGTGTTCTTCTGATTCTGGTTACGCTGTTTATTGTATTGAATCTGATCCATTCCCGGGACGGACGCGCAATCCGTGCGATTCGCGATAACCGGATCGCTGCAGAATCTGTAGGCATCAATATTACCAAGTATAAGCTGATGGCGTTTTCTGTCTCTGCGTCCCTTGCAGGGGCGGCAGGCGTACTCTATTCGCATAATCTGGCGTCTTTGCAGGCCTCAAAATTCGGTTTTAATACTTCTATTCTGGTGCTGGTATTTGTAGTTCTGGGCGGGATTGGGAATATCCGCGGCTCCATTATCGCGGCGGTGGTGCTGACGCTTCTTCCGGAACTGTTAAGAGCGCTGAATGACTATCGGATGCTTATCTATGCCATCGTGCTGATTGCGATGATGCTCTTTACCTCCAGTCCGGCAGGTAAGGCGTTCAGAGAGCGTTTTTCTTTAAAAAGACTGCTGGGACGGACAAAAGAAGGGAAGGAGGAACAATAGGATGGCATTACTGGAAGTGAAAAATCTGGGTATTTCTTTTGGCGGTCTGCGCGCAGTGGACGACTTTAATCTGAAGATTGAACAGGGGCAACTCTATGGCCTGATCGGGCCGAACGGAGCAGGAAAAACCACCGTATTCAATCTGCTGACCGGCGTCTATAAACCTACGGATGGGAAAATATATCTGGATGGAGAAGATATTACCGGAAAAAGTAATATAGAAATCAATAAATCGGGAATTGCAAGGACATTCCAGAATATCCGGCTTTTTTCCGGGCTTACAGTGCTGGACAATGTAAAAGTGGGATTACACAACCAGAAAGAGTATACTTATTCTGCATTTACGGGAATCCTTCGCCTTCCTGCATACCGCAGAGCGGAGCGGGAGATGGATGAGCGCGCGCTGGAGATTCTGAAAGTGTTTGAACTGGAAAAAGAAGCAGAGCATATGGCTTCCAATCTCCCTTATGGAAAGCAGAGAAAGCTGGAGATTGCCCGTGCGCTTGCCACGAACCCGAAGCTTCTGCTTCTGGACGAACCGGCGGCGGGCATGAATCCCAATGAGACGCAGGAGCTGATGGATACGATCAGTTTTGTGCGCGACGAATTCCATATGACGATTCTTCTGATCGAACATGATATGAAGCTGGTGGCAGGTATTTGCGAGAGGCTGACTGTATTGAATTTCGGGCAGGTTCTGGCAAATGGGGATACTTCCGAAGTGCTGAAAAATCCGGAAGTGATTACAGCATATCTTGGGGAATAGGAGGAACGGAAGATGGCTATGCTTGAAGTTAAGAACCTGGAAGTCTGTTACGGGATGATCCAGGCAATCAAGGGGATATCCTTTGAAGTCAACGAAGGAGAAGTAATCGCGCTGATCGGAGCGAACGGCGCGGGAAAAACGACAACGCTTCATACGGTTTCGGGCCTGCTTTCACCCAGGGCGGGAACAGTCACCTTCGAAGGGAAGGACATTACGAAGACACCTGCTCATAAGATTGTGTCCTATGGGATGGCGCATGTGCCGGAAGGAAGAAGAGTTTTTGCCTCTCTGAGTGTGTTTCATAACCTGAAAATGGGAGCTTATACAAGAAGTAATAAGGAAGAAATTGAAGATTCTCTGAAGATGGTGTATACGCGTTTCCCGAGGTTGGAAGAGCGTAAAAATCAGCTTGCGGGTACGCTTTCCGGCGGCGAACAGCAGATGCTTGCCATGGGAAGAGCTCTTATGTCCAAACCAAGGATTATCCTGATGGATGAACCATCCATGGGGCTTTCTCCAATTTTTGTAAATGAAATTTTTGATATTATCAAGCAGGTCAGTGCCGGCGGAACCACAGTTCTTCTTGTTGAGCAAAATGCAAAAAAAGCGCTGTCAATCGCTGACAGAGGTTACGTTCTGGAAACCGGAAAGATCGTACTGGAGGGCAAAGCGCAGGAGCTTTTGGACGACGAGTCTGTGAAAAAGGCTTATCTGGGAGAATAGTCATGTACAAAAGTTTTGTAAAAAGGCTGGCAGTATTTTTGACGGTGCTGGCAATAACTGCTTTCATGGCTGCCTGCGGAGCAGACAGCGCGGTTTCCGAACAACCGGAGGCAGAAGCAGACGTATCGGAGTCTGTATCAGATCCGGCAGAAGAAAGCTCTGCAAAAGAGGAGGAGCAAAAGACAGAATCCGGAGAATTCGAACCGGAAAATGATAATGTTGACGAGATGACAGTATCAGATTCGGAACCGGAAGAACAGACAGAGGTGCCGGCGGCAATGCCGGAGAAATTTTCCGGAGATATGGAAACAGAGACAGTCTATGCGGTTTCGCGCCTGAATGTACGTACAGCGCCTGGAACAGATGCAGATATTTATATGACGCTGGGAGTCCGTCAGACGGCAGAACGAGTTGCGGATGACGGAGAGTGGAGTAAAATCGTCATAGACGGGCATATATATTATGCGGCAAGCGAATATCTGAAAGTGAAGCCGGAAAAGAGTGAAGGAAGCGGGACAGGGGCCGGATATCTGGTTGTCATAGATGCAGGGCATCAGCAGAAAGGAAATTCGGAAAAGGAACCGACAGGTCCTGGCTCATCGGAAACAAAAGCAAAGGTGGCCGGCGGAACCTCAGGCTCGGCTTCCGGTTTGAAAGAGTATGAACTGACGCTCCAGGTGGCAAAGAAGCTGGAGGAAATTCTGACAGAGCGGGGTTTTGAGGTACTCATGGTGCGTACATCCAGTGATGTAAATATCAGCAATGCGGAACGCGCCGCTGTTGCCAATGATGCAGGCGCGGATGTGTTTATCAGAATACACGCGAACGGCTCTGAGGACAGCAGTGTAAATGGCGCCATGACGATCTGTCAGACCTCGTCCAATCCATATAACAGCGGACTTTACAGCCAGAGCCGCGCTCTGTCCGACTGCGTGCTGGATGCATTTGTGGAAAAGACCGGAGCGAAAAAACAGTGGGTGTGGGAAACGGATACAATGAGCGGGATCAACTGGGCATCGGTTCCCACGACTATCATAGAAATGGGATATATGACGAATCCGACAGAAGATCTGAATATGGCATCGGAAGACTATCAGTACCTGATGGCAGAAGGGATGGCAGACGGAATCGAAAAATACCTGGAAACAGAGTAATATACCTTTAAGGCGCTCCGCCATGCTCGGCCCTTACAATGAAACTTAAAGGAATAGTTAACCATAACAGGCTGTATGTTGATAAATTTACAAGACAATATACTTATAAATGAAAGTTAATAAGTATACCTTATTGAATATTAGTAGTTCGAAAAGTATAAAATAAAGGGGCTGTCGCAAAGCGACAACCCCTTTACTGTTCATCATGCTGTCATTCCCGTTCTGTCATTTTCGTATAATTCTCAAATCAAAAATATATTCTCATTAAACTACTGAGGTTCAATAAGGTATAAGAAGATGTAAATACTTATAGCTATATTTAATAAAAGAATCCGCAAATGTTCACATAAGGATTAGAGTTTGGTTACGTTGGTAGCCTGTGGTCCTTTTGCACCGTTAACGACTTCAAATTCAACAGCCTGGCCTTCCTCAAGGGACTTGAAACCGTCCATGTTCAGTCCTGAATAATGAACAAATACGTCGTTTCCATCTTCATCAGAAATGAAACCGTATCCCTTCTGGTTGTTGAACCATTTAACTGTACCTTTGTTCATTCTGGTACCTCCTTACTATATATACATGCATATGATTGCATAATATTATGCTATCATAGTTTGAGAAGTGTGTCAAATAAAATCGACTGACAAAGCGGGAGAAAAAACGACCGGTATGAAACGGTTTTACGATTCATAGACTGGATAATAACAGGTACGGAACAGGGATACATTTTGAAAAAAATATTGTTTGTTAATATTTTAATTTTGCTGACATTTGCAGGTGTTTCTTACTGGTCGGATAAAAAGACGCAGATGGAAGCAGCGATGGCAGAAAATATCAGGGAAAGTCGGCTGGAAGGTACAGGAGAAGATATACAGCAGCCTGATGACGCGGAAGTAAAATTTCAGGATACCAACCCGAATGAGGAGAAAGAGATTCGGGAACGTACTGCGGAGCCCGAAGAGGAAGAAAATAAGGACTACATACACTGGGCTGATTTTGGAGTGTCCAAATTTGCCATGACGGAAGCTTATGAATATGACAAGAATACTTATGGTACAGCGCAGCACATTGGCTGGATCGATCTTCTGGCGTATACAGCAGCATACACAGGCGGATCTTTTGACAGCGACCGGACGGTCTGTCAGTATATGGACCAGCTCAAAGAAGCGGTTGAACAGGGAGAAACGCTGGAAAAACTGGTAAAAGATCTGGAATATTTTTCATATTATCAGGAAGTGTATTCGGCCGTTCTGGGCGGAATGGTAGGAGAATATGAGATTGAAGTTCCGTCAGATGGTCGTAAAAGATGGGAAAAAAGATATGGCCTGAAAGCCTTCAGCCCGATTGCCAAAGGCTTCCCATACAGTGATTATGATGATTTTGGCGCCTCAAGAAGTTATGGCTATAAACGCAACCATCTTGGGCATGATATGCTCGGACAGACAGGTACGCCTGTAATCGCAGTGGAATCCGGATATGTGGAAGCTATGGGCTGGAATCAGTATGGAGGCTGGCGGATTGGTATCCGCAGTTTCGATAAGAAAAGGTACTATTATTATGCGCATCTTCGCCAGGGTTTTCCATATCAGCCGGATCTGAAGGAAGGCTCTGTGGTTCTTGCGGGGGATGTGATCGGCTATATGGGGCATACAGGTTACAGTACGACAGAGGATACAAATAATATTGATCAGACGCATCTTCATTTTGGCATGCAGATTATATTTGATGAATCTCAGAAGGATGGGGATAATGAGATATGGATCGATTGTTACCAGATTACCAGTTTCCTCTATCGGAATCAGTCGGAAACAGCAAGAAATGATGAGACAAAGGAGTGGCGCCGTATTTATCTGATGAAAGATCCAAGCGCGGAGGCTTATGAGCGGACAGCGGATTATTCTATGTATCCATGATTCATATGCCCGAGTGCGTCTGAGCATTTATTCCTGCTATGCGTGTCCGCCTGCATCAGATTTCTGCCGTTTTACTTTTGGGATGAAAAGTGATAAACTGGACAGAGTGAAAGATACGAGGTGATAAAAATGCTGGGTGATTGCCATGCGCATATGATCATGGACGGAATCAATTACAGATCTGCAGTTGCGCTTCACAGGCACGGAGTATGCGAAGATGCGGTGAGGAAACATCTCTGCGCGTGTCGGGATGCGGGAGTTCTGTTTGTGAGAGACGGCGGAGACGGCAGCGGAGTGTCAAAGTTTGCAAAAGAGTTGGCTCTGGAATATGGGATAGAGTACCGTACGCCTGTATTCGCAATCCACAAGAAAGGGCATTACGGCGGTATTGTCGGATATCCGTTTGAAACATGGGCGGAGTATAGAGCTCTGATTCAAAGGGCAAAAGAAGAAGGAGCGGACTTTATTAAAATCATGGTCAGCGGGATCCTGGACTTTGCGCATGCGGAAACTTTGACAGAGGAAGGGCTTTCAAAGGAAGAGATACAATATATGATTCATGCCGCCCACGATGCAGGCATGGCGGTCATGGCTCACTGCAACGGGGATACCACCTGCTTTCTGACTCTGGAGGCGGGGACAGACAGCCTGGAACATGGATTTTTTATGTCAGAAGACACACTTCATCTTCTGGCTGAGAAAAGAACGCCCTGGTTTCCGACACTGGCTCCGGTAGGTAATCTGCTCGGATGCGGGCGTTTTCCGGACGAAGAGGTGAAGAAAAATCTGGAACTTCAGACCGAAAGGGTAAAAAGAGCGGCATCTCTTCATGCCTGTATCGGACTTGGAAGTGATGCCGGGGCCTATCTGGTTCCTCATGGACAGGGAACAATAGATGAATATGAATATCTGAAACGTGCGCAGGTGCCGGATCAAACGCTGCTTGAAACAGAAAAGAGGATCCGACGGATATTTAAAAGGGCTTAGCAGATTCATGGAATGGGCCGCGGTCCCTGCAATAAGAAGCGGCTCATGCAAGAGCGAGGAGTCCTGGCTGCCTGTCAGGAAGGAGTGGCTGTCCATGACAGGCGTTCGGATTATATTTTGACGTAGCCTTAACAGGGAAACAGCGTCAGCAGATCGGAAAAATTCTGAATAACATAATCAGGGTTTTTCACAGGACCGAATCCGTAGGCGGCATGACAGAAGGGAATGCCTGCTTCTGTGGCAGCCGCATGGTCACCTTCAATATCTCCGACATAAACGGAAGCTTTGAGACGGTTTCTCTCCATAACCAGTCTGATATTGGGACCTTTTCCCACTCCTGTATTTCCGGGACACTCAAAATCAGTAATACAGTCTGAAAGTCCTGTTTTTTCAAGGAAGAGTTCGATGTATCCGGACTGACAGTTGCTGACGATAAAAAGCGGAAAGCTTTTAGACAGTTTTCGTATCGTATCTGCAACGCCGGGATAGAGCAGATTTTGTGTGGACGCGGATAAAAAAGCATGTTCCTGTTTTCCGCAGGCTTCAATCAGCGCATAACGCTTTTCTGCTTCCAAATCAGGGAAAACCATGTCGGCTATGACATCCAGCGGGCGTCCAAAAAGCTGAGTCAGCTGATAGGCGGTAAAACGTAAAGGGAGATTGCTGTTTTCTGTTACGGCTTTGTTCCACGCTTCTGCCACAATGGGGGTGGAATTCCATAATGTGCCGTCAATGTCTAAAATGATGCTGTCTGGTCTCATGCGATGAGTTCCTTTCCTGAGTGAAATTGCTGTATGATAATATGCCTATTCTATTCGATAAAACAGAAAAATGCAAGTGGAAAGAGTATGAAAACTGCTTATCCTGCAATGTGGAGAGTGCCGGCCGTCCGCGCCGGGACGCAGGATGACGGCAGGATCAGACAGTTACAAAAGAAAGTTGAGGTATACTGACCGATGTTGAAACAGATTGTAAAACCCCTGCTTTCATGGTATGATGGACATGCCCGTGTTTTGCCGTGGAGGGAAGACAATCATCCATACAGGGTTTGGGTATCAGAGATTATGCTGCAGCAGACAAGAGTGGAGGCGGTTAAGCCGTTTTTTGAAAGATTTTTAAATGCGCTGCCGGATGTTAAGGCGCTGGCGGAATGTCCGGAAGACACGCTTCTGAAGCTGTGGGAGGGACTTGGGTATTATAACCGGGTGAGAAATATGCAGAAAGCAGCGCGGGTGATCATGGAACAGTACAGGGGAGAATTTCCTGCTGATTATGAGAAAATTCTTTCATTGCCTGGGATCGGACATTATACGGCCGGTGCTGTCAGTTCCATCGCTTTTGGCATTCCTATGCCGGCGGTGGACGGGAATGTGCTGCGGGTTCTGTCTCGTGTGAAAGCAAGTTATGAAGATATCCTGAAGCAGTCTGTAAAAAACAGTCTGGAAAAAGAAATAAAAAGCATTATTCCGGGCGACCGGGCGGGCGATTTTAATCAGGCTTTGATCGAACTGGGGGCTATTGTCTGCGTGCCGAACGGAAAAGCAAAATGTGATATCTGTCCTCTTGCTTTTTGCTGCAGGGCAAAAGAAAAAGGAATTGTCGATGAACTTCCCAGGAAGAAAGCGAAAAAAGAACGACGGCTGGAACAAAAGACGGTGCTGATTCTCCGGGAAGGCGAAAGAGTGGCGATTCGCAAACGTCCGGCAAAGGGACTGCTGGCAGGCATGTATGAGCTTCCGAATCTGGAAGGGTGTCTTGGAGAGGAGGAAGTACTTGGGTACATTCGGAAATGGGGCCTTTCTCCGCTGCGGATTCTGCCTCTTGCCGGTGCCAGACATATTTTCAGTCATGTAGAGTGGCAGATGACAGGCTATGCAGTCAGCCTGGAAGAAACAGAGCATATGGACTGCGATGGAATGTTTTTTGTAGATGCAAAAGAAACGGAGAAAAATTATCCGATTCCAGCGGCCTTTGCGGCTTATGCACGATATATGGATATTGTGCTGGGACAGGAACGGTATGAAGAAAGGTAGAGAAAATGTTTGACAGTGTGATCATCGGAGCCGGAGTCGCCGGATGTGTGGCGGCGAGAGAGCTGGCTGAGTCGGGAAAAAACGTATTGGTGCTTGAGCAGAGAGACCATATCGGCGGTAACTGCTATGATGAGAAGGACGGACATGGAATACTGATTCATAAGTATGGTCCTCATATTTTCCATACGAAGGAGCAGAGGGCGTATGACTATCTGTCCCGTTTTACCGAATGGTATGAATTTGGTCATGAGGTTGTGGCAAATGTGCATGGAAAGCTGATTCCGGTGCCGTTTAATCTGAATACGCTTCATATGGTGTATAAGAAAGAAGAGGCTGATATACTGGAGAAAAAACTGGTAGAGGAGTTTGGCATGGAGTCCAGAGTGCCGATTCTGAAACTTCGGGAACATCAGGATCCTCAGATTCGGCAGATTGCCGATTATGTATACGAGAATATTTTTCTTCACTATACGATGAAACAGTGGGGCCAGACGCCGGAGGAGATCGATCCTGCAGTGACTGGAAGAGTGCCGGTACTGATCTCATATGACAACAGGTATTTTCAGGAACCATATCAGGGAATGCCGCTGAACGGGTATACGTCCATGTTTGAATCCATGCTGGATCATTCAAATATTACGATAGAAACAGGCACAGATGCACGCAGGAAGCTGACATTTACAGAAAGTCAGATTCTGTTTGAAGGCGGGGCTTTTGAAGGAGAAGTTATCTATACAGGTCCTGTGGATGAACTGTTTGACTGTCGGTTTGGAAGGCTTCCATACCGTTCTTTGAACTTCGATTTTGAATATCTGGATCAGGAGGATTATCAGGGACACAGTGTGGTAAACTATACAGTGAGTGAGAAGTTTACCCGTATCACGGAGTTTAAATATCTGACCGGACAGAAAGTGCCGGGGACAACGATCGTACGTGAATATCCGTTTGCCTATACGGGCGCGAAAGGCGAGATTCCATATTATGCCATAGCCGGCGACGAGAGCAGAAGGTTGTATGAAAAGTATTGTGCACTTCTTGCCGGAGTCCCCAATGTATATCTTCTGGGGCGTCTGGCGGAGTACAAATATTATAATATAGACGCTATGGTGATAAAAGCTCTGGAACTGACGGATAAGATAAAAGAGGGACGTACGAAAGTGTAACCGGCGGATGAATGAGATACGCGGGAACAGGATAAGAGGTGTATAATGAAGTTATTATCAATAGCAATTCCATGCTACAATTCAGAAGAATATATGAGAAACTGTATAGAATCGCTGCTGCCGGGAGGGGAAGAGGTGGAGATCATCATTGTGGATGACGGCTCTGCAAAGGACAGGACCGCAGAAATTGCGGACGAATATGCGGCGGCATATCCGGGTATTGTAAAAGCAGTCCATCAGGAAAACGGAGGGCATGGAGAAGCTGTCAATACAGGATTGAAGAATGCTACAGGACTCTATTTTAAAGTTGTGGACAGTGATGACTGGGTAGATGCCGAAAGTTACCGCAAGGTATTGCAGAAGCTGTCGGAGCTGGTGCATGAGGGCAGCGCCGTGGATATGATGATCTGCAATTATGTTTATGAGAAGCAGGGAGCGAAGCGCAAAAAGACCGTTCGTTATACGACGGCATTTCCGCAGGATCAGGTGTTTACCTGGAGTGATGTGAAGCGTTTTCATCTGGGACAGTATATTCTGATGCATTCGGTGATTTACCGTACAAGAATGCTTCAGAACTGCGGACTGGAACTGCCGAAGCATACTTTTTATGTAGATAATATTTTTGTATATTATCCCCTGCCCTATGTAAAAACCCTGTATTATATGGATATCGATCTGTATCGTTATTTTATCGGCCGTGCAGATCAGTCGGTGAATGAGCAGGTGATGATCGGCCGTGTGGATCAGCAGATCAAGGTCAACAAGATCATGATCGATCAGTATGATCTTCGTTCTATTCAGAATCCAAAGCTTCGGAAATATATGGTAAGTTACCTGGATATTATGATGACGGTGTCCTCTATCATGTTGATTCGTTCCGGTACGGCCGAAAGTCTGCAAAAGAAAAAAGACCTGTGGCAGTACCTTAAGAAAAAGGATACAGGTCTTTTTTACAAATTATATTTCGGCATCTTTGGCAGGGCCATGAATCTTCCTGGAAAAGGAGGGCGAAGGGTTTCGGTGTTCGCTTACAAGCTTGCCAACAAGGTCATGGGCTTTAATTAGGAAGCCGGATTCATAGACAAACTGATTCATGGCTGCGGCCAGGGCGATTCCAAGAATAACATCCACGCAGGAATGCTGTTTTAAAAACATGGTGGACAGGATGATGGATATGCATAAAACATATGAACATCTGACTGTCCATTTTTTGTACCGGAAATCCGGCAGATGAATCACTGCCATATGAGCCGCAATGGAATTGAACACGTGGATGCTTGGCAGGATATTGGTGGAAGTGTCAGCCCAGTATAAAAAACATACCATGCGGATAAAAATGTTATCCCGCTCAAAACCTGCAGGCCGAAGCAGATGTCCGTTGGGATAAAAGGTGGACACGACCAGAAATAACGTCATTCCGGTATAAAGGAATACAATATATCTGTAGAAATTCTTCTGGTCTTTAAAAAACAACCATACAAAAACAGCTGCGATATATACAAACCAGAGAAAATATGGGACAACAAAATATTCGCAAAACGGAATATAGTCGTCCAGAGGGAAATGAATCACGTGGTAGGGCAGACTGGCGCGACTTTCCAGCCAGATAAACCAAGTGATATAAACTGCGAAATACAGTATCGTCCATGCATGTGGATATTCTTTTAAAAATGCTTTGTACTTTTTCACCTTGATTTCCTCCAGATAAATCCAATAGACTGTGTTCAGCCTTTGCTTATGATAGCATATGTAATTTTCGAAAACAATAGCAGAAAAAACAAAGAATTCTTAAAAAAATCTGAATAACTGGAAAAAATTTAAAATCGTTGCCGGATAGGATATCTTCTGGTATGCTGTTTATATAAAAGTACGGGGGCAGATACGCTCCTAAGCAGCAACAGCTGCAAAAACGGGAGAACAGAATGATAAATAAAAAGAAACTGTTGCAGTTTTATATTGAACAATATACAAAAGAAGCAAGAAAAAAACCGAGAAAAACTCCCAGATACACAGGGATGGAGAAAAAGGTGGACACGCTTCGCAGAACGCTCAGAAATGCAAAAGCGTCCCGGATCAATATCCGGAATCTGGAAGATCTCCACCGACAGATTAAAAATATAGCATGTTTTGCCGCGCGCAAAAACCGGGAGCAGATTCTGAATCTGGTCAATAAAGAGTTTCTTCCCAAACTGGTACAGCTTGATCTGGGTCTGCTGTTGGAAGAGCAGAAAGACGGTATGGACGGAGAATTTCTGGCGTATCTTAGACGTGCCATGCCGGGCAGGATCTGTCAGGACGCTCTGTTTACGCTTTATCCGCGGTATCGGCAGCATAAGGTCAAAAACAAGATTCTGGAACTGGTGCCGGCTCGTCCGGAACTGGAGTTTGCAGAGGTGCGTCAGATGCAGCGGCATTTTATTCTGCATATTGGTCCGACGAACAGCGGGAAGACGTTTTGTTCACTGGAGCGTCTGAAGACTGCCCGTTGCGGAGTCTATCTGGGGCCTCTGCGACTGCTGGCGCTGGAAGTTTATGAACAGATGAAAAAATATAAGGTATCCTGTACTATGAGAACGGGACAGGAATGTATCGAAGAAGAGGAGAGTAAAGTGACGGCGTCCACCGTTGAAATGGCGGATTTTGATGAGAATTATGATATTGCCGTTATAGATGAGGCGCAGATGGTGGTCGATCCGGACAGAGGACATTCCTGGACGAAAGCGATTCTGGGAATTCGTGCAGGGGAAATCCATATATGTATGAGTCCGGCGGCGGAGCATGCGGTTATCCATCTGATTCAGCTGTGCGGAGATGATTTTGAGATCCGTCGTTATGAGAGAAAAACGGCTCTGATCTGCGAGGACGAGCCTTTTGTATTTCCGGACGATGTGCAAAAAGGCGACGCTTTGATTGTATTTTCTAAAAAATCTGTTCTGGATGTGGCAGGCAGACTGGAAGAACAGAAGATCAATGCCAGTGTGATATATGGGAGCCTGCCGCCGGAAATTCGCCGAAGACAGATGCATCAGTTTAACAGCGGCAAAACAGAGGTAGTTGTGGCTACGGATGCCATCGGTATGGGGTTGAATCTTCCGGTTCGCAGAATTGTTTTTCTGCAGGCGGAAAAGTATGACGGGGTGAGCAGAAGACCGCTTCTGGTATCAGAGATCAGGCAGATTGCTGGTCGTGCCGGTCGGTTTGGGATCTATGATTCTGGATATGTAAATGCGATGGGAGCGGAGGCGCTTGCGTATATCCGTGAGCGATATGAAGCGCAAGAAGAGCCGGTCAGCCAGGTAAATCTGGGATTTCCGCAAATTCTTCTGGATATTAATGCGCCGATGGATGAACTGCTGAAAATCTGGCATGACGTGACGCCGACAGAGCCGTTTGTCAAAGAAAATATCGACGAAGCGCTGTATCTGTTTGAACAGGCGAAACGATATAAAAATATGATTGACGGTTTTGAGAACAAGCATGTGCTGTACCGGATGATTACCTGTCCGATTGATATTAAAGACCGGTTCGTAGTGGCGCTGTGGCTGCAGTACTGCAAAACGTATACAGCGGACGTTTCTCTCGAAAAACCGGCGCTCCACAGGGACCGAAGCAGAGGGATCATGCAGTATGAGACTTATTATAAGCAGCTGGATCTGTATTATCAGTTTTCGCACCGGATGCAGAAAGTCATTGATGAGGAATGGCTGGAACAGGAACGGGAAAAAACGGAGATGGCGATTATGCAGTATCTGACCAAAGGCAAATATAAATATATTTCCCGCTGTAAGTATTGCGGAAAGCTGCTCTCGCTGGGTTCGCCCTTCCAGGTGTGCGATCACTGCTATCATCGGGACGTCAGACGGTAAAACAGTAAAATGAAAAAGCAGGCGGAACTGAGGGCGGCTGTGGAGGAAAATAAAAATGGCAAAAGAGAATATAAAGGAACAGACGAGAAGCAGGATCAGAATTCCCAGACCATATGAGGTGCTGATTTATAATGATGATTTTACGCCGATGGATTTTGTGGTCGACGTGTTGATACAGATTTTTGAAAAAGATGAGCCGACAGCCGTGGCGCTGATGATGAGCGTTCATAAAGGAAGCCATGCGGTTGCGGGAGTTTATCCAAAGGACATTGCGCAGACAAAAGCGGCGGAAGCGGTGCAGTGGGCGAGAGATGAAGGGTATCCGCTGAAAGTGGAAGCGGTTCGTCGCTAAGGTAGTCGCCTGTCGTCTGGTACGGGCCTGGACAGACTGCATGCTGGAAACGTCTGACAGATTAATGGACCGGCGTCGCAGTACAGATAGAAGATACCGGATGTCAGAGAATACGGGATCAAAAGAGGAACTAATATTTGGCAGAGGAAGACGGGAATGGAATTTACAAAGAAAATGCAGAAGGTGATGGAGAATGCAGTCGGGCTGGCACAGAAAAACCATCACCGGTATTTTATGCCAGAGCATATGGTCTATGGTATGACCTTTGACGAGGATTTCAGAAGAAATTATGAGCATGGAGGAGGAGACTGCGCAAAACTGAGGCAGGACCTGCTGAGCTTTTTAAAAGAGCAGGCGGGCAGCGGTCCGGAACAAGAGGCTCCACAGGTGACGCTGGATGCACAGAAGATATTTCGCATGTCTGAAGAACAGGCTGAAAGCAGCGGGCGGGAAGCGGTGGAGGTGAGTCATCTTCTGGCGTCTTTAATGAAGCTGGAGGAAAGCTATGGGGTCTATTATATGGCGGTGCAGAACGTCGATCTTGTGGAAGTGTTGGGGGAGATGTCGCGGGAGAGCCTTCTGAAAGAACGGAAGTCTGAACCGGAACCGGACGGCAGAGATAAGAAGCGTGTTTATAGCGATGAGGAACAGGAGGAGCCAAAGGAAGCAAACGGACGATGGAAAAGTTTTCTGGAGGACATGAATGAAACCTGTAAAAAGCAGAACCCGCTCATTGGACGGCTGGAGGAACTGGAACGAACGATTCAGATTCTCTGCAGAAAGGATAAAAACAATGTACTGCACATCGGAGAACCAGGAGTAGGAAAAACTGCGCTGGCATATGGTCTGGCGCAGAAGATCCGGAAAGAACAGGTGCCAGAACCGCTCCGGGGAGCGGTTTTATATGCGATGGATCTTGGCGGGCTGCTGGCGGGAACTCAGTACCGTGGCGATTTTGAGAAGCGTCTGAAAGAGATTATGAACGGACTGTCGAAGGAAGAACGGCCTATTCTGTATCTGGATGAGATTCATAATATTGTGGGTGCGGGTGCGGTAAACGGAGGCAGTCTGGATGTGGCAAATCTTTTGAAGCCTTATCTGGCGGCCGGCCATATTCGTTTTATCGGGGCGACGACCTATGAGGAGTATAAAAAGCATTTTTCCAGCAACCGCAGTCTGGTAAGAAGGTTCCAGAATGTAGAAATTAGAGAACCATCCCGGGAGGAAGCGGTGGAAATTCTGAAAGGCCTGAAAAACGGATATGAGCGGTTCCATGGCGTGCGATACAGCTCCGGCGTACTCGAACATGCAGTGGAGCAGAGCAGCCGGTATGTCAATGAACGTTTTCTTCCCGACAAGGCGATTGACCTAATCGATGAGGCGGGCGCTTATCGGAGGCTGCATCCGCTGGAACAGAAGATCCAGACGGTCAGCAAAGCGCTGGTCGATGAAGTATTGTCAAAAACCTGCAACATCCCGGCGCGGACAGTGGAAAAAGGAGAGGCTGAAAAGCTGGCCAGACTGGAAAAGTGTATCAAGAAGCAGATTTTCGGTCAGGAAGAAGCGGTAGAGCAGGTGACAAATGCGGTTAAATTTTCGCGTGCCGGGCTGAACGAAGAGCATAAGCCGGTGGCATCCTTCTTGTTTGTAGGCGCTACAGGGGTGGGAAAGACAGAGCTTGCCAAAGTGCTTTCCAGGGAGCTTGGCATTGCATTTCTGCGGTTCGATATGAGTGAATATGCGGAAAAACATACGGTGGCAAAGCTGATCGGTGCACCTGCGGGGTATGTAGGATATGAGGAAGGCGGCATTCTGACTGAGGAGATAAGAAAACACCCGCATGCTGTCCTTCTGCTGGACGAGATTGAAAAGGCGCATCCGGATATTTTCAATGTACTGCTTCAGGTGATGGATTATGCTACATTGACGGATAATCAGGGCAGAAAAGCGGATTTCCGCAATATCATTCTGATTATGACATCCAATGCAGGCGCCGGTCAGGTCGGAAAAAGCCGGATTGGCTTTGGCAGTGAAGAGATGAACATGGACGCTCTGACAGACGCGGTGAAACGTACCTTCCAGCCGGAGTTTCGCAACCGGCTGAGCCGGATTGTATTATTCCGCAGTATGGACGACCGGATGGCGGAAAAGATTACAGATAAAAAACTCAGAGAGCTTTCTGAGAAACTGGCGGTGAAAAAAGTAGAACTGACAGTCGCAGATGAAGCGGCTGAGTATGTTAGAAAGGCAGGAATCACAAAGGAATACGGAGCCAGGGAGATTGACCGGATAATCTCCGGACAGATCAAACCGCTGCTGGCGGATCTTCTGCTGTTTGGAAGACTGAAAAAAGGCGGAAAATGCACGCTTGAGCTAAAAGACGGAAAGCTGGTGGTCAGATAATTGAAAACTTGTAAAAGCAGGCTCTGGGAGCTGCTGTAAAATACAGAAGGGATTGCAAAATGTAGACTGTTCCCTGTGATCAGTCTCTGTTTTGCAGTCCCTTCTGTCTGTAGTTATAAAGATTTTTCCAGTCGTGTCGCAGCGCAATTTGTACAGAATTCAAACTTCTTGGCATACTCTGGATATGCAGCCGTTTTACATCATTTTTTCGGTGATGATCTGAGAAGTTCTCTGCTTGTTCTTTTCTGCTTTGTCTCCCATCAGCCGGTATACTTCTGCATACAGAATATCGATCAGGAAAAGCTGCGCGGTTTTGGCGGCAATAGAGCCGCCTTCCAGAGGACCTTCATTGGCGCCGCAGAGCAGCAGTGTGGAAACGTACTGTGCTGCCGGGGATTTCAGAAACTGCGTTATAAATACAACATAAACTTTGGAACTGTGGCAGATACGGGCGATTTCGATACAATCCTTGGTGATTCCGGAGTTCGAGAAAATGATTGCCATATCGCCTTCACTCAGCAGAGCGGCCTGAGTCAGCTGCATGTGAGCATCTGTATGATAGATGACGTTGGGCAGTATCTTAATCAGCTTGTTCCGGAATTCGCTGGCGCTTGTACCGGAGCCGCCGAAGCCAAACAGATTAATGGTTCTGGATGTGAGGAGCATATGTACGACTCTGGGGATGGCTTTAAAATTCAGAGTGTGATATGTCTGTTCCAGAGCGGAATGATAGGCGGAGAGAACATTTTTGGCCGTATCCTGACAGTTGTCCGTATCTATGACATTGATCGTTTCTTCTTTCTTTACTGATTCCGGCGATGCGGCGCTCAGAGCAAGCGAAAGTTTGAAGTCCTGGTATCCCTTCAGCTCCAACGTACGGCAAAACCGAAATACACTGGTTTCACCTACGTCGCAGAGACGCGAAAGATCCGTTATGGTGGATTTCAGGGCGGCCTGGGGAGAAGAGAGGACGAAATCCGCTACTTTTTTCTCAGCTTTTGTCATTTGAGAATATTTTCCGGTGATTTCGGTCATCAGGTTGGTCGTGGTCATCAGGTTACCTCAGCTTTCTTCATTCCTGTTTATCTTTTATTTAAAAATTATATCATAAAAAGCAGGGATGTCAAACAGAGAAGGCCTTGCTTTGGGGATAATTATGTTGATATCAGGAAGATGAGAAAAATAGGAAAAAATTTTATTTATATAAAAAAAGAAATTTTTTTTATTAAAACAAGCACAACGAAAAATATATAAAATATCTAAAACAATGTGAAAACATCTAAAAAACATAGGAATAAAGCAGATAAAATATAATAAATAACGGTTGACAGAATATTAATTGAATGATAATATAGGTTTTGAAATAAAAAATATTTTGTCAATTTAAAAACAAATAAAACTGAAAATTAATAAAAAAGAAAATTTTTTTATATTAAACAGGGAGGGTTTAAATTGACAGAACACCAGAGAAAAGGAGGAACTGGGAAATGAAAAAGAAAATGGTAAGTGTACTGCTGTGTACGGCCATGCTTTCTGTCATGCTTTCCGGCTGCGGGGGGAAAAGCGGCGGCAGTGACGGCGGGAGCAGCAGTGCAGGTGGCGGGAGCGAAGCGGCTTCTGATGACAGGCCTTTTGCAGGAGAGAAATTGACGGTGCTGTATATGTCCGGCGTCTATGCGGATGCAGCCAAAAGCATTGTGGAAGAGTTTGAAGCACAGACAGGGGCTACTGTGGAAGTGGTGGATTTTCCATATACTACTTTACATGAAAAAGCGCTTCTGGATCTGACCAGCGGAACCGGTTCTTACGACGTGATTGATGTGGCAAGTCAGTGGGACGGAGAATTCGCTCCTTATATGACAGATCTGGGTCCCATGATTGAGAAGGACGGTTACAGTACAGACGTATTTATTGAGAATGTATTTGCGAACAGCGGGCTGTGGCAGGGAACGACGATCGGCATTCCTAATGCCAGCACACCGCAGCTTTTTGCATATCGTACAGATCTTTTGCCGGAAGGTCTTCCGGACACATGGGAAGAGTACCGGGCGAAGGCAAAAGAGCTGACCGACAAGGAGAACGGAATGTACGGTATTTCTGTATCTGCAACGACCGGACAGCTGGGAGGAACTTTTGACTATGTGCTCTGGTCCATGGGTGGCGCCTGGGCGGATGAAGACTGGAACATTACCATTGATTCTCCGGAAACAAGGGCAGCGCTGGAACATCTGAAGGAAATACAGGATTATGCAGATCCGTCCATCCTCTCCTGGGGCGTAGAAGAATCAACAAAAGCTTTTCTGGATGGCAACGCGGCGGTCTGCGAAGCCTGGCCGACTCTGGGACTTGTACAGGCGGCTGATGATGAGTCACAGTCCAAGGTTGCAGGCAAATGGGCATTAAGTCTGATCCCTCATGATAAGACAGGGGCGACTCTTTTAAGCGCCTGGGATATCTCAATTCCGGCAGCGTCAAAGAACCAGGAACTGGCATGGGAATGGATCAAGATGTATACAAGTGAGGAAAATCAGAATAAATTTTATGACGAGTTTGGAATTCTTTCTCCAAGAAACGCATTCTGGGAACGCGACGGTATCAAGGGAACCTATATGGATACGGTAAGAGAAGCGCTGGATACTGCCAATATGTGGTGGAGAGTTCCGGCTTCCACGGAAGTTGATACTATGCTGAATACGGTAGTCAGCGAATACATGTCCGGTCAGACGGATCTGGAAACAGCCGTACAGAAGATGCAGGCAGGCATCGAAGAGGCGCTGAAAAATGCGCCGCCGGAAGAGGGAACAAAGAACTATAATCTTTAATCAGTAGAAAACTTTTGCAGTTTTTTGGCGGTCAGAAATGACGGAATGCAATGGAGGTGTTGTAAAATAGGGAACATATTGGATACCGCTATTTTGCAGCATCTCTGTTTCTTTCTGTGCTGAAAACTGCAGAAGAGGAATTTAATTAAGAATGGAGACGATTATGGCGAAAAAGAAGAATAATCCGGCGGCAGTCAGAAGAAGCAGAAGCGATAAAGTTGCTTCCTGGCTGTTTGTGACACCGACAATGATTTTTCTTGGTATCACAGCATTACTGCCGCTTCTGTATTCTGTATATCTGAGTTTTTTCAGGCTGAAGCTGAATCTGCCCAACGCAGTGCCCCAATTTGCCGGATTTTCCAATTATATCAAGATGCTGACGGATGAGACATTAAGAGTCAGTACGATGAATACGCTGCTGTTTGCGGTGGTATCGGTGGCGCTGGAGGTTGTAGTGGGTCTGATGGTTGCCATGGCATTCTGCTCGGACAAGCTGTGGGCGAGATGTGCAACTTCCGTTTTCCTGATCCCGACGATCATGGCTCCGGTTGCCATCGGTACACTCTGGAGAATGATGCTGGATGCAACGACAGGAATTATCAATTATTTTCTGAGTTTTTTGGGAGTGCCGAGCATCACCTGGCTCAGCAGTCCCAGGACGGCGATGATATCGGTCATTCTTGTCAATGTATGGCAACTGGCTCCCTGGGTAACGATCATCTGTGCGGCAGGTTTGAAATCCATCTCGCCGGATATGCTGGAAGCAGCGTGTGTGGACGGAGCGTCGAATGGAACGATTTTCCGGAGAATTGTGCTGCCGATGATTGCGCCGCTTCTTACCATTGTGGTAATGCTGCGGTTTGTAGATGCGTTCAAAGTATTTGACACCGTTTATGTAATGACAAACGGAGGGCCTGGAACAGCTACGGAAATGCTTCCGAATTATATTTACAAACAGGGACTCCGATTCTTTGACGCCGGATATTCAGCGGCGCTTGCCATTGCCTTTGTGCTGATAATGACCATCGTGACGGTCGGGTTCCTGAAGTTAAGAGACAGACTGGAGGCAGAGATATGAGAAAAAAGAACAACAGTAAATTACCTACCGTTGACAATATTATCGGAAACTTTGCCGGCCGTCCGGTGCGGGTCGTTATCGTGGTCGTATCTTTGCTTATGATTCTGTTCCCGTTGTACTGGCTTCTTACAAGCTCTCTGAAGATTGAAGCAGAATATCTGTCAAATCCGCCGGTGGTTATTCCGAGTGTGCTGACAGGTGAAAGTTATCAGTCTGTATTCGGCAAAGACCACATGGTGGAAATCTTTCTCAATACCTTCATCGTGGCAGCGGCCTCGACGGTGATCTCAGTCGTGTTCGGGAGCATGGCAGCGTATGCGGTTGCCAGAGGAAGTATCGGAAACCGGGCTAAGAAATGGTTTGGCCTCTGGTTCATGGTGCAGAAGATGTATCCGGCGATTGCGACGGCGATTCCGGTTTATCTTGTTATGCGTACGCTTCATCTGATAGATACGAAAACGGCACTGATTATTATGAATACCAGTTTCAATCTTCCTTTGGTGATCTGGCTGATGATGGGATTTTTTGAGCAGCTTCCCAAAGAACTGGAAGAATCGGCGATGCTTGACGGCTGCGGTTTTACCAGGAGATTCTTTTTGATCATCTTTCCGCTGACAAAACCGGGAATGATCGCCGCTGCGATCCTGGCATTTGTGGGCGCATGGAATGAGTTCCTCTTTGCATGTATCCTGAGTATTAACAAATCCAAAACTCTGCCGGTTTTGATTGCCGGGTTTATTACAGACCGTGGTCTGGAATGGGGTCCAATGGCGTCGACGGCGGTCATCACACTGGTGCCGGTACTGATTCTTGTGTGGGCACTTCAGAAACATTTTGTACAGGGACTTGCGATGGGCGCTGTGAAAGGATAGAGAAGTATGAGAAAAAGAATCGTATGTTATGGAGATTCCAATACCTGGGGGTACGATGCGGTCACAAACGGGCGTTTTCCGGAAGAAATACGCTGGACGGGGAGGCTTCAGGCACTTCTGGGGGAAGAATTCTGTGTCATAGAAGAAGGGCTGTGCGGGCGGACAACAGTCTTTGAAGATCCGCTGAATGAGGGGCTGAATGGCCTTGCCTATCTGTATCCTTGCCTTATGTCCCATGGGCCTTTGGATTATCTGGTAATCATGCTGGGTACCAATGACAGTAAGGAGCGGTTTTCTGCAACGCCGAAAAACATTGCGGACGGAATGAAGAGGCTGGTAAAAAAAGCCTGTGAAGCGGATGCCTGGCGGTCACAGCCGAAGATTCTGATTGTTGCGCCGGCTCCTATCGAACCGCTGTGTGAACAGTCGCCGGTCGCCGGAGAGATGGGAATCTGTGTGGAGAAGTCCAGAGGACTTGCTGCGGAATTTAAGGTATGCGCAGAACTTTCAGGCTGTGATTTTCTGGATGCGGCGCCATTTGTGTCGATGAATACCATAGATTACATGCATCTGGATGCAGAGAGCCATGACAGGCTGGCCTGTGAACTGGCCGGAATAATTCGAAAGAAGGTAGAAAATGAATAACATAGAAGCTGTACATAAAAGACTGATCGTATCCTGTCAGGCGCTTCCTCATGAACCGCTGCACTCTTCCTTTATTATGGGCCGGATGGCTGTGGCGGCGAAGGAGGGAGGCGCTGCCGGGATACGCGCCAATACAAAAGAAGATATCAAAGAGATCAGAAGAAACGTGGAGCTTCCGGTTATCGGTATTGTGAAAAGGGATTATCCTGACAGCAATGTATTTATTACTCCTACAATGAGAGAAGTAAAAGAGCTGGTAGAGGTCGGTACGGAGATTATCGCAACAGATGCAACCTGCCGTTTCAGACCTGGAGGAAAGTCTTTGGACGACTTCTACCAGGAGGTGCGTCTGGCTTATCCGGATCAGCTTTTGATGGCAGACTGCGCAACTCTGGAGGAGGCGCTTCATGCAGATGAACTGGGATTTGATTTTATCGGCACCACGCTGGTAGGCTACACGGAGGAAAGCCGGGATCTGAAAATTGAGAACAATGATTTTGAGCTGATCAAAGAGATTCTAAAACAGGTGAAGCATAAAGTGATTGCGGAGGGCAATATTAATACTCCGGAAAAAGTTCGCCGGGTTATGGATCTGGGCGTATACAGTGTGGTGGTCGGCTCTGCGATCACCAGGCCGCAGTTGATCACCAGAACGTTTGTGGAGGCGCTGGAGGCTTAGAGCGCGTTTGAAGATTCATTCCCATCATCTGCACGCTTCACTTTGCGGTATATTTGGTCCTCATTCGGTCAACATAGCCTGCTGCGTTTTCCTCATGGGGCCAAATTTTCCACAAACTGTGACGTGTACCGGATGAAAAGCGATTTTCAGACACGCTCCGGAATATCGTTTTGCCAATCACTAACCGTAAGCTGACTGTTTTTCCAGGTCAGTGCACCTGAAAAACACATTGCATGATTGGTGTGGTTATCTGCCGGACGATGTGCTGGAGCGTAGCTTAAATAAGGGGGAACATATGAATTATTATATAAGTATTGACATCGGGGGAACATCCATAAAGTACGGAATTTTCAATGAGGACGCGGAGCTTTTGGAGAAATCCGATAGAAATACAGAGGCGGCAAAGGGAGGCCGCGAACTTCAGAAAAAAGTATTCGGGATCATACGGGAGTGTGAGCGGCGGTATCGGCTGTCAGGCGTGTGCATTTCTACAGCAGGCATGGTGAACTGTGAAAAAGGTGAGGTCTTTTTTTCGGGGGAACTTATTCCGGAGTATCAGGGTACAGCGTGGAAGGAAAGCATAGAAAAAACTTTTTCACTGCCATGTGAAGTGGAGAATGACGTCAACTGTGCCGGTTTGGCCGAGTATAAGACCGGTGCGGCGAAAGGGAGCAGCGTTGCAGTCTGTCTGACCGTCGGTACCGGGATCGGAGGCTGTGCAGTTATCGATGGGAAAATCTTTCATGGAGCCGGGAGCAGTGCCATGGAGGTCGGATATCTGTATGCGGGAGAATCGGATTTTCAGTCGCTGGGTGCGGCCAGCATTTTAAGCCGCAAAGTAGCCCGGCGAAAAGGGGAGCCGGAAGAAACATGGAACGGTATCCGGGTTTTTGAAGCTGCCAAAGCAGGGGATGAGATCTGCCGGACTGCCATTGATGAGATGTGCGATGTGCTGGGAAGAGGAATCGCGGATATCTGTTATATCCTGAATCCTGAGGTCGTAGTGCTCGGAGGTGGAATTATGTCGCAGAAAGAATATCTGCGTCCCGGGATTCAGGCGGCTCTGGAAAGATATTTAAAACCGGTGATTTGCACGCGTACCCGTCTGGAATTTGCACAACATCAAAATGATGCGGGAATGCGGGGGGCATTTTATCATTTTATGGACAGGCAGAAAACGGGAACAAAGTGAGAATCCTATATTAGTTGGCGTTCTGCATCTGTGGATGTTCGGATTCTGTAGTTACAGTTGAACAGAGGCTGATGCTCCTTGTCTTTGACGAATATTGTTATGCGTTAAAGACAAGGAGCATCGGCCTCTACCTGTTGCACAAATGAATTCGCTTATTTTTTAATTTTTTGTGAAAAAAGTCTTGCATTTTATAAAATAATATGGTACAACTGATATATCAGTTAAATATATAAAATATATCAAAAAGGGGAAGGAAAATGAATTTGGAATTAATCAGGGATTTCCGAAAAAAACTGGCAGCTGGATGCGTGCTGGGACCGTTTATGAAAACCTGTGATCCGGGTTTTGTAGAGTCAGCGGGTTATGCAGGTATGGATTTTGCAATTCTGGATATGGAGCACGGTCCAATCAGTGTAGAGCATCTGCAGAATAATATTCGTGCGGCTCAGGTATCCGGAATCTTGCCGGTAGTTCGCGTTGGCAGCTATGAGGAGATTTCCAGAGCTCTGGATGTCGGAGCAGCGGCTGTTCAGGTTCCGCAGGTATCAAGTGCAGAAGAAGCGGCAGCGGTAGTGCGGGAGGCCAGGTTCTATCCGCAGGGAGAGAGAGGCGTATGCAGATTTGTGAGAGCGGCGCACTATTCGGCAATGGATAAAACGGATTACTTTTCTGCGGCTAATGAGGCTCTGATCATTGTTCAGCTGGAAGGGCAGGAGGCAATCCGGAATCTGGATGAAATCATGCAGGTAGAGGGGATAGATATCCTGTTTATAGGACCATATGACTTGTCTCAGAGTCTTGGAGTGCCGGGGCAGACAACGCATCCTTTGGTAGTAAGTCAGATGAGAGAAATCGTTGACCGGGCCAGAGAGAAAAATATTCTGGTCGGGACTTTTACTGACAGTCTGGAAACACTGAAAATGTGGAGCGATGCGGGAGTCAGGTATCTGTCGTATTCCGTAGATATGGGGATATTCTATGAAGCTTGTGCAAAGATCCGGAAGAAAATGGAATCTGTAAGCCGGTAAAGCTGGAAAAACTTGTTTTTATTCTCTGGATGTGTTATTGTTACGATAACAGATATATCAGTTATATAATCTATTTAAGGGGAACAACGGATGAACAGCAAGTCGGATTATGCATACAGAGAGATTAAAAACAAGATTATACAAGGTGAACTTGCTCCATTAAGCGATATCGTGGAAGAACGTTTTCAGGAAGAACTGAATATCAGTCGGACGCCGATCCGGGAAGCGGTACAGAGACTGAACAAAGAAGGATTTGTTTATATTTATGCGCGGAAGGGAACGATTGTATCTCCCATCAATGTGGAGATGATTTATTCCGTGTATCAGGCCAGGCTTCTGAACGAGCCGTATCTGTCCAAAGAAGTTTGTCATGAAGTACCGGAGAAATGGCTCCGTCAGATGAAAAACAGTCTGGAGGACAGTCCTTTTGAACTGGCAGAGATGGATTACCGTAATTATTATATGGCTCTGGACTATGAGCTGCATACGACAATTTTAAGTTACTGTAAGAATCAGTTTCTGAAAGATGCGTTGAATATTGTAAATGATCACAGTCAGAGAATCCGTATCCGCACTTCAAGCTGCAATGAAGACCTGGAGTGTTCCATTCAGGAACATATTGCGATTGTGGATGCATTTCTCAGAAGGGATCCGGATCAGATAGAAGAAGCCACAAGAAATCATATTTTCAGTTCTCAGCAGGACGCATTTAAATACAATATCGGTTAGTGCGGTTTTACATATCAGTTCTGAGGCGGCATATGTCTATATTCTGGGTCAGAACGCGTTTTTCACAGATCCGGGAAGCAATGTTTAAACGCGCTTCAGGCAGATAAAAAAGAGGAAGCTTAGCGATACTGCATTTATCTGAAATGTTTGTAGATTGTGGTACACAGAAAAGAGCAGTGATGTGCAGAAGCATTGGTTTTCGGCAGATGCAGATGCTGCAGGCTGAAAATTCGTTCTGAGAACCTGTGACCAGGCACTTTTGTGGTATCGTTTTGTAAAACGTGTATCGCAGACAGGCATACAATAAGATCCGGAACACGATAAATGGTTGAACCAATCAAAGTATATGCATGGAGATCGTCTGTCAGGAAGAAACAGCTTTCCTGATCAGTACGGTCATTTAAAAAACTACATCTAATATATAAGATGTATATATAAAATATTTAAACAAAAAGGAGAAGAGAAATGAAAAAGAAAAGTCTGGCAGCAATATTGGCAATGGTCTGCGCGGTGACAGTTACCGCCTGCGGCGGTTCGACTGGTTCTGCTCCTGCAGAAAATCCGGAGGCAACGGGGGAAGCGGCAGAAGAACAGACTGCACCGGAAAGCGGAGCGGAAGTGATTGAGATTTCCTTTGGACATGACAATAATCCGGGTGATCCGGTCCAGGAGGCAGCACTGTTCTGGGCGGAGAAGCTGGATGAATTGAGCGGGGGAACCATGAAGCTGAATGTATATCCTTCCGGACAGCTGGGAAACAAGTCCGATCTTATGGATCAGCTGCTTGCCGGAGATACCGTGGTATGTATCGGAAACGGACCGTTCTATGCAGACCGCGGAGCGGCAGATCTGGGCATTATGAACGCGCCGTATTTATTTGAATCCTGGGAACAGCTGGACAAGCTGGTGGCCAGCGACTGGTATGCGGACCAGATGGGGCAGCTGGAGAGTGCCGGAATTAAGATTATTGCCAGCAACTGGAGATATGGAGTGCGTCATACAGAGACGGTCAATCCGGTCACGTCGCCTGCAGATATTCAGGGTATGAAGATCCGGACGCAGAACACGACGATTCATGTAAAAGGCTTTGAATGTCTGGGTGCAACACCGACACCCATGGCTCTGTCAGACGTCTATACTTCGCTGCAGCAGGGAACGATTGACGGACTGGAGAATCCGATCTCGGTATTATACAGCGGAGCATACTATGAAGTGGCGAAAAACCTCATGCTGGACGGCCACATCAGAGATTTGTCTTCCATTTGTATCAGTGCGGATGTTTTCAATTCTCTGACAGAAGAACAGCAGGGCTGGCTGATAGAATCCTGTGAAGCGGCAGGCGAATACCAGAATGAGCTGGCGCAGAAAGCCGATGAAGAATGTCTGCAGAAGATGAAAGATGCAGGAGTTACCATAAACGAAGTGAGCACAGAAGAGTTTAAGGCGGCGGCAGAGAGCTTTTATTCTGATCCGGAGATTCAGGCAATGTGGTCTGAGGGACTGGTTGATACTGTGAAAGGCATTATTCAGTAAGGGTGTTATAGAAGGCTGTGTCAGGGACAGTGTACATGGCATTTGTCCCTGATCGCTCTGAAAGACAGGGGGTAAGAATGAAAATGAAAAAGATGTTTGCCAGGATTCTGGATCTGGATTATCTGATTGCCGGGCTCTCCCTGGTCATACTGGTTCTGGTAACATTCACAGGCGTAATATTCCGTTACTTTTTAAATAATCCGATTATATGGGAGGAAGAGATCCAGCTGATGATGATCACATGGACCATTTATTTTGGAGCGTCAGCGGCGTTTCGAAGCGGAGGACATATCGCGATTGATATGATTGTGGATCTTTTTCCGAAAAAAGTACAGAAGGTATTTGACATTCTGATTTTCATAGTGACAACAGGCGTGCTTGTTTTTCTTATGATCAACGGGGCGGCGCTGGTCAGCCAGTTTATCCGCACCAGCAGAGTAACGAATATTCTGCATATTCCGAGCCACTATGTGTATATTGCGATTCCGGCAGGATGTGTTTTGATGATCATCAGCAACACTGTGTATTTTGTAATGAAAATGTTCCATCCGGAACAGGAAGGAGAAGGGTAGGATGAACGTAGTTGTACTGACATTGATTGTTCTTTTACTGTGTCTGTTTTTAAAGGTCCCGGTGTTTGTTTCTATCCTGGCCGGCTGCGTTACGTATTTTGCAATGAATCCGAATGTGGCGACGCTGATTATTGCGCAGCGCGTAGTGGCGGGAACAGAGAGTATTCCGCTTCTGGCAGTCCCGTTCTTTGTGGCGGCGGGCGTCTATATGAATTACTCCGGCGTAACAAGCCGGATTATGGATTTCTGCAGCGTGATCACCGGACGTATGACCGGAGGTCTTGCGCAGGTGAATGTCCTGCTTTCCACACTGATGGGAGGCCTTTCCGGTTCCAATCTTGCAGATGCTGCCATGGAAGCGAAGATGCTGGTGCCGGAAATGGAGAAGAAAGGGTTCTCAAAAGAATTTTCTTCAGTGGTTACGGCGACATCGGCCATGATCACTCCTTTGATTCCACCGGGAATCGGTATGATTATCTATGCGTCGGTTACCAATATTTCCGTGGGAAAACTGTTTATATCAGGCATTGGCGTGGGCGCGCTGTTGTGTATTGCCATAATGGTACTGGTCAGATTTGTATCCAAGAAAAGAGGGTATGAACCGCTTCGTACAGGACGAGTATCCGGAAAGGAACTGTTCCAGTCTTTAAAAGGAGCATTTTTACCGCTTTGTCTTCCGATTATCATTATCGGCGGAATCCGTATCGGAATCTTTACGCCTACGGAGGCAGGCGCAGTAGCGATTATTTATTCTCTGCTGCTGGGGATTTTTTATAAAGAGCTGACGCTGAAAAACTTTTTTGACGGAATTAAGGAAACGGTACTGACGACCGGGTCCATTATGCTGATCGTGGGTGCGGCTTCCGCACTGTCCTGGATCTTTACCAAAGAGCAGATTCCACAGACGCTGACAGGTTTTATGCTGGCGCATATTTCCAATAAATATCTGTTTCTGATCATTATCAATTTGTTTTTGATCCTTGTAGGTATGTTCGTAGAGGGCAACGCGATTAATATTATACTTGGACCGCTGCTTGCGCCGATCGCCGCTTCCTACGGCATAGATCCGATTCAGTTCGGTATGATTTTCATTTTTAACATTTCCATCGGCTCGATCTCTCCGCCCATGGGAACGCTGATGTTTGTAACCTGCGGAATTACCAAATGTAAACTGAAAGCCTTTATTAAAGAAGCGGTGCCGTTTTATCTGCTGCTTTTACTGGTGCTCGGCCTTTTGACTTTTGTTCCGGTATTTACAACAGGTTTAGTGACATTATTCTATTAATGATAAGGAGCATATAAGAATCATGAGTAAACATCGACTGATTCAGATACATGAACTTGACAATGTTGCGATCGCGATTGACGGACTGACGGCGGGTATGGAAGTCGCAGTCGGAGGCAGCAACTGTCAGGTACAGAATGATATTCCGGTCAATCACAAGATGGCGCTTCAGGATATGGAGCCTCAGACCAAAGTGATCAAATATGGAAATGTAATCGGACATACAACCAGAGCGGTGAAAAAAGGGGAATGGGTACATTCACATAATATGCAGACCAGTCTGGACGGAATGCTGGAATACACGTATGAGCCGACTTCAGGGATCACAGAAGATAAAGGACGAAAAAAAGACACTTTCCTGGGCTACATAAGAAAGAATGGAGAAGTGGGAATCCGCAATGAAATCTGGGTCATTCCTACGGTATCCTGCGTTAATCATACTGTGAGAATGATTGCGGAACAGGCAGGAAAAAGATTTGGAGAAAGCTGTGACGGAATTTTTGCATATCCGCATAATTCCGGCTGTTCACAGCTGGGGGAAGACCATAAAACAACACAGGAGATTCTGGCAAGTATTATTAAGCATCCAAATGCAGGCGGCGTGCTGGTTGTCAGTCTGGGGTGTGAAAACAACAATCTGAACGAATTCAGGCCGGTGCTGGGTGATGTTGATGAGAACAGAGTCAAGTTTCTGGTTGCGCAGGAAGAGACGGATGAGATTGAGAGAGGAGTAGAACTGATTGCGGAGCTGCTTTTGGCAGCGGGAAAGGATAAACGGACGGAAGTGCCGGCTTCAAAGCTGAAGATCGGGTTTAAATGCGGCGGCTCCGATGCTCTGTCCGGAGTTACAGCCAATCCGCTGTGCGGACAGATTGCAGACCGAGTGACAAGGGAAGGCGGAACTGCTATTCTGACAGAAGTCCCGGAGATGTTTGGCGCGGAGACGATTCTGATGAACCGCGCAGATACCAGAGAGACTTTTGAGAAGGTGGTAGATCTGATCAATTCTTTCAAACAGTATTATATCAATTATGAACAGCCGATCTATGAAAATCCGGCGCCGGGCAATAAAGCCGGCGGAATTACTACCCTGGAGGAAAAATCGCTGGGATGTATTCAAAAAGGCGGACATGCGCAGGTAACCGATACGTTGAAATATGGGCAGAAAGCCGGGAAACAGGGACTGAACCTGATGAACGGGCCGGGAAATGACAATGTATCGATTACAAATCTGGTAGCGTCCGGCGCGCAGCTTCTTCTTTTTACGACCGGGCGCGGGAATCCTCTGGGAACATCTGTTCCTTCTGTGAAACTGGCATCCAATTCCAGCCTCTTTGATAAAAAGAAACACTGGTTTGATTTCAACGCGGGAACACTTCTGGAAGGCAGGAGTATTGAAGAACTCAGCGATGAGTTATGGAAACTGATTCTCGACATTGCTTCCGGAAAGAAAAAAGCGAGAAACGAGGAAAACGGATATAAAGAGATTATGATATTTAAAGACGGAGTTCTTCTCTAAAAAATAACTGGTTTGGAATGTGAAACTCTGATTTTGGGCACCTGTCAGCAGCAGGTGTCTTTCTCTATCAAAAGCTATAGGTTTTTCCATTCCTGTACAAATCACTGGATCAAAACAGACTGTTGTGATAAACTGTAACAAAAGCCGGCGGAAGGAATATAAAGACCAGGAAGGAGATCAGATATGAAAATAAAACGCAGAAAGAAACTGCTGGCAGGTGCTCTGATCATGTTTCTGTGCGTCGGCGTGGGGAAGATCATTTTTCGCGCGCCGTTTGTGGAGCGGGACTGCCAGATGACAGGCAAGGACTGCAGGGTATATTATTTGCTGAATCTGGACGGCATGAAAGGACTTGGTCATTCGGCTCTTCTTATGGTGGATGAAGAGGGGAAAGGCCGTGTATTCAGCTACAACGGAATGCAGTATGATCTGTTCCGGTGTCTGACCGGCAAAGAAGGAATCGGAAAAATGATGGAATATGCGCTCACTTCCCGGGAGGTGGATACTTTGCTGGAGACAGGAAATCTGACGGCCGGAGATTATGAGGAATGTGATAATTTTGACCGGGCGTTGTATCGCTGCCTTTCACGGGAACAGTATGAGCGGATTGTGAAAGAAGCAGAATTCTATCAGGAAGTCGGCGATACTTATGAACGCCTGTACGCGGCGTGTGACGGTGCAAAAGATCGGATGCGTACACAGGCGGGGGAAGATATGGAGGCATTTCTGCAAAAAGAGCTTCCGCGTTATCAGATCTATACACATAACTGCGATACGGTGGCAAGAGAACTGCTTGCTCTGGCAGACGAGGAGATCAGAGCTTATAACGCTTCGGATACCAGGCTGACGCCCGGCGGCAACTATTATGCCATGTGCAGCCGCTTAAGCGGGATATGGGGAATTGCCCGGCTCGGCAGAGACAGTCAGGCAGAAAAACTGCTCTCCTTTTTCATACGGTGATTACTACAGACGACCGTTTGCAAAACAGCGGTACTTCCGTCACACATCGCCCTTTACAATACGCTCATTTACATAGATCTTAAATTCATTGATTTTCTTATAATCCGGGACATCGGGGAGCGATGTATGGTCTTTGGCATATTCCAGGCGTTTTTCAAATTCATTCAGCAGTTCAAAAAATGCGGCGGTTGGCTGCCGCTCTTCATCCAGATAGGCTCCATTACGAATATTCATGAGTAGTGGCTGCTCTTCCGCCCGGTAAGTGATAATCTCTTCTTTTTCCAGGATATCGATACACATCATGTACAGGCGGATCAGATGCGCCATATGTTTTCCCAGTTTGTTGTGACTGATCGCCTTTTCATTTCTTTTTCCGATTTTGTTGTAACTGCTGACGATTGATTTCATTTCGTTCCACATACCGGCCCAGTCTCTGAGCGGGTAGTGCCTGAGACAGATATCCATGAAGATCTCATGGTCGTATCCTTCCTGAACAGCCCGGTCGATATATAACCTTACATCGTTTTCGTCATGCGGATAGTATCGGTTTTTAAAATCATACTGCGCATTACGGATGCTTTTCAGAATGTGCGCTTCATTTTCTGACTGGCTTACCAGCCGGGCAGCCTTGTTCTGCAGCCTTCGGAGCTGGCTTTCAGCATAACCGCCGAAGCTGTGGATGCAAAGTTTGGAGAGAAACATTTTTCTTCCGGCCAGAAGTTCCCGGCCGATATCCGACAGGTACAGATAATGTTCCGGCCTGCAGCCCAGAATTTCGATGGTGTTTGGGTTGTTGGAAGAAAGCAGCTGAAGTATTTTGTCAAAAGAATAGATGACAGTGTCCGTATCTGTATCGACGATCTGTTCAAAATCTGTTCCCAGCAGAATATTTTCTTTGGAGTTCAGAGAGATACCTCTTACATCGAGGTCTGATCCTTCCTGGTCCATGCCATATGCATGGCTTCCTCCAAGTGTCAGGAGGATAATCTGATCTGATAACAATTTATTTGTCCGCAGAAAATCATACTTGTCTGATTTTAGTGTTTGTTTGATCTGTGTAAGCAACATGTTCAAACCTCGCTCTTTGAGTTTTGTTTTCATATTTAAGACAATATAACATGTTCAAATATGCGGGAAGTGGTAGATAGATAGTGTCATACCTGATATCTCACATACAGAAAATAGTTTTACAATGACAGTACTAATTTGGAAACACTTGATTTTGGCGCAAAACATTCTGCGCTGTCAAAGTATGACGGTGAAGGTTGCTCCTCCGCCGGGAGTATCACTGACCAGAATCTGACCGTGGTGTGCATGGATGATTTCGGCAGCGATACACAGTCCCAGACCAAAATGTCCTTTCTCGCTTCGGGACTGATCCGAGCGGTAAAAACGCTCAAAGATCTTCTTTTTTTCCTCATCGGAAATTCCCATTCCATTGTCCGAAACAAGTATTTTGACATTTTTTTCATCAGTTTCAAGAAAAAGCCGGATAATTCCGTTTTCTTTTGTATAACTGATCGCATTGTGCAGCAGGATTGCCAGTACCTGCCGGATTCGTTCCGGATCACAGGAGACCGGGGGAACTCCATGTGCAGGAAGATCAACAAAAAGCCGGATAGATTTTTCCTGAGCGACCGCTTCAAAAGCTTCATAAGCATCCAGAAGCAGTGTATCCAGTTCGGTTGCTTCCCGCCGGATGGTCCAGCGGTACTGGTCCGCTCTGGTCAGAAGAAGCATGTCGTCGATCAGCTTTGACATGCGCAGGCCTTCGGACTGGATGGATTCCAGAAACTGTATTCGTTCCCCGTCTGAGGCCCGCATGGATGCAGAAGCACAGGAGAGGATAACAGCCAGCGGTGTGCGCAGTTCGTGGGAAGCGGAGGAGATAAACTGATTCTGCTGTCTCTGGTTTTCTTCCAGCGGACGCAGAATCCGTTTGGTAAAGTACCAGGAGAACAGCGCCAGGGCAATAAATGCGAACAGATCCAGAGTAAAGAACAGAAATCTCTGTGTTCGTATCTGTGCAAGCAGTGGCTCCATTGAGCAGAGAATCATGACCTGGAAGATTCCGTTGTTCCGTTCGGATGTGATAATACAGGCATAATAGTCGTTACCGCCGTTTTCAGCGGAAGAAAACAAATATTCTGCATGCCAGGTGTCGGTGGCAGAAAGCAGAGGCTGAATCTTAAGGTGGTTTTCATAATATTCCCATGAAGTTTTAAACAAAAGCTTCTGTTCCGGTGTACTGCGTTCGTTATAAAGAAAAGGGACGCCATTGTCTATCACATTGATCAGATATTTTCCGTTGTTTTCAATGCGGGTCAGCCATTCATGGGTGATGATTGTCTGCTGCTCCAGATTGCTGATCAGAGTATTCATATCATTTTGAAAGGCGATAAAACCGCTGTTTTTAAGACTGCGTTCCGAGATATAGAGATATCCGCAGGACATGACAAGAAGGATAAAGATGGTGATGCCCGCGCACAGAGCTGCAAGCCGTACATGGACTTTCTGAAACATATCTGTTCCTCCTGCTTCATAAATGTAATTTTATTTTAACATGTAATTATGTGTGCCACAATAAAATATTGCTCATGAACAGATGTGTGGATTTAGAGAAAGTTTAGAGATTTATCTGTTATGATGATCTCAGAGGGAGATTTTCTCCGACAGGATAAAAGGAAGCAGTGGGATGAGGGGAATTATGGAAAGGAGAGGATTTTGACAATGAGGAAGAGACTGGGAAGAAGGATGGCATGTCTTCTGGTTTGTATGATGATGCTTCTGCAGGGATGCGGGGGAAAAGAAAATCGTATGTCCGATCCGGCGTCCGGCGATATCGGCACAGATGAAAAGCCGTCAGAAGAAAGTCTGGAGACCGGTGGAGAAGAGAGGACTATGGGGCGTTATCTGGAAAAAGAGATTTCGCTTCCGGAGGATTTGCAGGTGGTTGGATATCCGAAGTTATGTATGCGGAAGCTGGATACGGGCGAATTAATGCTGATTGAACAGAAGGCGGGCGTATATGTGTCGGAGGATAACGGAGAGAGCTGGAAGAACAGAAAATCTGAATGGCTTTTGGAACTTCGCGAACGGTATATTTCCAGTATGGTGATCGGACCGGATGGTTCGGTGGCTCTGGTTTATGCTTTGCCGGCGGAGGAAGGAACAGAAAACAGTTACCATTCAGCAGGTCTCTATGTAGATCCGGAAGGGAAACAGACTGTGGTGGAATCTCCGGATGAGGAGGGGATTTACCAGTTTTCGTTTGGGAACGACGGCCAGCTTTATGGGACGACTATGGGACACAGGACATATGTGATGGATCCTGTAAGCGGGGAAGCGAAGCAGCTGTATGAAGCGGAAGGATTGTCGGACTATGTCTGCTTTACCGATTCGTATATGATCGATATTACCAGCCGCGGTCCTCTGTTTTATGATATGGAAAATGAAATGGTGTCGGACGGAGATAAAGTGCTGCAGGACTTTATTATGGAAAAAGTGGGGGATGAGATCGGATCCAATACGGATTCCTATACCATAGTCATGGTTCAGGGCGAGGAGAAGGATGTAGTCTATTTTGCCTGTGAGAGTGGTCTGTATCGTCATGTGATTGGCGGAACGGCCGTGGAAGAAGTGATGGCGGGAAACTTAAGTTCTCTGGGAGATCCGATGATGAGTCTTGCCGGGATGGCGGTTTTGCCGGACAATGAATTTGCAGTGCTCTACACTAACGGAAAAATGTACCGTTATGTTTATGATCCGGATATTCCCACCATTCCGGATCAGCAGGTCGGGATCTACAGTCTGACGGAGAATTATGCCATTCGTCAGGCGGTCAGCCTGTTCCAGAAACAGCACCCGGAAGTCTATGTCCGATATGAGATCGGCATGACCGCAGGGAGCGGTATGATCAAGGAAGATGCCGTCAAGAACCTGAATACAAAGATTATGTCCGGTTCAGGGCCGGATCTTCTGGTACTGGACGGTCTTCCCCGATCTTCTTATAAGGAGAAGGGCGTACTCATGGATTTAAACGGAATTGTGGGAGAAATGAGCAAAGAAGACACTTTGTTTCCCAATATTGTAGAAGCGTGCAGAGAGGAAGGAGAGCTTTCTTATCTTCCTCTTCGGATCCGGCTGCCGTTCGTGGTAGGAGATCAGGAAAGCGTTGAGAAAGTCAAAGATCTGGCTTCACTGGCAGATACGGTGGAAGAACTGCGCAGTGAAAATCCGGAGGGAATGCTGACAGGACTGACAGTAGAAGACAAGGCGCTTCGTACACTGGGTATTAACTGTTCCGGCACCTGGACCGATCCAAAGACCGGTTCTATTGATGAGGAGAGCTTAAAGGACTTTCTTACACAGGCAAAGAGGATCTATCAGGCGGAGATTGCCGGGATCGAAGAGGCGGAACAGAATGAGTATCAGAGACGTTATGAGACCAGCATGGGCTGGAGTGACGCCATGGAATATTTTGCAGACGCGTCCGGTGGAGGACTCAATATTGCCATGGGAGAACAGAAGCTTGGCTTGGGAGTAGCCCGTATGATGAACGGGGATTTCAATATGATCAGCACGCTGGCCAATCAGGAAGAGGATTTCCGATACGGTGTCTGGCAGGGGCAGATCCGGAACGGCTTTATTCCTAAAGGGATGGTCGGAATCAACAGCGGATCGCAGGATAATGGACTGGCGCTGGAATTTTTCCGCTTCCTGTATGGAAGAGAAGTGCAGGGTATTGAGGTACCTACAGGATTTCCGGTTAATATGGCTTCTTTTGAACAGCTGAAGGAAAATCCGAGAGAAGATGATATGGGAATCAGTATCGGGACTTCCGATCCGGATGGCGTCAGCTTCAGTCTGGATATCAAGTGGAGTACAGAAGAAGATTTTAAAATGCTGAAAGGTATGGTGGAATCTGCGTCTGTGGCGTGCGCCGGGGATGCGGTGATTGAAGAAGTAGTGTACGAGGTCGGTCAGAAGGCGCTAAACGGCAGCGCCAGTGTGGATGATGTGGTAGAAGAAATTGTGAAGAGAGCTGCGATCTATCTGGCAGAGTAAGCCGGATATAAAATAATATACGGACAGCGTGCAGGCGTTATCGGAATGATTGTCAATAAGCAGCCGGAGTACAAAGATATAAGGATCAGACACGCAGAAATCAGAGAACGGAGAAGGAGCGGGAAATGGCAAGCGGAACAAGGATCAGGATTTTGGCAATGCTTTGTGTGCCGGTACTGTCGATATCGGGATGCGGAACAGGGCAGGGGGCAGATCAGGGACAAAGTAGCCGTCTGGCAGTTTCACAGGAAAACGTCATGGGCAGGTATATGGAGACTTTCTATGAGATGCCGCCGGAAATAAATCGTAACGGAGGCGTGAATTGGCTGGATGACGGGAGCCTTACAGTCATCAGCTTTGGAAATGGACTCTACCGGTCTTATGACAAGGGACAGACGTGGCAGCAAGAGGAAGCGGACTGGTTTCCGATGATTCAGGATGTATACTGTCTGTCGGCAGTTATGGGACCGGATGGAACCGTAGCGGCGTCTTGTTCCGGAAAAATGTCTGAAGCGGTGAGGACGGTCTACAACGGTTCTGCAGACGAGGATTGGGAAGGAAATTATTGTGTATTCGGGATGCCGGATGGCAGTGTAAAAATCGTGGATTTTGGCTTTTCTCAGGATGACGGAAGCTGTATAGAAACATTTGTATTCAAAGAGGACGGCAGGCTGTTCGCGGAGGATATGCGGGGAAAAGTCTATGAAGTGGATGCAGAGAAGGAAAATCTGAAGGAACTGTTTATGGCGGAGCGATCGGTGGGCTGTATGGATTTTTCCGGCGATATACTGATGGCGGTAGGACATGACAGACTGTATCGGTATGATCTGCGGGAGGAAGTTCTGCTGCCGCAGGATGAAACAGCAGATGCCTGGATCCGTCAGGCGCTTCCGGACGGTACGGTTTCATGGACCGGCGGTGGATATCCGGTGGCGGTGGCAGGTAACGGGGAAGAGGATATCATCTATCTTGCCAGTGAGGATGGGGTGTATCGTCATGTACTGGGAGGCAGTATGATGGAACAGGTGATCGACGGTGCGCTCAGCACTTTTGGGGATGCATCCTCAAAAATTTATCGGATCAGGGTGCTGGAGAACCAGGAGTTTCTGGCAGTTTATAACCCGTCTGTGGGATTGGTGCGTTATGCATTTGATAAAACGGTTCCTGCCATGCCTGAGCGGGAGATCCATATCTACAGCCTGAAGGAAAACATAAGCGTGCGCCAGGCAGTAACGGCTTTTAAAAGGAGTCATGCGGATATTTATGTACGATATGAAGTAGGGATGGAAGGAGAGAACGGTATAACCGCGCAGGATGCACTGAAGAGGCTGAATACGCAGGTAATGGCAGGAGAAGGGCCGGATGTGCTGCTTCTGGACGGACTGCCTTTGGACACTTATATCGAAAAAGGGATGCTTCAGGATATCGGTCCGTTGATGGAACGTCTGGAAGAAGAACTGTTCTCCAATGTAATGGAAGCTTTTACCGACGGGAACGGTGCAGTCTATGCCATGCCTCTGTGTATCCGGGTGCCGCTTTTGAGTGGAAACAAAGAAACAGTGGACGGGATGAAGGATCTGGAGAGCATTGCAGACCAGGCGGAGACACTGCGGCGTCTTCATCCTCAGGGCGGGATTTTCGGGATCTATGAAGCGGAAAGTATGTTGCGGCTGTTTGGTATGGTGTCTTCTCCGGCGTGGATGAAAAATGAGTCGCAGATGGACCAGGAAGCTGTTGAAGAATTTTTAAGACAGGTGAAGCGTATTTATGATGCGGAGCAGGCAGGAGCAATACCGAGGCAGGTGGAACGTTTCAGGGAAGAAGCGGAAGAAATGGTTTCCTACGGTACGGACCCGATGGAGAGCCGGATGGAGATATGCAACAATGTACTGAAAATCTCCCAGGAAAATGCGCTGGCAGCAGGCGGATATGTGGAAGGGATTCAGCTATGTCTTGACAGTGTGACTTCGGTACTTCGAACAGACGACAGACTTGATTATCGTGTCTTCTGCGGGCAGATACAGAATGCGTTTTTTCCAGCAGCCATAGTAGGAATCAGTTCCGGAACCAGTCATTTGCAGGAGGCAGAGGAATTTGTATGTATGATGTTCTCAACAGACACTCAGGATCAGCTTTATGATGGGTTTCCGGTAAACCGTACGTCATATGAAACACATTTTGATTCATTGGAAGAGAATGCATACAACGGCAGCATGATGCTTCTTATGGACGATGGAACGGAGCAGGAACTGAATCTGTATTGGCCGGATCAGGCGGAGCAGGAAAAATTCACCGGATATGTGGAAATGCTTCAGACGCCGGTAATTACCGACGAACAACTGTGTGGGCTGGTGTATGAAACAGGAAAAAAGGTACTGGAGGGTGAATTGAGTGCAGAAGAAGGAGCGGCAGAAATTATCAAAAAAGCATCGATTTATCTGGCAGAGTAAAACAGGGACTCAAAAATGTGTTCAGACAGGTAGATGCTTCCGCCAAAGCTCCTGTATTCGTCAAAGCCGGTCTGCCTGGATCTTTTTTCTGCTTCCCAGTGTGGCGGGGGTTTTGATTTTTGTATTGCTTCCCTTTCTGGATGTGATCCGGCGATCTTTTCTGACGGCAGTTACGGAGGAATGGACGGGATTTCATAATTATGAGCTGATCTTTGCCAATCAGGCGTTTCGGCTGGCAGTCAGAAACACCATACGTTTTACTCTCGTCTGTCTGCCGCTTCTGATTGGTATCGGACTTTTTGTGTCAGTGCAGCTGAGTAGGCTGAAAAATGTACAGTTTATTAAATCCTGTTTTTTGTTCCCGATGGCAATGCCGGCGGCGACTGTGGTTCTGATCTGGAAGATGATTTTTTCCAGACAGGGATTTCTGAATGGAGGCCTTGCAGGACTTGGCCTTCTTTCGGAAGGAGCTTTTCCGGATTATATGGGAACCAGGGCGTCCTTCTGGGTGCTGGTATTCAGTTATATCTGGAAAAATCTTGGATATACGATTGTGCTGTGGCTGGCAGGGATTTTTGCCGTTTCGGAAGGACTGACGGAAGCTGCAAGAGTGGACGGCGCCACCCAAAGGCAATGTTTCTGGTATGTGATCTTTCCAAATCTGAGAGGCACTTTGTACACGATCACAGTGCTTTCTTTCCTGAATTCTTTTAAAGTGTTCCGGGAGGCGTATCTGGTGGCGGGTTCTTATCCCCATGAAAGTATGTATCTTCTGCAGCATCTGTTCAACAACTGGTTTGTAAATCTGGAGCTGGATAAGATGGCAGCATCGGCAGTCTGTATAGGGCTGGTGCTTTTTGCGGTGATTCTACTGCTGCAGAAACTGTGGGACAGTGATGAGAAAGGATAGAAAGGTTATGATGAGAAAAACATTAAAAAAAGCGGTTGTGAAGGCGGCGATTCTCCTGCCGGGGCTGTTTTTCTGCGTTCCTGTTTTGTTTCTGCTGAGCGGGTCGGTCATGAGCCGCTATGAGTTAAGAGAAAGTCTTCTGCCGTTAATGTCGGATATGGAGCGGCTGATTACATGGAAATTTTTTCCTTCCTATCCCACATTTTCACATTATGCAAAGATTCTGTTTCAGACACCTCAGTTTTTTACAGTTTTCTGGAACTCCATGAAACTTGTAGTGTGTATTCTTCTGGGACAGCTTCTGATCGCGGTTCCGGCGGCCTGGGCGTTTGCAGTTTATCCGTTTCGTTTTCGCAAACTTTTGTTTACGTCGTATATCGTGCTGATGCTGATGCCTTTTCAGGTGACGATGCTGTCCAGCTATCTGGTGCTGGATGGGCTGGAGCTTATGAATACGCATAAAGCTATTATTTTGCCAGCAGTGTTCTCTACATATCCGGTGTTTCTTGTGTATCGGGGGTTCTGCAATTTGCCGAAAGGGCTGATGGAAGCGGCGCGGATTGACGGGGCGGGAGAATGGATGATTTTTGTAAAACTTGGGCTTCCTCTGGCTTCCGGGGGAATTTTGTCGGCTATGGTGCTTGGCTTTCTGGAATACTGGAGCTTGATCGAACAGCCGCTGGCATTTCTGGAAGAACAGTCCTTGTGGCCGCTGTCATTGTATTTGCCGGAGATCAGTCTGGAGCAGGCAGGTTATTCTTTTGTGGCTGCTGTGCTCACATTGATTCCGGCGGTATTTGTATTTCTGTCAGGCCGGGAGTATCTGGAGCAGGGAATCGTGGCCTCAGGGCTGAAGGAGTGACGGTGATGGAATTGTGGAAAAAACAGAAAAAAATACTCACAGGTTTTGCCGCATTTTTGATTTTTATGTTTCTTTGCACGCTCATTTCCCGTTCTGTCTATGCGTCAAGGCTTCCGCGGGTAACCGCAGAGACACCCAGACGGATGGCGGTCAGCCATATTGTGGAGGCGGACGGAATCGTGCACCAGGGCAGAGAATATGCGGTCACGGCACTGACGGGGCTCCGTGTGCGGACTGTCTATGTTCAGATCGGAGACCGGGTGACGCCGGAGACGCTGCTTTTTGACCTGGATCTGGAAGAGCTGGAGGCACAGATACAGAAAAAAGATCTGGAGATTCGAAAGCTGGAACTGCAGATTGCTTCCATGGAGCAAAACCGGAATCTGGATACGCAGAAGTGGCAGACGGAAAACGCCCGGGCACAGGAAGATTATGCCCGGGCAGAACAGAAGGCAGGGGAAGCGCTGGAGCGGGCCCGGGAAGATCTGGACAATGCACAGGATGTGTATGACGATCACAAGGAACATTCGGTGCAGAGGACTTCTGACGAAGACCGCAGGGTGGCACAGACTGCATGGGAGGAATGGACAGAAAACGAAACCCGTCTGTGCAGAGAAATGGAGCAGGCAAAAGAAGCATACGAAAAAGCGCAGGAAGAAGTGAAGAGACTGGAAGAGGAAGCAAAAATGCTTCAGAGCCCGGAGGATGACGGGACAACGGCATCCGGAAGCGGGGAAGAAGACAATTCAAAGCAGCAGGAAACAGGGGACAATCCATCGTCATCTGCTTCAGGAGACGGCGCCGATATCAAAACAGAGGGTAAGGAGGAGCCGGAAGAAGAATCGGAAGAGGAGGAGATGGCAGAACTGCAGCTGGCCAGAGAAGCGGAAAAAAAGGCAAAGGAAGCATATGACGCAGCAGCAGAGGCATATGAAACACATATGGCTCATGCGGTAGAAAAACCCGACTTCAGTACCGAGGATGCAGAGCAGTCGGCCTGGGAAGAGAAAAAAGAATCTTTGGGGAATGCTGTTGACGCAGCAGAGAGAGCAGTGCAGGATGCAGAACGTTCACAGTCGGACATGATGCTGGATGTAGGCAGAAAGGTGGCGGACAGCAGTGTGCCGTCTGATGCGGACAGTAGTCTGGAAGTGAGCAGACTGGAGCTGGCTGCCCTGCAGACAGAACTGGCGGCATATCGAAAAGTACAGGATGCATCCGGCCAGGTGTATCCGGAAGCGGAAGGTGTGATTACCCGGATTCAGGTAAGCCCGGGAGAAAGAGTAGGTGATGGCGCGGCGATTGTTTACGCTGATCTGTCAAGTCCGATGCAATTTCAGGTTTCACTTACAAAAGAACAGAAAAAGTATGTGAATCAGGGGGAAACAGTAAAACTGAAACTTGGAAATGCTTCTTATAAAGAGCTGACAGTGGATTATGTAGCAGAAAATGAGATGAATCCGGAACTGTATGATGTTCGTATTTTTCTTCCGGACGGGACAGGTACGATTGGACAGAGCGGAAGCTTTCGGGCAGAAGCCCAGTCGGAAACCTTCTCATGCTGTATTCCGCTGAATGCATTGCATGAAGACTCCAGTCAGCGAAAATTCGTATATATAGTCAGTGAACGTTCCGGTATTCTGGGAACGGAACTGGTATCTGAACAGGTCTATGTAAAAGTGCTGGACCAGAACGACAGCTATGCAGCGATTGAAGAAGGCGTGATAGACCGGGAGACGGAAGTGATTATAGACTCTACAGATGAGCTGGAAGATCAAAAAGCAGCCAGATACCAGGAATAGACGGGCGGCAATGATTCTATCTGCAGGCATCCACGAATGATTGAAACAGCCGTTGCTGTATGGGAGTACGGCGGGCCATATATTCCGGATGCCACTGTACTGCAAGACAAAAAGGATACTCTTTTTCTGTCTGCAGTGCCTCGGCAAAACCTTCCGGGCTGTCTGCCGAAATCCAGAGTCCCTCGCCTACTTCCTCTATCGCCTGATGGTGCAGACTGTTCACAGATATTACATCTGTGTCCATCAGGTCGGCCAGAAAGCTGTCAGGATCGATTTCAATGGGATGGGTGGCAGTTGAAAGGTGCAGCGGATCAAGATGCTGATACTCTTCTTTTAGCCGGATATCCTGCATCAGTGTTCCGCCGAAGACAACGTTCAGAAGCTGCATCCCGCGTCCGATACAGAGCAGAGGCTTTTGGGCCTCCAGCGCTGCATGAAGAAGGAGCAATTCAAAGTCATCTCGGGCAGGATCAGGTTCCCGGCATGCAGCCATGGGATCTTGTCCATACAGTTCCGGTCGGATATCGGAGCCTCCAGAGAACAGGAAGCCGTCGCACTGTGCAAGAGCGGTTTTCACAGCTTCTTCTGAAGCGTGCAGAGCAAGCGTTTGTACGGAGGCTCCGGCGCGCTGCAGGCAGCGGCGGCACTGGAACTGTGTATAACGATAAAAGATTCCTTTTCCCGCCACAGGGATACCGATAATGGGATAGAGCATGTTCAGCCTCCTGTTTATAGTGCAGCAGTACTGTCTGGTCTGAAGTCTGGTACTGTATTGTGAAAATTCCAGTGAGTGAAGCAGCCGTTATCTGCATCGTCTGTACGCCTGCAAAGTCAGCCGAAGAGGTTGCTTCTTCGCTGATCTGAAGACATACAGATGATGCAGATTTCCATTTTTGCTTTCTGCAGATTATGAATCTGCAGTTACCGGAAACTTTTCACCCAGTTGATTAAAGAATCATGATGCGTGTTGCTGAGCACATCTCTGCGCATCTGATCAGTAACAGGACCATTCTTTTCCATAATCGCAAGGATTGCTTCCTGCAGTCCTGCAATCTGGCCCTTTTCAAACGTCTCGGTGTCAGTCTCTGCCAAAGAGCGGTCGTCGGAAGCCGGTACTGATACCTGGTCTGGATTAGCCGCCTCAGTATTTTCCAGGGAAGTTTTTGCAGGGCTCTTATCCGCAGTGTCTGTTTCGGTAACTGCGGTGTCTTTTTCTATCTTTGTATCTGTTTTGGGTGCTGCAGCCGTATTTTCAGAGTCTGTTTCCGTTGACGGTGCTTTCCACCAATATTCGGCGACTGTTTCTGAGCGTTTTGTTTTTTGGGCAGCTTTTGTACTTTCCGGACGTTCAGTCGATATTTCATCTGTTTTTGCTTTTGACTGAGCATCAGGAACGGTATTGACAGGCGAAGTTTTTTCAGAAGCTTCTGGTGCGTTTTTGCTTTGCTGCGTGGATGCGTCGGGGACTACAGGTGTTTCTTTCTGTCCTTCTGCAACAGGCAGCCAGATATCTCCGGAATTCGCTCTGATATTGACGACAATCTTTCCGTTGTCAACAGACACCTTTTCTCCGGATAATGCACCCTGATACCGGGCTGCGTTTCCTGCCGGGAGCGTCATAACATAATCACTGTCATCGTTATTGACTGTGATAACTGCGGATACTCCATTATAATTTCTGGAAAATGCGTATTGGCGGTTGGTGAGCAGCAGTTCTTTATAATCTCCGTAAGACAGAGCAGCCGTATGCTGCCGGACTTTTCCTAAAGCGGCGATCAGCCGGGTGCGGGGATTTTTTTCCGCGGCATTGGAATAATCAGACAAAGAGAGCGCAGGCCGCAGGGAATCATCGGAGAAACGTTCTTTTTTTCCTTCAATTCCAAATTCGGAGCCATAGTAGATGGACGGAATGCCTGGCAGTGTATAGAGCAGGATATGCACCGGGGTAAAATGTTCTTTTTTACTGAGTTTTGTATAAATCCGTTCTACATCATGGTTGTCTGCAAAATTATAAAGCCGGAGTCCGTCAATGCGGTTTCCTCCCATTTCATAAAGCCGCTTTACCGTATGGGCGATTTCAAAGTAGTTGTGGTCATTGTGACCGGAGTAAAGAGCTTTGTGCAGTGTATAGTTGGTAACACAGTGCAGCGTGCCTTCATTTACCCAGCGGGTATAGTCGCCGTGGATCACTTCGCCCATGAGCCAGAAATCCGGTTTTACCTCGTTGGCAGTCCGGCGGAGCGCTTTCATATATTCAAAGTCGAGCACATCTGCGGCATCCAGACGGATCCCGTCGATATCGAATTCACTGACCCAGAAGCGGATGACATTGCAGATGTAGTCTTTGACTGCCGGATTGTGTTGATTTAATTTTACCAGCAGATTGTGTCCGCCCCAGTTTTCATAGGAAAATCCGTCGTTGTACTCTGTATTTCCCCAGAAATTTATATTACAGTACCAGTCTTTGTAAGCAGAATGTTCCCGGTTTTGCTTCAGATCCTGAAATGCGAAGAAATCCCGACCAGTGTGATTGAATACGCCGTCCAGGACGACTTTGATTCCCTGGTTGTGACATTCTGCTACAAATGCGGTTAAATCTACATTAGTTCCCAGACGGCTGTCCAGTTTTTTGTAATTGGTTGTTTCGTATCCATGTCCTACAGATTCAAAAAGAGGACCGATATAAAGTGCGTTGCAGCCGATTTTCTTTATATGGGATATCCATGGAAGCAGCGTGTTCAGCCGGTGCTCCGGCGTTCCGTAAGAGTTCTGCTTCGGTGCTTTGGCAAGCCCAAGAGGATAAATGTGATAAAATACAGCTTCGTCATACCATGCCATAGGTGTATACCTCCAAAATGATGTTTCTAGCGGTTCCATTATAGCACCCTCAGAGTAATTGTGCACGTATATTTAAAAATCTGTTGTGAAATTTCGTACCTATCAATAGATTAGCAGCGAATGACTCCGGGAGTGAACAGAGAACAAAGACACTGGCGATTCTGAGAAAACTAGCAATTTAGGCGCTATGCAACATGCTTCATCACTTGCCTACGATTGATGATAATGTATGGATAGGCGGTAATTCGGTCATACTTCCGGAAGTAACGATTGTTTATCAGTCCCAGTTTTTCCAGATGTCCGGCTGATATCCGATAGTCGCCTTTCTGCCGTTTCTTACAATCGGTGTTTTCAGAATCTGCTGGTTTTCCAGAACTTTTTGGTCTTTGTCTTCATCAGTCAGATATTGAACCAGAGTCAGCGTATCCTGGTCCCGGCATTGGAGATTGAGCATGGCTTTTTTGGTATCAAAACATTTTTTAGTACCGAAGATTTGGATATTCATATAACTTCCTCCAGATGAATATGAATGGCTGCTTATCATTATACATGGATTTCGTTTTACCAGAAAACTGCAGGTAGCGGGTGAAAATTCATAGCGTCAGCAGTGTGCCGGAGCTGTTAAAAGAGGAAGCTCTGCCAGACGCAGAGGCAGATAGTAGGCTTTTACACAGACATCCATATCTTCAAAGTCCAGTTCGATCCAGTAATCTCTGATGAAATAACTCCGGTACCAGTCCTGTACCGGATATATTTCTGATGTCTGAAAATCAATCAAACAGAAAGGGAGCGCTTCTTTTTCTTCTTTTTCCCATTTCCAGAAACTCAGTGAAGCTGCGACTTTGTCAAGGCAGGGCTGACATAGATTTTGCCTGACAAAATGTTTGTCAGTCTGACAGTGTTCAGGCAGGGTCAGCCTGATTTTTGCCATTCCCCTGGCAGGTTCACTGGTTGTAAGGTAGCTGATCTCATCTGTATATCCATATCGGATACCGGAGTCTTTTGGGACTTCAATATCATCTTCTGTCCGGTTATAGTCTTTTAGCTGAAAATCCAGGATTGTCCAGCTGTTCAGCAAAACCAGTCCAATATTGTCAGAGTCATATTTACGGTCTGTTTCTTCCAGGACACATTCTGTGCATAACAGACATTGGGCGGAATCTGACAGTTCAGAATACCAGCCCTCATAAGTCACTTCTACGCGCGTCTGATTTTCGTGTTCAGAAATATTTATTTTTTCCTGGTTCAGACTTTTGTCATATACATAAATTCCCCAGATTGATAATAACAGTATACAAAACAGTATTCCCCAGAATAAATCTGCACGTATCCGATAATAAGCCGTTTCTCTTTTTTTATAGCGCATTTTCTTCCTCTTTTCCTGTATTGGACTTATTCTGGTCCCATTATAACAGATGGAAACTCTATGATAAAGAAAAATCGGACTGAAATCAGTCCATTATACGGGAACAGATATGGAACAGAAGATAAAACAGTCGGGAATTGATATTGGTCAAAATATAAGACGGATTCGACTGGAGAGGAAAATCGGGCAGACGGAGCTCGTCTGTATGATTCAGCTGCAGAATATAAACATAACGAGAGAGGCACTGGTAAAGATTGAAAAAGGCAGACAGCATATTACCGGAGCACAGCTTCGTGGAATCAGAAATTGTCTGCAAACCACCTATGATGAATTGCTGAAATGAATACTGTATCCATGAAATGGACTGAGATCAGTCCCATTATATCAGACGAAACGAATATGATGGATAGCAAAGAACAAAACAGGTTCTTTCAGAGGATATACCATGGAACAGAAGATAAAGCAGTCAGGAATTAACATCGGCGGGAATATACGTCAAATTAGACTGAAGAAAGGGATTGGGCAGACCGAACTTGTCCGTATGATTCAGCTTCACAATGTGGATATGACAAGAGAGACTCTGGTTAAAATTGAGCGCGGAATTCAGCATATCACAGGCTCTCAGTTACGGGGGCTTCGAGACTGTCTGGGTACTACCTATGACGAATTACTGAAATAAAAATGCCTGAGAATGGCGTTGTTTTTACATGCGGCAGGTTTTGCGTATCTGCTCCAGTGGGACGGGGATCCGAAAGGAGCAGATATACAGAGCCTGCTGTCTGTTTTGCATTGGTATATAGAGCCAGGACAGGAATTACTCCTGTCCGTTCCAGCAGTAAGTGCAGAGTTTACAGGGATCAATTCCTACGGAATCAAGGAGGTCGTCCAGTCGGTTATATTTCAGGGAAGTAAAGTTCAGTTCTTTTCGAATCTCCTCCACCATCACCTCATATTTTTCAGAATTCGGATCTGCATATTCCTTCAGAACCTCGTCCGGTACATCATCGCTGCCTTCCAGCCGGGCAATGATTCGTCTGGTGATTAAATCCATGTCGGAGGTGGAACGTGAAAAATTAAGATATTTGCATCCGTACACGAGAGGAGGGCACGCAGGACGAATATGGACTTCTCTGGCACCGCTCTGATACAGAAATTCCGTTGTTTCCCGAAGCTGGGTTCCCCGGACGATAGAATCGTCAATCAACAGCAGACGTTTATCCTTAATAAGCTGATGAATAGGAATCAGCTTCATCTTTGCAATCAGATTGCGTTTGTTTTGAATGGTTGGCATAAATGAACGGGGCCAGGTAGGCGTATATTTCACAAATGGTCTGGAAAATGGAATACCGGACTGATTCGCATAACCCACTGCATGGGCGATACCGGAATCCGGAATGCCGGCGACATTATCCGGTCTGGCATTGTCGCGTTCCGCCATTTTTATTCCGCATTTATAGCGCATCTGTTCTACGTTGACTCCTTCGTAAGAACTGGACGGATACCCATAATAAACCCACAGAAAAGTGCAGATCTTCATGTCGCTGCCGGGGGCGGAAAGCGTTTTTGCACCATCCGGTGTTACGATTACAATTTCTCCGGGACCCAATTCACGGTAATCTTCATATCCAAGGTTCAGATACGCATAACTTTCAAAAGTGATGCAGCAGGCATCTTCTTTCTTTCCGAGAATGACAGGAGTGCGTCCCAGCCGGTCCCTTGCGGCGTAGATTCCTTTTGGTGTCATGAGCATCAGCGTCATGGAACCATCGATCAGTTCCTGTGCATAACGGATACCGTCTATGAAATTTTCCTTTTGATTGATAACGGCGGCGACAAGTTCGGTAGGATTGATATCCCCTCCGCTCATTTCCAGAAAATGAGTATTGCCGTTTTTGTAGATAATATCTGTGATCTCGTCTGTGTTGTTGATTTTGCCTACAGTCGTGATTGCGTAGGTGCCGTGATGTGAGCGGATGATCAGAGGCTGCGGTTCATAATCGGAAATACATCCGATGCCCATATATCCTTTCATCTGCCTCATGTCTTTGTCGAACTTGGTTCGGAAAGGCGCATTCTCTATATTGTGAATGGCACGGTCAAAACCATTCTTACCATATACAGCCATGCCGCCTCTCCTCGTGCCAAGGTGAGAATGGTAGTCTGTTCCAAAAAACAGGTCAAAGATACAGTCGTTCTTTGACGCAACTCCAAAAAAGCCGCCCATAAAAGTTCCTCCTTAAATAAAAGTCGTCTCTATTATAATGCGGCTTTCCCAAAAAGAAAAGAGTTTTTTAATATTCCGGTATAACGATCGCTGCAATGATGTAAATAATAATACCGCTTCCGAATCCGCAGAAAGTCAGAATTGCCCAGATCAGCCGGATAACGGTGGCATCAATGTTAAAATATTCTCCGATTCCTCCGCATACGCCGGAAATCATACGGTTGGTAGAAGATTTGATTAATCGTTTGTCTTTCATTTGTTCAGTCCTCCATAAAATTTAAAGTCGCGTTGCCCAGTCCGCAGTTTATCGATATCTGCCGTTCTGCATCGTGGTGGATATCCAGATGATGTTCCCAGCCATCGTCATAGGAATCATGATGGTGACCGCGTCCGGACCGCAGCTGTGGATCCAGACAGATACTGCCAAGTTCCGCATTCAGAGTATAATTATAATCAGTTTCTTTCCCGATGGCTGTGATTGAGGCATGCCCGATTCCGCAATCCAGTTCCAGAGATTTCCCGTCGAACTGCGAAAGGTTAATATTTCCGGTACCGACTTCAATGTCAGCGGTTTCGTCAGCCTGGATGAAATCTGCCTCCAATTCTCCGACCCCGGTTTCAAGAGACAGACTGCTGCTTTTTAAAGTACCAATGGTAATATTTCCAACGCCATGTTCAATATCAATACTGTCAGCACTGAGACAGTCCAGAATGATTTCCCCTGCGCCTGTTTCCACAGAGAACTCTCTGTAAGTCTGTTCCGGCAGATACAGTGTGAGGAAAAGGGCATGCTCCATACTATTCTGTGTGGTGGAACCAGGTCTCTTGTCTTCAAGGATCAGCGTTTCTCCATCCTGACGGCAGTGAAAATAATTCTGTACCTGATCCGCTTCCAGGGAAATATAATCTTCTTCATGCTGATATATCTCGAGTCTGCAAAAAGAAAGATTCATTTTCAGTTCACTGACGCCCTGGAATTCATAGTATTCTTCGGCCTGAGAAGTATTTGTACCGGACAGACCAGACAGATCCTGCAGATCGTCCGGCGTTTCTTCCGGTTCGAAGCGGTCTGATTCCGGAAAATGTTCGATCGCATCGGAAAGCTGATGAGATCGGAAATAAGAGCTTCCGGGATACTGACCTGCATAGACAAGCTGGGCCGGAGTTACGCCCATGACGACGCCGATACCGATACATATAATTCCCAGAACAAATAAAATGCCGCTTATAATCACACATAATTTCACAATCGATTTCATTTTACAATCCCTGCCTTTCTAAGAGGAAAGCGGATGACAGATATTGCTCCTCTGATACATAATGGAAATAAAGTTTTAAAAATCCATATTGTCAGCAGAAAAATGAGGATGCCGACAGAAAGGAATACAAGTCCGATTCCGCCCAAAGTGATGCCTATAGCGGGGGTGACAAACAGGTTGTAAAAGGCAACTGCTGTCAGGATGACACCGACAAGGGGAAAAACAACTGCTATAATGCCAGCAGCGATGACAATGCCGACAATGCCGATTAATACAGCCACCGGAACAGCGATCAGGATCAGACACAGCGGGACAAGGAGGGGGAACAGCAGCAGGCACAGAAGAAGAATGGAAACAAGTTTCCAGAGGTTAGGACCTGTATGCGGCTGCCCGGAAGGCTTTTCTGCATCGATATCCCGGTAATCTGCGGAAACATTCTGCCGATCCCGAAACCGTGCGTCTTCATAGCCGCATTCTGTATATTCTCCGTTTTCGGACATTCCTTCCCGAATAGTTTTTGCCACCTGTGCGGGACTGCCGAGTTCTTTGATTACCCGGGTTTCATTTTCCGGTCCGGCGTCGTCAAAATAATCATTATAATATTGAAGGGCTTCTTTGCGTTCATTTTCCGGAATGTCCCACAGAAGCCGTTCCAGCCGGTTCATAAATTCAGTTCTGTTCATGCTTCTTTCTCCCTGTAAATATTTTACTGATTTTTGCCGCATAGATCTGCCATTCTGATATGTACAGATTCAGCTGAGCGCTGCCCGCTTCGGTGATTTTATAATACCTGCGGTTTCTGCCTCCATATTCCATGTCATAGACTTCCAGACATCCGTCTTTCAGGAGTCTTCGGAGCACCGGATACAGTGTGGATTCTGAGATTTCAATGACCTGGCGGACATCCTGAGTGATTTTATATCCGTAAGTTCCTTCTACGTCCATGGACACGACAGCCAGCACAATCGCGTCCAGCAGAGCCGCACCCGTGTTAAATACCATGCTGTTCTCTCCTTACTTCACAATCTGCAGTTCTTAATGCCGAAAGGCCGACATTTTGTTCCGAAACTGACTTCGTTAATTATGTTGTTGGTTTTATGATATTATATATTGTATAATATAAGATTGTCAATGGTATTAAGAAAAACTTAAGAATTTATGAGAAATTACATATTTTCTCTTGACTCTCAACCTGGTTCAGGGATCATAATACCCTTATCCGCGGAGGATAGAAGCAAATCAGGAAATCATATGGAACGGCGGACTGATTCCGTTTACGACAAAAAGGAGGAGGAATATGAAGATCGGAGAAGCTGCAAAAAAAACAGGTCTTACGGTGAGCAATATTCGTTTTTATGAGAAAAAGGGGCTGCTGCGGCCGAAGCGAAGAGAAGACAGCCAGTATCGGGAATATGAGGAAGAAGATATCAGGCGTTTAAAAGAAATCATACTGCTGAGGAAAACAGGCTTGTCTGTAGAAAGTATTTATCTGTTGTATGAAGGGCAGGCGGAATTCTCTGTTCTGCTTCACCGGCAGGAAGAAGAGCTGTCTGAACAGATAGAAAGACTTGAGGGCTCACAGAAGCTGTGCCGGCGGCTGGAAAAGGAAAAAGGGCTGACGGACCTGGATGTGGACAGCTGGCTGTCCTGTGTCCGGGAGGAGGAAGCCGAAGGAGAAAAGTATGCGGCGGTAGAAGAGCTTCTGGAAGATCTGGCAGAATCTACAGGGCTGGCATCATTCCGGGGAGATCCATATATAGGAAGATACTTCAGCAACCACTGGACGGCGAAAGTCCTGGCATTTATGATGATGCTCTCACTTTTGGCAGCGGCATTTACGTCGGTCCTGTCCGGCGGAGGGATCCTGGGTTCAGCCGTCATCCTGTTCTGGCTGGTTTATCTGGGGGCGTTTGTACTGGATTTTTTACGGTTTCGAAAGCAGAAGAAAAAGAAGGAGGAGACAGAATGAAGCAGGTAATCATGCTGCTTGGCAGACTTATGACATGGTTGTATATGCATACGGGAGATTATGGAATTGCCATTGTCTGCCTGACCGTCTTCGTAAAATTCTGCCTTCTGCCTTTTCAGGTGCTTCAGAGAAGGAAAGTGGATGTACAGCGGGCAGGAACAGGCGGTTGTCTGATGCTTCTGCTGACGCTTCCGGTGCTGACAGGACTGTACCGGACTGTGCTGGCGGTACCGGGAACAGCTGCGGTGAGCAGATTGTGTCCGTGGATTGCCTCTCTTCTGGCAAGGGATCCATACGGAATCTTGCCTGCAATGTCCGCGATCGTACAGCTTATTCCGCAGAGCTATTCTTATTTATCTTTTTTCAGAAAACTGAATCTTCCCAAAACTTCAAAAGGACGGATGCTGTCTTCGGCGGTGATGACGCTTCTGATCTGCCTGCCGCTTCCGTCTGCAGTCGGAATCTATTATCTGACATCCGGAATTTTCTCGGCTCTGGAACAGGCGGTATGGAATGGAGTGCGGGCGTATCGGCTGCGTATGGTCTGATGGGCAGAGGAAAATAACTTCAGAAACTCTTTTATAAAATATACAGAAAATCTTCAGTTTTTCCTGATATGATTGAAAAAAGTTACATTCAGACTGATATGGCAATGATTTAATAATATGATGTTGGGGTCAAAAGGTCTTTTGACCTCTCTGATACCGGATTGCTCCGCACTTTGTGCTCCCGCAATCCTCAAAAACATTCAAAATCCGCTCTAATCGGGCTACTTTTTCATGTTTTTGGCGGGTCCCAAGTTCAAAAATCCTCTTGCAAGCAAGCTTGCATCGGATTTTAGACCTTTTGACCCTGGTATCATAATATTACGTTAAGGAGAAACAAGATGTATTTACTGAGATTTATGTGTATTGGTATGGACTGCCTGTCCAGCATGATACTTCTGACCCCTGCCGTTTTGATTGTACTGAAGCTGTCCGGAAGGAAGCTGATAAGTCCGCATACAATACTGCTGTTGCTTTACATATGCGTGTTGGCGGGGATCTATTCGGTGACCGGGCTGCCGGATATTAAATACTGTGAATTTGATTTTTCCTGCAATGTGATTCCAATGGTGGATATTCTGAACAGTCCTTCCCAGTATCTGCTCAATGTATTGATGTTTCTGCCGGTTGGATTTCTGCTTCCTCTGCTCTGGGACGAATATCAGGGGTGGAAGCCGGTGCTGGGTTTTTGCTGTTTTCTGACGGTTTTTATTGAGGTAGCGCAGGTATTTACGTTTCGGACTACAGATATTGATGATCTGATCACTAATCTGCTCGGTGCCGGGATCGGTTATCTGCTTATCCGCCTGCCTGCCAGGAAATGGAACTGGTGTCTGCCGCTTGGAATTGCCGATGACTATGAAGAAAGATATGGTCAGTGGTCGTATCTGTTTCTTGTGCTGCTTCAGCAGTTTCTGGTGCAGCCGTACTGGTCGGCATTTTTCTGGGACACACTCATGTAATTTTGACAATCCTGCCGTCAAGTGACGGTAAAATATCTGACAGATAACTGTCTGGCTGTGTATTACAGTTTCGCGGGAATCCTGATCCGGACGAACGCAGCGACTGCCGGCATACGTTGACTTTTTCCGCAAAAATATTCATAATGTATACTTATTGAACTACTAATATTTAATAAGGTACAGAAAATTCTTTATCTGATTACACAGGAGGCGGAAAATGAATACTTTAAGCCGGCAAAAAGATTTGACAAACGGTTCGATTACCAGAACCATGCTGCTTTTTGCGCTTCCCATGATTCTGGGAAATCTGCTGCAGCAGCTTTATAATATTGCAGACACACTGATTGTGGGGCGTTTTCTGGGAGCGGAAGCTTTGGCGGCGGTTGGCTCTGCCTATACTTTGATGACCTTTCTGACTTCGATACTTTTAGGACTTTGCATGGGAAGCGGGGCGGTATTTTCGATTCGGTGCGGAGAGAAAAATGAGAAAGCACTGCAGGAGAGCATTCTGCATTCGTTTCTCTTAATTGCCATGCTGGCAGTGATTTTGAATACAGCAGTATTCCTGCTGATCGATCCGATTCTGCATTTTCTGAAAGTGCCGCAGGAGATTTACGGTATGATGCGGGAATACCTGTGGATTATTTTCATGGGTATTTTTGCAACTTTTTTATACAACTTTTTTGCGTCCCTTCTGCGGTCGGTCGGCAATTCCGTAACACCGCTGTTTTTTCTGGGAATCTGCGCAGTCCTGAATATTGTTTTGGATCTGCTGTTTGTGATTCGCTTTCACTGGGGAGTTGCCGGCGCGGCGTCGGCAACTGTTATTTCACAGTTTGTATCCGGAATCGGACTTCTGATTTACACATGGATCTTCTTCCCCGACTGCAGGCTGCTGCCGGGGCGTGTCCGTCTGAAAAAACAGGTTTTTGAAGAACTGGCACAGTTTTCGTTTCTGACCTGTCTGCAGCAGTCGGTAATGAACCTGGGGATCCTGATGGTACAGGGACTGGTCAACAGTTTCGGGACTGCAGTCATGGCAGCGTTTGCGGCCGCCGTAAAGATTGACTCTTTTGCCTATATGCCGGTGCAGGATTTTGGAAACGCATTCTCTACCTTTACGGCGCAGAATCATGGTGCAGGAAAGAGAGAGCGGATTCAGGAGGGAATTAAAAGTGCGGTGGCATGCGCCTTTGTTTTCTGCCTGTGCATCAGTCTTGGCGTATTCATTTTCGCAGAACCTCTGATGCTGCTTTTTGTAAAGCCGGAGGAGACGAAGATTCTGGAGATCGGGGTCCGGTATCTTCGCATTGAAGGGTCTTTTTACTGCGGTATCGGTTGTCTGTTTCTGCTTTATGGTTTTTACCGGGCAGTAGAACGCCCCGGAATGTCGCTGGTACTGACCGTTATTTCTCTGGGTACCCGTGTGGCGCTGGCCTATATACTGTCGTCGATTCCATCCATAGGGGTTGCCGGAATCTGGTGGTCTGTTCCTATTGGCTGGTTTCTGGCAGATCTGACCGGTTTTCTATATTATTGGTACAAAAAGGGTTCACTGCTGAGATAATCCTGTGCCGTAAAGCGGACACTGTTATTTACAAATGCGCACAGGCTCCGGGCGCATGAGCACTCTGATTTTCGGGCGGCGATCAGATCGGCCCTTGCGAAATTGTTTACAGTGGGGTAAAATGTGGAAAATAAAAGATTGGAGGATGAACACATGAAAATAATCTCAACAGACAGAGCGCCGGGCGCGATCGGTCCTTATTCTCAGGGATATGAAGTGAACGGTTTTATTTACACATCCGGCCAGATTCCGGTAGATCCCGCGACCGGTCAGATTCCGGAAGGGATCGCTGCTCAGGCGGAGCAAAGCTGCCAAAATGTGGGAGCGATTCTGGAAGCTGCAGACAGTAGCTTTGAAAAGGTGATTAAGACGACCTGTTTTCTGGCGGATATGGGGGATTTTTCCGCTTTTAACGAAGCTTATGCAAAGTATTTTGTATCCAGACCGGCAAGGAGCTGCGTGGCGGTAAAAGAACTTCCCAAAGGAGTATTATGTGAAATCGAGGCAGTGGCCGTAAAATAGAATCCGGCATATCTGCGCTATCTTTGGTCCGGATTTGTGTCATGCAGCCCGCTTGTGTATCCACCCGGGTCCGGCTGCCCGCAAATTGTAACGCACAGCCGCCGGAAATTATTTTATACACACTCTGGCGCTCACTTCAGGCAGGAAACAGAATCGCAGGTTGCATGGTTTGTGCCGGCGCCGGGCAAAATTTCGGCGGCAATGCAGTGGAAGCGTCTGGAAATTTTGATGGCGCAATGACACGAAACAGGCGCTTTACGGTTCTGAATTCCGGCCGGAGTGAGAGCTGGAGCGTATTTGAACATTCATTTCCGCCATTTGCCAGAAAGCAATGTTCAGACACGCTCTAGGCCTTTACATCGTTTGGAGATTCGCTGCTACTTTCGAATGCCCGCACATTTTCCAGCGTAGTCTTGGCAATGGCAGACAAGGCTTCCTGGGTGAAGAATCCCTGGTGAGACGTGATCATTACGTTAGGGAAAGACAGAAGCCTAGCGGTGACAGAATGCTCCAGAATCTCGTCCGACCGGTCCTCAAATACATTTGGCGCTTCTTCTTCATAAACATCCAGTCCCACGCCAAAAAACTTGTGGGCGCGGATTCCTTCGATCAGGTCGTCGGTATCTACCAGAGCTCCCCGGGAAGTATTGACCAGAATCACTCCGTCCTTCATCTTCTGGATCGTTTTACGGTTGATAATATGATAGGTGCTGTCCATCAGCGGGCAATGCAGAGAGACCAGATCGCTTCGCGACAAAAGTTCGTCAAGCGTTACATATTTTGCAATATTTTTCAGGTCAGGATTCTCATAGACGTCATAGGCAATCACTTCCATACCGAATCCATGGCAGATACGCACCATGGCCGCTCCGATTTTACCGGTGCCGATGATGCCTGCTGTTTTCTGGTAGAAATTAAATCCCATCAGGCTTCCCAGGCTGAAATCATTTTCACGGACTTTAATATAGGATTTGTGAAGCCGCCGGTTTACGGTCAGTGCAAGGCCCATTGCATGTTCGGCGACGGCTTCCGGTGAATATCCAGGTACGCGTAAAATACGGATTCCCAGTTTGTGGACAGTGACAAGGTCAACGTTATTAAAGCCCGCGCAGCGCATCAAAATAAGGCGGATACCGTTCCGGTGCAGAATTTCAACGGTTTCTGTCCAGATTTCTGAATTTACAAACGCGCATACAGCATCATAGCCGTGAGCCAGTTCTGCGGTGTTCCTTGTCAGATCGGCTTTTAAAAATTTTACTTCAATGTCCGGATATTGTTCCAGCTCTCTGCTGAACGACTCCCTGTCATAGCTTTTCGTATCATAAAACAGAATCTTCATTATTCATATCTCCTCACATCAGAAATTGTATGATTTAAGTCTTTCCAATCTGAGAAAAATTATAGAAGCTTCTTTAAGTTTTCTGTAAAATAACCGGGCAGATGTGGTATTACATCACGGATGCTGCTCTCCTGACCGTATTGGTACGCCGTTGATTTCCACATAGTCATCGATCTGGATCATCAGATAGGACAGTCCGTCGATAACTCGTGTCTCAATCAGAGCCGCTTTTTCCGGGCTGACTTTGACAATTACATCCGGAGTTTTGACTTCCAGCATTTTGGTGCTGGTGAGATTTGTAGCGAGGAATTCTGTTTTTTCTCCGGCAGTGTGATTGAACTGCTCTTCAAAATTTTCCATGATTTCTTCCGGAGCTCCGCTTTGTACCAGCAGATTTTTCACTTCCGGCTTTGTCAGCGTGGGCGGTTCCGGAAGCTCTTTTTTTTCTTCGATCAATTCATTCAGATTTTCATGAATATTTATGACGGTTTCGTAATCACAGGAATCTCCCAGAGTTTCAGTCAGAAGCTCTCCGAACGTCTCCTTCTGCTCTTTGGCGGACAATGGAACGCGGCATCCGAAAACCTCTTCCATCAACAACGGTTGGAGAAGTTCGGGATTCTTGGTGTAGTAGAGCATGCTGTGCAGGTCGGTGCTGCGGTCATGAAAGGCCGGGAACAAAAAGCCTGCTGCGGGTACGTCGACAATCCAGTCCCGGACGCGGTCTTCGATGCTGTTTTTTTCCGCATTGTAACAGAGGCCTGCTTTGGACAATTTGACCGGACAGATACTGCAGAGAAGGTATTCATAGACTTCGTCTGAAGCATCGAATATTTCCATGCCGTCTTTGGATTTGCCGGGAATGTCATAGGCCGCGTGGATCAGGATGATATAATAGTTTTCGCCGTATGTATAATTCTGAATGATCTTTTCATAAAATTCTTCAATGAGTATATCGTCTGTCAGTCGGCTGTTTCTGAGCTTTAAAAGCCATGCCTGTGTGCCGTCCGGCATTTCCTGCTCCAGCGGAAATTCCAGATTGATCAGATTACGCCCAGGTGTTCCGGAAAGTGTTTTTTTGAAAATATCATAGTATTTGAACATTTCTTCTTCCGGAAGAGAGAGAAAGGCTTCCTTGAGTTCTGTCCGGATCTGTTTTTCTGCGTCCACATAACACCCGCATATGCGTGTGATGGCACAATTCTCATTGGTAAACTGTTTTCTGATTTCCAGTGTTTCTTTTTTGTTCATAAAATTTCTTCCTTGTTTTTTTCTGAGCGGTGTCCGCGTTCCCATCTTATCATAAAACCGTAAAATGATAAAGGAGTTTCTTGTCCCGGCAGAATGACCAGTAACTCTGATCTTTTTTCTTGTAACGATCGTTGATCTGACTATGAGTTGTCCGTTTATACAAAGGTTTGGAGAAATGTTTGTAAGAAGCCCATATGGTCAAAGCCCGGAAAAAGGGGTATACTCAAAGTCAGTTGAAACAAGAACGTTATGACATGGAAAGGAGCCCGACATGGCAAGTATTTCTTTAAAAAACATTTGTAAAAAATATCCGAACGGATTCGAAGCTGTAAAGAATTTTAATATGGAGATTGAAGATAAAGAATTTATTATCTTTGTAGGTCCGTCAGGATGCGGCAAATCCACCACACTTCGTATGGTTGCCGGCCTGGAGGATATCAGTTCCGGTGATCTTCTGATCGACGGACGCAGAGTCAACGACGTGGAACCGAAAGACCGTGATATCGCCATGGTATTCCAGAATTATGCACTGTATCCACATATGACGGTATATGACAATATGGCATTTGCTCTGAAGCTTCGCAAGACACCGAAGGATGAGATCGATAAAATGGTCCGTGAAGCGGCGAAGATTCTTGACCTTGAGAAGCTTCTTGACCGGAAGCCGAAAGCTCTGTCCGGTGGTCAGAGACAGCGTGTTGCCATGGGCCGTGCGATTGTACGTAACCCGAAGGTGTTCCTGATGGATGAGCCTCTGTCCAACCTGGATGCAAAGCTTCGTGTTCAGATGAGAACAGAGATTTCCAAGCTGCATCAGAGACTTGGCACCACGATCATCTATGTTACTCATGACCAGACCGAGGCTATGACGCTTGGAACCAGAATCGTTGTTATGAAAGACGGTGTGGTTCAGCAGATCGATTCTCCTCAGAATCTGTACAACGCTCCGGCAAACCTGTTTGTTGCAGGATTTATCGGTTCTCCGCAGATGAACTTTGTGGATGCAAAATGTGAAGTGAATGGAAGCCAGGCTGACCTGAAGGTTGGTCCTTATACGATCACTCTGCCGGAGCAGAAGGCAAAGGTTCTGATCGATAAAGGTTATGCAGGAAAGACAGTTGTCATGGGTATCCGTCCGGAAGATCTGTATGATTCAGATGAGATGCTTCAGAAGTATGCAAGCAGCGTGATTGAGGCGAAGATCAATGTATATGAGCTGCTGGGTGCAGAAGTTTATCTGTATTTTGACCTTGAGGGTGCAGGCATGACAGCAAGAGTAAGCCCGACTACAACAGCAAGAACCGGCGACAGTGTGAAATTTGCTCTGGATGTAGAGAAGATTCATGTATTTGACAAAGAGACAGAGCTTACAATCACGAACTAAAATTTAAAGAAATAACAGGGGCGCTGCAGAGATGCGGCGTCCTTTTTTCAGCGGTATGTTTTGCTTTCATTGACATCTGCTTTTTTTACAGATATACTGTTTATAACTGTTGATTCGCCCAGAATGTGTTTGTAAATTCAAATACGCTCTGGGAAATATCGGCGTGATTTTATCGGGGATCAACAGATGGATCAGATGGAATTATAACATTTAGGAGGTTTTTATATGGTATCTAATCGACTGCTTCAAGAGTGTCTGGAGGATTTTTCGAATATTATGCGCCTGTCCATGGCTCTGTACGACAGAAACCGGACGTGTGTGGCAGGAGAGGAGGATTCTTTGCCGGAAGAAGAAGTTTTTGACACGTTTTGTGATTCTCCTGCAGATATGCAGGCGCTGGGAAGCCGCTATCTGTTTAAAGTCGGTGAGGAGGATATGGGGTATATTCTGTCTGTAAGCGGCGGTTCAAAAGATGCTTATCCCATGGGACAGCTTGCGGTCTGCCAGTTGGAGCGGATTCTGGAGATGGGCTACAGCAGAGAGGACAGGAATCAGTTTATTCATAATCTTCTGCTGGATAATCTGCTTCCGGTTGATATCGCAACTTATGCCAAACAGATGCATCTTGGGCCGGAGTGCCGCTGGGCTGTACTTCTGGTAGAAGGAGCGGGTTGCGACGCGTATGACATCCAGATGATTCTTAAAAATATTATGCCCAATCGGACAGGAGACTTTATTACTCCGATGGAAGAAGACTGCGTGGTGGTTGTTCGCCGTCTGGAAGAAAGGGAAGGACAGAAGGAGATTGACGAGTTGGCGCATATACTGTCGGATACAGTCAGTGCGGAGACTCTGTGCCGGGTTCGCACGGCCTGCGGAACGATCGCTCATTCCTTGAAAGAAGTGTCGCGTTCCTATAAAGAAGCGAATATGTCTCTGGAGGTGGCGGAGATTTTTTATTCAGCCAAAACAGTGATCACGTATGAAGAGCTGGGAATCGGGCGCCTGATTTATCAGCTTCCGACGCCGCTTTGCGAGATGTTTTTAAAAGAAGTATTCGGCGAATATGATCCGAGCAATCTGGATGATGAGATTCTGACCACCGTCTATCAGTTCATGGAGAACAGCCTGAACCTGTCAGAGACAAGCCGTCAGTTGTTTGTACACAGGAATACGCTGGTCTATCGTCTGGAGAAGCTTCAGAAGACGATAGGCCTGGATATCCGGAATTTTGAAGAGGCCATGACATTTAAGATTGCGATGATGGTGTCGGATTATATGAGGTACCTTGAAGAAAGACAAAGGTGACAGCCTCATGGCAGAAAAGACAGAGAAAAAGCAGAGTGCATATTGGATGCTGTTTGCATCCTTTATCTGTGTTCTGACCGCGGGGATGCTTTTTATTCTGGCTTTTGTTCTTCTGTCCGGCGGAAAAAAGGAAGAGGTTTTGGCGGATGTAAAGGGAAGCGCCATGAAGGAAACCAATGAAAGAATGCCGGATGATGAAACCGAGGATTTAGGGAATAATCCGGAAACAGAAGAAAAAGAGAGCGATACAGAGATTTTAAAAGTAAAAGAGGCAGCTGGTGAGACCGACGATATTACACTGGGGATTGATGTGTCAAAATTTCAGGAAAATATTGACTGGGGGCAGGTGGCAGATTCGGGAGTAGATTTTGCCATGGTCCGTATTGGTTATCGTAAATCAGTGGCAGGCGAGATCGTGGAGGATGAATGTGCCCGCTATAATCTGCAGGAAGCAGCGGCGAACGGGATAAAGCTGGGGGCATATTTCTTTTCAACGGCGGTGGACGAAGCGGAAGCTGAGGAAGAGGCAAAATGGGTATGTGAATTATTAAAAGGCTACCCGATCACTTATCCGGTCGTTTATAATTGTGAAGGATTTCAGGAGGAGAGCAGCAGACAGCATGGTCTGACAACAGAAGAACGGACAGCGCTGGCGCGGGTATTTCTGGACCGGATAGAAGAAAACGGTTATACAGGAATGTTTTATGCGGCCAGAAGTGAACTGCAGGACAATTTGTTTTGGGATACGGATACGCTGCAGCAGAGATACCGGATTTGGGTGGCGCAGTATCTGACGGAGATTTATCCGGAAGTCTTAAAACCGGAGTATGACGGTTTCTATGCCATGTGGCAGTATACGGATCAAGGAACGGTACCGGGAATAAAGACTGTGGTGGATCTTAATGTGGCCTATTTCGGATATGAAGAGACGGCTGCACCTCTGGAAGAAGGAGCGGCGCAATATGCAGAAGCAGATCCGGAAACGGGAGTGATTTTCGAAGAGACAGAGGAGCAGGTGACTTCCAGGGATGTGACCAATCTGCGCAGTACCATGGATCAGGGGGATAACAGCAATGTGGTTGTGAAACTCAAAAACGGAGAGCTCTGCACCCGGACAGGTATGGGAGACAACGGCTGGTCGAGGGTAGAATATGAAGGACAGGTGCTTTATGCGGTGTCCGGCTATCTGGAAGTGGTGGAATAAAGAAAGGGTAAAAAATCATGACAACAGCTGCATCCAATATTCTTCTTGAAATACAGGATACGGTGGAAGCTTACGCCGGGATCATGGCGAAAGTGGCCCGTGTGGAAGTGGAAGTGGTGGATGAGAATCTCTTTCGGATTGCGGGAACGGGAATCTATGCAGCGCATGTGAATGAGGATATGTCTGCAGAAGGGTATGTATACCGGCATGTACTGCGTACCGGCAGCATGGAAATCATTCATGAACCAGGGAGAGAAGTACTGTGCAGAAACTGTCCGAAATGTAATGTCTGCCGGGAGGAGATTGAGATTTCGATGCCGATCCGGCTTGGCGGGAAGAGCATCGGCGTTATCGGCCTGATTGGAAGCAGCCGGGAGCAGAAGGAGCGGATTTTAAATGAAGAGAAGATGTATCTGGAGCTTCTTTCTCAGATTTCCGATTTTATTTCAGCCAAGGCAGCGGAAGTTGCGGAGCTCAGAAGGCGCAAAGAGCTTCTTGAGACGCTTGACCGCGTGATCAGTCATGTGGAAAAAGGGATCCTGATTCTTGGAAAAGAGGATGTGGCGGTTACCGTTAATACAGCGGCAGAACGGCAGCTCTCCGTAAAGATTCCGGAGGGGAAAAAGGTGTCGGTCACGCCTACCGGGGACAGTCTGAATCATCAGAACGAGTACCGGGTTAAGATTGATAACAGGGAATATCTGGTCATGGGTCATATGTATGACTTGGATATGGACCCGGAGCGATATTCGAGAGTGCTGATTTTTGAAAGCACAAAAGCCGTGAGAGAGCGTTATTATGAGATTACGAATACGATACCTCCGGAAGGCGTTTTTGATATGATCGGCACCAGCGATCAGACGCGCCATCTTCAGGAGGAGATCCGCAAGGTGGCTAAAAGCACATCCACGGTTCTGATTACAGGGGAGAGCGGAACCGGAAAAGAAATTGTGGCGTCGGCCATCTGGAAAGCCAGTGATCGTCGGCATAACCGTTTTATTGCCATTAACTGCGGGGCGATTCCCGAGCCGCTGCTGGAATCGGAGCTGTTCGGTTATGTGAAGGGCGCTTTTACAGGCGCGGACCCCAACGGCAGAATGGGAAAATTTGAGCTGGCCAACAAAGGGGTTATTTTTCTGGACGAGATCGGGGATATGCCCTTATATCTTCAGGTAAAGCTCCTGCGGGTATTACAGGAACGAAAAATTATCCGTATTGGCTCGAATCAGGTGATTCCCATCGATGTACGGATCATTGCGGCCACGAATAAAGATCTGAAAGAAATGATTGAAAAAAAACAGTTTCGGGAGGACTTGTATTATCGATTGAATGTGATTCCTCTGAAGATTGCGCCTCTGAGAGAACGAAAAGAGGACATTCGGGAGCTGGTTGTATATTTTTCAGGCCGGTATGCGGGTTTATTCGGGAAAAATCTGGTCTCCATCACAGAAGATACGATGGAATGTCTGTGCCGGTATCCCTGGTACGGGAATGTCCGTGAACTGGAAAACTCAGTGGAATTTATGATCAATATGATGGAGGAGGACGGGATTCTGCATTTTGGAACTCTTCCGGATAATATTGCGGGTCAGCAGGAAACACAGAGATTTTCACAAAATGAGACCAAGCAGCAGGAAACGCAGATCAGGTGTCTGAAAGATCTGGAGGAACGGGAGATCCGAAAAGCGCTGCAGCTTTTCGGGGACAGCACAGAAGGAAAGAAAAAAGCAGCCAGGGCTCTGGGAATCAGTCTGGCGACGCTGTATCGGAAGCTGGGCTGATATTTTTATAAAAATTCCTAAAATGAGAAAACATAAAATCTCAAAATGAGAATCAATTCTTAAAATGAGAAATAAAAAAGAAAAAGGACACTGTAAAAAGACAGATAAGTTTTTTACAGTGTCCTTTTGTTATGCAGAATATACAATAAAAGATGTTAAAAACTGTATGATTTTAACAAATAAATATTAAAATTAAAAAAACAACAGATTTGGCACACAATCTGCTCTTTATAAAGGCAGGGAACAAAATCAACAAAGTTCGGCCGATACAGGCGGGATGGTTTCAGGTTTTGGAGACGACAGAAGCCCGGAATCGACAGAAGGGCGAATGGAGAATTTTAGTCAGAACAGGAGAAATATATGAAAGAGGAATTAAAACTGATTCAGTATCAAAGAAAGCCGGGAAAAAAGTTTGATCTGGATTTCATGAGTCTGGAAAATGCAAAAAAGGTTCAGCGGTTTCATGCAAGTTTTCCCATATATGAGAAAACTCCTCTCACAGAAATGAAAAAGACTGCAGAGGCGCTGGGGCTGAAGAACGTCTATATCAAAGATGAATCCTACCGGTTTGGCCTGAATGCTTTTAAAGTTCTGGGAGGCAGCTATGCGATCGGAAATTATCTGGCAGAAAAACTGGGTAAGACGATTGACGAGATGCCATATGGGGAACTGATCTCGGAAAGAACAAAAAAAGAGCTTGGAGACATTACTTTTGTGACTGCCACTGACGGCAACCACGGAAGAGGGGTGGCATGGACAGCTAACAGGCTTTGTCAGAAAGCCGTAGTCTACATGCCGAAAGGCAGTGCGAAAGAGCGGCTCGACAATATTCTGGCAGAGGGGGCGGATGCTTCCATTACAGAACTGAATTATGATGAAGCGGTACGTCTGGCCAACAGCCAGGCAAATCAGAAGGGCTGGGTCATGGTACAGGATACCGCATGGGAAGGATATGAAGATATTCCGGAGTGGATTATGCAGGGATACGGGACGATGGGCTATGAAGCTTATACACAGCTCCCGGAAAAACCGACTCATATTTTTCTGCAGGCAGGTGTAGGCTCCATGGCGGGGGCGGTGGCAGGATTTTTTGCCTCTGTATATGGAGAAGAGCGGCCGCTGATCACGATTGTGGAACCAAACCGGGCGGACTGTGTGTTCCGGACTGCAGAGGCAGCGGATGGAAAGCTGCATTTTGTGACCGGAGAGATGAACACGATCATGGCCGGTCTGGCCTGTGGAGAACCGTGCAGCATCGGCTGGAATGTGCTGAGGGACTATGCGGATAATTTTATCTCCTGTCCGGATTATATGGCGGCTCAGGGAATGAGGATTCTCGCAAGCCCGGTGAAAGGAGATCCGCAGGTGATTTCCGGAGAAAGCGGGGCCGCAGCTTTCGGGTGTGTGGCAGAGATTATGAGAAATCCGAAATATGCAGATGTCAGAAAAAAACTGGGACTGAATCAGGATTCCAAGGTGCTGTTTTTCAGTACGGAAGGGGATACAGATCAAGAGAATTACCGTTCTATTGTATGGGACGGCGCTTATCCGGGTATGACGGAGAAATAATAAAATCGAAATCAGTTAAAAAACAGTGTTTGTCCAAACAGTACCAAAAGAGGAAGAGTGTGCGCAGGAAGCGGCACAGAATTCGAAAATTCAGGTACTTGCGAGTGGCAGATGCAGCATGATTGCAGGAGGTAAGATGATGGAAAAAGCAAGAGAGAAACAGGTGATCGCGCTCTGTCAGGAGATGATCCGGCAGAGAAGTTATTCAGGAGAGGAAGCGGGAGTTGTAAAGGTCCTGTCCGCACATATGAAGGAGATGGGATTTGACGAGGTGACTGTGGACCGGTACGGCAATGTCATCGGATGCATCAAAGGTTCCCGTCCGGGGAAAAAGATTCTGTTTGACGGACACATTGACACAGTGCCGGTTACGGAAGAGAAAGAATGGGAGTATCCGCCTTTTGCAGCTGAGATTCATGACAGTCGGATCTACGGAAGGGGAACCAGCGACATGAAAGGCGCAGTGGCGGCTATGACCTGTGCGGCGTCCTGCTTTGCCAAAGATATGAATAAAGATTTTGCAGGGGAGATCTATGTGGCCGGCGTTGTGCATGAAGAGTGCTTTGAGGGTGTAGCGGCAAGAGAAATCAGTGCTTTTGTAAAGCCGGACTATGTAGTGATCGGCGAGGCGTCTCAGCTGAATCTGAAAATCGGGCAGAGAGGAAGAGCGGAAATCGTCATTGAGACCTTTGGAAAACCCTGCCATTCGGCCAATCCGGAAAAGGGGATCAACGCCGTATACAAGATGGCGAAAGTGATTGAGGCAATCCGGACGCTTACGCCGACGCATCATCCGGTGCTGGGCGACGGCATTCTGGAGCTAACCGATATTAAGTCCGCACCGTATCCTGGGGCTTCCGTCGTTCCGGAGTACTGTCGCGCCACCTATGACAGACGCCTTCTGGTAGGAGAGACGAAGGAAAGCGTTCTGGAGCCGATTCAGAAGCTTCTGGATGAGCTGATGGCAGAGGATCCGCAACTGAAAGTAAAAGCTTCCTATGCGGTTGGAAAAGAAAAATGCCACACCGGCAATGAGATCGAGGGCGAGAGATTTTTCCCGGGCTGGCTGTATGACAAAGAGGACGATTTTGTTCAGGCAGTTTACGGAAAGCTGACAGAGAAAGGTTTTACACCGGAGATCACGCAGTATAATTTCTGCACCAATGGAAGTCATTATGCAGGGGAAGCAGGGATTAAAACATTTGGCCTTGGACCGTCCAGAGAAAATCTGGCGCATACGGTCAATGAATACATCGAAACCGAGCAGCTGACAAAAGTAGAAGAGTGTTACTACACAGTTATGGAAGCGCTTCTGGTATAAAGAGGCGAAGGAGAAGGGAGAAAGATCATGAGTGGTATCCAGATTACGGCGCTTGTAATCATCTTGTTATACATGGCGGCAACTGTTGCCATCGGACTGATTGTGTCCAAAAGAAAACAGGCGAAAGCGGAAAAACAGAGCAACGATGATTTCCTGATGGCCAGCAAATCGCTGGGATCGGTGGTTCTGGCGGGAACGCTGTTTGCAGCCAATACCGGTGGTGCGAGTACCACAGGAATCGCTACCAATGTCCATACATACGGTCTGTCCGCCTGCTGGTACGTGATTGCGGCGGGAATCGGTTTTGTGCTGGTATCCTTTATCGCGCCTTATTTCCGCAAAGCGCAGGCGAATACGGTACCGGAGATTATCAGTAAGCGTTATGGAAAATCGTCCCATATTTTCACGGCTTTTACTTCCATTGCAGCGCTTTTTATGGCCACCGGTGCGCAGATCATCGCCACAGCATCCATCATCAATGTGGTGACCGGAATCTCTTTCCAGACTGCGGCTATCATTACGACTGTCGTTGTCATCATCTATACCATGGTAGGCGGATTTGCTTCCGTGGCGGCGGCAAATATGATGCATGTGCTGTTTATTACTGTCGGGATGACGATCGCCATGTTTATCATGGTAAGCAACGGTGAGGTAGGAGGATTTTCCGCACTGTTTGCCAGGGCGGAGGCAGTGTCGGCGGAGGCAGGCGGAGGACTTGACCTGCTCAGTATGACGAAGATCGGAATTCCCACGGTGATTGGCTATATCGCCATGTACTGTATGACATTCCCTACAGGTCAGGAGATCGTCCAGACCTACTGTTCTGCAAAGAACGGAAAATCTGCCATGACAGGTTCTGTGATTGCAGGTGTTTTGTCCGCAGTTTACGCGATTGTTCCGGCAGTGATCGGTCTGATTGCCTATACCTGCATCGACGGTTATGCTCTGGGCGGTTCACAGAAAAATGCTCTGGCAGAGGCGACGATCAATTTTGCTCCGCCTGTTGTAGCAGGTCTTGTACTGGCGGCGATTGTGGCGGCTACCATGAGCAGTGCATCCGGCAATATGATCGGAACCGCTACCATGTTCACCAACGATATTTTTACTCCTTATATCAATAAAGGCAATAAGGACGATCAGAAAGAAGTCTGGATCTCCAGAGTTGTTATGGTGATTGTAGGACTGGTGGGACTGTCTGTGGCGCTGACGGCTTCGAATATTATCAGTGTGATGATGGGCGCGTTCGCACTGCGCAGCGCCGGACCTTTCGCAGCATTTATCTGCGGTATTTTCTATAAAAATGTAACTCAGCGGGCAGGATTTATCTCTATTGTGTGCGGAACCGTTGTTGCAGCGATCTGGATCTATGTACTGCATACTCCATGGGGATTAAGCGCCATGGTTCCGGGCGGTATTGTGGCATTCATTGTGATCTTCCTGGTATCGGCACTGGAGAGGGGAAGCGGAGTGCCGGCAGCACCGGAGATCCGGTTTGAAGAAGAATAGAAAAGATTGATGTTCCGATCATAAAGATAAACAGGAGGAGACGATATATGAGTAAACTGATCAAAAACGGACGGATTATTGACGGAAGCGGCAAGCCGGGATATCAGGGCGATATTCTGATCACAGACGGAAAAATAGAAAAGATTGCTCCGTCCATAGAGGCAGAAGGAGCAAAGCTTATCGATGCATCAGGTCTTATAGTGGCTCCGGGATTCATTGATACCCACAGCCACAGCGACCTGCAGGTGCTGGTGGAGCCGGAGGTGGCTCCGAAGGTGATGCAGGGAATTACAACAGAAGTACTGGGCCAGGACGGAATCTCCATGGCTCCGCTGCCAAAAGAATATATCAGTCCCTGGAGAAAAAATCTTGCCGGGCTGGACGGGGACAGCGATGAGATTGACTGGAGCTTTGAGACGACGGAAAACTATCTGAAGATGATCGATGCTGCAAAACCGGGTTTGAACGAGTGCTATCTGGTTCCGCATGGAAATATCCGTATGGAGGCTATGGGACTGGAGAACCGCCTTCCCAACGAGGAAGAGCTGGAGAGGATGCGACGTATCACACGGCGAGAAATGGAAGCCGGCGCAGTCGGCCTGTCTACAGGACTGATCTATATGCCGTGCGCTTATTCCGAATCCAAAGAGATTATTGAGATGTGTAAAGTGGTGGCTGAGTATGACGGCATCTTCGTCATTCACCAGAGGAGTGAAGCAGATACGATTCTGGACTCTATGGAAGAAGTCATCAAGATCGGAAGAGAGTCCGGGGTGAAGATCCATTATTCTCATTTTAAAGTGTGCGGAAAGAAGAACTGGGACAAAATCGAGAAGGTGGTTGAACTCCTGGAAGCGGCGAAAGCGGAGGGAATCCGGGTTTCCTTTGACCAGTATCCTTATGTGGCAGGCAGCACTATGCTGGGAGTGATTCTTCCGCCGTGGGTCCATGATGGAGGAACTGATAAAGTGCTGGAACGTCTGGCGGATCCCAAACTGCGCAAAAAGATGGTATATGATATTGAACACGGCATACCCGGCTGGGATAATTTTGTAGAATTTGCGGGACTGGATCAGATCTATGTAACCAGTGTAAAGACAGAAAAGAATCAGGATGCGATTGGCCTGAGTCTGACGGCGCTGGGAGAACTCAGGGGCAAAGATGCTTACGAAGCGACTTTTGACCTGCTGTATGAAGAGGAAAATGCCGTCGGCATGGTAGATTTTTACGGAACCGAGGAACATGTAATCCGCTTTATGAAACGCCCGGAGATGAATGCCTGTACGGACGGCCTTCTGGGCGGAAAACCGCATCCGCGCGTTTACGGTGCATTTCCGCGGATACTGGGAAAATATGTAAGAGAAGAAAAAGCTCTGACGCTGGAAGAAGCAATTTATAAAATGACAAAGAAGCCGGCGCAGACTTTCAATCTGACCGGGCGTGGAGAACTAAAAGCAGGCTATGCAGCAGACGTCTGCATTTTTAATCCGGAAACGATTATCGATAAAGGTACTTTTGTGGAGCCGATTCAGTATCCGGAAGGGATCGAATATGTGCTTGTAGGCGGCGAAGTGGCCGTAGAAAAAGGAAAACACACCGGAAAAAGAAACGGTGCGGTACTGAGAATGAAAGGAAAAGAGGTAATCTAGTCATGGTAAAAGAAATTATATTTACGGAAAAAGCGCCCAAAGCAGTAGGGCCGTATGTGCAGGCGATTAAAAAAGACGGTATGGTGTACTGCTCCGGACAGCTTGGAATTGATGTGGAAGCCGGCGGACTGGCAGAAGGCGTGGAAGCGCAGGCGCACTGTTCCATGAAAAATCTGGGGGCCGTGCTGGAGGCAGCGGGAAGTGATTATAAAAAAGTTGTGAAAACATTGATTTTCCTGACGGATATGAATGATTTTGCAGCCGTCAACAAAATCTATGAGTCCTATTTTGAAGGAGATTATCCGGCGCGTTCCTGCGTACAGGTGGCAAAGCTGCCTCTGGGCGGACTGGTAGAAATCGAGTGTATTGCGGAAGCATAAACCATAAGTTATAAATACTGCCATCCTATAAAGAAAGTCCCGTGGAGTGTTTCATGGGACTTTTGCTTTTTCTGCTTCGAAACAGCTGCGGCGATTTGATAAAAGCATACTTATTGATAAATACAGCAGACAACCCGGACGCCCGCCATGGCTAACTATTTCTTCCAGCCCCCGCTTGCGCTTAGTGAAGGGACACAACGGTACTAAGGGCGCAAAACACGCGCCCTAAGGACCGGTGCCCTTCAAATGAGGCTTAAAGAAATAGTTAGCCGTGACAGACTGGATGTTGGCAAATTTACAAAACAATTTACTTATAGATGAAAGTCAATGAGTATAGGTTTTGATTTATACTTACTAAAAATATTATTTTGTAAATTACCAATGTACAGCCAGCATGGACAGTTGTTCCTTTCAGACCTATTTGAAGGGCGCTGGTCCTTAGGACGCGTATTTTTGCATCCTTAGTACCACTGCGGCCCTTGTAATGAGGAGGGGCCCACAAAGTGGGAGGAGTCCTGATTGCCTTCATTAAGCGCAAGCGGGGTCTGGAAGGAACAACTGTCCATAGCAGGCGACCAGATGAGCAAATGTTTTTCTCAATAAGTATACCTTATTGAACATTAGCAGTTCAGTAAATATAAATAGTCTCAAAAGAGCAATATTTTTTTGCGTTTCAATCTTCACATCATGTTCATTTGGAGGCAAATTTTGTGCTGAAATCATGCTGTCTTGTAAAAAAGACGGGAATCGCATATAATCAGAATATGCGGAGAAGGAGATTCTATTCACAGAAGACAAGAAGGGAGCAGGCGATATGCAGAACAGTTTGATTCTGGAGCAGGTACAGACTTTATCAGGGGCACAGATTCAGTCACTGAAGGTTCTGGAATATACCAATCAGGAGCTGGATGCATTCATGCAGACGGAATATCTGGAAAATCCACTTTTGGAGACCTCTATGGACCGGCAGGAAGAGACGATGCAGAATCTGGAGAAATTCTATGAAAAGGGCAGTGAATACAGCGGAGAGCATGTCCGGGAAAATGACGACGATGTGGATCGGCGGGGAGATGTCCGGGCAAAGGAACAGGGGACGCTGGAGCGCATGATTCTGGAACAGATCCCACATAAACGATACAGCGAAAAGGAACGAAGACTGATTCAATATCTGATCGGCTGTCTGGATGAGAACGGATATTTTCCCTATGAGGCCGACGATATCGCAGAGGTATCCGGTTATGATGCGGTGATGATTGAACAGTGTCTTGGAAAGCTGAAAGAATTTGAACCTGCCGGAATTTTTGCAAAAGACCTGTCAGAATGCCTCGTTCTGCAGCTTAAGAGGGCAGGAGCAAAGGATCAAAAGCTGTATGAAATGGCGGAATACTATCTGGATGAGATTCTGCAGGGACATATAAGCCGGGTTACCAGACAGTTAAATATTTCTACGGCAAAGGCAAAGGAGTATATGCATATTCTGGCGTCACTGAATCCAAAACCGCTGGCGGGAGAGGAACGGGAGACTCCATACATTGTTCCGGATATTCTTGCAGTTCGGGAGGGAGACGGCTGGAAAGCGGAGCTTAACGACCGGTGGATGGGCGAGTATCATCTGAACGATTATTATATTCATATGATGGAGACGGCGCATGATCAGGAACTGAAGGAGTATTTTTCGGAAAAGCTGAAAAGGGCCAGATATGTACTGGAATGCGCAGAACAGCGCAGAACGACGATTTTAAAGATCGTATATGAGATTCTGGAACGTCAGAACGGATATTTTCTCTGCGGGGAGCCTTTAAAGCCCATGACGCAGGAGGAGATCGCGCAGGCGCTTCAGATTCATTCTTCCACGGTCAGCCGCGCCATCCGTGGTAAGTATCTTCAGTATCAGAGGACAGTACTGTTAAAAGATTTGTTTTCTTCGACGGTATCCCGCGAAGAACGTACAGCGGCAGAGGACGTGAAGGAAAGAATCCGAATACTGATTAATCAGGAAGACAAGGAAGAGCCATTCAGCGATTTCAGACTGGAACAACTTCTGGCAGAAGAAGGGATTCAGATTTCCAGAAGGACGATTGCCAAATATCGGGGACAGATGGGGATTCCGGATTCAAAAGTGCGAAAATATCTGTGACATCAGTGCTCATTCGGATTTGGCAGAAAAACGTCTTTCCTTCAAACATGCTCCAGGATGCTTTCGGATCTGTCTGCCCACAGTTTTGGGATCGCGTTGTGTCATAGAACGGCGTAAGATGTATCATAAACAGATAAAATAAAAATGTTTATAAATGAGGACCGGTTGTTGGAGACATACAAAAACAGATGTTCTGCAACGGCCGATCTTTTTCGCTCAGGGGGGAGTCCGCCGTCTGTACAGAAATGGGGCAATTTTGTGAGAAGGGGATTAAAAATCTGACTGCTTCCCATCAGGAATAACGAAAAGCAGCCAGGCGTGATCAGAACGGAAAACATGGAAGGGGAATCTCAGTGCAGAGAATCCTGGAAGATTTCGTACCGGATAATCCGGTGAAACGGTTTTTCCGGTGAGGTCAGCAGGCAGGAAGAAGGGAGCAGATGCAGAGCATCCGGAAGATCCTGGGCCTCCAGTGCGATTGCACAGGAGGGGACGGAGCGCTGTCCGTTCAGGAGCAGAAGACCGTCCGGAAGGTAGCCGCCGGAATACAGGACGACCGCCGGAGCATCGGTCAGAAGACGGACTGTCCTTTTGCTGTCTGGATCCTGCAGAATACAGGCGGGCGTTAATCCGGGAACAGCTGCCGCGGATCTGGAAGCAGCCGGTTCAAAAGCAGTTGTTGCCAGTCCTGTATCAACCGTTGCTGTCTGCGCAGCGTGACACGTGGAAGATTTCTGCAGCAGATACCCTTGATTGTATCCCCTGCCGATCTGCAGCTGCTTCAGGCTTACCGGGTCTGAGGATGTCCCGATGGCAGAAGACAGGCTTCGCTGTTTCCGAAAATCAAAAGCAGTGTCTTCCACCGGGATCAGGGAGACCGGGAGGTGGTTTTCGTCGTTAACGCATACCTGGGCGGCATGAATGAGCAGTTCCTGATGAAGGGCAGATTTTTCGAAGTCTCCCGAAAGATTCCAGTAGGTGTGATTAGATAGGTTTACATAAGTTTCGCGGTCTGTCCACGCTTCCTGTTCTGCAGTGAGTTGTCCCTGTTCGGTAAGGGTATAACGAATCTGGTAGCGGCGGTTGCCCGGGTATCCGTCCAGTCCGTTCGGCTGCTCGCAGGAGAGCAGAACAGAAGCAGCATCGTCTGTGCATGTTACAGAATCCACGTTCCAGAGCATAGAAGAGAGATTGTGGCAGCCGCCGTGGAGCTGGCTGCCATTGTCATTTCTGGACAAAAGGTATTCGGCTCCCAGGATAGGAAGACATGCATTTCGAATTCGCCCGGCATTGGGGCCGAGGGTAGCGCCTGCATAGCAGACAAGCTCCTTATAAGGCTGAATATCCGGAAAACCGAGGGCAATGGGGAGCTTCTGTCCGTCCGGATCTGTGACGGATATCTTCTGGATGGATGCTCCCAGAGGCAGGATAGATACGGTAAGACCGGATTCACTGATCAGATCATACAGCGGATAGGAGTGCCGGGGATCGGGACTGTGACCGCTGCGGATGGCAGAAGTATGTGCGGGGAAAGTTCTGACAGCCGTTTTCATATTTTTACTCCCTTTTTAAAAAGTGTTTTTTAAACGTTCCAATCAATATCCCAACCATCGAGTTTTTTCCATTCAAACATTTCCTTAAAGTCATTGAAACAGTTTTCACAGATACTGCATGATAAATCAATTGGGATATACCACCACTGATGCTGGTTATTCTGTACCGGCTCCAGGCAAAACGCACATCTTTTCAACTGTGATGCGTGTCTGTAGATTTCTTCACCGTCGGTTGGATTTAAGTAGGCTTTTTTCAAAGATTTTCCGTCATTCACAGATAATCTCCAGTCATCTTTTTCAGGCATGGCAGTATCTCATTTCCTCCGGCTTGAAATAGACAAATTGCAATCGCCTAGTTCTTACACCGGACAGTGCAGAGACAACAGGCCGGGCGGATGTCCGCGCATGTCTGTCCGGTGGCGGAAAGCGTTGATGTTAATCTCCAGTATACAGGAAATAGGCCTGAAAGGGAAGAGGACACAAAACAGGAATCTTTCAAATATTCTGCAGGATAAAATATATAAAAGAGTTCCGAAAAGTACACAAAAAACAGGACATAATGCCATTAAATGCAAGAAAAGAGATGTCATAATTGCTAAGATGGACGAAAAGGAGGAGAGGAATGAACCAACTGGATCAGGCGATTGCGCAGACGCTTTTGGAGGATGCCATGAAACTGGAACTGAGGAACGCAGGGGTATTCCGTTTTTCCGCCAGCTACCGTTTTGAACGGCATAATCACAGGGAAGTTGAGATCATATATATCAAGTCCGGACACTGTATCATAGGCAGCGGCGAAAGGTTTGTACCGCTGCGGGAAGGCGACTGTATTATCCTGTATAAAGGAGTTCCGCACTGGTTTTTTGTGGACAAAAAAGAATGCTGCCAGATTGCCCAGCTGGAATTTTCCATTATTGTTCCGGAATATCTGAAACATGTACTTGCCTTTTTCAGAGAGAGGCAGTTTTATAAGCTTTCGGACTGTGATATGGTGGGGGAACTGATCGAGTGCATCAGCAGACTTCACCGCCTAGAACAGACAATTCCTCATGGAGATCTGCAGATGAAGCTGATGTTTTTCCGGCTTTTGATTGATCTGTCTTTCCGAATGGAAAAAAAGGATAATGTCCGGAAAAACAGTAAGGTAGAGGAGATTATTGACTACATCAATAAGAACTACGATGACGATATCCGAGTGGAAGAACTGGCAAAACGGTTCGGCATCAGCTCCAGATATATTCGTAAATGTTTTAAAGAGGAGACAGGGATCAGCTGCAGTCAGTATATGACTTCTCTCAGAGTGGAAAAGGCAAAGGAAATGCTGTGGCTGTCCGCAAAGACGGTAACAGAGATCGCATCGCTCACCGGTTTTAACAGCTCTCAGTATTTTAATCGGGTATTTCAGCAGTATACCGGACAGACGCCTCTGGAATACCGGAATTCCTGGAGAGGCGTACAGGCGGCGGAGCGGTGTGTGATCGAAGAGGAACTTTAGAAAATATGGAATCTTCATAAGGAGAACGGCTATGACAAACAGAGAGAATTTTATATCCATGATGAGAAGAAAGGGATACGAGCATGTCCCGGTGGAATTTGTACTGTGTCCACATCAGCAAAAAGTGTGCAGAGAACAGCTAGGAGCGGAGGATTACGAAGCGTATTTTGGAATGCCCTGGCGACGGGTGGAGGATCTGCGTCTGAAAGACCATGATGTGGAAAAGTACCGGAAGTATTATCAGAAGCCGCTGGCTGATGGTGCGGATATCGATCTGTGGGGCGTAGGGCATGAGAAATCTCCCAACAGCATGCATATGACCTATATGCGTCACCCGATGGAACATATGATGACTGTGGAGGAGATGAAAGATTATCCGTTTCCGGATTATGCATCGGCGGATGACTCTCATCAGGCAAAGCAGGTGGAGAATATCAAAGAACAGGATCTGATTGCGCTGGGAGACATGCAGATGACCATCTGGGAATGTGCATGGTATATGCGGAGTATGGAAAATCTGTTCTGTGATATGGTAACGGAAGATGGAATGGCGGAATTTCTTCTGGATAAAGTGACGGAGCTGTCAATGATCCGCGCGCTGTCCTATGCGAGAGCGGGAGTAGATGTGCTGTTTCTGGGAGATGACATCGGCATGCAGCGTACGATCATGATGAGTGAAGAACTGTACTGTACCTGGATCAAACCGCGTCTGAAGAAGATCATTGACGAGGTGAAAAAAGTAAATCCGCAGCTTCTGATCTTCTATCATTCCTGTGGATTTGTGGAGCCTTTGATCCCCCATCTGATCGAAGCAGGGATCGACGTGCTGAATCCGATTCAGAGCGAGTGTATGGATTTTGAAAGGATATACAAAAAATACGGGGACCGGATTTCCTTTCACGGAACAATCGGCACGCAGACAGTTATGCCAAAAGGTACGCCGCAGGAGGTGAAGGAGGCTGTGTGGAGAAATCTGGACATTGCCGGAGAGCAGGGAGGACTGTTCGTTGCACCGACTCATATGGTGGAGCCGGAGGTGCCTTTTGAAAACATTCTGGCTTATGTGGAGGCATGCAGGACTTATGCGGGGAAAACAGGCTGTAAAAAGTAGACGGGAGGGACAAGGCAGATGCGATACAACATGAATAAATGGCTGGGGGATCAGCTTGAGCGGGGTATGAAAAAACCACTTCCGATCCTGTCCTTTCCGGGTACGCAGCTGATCGGGAAAAATGTAGAAGAACTGGTGAAGAACGGAGAACTGCAGGCAGCCTGTATGAAAGCGATTGCAGAAAAATTCGACGCAGGAGCGGCTTTCAGTCTGATGGATCTGTCGGTGGAGGCGGAGGCATTCGGGGCAGATGTGATCTACAGTCCGGATGAGATTCCCACCATGTATGGCGCCATGATCCGGGGGGAGGAAGAGGCGGAAGCGCTCCTGATTCCAGAGGTGGGCGCGGGAAGAACCGGAGAATGCATCAGGGGAATTCGAAAGGCCTGTGAAAGGATCACGGACCGTCCGGTTTTTGCGGGGATCATCGGACCCTATTCGCTGGCGGGGCGGCTTCTGGATATGACGGAGATCATGATTTTGTGCCGCACGGATCCGGAGATGGTAAACACGGTTCTGGAGAAGGCGACTGTATTTTTGACGGCATATGCAAAGGCTTTAAAAGAAGCCGGCGCCGATGGAATCGTCATGGCGGAACCGGCGGCGGGGCTTTTGTCCCCGGACCTGATGACGCAATTTTCCAGTCCGTATGTGGAGCAGGTCCGGGCAGCGGTGGAGGATGAAAGCTGCCTTTTCATATATCACAACTGCGGAACAGTCCTTCCGCTTCACAGAGAACTGGCGGATATGAATGTACGGGCATACAGCTTTGGAAACGCTGTCGACCTGGAGGAGATGCTCAAACGGTTTCCTTCCGACCGGCTGATCTTTGGAAATATTGACCCTGTGGGAGTGCTGCGAAAAGGAAATCCTCAAAACGTGTTTGAGGCAACAAAAGCGCTTCTGGAACGATGTGGTGCATATCCGAATTTTGTATTGTCCAGCGGCTGCGATATTCCGCCGCAGACTCCGATGGAAAATCTGGAGGCATTTTTCAGAGCGGCTGAAGACCATAAATAAAATTAATACGGTATACGAAGGGCGATTGCGGAACTAAAAAACAGCAAGAGCCCAGAGAATGCCCGGAAGGATGTTGGAGAGAGGAGTCGATCAAACATGCTTCCAGATACAGAGGCATACGAAGGGCGATTGCGGAACTTAAATAGGAGAAAAAAATGACGATTTTACAGGAAATTTCAGAGTGTCTGCAAAAAGGGAAGGTTAAACAGATCAAAGCGCTGGTGCAGCAGGCGCTGGACGGGGGCGAGGATCCAAAGGCGATCCTGAACGAGGGACTGCTGGAGGGAATGTCCGTCATAGGCGGACGATTTAAAAGAGAAGAGATCTTTGTGCCGGATGTACTGATTTCTGCCAGAACTATGAGCATGGGTCTTTCTGTTCTGGAACCAAAGCTGGTGGAGGTGGGAAACAAAGCGGTCGGAAAGATTGTGCTCGGAACCGTGAAAGGGGATCTGCACGATATCGGGAAGAATCTTGTAGCCATGATGTTCAAAGGCGCCGGATTCGAAGTATATGATCTGGGCGTGGATGTGGATGCCAAGACGTTTTTGGAAAAAGCAGAGGAAGTGGGGGCGGATATTATCGGTATGTCGGCGTTGCTTTCCACAACGATGCCGGCGATGAAAGAGCTGGTGGATCTTCTGGAGGAAAAAGGACTGCGGGACAAATATACGGTGATGATTGGCGGCGCTCCCATCACGGATGAATTTGCAAAAGAGATCGGGGCGGACTATTATACGCCGGATGCGGCTTCCGCAGCGGAGATCGGGAAAACATGCGTGCTTGAGAAATCTGTCTGATATGTGTGAGATTATCAGTTGTACCGGACAGGCGGTCGAGATACGAAAGGAAGAAGTGTTCCGGGATCTTTGCTGTACGCAAAAGTCTGCGGCATATGAAGTATTTGAACAGGAATATGAAGAATTGCTGGAGCCGGTGATTTCCTGCTGCCGGCCTAAAATCTATCTGAAGGAATGCAGATTGCCAAAAGGAATTGTCTGCGGCAGTCTGCAGCCAGGAGAGCAGATTCTGTGCGGCCTTTATACTGTTGGAAGGGAAATCAGCAACTGGAGTACTAGGGCTTTTTTTCAGGAAGATTATGTAAAAGGAATGCTCCTGGACGCTATGGCCGATTGTGCGCTTTTTTCCATGGAAAAGCAGATGGAATCATTGCTTCGCAGCTTCTGCCGTGAACGGGGCGTGGGAATCGCGGGACGTTTTCATGCGCAGGAGAAAAACGCCATGTTTTTGCAGCGATTTTTTTATGAGGAGCTGGAAGGCGAGAAGAACGGCTTTTTTCTGACTGCCGGATATATGTTTGATCCAGTGAAGACCGGCACCGTGATTTTCCGGCTGACAGCGGATGCGGACGCTTTTTGTGCACATCATACGTGCAGTGGGTGCGAGAACTATTCCTGTAAAAGAAGGAAGACCACAATTTTTCAAAATTAAAAGGCAAAAAAGCCTAATGAATACCAAGAATATATTTTGTATGATGGAACAAGAAAAAGAAAGCAAAGAGGGAGGGTGACTACATGGCAGGTACGTTGGAATTTCAGCATATATGCAAGTATTTTCCAGGTGTAAAGGCGCTGGATGATGTATCCTTTCAGGCTCATGCCGGAGAAGTGCTTGCGTTTCTGGGGGAAAACGGTGCAGGAAAATCCACGCTTTTGAAAGTGTTGAACGGAGATTATCAGCCCACCAGCGGAAAGTATCTGCTGGATGGAGTGGAAAAGCATTTTCAGTCACCGCATCAGGCGATCGAGGAGGGAATCTCCATTATCTATCAGGAGCGTCAGATCCTTCTGGAGCTGTCGGTGGCGGAAAACATTTATCTTGGCAGGATGCCTGTGAACCGGTTCGGAATCATTGATACCCGCAAAGCCAACGAGATGGCGGCAAAGATTATCAAAGATTTCGGTCTTCCCATCGAACCGTCTACGAAAGTAAAGGACCTGAGTATCGCATGGCAGCAGATGGTGGAGATCATGAAGGCATATTCGAGGGAGAACCTGAAAGTGATCTGTTTTGACGAGCCGACGGCTTCTCTGTCGGATTCTGAGATTGAGATGCTTTTTAAGATTATCGAAAAGCTGAAGGCGGAAGACAAGATCATCATCTATGTATCCCATCGTATGGATGAAATCCAGAGAATTACAGACAAAGTGGCGATTTTCAAAGACGGGCACTATGTGGATACAGTGAAAACCGGTGTAGTCCCGGAAGCGGAAATGATCCGTATGATGGTCGGCAGGGATCTGGGGGATATCTATAAAGACCTGGACCGGGAGAAAGAGATCGGAGAAGTGCTGCTGGAAGTAAAAAATGTATCTTCTGACTATGTGAAAGAGAATTCCTTTGTGCTCCGCAGAGGAGAAGTTCTCGGATTTTCCGGGCTGGTAGGAGCAGGACGTACAGAGCTGATGCGCGCCATCATCGGGGCGGATCCTATGAAGACCGGGGAAGTATTTCTGGAAGGACAAAGTATCCATAACCGGTCGCCGCATGAAGCCATGGAACACGGTATTGTGCTGGTGCCGGAGGACCGGAAACTGCAGGGGATTCTGGCGAATCTGAGCGTCAGCGACAACATCAACATTTCCATGCTGGATCAGAACTCCAACCGTTTTGGTTTTGTAAACAGAGAAAAAGAAGAAAGAGCGGCAGAAGCGGGGATTCGGGATTTCAAGATCAAGACGCCGTCTGCGGATAAAAAGATCGTGGAACTCTCCGGCGGCAACCAGCAGAAATGCATTGTGGCGCGGTGGCTGAGCACAAACCCTAAGGTACTGATCCTGGACGAACCGACCAAAGGAATTGACGTGGGAGCCAAGTCGGAATTTTATCAGATGATCTGTCGGTTTGCGAAAGAAGGTCTGGGCGTGATTCTGATCTCTTCGGAGCTTCCTGAGGTGATCGGTCTGTCTGACCGGATCATTGTTATGAAATCACGGCAGATCGTGGGAGAAGTATCCAGAGAGGAAGCAACAGAGAGCAGGCTCTTAAGCCTTGGTATGATTGGGGAGGTACAGGAAGCATGAATACAAACAAAAAAAGCAGGATACATATCAGTGGAGACAAGCTGGTGCTGATGGCGGCGATCGTGGCAGTTTTTGTGCTGTTTGCCGTGCTGAATAAAAATTTCCTTACACTGACCAATGTTATCAATATTCTGATTGCGGCATCTTTGGTAGGTCTGGTAGCCATCGGACATACCTATCTGATCATTGCAGGGCAGAATGATCTGTCGCCCGGTTCGCTGGCGGCATTTTCCGGAGTGGTGGCGGCGCTTCTGGTCAGTAAGGGAGTACCGTTTTTTCCGGCAGTGCTTATCACCATCGCCTGCGGCATATTGGTAGGGTGCTTTAATGCATTTATGGTCAACCGGATTCATCTGGAAGCATTTATCGCCACACTGGTGACCCAGTCTATCGTCCGCGGATTTGCGTATATTATCTGCGACGGAAAGCCAGTGTCTATCAGCAACAAAACATTTCTGACGCTGGGGAAGGCACGGATCCTGAATATTCCGTTAGCTGTGTGGATCATGCTGGTCTGCATTGTGATCTTTGGCATCATTCTGGCGAAAACCAAATTCGGAAGAAGCATCTATGCCATCGGCGGCAATCAGGATGCGGCAAGACTGGCAGGTCTGAATCCGCAGAAAATCATCACCATCAGCTACATCATGATGGGCATTCTCTGTTCCATTGGCGGCATCATCTTTGCCGCACGTATGAATTCCGGGCAGCCGGCAGCCAACGTAAACCTGGAATTTGACGCTATCACAGCGGTTATTCTGGGCGGCGTTTCATTTGTAGGAGGCGTCGGCGATATGGGCGGAACGATCCTGGGCATCATCCTGATTCAGGCGTTCAATACAGGTCTCACCATGGTCAATGTGCCCAGCTTCTGGCAGTATGTGGCAAAGGGCGGACTTCTTCTGTTCGCACTGACTACGGACTACATCAGAAAGCAGAAGAGAGAAAAGGATCTGCTGGCAGCGTCCATGAAAAACCTGTAATACATAGAATCATTCAAAAAAGAAGTCTATGAGGGGGCGCATGCCTCTGAAAATAGAGAAACATGAATTCATGTAAAAGGAGGAAAAAAACATGAAAAAAATGACAGTATTATTGTTGGCGGCAGCGATGACTATGAGTCTGGTCGGCTGTGGAGGATCGGGGGAGGAAGCTCCGGCAGCAACGCAGGAACCGGCAGCAGAGGCTGAAGCGGAAGATGCAGCGCCAGAGGCGGAGGCTCCGGAAGCAGCAGGAGATGAGGCGGAGGCGCCCGCGGCGTCCGGTGAAAAAGGGGTCGTGTATGGCATCTACAAAGCCGGCGATCAGACCTGGTTTATTGATGAAGGCGCAGCAGCTCAGGCAGCGGTAGAAGCCAACGGTGACGAGTTTATCTTTGTAGACGCGAAAATGAGTCCGGAGGAGTATCTGAAGGCTATCGACAATGCCATCGCAAACAAGGCAAAAGGCATTGTGACCTGTATTCCGGATCAGACCATGTCTCAGGCAGTGGTAGACAAGTGTGCGGAGGCAAATCTTCCCATCGTAGCAGCAGATGATGCGCTTCAGCAGGATGACGGTACCAAGATCGCTCCGTGGGTCGGCATCAACGCATACGTGATTGGTCAGGCGAACGGAGACTGGCTGGCAGCTTACGCGAAAGATAATAATCTGGTGACGGACGAAGAATGCGGTCTTTTGATCATGACCATGGATACGGTATCTTCCTGTGTACCGCGTGCAGAGGGTGAGTATGACAACTTTACCGCAGCTTGCCCGGAGTTTGATACGGCGCGTATCTTCAAGGCAGATTATGACGGAACGACTGACAAAGGAAATACGGCGGCAACCGCAGTGATTACGGCTCATCCGGAGATTAAAAAATGGCTGGTGACCGGTGCAAACGAGGAAGGCTGTATCGGTGCAGTACGTGCGCTGGAGAGCGCAGGTCTGGATGCGGACGCATGTGTGGTAGGTCTTGGCGCTTACATGGCAAAGGATGAGTGGAATGACAAGGGTGCAGATGGTACCTGTATGAAAGCATCTGCATATTTCTCCGCTGATTCTGTGGGCGCAGGCTCTGTAGAAGTGTTGTATGATATCATAAACGGCAACGAGCCGGCGATGGAGACGGCAGTAGACGCGGTAGTGGTTACCCCGGATACATATAAGGACGTTATGGGAAAAGCAGCAGAGTAATGAGTTGATCTGAACAGAGGGGGCGGCGTAAGACGCCCCTTCTGTATGTTCAGTATTCGTGAGGAATGTATATGACAGAAAATCGGTTTTGTCTTCTTCATTCGAACATTTTATCCTTGTTCACTGAGGGTCAGTTCGTTTGAGAAAGGCAAAACCGATTTTCTGTCTGTATCAATCGGCACAGTGTTTCCGGCATACAGACAGGGGATGTTTTGCGACCGTCTTCTATAATTGTAAGGAACAAAATTATTTTCGTACATAGGTTCTGTAACCGGACGGAGTCATGCCGGTTTCTTTTCGGAAAGTCGTGCAGAAGCTGCTCTCGCTGGTGAAACCGGTACTGAAACAAATACTTTTGATGGAAAGATCGGAGGTGCGAAGCAGAAATTTTGCGTTGTTGATCCGGGTGGTAATAATGTAGCTGTGCGGGGAAAACCCGGTTTCCTTTTTAAAGAGGCGGCTGAAATAAAAAGGACTCAGGGATGCCTGGGACGCCAGTTCGTTTAAAGACAGTTCTTCGGTCAGATGGTCGTTGATATAGGCAATGCTGTCAGAGATGAGACTGGCGGACATGACGCCGGGATTCTTTGTATCCTGGCTGATAAGAAGCTCTGTTAATATATTAACAATATAATTGTTGAGCAGGGCTTCTTTGACAGAGGGACCGCTTTTGAACTGCTGGTAGACTTTATTCAGGTATTTTTCAAAGCGGTAATTGTTTTTCAGCGTAATGACCGGACTGCCGCCTGCGATGATGGCCTCGTAGTATCCTCTGGCACAGATGCCGTCAAAGTGGAGCCACAGTGCGTCCCAGCCTTTGGAAGAGCAGTATGAGTGGGGAACATAGCAGTCCAGCATGACGATGTGACCCTCCTGGGCATGAAAATGGCGGTTTTCCAGTTCAATCTCGCAGGTTCCTTTTTTCACATACATGATCAGAAAACTGTCCAGTGAGGTCCGGCGCAGACAGTAGCCTGGAAGATAGCGGAAATATCCGGTAATAAGCGGATAGAGGAACAGGTTCTGCGCCTGCGTGCTGGGGGTATAAATATAGTAATCGGAGTCTTTTATGACGCCTGGTTCTTTGGTAAGCATGAAAGCTCCTCCTTAGTGTCTCTATGGCTTCATTATAGAAGTGTACGTATGGACTGTCAACAGATTGAGAGCAATTTTTCTAAACGATAGGGCAACTGATCCTAATGAAAATAAGGGAAATTACATATATAGTATAGACAAGAAGTAAAAATGAGGCGGAATAGAGAAGGAGGCATAAAAATATGGGATCTGCTAAAATATGGGAAGAACAGATCGTGATCCCCACTTATGAGGTTGGGGAACCGGATAAAAATCCGATGTTTCTGGAGAGCCGCGTTTATCAGGGGAGCAGCGGAAAGATTTATCCATATCCGACGATTGAGAGCATCTCTGATACAAAGACGGACAAAGCATATCAGGCTGTATGGCTGGAAAACGAATATCTGAAGGTGATGATCCTGCCGGAGCTGGGAGGCCGGATCCAGAGGGCTTATGACAAGACCAATGACTACGACTTTGTATATTATAATCATGTGATCAAACCGGCGCTTGTGGGTCTATGCGGTCCGTGGATCAGCGGCGGCATCGAGTTTAACTGGCCCCAGCATCACCGTCCCACGACCTTTTCGCCGGTGGACTATATGCTGACGGAACAGGAGGATGGTTCTGTAACCTGTCGTGTCAGCGATGTGGATCAGATGTACGGTACAAAGGGAGAAGCCTGCTTTACGTTGTATCCGGGGCGGGCGTATATAGAGATTAAGGGCCAGCTGTACAACCGGACCTCCATGCCCCAGACATTTTTGTGGTGGGCAAACCCGGCGGTTCCGGTCAATGATTACACCCAGTCTGTCTTCCCGCCGGATGTGCATGCGGTGATGGATCACGGGAAACGGGACGTATCCAGATTTCCCATAGCCACAGGGGAATACTACAAGCATGATTACAGTGCGGGAGTAGACATTTCCCGCTATAAAAATATTCCGGTTCCCACATCCTATATGGCGGAGAAGAGCGACTTTAATTTTGTAGGAGGATACGACCATCAGAAGAGGGCGGGGATTCTTCACGTGGCTGACCATCATATTTCTCCGGGTAAAAAGCAGTGGACCTGGGGCTGTGGAGATTTTGGAAAAGCGTGGGATCGAAATCTGACGGATGAGGACGGGCCGTACATCGAGCTGATGACCGGCGTATATACGGATAACCAGCCGGATTTTACCTGGTTGAAGCCCATGGAGGAGAAAACCTTTACTCAGTATTTTATGCCCTATAAGGATGTGGGCGCAGCAAAAAATGCTTCTACCGAGGCAGTGGTCAATCTGGAGACCGGAGATGGAAAGATCCGGGTGCTCGCTTACGCAACCCGGGAATATCCGTATGTCAGAATCCTTCTGACCTGCCAGGAGCGCGTACTTTTGGATGAAAAGACACTCCTGTCGCCAATACATACTTATGAGAAGGAGCTTTCATTGGATGTGGAGGACGAGACGCTGCTGACGCTGAAAGTTCTGGATGGCGGACGGGAACTGGTTTCTTATACGCCTTTGAAAAAAGAGATTCCGAAACTTCCAAAACCGGCGAAAGCGGCAAAGGATCCCGGGGAGATCATGACCAATGAGGAGCTCTTTCTGACCGGCCTGCATATTGAGCAGTACCGCCATGCAACGTATCGTCCGGATCCATACTATCTGGAAGGACTGAAAAGAGATGCGGGGGATATCCGGATCAATAATGCATATGGTGCGCTTCTGATGCGCAGAGGCTGTTTTGAGGAGTCAGAGAAATATTTCCGTAAAGCGCTGGAACGCTGCACCTGGAAAAATCCCAATCCATATGATTCGGAGCCATATTACAATCTGGGTCTTTCACTCTGGTATCAGCGGAGAATGGATGAGGCGTTTGACGCATTTTACAAGGCGACCTGGTCTAATGAGCAGCAGGAGATGAGCTTTTATTATCTGGGTTGCATCGAGGCGGGTCGCGGTCATTTTGCCGATGCGCTGGAGCTGACGGACAAGGGCCTGATAAAAAATTCACATAATGTCAAGGCAAGAGGGCTGAAGGCGTATCTGCTGCGGAAACTTTCCCGGGAGGAAGAGGCGAAGAATCTGATCGCTGAGAACCTTAAAATTGATCCTTTTGATTATGTGTCCCGTCTGGAACTGGCATGGTTGAATCCGGTGCACAGGGAATCCATGCTGGAGGAGATTCGCAGGCTTTCCAGAGATTTTCAGGAGACTTATTTGATGGTTGCCCGGGATTATGCAGAATACGGTGCATATGAAGAAGCCGTGCAGACGCTGAGGCTCTGTACCAGGCCGTGGCCCATGCTCTGCTATTATGAAGCATATTATGAGGGACTTATGGGGTTGGACAGTACAGAAGCGCTTCAAAAGGCGGAAAACTGCAGCATGGATTACTGTTTCCCCAATAAGCTGGAAGATATTCCGGTGCTGAAATATGCCAGGGAACATCACAAAACGCCTTCCCGTGCCTGCTGTTATCTGGGAGACCTGTTTTATGATAAGCTGCAGTATGAGGCGGCAATCGAAAACTGGGAGCGTGCAGCAGAGCTGGATCCGGGGCTGGCGATCGCTTTCCGGAATCTGTCGCTTGCGTACTATAATAAGAAGCAGGATAAGGAAGCTGCCCGGAAAGCCATGGAAAAAGCGCGCAGTCTGGCACCGGACGATGCAAGGATTTTTCTGGAGATGGACCAGCTTTACAAAAAACTTGGAGTATCAGTGGAAGACAGACTTTCCCGCTATGAAGCTGATCGGAAGAATTTTATGAAACGGGATGATCTGAAGATTGAATATGTGACGCTTCTGAATCTGCTGGGACGATACAAAGAGGCTTATGAGTTTATTATGGAAAACCGTTTCCATCCCTGGGAGGGCGGTGAAGGAAAGGTAACAACACAGTATACAGTGGCGCTGGTAGAACTGGCGAAAGAAGCCATGTCACAGGGGAACTGGCAGCAGGCGGAGGACTGGCTGACCCGGACGTTCCGGTATCCGGAGAATCTGGGAGAAGGGAAACTCGAAGGGACAAAAGACAACCATGTCAATTATTATATGGGACTGGTTAAAGAGCATCAGAATGCTCCGGAAGCTGCAAGGGCATATTTTGAACGGGCTGCCGTAGGAACCGATGAGCCTGCGGGTATGATGTATTATAATGATCAGCCTGCGGATATGATTTACTATCAGGGCATGGCAAAAGAGAAGCTGGGTATGCCGGTGGAGGCAAAAGCGAGGTTTAACAAGCTTCTGGACTATGGAGAACAGCATATGTACGATCAGATGCGGGTCAGTTACTTTGCGGTATCCCTGCCGGATTTCCTGATCTTTGATGATAATCTGGATCAGAGAAACGAGGCACACTGTCATTATCTGATCGGGCTGGCGAAGATGGGGCTTGGAGATACGAAAGCGGCAGCAGAAGCCTTTGACCAGACGGTCAGGCTGGAGCCGACTCATCAGAACGCGATCCGCTATCGGAATATGTGCAGCTGAGGGATATGAAGTACTGCTTTTTCGGAGTATGGAAGGTAGTTTTCCATAGCGGCGAATGAGGCATATGGAATAAGCGGTGGAAAGAGACTTTATATGAAACAAGAGCAGTGGGAGTGGAAAAACGAAAGTCTGGTTCCGGACTGACCATGTTGAACGAAAGGCGCGACGGACAGGATCAGGGAACCCGTGAGAGGGGCTATGGAAAAGGACGTCAGTTTTGTCATGATTAAAATACTGGCAGAGAAGATTTCGGAGGAGATTCTATTACTGCGGTTATTTGTAAGAGAACAAAATCTGAGATGAAAAATTTCAGACGAACGGTAAAAGGTGATTGACTTCATGTGGGAACTGTGATATCATTTGACTAAGTTCAGGATGGTGATTGCGAAGCAAGCCAAACCTATATGCTTAGATAAATCTTGAAGGTGTATTCAGGATATATTTATGTATATAGGTTTTTTTGTTACATAAAACGGGGGGACAATATAGAGGAGAGGGAGTCATGAAGATATTTAAGGTCTTGAATAACAACGTGGCGGTTGCACTGGACGACTATGGAGACGAGAAGATTGTTATGGGAAGAGGAATCTGTTTTAAAAAGAAAGCAGGGGAAGAGATCAGTCCGGAGGCAGTGGATAAAGTGTTTTCTCTGTCGGAAGAGGAAGTCAGCAACAAGTTTCAGGCGCTGGTTCAGGATATTCCCATAGAACATATGGTGCTGGGAGAAGAGATCATTGCCGAAGCCCGGTTGCGTTTGGGAAAACATCTCAATGATATGGTCTATATATCTCTGATTGACCATGTACATACCTCCATCGTTCGTTTTCTGGAAGGGGTTACCGTGAAGAATGCTCTTTTGTGGGATATCCGAAGGTTCTATCGGGAGGAGTATCAGATCGGTCTGTGGGCGCTGGATCTGGTGGAAGAGCGGTTTAAAGTACGCCTTCCGGAGGACGAAGCGGGTTTTATTGCTCTTCATCTAGCCAATGCTCAGATGGACCAGGAAGTCATGCACAATATGTATGAGATCACGAGAATCATGCAGGAGCTGGTCAATATCGTGAAATATTCTTTTCAGATCAGTTTTGATGAGGATGATGTGTATTACTATCGTTTTATCACACATCTGAAGTTTTTTGCCAAACGTCTGGTAGAACGTAATATTTATACAGAGGATGATAACGATGGTTTGTGGGAGGTTATCCGCGAAAAATATCCAAAAGCCTTTGGCTGTGTGGAGAAAATCACACAGTTCATCGAGAAGAAATATGAATATGAGCTATCAAAGGAAGAGCAGCTCTATCTGACCATCCATGTGGAACGGGTGGTCAATAAGACAAAGAAGTAAAACTTATCGTATGCCAGGGTGGTGACATTCAGTTGGCCAAACCTTCATAAATACAGCCGCGGCGCCAGAAAGCCGTCGGTACGTGCTTTACCCGCACGAAAATTTCAGTCAGCGAAAGTCATGGACCGGAGCAGAATTATCATTTTAAGGAGGATACAAAAATGGGTAAGTATGGAGAACTGGCAAAAGAAGTAGTAAAAAATGTAGGCGGAAAGGAAAATGTCATCAGTCTGACCCACTGTATCACCAGACTGCGTTTCAAACTGAAAGACGAGTCAAAAGCCAATGACGACGTGCTCAAAAATATGAGCGGGGTCGTGACCGTCATGAAAAGCGGCGGACAGTATCAGGTGGTCATCGGCAACCATGTACCGGAGGTGTATGCGGATGTGATGCCGCTTCTGGGACTGGAGGAAGGAGGTGCAGATCAAGAAGAGGGGACAGAAAAAGGCAGCCTGTTCAACCGTGCTATCGATATCATCTCCGGCATCTTTCAGCCGATTTTGGGAATCATGGCGGCCTGTGGTATGGTAAAAGGTCTGAACGCCCTGTTTGTGGCTCTGGGTCTGTATACGGATACCTGCGGCGGTTATCTGATCCTCAATGCCATCGGTGACGGACTGTTTAATTTCATGCCTTTGTTCCTTGGATATACGGCTGCTAAGAAATTCAAGTTAAAACCCATGATTGGTCTGGTCATCGGTGCGATTATGTGTTATCCGACGGTGCAGAACAGTACGCTGTCTGCAGGCGGAGAGGCATTGTACACATTGTTTGCAGGAACCATGTTTGAGTCGGCGGTGTATACGGATTTTTTCGGGATTCCGCTGATCGCCATGGATTATACAGGGACGGTGATTCCGGTTATTTTTGTGGTTTATTTTGCATCCAAATGTGAAAAATTTTTCAGTAAATTCGTTCCGGACCTGGTGAAATTTTTCTTTGTACCTATGCTGACGCTTTTTGTGGCGATTCCGGTGGGATTTCTTCTGATCGGACCTCTGGCTACCTTTGGATCCACGATTATTGCGGAAGTGGTTATGGGCGTACGGAATTTCAGTCCCATGCTGGCAGGTACTATTGTTGGACTGACTTGGCAGATTCTTGTGATCTTTGGGTTGCACTGGGGATTTATTCCGGTGTATATCAACAACATTATGACCAATGGTTATGACAATGTGATGATGCCGTTTTTTGCATGTACTTTTGCAACCTCTGCGGTTGTACTGGCAATCTTCTTCAAAACTAAGGATCGCCAGATGAAAGAGATGGCTCTGCCAAACTTTATCTCCGGTGTCTTTGGCGTAACCGAGCCGGCTATCTATGGTATTTTGCTTCCTCTTAAGAAGCCCTTTATTATCAGCTGTATTGCAGGAGGAATCGGCGGTGGTTTTTATGGGGCCTTTAATTTCCGGAAATTCATGATGGGTGGAATGGGGATTTTTGAGTTCCCGGCTATGATCGAGCCGGATGGCAGTATGGGTAATCTGATCGTAGCAGTAGCAGGCGTGGCGATTACCATGATTATTGCGTTTACGGCTACCATGTTTCTGTACAAGGATCCGGAGATTCGGGAAAAAACATCGGCGAAGCCGGCAGAGGAGAAAAAGGATGTCTACGCGTTAAGAAGGGTTGAAATTGCAAGCCCTATGAAGGGTGAGGTGAAAAAACTTTCCGATGTCAGGGACGAGGCATTTGCCTCCGGCGTTCTGGGAAAAGGAGTGGCCATCCTTCCGGATGAGGAAAAAGTCTATGCTCCTGCGGACGGAGAGATTACTGCGCTGTTCCCCACGCTCCATGCTCTGGGTATCAAGACAGCGGACGGTGCGGAACTTCTGATCCATATTGGCATGGATACGGTGCAGTTAAACGGTGAAGGCTTTGAGGCGTATGTTAAAGAGGGCGATCAAGTGAAGAAAGGACAGCTTCTGATCAGCTTTGATAAGGATGTGATCAAGGGGAAAGGCTATTGTCTGGAGACTCCGGTGCTGATCACCAATTCGGATGATTTTCTGGAGATCATCGAACCAGAGCCCGGCAGGATCATGCCCGGCGAGACGCTTCTTAAAGCGCTGAAATAAACATATCCTTTGATGCAGTTTCGGAACTGAATAATAGCATCTGCCCAAGGAAACCCGGAAGTGTCTCACGATGCGCAGTCATTCAAAGATGCATTTAAATACAGGGAATAGAGAGGGTAGCTGCGGAACTATAATATGGAGGCAGACATGGGATTTCCAGTTGAATTTTTATGGGGCGGCGCTTCTGCTGCCAACCAGTGTGAAGGCGGGATCTTTGAGGGCGGAAGAGGCCTCGCCAATGTTGACGTGTGTCCGTCAGGGCCGGATCGGAATGCTGTGATTATCGGACACCGGAAGATGTTCCAGATGGATGAGGAACACCAGTATCCGGCAGCCGGGGGTGTGGATTTCTATCATCGCTATCGGGAAGACATTCAGCTGATGGGAGAAATGGGGTTCAAAGTCTATCGTATGAGCATTGCCTGGACCAGGATCTTTCCCAACGGAGAGGAAGAGATGCCTAATGAAGAAGGGATTGCATTTTACGAGCATGTATTTCAGGAGTGCAGAAAATACCGGATAAAACCCCTGGTGACAATTTCGCACTTTGACTGTCCGATCCATCTGATTGAGAAATACGGCGGTTGGCGGGACCGTCGGATGATCGACCACTATCTGCGTCTGTGCCGGGTGCTGTTCGAGCGTTACCGGGACTATGTGACTCATTGGCTTACGTTTAATGAGATCAATATGATCCTGCATGCGCCGTTTATGGGTGCGGGTCTGTGCTTCGGGAACGGAGAGAACGAAGAACAGGTGAAATATCAGGCGGCGCACCATGAGCTGATAGCCAGTGCGCTGGCGGTAAAGCTTGCTCATGAAATGAATCCGGAGAACAAGGTGGGCTGTATGTTCGCGGCAGGTGCCGCCTATCCCTATTCCTGCAGACCGCAGGATGTATGGGAAGCCCTTTTGACCGATCAGGAGAACTATTTCTTTGTGGATGTGCAGGCGAGGGGATACTATCCTTCCTACGCAGTAAAGCGTCTGCAGAAAAAAGGCGTGTATCCGGTCATGGATGGGGGAGATGAGAAGCTTTTACGGGAATATCCGGTGGATTTTATTTCCTTTTCCTATTATAACAGCAGGTGCATTGCTGCGGAGGAACAGGAGACAGCGGAAGGAAATCTGTTTAAATCTGCAAAAAATCCATATTTAAAGTTCAGCGAATGGGGGTGGCCCATTGATCCGCTGGGGCTTCGGATCACGCTGAATCAGGTGTATGACCGCTATCAAAAGCCGTTGTTCATTGTGGAGAATGGTCTGGGAGCTCTGGACTGTCCGGATGCAGACGGTTATGTGTCAGATGATTATCGGATCGATTATCTTAGAGAACATATCCGCGCTATGAAAGCGGCGGTGGAAGAGGACGGCGTAGATCTCATGGGCTATACGTCTTGGGCTCCTATAGACCTGATCAGTGCCGGAACAGGAGAGATGAAGAAGCGGTATGGATATGTTTATGTGGATCGGCAGGAAGACGGAAGCGGAACGCTGAACCGTATACGGAAGAAATCCTTTTACTGGTATCAGAGAGTGATTGAGAGCAATGGAGAGGTGCTGTGACTCGGATTGCCTGACACTTATTATGAAAAGTACATTTTTCGGATAATCTTTGCAGAGCCAAAGCGGAAGCCCGGGTAAGAGACGTGATCTCATACCCGGGCATTTATGAATGTTTTCAATGTTATTTTAAAACGCTAACTGACCAGTGAAAATTCTTTTTGAAACTCTTCCACGATAGCATCCAGCGCCTTCTGTTCATCCGTTCCGTCTGCCAGGATGTCTATGGCAGAACCTTTGGGATGGCTTAAACGCATGAGGGAGAGCGGATCTTTGGCATCAGCGATCTCAGTGCCCAGCATGACCATGATGACGCTTTCGTAAGTTTTGGCCGTGCCCGCGATCTTCGCGGCCGGTCTTGCATGGAAGAAATCATTGGAGCTCAAAGTAACAGATCTGGTGATCATAACAGCTCTCCTTTCTGTATCTGCGATTACGCTCGGTTACTGAAAAAGCTTTGCCACCTGCTCGTAAGCATCTGTCACCTGTTTCAGCAGTGCCGGATCTGTCACACCGGAGATCTCCGAAAATGCAGCGGCAACACCTTTGGAGGCGATTTTTTCCTGAAGTTCTGTACTCTGTGCATCTTCTGGATTGTTGTACCGCAGGGCAGCACCGATACCCAGAACCAGTTTATCTACCGGAAGATTATAGGATATGGCTGTGGTCAGCGGGCTTACCAGACGATCGTCAGCAGAAAGCTTACGCAGCGGCTCCCGCCCTACACGAGTCACGTCGTCTTTCAGGTAAGGATTTTTAAACCGGTTGATGATCTTATCAATATATTTATAATGCGCATCTTTGTCGAATCCGAATCTTTGGATCAGACCGTCTCCTGACTGGGTCATGGCAGCTTTGACCAGCTCATAGATTTTGGGATCAGAGATTGCCTGGTCAATGGTTTTATGTCCGGCCAGTATACCGGTGTAAGCGGTGATGCAATGTCCGGTGTTCAGAGTGAAGAGCTTTCTCTGGATGTAAGCCATCAGGTTATCTGCGAGGTTCATGCCCGGAATTTCCGGAATTTCACCCTTCAGGGAAGCTTTTTCCACGTTCCATTCGCAATATTTTTCTACAACAACGTCTACCGGATTTTCGCTGCGCACCGGAGGTACGATCCGATCTACGGAACAGTCTGCAAAGCCTACATACTGGTCGCAGTATGATCTTTCTTCTTCAGAGAGAATCCCATATACATGTTCTTTTAGCTGGGAAGTTGCACGGATCGCATTCTCGCAGGCAATAATATTCATGGGCTCTTTGCTGCCGTCAGAGATTCGTTTCTGAATGCCTTTGGCAATCGTCGGGGCAATGAAGCCAAGGACCCGCAAACCTACGGCGGTAGTCAGAACGTCGGCTTTGGCGATCTCGTCGATAATTTCTTCGCCGTTGGACATGATGCCGGTGATGTTTGTTATCTCCACGTCTTCCACTTCGGTATCCATTACATGGACAGTATATTTCTGATCAGCCGCCAGGCGGTCAATGATGACTTCACTTACATCGGCAAAGATCACGCGATATCCTGCCTGAGCCAGCAGCATGCCGATAAAACCGCGTCCGATGTTGCCTGCTCCGAATTGAATTGCTGTTTTCATAATACAATACCTCTTTCTTAGAATAATCAGGCTGCGGAACAATATATTAAGATGCTGATTTTGACTGTACAGCCGGTCCGTAACCTGGAAAAGGAGGCCGGGCGGATGACTTGCGCCGCCCGGCCGAAAAGATATGTCATAAAAGTCTGAAAATATGTTATTTATTTAGAGAATCAGGTGAGCTGTTTTAAGATCCATTCCACGTCGTTGGTGGTCTTCATCTCTTCCAGAACAGCCTCATCTTCCAGAACTTCACAAATCTTTGCCAGCAAATCCAGATGCTCGTCGCCGATACCGGCAATGCCAAAGACAAGATTGGCTTTTTCATCACCGAAAGGTACGCCTTCCGGATACTGGAAGAGAACAATGCCGGTCTTTTTAACCGTTCCTTTGGCCTGGGTCGTGCCATGTGGAATTGCGATTCCCATACCCATATAAGTGGTTACCAGCTTCTCGCGTTCCTGCATGGCATCCACATAGGAAGCATCTACATAACCAAGTTTACACATCAGTTCACCGGCTGCCTGGATTGCCTCCTCTTTCGTACCCGGAGTCTGATTCAGTTTGATTCCTTCTGCGATCATAACCTTTTTATTGGGGACGGTCGTTGGAACGACAGGATCCGTATTTTCTCCGGTTGTTTCCGCGATTGCCTGATCACCGGTGGTCAGCTGGATATAGAGAGCATCCAGTGCAGGGTCGGCGAGGAAGTTGCCGATCGTTACCATCTGCGCCTGAGGTGCGGATTTCTTCGCACGCTCTACCAGGGTCGTCTGGACAACTGCAATATCGCAGTCTGCAGGAATATTGTCGACAGAAGTATTGATAACTGTCAGGTCCGGACGCGCTGCTTTCACGCGGTTGCGGAATTTGGTTGCGCCCATGGCGGAGGAGCCCATGCCTGCGTCACATGCAAAGACGACTTTCTTTACCTTGGCTGCGTCTTTTACAGCTGCAGTGGCAAGTCCTTTGGATTCGGCTTTCATGGATGCAGTCTGAGCCTGAGCCTCTTCCAGACTCTTGACTCCGGACATCTTGATGATCGGGCTCGCTACTACAAAGGAGACTCCGGCAGCGATCACTACGCCCAGGAAAGTCAGGAGCATCTGCGGTCTTGGGCTCATGGACATAAATGCAATAATGGAACCCGGTGAAGAAGCGCCTACGAGGCCGCATCCGGTGATGCTGTAAAACAGAATTGCACAGATGTTGCCGGCGATAGGAGCGATGATGACCATGGGGTTCATCAGTACATATGGGAAATAGATTTCATGGATTCCGCCGAAGAAGTGGATGATGATAGCGCCTGGTGCGGAATCTTTGGTCATTTTATCTTTGGAGAATATCCAGTAAGCGATCAGGACGCCAAGTCCGGGACCGGGGTTAGCTTCCAGCATATACATGATGGATTTTCCGGTTTCCAGTGCCTGGGTTGTACCAATGGGCGTAAAGATACCGTGGTTGATGGCATTGTTCAGGAACAGCACCTTTGCAGGTTCGATGAAAACTGCTACGAGAGGAAGCAGGCTCATGCTCATCAGGATTTCCACGCCTGCGGTCAACACGGAGAGGATGATGCCCATAACCGGTCCGATGATATAGTATCCGATGATCGCCATGATCATACCGAAGATACCAACGGAAAAATTGTTGATCAGCATCTCGAAGCCTGCCGGCATATGTCCGTCCATGGCTTCGTCAAATTTTTTAATAACCAGTCCGGCCAGAGGTCCGATGGCCATGGCAGCCATAAGCATCGTATTTTCGGAGCCGGCGATACAGCCGACGATGGCGATGGCGCCCATGACGCGTCCGCGGTCTCCACCGATCATCTTACCACCCTGAGCGGCGATAAGGATCGGGAGCAGATAGGTCAGGATTGGCGGATGTATGGAAGCAAGGCCCTCGTTGGGAATCCATCCGTCCGGGATAAAGAGTGCGGTAATAAATCCCCATGCGATGAATGCGCCGATGTTGGGCATGACCATGCCGGAGAGAAATTTACCGAATTTCTGAGCAAAGTTTTTCATAGTGTTCCATCTCCTTTTCTTTTTATGATAAGATTTTGAAAATATTTTACCAGGGTTTGTTCGGCGAGAACGCGTCCCTCGTTCGCGTTGCCGCTTTGTAACGCCTGTAAAAATCGTTTGTCTTCCACCAGCAGCATGCTGATCTGGCTGATGACTTCCACACACTCGTTAGGACCGGACTGAGGGGCGAGCAGAAGAACTGCTCCTTTTACAGTTCCCCCCGGAACCGATAGCGGTGTGTCGAGTTTTAAATAAGCGCATCTGCAGTGCGGGACTGCTGTTGTACGGCAGTGCAGCAGGTGAAGATTTAATTCCGGGATAAAAGTATTCCGGATACCTTCCCGACGGGCCAGGTCCTGACTGATGATCTGACGGCTTAAAATGCTGTCTGCAAAAATACCGGCAGCCTGCCCAAGCAGAGCCTCTGTCTGTCGGATACCGGACAATTCTTTAACCTGAAAATGCTGCAGAAGCTGAAAAATCTCTTCTCCGGTATGGGTCAGAGAATGAATATCGTCCAGGGAGAGACTTAATTCCGCAGCCGGAGCCTTTGGTTCCGGATATGTTTCTTCGCTGCGTCTGGTACTGATGTTTTTCAGGGCCTGATTGATAATCAGCATATCCTGCGTCTGCGGGATTGGACTAACGCAGACATAGGGAAAATCAATTTCCAGCGGAACTGTGGATATGACCAGATCGATCCCGCTTTCCGTCAGCTTTTTTGGTTCCAGGCTGAAAGCGGACATAATCTGCCGGATATCTATATTATGTAAAGAACGGATCAGATTGGCAGCCAGCATTCTGGAAGCACCCATTCCGCTGGGGCAGACAACCGCCACGGCAATTTTTTTCTGTTCCCGACGGAGCGTTTCGGCGGCTGCTGCAAAATGCATGGCGACAAACGTGATTTCTGATGAGGAAATATCTTCAATATAAAGCTTATTGCGAAACAGATCGCAGGCATGCTCGACCGCTTTGTATACGTCCGGATATTTCTGCTGGATCGCATCACCCTGAGAATTATCCAGCTGAATGTTCATGGAGAGCCGGCTGATCATGGAATCCATATGGCTGGTCAGCTCGTCAATCATCCGGTTGCAGGTGTGAAAGGGAAGATTCAGCTCCTGTTCTACACGTTCCACAATAGACATGACAACCTGTCTGGTATTGATCGACTGGAGCTGGGTGCGTCTTCTTCTGGTCTGAGGCCAGATACGGGCGCTTGACAGATGCATGGTAATAAAACCGATTTCTGCTTCCGGAATTACAAGTTGGAACTGTTTTCCGATTTTTTCCGCGATCTGTTTTGCAACTTCATATTCTGGCAGTTCGGAAAGATTTTTCAGCTCTTTTGGTTCCATCTCGATTTTCTCGTCGGAACGGAGTCTCTGGATGGAGAGCGAAAGATGGACGATCAGTGCCATATAGCCACTGTCTGTATATTTGATGTTCAGCTCTTTTTCGGTATCGGCTAGGATCTGCTCTACAAAAGTAATAATCTGTGCGTCAATAAAACTGAACAGCCGGTTTTTCATAAGCTGTGATTCGGAAGAAGACGCTTCTCCTGTGTTTCCCCGCAGAAGCTTCAGAATTTCACCGTCATCTACAAATTCCAGAGCAGCATTGGCGATTGCCTGTCTGAAGGCGGCTTCGGTGCCTTCGAGCAGAATACCAATGCCTGGACGACGCAGGATCCGAACCTGAAAAGTGGAAAGCCATTCACTCAGAGCATCCAGATCTTTGGCGAGCGTTCCTTCAGAAATGTGAAAACGGGACAAAAACACATAAGATTTGACAGGCTCTCTGACAAAAAGCAGTTCTCCCAAAATCTGTCTCCTGCGTTCTTTCTGGCTGTAATCGGTATGAGGCTGTCCAAGTCCCAGAAGTTCCTCCAGAAGTTGGACAGACTCTGGTTCTTCTTCGATGACAAGTCCGACTCCGGGTTTACGGATAAAGGTAAAATCATTTTCATTAAGCCAGTGTTCGATGGCCGGCAGTTCCCGAAGAATCGTTCGGGAAGAGACTCCCAACTTTTCGGAAATTGCTCCTACCGGTATGGGAGTTCTGGCAGTCTTTGCCAGAATACGGACAATATCTTGTTGCCTTATGGTCAGAGTATGGGAAGCAGATGAAACTGTGGAATCTGTTGTCATATGTTACTCCCCCTTCTCTTTTCTGATTCTATTTTACCAGTGAAACATCTGAAAAGCAACGACGGCTTCTGACAGTTTTGTCTCTAATCCTTAGTGACAAATAAGAGTTTTGGACAGAATAACCAAAAGGAAGGCTGTTTTTTATGCTTTCTTTTATCTGTGCAGACTATAATATCGACAAAGGCAGTAAAAGCTGTTGTGTTAGACGAAAAAATTTTCAGATATTGAATAATCATACAAAAATGATTGCATATTTAAATAAATCGTAATAAAATATTAGCGGTAAAAGTAAATGAGAGTCTGATGATTGAGGAGAATGATGAATATGAGTTATGTTGACGAGGTACTCGCAAGAGTCAAAGAGAAAAACGCATCGGAGCCGGAGTTTCTGCAGGCGGTAGAGGAGGTTCTTGATTCTTTAAGGCCGGTTATCGAGGCGAATGAGGAAAAATATCGCAGGGAAGCGCTGCTGGAAAGACTGACAGAGCCGGACCGTCAGCTTAAATTCCGTGTACCGTGGGTGGACGACAAGGGACAGGTACAGGTGAATACCGGATACCGTGTACAGTTTAACAATGCAATCGGACCGTATAAGGGAGGTTTGAGACTTCATCCGTCCGTCAATATCGGTATTATTAAGTTTCTTGGTTTTGAACAGATCTTTAAAAATTCTCTGACCGGCCTTCCGATCGGCGGCGGTAAAGGCGGTTCTGATTTTGATCCCAAGGGGAAATCTGACAGAGAAGTTATGGCATTTTGCCAGAGCTTTATTACTGAACTTTATAAATATATCGGCGCGGATGTGGATGTTCCGGCAGGGGATATCGGAACCGGTGCAAGAGAGATTGGTTATATGTACGGCCAGTATAAAAGGATTACCGGACTGTATGAAGGGGTTCTGACAGGCAAAGGGCTGACTTTTGGCGGTTCTCTTGCACGTACGGAAGCGACAGGATACGGGCTTCTCTATATCACCCGCGAGCTGATGAAATGTCATGGTATGGATATGAAGGACAAGATCTGCTGCGTATCCGGTTCCGGTAATGTGGCGATCTATGCAACAGAAAAGGCTCAGCAGATGGGGGCTAAAGTTGTGACAGTGTCTGATTCTACAGGTTGGGTATATGATCCGGAAGGTATTGATGTGGCGCTTTTAAAGGAGATCAAAGAGGTAAAACGCGCCCGCCTGACAGAATATGCGTCGGCAAGACCGGGCGCAGAGTATCACGAAGGACGCGGCGTATGGCAGATTAAATGTGATATCGCTCTTCCATGCGCGACGCAGAACGAGCTTCACCTGGAGGACGCAAAGCAGCTCGTTGCCAATGGATGTAAAGCAGTTTGTGAGGGGGCGAATATGCCGACAACTCTGGATGCGACAAAATATCTGCAGGATAACGGCGTGCTGTTCATCTGTGGTAAGGCTTCAAATGCAGGCGGTGTGGCGACTTCAGCATTGGAGATGACTCAGAACAGCGAACGGCTGAGCTGGACTTTTGAAGAGGTTGATGCAAAGCTTGAGCAGATCATGGTAAATATCTATCACAATATTGACGATGCTGCAAAACGCTACGGCATGGAAGGCAATTATGTTGCCGGTGCGAATATTGCGGGCTTTGAGAAAGTTGCCAATGCCATGCTTGCCCAGGGCGTTTGCTGAAGCAGATAGAAAACCGGGGAATTCATTGGATATTAAAACCGACAGTCGAACGATTCGGCTGCCGGTTTTCTGTATCTTCTGGTTACAATCAGGCGAGTTTTTATAGGCTGCAGCAAGATGAAAATAAATGGTTTCATACCTGAATTGTTGGAGGATTTTTCCCGAAAATCAAGGGGCTGCCGCGAAACGCATCCCTGTCTGCTTATTCAGAAACACGGAATTACACACCGTGTTTTTTGAGAGAACAGACAGGATAACATTTTGCGGCAGCCCCTTTTGGGTCTGTAACGGACAGCCCTTATCCATATGCTGCAGCCTTTGCTATACATTGACTTGCTGAACGCTTAATACAGCGCCGAACCCGAACCCCGATCCCATATTTCTATTAGTACTGCTGTCGCAACCTGAGAGTAACATTGCACATAAACATAAAACTAGAATTTTTTTCATAAAATTAGTCCCTCCTGTGACAATTTTCTGAGTTGCCTCTGGAAAAAGAGTATCTATATACTAATAACAGGAATATTCAGCCGACGTAGCGGCTTATGGGTTTATCTGTATATAATTACATGTATAGCCTCCTTTCTTGCTAAAAGTTTTATAGGCACTATGCAGTCAACAGATCTATTGTTTGGCAATAACTTATGAAATTTGCAAAATAAACATATGGAAATAGAATGGATTAGTAATAGTATACATGATATTCTGTTGGATGTCAGTATATTTTATGAAAAAAATCAAAAAATGTTAAGGAATCGCTAAAAATAAAATTGCGGGAATAGATAAAATGACGTACAATGAAAGCGAAAAATATACGGTATGTTTGATTTGGCTTCATCCAGACAGACATTAGAATCGTAGACTGCCTGGATAAAGCGTTGGATTTTTTAAATTTCGAACAGCAGGTCGCCATAAGACGGCATGGGCCATACTTCTTTGTCCACGAGCATCTCCAGCCGGTCGATCGGGCGGCGGAGCGCTTCCATGGCAGGGAGCACATAGTCGTGGTAAAAATGTGCACGCGTCTTGTTGTCGGCGATTCCCTGGGCTTCCTCTGCAACACTGCGCAGGATACGGACTGCGCCGTTGGCTTCACTCAGTAGAGATCCGATTTCTGTGAGCAGATCGGACTGTACACCGGCATCGACATGAATGGCATTCATGGACTGAATAATACCGGACAAAGTTCCGGTGTAGCCGATGACTGCCGGTATGATCTGCTTTACAGCCATGTCAATCATAGTCAGGGCTTCGATATTGAGCGCTTTGTTGTAGCTTTCATATTTGATTTCCGCGCGGGAATGAAGCTCTGATTCACTGAAAACTCTGAACCGCTCAAACATTCGGACAGATTTTTCGGTCACAAGTGCCGGGATGGCATCGATCATGGAACGCAGATTCGGAAGTCCCCGTCGCTCTGCCTCATTTACCCATTCTTCGGAATATCCGTTGCCGCCGAAGATGATTTTCTGATGTTCTGCAATGTACTGGATGGTCAGATCGTGCAGTGCGGCATCAAAATTATCAGCTTTTTCCAGAATGTCGCAGGCGTCTGCCAGTGCTTCTGCTACGATGGTGTTGATCACTACGGTGGAAGGAGAAATGGAATCCCGCGAGCCGACCATACGGAACTCAAATTTATTGCTGGTAAAAGCGAAAGGAGAAGTCCGGTTTCGGTCGGTAGCATCTTTAATTACGTCCGGCAGTGTTTTGACACCTGTATGCAAAGTACCGCCCCGGGAACTGTGGGTTGCATTTCCGGTGCGCAAAAGCTGCTGAAGCACATCGTCCAGCTGTTCTCCGAGGAACACGGAGATAATGGCAGGCGGAGCCTCATGAGCGCCCAGACGATGATCATTTCCTACATTGGCGGCAGATTCTCTCAAGAGATCTGCATGGGTATCCACCGCTTTGAGAATACAGGCCAGGATCAGCAGGAACTGCCGGTTTTCATGAGGTCTGCGGCCCGGGTCAAGCAGATTCTGGCCATCGTCGGTGGTCAGAGACCAGTTGTTGTGCTTGCCGGAGCCGTTGACACCGGCAAAAGGTTTTTCGTGAAGCAGGCAGACAAGTCCCTGCTGACTTGCCACTCTCTTCAGCGTTTGCATCATAATCTGGTTATGGTCTGCAGCGACGTTGGCTTCTGCATAGATGGGAGCCAGCTCGTGCTGTGCAGGAGCCACTTCATTGTGCTGAGTTTTGGCAGGAACGCCCATTTTCCACAGTTCCTCGTTGACCCGCCGCATATAGCCGGCAATTCGCTGACGGATAGTGCCGAAATAGTGGTCGTCGAGTTCCTGTCCTTTGGGAGGCATAGCGCCGAAAAGAGTGCGTCCGGTATAGATCAGATCTTTTCTCTGCAGATATTTCTGACGGTCGATAAGAAAATATTCCTGTTCGGCGCCGATGGAAGGGATGACTTTGGTGGCGGTGGTGTTTCCGAAGAGTCGGAGCACCCGCAAAGCCTGTTCCTGGACCGCTTCCATGGAACGCAGCAGAGGAGTCTTCTGATCCAGAGCCTCTCCGGTAAAAGAACAGAAAGCGGTGGGAATGCAGAGAATGGCACCTGCGGCATCTTCTCGCACAAAAGCAGGGGATGTGCAGTCCCAGGTGGTATAGCCTCTTGCCTCAAACGTGGCGCGAAGGCCGCCGGAGGGGAAAGAAGACGCGTCCGGTTCTCCCTTGATCAGGTCCTTGCCGGAAAATTCCATGAGGACGGAACCGTCTTCTTTGGGCGGAGTGATAAAGGAGTCGTGCTTTTCGGCAGTAAAACCGGTCAGAGGCTGAAACCAGTGTGTGTAGTGGGTGGCGCCTTTTTCGATGGCCCATTTTTTGATAGCGGCTGCGACAACGTCTGCAATGGCCGGATCCAGTTCCTTGCGTCCTTCGATGGTCTTGCGGAGCTCATAATAAATACTCTTGGGCAGATACTGGCGCATGGCTTTATCATTAAATACGTTTGTTCCAAAGATATCCATGATCGACTGATTGTTTTCCCAACGATTTTCCATAGATATTTCCTTTCTCTTCAGGGATGTTTTTACAGCAATATCATGTTTAAGATACAATATCCGCAGAAAAAGTACAATAGAAAATGTAGAAAAGTCGTACAGATTTATAATTGCGTCTGCGACGGATATGATTTATAATATTTGTCATATCTGACTGGAAAGAAAGTGAGGAGCTGTCTATGAGCTATGCGGATCAGTTGTTTATCAATATGTGTCAGGACATTCTGGACAATGGAACCAGTACCGAGGGCGAAAAGGTCCGTCCGAGGTGGGAAGACGGTACAACTGCCTATACAATCAAACGTTTTGGTGTGGTCAGCCGGTATGATCTTTGCAGAGAATTTCCGGCAGTTACACTCAGAAAGACGGCTCTGAAAAACTGTATGGACGAAATTTTATGGATTTATCAGAAAAAATCTTCCAATATTCACGACCTGAACAGTCATATATGGGATGAATGGGCGGACAGCACAGGCTCCATAGGAAAGGCATACGGATATCAGATCGGAGTGAAGAGCAGATACAAAGAGGGCATGATGGATCAGATGGACCGGGTACTGTATGACCTGAAAAACAATCCTTTCAGCCGCAGGATCATTACGAACACCTATGTCCATCATGATCTGAGCGAGATGAATCTTTATCCCTGTGCCTACAGTGTTACTTATAATGTGACGCAGAAAAAAGATGCGGACAGGCTGACGCTGAATATGGTGCTGCATCAGCGTTCTCAGGATGTACTGATGGCGAATAACTGGAATGTATGCCAGTATGCAATTCTTTTGATGATGGTGGCTCAGGTGTGTGACATGGTACCGGGGGAGCTTCTTCATGTGATTGCGGATGCACATATTTATGACCGGCATGTCGATCTGGTAAAAGATCTGATCCGGCGGGAATGTTATCCGGCTCCGCGGGTAACTCTGAACCCGGAGGTGAAAGATTTTTATGATTTTACGACTGCTGATCTGCTGGTAGAAAATTATCAGGCCGGTCCTCAGATAAAACATATACCGGTAGCGATATAAATGTAACGGCACCTGCGACCTGCAGTGAGCGGCGCCCGGTACGCACTCAATAAAAAGAGGAACAAACAGTGTCCATGCAGATGCAAACCTTAAATAAGCAGAAAGGAATCTGGCAGATGAATATCATTGTGGCAGTAGATCAGAACTGGGGGATCGGGCATCAGAACCGGCTTTTGGTAAGTATTCCGGAGGATATGAAATTTTTCCGGAATGAGACGAACGGAAAAGTAGTAGTAATGGGCAGAAAAACGCTGGAAAGCTTTCCAGGCGGTATGCCTCTTAAGAACCGTACCAATATTGTGCTGACTAGAACATCCGATTATAAAGCAAAAGGAGCGGTTGTTCTGCATTCTGTGGAAGCGGTACTGGAAGAGCTGCGTAAATATGCTTCGGAAGAGATTTATGTAATTGGAGGAGACAGTATCTATAAACAGTTTCTTCCTTATTGTGATGTGGCGCATGTGACAAAAATTGCACATTCTTATGAAGCAGACGCATATTTCCCGAATATTGATCAAATGTCGGAGTGGGAGCTGACGGGGGAGAGCGAGGAGAAGACTTATTTTGATCTCGAATTTACTTTTTGCCGTTATCAGAGACTGGGGGCTTAACAATGGCAGGAAAAAGGAAAGAGCGCCTTTTTCAGTTCAGTCTGCGGGGACTGGATACCAACTTGCTGGTTGTACTGTTCTTTGTCATGATCTTTGGATTTATCATGATCTACAGTGCCAGTTATTATACGGCAGGACTTAGTCAGGCATTTAACAATGACACTATGTATCTGTTAAAGAATCAGATCATCTACAGCGTTCTGGGAATCATTGCCATGCTTCTGGTATCCTGTGTGAATTATCATTTCTGGTGTATTTTTGCACTGCCTGGATATCTGGTCTGTATTGTACTGATACTGCTTCTGAAGGTGCCGTCTCTTGCGGTTACTGTGAAAGGCGCAACCAGATGGCTGAGAATCGGTCCGGTGCAGTTTCAGGTGGCAGAACCGGTTAAATTGTTGATGATCGTGGTTATGGCAACGATTATTGTTGTGCGCAGGCATCATCTGAGAAGCTGGAAATCCATGCTTCGACTGATTATTCCGCCAGCGATTGTGTCGGTGATGATTTTGAGAATCAGCAACAACATGAGTACGGCGGCGATCTTACTGGGCACAGCAGTGTTTATGATCTATGTTGTGCATCCTGAACAGTGGAAATTTATCCTCTGTGCGGCAGCTGTTGTAGCATTGGCTGCAGGGGTGTTGTATTATGTCAATCACCTGGATCCTCTGGAGATGGAAGAGAATTTCCGGCTGGTCCGCATTCGTGCATGGCTGCATCCTTATGAGTATGAGCAGGATAAGGCATTTCAGTCCCTGCAGGGATTGTATGCGATCGGTTCCGGCGGTCTGTGGGGCAGAGGCCTTGGAAACAGTATTCAAAAGCTCGGAAAGATACCGGAACCTTACAATGATTATATATTTGCAATTATTTGTGAAGAGCTGGGCATTTTTGGAGCAGGACTGATTATCCTTTTATTTGTGTATCTTCTGTATCGGATTTATACGGTTTCTCAGACTGCGGAGGATCTGCTGGGACGAATGATCTCTATCGGAGTTTTGTCACATATTGCGCTGCAGGTAATACTGAATCTGATGGTGGTAACAAATCTGTTTCCAACTACAGGCGTGACGCTGCCGTTTTTCAGTTATGGAGGAACGGCTACCGTGTTTCTTCTGATTGAAATTGGACTTGTTCTGAGTGTGAATAAATACAGTGTAAAAAGACGCATGGAGTATGAGAGAGAACGTAATAGACGATATTAGAAAAGGAGCGTGTTGCGGGTATGTATCGAGAACACACAAAAACAGTACAGATTGGTGACCGGGTCATTGGCGGCGGTAATCCGATTCTGATTCAGTCCATGACCAATACAAGAACAGAAGATGTGGAGGCGACAGTTGCGCAGATCAGGAAGCTGACAAAAGCGGGGTGCGAGATCATCCGCTGTACGGTGCCTACAATGGAGGCGGCGCTGGCGCTGAAGGAGATAAAGAAGCAGATAGAAATCCCTCTGGTGGCAGATATTCATTTTGATTATAAAATGGCTGTTGCAGCTATGGAAAACGGAGCAGATAAGATTCGGATTAATCCTGGTAATATCGGAAGTTCTGAACGGATCAAGGCTGTGGTTGATACTGCGCGGGAGAGGAATATACCGATCCGCGTAGGAGTTAACAGCGGATCGTTGGAAAAAGAACTGTTGGAAAAATACCACGGTGTTACGGCAAAAGGTATTGTGGAAAGCGCGCTCCAGAAGGTCCGGATCATTGAAGATCTGGGGTATGACAATCTGGTGATCAGCATCAAGTCTTCGGATGTTATGATGTGTGCGAAAGCCCATGAACTGATTGCCGGCCAGACCGTATATCCGCTGCATGTTGGGATTACGGAAGCGGGAACGCTGTTTTCAGGGAATATTAAGTCAGCTGTCGGACTTGGAATTATTCTGAGTCAGGGTATTGGAGATACTGTCAGGGTATCTCTGACAGGAGATCCAGTGGAAGAAGTTAAATCTGCAAAATTGATTCTGAGGACTCTTGGACTCAGAAAAGGAGGAATTGAAGTTGTGTCGTGTCCGACCTGCGGGAGGACGAAGATCGATCTGATTCGTCTGGCGGATCAGGTGGAAACGATGGCGGCGGAGTTTCCTCTGGATATTAAAGTAGCGGTTATGGGTTGTGTTGTCAATGGACCTGGAGAGGCAAGAGAAGCAGATATAGGAATCGCCGGAGGGATTGGCGAGGGGCTTTTGATCAAACACGGAGAAGTGGTGAAAAAGCTGCCGGAAAATGAACTCTTAAGCGCGCTTCGTCAGGAGCTGGAGAACTGGAAAAATGAATGAAAAACCCTTTTTCGAAGTGTTTCGCACGCTGCAGGTGGATGCGAAGGTGCGTACGCTTTTTGAGCAGGTTATGGTTACAAGAGTGTCCATGACTCCCAAACAGGACGTATTCAGGATCTATATTACGAGTAAAAAGCTGATTGCCAAAGATCAGCTTTTTCAGTTGTCCCGGCAGATCAGGCGGCAGATCTTTGGATACCGCAAAGTACAGGTACATATTTTTGAAAAGTTTTTTCTGTCTGAACAGTATACGCCTGCAAAATTGTGGGATGTGTATGAAGACAGTGTTCTGACAGAACTGGAAGTATACAGTCCATATAAACGAAGCATTATGAAAAATGCCAGGATGGAGTTTCCGGATGAGCATACCGTTATGGTTGGAGTTTCCGATAAGATTTATGATCGGGAAGCAGTGGAAGACCTGCTTCGGATTCTGGACCGCGTATTTAACGAGCGCTGCGGTTTTTGCGTAAAAGTGGACGTGGAGTATCTGGAATCCGGAGACAGTAAAAGTATGGAAAAGAGCGAGGCGCAGCTGAGGCAGAGAATCAGTTTTCTGACTGAGAATCTAAGGAAAGAAAAGGCGGAAAAGTCGGACGAAAAGCCGGAAACAAAACAGAAGGACTCTGAAAAAGGAGTTTTTCGGGAGACGGAAGATGCCGGCGGCAATCGTCGGGCAGCAGGCAGGAATTTCGGAAGAAAAGCATTCAGAGAAGGCAGGGAGAACGGCAGAAGTTCTGGATACCGCAAAAGCGATAATCCCGATGTGCTTTATGGAAGAGATTTTGAGGATGAACCGATCCCCCTGGATCAGGTCATTGAAGAGATGGGCGAGGTGACGATTCGTGGAAAAATCCTGAATGTGGAAGAACGGGAGATCAGAGGGGAAAGGACAATTCTGACTCTGACGGTATCAGATTTTACAGATACGATTCATGTAAAAATGTTTACTAAAAATGAAGTGCTTTCGGAGATCAGAGACAGGCTTCAGAAAGGAAATTTTGTAAAGTTAAAAGGAATGACAGCGCTGGACCGGTTTGACCATGAGCTTGCGATCAGTTCTGTTGTGGGAATAAAAAAGACGGCGGATTTTACCACATCTCGTATGGATTATTCTTATAAAAAGCGTGTGGAGCTGCACTGTCATACAAAGATGAGCGATATGGATGGTGTGACAGATGCTTCTGTACTTCTGAAACGGGCGAAAGCCTGGGGAATGCCTGCACTCGCGATTACGGATCATGGCTGCGTACAGGCCTTTACGGAGGCAAGCCATAGCATTTCCAAGGATGAAGAGTTTAAGGTTATCTACGGCGTGGAAGGGTATCTGGTGGATGACCTGAAGGAGGTGGTAGAGCACTCCAGAGGTCAGAGTCTTGACAGCTCTTATGTCGTGTTTGATCTGGAGACTACAGGACTCAGTGCGGTGAATAACCGGATTATTGAGATCGGGGCCGTGAAAGTGGAACAGGGAAGAATTACGGAGCGTTTCAGCAGTTTTGTAAATCCGCAGGAGCCGATTCCTTTTGAGATTGAGCAGCTGACCGGTATCAGTGATGAGATGGTACTGGATGCTCCGGTCATAGAAAAGATTCTTCCGGAATTTCTGAAATTCTGCGAAGGATGTGTTCTGGTTGCACATAATGCATCTTTTGATGTGGGATTTATTGAGGAAAACTGCCGTCGGATGGGCATTGAGACAAATTTTACGGTTGGGGATACCGTGGCGATGGCACGGCTTCTGCTCTCCAATCTCAGTAAGTTCAAACTGGACAATGTAGCCAAAGCGCTGAATGTTACCCTGGATCATCACCACCGGGCGGTAGATGATGCGGTGTGCACGGCGGATATTTTTGTAAAATTTCTGGAAATGTTTAAAGCCAGAGATGTCTGTACACTGGATCAGGTGAATGAGATGGGCAGAGCGAATACAGCGGCGATTAAAAAGCTTCCGACTTATCATATTATCATTCTTGCCAAAAATGATATCGGGCGGGTTAATCTGTATCGTCTGGTATCTATGTCACATCTGGATTATTTTGCAAGAAGACCGAGAATTCCTAAAAGTGAACTGCAGAAATACAGAGAGGGACTGATTATCGGCTCTGCCTGTGAAGCGGGAGAACTGTATCAGGCAATTTTAAGAGGTGCACCAGGACAGGATATTGCCAGGATTACGGATTTTTATGATTATCTGGAGATTCAGCCGCTGGGCAACAATGCATTTATGTTGAGGGATGAAAAGAGTCCGGTGAGGTCTGAGGAAGATCTTCGTGAAAATGTGCGGAAAATTGTCAAGCTGGGAGAGGAATTTCAAAAACCGGTAGTTGCTACTTGTGATGTACATTTTATTGATCCGGAGGATGAGGTATACCGAAGAATTATTATGGCAGGCAAGGGATTTTCCGATGCGGACCAGCAAGCTCCTTTGTATCTGCGCACGACGGAAGAGATGCTCCAGGAGTTTGAATTTTTGGGGACAGAGAAAGCGGAGGAAGTTGTTATTACCAATACGAACCGGATTGCAGACATGTGCGAACATCTTTCGCCGGTCCGTCCTGATAAATGTCCGCCGGTGATTGCAGATTCTGATCAGACTCTGCGCAGGATCTGCTATGAGAAGGCGTGGGAAATTTACGGAAAAGAGCTTCCGGAAGTCGTGACAGAGCGTTTGGAAAGAGAACTGAAATCCATAATTGGAAACGGTTTTGCGGTCATGTATATCATTGCTCAAAAACTGGTGTGGAAATCCAATGCGGATGGTTATCTGGTCGGTTCCCGCGGTTCCGTCGGTTCTTCCTTTGTGGCAACGATGGCGGGAATTACAGAGGTAAATCCGCTCAGTCCTCATTATATCTGTCCGCATTGTCACTACAGCGACTTTCATTCGGAGGATGTAAGAAAATTTTCCGGTATGGCAGGCTGCGATATGCCGGATAAACACTGTCCTGAGTGTGGGACCAGTCTGAATAAAGAGGGTTTTGACATTCCTTTTGAGACATTTCTGGGATTTAAAGGCAATAAAGAACCAGATATTGATTTGAATTTTTCCGGGGACTATCAGTCAAAAGCACATAAATATACTGAGGTAATCTTCGGCGCCGGACAGACATACCGTGCAGGGACGATTGGTACGCTGGCGGACAAAACAGCGTTTGGTTATGTAAAACGTTATTATGAGGAACGGGGTTCCAGCAAACGGAATTGTGAGATTGACCGGATTGTGGCAGGATGTACGGGGATCCGTAGGACAACGGGACAGCATCCGGGCGGTATTATTGTCCTCCCGCTGGGAGAGACAATCTATTCTTTTACTCCAGTGCAGCATCCGGCAAATGATATGACAACGGATATCGTGACAACGCATTTTGATTATCATTCGATTGATCATAATCTTTTGAAACTGGATATTCTGGGGCATGATGATCCCACCATGATTCGTATGCTGGAGGATTTGACCGGCATCAATGCGACAGAGATTCCTCTGGATGATCAGGAGGTTATGTCGCTGTTTCAAAATACGGATGCTCTGGGGATCCGGCCGGAAGACATCGGCGGAACACAGCTTGGTTCACTGGGAATTCCCGAATTTGGTACGGAATTTGCCATGCAGATGCTGATCGATACTCATCCGACGCATTTTTCTGATCTGGTACGGATCGCAGGACTGGCTCATGGAACGGATGTATGGCTTGGTAATGCCCAGACATTGATTCAGGAAGGAAAAGCGACGATTTCCACAGCGATCTGTACCCGTGATGATATTATGGTTTATCTGATCGGCATGGGAATGGACAGCGAACTGTCTTTTACGATCATGGAGAGTGTTCGGAAAGGAAAAGGGCTGAAGCCGGAATGGGAGCAGGCCATGACGGAACATGGGGTGCCTGACTGGTATATCTGGTCGTGTAAAAAGATCAAATATATGTTTCCGAAAGCCCATGCGGCGGCTTATGTGATGATGGCATGGAGAATCGCCTACTGCAAGATCAATTATCCGCTGGCCTATTATGCTGCTTATTTCAGTATTCGTGCATCAGCGTTTGACTATGAGATTATGTGTCAGGGCAGAGAGCGTCTGGAATATTACATGTTGGATTATAAGCGCAGGAGTGAAACTCTTTCCAAAAAAGAGCAGGATACGCTGAAGGACATGAAAAGCGTTCAGGAGATGTATGCCCGCGGTTTTGAATTTATGAAAGTGGATATTTACAGAGCGGAGGCGCATAAGTTTCAGATTATTGACGGGAAGCTGATGCCGGCGTTGTCCACGATTGACGGTCTTGGCGACAAGGCGGCGGACATGCTGGTGGAAGCGGCGTCCCAGGGACCGTTTTTGTCCAGAGATGATCTGCGTCAGCGCAGCAAACTGAGCAAAACGGTCATTGACCTGATGGGCGACCTGGGACTTCTCGAAGGGCTTCCGGAGTCAAATCAGCTGTCCTTGTTTGACTTTGGTTAAAAACATTCTGTATAACCAATGTGGCAGTCAGACAGAGGATACAGTTTAGGAAGCAGTGTCAACATATACAATGCTGGAATCCCCTTCCCGGGCCTGTTCGAGCACTGCTTCCGCCAGCTTTTGAAAAGAACTGTGCGAGGAACTTGCTCCGGACAGCACATCAATGCTGTCTGAACGTCCGCTTTCCAGAAGCTGAGAGGCATAATAGCGTGTATATTGATTGGGATAGGTTCCGGAGGAGTGCAGCATTGTCTGCATGTAAGCATTATCCCAGCTTTTGATAAAACCGCTTGAATTTTCGGCATTGTATTCTACAGAGACAATACTTCCGCCTTTTACCATAATTGTAATGTATTCTTTCCAGCCGTGATGATAATCTGCAGCCTGAGCTGTGTAATAACCGTCCTGAAGTTCCGTTGTTTTTCCGCAGGCCGTTATTGGTACGACAAGCAGAAGCAGCATAGCGAAACACAATATTCGTTTCATCGGTTGCCTTCCTCCTTTAAAACAAATTTTTTTACCTGAATTTCAAGGTCTTCAGCTTCTTTTGCAAGCAATCCGCTGGACTGCTCCGTTCCTTCTGCATTCTGCAGATTCTGGTCAGCGATGGCGGAGATAGAAGCAATTCGCTCCTCCATAATAGCAAGGGCGTTTTCCTGCCCATGTACAGCAGTCACAAGCTGATCTGATATGGCAGAAATTTCATTGGAGACTGAGAAAATAGCCTGAAGAGAATTCGCGGTATCAGCGGTCAGTTCGACGCCGGTCTGAATAATAGACCTTGTGTTGTCTACCATCTTGGTAGCACTTTGAGCTGCTTCAGCGCTTCTGGATGCCAGGTTTTTAACTTCGCTGGCCACTACGGCAAAACCTTTTCCTGCAGAACCGGCTCTGGCGGCTTCCACGGAAGCGTTGATGGCAAGAATGCTGGTCTGGAAGGAAATATCTTCAATCGCCTTGGCAATCTTGGTGATCTCCTGCGCATTGGCGCTGATGTTATCCATGGCGTGGGTGAGAGAGCTCATCTGGGTGTTGGCTTTCTGGACGCACTCTGTGATTTCTTCTGTCTTATTCAGGGTCTGGCTGCTGCTTTTCGTAACGTTTGCAAGCTGTTCTTTTACATGGCCTACTTCGTGTACGAGTGATTCGGTAGTCTGATTTTGCTCAATCGAAGCCTGGTGCAGCAGGGAAGACTGGTCTTTGAGTTCCTCGGACATTTTTGTGAGCCGGAATGCGGCTGCACGGAAACCAGTAAGCGTTTCGTTCATGGATTGAATAATCGTACCTAAACTTGCACGTATAAGCGCAAAGTCTCCCTGATATTCTACTTGTGGTTCCGCGCATAAATTTCCGCCTGCAACCTGGGTCAGTACCTGCTGGATATCGGATATGTAGCGGTTTATATTTTCTATGGTAGCGTCCAGGGTCTTGGTCAGAACCTCCAGTTCATCCCCGGAATGGATTGAAACCACTTCTGTGTGCAGGTCGCCGTCTGAAAGTGTCAGTATCCGGTCTGTGACATTTTTTACCGGATGAGAAATGGATCTGGCCAGACGCAGAACCAGAAGAATGGAAATCACCAGTACGGCCAGAGTAGTCAGAACAGCCGCAAACATGGCTGCATTAATCAAAGAATTATAATCAGCCTTTGGCACCTGGATCACCAGGGACCACTGAGTTCCGCGGATTGGTGAAAAGGCAACCATCATCATCTCGCCGTCTACAGAAAATTCTGTTGCGCCTGTCTCGCCGGTTGTCACGCGGCTTAAAGTTTTTTCGTTTCCTTCACTGAGCTGGACCAGAGTGCTTCCTGCCAGAACCAGGGACTGCTCCGGATGCCCGATGACAATTCCTTCACGGTTTACGATATAAGCCATTCCGTGTTTTCCAATGTTGATGCCACTGATCACATCATTTAAAGTATCATATTTATAGACTCCTACTACATAGAGAGTAGTTTCGCCGTTTTCCTTTACCGGCATTCCCATTGTAATGCCCAGCTTATCTTCGTAGATGGTAGAGGAATCAGTTGTCAGATTGTCAGTCTCCTGTAATAGTCTGAAAAAATCGCTGTCCAGGCTGCCGGGTGCACTGTCGTTTCCCTGAAGGATCTGACCATTCAGATCATATAAAGCGATGGAGTGCAGTTCGTAAATCTCTGCCGCATCTGTCAAAAGGCTATTCCTGCTTTCCATCAGAGCTGCCGGATCGGGTTTATCTGCCTCTTCTTCGACAGATTGTGTGATTCGGGGATCTCCGGCGATGGTCATCATACGATCTGCAAGCATGTGAATGTTGGCCTCCACGGTTTTGGCTGACTGCCGGGCCATGGGCTGCAGGCTATCCAACAAAATGTTGTTAGCCAACGACTGCATCGAGAACGCCATAATTACGCAGCATAAAATCACCAATACCAGAATATTAAGTGTGGTACTTCTCAATATCCTCCCATTGAGGCTCCGTCGGAACTCCCGGCTGTGGGAGGTCGTTCTTTTTTCAGTCACGTCTAAATCTCTCCTTTTCGTTCATTATTTTCAGCAAAACGCTCCGATTGTTAGTATACCATATCAAAACAAACATATGAAGTAAAAAAAGGAAGATAAGGAAAAAATTATGATATAAATATCTGTTTTTTGCGTGTACAGTATATGTTGGATAGCAGACGGTTTATGCAGAGAAAAAGATGTGTACGACAGAAAAGGATTAAATAAAATATATCATATTGATTTTCAGACACGTATGTCGTATAATGTTTTCAGACATATGTGTCTGAAAATTGGAGTATATATGAATAAAAGAGGAAGAGAAACAAGAGAACATATTAAAAGATGTGCGAGTTCTTTGTTTGCTGAAAAAGGCTTTAAACAAGTGACAATGAAAGATATTTGTGAAGCTGCAAAGTTAAGCCGGGGCGGTTTGTATTGCCACTATGAAAGTACGCGTCAAATCTTTCAGGAGATTCTCGACGATATGACGGGGCAACAGGATCTGGAAGTTGATTTAAAAATAGAACAAAATCTGTCGGCTATAACGATATTGGATGACATTTTAAAAAAATATGAGAAGGAAATGCTGGATAGTCAATCATCATTGAGCGTCGCAGTATATGAGTATTTTAGTATCCCTGATATTGCATGTCGAAATAATACTTTATATGAACAGTATTTATTATCTGCAAATACATGGAAAAAGTTGATAAAATATGGGATAGACAGGCAGGTGTTTCATGAAGTAGATATTTCTGCTGTTTTTGATCTGATTGTATTTTCCTATCAGGGTGTGAGGATGTACAGTAAGCTGATGCCTGTGAATCGAGAGATTCCTTCCAGAATAACCAAAGAAATCAGAAAAATTTTAGTAAGGAGTGACTGCGATGACCACAATTTTTAATCGTTTTTATGAGAATAAAGATGCATTTCTGAATCCTTGTGATATTACAGAAAAGGTTTCCGGCTTTCCGGAAGTATGTATCACCACATTTTCAGAAAACATAATCAAAGATTTTGTGGAAAACAATGAGACGAAAATGATTGCAAATCTGTATTCTGCCAATGGAACCATACCTGTATATGAGATAGAATATGCGGATAAGAAAATGGGATTGTTTCTTTCCAGAGTAGGAGCGCCCGCATGTGTTGCCGGTTTGGAGGAAATAATAGCGTTGGGAGCTCAAAAAGTAGTCCAGTTTGGATGCTGTGGCATATTAAATCAATCCATTGCAGATGGCAAAATAATTGTGCCCTCTTCGGCCCTCAGAGATGAGGGTACAAGCTATCATTATTTTCCTGCGAGTGAAGAGATAGACGCGGACAGTTCTTCCGTTGATATAGCGGTGCGGTGCTTAAAGCGGCATAAAATTCCATATGTAGTAGGGAAAGTCTGGACTACGGATGCCATTTACAGAGAAACACCAGAAGCTGTCAGGGAACGTAAAATGCAGGGCTGTATTGCTGTTGAAATGGAATGTTCAGCGTCTTTAGCGGTTGCAAAATTCAGAAAGATACCGATGATTCAGTTTTTCTATGGGGCAGATAACTTGGATTCCGATCAGTGGGAAATAAGAGATCTGACGGATTATGGGTTAAGTTTTCGTGATAAGTATATGACAATCGCTTTAGAATGCGGGATTGCTTTTTAAAGAACTTTGCATTCTTACGACTTTGGGTTTTTGCTGGAACAGCAATGGTCTTTGGAACAAATCGGAACAGGAGGATAGTACGTGAATCATGGATACGATGATGAAAGATTTTTTAAAGAATACGCTAAAATGTCCCGCAGCAGGGACGGACTGAGTGCTGCCGGAGAATGGCATCAGTTAAGGCCCCTGTTCCCGCTGCTTCAGGGAAAACGTTCTTGATCTGGGATGCGGTTATATTGATGGGATTATTGAAGAACGGTTTTAGACTTGAAGTTGTGGAAGAGGCGAAGCCGCCCGAAGAAACGATGGATATTCCGGGAATGAAAGACGAGCTGCGCCGTCCGATGATGTTGCTGGTAAAGGCGATTGTAAAAATATAATCAGCATGTACGAATAAATAATTATGGATATTGCAGATCACTACTTATGGGTGAAGATGGACAATCCTCTTTTCGTTTTTTATAGTTGTTTTTTGAGGTTGAATGTTTGTCAGGTCGCAGATCGGGATAATCTTCAAGCATATCTGTAACAAAGGCGGGGAAATGCCTGCAATGCGGTTGTTTTATATGGGACTTTCCTTTTGAATCAGCAGGAATCAAAGCAAACTTTAACCGCCAACGAAAGCGGCATATAAAAACGTTGGATGGGTAAAAACTTCAAGGAGGGAGCCGGATATTTATGAAAGAAGAATCATTCTCTTTATTCACGATTCTGCGAAATGCTGTATGTACCATCCTTGTTTTTTTGGTGCTATTAGCCGCTCCTACCGGCTGGCTGTATGATTTCCGTGCTGGTACTGGAGCAGAGCAGGGGCAGCGACCTGGCGTGGGTGTTCAGCGGCTCCAGCAACAGGAGGATATAGAAACCTGCTTTTTAAACAATACTCCAGTTACCGTGAACGATGGCGAACTGGCAGATTGTCCGTTGGCACGTCTGCGGGATTCAGAGCAGGCAGGCATACATACGCATCATAATGGCGGCGTGAAAAGGTCGGTAAATGTTTCGGAATACATTTATGCCGATTACCCCATTCCGCTTTTACAGCGATTTATCCAGGGCTTTGTGGGCGGCTATTACAACCGATATCATTTGCTGAAGCTGGAAGACGGTTCCTGGCTTTGCGTATATTTTGACGACTATCTGGTATTGACAGGGGCAGATCATTATCCGACAGGCTATATCCGTCATACGACTACCGAAGAGCGGCGGATGCTGAACCAGATGACGGAGAACTATGACGTTGATCCGGTTTATGTGCTGGATATGTACCGGCATGGGAAAGTAAGCTGGATATTTGATACCATGCTGCGGCTCGCTGCCTGTGCTGTTGTTGCTGTAATGATATGGAGCATAAAAACTTTGCTTAGGAGACAGAAGAACAACATTAAGTGATACTGTCACTGAGCCAGGCAGATAAACACAAGCACAGACAGAACACAGAAAATAAATACCGGTATGCTGAAGCTTCAAAGGCTGAAAATACATTTATTAGATAAAAGACAGGGGACAGGATGATGAAAAAAATATGGATGATATTGCAAACCGGCGATGCTGTGCCTTTGCGAAAGTGGTGTTCCTGATACAATGGGGATGCTTTGCTGCTTTTTGTCTGGGCAGTATGGTGCTGTTTGTTCCCGTGATTATTTTTAGTAAGGATGTGGAACTGAGTGCCATGACAGAAAACCATCCGTTCCTGGTGCTTTTGATCCTGGTAACTGCGGTATCATTTCTGCTTTCCTTTTTGGCTGTTCCGTTTGGATTTACTCCCAAACTGTTTTGGAGGTGCCCATGCTGCAGACATCCATTTCCCTATTACGTTCCAACAAGAGGGGATAATCTGAAGGAGAAAGATTGTTTGCTGGCTATAGAGGGGCTGCATATCAAATATGTGAAGCTGAAATTTTGTCCTCTGATCGTTCCGTCCGTCTGTCCGAAGTGCAGGTGTAAATTTTTTGAAATGGCTGACGACTTTCAGAATTTTATTACTTCAAGATAGAGCGTTGCTATATCGTAAGGTCAGGTTTAAATTTAAAGTTTATAGCTATATAAAAACAAAATCGGAGTTTGCAGGAGCGTTTGCTTATGAAAGTCAGTAATTAGTTATCTGGTGAGGTAAGACAATTTTCGTATTGGTTTGTGCATGGAACATCAGGTTATGCTATTCTGGAAGGGATTAATTATTTGAATGAATTAGATGAAATGACCTTTTGCTGTCAGAATTGGCTCAAAAGGAACAATGAAAGGAACAGATTATAGGGATGGAACAGTTGAGGTCAAAAATAGAAGAGCAGCAGGCCGTTTACCGGGCTCTGAAAGCGGGAAATGACGGTACAGTCCGCTATAAGGAATTTCGTAACGGGGAATGGGGTACGGATGATGAAAACTATACGAACCGTCTGCGGCTGGCGTATTTTCTTTTGTACTGCCATATCGAGGATGAAGAGGCGGTTTCTTTCCTGTTTCGAGAGGAACTCAAAGACAGGGAGCGGAATTCATTTCAGGGGATAGGGAGTACGCTGCAGATACTGACTCACCTGATCAGAAAATACAATGGGGATGGAAAATATGACGGTTTATTGGAGCGGGCAAAAAATGCAAACTTTGACTGTGCCTGCGGCTATGACCCGGACGGACAGATGGAGGAAGACTTTGAGGAAAACAGCCTGTTGGACTGTATCTATTTGTGCCGGGAAATGGAATATGGGGATGTGATGGGAAGCCTGTTGGATGAGTGGAAAAAGAATATTACAGAATGGTCCGATTCCAACCGCAGAGTATTGATCGACTTCAACACATTTCTGGGAAAAGATGCGGAAAATGAAAGGCTTTATCAGGAACAGCTGGCGGAGATCCTGTCAGCAGAAAACAGTGGTGCGAGAGATATCATTTCCGGGTATAAAAATCTGATCCGGCATTACATACATATGTGCGATTATGGAAAGGCACTCTGTTTATGTGAAAAAGTAATCAAAACCACGGATTATGGACAGATCCGGACGCTCCGGCTGTTCAAGGATATCCTGGAGGCCTGTTTTGAGGTCACGACGAATCATACGGAGGCAGCAGCCGGCTTGTGGAAGTGGGCAAAGATGGAACTGCAGAAAGTGCCGCAGTCGAGCTGGTACGGAAATTTATATACAAGGGGGATTGCGGCGGCAAAAGCCATGAATGATCCTTATGAAAAACAGTTAGAGCAGGAGTATGAAAGCTTTCTTACAAGTTTGAGGATGTAGACGACATGGAATCAGATAAAATAACAATCGACCCGATTTTGCTTACTTATGTTGCCCAGGCCCTTGGCAGGGTGCCGGAAAATCTTTACGACTTTCAGAAAATAAAGAATCTGTCCTGCGGCGGGCGCCCGGTTTATCGGAAGCTTATTGATCCCCTTCACGATCCGCTTCCGGAGCGGCTTGTGATCGCAAGGGGAGACTTCTGTGTGATTGGAAAAATGTCACGGCTGAAAAAGCTGACCATTTCCGCCATGCAGGTCAATGATTTTTCCTTTTTAACGACATGTACCGCCCTGGAAAGCCTGGAGGTTTCGGCCTGCGGAGTGATTGACTGCGCATACCTTAAGAATCTTGTTAATTTAAAAAGTCTCAGTCTGCTACACTGCCCGAAGCTTTTGCATATGGAAGATATTCTGAAGCTTTTTCGTTTAACCTGGCTTTCTCTGGAAGGCAGCGAAATCTCCGATGCCAGCTTATTTTGGGACTGCAAAGTCAAAGAGGTTCATTTACCGGAACATTGCCTGAAGACAAAGGAGCCGGTATCCCAAGCAAAGAAGGCAGGCGGACAGATTTGTATGGGCGTGCCCTTTCAGGCAGCCAGACGGAAGGCGGGGCAGCATCCCTATACGCTCCAGGAGCTTGATTCTGTCTTATGGGAAACTTACAGAGGCGCTTATGGAGATGTGAGCGAGTACCTGACTATTCTGATGGGGGAGCGGGAAGACGCCTGTGAAACCTTTAAGCTGCGCCGCCTGGACAAGACACTGAAGACAAACTATGAGCTGGCTTTTGACAATCTCTGTGAAAACCTGTGGCATCAGATGAGCTTTTATCCCGCTACCTGGCTTGCCGTCCCTTATCTTGCCAGACTGATGGAGAGATGGGAAAAGGAGAATGATGCAGAGTGGATGTTCCGGGGGATTTTGGCGGTCGGAAGCTGCCTGGCCACAGATGTGTTTGGCGACAGGCCAGAGGAGGACGATGTGCGGGAAAGCTATGAGAACGCCATTCTGCAGATCCGGGATATGACCACCGATTTCCTGGCGGGACATATGGATATTGTGCGGGAAAAACACATCAGCTTAAGACGGGGGTTTGCCTTTGCCGTGACGGCAATTCTGGGGGAGAGAAGGTTTGCGTTTCTGCTGACTATGTCGGAACTGGAATCCTGCTATATCGCCTGTCCAGATTGTGAAAACTGTGATGAAGAGATTGAATTCGGCTACTTTGATCCTTCCAGACGGATTGAAAAAGCGGATGTACCCGTAAAGAAGTGGGATGGTGAAAGCCTGGCAGATGTAAGCTCCTGGCTGTTCAACCTGTTTGCGCTTCTGGGTGATACAGAAGGCGTGGAGCGTCTTCGCTATTATTTCGGGACTTATACATGTCCGGAATGCGGTGAGAGGACAGAAGTGCTTACAGGGATGGCCGGGTATTTTTTGCCGTAACAAAAAGAGTTATTTTGACACGGAGGCCTATATGAGTGAGTTTTCTTTTAAGGAAACAGAAAAAACAGGGCTCAGAAAAATGAGTATCTTTTATTTTGACAACCCCATAGATGCTCCCGTTATTTTAGCGACAGAAGTGATCATCGAGCAATTTCTTTTCCTGTCCCATACAGAATTTACGAAAAAGCGGGGAGGTTCTGATTACGCGAATATCAGAAATATTCGGGGAGGATGGAGAAAAGTCTTCCACAGGGAATTTGATAACAGAAACTGCGACAGTATGATCCTGACTCTGGAAAACAACGAGCCTTCCCATTTGCAAAACAGCAGGGCAGTCATAAAATTGCATAACGAATCGTCAAATGTATATCATGAGATCTATTTTCAGTGGCCGATGGAAACCGGGTGGACGGTTATCTGTGGTTTTATGTAAGGGGTGTGCAGTCTGCTGGATGTGAAATACGCCAGCGCCGGAATAAGGAAGCACTGAAAAAGCCCTTTTAAAGGCAGCTGTGAATGTGGTGCAGCAAGCGGACCTTCCGTGCGCCTTCCGGGCGCAAGCAGGTAATAGCCCCTTATAGGGGCAGAGCAAGCCACCGGCCACGCCCAACATCATAAACTTAAGGAAAAATCTAAAGGAATCTGTCAACAGGTTCTTTTCTTTATGCTAAAATATGGACAGGGGTGTATATGAATAAATCTTATAAAAAGAGATTTCAAAAGTTTTCCAAATCATTATCGAATCCGGCACTTATAAATTATGCAAGACAAAATGGAAAAAATACTTTTTCAAGAAAGCGGAAATTGCCTTTAAAAGATATGTTGCTATGCTGTCTTTCTAAAAAAGTGCTTACTACAACATTTGAACTCAGAAACTATTTTAGAGAAAAAGAGGACTTGTCTATGCAGTTGTCCATACAGGGATATTTATTGGCGGGGCAGATGGTTCTACTTCAATATTTGTTGCTGGTAAAATTGGAGGTGCTCCAGCAATTACAGGAATAATCGTGGGAATTGTTTTGCTTGCGATTGGTATTTTTATTTTTGCAAGCAAAAAATAAATTCCATTTTGAGAGGGTAATCAGAATGAAAAAAATAATGTTTGGTAATAGTTTGATGCTTTTGGGTATTGCTTTACTTATTCTTGCAGGATTAGAAATTATGCCGATATATGTTTTCTGGCCTGCTGTCATTCTTGTGTTGGCTGGTTTTATGATGGCTGTAATTGGATACTTCAGTAAAGGTAATAAGGAGAAACAGTAACATGAAAAATTTTAAGAATTATACACCGGAAAAATATGCGACATCTGATTTTCAAAAAATTGAAGAAGGGATTTATAAAACAAAATGTCCATATAATGTCGGTGATAAAGATGTTTTTGTTACATCTCTCACATTTGAAATGGAGCCGGATTGTTATGGTGAAGAAGATGCGTCACCCAGAAATCTTACGCAGGTTCCGATTGAGGGGATTCTGGATGAATTTAACCTTTTTGTTACAGATTTTTATGAGCAGTTAAATGAGACAAGTGAAACCATCTGTTATCAGGAGTTTGGATCCTTTGATTTGGCGGATATCCAAAAGCTGAGGGCTCTTATAGGGAAACGGTTCTATGCCGTGCCATATATAGAGAATGGGGAAGAATATTACAACATGGTAACGGAATAATTCTGTTATCACCTGTCCAGAAGTAATGATAGGAGGAACCAACATGAACATAGAAATAACAGAAGAATATAAAGCATCTTTAGTTCCGTTCCCAAAAGAAACACTGGAACCGCTGAAACTGCCGACAGAGACATTTGTCTTTTTGACAGAGACAGGGCTTCCGCTCTATGCGGGTTATGAAATTACTCCAAATGCGCCGATAACATTTTTAAGTATGCCGACAATAAAAAAATATCCATATCTGCAGCATCCATATCTGCAAATCGGCTCTTTGGATGTAATGGGGGAACTGGCAATTAACCTGACCTTTCAATCGGTTTATCAAATACAAATTGTAAATGACAATGGATACGATATGGCAATACTCTATTTGATGAATTATAGCCTTAGTCAGTTTGTTGATTGTCTGGGATTGTGGCTGTCGTTTTATCCGCAGTTTCGGGATGAAATTGCCAGAAATCTGGTGTTCGATCCTAAGTTCAGTCTTTTTGAACACGAAGAAATGTACAATCCAATTTTGAATAAGCTGAAAGAAGTTGATCCGAAATCCATGCGTCAAAAAAAGTTTTTCTGGCGCAGGATGTGTGAACCGGACATTATATAATGATTAGGAATTATAAAGCAGAAAGAGAGAAATAGCTTGATGCAGCCGAATAAGAAGATGGACACATTACTAAATGAAATGGCAGTATATAAAACGGAATTAGCTAAAGGCAGTGTAACAAGTCAACTTCATCGAATTAAAAACATTATAGAAAATATTCCGGATATTAACATATCAGACCAACAAGGATATACTTATTTAATGGTTGCGGTGATGCAATATAAAACGGATATTGTTAAGCTGTTGTTAGAGGCTGGCGCAGATCCAAATCGTGGCCGCAAAGATGGAGTTCGCCCATTAGCGGTAGTATTCTTAAAGAATACAGATAATCGGGAAGAAATTATCCGATTACTGATTGAATATGGCGCAGACCCCTCTTTAGCTGACAAACCAGGGCAAACAGCTTTTGATTTTGCAGAAATTACAAATGCGGATGCCCATTTGATTAAAATGTTGGAGCAAGCGAACTTCCGTCTACATGGTGTTTTACGTGGAGTAAAATAGCTTATATAGGTAAAATTTACAAAGACATATTAGGACGGAGGTGTGTAAGCAAATGGATAGGAAAGAAATAGAGGCTTTTGAAAAAGCACACCATTATATATTACCGGAAAGCTATATAAATTTTCTGCTTATTTGTGACAATCATCCTGAAAAATACTGTAAAGGATATAGGGATATCATCCTCTATTCATTAGAGGAATTGCCGGAGGAGCGCAAGTTATATCAAATGGATGAGTTTTGTCCGGAATATATAGCTATTGGTTATGGCGGAGGTGGGGAAGTCCTGATTATGAAACAGGAAAGAGATACTAATACACTCATTGTCTCCAGTGGTGGGGCTTTGCTAACAAAATTTATATCTCCTGAGTATTGTACGTTTTTCAATGATTTTTTTGAAGAGTGGGTATCGCATAGGTGCCCTGCTGATGAGATAAATCTTATGTACGGATAAATATAGAGGGGGGATGTAGCTTATATGAAAAAAGAATTATCTTTTTTATTTACTATTTTTCGGAATATTATATGCATCACCCTTGCTTTATTGGTACTGTTATCCGTTCCCACTGGCTGGGTGTATGATCTGTGGGCTGGGGAGGGAACAGAACAGGGGCAGCGGCCTAGTGTGGATGTTCAGCGGCTCCAGCAACAGGAAGATATAGAAACTTGCTTTTTGAGCAATACCCCAGTTACCGTGAACAATAGAGAATTGGCAGCTTGCCCGTTGGCACGTCTGCGGGATTCGGAGCAGGCAGGCGTACATATGCATCATAATAGCGGTGTGAAAAGGTCAGTAAGCGTTTCGGAATACATTTATGCCGATTACCCTATTCCGCCTTTACAGCGATTTGTACAGGGCTTCGTGGGCGGTTATTATAACCGTTACCATTTGCTGAAGCTGGAAGATGGTTCCTGGCTTTGTGTGTATTTTGACGATTATCTGGCATTAACAGGGGCAGACAATTATCCAACTGGCTATGTCCGCTATACCACCACCGAGGAGCGCCGGATGCTGAACCAGATGGCGGAGGATTATGATGTTGATCCGGTTTATGTGTTGGATATGTACCGGTATGGGAAAGTAAGCTGGATGATGGATATTCTGCTCAGGCTTGCCGTGTGCGTGGCCGCAGCTGTGATTGTGTGGAGTATCAAAAAGGCTTTTAAAATGCAGTTTTCCCACCGAAGATGAGTAATCCAAAAGCGTAGATGAGGCGGCGTAGTCTATGGCGGACAGTTTTGTTTGGAATTATTTGATCTTTGGGACAAAATGCCCAGTTGTAGAAATATTAAATTCATGGAGGAAATGCTATGAGCAATAAATTTTTTGCGGATGCTTTGTTTGTTTCTTACATCAAAGGAATACCCTCTAACGAGCGCATTCCGTATCTCCAGGGGGAGTCACTTACACAGGAAATCGTAAATCGCTTGACAGATCAAATACTATCTGGAATTGTCTGTTCTGTCCAACTTGACGATGAAACAAAGGAAAATAGTTTGATTGCTGATTTTCGGGAAGGATGGTCAACTGTATATATTGTCAAGGAATGCGAGAATTATTATGAGTTTGTAAATGATCAATTTCCAACTTGTGAAACGCAGTTAAATATCACTGGTGATGGGCCTACTCCTCAAAAACATGCGACTGAGGATCTGCAGTTAATGGCAGAGATCATTATACATTTCATGCAAACAGGAATGGTATATCCAGACTGTACATGGGAGCATACAATCCATTAAGGTATCAGAAACAATTTGATTAAAGAAAAAAGAACTTCTTTAGTGAATATAGAAGGAAGTGAAAGCCTATGTCAAACACATTTCCGTTAGAAGAATTGTGCTCATTGTTAGAAAAGGCAAGGGCTACAGATGCCGATTTGAAACAATTTGGCGCTCAAAATCATAAATATCAATGGAATCCGCCAGCGTCTCTCAAAGAGATTGAAGCATTTGAGCGGGAAACAGCAATCTCACTTCCGGACGGCTACCGTAATTTTCTGCTGCAGGCGGGGAACGGCGGAGCCGGGCCTTTTTATGGTTTGTTTTCACTGGAGCAGGTGAACGGCTGGCTGAGCTGGCAGGTGGAGCCGGGGGAAACGCCGTATCTTGCTCCGGGAACCGATCCGGATTCATTAAAAGATTTAGGCGACAGGGATCACGACTGGCGGCGGGGCTGTATTCCCATTGAATCTCAGGGAGATACTTATTTTACTTATCTGCTGGTGGCAGGGCCGGACCGGGGCCGTGTCGTTTATATAGAATATGAGCGCTCCTGGATATTCTTCCCCAGGGAGCCGGACTTTTTATCCTGGTATATCCGTTGGCTGCGGGAGGCGGCAGCCGGTTACGATATGGGGTGGTTCGGCCTTTCTCTGGATGGCGATGAAGAAACGCTGCGGAAGCTTTACATTCAGGCCGATACGGATGCGGAACGTCTGCTGGCGGTCGGCAGCATGGACAAGTTCCCGGCTTTATCGGAGGCTTCCCGGGATTTCATACGCGGGATTTTGGATGATTGGATTGCAAACGAAAATGTTGACAGCCTGCCCCTGCTGGCTTATCGTGTAGACCCTGTGTTATATGGACAGTTTTTGGATAAACGGTGGGAAGCAGGGTTGTTTGACCAGGTAGTCTATGAGTTGTACCACACGCCTGCGGAAAGGAAAGAGCTGGCGAAGAGCTGGAGAGAGCGCATTCTGGATAAGCTGTCGGAGCTTTCCCCAGAAACTTATTGTATCGCCATCCCTCTTTTAAGGATGGGCGGTGAAGTGAAACTGGAACAGGTGGCGTTTCTTCTGGACAAAGCGGAAGGAAGGGAAAAAAGGGAACTGCTCTATGATCTGGGGCGTTTCCCGGACGCAAAGGAATACCTGGAGATATGGCTGGACTTTTTGCGGGAACGGGAGGATTTGGAGCTGCTCCATTATGCCCTGCTGTCGGTTCCCCGTGTAAACGAGTCTCGGTTACGGGAAGCATTGCTTGAGGTGCAGGAGGCATTTCCGTTTGCGCTGGAGCATATCCATTTGGACGATTATAAGGACAAAGAAGCAATGGAGCGTTCTTTCCGCCGGGATGCGGAACGTAAGGTCTACAAAGGGGCCGGCACGGTGTTAAAGGATTTGTTTTATGAAAGCATTAACCCGGAGAATACCCGTTTTCCCCGCCCGTACCGTCTGGAGATGCCGGGAAATGCGCTGGCTGACCTTGGCATGTATCGAACACCACCGGCAGATGGGATTTTGCTGCATCCGCTGATTGCCCTTGCCATCCGGCAGGAATCGGGCGGACGGCTGCCGTCCACGGCCTGGGACTGGGGGCGGAAGTTAAAGCAGATGAAAAAGCTGCAGCTTGTCCTGTCCGAAAAAACAGTCCAGAGTTGGGATGATGAAAGGCGCTATGCGTATCTTCGTGCGCCGGAGGAACATTTTCCCCCGGAACCTTACTATTATGACCTCCGGGGCTGGTCTGTTATCGGACGTATGGAGAATTTACGGGAACTGCGGATCTGTGAAATATGTGTGGAGGATTTTTCTTTCCTGACAGAATGTAAAAATCTGCGGATGTTATCTCTCTATAATACAAATTTTACGGATTGCCGCTTATTGCTGAAGCTGCCTAAGTTAAAATATATTGACCTGCGCTCCTGCCGCTTGATACATAAAGAGGTTTTGAAGAAACTTCATGTGGAGTGTGAGCTATAAAATAAAGGAGATATGCTATGTCGGAATTATTAAACAATGTTCGTTCCCGCATTGAATCGTTGGGGATAGGCTTTCAATTTGTAAAAACAGTCAAAACCGGAACAAATGGAGCAGAACGGGAAACATGGCTTTTGGAATATGAGGGTTCCCAGTTTATCTTTGTACCTGGCAGGAAACATGTCACTTTGGGATGGGATACAGATAAGTGTCCTCTGGGAGAAGGTGTATTAGAAGGTCTGCAGAAAGAATTTTCTTCCGGTCATGAATATTACTATGAGGAGGAACTGGAGGGTTTAAAGGGCGATTATCAGGAGCAGATTGACGAGGCAGAAGAAAACGGCGATTC